>NZ_JAKGBI010000029.1 GCF_021530565.1 Pseudoalteromonas sp. SMS1
GGAAAGCATTGATAGATTTGTCCTCGACCTCTTATTATCACTTAATAGCACGGTGTGTACGCCGTGCTTTTTTGTGTGGAGATGACAAATATACAGGGAGAACTTTGACCATAGGCGCACATGGTTAATCGAGCGTTTAAAGCTGCTTAGTGACGTGTTTGCGATAGAAAATTCGGCGTATGACATCATGAGCAATCATTATCACTTAGTTGTAAAAGTGAACCAGCAACACGCGCTGAATTGGACCAACGAACGCTGGCAAGGTTACTTGCTTTTTAAAATGTGTCTGTCCTATTTTTTCCTAAGGTTACCTCATGATAAGTAAAAAAAGCTTACTTTGTGCTCTAAAAGAAATTAAAGATTCTAGAGCTCAGATTAAATTAGACTTTAGTAAGATTGAGAAAAGTTTGAAGAGCACGCTGCCTTTAGATTATAAAGTGTTATGCGAAACTTTTGCCGATGGCTTTTTTCTAGATCGTATAAGGCTATTGAGTCCTCAAATGGATGGTGGACAAGAGAAAGTAAATTATGAAATCGCAAGTAAGCTTAAGCTCATGGAGGTTAATCGGAAGGACTTCCCAGAGTTTTATAACTATTGTTTATTCCCTGAACCAAAAGGTTTGCTGACTTTTGCTCTGAGTGATAATGGTGAGTACATATTTTGGGTTTGTAATGGCAGGCCTGAAGATTGGACAATAGCAGTGATGAGTGAAGATGGTCATGACTTGGAGTTTTATAATAACAATTTGATAGGTTTCTTAATAGGCCTTGCTGAAGGTCACATAATCACGAGCATATTGGTTGAAGAAAGGTATGATAAAGAGGCGGGCTTCTTCGCAATATAAAGAATTTATAACAAGACAGGCACAAATTTATTGCTTAATAACATGGTGTGTACACTGTGTTTTATGTGAAAAGAGCAAGCACTTAGTTAAGAGCATTGGCAGAAGCGGGGCAAGTCTTTGTCACTTGCCCAATAGGTCAGCTTAGACCCAAAAAGCGACCTACTTGATTTATGCAGGCCGCTTTTTAGAGAGGTATAGACAAGCTTTAACGGATTGCTAAAAGCAATGTTTATACAAGCTGTACCTTATTTAATGCAACCCCCGATCTCTGAATCGTTTTTTCTATCTGTTCGATGGTCATCGGGTCACGGCTCACCCCAGATTGAAACCAAGTGAGTTGCTGAGCGTTATGCCTTAGCGCCGGAGTGGTATTTAATACGCTATGTAAGTAATTTTCAGCGAACAGTTGGTGGCTTGTAACATCATTGGATATAGCAAGTAGGCCTGGGTGAACATGATGCGGTTGCACCGCTGTCTCAGTCGATTTAGCGATAAAACGTGAAGCATTATAAGCAAGCAAACGGACCTTTTTAGAGATAGCGTTTTGTATTTCACCCATACTAAATAAGTCATCATACTGATTACGGTATTGATTAAATGACTGTGGGTCAAATACAACCTTAGCTAGCCCCATTGTTGGGGAGTGTAGCGCACCATGTTGGTCTGTTAGCTGATCTAAATAAATAATGTGATCGGCACTTTTTGCTTGCTCCAGTATTTTCACTGAGGGCAATGCTTTGGGCATGTTGATGGTTGACCAGGCATTGCTAGTTGCAACATTCACAAGCGGAGCGTTATTAAGTTGACTACCGCTTTGTGTTGATGCAATCGCTTTTACGAGCGGGGCGTTGTCACCGAGCGTGCTTGGTGCGCGATAGGCAACGGTGATGTGCGATCTACTGATCCCTTTAGTGTGTAAATGTGTCAAACAAGCGCTGAGTAATTTGTGATCAACACTGTATGGAAAAGCCTGGTCGCTGACTTGCCCTAAGACAATGAGTACTTTTTCCGCGTTAGAGTGTTTAAAATTGAGTGCGTCAGTCAATTGCTTGAATAGCAAGTTGGTTTGCGCTTGCTCTAACAACCCTGCATTTTTTAATTGAGCGGTAGCCACTGCGCCATTGTGGTTGTCAAACACGTTTTCGAAAGCAAAGCTTGGCATACTGCTGGCCAAGACTCCCATGCCAATGCCGGTGCCTTTTAAAAATGAACGTCTTGATAGTCCTTTGTTATTTAATGGTTCCATAATGTTTAAACCTTTTCGTAAATGCTGAGATATTCAGGGAGCATGGTGTTTTCTTCCAGCGGAATAACGGCATGCACTTTATAGCCATAAATCGCCATTTCTTTATGCCAAGCGGTTAAAGATTGCAGCCTATCTCGCTGAATTTGCGCTGCTTGCCATGAGCGGCCATGCAACAAGTTTTTCCAATCATTGAACACGGATACCACATGCTTGTGTGCAGGCTGTTGCACATTGAACAGCGGCATGACTAATTTACCGCCAGAGGGCATGGCTTGTTTTATACGTAGCATCATGCGCGTAAAGTCAGTGCTTGAATAGCTGTGAGGGCCATCGTAAATAGCAGCCAGTTCCACGCTTGAAGCATTGATTTTAGGCGGGCTATCTATTAGCTCTATTGGCTGTATTACACCCGAAAAGTCGGTCCGTTGTAGTGGAGAATATGACTCATTGAGTGCATGTGTCATGGTATAAGTTTGGCCATTAAAAAATGGTAGATGATTAATAGGGTCAAACTCGCTATTGGGTAACCCAAAGCTAATATAACCAGAGAGGCTGTGTGTACGTGTTAATTCAGTTAAATATTGACTGAAACGTACTTGTTGATCTTGCAACCGATGCATATTCAGTAAATGCATGTTGAGCTTACTATTGGCTAAAATATCTGATAAACGCTGATAAATGAGCCCTTCATCCTGCATTTTAGAGACACACTCAAGTGCTTGAGCGTGTATTTCTGAATCCTGATATAGGTGGAGTTGTTTCGCCAGTAAAGCGGTTAAATCGTTATATAAGTATTTATTGAGATATAACGCATGATAGCTATTTGATTCATTGAGCAAAGCCCTTATCCAAGGCGAGGCAAATGCATCAATGCTGGTTAAGCCAGTTACAGCAAAACCGCTTTTTAAAAAAGCGCGTCGCGACAATGTCATCCTTTTACCCTTGTGTTAACGAGGCCGACAGTCAGTTATGTCGGCCAATTTTGATTAAATTCCCAAAAATGCACGGTTTTCAGCAGGGAGATCTTTCATCGGGATCTGTGCCGCTATAACACAAGGTTGATCAGGGCGTGCATGCGCGTGTTGTAACGCACCTAGCAAGTCTTCATAGGTATTGACTCTTAACCCTATACCGCCATTGTATACATGGGGCATATTTTCATACTTCCAGCCATTGAGCATCACGTAGTCCAATGGTGCTTTGCCTGGCTCTGTGAAAAAAGAACCATCTATTAAGAACTGCTCGATCGCGTAGGAACCATTATCAACAATGACAATAATGGCCGGAATATTGTTTTGTACAAACGACGAAAACGCTTGCGAGACCATTTGGAATCCACCATCACCAGTCACTATGAGCGGCCTTTTACCCGTAGCGAAATAACTACCTATTGCTGCGGGTGTGCCTTGTCCGATCGAAAGCCAAATAGGGTTCGCTAAGAAACACTGTGTATCTGTAACGGGAATATCCGCGCCTGGAAAGCTCGCCAAGCAAGTATCTAAACTAATGTAGTAAGGGGAGTGAATGGTATTTAAAAAATCTCCGATGGCTGCAAAAATGCCATCATGCCCTAGAGTGCCAGAATAAGGGTCATTGCTGAATTTTGTTTGCCATTGTTCACGGCGCTGTTGATAACTTAAACCTGCAACACTGGGTACAATGTTGTTTTGCTCATTCAGTTTCGGAAGGGCATTAATCGCTTCTAATGCTGCTCCTAAAGAGAGTTTACGTAGCACATTGCTACCTACCATTGCCTTGTTAAAGGCCACACGGATCAATTTTTCTTTGAGAGAAACCACCATATAGCGATGGTCAATCCCAAATAAACAACCTAGGGCAATCACACAATCTGATGATTCCACGCCTTGCGTAATGGTTGAGGGGGCCAAATCACTGTCATAAACACCACAAAATAGCGGGTGAGACTCACTCACCAAAGACTTTGAAAGTAGTGTGGTATAAAACGGTAAGCCTTGTGACTCAACAAATTGCATTGCTTCATCAATTAACCCAAAACGGACCAGCTCAGCACCAAGCAATACCACAGGCTTGTTAGCTTGGGGCAATGTGTTTTTAATGGCGCGAACAAACTGTCGCCTACCGCCGCGATAGCGTCTTGCAGAGTAGTTTAAGTTGGCCGAAAAGTGACCGATTGGCTTTTTCCATAAGTCTTGAGGGATTTCGATGTAGACAGGACCAGATTGCTCTAATGCAGTAATGAGTAGTTGGTCAATACGATCAGCTGCGCCCTCTAGGTCGCGAATTTCTTCTGCGGCGAGCGTCAGCTCTTTGAAGACATGCAAATCGGTTTTACCAAACCCGGTTGAGTGAGAAAATAACACATCATATTCGGCTTCAAGGTTGAGATCTTTGTCGGTTGGTCCACCATTGATCACTGCCAGTGGCACGCGCTCTGTTAAGGCGCTGGCAATACCGTTGGCCATGCTCAAAGTGCCTACACCATATGCAACCGAGACCGCGCCTAATGCACCTTGTCGACCATATCCATCTGCGGCATAGCCAGCTTCGAGCTCGTTAACCGTATTGATGAAATGCATATCTGGATCGGCAACCAAACTGTCGATAAAATCAGAACAAGAAGTGCCCGGTACACCAAAAACATGGTGACAACCTAATTGTTTAAGTCTGAGCGTAATAAACTCAGCGACTGTATAAGACATGATATTTCCTTATTACAAAAATCTAATATTAAAAAGTGATAAATAAGCTTAAGCGTGTTTGTGAATGTACTGAACGGTTTCTAGGGCGGATACTAAAGCGCCTTGGATCCAAGAGTGATAAACCGAGCAATGCTCTCCGGCAAAACATAGGCGCTGTTCGGGTTCGCTCATTAGCGCATAGTAGTCTTGATGGTCTCTAGGGTTGAAAAACGCGTAGGCACCCGCCGAATGAGTATGGTTACTCCAGCTCCAGCGTAATACACTTAAAATGTCATCTCGCTCAATATAAGGGTGTACTTTCTTCAGCTCTGTATAAATCAACTCTTTGAGCTCAAAGTTATTAAGTGTGTCGACACGTCTGGCGTGTTGGCCCCAGGTATAAGAAGCCAACAAGTAACTGGCTGAGTTTGAAATAGCACGCTCTTTAGCGACGGCATTGTCAGCTGGGTACCAAGTATGACCAAGGCCTGCATCGTAAATGGTACTCCCGCCATAAATTTTTTCTTTAAGCTCCCAAAAACGGTTTTTGGTTCTGATCAATACTTTAGTTGCTGAGTCATAGTGCACCTGAGCAAATGCCCGCGCCTTTTTGGGGTTGATACTGTTATGAAAGTCGATTTTGCCCAACACGCCAAAGGGGAGGGTACAAATTGCATAGTCAGATTCTAACGTGTGCTTCTTTCTATCTCTGGATTGATAACAAATAGACACCTTATTTGGTTGGTTTTTAATTTCGACTACTTTAGCGCCAGCCAAAAATTGCACTTTACCCTCAATGCGTTGATAAAGGTGCTTGGCTAGGAGATCGGTGCCGCCAACGACTTCGTCGAAACCCTCGAACCAGACTCGCTCAAGTTGTTCTCGCAAGTGTTCAGAAAAAGCGGTATGAAGCAGGGTCGAAACGCCATAAATAGAAGACACATATTCGAGCGCTTCAGAGCTGAGCCCTGCTTGCTTAAATGCATCTTTGAGCGACATCGCATCCAGTTCTTTGAGTCTTTGAGTGGTTAAGTTTTTCTCATAAAGTGCACGCTTTTCTTTATCCGACAATGCATTTAACACTTCAGTGACTGCAAGATCCCACATGTTGTCGGCACTCATGCTGCGCTCTTTTGGGGTAAGCTCAAAAGCGCTTTTTAACTGCTCAAAGCCTTCGGGGCTGCGTGTCACTTTTTTGCCTCGGATCATGGCATGAGTACGTGCATTGTCTTGCACAAATGGGCGTAATTTTAATCCCATTTCAGCAATATAATGGCGAGTAACTTGATGGTGCGTTGGAATGCGCATAGCACCCAGCTCAGCATACAAAGTGTCAGACTCACGCAAGGTTCTTACGCGGCCTCCAATGTGGCCCGGGTCTGCTTCTATAATCGTCACTTTTGCGCCCAACCTAAGTAATTCGTATGCACTGGTTAAACCAGCGATACCAGCTCCTATAATTGTTACAGAAGGCGAGTGCTGTAAACTTTGTGAGGCAAGTGCCCTGACGCTGTTTAATAGCGCCATTGGCTCGCCACTATGGGCAAGGGTATTTTTCGTCATTAAAAAGTCCTTTTAACGATAGATTGAATGGTGATTGAAAATTTAGAGTGCCAAAGCGGACTTTATTGCATCAGCTAAGGCAACGGGTTGTGTGATCATCGGCAAATGACCCGACTCAATATGATAGGTTTGTGTCGCACCAATAGACTCCGCAATTTTCTGCTGTGTTGCATACGATATAATCTTGTCTTCCTTTGCAAACACATAAGATTTCGGGATGGCATTTAATTTCGCTTTATTCAAGTACACTTTTCCCTCGCCGGTTACCGCCGGTTCATCCACTGACTGTGACCAAATCTGTGCTTGTAAAGATTTTGAATTAGTGTTGGTAAAAGCGGTGATATATTCCGATTGATTGGTAATCTTCATCCACCCACCTTCGTAGGTTACACCCTTGAAGTAATTGTTTTCGTCATCTTTATTCAATAGCGCAAAAGGTTTAGCGCCTTCGACTGGGGCAACGGCACTCACATAGATTAAGTGATTCACTTCGACTTGATTACATGAAGCAAGCGCTTTATGGGCAACCGCACCGCCTTGGCTGTGCATAACCCAAACCTGTGGTTGTGGGAGGTCTTGAGTACGTTTACACAGTGCATCCGCTGCATGGCTTAAAGTAATGGTTTTTGGCGCCACTTTTTTATCGCGACCAGGTAAGTCGATAATATGAGGTGTAACCTGCGCTTTTTTTAATTCACTGGCTACGGGTTGCCAAGCTGCACCTCGTAAGTGTGCACCATGGATAAAGACCACGGTTGCTTCTGTTTGACCTGTTGAGAGGTTTGCCGCAGAACCTGAGTTTGTGTTTGAAGAAATACTATTACAGGCGACCAAGCTTGCAGTAGCACATAAAGATATCAATGCATTTTTTAACTTCATCCTAAGTCCTTCCTAATTCTGTAAGTAAAAAACGTGGGCATCTTAGCAATAAAAAACAGGAAAAATAACAGCTCAAAAAAGCAGGCGTTCTTGGTTTTTAATTCATTAATCGAAAAAATTAAAAAATCGCTGTTGGCTGTTAAAGTAAGCTAGAATTTTTATTCTAAACGAGAGGTTAAAAATCTAATTATCTATAGAGAACAGGCTTGCTAGACTTTTGTCGAATAAAAAGAGGGATCCTTTTTGTCATTCTATTGATGTGGTTGATTTTTGTTCAAGATGACGCATTAAAGCTTAAAAAATGGATGGTTCAGTGCATAAATTTTGACGATTCTTATACTGTCAACCATTAGTTTTGTTTAATGTTTATTCAAGTACTATGCAGTTTTGCGTATTTTCACTTTGGATGACTATTGTGTGGGAATAAATAATTTTTTTTATAAAAAAATTTATTTTTAATCAAAATAATTGGGCGAATATGCGTGAAATTCACTTCTTTGTGATTCTCTTACCCAGTTAACGCCTAAATTTATAGTGAAAAACGCGCATTTATTCCTATTCTATTTAGACTAAAAGGTGTCAAATAGGGGGGTAATAAAAGTGACTTAAAACAAACACTGAGCTGAGTCTTATCGATATCATACATGTAGAGAGGCACATAGCTTGTATGAATAACTATGAGTGAATAGGTGCTAATTCAAGCGCATTTGGGCTTTTTAAGCGGCCAATTATAGTAAGGAATGATGAGGTGAAAAAGATGTTCATTGGGCTTACTAAAAATACTCTCTCCTTTTAAATAACCAGCCTTTTAAGATAGGTCATACTGTTATTTACAGCATACTTAAAAGAAATACTAACGAATAATACATATCAACGGATTACTCAGATCAGAGCGGGGCATGCACAAAAGTGAATGCGTAAACGGGTATGGTGACATAAGTTAAAAACAACTGAAGACTTGGTTATAAGCTCTATGAAATTACATTAAAGCTGAACTGCGTTGACTATATAGGTGTGTCTAACAGGCATACGAAGCACTTTGTATTGTGCGTGAAGTAACCTGCTTAGTTTAGGTTGCGCATACAGCCTATTTATATGCTTCCTCAAGATGCACAAAGGAGTGGATAAAAATCCTTTTCCTTACATATCATAAGCTGAATAAAAGTATGTGGTTATAATTTAGAGTTTAGATAGGTAAATGCACTGCACTCAGTCACAAAGTGTGTTTCAGTTGTATCTAAGCACAAGTGATTGGTGGTTGGTGTGCTTATCTAACGTACCGTCGCAGAGTGCAAACAGGTAAACGCCGTGCCAATGCGATGCGCTTAACCCGTCATTCGACAATAACGTGATCCTATTTATTGCCTCCAGTGTTTGTTTAATTAATGTTCTATGAAAATGGCTATGATAATACACCGCATATAAACCCAACAAATGAAAAGGGGTCGTACGTGTATCAACTTGACCTGTGCCAGCAAAATATGTGCTTACCTGCGTAAATTAGCTGGCAGCTGATCACTGAGCGGGAAAATATAATGACAGCGGAGGATAAATACCCTTTGGAGAAAAAAGTGCGCTGGCGACTAAACACCATGTAAAGTCAATGAAGGTAAAGTCGGTATGCTACTTGTTTCAAACTCATGACAGTCACAACATAATGATAGGTGTGGCTGATTTACCCTCTAAATTTAAAGGGTTTGAATTTGCTTGCCTCACAAGTGTGAAGGGTTATACACCGCCATTTCTAGCCGCAAATCATCTCGTATTCACGCTTATCCCATTTTACTCTGAGTTGGGCCGCATATATGACTGTGTAAACAGCTATGTGTATGGAGAGGCGCGATCAATGGTGAATTGCTTTATCGGTTTTAAGGTAAATAACCAAAAGGTAGAGTTATTTTACTCGCACGTTCGCTGGTTTAAAAATATGAGTGTGCAGGTGCCTGTTTATTACATATTGATTGCTTAGATTGGCCAATCAATAGGTGTGACAAGCACTAAAAATACAGTGTCAAGCTTATCGTCAATATTGTATTGCTTCTATATAACTTGGTGAACACCCCTGTTATTTTTGTATATGATCAATGTGGTATTCAAAATAGGTGCGATAGTGCAGATTATTGCAGTGTAAGAATGCCTTTGAGATGGTTGAACAACACCGTTGTTGTCATTAGCAGTATTCACGGTGCAATAACGACATCAAAGATAGATAACTGTATTCTTCAGCAAGGCGCAATTTTGCCGTTGAAAGCTAAAGACCTGCGTAGAGTGAAAATGTATGGGGTTCTGTCACCTAAATGATTAAAAATAAAAAAGAGCGGCTAGAAAGCGGCAAGAGATACGTACTGTGGGGCCAATTTAGCTGTTCCAACAGCCTATGACCTCATTAGGTTTAAGCGCTCAACTTGTCTTGTTTTGCATTGTGTAATCACTGAAAACAGGCCGCGCTGATCTGCTCGAAAAACACATTCATAAATTGTTCCTTGCTAGAGAACTTAAGTCACTATATTGTGCTATGTTATAGTGTAACAACTTAGTGAGTTGAGTTTTATAATGACTGCCGAAGACAAATCTTTGCCCTTGTTAACTGAAGAACAAATTTTAGCTGCACCTGAATCAGAATATATGAATGACGCACAACTTGCGTTTTTTAAAGCGCGATTAATCGACTTGCACGATACAACGCGAGAAAGGATCCGTGAAGTAAAAGCGCATATGCAAGACAAGCCCGATTTGGCTGACTTTAATGATAGGGCTTCTTGGGAAGAACAATGGGCGCTTTCTATGCGCATAGTCGAAAGGGAACAAAAACTGCTACCAAAAATCATTCAATCTTTAGAGCGTATTAGGCTTGGAGAGTATGGATACTGTATGGAGTCTGGCGAACCCATTGGTATTCCTAGGCTACTAGCGAGGCCAACCACAGAGTTCTGTGCGGACGTAAAGAATATTAAAGAAGTGGGTGAACATTTATTCAAAGGGTAGTGAACAAATCATTGCGTTGCTGCACTTTTGAAGGGCGACCATAACGAAGGTGTGGTGACTTATTTATAAGACAACCATGTTTAAAAAGGGGCGGTTATGTCAAATACAATGCCACGGTTGCCTGTCACCGTTTTGTCAGGGTTTCTTGGCGCGGGAAAAACGACGGTACTTAATCATATTCTCAACAACCGAGCTGGGTTGAGAGTTGCTGTTATTGTCAACGATATGAGTGAAATCAACATTGATGCTGAAATTGTCCAAAATGAAGTGAGCTTCAATCGTGCAGAAGAAAAACTGGTTGAAATGAGCAACGGGTGTATCTGCTGTACGCTACGAGAGGATCTGCTTGAAGAGGTCAACCGTCTAGCCCAAGAAGGCAAATACGATTATTTGGTGGTGGAATCGACGGGGATTTCTGAGCCTTTACCCGTCGCTGAAACGTTCACCTTTGCTGACGAGCAGGGTAATGCTTTATCGGATATCGCCAAGCTCGATACGATGGTAACGGTGGTGGATGCGCTGAACTTTTTAACGGACTACGATGAGGCCAAGTTACTGCAAGAAACCGGTGAAAGCTTAGGCGAAGGCGATGAGAGAAGTGTCGCTGATTTATTGGTTGAACAAGTGGAGTTTGCAGATGTATTGTTAATTAGCAAAGTCGATTTAATTAGTGATGGTGAGCTACAGAGGTTGCAAGGCATTTTAAAAACATTGAATACTGAGGCGAAGCAAATCCCAATTCAAAATGGCGCGGTACCCCTCGAAGAGGTGTTGGCAACCGGTCTATTTGATTTTGAAAAAGCACAGCTGGCACCAGGATGGCTTAAAGAACTGCGCGGCGAACATATACCAGAAACTGAAGAGTATGGAATAGGTGCGTTTGTGTATACAGCGAGATTGCCATTTCATCCGAAAAAGTTTTTTGATTTTCTGCATTGCAAAGAGGTCGCCGGCAAGCTCGTTCGGTCTAAAGGCTTTTTTTGGTTAGCGACACGACCGCATATTGCGGGTAGTTGGAGTCAAGCTGGTGGAATGGCTAGATATGGTATGGCGGGATTATTTTGGAAAGCTGTGCCAAAAGAGCGATGGCCAGAAGATCCGGAATATCTTAATGCAATTGCTGAAATGTGGGAGGAGCCATTTGGAGATATGCGTCAGGAACTCGTATTTATCGGCCAAGGCTTAGACAAAGAAGACATAATAGCAAGATTGGATAACTGTTTGCTCAAGCCAGCAGAGCTAAAAAAAGGCCAAGACTACTGGGCACAATTACCCGATCCTTTTCCTGAATGGCAAATTTAAGGTGTTAGCAGTTTATTCATAAGCTTGGCCTTATACGGTTTTTTAGTCGTTATTGTTGTATGGCTGAGCGCCTTTCAATGAAAATCTGTGGTTGTCGGTAAGTAATTTTCTAATTGGTCATGACGTATGCATGCTTTATAAAAAACCGCGAAGGAGACGCTGTCAGTTAAAACTGTGAGAGTTCAGTCTTAAAAAAGCAATGAACAGTACGGGTGGAAGACTTAGCCCAGTGCGTGTTACTTTGCGCACAGTTTGACTAGTAGGTTCTCCTTCTCGGATTCTCGACAATAGACTTAATTCGAACGGCAAATTATCGACTACTTACGGGGAGAAACTAGTGAGTGACTTTCCATAGCGATGCGCCCTCTGAGACAAACCCTCGCGCTGACTTTAAAAGTTAAATTTTATATCTTTTATGGTGTTCTTATGGATGATTATTTCGCTACTTGTGCCTCTAGTGCGTTAGGCCTCAATTCGAAATTACCTACAATATCAAATGAAACCTTTCGCTAGCATTTACATTGAATTTGTAAACTAATTGAGGCGTTTACATGTGATTTTATGATTTTCGCTCACGCACGTACGTTCATATAAATGACCAAATTATGAAGATATTAATTGATTTTTATGCAATAGAGAGGGTGGGTTCAGTCAAGAATTTATGTAATGTGAAATACCATTGCCGTTCATTTAATGAATGTTAATTCCAGTGTTGTTTTTGAATGCGATTTTTCTATATGTGAGCATATAAAATAATGTTTTTTATTAATATTTTAATTTTTTAATAATGGGGTGGTGAATTTCAATAAGATATCTTTCTAGGGACAGCTTCAAAATTTCAATTGATCACTAAGTGTGCATTTCTCAATCATTAGCTCGGTAGAAATGTACAGAGAATATTCACTTTGTAAAGAAATGTAAGTGACTTGCCAATGTTGTAACTGATTGATTTAAAGTTGAAAAAAAATAAACTTACAAGTGCGGAGCTTTTTTCAGCGGCCTTTAACAATTTCTTTTCTTCACATTGATGTGAAAATATTTATAATTCCCTTGAATTTTTGGCTTGCAGTGACTCTGTACTTAAATGGATTTGATGATTTATTCGTCACCCGTACTAGTTTTAAAATAAATATTTCGAATGAAAGGTAATCAAGAATGGATTTGTCAAAGCTACTTAATTATTGGATTCAGGATACTGAAAACCAGTCGTTAATGTATGACTTATTGAGTCATGTAAATAGCAGTTCAGATAAGGTATTAATTGAAGAGTTTGTATCTAAAATTCCAACTAAAGTGATGAGTGACCCTCAGTCTCATTATGCAATACTCAATACCCTAATCCTTCGTAATTTTGTATCTCAGTCTGAGTACTTACTCTCGTTAGACATCGATATAAATACAGGTCCGCAAGGTGTGTTTTTCAAAGCACTTTGTAAATTTATTGGCGGGGACTTGGACGCCGCGCAACAAATATTAGACAGCGCTTATCATCAAGCAGGCCTGAACATAGATAGCTTCACGTTACTTGCGCGTATCCTTTATCTAAAAGGGGAGATAGATGAGGCGAAAGGTATACTGAACAGCCTTTCAGAACAGAGTGATGAGCCAGAACTACTAGGCTTGCTGTCTCTGGTCGAGTTTGATCTTGGTAATTACGAACAAGCACTCGCGCTATCAGAAACAACCGTTAAAAAAGACAATACGCAAGTTGACGCGCTGCTAGCTCTGGCATCTGTTAAGGTCGCATTACTCGAAGTGCCACAAGGTAACGAGGTCATTGACCACTGTTTGAAAGTCGCCCCTCAGCTGGCACGTGCATGGGCTGTCAAAGGCCAAGTTGACTTCTTAAAAGGCGAATTTGAAGCTGCGCTTGAATCGTTTAATAAGGCGTTTAGCAACAAATTTGACCACGTTGGTACCTATCATATGAGTGGCTGGTGTCACTTGATTTTAGGTAATATTGACGCGTCTGAACGAGACTTTAACACTGCGTTAGCGCTCTCTCCTGCGTTTTCTGAGACCTATGGCGCACTCGCTGTCATAAATATAAATAAAGGCGATGTTGCTGCCGCAGAGCACAATATTAAAAAGTCGTTACGTTTGGATAAAAACTCGCTGACCGGTTTATATGCGCAATCACTTATGGACGAGAAAAATGGTGATGTAGACAAAGCGAAATCACAGGTCGAAGCCATTATTGCCATGCCAAGTCATATTGATGGCATTAGTTATGCGGAGCTAATTAAAGCGGTCGCACAAAACTCAGGCACAGTCAGTGGAAGCTGATCACGTAGTGAGCCTGATGGGGGCAATGTTTGAAGTTGCACTAGAAATTGCACTTCCTTTGCTCCTCGCTACCTTACTTGTCGGCTTGCTGATAAGTGTTATTCAGGTGGTGACGCAAATCCAAGAAATGACACTGACATTCGTGCCCAAAATAATTATATCTGTCGCTGTGTTAGGTCTGTTTGGTCCTTGGATGTTAAGTGTGTTGACTGAGTTTGCGATTGAAACCATTTCGTCGATTAAGCATTTTTAAATAACACCATGATGACTGTTTTTGATGAGTGGATTCTCATTTCATTCAGACTACTACCTATGTTTATCGGCTTAAACAAAGGGCCTTTACAGCGTCTGCCTGGTGTGGTTAGAGCGAAAGTGCTGTTAGTTTTGAGCCTAGTGATATCGGTATTTATTGATATCAACACAGCCTACACCGGCATTGAATTTATAAAGGTAGCAATCGGCGAGTTCTTCATCGGTGCATTACTGTACTTTCCAATCGTGTTGGCAATAGCGTCTATTAGCTTTTGGGGAAGAGTGCTTGATATGCAAATCGGCTTTGGTGCGGCAGGGGTGATGGACCCGACGACCAACTCTCAAGAGCCGTTGATAGGGACCTTCTACAGCTATTTAGCATTGGTGCTGTTTTATGTACTTGGATTACATACAGAGCTACTCGCAGGCGTGTTATTTACGTATGAAGTCATTGAAGTTGGACGTTGGATAAGTGGTTTTGATTTTGAAGTTTATCTAGGGATGTCATTTTTTATATTTGTTATCTCTATGTACTTATTCTTACCAATGATTTTAGTTATGTGGTGCTTAGATATTTTTATTGGTTTTTTGTCCAGAACAATGCCGCAAATGAATATATATTTTGTAATGCTACCTTTTAAAATATTTATTGGCATCACAGTAGTTGGAGTGAATGTATTGCACAGTAAAGAACTATTTGCTCTGTTATATGATAAGTCATTCTTTTTTATAAGAGAGCTGGGTTTTTAAGTCGTGTCCCAAGAGCAAGATAAATCAGAAAAGCCTACCCCCTATAAATTAGAGGAAGCAAAAAAGAAAGGCCAAGTAAATAAAAGCCAGGAGTTAAACCTTATTTTTACGGGTGGTGCTTTTGTGGCCGCTTCATTTATGTTTGGTGATGTTGTCTTGGGTAAAATTGCTGACTTATTTAGGCATTACTTTTTTATTGCAAGTGGTTTTAGTGTTAATGCGGAAAACCTAGTTAATTTATTCAACTTTGGTGTTTGGTCTGCGTTATCGGTGTTTTTACCATTACTGTTGATAGTTCTATTGGTCGGCATATCAATTACGATTATGCAAACTGGGTTTATTTTTACATCCTACCCAATGAAGCCTGATTTTAAAAAAATAAATCCTGTTTCTGGGTTTAAAAAAATATTCTCAAAGAAAACGCTGTTTGAGCTTATTAAAAGTATTTTAAAGCTTTCAATGGTAGGTGGAATTTTCTACTTATTCTATGACTACATATATGCAGACATAAATAAAATAGGCTTTGGAAGCGAACAAGAAATAAAGAATGCGTGGTTCTCTATCTTTGCAAAGGTGGCTGGCGTGTTTTTCTTGGCAGTCATACCGTTTGTTTTGCTTGATGTTTTGTTCAACAAGTGGGACTTCATGAACAAAATGAAGATGAGCAAGCGAGAAGTTAAAGACGAGCACAAGAAAAAAGAAGGCGACCCAGAAGTAAAGCAAAAGCAAAAGCAGAATCAAAAAGAACTCTTAATGAAAAGTGCCGCATTGAGTCAAGTCAAAGATTCAGATGTGGTGATAAATAACCCAACACATATTTCAATTGCGTTGAAATACGACAAAGAAAAAATGATCGCCCCGCAGGTTGTTGCAATGGGTAAGGGTGAATTTGCATTTAAAATCAGGAAACAAGCAAGAAAATATTCAGTTCCAATGATTCAGAATAAAAAGTTGGCAAGAAAATTATATAAGGAATGTCAATTAAATGAGGCTGTACCAATGTCATGCTTTAAAGATATAGCGCCAGTATTTAGGTGGCTACTTGGCATGGAGACTAAAACAAAATGACACCGATGCTTAAAAACTTAGCGACACATAAAGACCTTTTACTTGTGGTAGCCATTATTGGCATCTTAACGATGTTATTTGTGCCCGTGCCACCTGTTATTCTAGATATAATGCTAATTACTAACTTTAGTTTGGCATTATTGATCCTGCTTTTAACTTTTTATACGGATAAGCCTTTAAGCTTTTCAACTCTTCCTTCATTGCTTTTAATTGCGACACTATTCAGACTTGGACTGAATATATCAGCAACTCGTCTAATTCTTGAAGGTGGCGATGCGGGTGAAGTAATTCATGCAATTGGTTCATTTGTGGTAGGCGGTAATTACGTCATCGGCCTTGTTGTATTCTTTATACTTATAGTTGTGCAATATGTTGTTGTTACTAACGGTGCGCAACGTGTGGCAGAGGTGGCAGCGCGATTTACATTGGACTCAATGCCTGGCAAACAAATGAGTATCGATGCCGATTTGAATATGGGTTTGATCGATGATCAAGAGGCCAAAACGCGCCGGAAAAATATAGAAAAAGAAGCCAATTTCTATGGTGCTATGGATGGTGCAAGTAAGTTTGTTAAAGGTGATGCTATCGCCGGCATCATTATCATATTGATTGATATTATCGGCGGCCTGTCGATTGGTATCGTACAGCTAGGCATGAGCTGGGATCAGGCCCTTGAGACGTATACCTTGCTGACCGTCGGTGATGGTATTGTGACGCAAATTCCCTCTCTGATCATTGCAACTGCAACAGGTATTATTATTACCCGTGCTGCGACCGATGCGCACCTGAGTGATGAACTAGGCAAGCAAATTACCTCTTCACCAAAAACATTGTTCATTGTTGCAGGTACCTTGGGCGCTGCGGTTTTCTTGCCTGGCGCACCGAGCCTACCTATCGCCATGCTTGCTATGTTGTTTTTTACTTTGGGTGTTTTTGTCAGCCGTTCAGCTAAAAAGCGCAGCGCGCAAGATGAGTCAGGTTCTGAGCAAGAGCAAGGTACGTCCTCTGGCGAACAAACTGAATCTAAAAGCGATGACTTTGGTGAGCTACTCAAAGTGTTTCCTTTGGAACTAGCGGTGTCACACGCACTGGCCGATAAAATTGAACAAAGTGGCGACTTATTGTCGACCCGTTTCCAAGCTTTTAGAAAGCAGCAAGCGCAATCGTTAGGGGTAATTTTGCCGCAGTATAAAGTGGTCAAAGAGCCTGCTTTTTCCGAACACGAGTATGAAATTAGGGTGTTCTCGTCACGTGTAGGGAAGGGGACCGTTCAATATGGCTTACATATGGCAATAGACCCCAAAGGGGAGCTTTCAGCAGTACAAGGAGACGTGACCAAAGAACCGACTTACGGGTTACCAGCGGCATGGATCCCTGAGGAGCAAGTGCCTAATGCAAAACAAGCGGGTTACACGGTTGTTGATTCGGAAACCACATTACTGACTCACATTACAGAAGTGGTTAAATCTCACTCATGGGAACTTTTAACACGCTCTGAAACAGAGGCGTTAGTAAGCAGAATTGAAACTACGCACAGCAGCTTATTAGATGAACTGATCCCAAATATTTTGTCTTATACGGATATTCAAAAAGTATTCCAGATGCTGCTCAAAGAGAAAGTATCAATTAAAAATATTGAGTTGATCCTTGAATGTTTGGTCGACCAAGGGAAAGTGTCAAAAGAAGTGTCTTTCTTAGCTGAAAAAGTGCGTGAAAAATTAAAAACTAGCATTGTTCAACCGCTTTCGGATGAAAACGATACGTTACATGTCGTGACGCTAGATCCGTTGCTAGAGCAACAAATTATCTCTGGCGCACAGCACGAGGGTGAGCGTGTGTCACTGAGTTTGGATGGCGCGACAACTGAATTACTGATTACACAGTTGGGTGGGCTATGTGAAAAAGCAATTACTAATCGTATATCGCCAGTTTTGGTTTGCCACTCTCCAATCAGGCTCGGCCTAAAACAATTGCTTGAAAGGGTACTCCCGCAATTATCTGTGGTCGCCGTATCTGAGATCCCAGTCAATATTTCTGTACAAACATTGGGGGTTGTGTCGAATAAAGGGTTAACCAATCAAGGCGGCGGGGTGAGCAATGGATCCAATTAACCTTATCGATGCCAGCATCAATAGAGAACTACAAATGTTATCTACGGTGAGTCAAAACATTGCAAATGTGAACACGCCTGGGTATCAATCGGTACAAACGTTTAATCAAGTACTTGAAAGTGGCACCGTTGAAACGGTCACGCATATTGCTCCAAGTAAGTCTGCAATTAATGACACTAATAGACCACTCGATGTCGCCATTGTGGGAGAGGGGTACTTTATTGTTGAACTAAACAATGAGTTTTTCTTGACGAAAAATGGGCGTTTCCATGTCGGCCCCGATGGTTACCTAACGCACTCAAGCGGTGCAAAGCTGGTGGGCGAGAATGGCAAGATAGACACATATGGTGAGGTACCTTCGATAAATACCAATGGTGATGTGTCTGTCAATGGCTCTAAAATCGCTCAGCTTGCACTGGTTAAAACCGACAATTTAGCGCGCACGGAAGTGGCGAGTTTATATCGCGCTTCTTCGGCCGTGACAGCCATTGAAGTACGAACCGTGAAGCCGTCCGCACTCAACGCATCATCTGTTGTTTCATCTGACGAAATGACGCAGATGATGAGTATCAATCGAAATATTCAAAGCCTGCAAAAAGTCGTTCATGCATATGATCAAATGCTGAACAGCGGAATAAATGAAATGGGAAGAAAATAACAATGATAGATTCGCTATATATCGCAGAATCCGGGATGAACTCTCAGCAAAAACTCATTGAGATGATATCCAATAACATCGCAAATACCAATACCGCAGGCTTTAAAAGCAGCAGTATTAACTTTGTCGATTTGGTTTACCAAACGCACAATACTGAGCAAAGTGGTGCTTTGGTTCAAGGTGCTGGGGTTGGGGTTGCGTCAACGCAAACTGACTTTTCTGTCGGTGATCTCAAGCAAACTGGTAATCCTTTTGATGTGGCAATTAACGGCAATGGTTTTCTTGCGGTTGAGACTCAAAATGGAGACATTGCATACACCAGAGCGGGTCGTTTAAGGCTGGATTCACAAGGCTTTTTGACTTCATCTGAAGGTCTGAAATTGGCCCAAGGGATTCAATTACCAGCCAATGTGAGCGAAGTAACCTTTGCTGCAAGTGGTTCAGTGCTTGTGAAAGTGCCCAATGAGACTGGGCTGATCGAAATTGGCCAAATAGAACTGAGTTATTTCAGTAACAACCATGGTTTGAATCGCGTCGGTCATAACCTATTTATGGAGACTGAACAGTCGGGCAGCGCACAGACAGCGACGCCGGGTGAGTATGGTACTGGTCAGTTAATTCAAGGTTTCGCTGAGCAATCAAACGTATCGATGAATGAAGAAATGGTAAATTTAATGCTTGCTCAACGCGGCTATCAGATGAATGCCAGAATCATTCAAACTTCAGATCAGATCTTAGAGACGATTAATAACTTACGCCGATAACATGAAATTTGCTTGGATCTCGTTTATCACGTTAATGCCGCTTTATGTTGCCGCCGAGCCGGAAAATATAAAGCTGTCGCAGAGCTTGTATCAGGGCAATGAGTACATTGCCTTGGCAAGCATACTCGACCTTAGCAAAGCCAGCTCGGGCGCCCAAAAAGCAATAAGCAATTTAAGAATGCCTTGGCCGGCGCATCAGCAGTATGTATCTAAATCAGATATTACTGAGTACATCGTGAAAAATACGTCATTCCAAACAGGTGAGATTACGGTGTCTGGCTGGCCGAGAGTGATATTAAAGCACTGTTACGAAGTACCACTGTTAGATTTGTCTCCTTTAGTACAAGGGGTTTTTAAGCAGCAGTTTGACGCGCATTTTGCAACGTTAAAACACATAGCTTGGGATCGTAAAGCGCAAAAAATATGTACGCAAACGCATTCGAGCATACGTGAATTTGAGATTAAGGCGACATCTGATCTGTGGGGACGCCATAAGCGATTCAGTGTCACGCGAGGCCAGCAGCAATGGTGGATTACTGCTGAACTCACTTATTCGGTAAATCAAGCGGTGGCAGTGCGCTCAATTCGTGCCAATCGAGATATTCATCAGGATGATTTGACTTGGCAATGGCGTGACGCGGAGTCACTTGTAAGGACGAAGCAAGTCAAACCAGAAAGTGGTTTGATAGCGGCGAGAGCCATAAAAGCGGGTCAGGCAATTTTAGCGTCTGATTTTAGAAAAAAGCCCGATGTTAAAAAGGGCACGTGGGTAGATTTAACCTACCACTACAAAGGTATAAAGCTTGAGGCAAAAGCCAAAGCATTAAAGGATGGGTTTGTAGGTGATGAGATCCCAGTCAAATTAGAAAAAGGTAACAGCGCGTTACGCGTAACGGTCGCTGCAAAGGAGAAAGTAAATGCGATTAAGCAGTAAGTATTCTGGCTTTCTAATATTCGTGATCAGTCTGATGAGTGTAAACACACAGGCCAGTTCGTTATTTAGTAAAGAGACATTTAACTCATACACCGCAGACAAACGAGCGAGTCGCGTTGGCGATACTGTGACAATTATCGTGATGGAAAATGCACAGGCTAAGTCATCTGCTGGCGCTGCCACAGATAAAGGGTTTGGGTTATCGGCATCTGGGTCAAGCCCAAATGGCAGTTGGCCATTTGGTATTGGCGTTGGCTCTGAGATCAATGGTGATGCCGCCATCCATAGAAACGGTTTTATCAAAGCACAGATAACGGCTTTGGTCGAAGGCAAAGATGCCAATGGCAACTTAATTATTCGCGGCCGACAAAATATTACGCTTGATGGAGAAGTACAAAGTATAGAAGTCACTGGGCGTGTCAGAAATAGTGATATTTCATCTCAAAACACGCTGCTTTCATCACGTTTGTTTGATGCCAACATCGTGTTTATTGGTCAGGGAAGTGTGAGTGAAGGTACAGAACCTGGTGTGATTGCTAAGTTGTTTAAATGGTTAGGTTTATCATGAAGTTTTTATTCATTTTTACGGCCCTATTGTGTTTGAGCCAAGTCGGAAATATAGCGCAAGCAAGTCAGGCCAACGTTAAAATCAAAGACATCGCCCGTGTTGATGGTGTCAGAGACAATGCATTAGTCGGTTATGGTATTGTCGTTGGTTTAGCGGGTACGGGTGACACCTCTAGAAATGGCGCGACGATTCAATCAATTAGAAATACGCTTGAAAACTTCGGACTTATTTTAGACTTAGAAGACATCAAAGCGCGCAATGTTGCAGCAGTAATTGTGAGTACCGACTTACCGCCATTTGCACAGCCAGGCGATAGAATTGATGTACACGTTTCATCACTAGGGGATGCGAAAAGCTTGTCTGGTGGTACTTTGTTCATGACCCCGCTCAAAGGTGCTGATGATGAAATTTACGCGTTAGCGCAAGGCGTACTTGCTGTTGGTGGCTATCAATTTGAAGCTAATCAATCATCAGTGCAAAAAAATCACCCAACGGTGGGGGTTATCCACCAAGGTGCCGTTGTAGAGCGAGAAGTTAAAAGCAACTTTTTGTCTGATGATGGATTACTGCACTTGGTACTTCGCAAACCTGATTTTATTATGGCCGATAGAGTCGTTCAGGCATTGCAAACTTCAGGCGTAACAGCCCAAGCGCTCCATGCTGGAAAAATTCAGATCGTACCGCCGCAAGACCGCTCGGTCATTTCGAGCATTGCGCAAATACAAAATTTGTATGTTGAGCCACCAGCCATATCTCGTGTTGTCATTAATGAGCGCACCGGAACTTTGGTAGCTGGCGCAGATGTTCAAGTAGGTAACGTGGTGATTTCTCATGGTAGTTTGAAACTCACAATCGATACCAACTTCTTAACCTCACAACCGAATACAATGCTTGGCCGCCCCAGCAATGCGATTCAAACGGTAGTTGTACCGGATAGTGAGATTCAAGTGACTGAGAATCAAGAGGCTTTGTATACCAACAAGAATGGTACAAACATTTCTGATTTGGTTGATTCTCTTAAAGCCATGAAGTTGTCTACACGAGACATTATCTCGATTCTTCAAGCGCTTAAACAAAGCGGTGCGCTTCACGCAGAGCTGGTTGTGCAGTAAGAGGCTGATATGAATGAAGTGAATTCAATAGAGATGCTCCGCTTAGCCATGAACATGGCTGCGACGGAGCAAAGACTGGCAATGCAAAACATTGCCAGTGCTAATGCGCAAGTAAAGTCAACGTCAGAGGTTAATTTTGATGCGCTGTTAGAAGAATTAAATAGCTTGCCACCAGATGTACGTGCTGAACTCGCAAAGCAATATTCAGACAGCTGGCATACGCAAGAGGGTCAATTTGTTTCGGAATATGCACGCACTTCGAAATTAGATGAAGAAGTGGCACTTTCAATGAAAGCGGCGGGCAAATTCAACAAGATGACTGAAGTACTAAATAGAAAAATGGGCCTAATGAGGCTTGCAGTATCTGGAGGGAAACAATAATGGCACATGATATTTATGCGATCAGCATGAGCGGTATGTCATATGAGAGAGCACGCTTAGAGGCGGCCGCGCACAACATTGCGCATGCCAATACAATCTCTGCAAATGCAACGCATGTTGTAAAACTAAAAGAGGTTGCAAGTGTGAATTCATTTGCCAGTTTGCTTAACAGTGACTCTGCCCATTTGACTGAGGTTGCTCAGTTTAAAGCTGTGTATAAGCCCCAACATGCGTTGGCTGATGAAAAAGGGTTTGTTTATATGCCAGATGTAAACATCGCCAGTGAAATGTTAAAAATGAATAGTGCAACACGCGCGTACGAAGCCAATGTGAAAGCATTTAACGCGTATAAAACAATGAGTTCTAAATCAATGGAAATAGGTAAATAGTGATGGCCATCAATGCAATAGAAGAACTTGCATTAAGCGAGTTATCAAACCAGGTAAATATTAAGCAAATACAAGCACCTGCTGCGTTTGAATCTGTGCTAATGGATGGCATTAGTAAGACCAATGAGGCACTAAACCAAACTGAGGCAATGGCGCAAGCTGCGGCAAGTGGTGAAAGCATCCCAACGCATGAATTAATGATCGCAATGGAGCAAGCAAAAATTGAATTGCAATTTGCGTTACAAGTAAGAAATAAGCTACTTGAAGTATATCAAGAAGTTATGAGAATGCAGGTGTAGGCAGATATGAAAGAGTTTTGGACTTCACTTTCTTCAGGAAAGCAAAAATCACTATTAGTTACGCTCGTGGCGCTCGTGATTATTACTGTATCGCTGATCATTTTTGTATTGCAGACTCGCTACAGTGAGTTGCCTGTTAATGTTGAGAGTCAGCAAATTGGATTGATCTCTTCGCTTGAAGAGCAAGGTATTGAGTATAAGCTCGGCGCATCGGGTGAACTGCTCGTTAACGAGCAAGCTTTGGCTAAAAGCCACATGTTACTCGAACAGCAAAAGCAAAGCCAATTCCCGTCACAAGGTTTAGAGCTGTTTGACAACGCTGATTACAGTATGACAACCCATGCGCAAGCGGTGACAATGCAGCGTGCGTTGCAAGGCGAGTTAGAGCGTACCTTAGGGGCGATGCCGTTTATTACTTACGCACGTGTTCACCTTACTTTTTCTGAAAAGAAGCTATTTGCAGACAATGCAGACTTATCAAAAGCGTCTGTCACGGTATTCCCTGAACAGAATACTCAGTTATCGGCTGTGCAGATCCAAGGGATCCAAAATTTAGTTGCGTCTAGTGTTAAAGATTTACAAGTTGAAAATGTACTTATCTTTGGCCCAAATGGTGAGTTGATCTCTAATTCAACAACATCGGATGAGCAAACAACGCGACTTGATGATTTCAAATCACAGCAAGAGTCGGCTTTAGAGCAAAAGATTGAAAAACTACTTTCGTTGTATCTGGAACCTGAACAATATGCTGTCTCTTCGTCCATCGTAATTGACAGACAAGACATTGTTGCAGTTAAGAAAGAGCTATTGACTGTTGAAGACGGCAAGGGCCACGTTATTAAAGAGAAGCGCAATGTCTCTACTCAAAATGCCGAGGCGGGTAGTCAATCAAATCAAGGCCTTTCTCATGAGGAAGTACAATACGCGCATGGTTCAAGAACCGAAGAGCTGAAAAGCCATGCAGGCGCTGTAAAGCAGGTGTCTGTTGCCGTTGCATTAAACGCGGAAATAAGCGATGAACAAGTTCAAAGCTTAACCGGGTTAATTAAGGCGGCCATTGGGTTCGACCAAAGCCGTGGTGACAAAGTACAAGTCAGTAATTTCCCTCCGATCGCAAAATTATCTTCAGAAGCGACAGCGCTTAAACCTGTGACAGCTATAGTTGCAGAGCCTGTAGTGAACTCAGTGGAAGCAACCGAGCCATCAAGTGAAAAAGTATCTAGCTATATGATGGTACTTTGGATTGTGGTTGCACTGCTGGTGGTGGCTTGCCTCTTTTTTGCACTTAGGTCAAAGAAGCCAAAGTTAACCCAGCAAGAACAAGAAGCGCTGCTGCTTGAAATCAATGATTGGATTAAGAAGCCTGAGGAAAAGCATGCACATTAATCAAGATCCAATTAAACAGATCACGCTCAAACTGTCGGTATTAAGTTGGTGGGACCGTTACAAGATTTTAAGGCAACTAGACGGTGCTCAGGCTTTGCAGATAAAGCAAGGTTTGAAAGAGCTTAAAAAGCTTGGGATACAGAATAAGCCTGATCTAATCCATCAATTGGCACAGAAAAACGCTGAAAAAGTCACGCAGCCTACGCAGCAAAGGCCTTTATCAGACGGGCTTCGATCGCATTTAGACGCTGAGTTCAACATGGCTCAAAGCACTTTGGCCACTGAAACAAAGCGCTATTTGATGCAAGTGCTAACGAAAGAGAATGGCCATGGTTGATGTAGTTAAAACGTTTGAATTTAAGGCCAAAGCGGTTGCAGACGACGTTGCGATGCAACCGCAACACGCTGAACAAGCAGACACACAGGCGCCTACAGTCGACTTAGAGCATGAGCTTGCACAGTTGAGTAAACAAGCGCGTCAATCCTTGCTGTTGCAAGCGTTTAAAGAAGACCTTGATCACTTGGTCAAACTAGAAACGGATAAGGGTCGAGAGCAAGGGTATCGAGCGGGCACCGAAAAAGCTGCGGATGAGTTAGCAGCCATGAAAGCAGAGTGGGCTCAACAGCAGCAAGACCACCTTGATAATCTGAATTCATTAAAAGCCACTTTGGAAAGCTTGTCGCCAACCATCGAGATCAGTGAACCTGAAGCCTTGGTAGACATCGTGAATCAAGCTGTTTATGTCTATTTAGGAGAGCGGCTAGAAGATAAATCGTATCTCAAAACGTTACTTGCAGAGATCGCAAATAAATATGCCGAAGATAAACAAGTTGTTTTAAGGCTCGGTGAAACTGAATTTGACTTCCTTCAACAGAGCGGTTTGTTAGAGGAGTTTAACGGACAAATAAAACTAGAAAAAGACGCTGCTTTAACAGCTGGAAGCCACAAACTGTGTTTATCAAATGGTGATAAGCACAGCGACCTATCCAATAAATTGAAACAGCAACTTGATGCGTTTTTAGTTGGGTTAAAAGGCTAACTTATGTCGTTGATATCTCTTTATAAACAGTCCTTAGAAAAGGTCAATGAACCTAAGGCCATTGGACGTGTTACTCAAGTAATTGGGCTTACATTAGAAGTGGTCTGTCCGGATTTATTTATTGGTGAGATATGCCACATCGAACTGACGACTCAAGACCGGTATGTCGTTGCTGAAGTCGTGGGGCTAAAAAAAGAGACTGCTATTTTGATGCCTTTTGAAAAAGCGGTGGGCATTACTTTGGGTTCAAAGGTGGTACCGCAAGGTCGCTCTGCTCAAGCAAAAGTAGGTCAGGCGTTTTTAGGACGCGTTGTTAATGCATTTGGTGAGCCAATAGATGATAAAGGTCCCATTGCACCGTATGATTTAGCGCCAATTCATAAACCCGCTATTAACCCGTTGTCAAGAGCACCCGTTGATACACAGTTTTCGACTGGGCTAAAAGTGGTGGATGCTTGTTTACCGATTGGACAGGGTCAAAGAGTGGGTTTATTTGCAGGCAGTGGCGTCGGTAAGAGCTCGCTACTCAGTGGAATATGTAAGTACAATTTAGACCAACAAAAAGTGAATATTATTGTACTTGTGGGTGAGCGTGGTCGAGAAGTCGCTGAGTTTGTGCATGAAACCTTGGGCCCAGACGGACTTAAGCATTCAGTCGTGATTGTTGCAACTGCAGAAGAGCCCGCGCTCATCAGGGCGCATGCAGTATACACCGCGATGGCAATGGCAGAGTTCTTTTCTCATCAGCAGCGTAATGTATTTCTGTCCATTGATTCAATGACACGATTTGCATTTGCACTTAGGGAAATTGGCCTCGCAGTCGGTGAGCCTCCTACCGTGAAAGGTTACACGAGTTCAGTGTTTTCCATACTACCAAGTATTGTCGAACGTTGTGGAAATTTTCAAAACCGAGGTGCGATCACTGCGTTGTTAAGTGTACTCGTTGAAGGAGATGACTTAAATGATCCGGTTGTTGACTCTCTACGTGCAATATTAGATGGCCATGTCGTATTGGATCGTGCACTCGCCGAGAAAAATCACTATCCAGCGGTTTCTGTGTTGAAGTCTGTGAGCCGTATGTTCAATAGGTTGACCACCGCTGAGCAAAAATCTGATGTGAAGTCGCTGAGACATGTTTTGTCTCTGTATGACGACAATAAGATGATTTTAGAACTTGGCATGCTTGAGTCTTCTCAATCACATATAGAGCAGATTAAAAGCGATTACCAAGTCGCTTGCGGCTTTTTACAGCAAGACTTGGGCACTTATGTCAGTAGTGCAGACGCTAAATTATCGCTTAATAAATTGAAGTTTGGTGGGGCGTCAAATGGGTGATACCAGATCTACCTTAGACCAATTCAGGCGCATGCTGGAAATGCAATCCGATCAGGCGAAGTTAAAAAAACTGGATCTGGAAGGGCGTATAGAAGATGAACTAACAACGATCGCGAAGCTAGAGGTTGCGCTCGAGCGAGAATGCGAAAAGCATACTCAATTTCTGGCTATGGGAAGCGGTTGTCACGAGTCTCATCTACGCCACTTGGCGTCATCACACCAGCTTATCGAACAAAAGAACGCGCATGTATTGGCGTTAAAAGCTTCATTGGTTGAGGTTCAAAAAACTTTGAGGCTACTGAATGCCAAAGAGCAGGTAGTCAAAGAAAATATGGGTAAAGCAGAGCGTGGTTTCATGCTTGAGCTGGATAAAAAATGGGATCAAATGTGTGGCGAAATTGCCGCAATTAACCAAAGGAGAAGTTTGGTATGACTGTCGTAGATCCTAACTTGAACCTTTCGCTTCTCTTGCAACAAAAAACAGGAAAGCGGGATGCTAATCAGGTGAATGAATTTCTGGAAATGCTCAATTCCAAACATTCATTTAGCCCAAATGAGCAAATTGATTTAGGTCATCAGCATAACCTGGGTGAGCATAAGACGACACCTGATATCAAGACAAACAATGCCTCAGGTACGCACTTGAAGCACACTAATATCAAGGTAAACAATGCTTCTGGCACGTTCTTGAAGAACATTGATATCTTGCCGCAAGAAGTCTACGTCAAGCATGCATTGATTGCTGACAATGGAGCGGCTTCGGTACCACAAAACACGGCTTCACACACATTGATAGCGTTACTGTATGGAAATGAAGAAGCTTCTCCCGTACTACATACTGAAAATGATGACGAACACGTTGTTAACCCTACGCAGTTCTTAGGTGGCGCAGCTCAAGTGTCGCCTGGGCTAGTTGATCAGGACGGGGCTGGGCAAGAGGGCAGTCTTACTCAGGGGGTTGTTGCGAATTATCAGCCAAACACATTGCACGAAACACTTTTTGCAAAATTCATTAACCCGAATGTAGATGCAATGCAGTTCCCTGTGCGGTTTGATGAAACCACCCCCTACACGTTGCCTGCGTCTATGTCTGTTCAAAACGGCGCGATATTAAGTGCACAGATGCTTTCTATGAAGCCCTTAGATAATGTACAAGTAGAGGCCTTGGTCAATGTTTTTTCTCAGCATGAAGGCGCGCAGCTACAAGCGTTGATGGCGTCTGTGATGTCGCCCGGGCAAGAAAATAACCAAGGTGTGATCTTGGATGCTGTGGTGGTAAACGGATCAGGCACGCAGTCAAAGCACATAGCATCATATAAGTGGACGGCGTATGCCATCGGTTTACTTTCTCAATCTTATGGTGGAGAGCAACTTACAAAAGGGGCTCAAATAGACGCATCGCGTCATCTTAAAAGCACCGTTCACGTTCAAGTTGCAAAACCAACCCGTACTTCTGGCGATTTAGAGCATAAAGAAAAGGTTACGGCTAACCAAAAGTTCACAGAACAATTTTTGGTATCTACGTCCACTCAAAAGAAAAGCCATGATGCTAAGGGAACCGAAAAGCAGGCACAGCCTCGTGCTTTTTACAATGAATTTGCCCATGAGATTGCGCCTAAATTACTGAGCTTTGTGACTGACAAAAAAGGTGAGTTCAAAGTCTACTACCGAGATTATTACAGTGATATTGAGAGCTTAAGGGCTTTATTTAGCGAAGTTAATAACTTGAGCACAATGCATAAGCAAGTGGCCGAACTGACCATTAATGGTCAAAAAATATGGTCGCAAGGGCAAATGAATGGAAATTGAATCTATAGGAAACGCGGCGGCCACAAATTCCGCAGTGACGAACAATAACTCAGTCTCTCAAGAAGAGTTTATCAAACTCTTCCTTGCACAGCTGAATTATCAAGACCCGATGGAACCTGTTAATAACAGAGAGTTTTTGGCTCAGTTAGCGCAGTTTTCATCGTTAGAACAATCTCGATTGTCAAACGAGAATTTAACTGCCCTGTTGGCAATGAACTCATCCAATCAAGCACTTACTTTACTTGGTAAAACCGTTGAAGTGACAACAAATACCAATTCAAGTTTCAACGGCACGATTGAAGCTGTTCATTATTCGGCGAGCGGCCCAAGTCTGACTATTAAAAGCGCGGAAGGCACTTTTTTAGACAACATTACCCTTGGGCAAGTAAAAATAATACAAAATTAATAAGTTAGAGGTATTACATGCTACAGTCATTTTTTACAGGTTTGTCAGGGATGTACTCATTTTCTAGAAATCTAGATAACGTGAGTAACAACATCTCAAACATGAACACACCAGGTTACCGTGGAACAGATACGTTCTACAAAAGTTTAACTAACGGTGACAATCTTAACCAAGGTGGTTCTGGTTATGGTACGCAAATTTCTGGTTTAGGATATAGATTCTCAACCGGTGATATTCGCCAGACAGGTAATGCAACGGATGTCGCTATTTCTGGTCAAGGCTTCTTCACTCTGATGAATGGAAACCAGCAATTTTATACCAGAGCTGGCCAATTTTCATTTAACCAAGATGGCATTTTGATTGACCCTGCTTCGGGTTTGAACGTAGGCGCACTAAACGATCAAGGCCAACTAGTTGATTTTGATATCAGTGGTTTAAGAACCAAAGCACCTTCGGCAACGTCATTAGTTGAACTATCAGGTGTTCTATCTTCTGGTGATACAACCCATGAAATTGGTGGTATTAAAGTATTCAATAACCTTGGTGAAGAAGTTGAGCTAACGATGACATTCACTAAGAGCACGGATACTGATCGTGCTTGGAATGTGTCAGTGAAAGACGCCAATGGCACTGAACTTCATACGGGTGAAATTCGTTTTGATACAGATGGCACGCCAAGTGCTGACTTTAACAGCTTAACGGTACCGGTTAGCGATTCTCATGGTGGTGTTGCGAATATTAGCTTCTCATTTGGTAAACAAGGCTCTGTATCGGGTGCAACCTCAAGTGATTTGGGTGAAGACTCTACATTACGTGCAACTGTCACTGACGGTACGGCAATGGCTGAATTACAAAGCGTTGAGTTCCAGTCTGACGGCGCACTTAAACTAACTTATTCTGATGGTAAAACGGAAACAGGCCCTAAGCTTGCGTTATCTAACTTTTCAGATACCACCGCGCTTAAACTAGTCGAAGGTGCGATCTTCAAAGCGGATGACAACAGCAGCCGAGTGATCTCTACTGCGGGTGAAGGTGCTATCGGTTCAATCGCAGCACAAAGTATTGAACTGTCAAACGTGGATCTTTCTCGTGAATTTGCCGATATGATGATCATTCAGCGTGGATATCAGGCCAGTTCTCGTATTCTTAACGTTTCAAATCAGCTGTTGGAGCAGTTGTACGAAAATACTAGAGGGCGCTAATGGGCTTTAGTTATAGCGCTGTTCTGGGACTTTCTAGTCGCAATAAAGTCGAGACGCATTTAGTTGAGACACTAAATGCGTGGTCGAGCAAGTGGCTTAATAAATCACTTGCTCAATGCGAAGCGACGTTTAACGAGACATTGTTTGGTTCTCTGGCACTTGAAGCGCCAGTGTTTGAAAGTGCACATGTGGCAGCGAAAGGGGAAGCATTATGTGCTTCTCTATTTTGCACTGCAACGGCATACAAGGGCTCATTGAACAACGATGATGACGCCTTGGCCGATGAATTCAGTACGCACATCCTCAATGATTTAGCAGCCATGCTGACAACGTTAGGTGAGTCAGACAAATCAGCTAACCGCCAATGGGGCGTGGCACTCGATATTCAAATTGGGCAAAGCGAGTTTACGCTCTTTGTGAGCGCCGCTGCGGTTGAGAATATTTTGAAGCCAGTGCCACATACTTTTGAACAGACATTGACCTCGTCAATCTCTCATTTAACCGTAGATACCGATATTTTGTTGAGCAAGACACAGATTAATTTAGCGCAATTAATGTCTATGCAACAAGGTGATGTTTTACCACTTTCACCCTCTGTTAAAGATGCAGTTAACTTGAAAGTAAATGGAACACTTCTGCCTAAAGTAGGTTATCTCGTTTCTAAACATAAACATAAATCAGTTATTTTTTTGGGTGAATAAATGGAAAACATGAAGACTGTTGAATTTACAAATGTTGATGAGTCTACCCCTTCAACAGAGCCAGCATTACCAGCAATTGATGTGGATCTTTTCAAAGACCTACAAGCAGAAGTTGAGGTGAAGATTGGCAATACTAAGATGTCTGTTGGGCAGTTATTTAATAGCAAACAAGGTGATGTTATTAAACTGGAGCAAAGCGTAGACGCTGATGTTGAATTGGTCTTGGGCGAGCAAGTTGTCGCTAAAGGTCAGTTGGTCGCTGTTGAGGGCAACTTTGGACTAAAAATTACGCACATTGCAGCCAAAGACTAATGGACACAATCACTTTCAGAAGTGTTGAACCGGTTTCTGAGTTTCAGTGGTTAATCGTCATTGCCTTTTGCATGCTTTTGCTTGTGGTGTATTTCTACAGCCAAAAAAAGAAAAAGGTCTCGCAAAATGGCAAAAACCTCTATACCAATGAAAAGCTTAGTCACAACACTCAGCTGCACAAGATCAATATAGATGGTCAAGAATATTTGGTGTTTGAATCGAAAGCAGGGCTTGTTGAGCTAACCAGTCCGCACAAAGTAAAAGATGTAAGTAATGATTAAGTCAGTTTTTTTTGTTTGCTTTTTTTTGTTATTTTCCATTGATGTGGCAGCGCAAGCAAACGGTCTTATTGAAGATATTGAAACGTCTGAGCTTCTAAATAACTTGGCGCCAGAGCTCAAGACCGCAGGTATGTTAACACTGATGTCGTTAGTACCTGTGATGTTAATTGCACTGACCGCATTTACCCGAATTGTAATTGTGCTATCAATGTTACGACATGCGCTGGGTTTACAGCAGACACCGCCAAATGTTGTCATCATTACACTCTCGTTATTTTTAACTTTTTTTACCATGTCACCGGTATTTGAGAAAGCGGATGAAAATGCGTTAAGGCCCTATATTAAAAGCGAGATCTCTTTGTCGCAGGCGATTGAAAATGGTGCAGAGCCATTCAAAGCTTTTATGCTTCAGCAAACGAGAGAGGAAGATTTTCTTGCTGTGTTAGATATGGCGGGAGAATCGCATGCCCCAGATACGATGGATGACGTCACGTTTAAACACCTAATACCTGCTTTTTTACTGAGTGAATTAACCACGGCGTTTAAAATAGCTTTTGTTATTTTTATACCCTTTCTATTGATTGATCTAGTTGTGGCGAGTGTTTTGATGTCGTTGGGTATGATTATGGTGCCGCCTATCTCTATCGCACTTCCGATCAAAGTCATGCTATTCGTGTTAATCGATGGCTGGTCATTGGTCACTGGATCCTTAGTCGCCAGCTTCGCTTAGTGATGAGAGTAGAGGAGTTAGTGCTTTGGGAGCGCTGGAAGTCTGATCAGTGTATTCAGTCACGAGAATCAATCTTCAAGCTTTACCAAAGCTGGGCGCAAATAGAAGCACTCAGTTGGTCGAGAAAGTTGCGATTGCACGGTGTTGAGCAAAATGATTTTATTCAGTGTGCTTATGTCGGGCTATTGGATGCAATGGACTCGTTTAAGCCTGCGCTGGGTAATAAGTTTAAGACATATGCGCAATATCGTATCAAAGGCAGTATTCTGAATAAGATTTTTAGTTATTCAGAAAATGGAACCTATTTACAAAAGTGCAAGGTTGACTCCGAAGACTTTCTCTTGATGGAGTCGTATGAAGAAAATCTAGACTCGTGCGATGATGTGTTTTCTGACTGGGTATCTAATCTCGCGATTGATCACCTGTTGTCTTTTTCTTTTAATGAATATGAACATTTATTGATTAAGGGTGAAACATATTCACAAACAGAGACCGCGTTATTAGCGCAAAAGTGCCTGAATACTGTAGACGAATTAGAGCAGCCTAAGCCAATCATTCTAAAGCTGTACTATTTGAGGGGATACAAATTTAAGGAAATTGCGCACGCACTAGATTTGTCAAATGGCAGAGTAAGTCAGCTATACAAAGAGGCGATAACAGAGCTCAGTAGTCGAGTTTAATGACGCTACTTTTTCACCGATGCAAGCTTTACTAACTCTGCTATTTTTGGGTCTTTAGAAGCGCTTGATTGCACTTGAGAAAATATAGCTTCTACCATATTTTTAAATTCAGCTTCTTGTGCGAAAGCATGACCGAACCTCGCTTCTAATACCCCAGCTATTTTCTGTTTTAAATCTTTATCTGGATTTTTGCTGTTAAACTCAGTTTTATTTGATTTTTTAACAGTCGACGTATTTCTAACTGGCCTCTTTTTAGACGAGGATACGGTTTTCGCATGATGGTTAGAATGACTGACTGGCTTGATCATATTTAAACCTGGTTTTTGTATATATCGAGCAATATAGATGTTTTCTCAACATCTGTTTCAGCTTGTTTTTCCGTTTCTGTGTTTTCATCTTCTACAACTGGCTGCTCGTCAGTTTGCTCACCTGAAAGTAAAGATATGATATTGCGTACATCATCATTAAGCGCGATGTTTTCGTTATTTAGTTCTAAACCTTTACGAAAAGCTTGTATGGCTTTTTCTTCCTGATCTAAAAGTAAAAACTGAATGCCCGCAGAAAAGTGCAACAGGTACGATGATTCATCTAGAGAAAGCAGTATATTTAAGTGGGTCTCGTAATCAATGGATGCTTGTGAAACCATGGCAAAAAATACGTATTGGTATCTTGCGATGTGCATATTCGGGTCAAGCATGACTGTTTTTTCAAACGCTTTTAACGCCTGTGCAGTATCTTGTTTTTGAGCTAGTTCAGACGCCAGTAAAAATTGCAATGCCGCGTTATCTGGAAATTCCAAAGTGGCTTGCTCTATCAATGCGATAGTGTCTTCTTGCCCATTATTCATGGCTTCAATAATGGCTTTTAACGAGCTGTCTAGTTTGTTCATAATGCTCAAGTCTTAATTAAATATAGCCCTAATTTTCTCACCTAAGCGCGCGCGAGGCAATAACTGATTGCCATTGGAAAGAAAAAATATGGCTCGCTTTGTGTTTTGAATTTGCTAATAAATGCTTATGTTTGGCGAGTTTATTAATGCTTTTAGAATACATGTTTCGAATACTGCTATTTGACACATAAGCCAGTTTATATTCAAAGATTATTTCTCTATTCAATAAGTCGCTATCTTATTTGAACTATCTCGCAGAGCGCGCTCGATTTTCATCCTGATTTAGCGCCTAAAAAATCGTCCCTATACTTTGAGAAAATAGGACGTAACTCTATTTTCAATGCGATTTTGTTCGTGACTGAGATAAGTAGTGAGCCATCCACTTATCGATGCGCATACTATTTGATCATTTATTGGTTACGCCGTCTTGCAATGTAAATCGTTGGTAATTTGTGGGTATTGAACTCTTGAAATTCTGTCAAGTTTAGTTATACGGACACGTGTTACTTGTCACAAAAAAAAGCAAAAAATATGGATTTTCAAAAATAAATTCATTTTTTTTCAAAGAAAATTAAACTTTTTTTGAAAACAGAGGAAGAGGGTTATAAATAAGAAAAAAATAGGTAAACAAGTGGGTATTGTATTCTCTTCAGAAAGTCTAGGCATTTTTGGACACTCTCTTTCATCGTTAAGCGGGAAACAAATAGGGCAAAGTAACGAGTCTGTGTTTGTGAATGCGGCGACGGGTAATCTGGTTATTCAAAACAAAGACGAGCAGGTAGCAGGTCTTGGGCAAGGATTAGGCGTTGTTAGAACTTATAACAGTGAAGGTCACTTTGATGGTGACAACAATGACCAATGGCGATTGGGCTTTTTAAAGAAAATAGTACTAGAAGGCGCTAAAAACTCGTCTTCAAGTGTGGTAATTCGCACTACAGCTGATGGATTTGAGCAGCGCTTTTCATATGATACTGCGCGTAAATTATATGTCAGCAAATCAGGTACTGGTGCTGATGATACGCTCCAATATACGAGTAGTGGCGCTGTTTTAAAGCAGGATGGCACACAAGCGCAAGAGTTATATGACACGTCAGGCCGACTCACTGCCATCGAAAGTGCGCAAGATCACAAAACCACGATTCAATACTCAAGCTCGACTGGTCGAGTGGCAAAAATTATAACAAAAACTGAAACGGGTACTGAGACCACAGCGCTTTTATACAATGCGCAAGGTTTATTGGAGAAGTTGGAAGTTCAGTCAGGCACGTCAAAAGCATATAGCCGCGTTTATTACGGTTATGACACACAGAAGCGCCTTTCTTCTATCAAAATAGACCTCACTCCTGAAGACAATAAAGTGTCTGACGGCAATGTGTACGAGACCAAGTATACCTACCATGGGTCGAGCAAACGTGTTCATACAGTCAGCCAATCTGATGGCACCTCATTAACAATTAGTTATGAGGCGCATGGTAGTGACTTTAGAGTTAAGACCTTGACTGATGGTGAGGGTAACCAAACCAGTTATGATTATGTCAGTGCAAACCATACAGCGGTTACACTGGGCGGCGTGACGACAGACTACTTCTTTGATAATAATAAACGCTTAACGTCTGTTGCTCGCATAGAACAACACCAAATTGTCAAAGAACAATACAGCTATGATGCGAACGGCCGATTGAGTGAAATTAAAAATGGACTCGGCCATTCAACCCACTTTGAATACGATGCGCATGGCAACATAACAAAACAAACCGATGCTGACGGCGTGACGGTAACACGTACTTACAATAGTGATAATCAACTATTAACTGAACAAACCGGTCAAAATATTACACGTAACATATATGGGAGCAATCAGCGCTTACGTTTCAGTATCGATGCGGAAGGTGGGGTGGTTGAGTATAACTATAACGCATTGGGACAACGTACTGCCCAGCGTGTATATACCGAATTAAAGTACACGGGGAATGTGTTCACAGAGTCTGCGCTAGCACAATTTGTTGGTACTGTGGTCAAACAAGACCAAGAGCTCACCCAATATGATTACGACTTTAGGGGCCAGCTAAATACACTGACTCGTTATAGTGATGTCAATGCGCAAGGTGCGGGTACTGGTGTGATTAGTACCACTATGTACGTCTATGATATTCACGGCCGTTTATTAAAAGAGACAAGGCCGCAAGGGAGTGATCAGAGTACGTCATATAGTTACGATGGTTTAGGTCGTATACTGACGAAAACAGAATCGAATAAAGCGGTGACTGCGTATAGCTATGATGATGCGAATCAACGCATTGGGACACATTTTGCCAATGGCCTTTGGCAAACCGCAGTGTATGATAAAGCCGGCATGTTGGTATCGCAATCCAAAGGCAATGCACTGGGGGCAGATGACCTTGGTGTAGAGCGCTTTTATCACGATACGCAAGGGCGTGTTGTTGCGCAGCAAAATGCGCAAGGTGCGCGTAGCTATGTGTTTTATGATGATGTCGGAAATCGCGCAGCAACGGTTAATTCGTTGGGTAAAGTGACGCGATACTGGCATGACAATGCGGGGAAACAGATTCAAGTCACAGAGTTTGCAACTTTATTGTCTACTTCGGGGTGGCTCAACAGTGCTGGCGGCGTGACTAAAACATTGGATTGGCTGGATAGTCAATTGAATACGATGGCAAATCATGCAGACAACCGGACCCGCTATACATTGTACACGCCATCGGGCAAACCTGAATACAACGTTGATGCGGATGGGTTTGCTACGCAATTTATTTACAATGAACTTGGGCAGCTTGTCGAAGAGAAACGTTATAAAACTGCGCTGAGTAGCTCAGCATTAAAGCGAATTAATCAGCCTATTTTGACGCACCAATGGGATAATTATGATGCGTCACCTGCTGGTGCAACTATGACCCCCACCTTTGATGCAGACTACGGTGCCCAAGTAATGGTCCTAAAAGGCAGTGGCAAAGAAAATGGCTACCGTTTGCGTGGTGATAACCGGGTGAATTGGCAATCTGAGCAGCGCACTATCTCTTGGGACATGAAATATGCAGAAGCTTACACGATTTTTATCAGTGTAAATACCACCGCTGGCCACCGCTACATCACGTACAATCAAGGCGCTAAGTCGCCTTATATGAACGGACAATATGCTCATCACTTCTTAGACGTAGACACCACGAGTGGAAAGTGGACAACGGTGACGCGCGATCTCGTCGCAGATTTAGCGGCGGTGCAACCCAATGTCACTATTACGAATATAAATGGCTTTTTGGTGAGGGGGTCTGGTCGTATTGGCGAAGTGCGCCTTTCTGGTTTAAATGCGCAGGCCAGTGCGCGCGATGCGATTTCAAAACACTATCAGTATAATGCAAATGGCCAAGTTGAATATACGACAAATGGCGATGGCTATGTGACGCGATTCTATTATGACCAGGCTGGAAACGAAATAGCCCAGCGCCAGTATAAAAATACTGGCACGCCAGGACACATCACTGAAACTGCGGATGACCTGATATCTCATACATTTTACAACCAACAAAGCCAAGTTGTAGGAAAGCTGTCCTCCATAGGCGCTTTGACGACGTTTGAATACGATAAAAATGGCCAGAAAATTACTGAAACGCAGTATCTAACTCAAGTTAAAAATCACGTTATTGGGAGTCCACTATCTGTGCCAAATGGCACGACAGTGAGGCAAGCCTGGACCTATACTTCTCTGGGGCAAATTGAAACCCACACAAAAGCAGATGGCGGCTTAGATAAGTTTACTTATGATAAGGTCGGGAATTTGGTTCATCGCCAAACCTTCGAGTCCAGCTCAGCGGCGGGCGTCACGCAAACTAATGCGGTCGATGATTTTAATGACAACGCCATTGATGGTTTTACTGTTTCTGGCAATACATCTAACTCTATTGAAGTTGCTAATGGCAAAGTTAAATACACCAGACTAGCATCCGCAAAAAGTGAGTGGCCTTCCATTATTTCTAAGCAGTCGTTTGAGCTTGCGGACAATGTATCAACCAGTATCGAAGTAACGACTGGCAGCAAATTGAGTGGCATGTATTTTTATGGTGGGTTGGATAACTCGGGAAGCTGGGCTGCAAAAACACTAGATAGACATGCGGTCTATTTTGATGGAGTGAATATCAGTTCGGGCGTTGTCAGAAATGGTATCACCCAAGGATATAAACCGCTGCTTGCATTGTCAGAAAACACCACTTACGTGGTTAATTGGTCTACTACCGAGAAGACAACGACCTTAACGGTATACCCAAAGGGTCAGCCACATGAAGCGGTTTCAGTAACTGAGACGACAAAGGATTGGAGTAATCGTGCGAAGCTACGTTTCTACAACAATCCTAGACCAGGTGCCAGTAACGCTGAAGTTTACGTCGACAACTACAAATTACGTTCATTAAACGAAGTAAGTAGTACCCGTTATCAATATGATCTATTGGGTAGACAGGTTGCCACATTAGATGGCAATGCGTTACTAGGGGATAACCGCAATCACCCGGTTGATACCGCAAACTGGGAAGTCTATGACCCCACCCCTGCTGGGGCAATCATGCAAGCGCAATATGATGCTGAATATGGGGCAGAGGTACTGACGGTTTCAGGTTCTGGTAAAAATAATGGGTATAGACTGAGGAATTCAGATCGAACGAATTGGGATGCACAAAGCAAAACCATTTCCTGGGATATGAAGTACGCTGAGAGTTATACGGTATATATCAGTGTCGCCACCCCTAAAGGACATCGTTATATAACCTACAACCCTAGCAACAGCGCTTCTTCGATCAGTAACGGGTATGCGCATATCAGCTTACCGACAACCACGACCAATGGACAATGGCATACGATTACGCGTGATCTCGAAGCCGATTTAAAATCGGTAGAGCCTGATAACCACATTACGAATGTGAGTGCATTTTTGATACGTGGTTCTGGCTCAATTGGTAAGATCACCCTAAGTGATATTGATCAGGCAGAATTGACGCGACGCGGCATTACAACTGGGACCAGTTTAACGCAGGGATTAACCGGGGCATTTGCAGCACAAGGCGACCACACGCAATATGATGTACTTGGCAATATTGTGTCTTATACAGACAAAGTAGGGGCCAAAACACGTTATTTTTACGATGCACAAGGTAATCAACGTTTTGAAGTAGACGCGCAAGGGCAGGTAACAGAGTACCGCTATAATGGCTTTAATGAACGCACGGATGTACTGCGCCATCATACTCCTTTGACAGAGGCCCAAATTGAGTCGGTGAAACTAAAAGGTGGATTGATCACCAATCGGTTAGCCAATGGCCAGACCATTGAAAGCTACCTTAGAGCAAGTGTTTCGCAAGGTGATGCGTTTCATGAGCGAGTCGACTATGACGCGAGAGGACTCGTAGAAAAGCAAATCGATGCACAAGGTTATGAAACAACGTTTGAATACAATGCATTTGCTCAATTGGTTAAGCAGTCACAACAGACGCATTTTACGTATGCAGATAAACTCGGTGGAAATAGCCGCAAAAAGACAGTTGTGTCGTCGCTTGAGTACAATGGCCGAGGACTGCTGCTTAGTACAACTGAGCGATATGGCAGTTCGTCTACCACAACGAGTCAAACATATGATGCATTTGGTCGTGTGCTAACGCAAACGGATGCAAATGGCAGCACATTAACCAATCACCATACATTGAATATTGCATCAGATCATGTGGGCCGTGTCGTAACTATGTCACGTGTGGTTGATGGTGCTACACGTCGTATTGAGACACAATACGATATGCTAGGGCGTAAGTTGCTGGTGGAACATGCATCAGGCCACACAACGGCATATGCGTATGATGATGCGAGTAACAGCATGACCGTAACGCAAGCTGATGGCTCCTCAGTCACAACAACGCGTAATGCGTTAGGGCTGATAGCGAGCGTAGAGCAGCTTGATCGTATTGGACAGCGGGTGAGCTTAAGTGAGTACCACTACGATAAGAATGGTAATCTCACCGAGACATATACCAATGGCAAATTAGCCTCTTTGACACAGTTTGATCGCAATGATCGCGTGCATTTGGTCACCGACGGTGCTGGGCGTCAAGTTGAAACACACTATGACAAAGTAGGTCGAGTTATTGCGAATGTCGTTGACCCTGATGGGCTCAAGCTGACGACGACGTTTTCGTTTGAGAAGCATGGCTCAAAGGTCACTAAAACAGAGCAAATCAAGACTGTGATAAGTGGCGGTACTGTCAGTGCTGGGACGCCTAATGTCACGCAAACCATATTTGATGCCAAAGGTCGAGCACGCTCTGTGACGACGATGCAAGGCAGTACGGTACAAAGTAAAACAGAGTTTGTGTACAACGCTGCAGGAGATGTCCTTAAGACGGTTGATGGAAGTGGTGCTGAAGCGGTTTCTAAGCAGTACGAATATGATGCGTTTGGTCGTTTGATTAAAACGCAGCAAGGCGATGAAATCACGCGCTATAGTTACGATAAAAATGACAACCTGATTAAAAAGGTTGAGTTGTTGGGGAGCAAGGTTAAAAACGACGCATCACTTGGAAGCAACAGCCCAATTGATGATCAACGTATTAGCTATTTTGTTTACAACGAATCCAATCAAAGAATAGCCGAATTTACAAGTTCAGAAATTAAATATCGTTCAGCGAGTAGTCGCGGGTCGATTGGCATCGTTAATCCGATTGAGCCTCCCGTTGTGATTGACCCTATTACGCCACCTGGAGAGGTGATGAGCGTAAGTTCAGGTGCCCAAATAAGCAGCGCGTTGGTGTCTCAATCTGGAGGTGCTGTCAACGGCTATTTAACGCTCAATGGATCAGCAAAATACTTCGACTATGATGTCAACGGCAATCTTATTGCGACACATCAACTCAGTGATGTTTTAGAAGTAGGCCATACTGAGTTTTCTCATGGACAAAGTGTCAGTTTAAGCACGGGTGAGTTCTCATATACAAACATTGCCAATGCCCTTGCAGGTGCCAAATCTAAAAACAAGATATCGCACTATACGGCCTATGATGAAAATGGTCGTAAGTCATTATCAATTAACGCTGATGGCGGTGTAACACAGTGGGTATATGATGCTCAAGGGCGCGTATTTGAGAGAATTAATTGGGGACAGCGTGCGACAATTAACGCGTCTGGTTTTAGCAAGCTTGCTCAGGGGACACTGGTGGCAGCTGATTTAACTCGATCAGGTGCCGCTTATGCGGATCAAAAAATAAAGTCCATTTATGATCAGTTTGGTCGAGTTCACCAAAGCATACAATTACTCGAAGGCAATACGGCAAGTTTGACGCAGAATGATTACGATGCGGCGGGTAAACTTGTCAAAACAACGCGATACGCAACAGCGGTGAGCTACAACACGGTGATTGACAGTAATGCGCCGATCAACAAGCCGGCCGCTTCAGCACAAGACCAAGCTAGTCATATGTTCTATGATGCTGCTGGGCGTCTGCGTTTTACTGTGGATGCGTTAGGTTTCGTTACTGAGCAGCGCTACAATGAAGTCAATGACATTATCAGCAGCATTGAACACAATACCTCTGTATTAGCTGTCTCGTCACTGCAAACTAAGTATACGAACAGTGAGCTAAGTTATAGTGATTTGGTAGCGCAGTACGGCGCTAGCGTACTGACTGGTGCCCGCGTGAGTGAGGCGGCATTTAACGCGCTCGGAAAGCTTACGTGGCAGCGCCATGCCGATGGGACCACAGAATCATACACGTACAATACCCGAGGCGAGAAAACCAGTCATACCAATCAAAAAGGGGCTACATGGACTTATGATTATGATAATACTGGCCGTCTTTCCTATGAACGAAGTCCTTCACAAACGATTCATAACTGGTCAAATGGCAGTCTCTCAACCCTCGATGGTGTTAATGTAACTAAACGGTTTGAGTATGACGGCTTGGGCAATGTGATAAAAATCACAGAAGGCGCACAGAAAAATAAAGTGTGGCAAAGTGTAGTTGAAAAAGCCGTTACCCACTTTGAGTATGACAATGCGGGTCGTCAGACTGGAATGAGGCAAGAAGCAACACGCAATTCACCTGCGACTGAAAGTATTACCAAATATGATGCGTTAGGACGAGCAATAAGATCAACGAAAGGTGCGGATTTAAGCCAAGCTGTTAGCGAAACGAACCCCCATGTGACTCAGTTGAAGATTTACGACAGTGTCGGAAATGTGAGATTTGAAGTGAGTGGGGACGGGAATATCACGGAGCGTCGCTACAATGCGCTTGGGCAAGCAGTGCAGCTGATAAAGTACGCCGATGAAACGACAGTCAGAACTGGGCAGAACCACAATATTGTGCTGTCTGATATGGTCAACAGCGGTGGCGCAATCGTTTCGGACAACCCACTGAATTTGCAAGTAAACGCATCAAAAGATAGATCTATTTTGACAACTTACGATGCCGCAGGTAGAAAACAGCGTGTCAATATTGGTAATCAGTCAACTCAGTTTACCTACAATGCGTTTGGCCAAGAGATTAAATCAGAGAAATTACTCTCGGGTAGCTTTGATACCGCAGGATATCGTGCATTAACGAACTATACGTATTACAACGGATTAGGCCAAAAAGAGGCCACTGTTGATGCGGGTAAATTCCTCACTACGTGGAATTATGATGCATTTGGTGCTGTGAAGACGCACACAGAGTATGCGGTAGCACTGACTGGCAGTATTAGTGGCACAAGTGTGCCAACAGGGCAAGCGGGCAATAGCACGTATGGTCAAAATCGCGTAACTGAATATCACTACGATGATATGGGACGTGTACTTCACACCGTGCAATCTAACGTGAACATTGCTGATTTTACACACTCGGCGAATTTTGAGTTTCATTCACACCTTATTTCCTCGTTTGAATATGACGCTCTCGGCAATACCATTTCGTCACAAAAGCGCACTGCAAATACGGGGGATTTGTCTAAGGTCACGGCGCAGACTTTCGATAAATTTGTCAGTGAATATGATGCTGTGGGTAGGCTTATCCATACTGCGAGTGAGTCTGTTGCGAAAACTGAGCTCGACACCAGCCAATTGCAATCGCAAGCCATAAATATCAAAACTGGGCGACGTTACACAACGATGGCATATGATGCTTTCGGCAACATGGTGAAACGCACCGAGCACGCAAATTCAGGCAGCGTATCTTCATCCACATTGGATATCACTGCACCATCAAGCAGCAATCTTGATAAAGTGACGCAGCATGAGTATAACGTTAGAGGCCAATTAATTGCTGAATATGATGCTTTGGGTAGCAAGATTACTCATCGCTACAACGCATTAGGTCAGTTGATTGAAACCAGACAATCTTACAATGAATGGAATCACGCAAATGAGCATTACTCATTCAGTTATCAGTATTATCATTTTGATCGTCAAGGCAATTACTTAAGCTCAAGCAGTAAAGTCGGTGGCTTGCCAGTAGGTGTGTCATTCAATGAGACAACGGGTGTCTTGAGTGGTGGTATACACTTCATCTCATTGGATGACGGCATTGGAGGGTACTCAACGGTCACAATTACTTTAGAGGCTAATTATCTCTCCTCTGACAGTGCAAAGCGTCAAACGCGTTCGTTTAACAGTAAAGAGACAAATAAGAGCGTGAGTGCATTTTCGTCATGGCGTAAACCGCATACCGGTAATGACGAAACCAAGCAGAGATACACTAAGTACTACTATAATGAAAATGGCCAAATAGAGCGTAAAACATTGGGTCATAACGATGGTGACCGTGATGGTGCAGTAAAGTCTTATTACACCTATTACAATGCATTTGGTGAAGTAAAAAAAGATGAAGAAGGTCGTTATTTATATAATAACGAGGGATTACTTTGGAAAACATCAAAAGGCGATGGGGTATTAAAAACATACAGCTATGACAATGCGGGTCGACTTACTAGCAATCTACATGCACTTAACGGGTTGACCGAGATCACCCGAGATGCACTGGGTAATGCAACCCTAATTAAACAGCCGCACTTTACCCAAAATGGTCAATCGATACGTCCACAAATCGAACAAACATTCGATCGATGGGGCAATGTAATTGAAGTGGTTGATGCGCATGACTTTGTTACTAAAATGGCATATAACCACAATAACCAGTTGATTCAGGAGACCTTGCCAACGGTTGCAGTGACTGATGAGAATGGTGAAACGACCGCCCAGACGCCAATTAACCTTTATCACTATGACGAAGCTGGTCGATTAATTCAAAAAGTAGATGGCAACAATCACACGCAAACCTACAAGTATGATGAAGCGGGTAATCAAACCCTCATCAAAGATGGAGAGGGTCACCTGACCTACCATCACTTTGATAACTTTGGTAGAAAAGTGGTAACGCAAGATGCTGAAGGCAAGGTGACAACCACAACTTATGACAAGTTAGACAGGGTGGTTGAAACAGGTCAATTTGGTGTGATCAACAATGTGTCTGGTACGTATCGTGCTGTAAACAGCTATGACTATGACGAGCTAGGCAATCGAACTCACGAGCGAGATGCGTTAGGCGGAGAAAAGTCTTACAAGTTTGATATGTATGGCAATGTGATTTACTCGCGTGACGAAGTGGGCCGAGAAAAGGTCTATCAATATAACAGTGACGGCACTCAAAGGAGCGAAACTTATCTAAACTTGTACTCAAATTCTGAGCCAGATAAGGACAAGAACTATCGCTATTTTGATAGCTATGGCAATCTGCAACGAGGCAATGACTTGGGTGGAAAAGACTTTAACTACACCTATGGTCGTAATTTTGGTAGTACAAAAGTCAAAACCCTCAACAGCTCGTACCAAGAAGCCGAAATTTCAAATATTGGTCGCTTAATCCACAAACAGAATGACCATGGTCAAAACATTGAATATCGATACTATGACAATGGTTGGTTAAAGAGCATTACCGATAAAACCACCGATGCATATTCCTATTTTGAGTATGATAAGGCGGGTCGAAGGACGCTAGAACTACGTCAATCTTGGGATGATTTACAACGAGTAATTCGTCATGAAACCAAAACGGATTATGACAGCCATGGTCGTATTTCGCTTACTCAAACTCAGGAATACAACAATACAAAGACAACGGGCACACCTAATTGGGTGAAAGGAAAGATCCTTTCTCGGGTTACGTATCGATATGATGCAGTAGGCAATCGCCGTAGTATGAGAGTGGAAAATGGGATCACGGGAGAGATCTCTGCAAATCCATCCCATACTTTTTACGGCACTTTACTGGTTAATGAAAATCAAACGCTTAATAGCACGACAGGCAGTGTTGCTCAATTTTTTGATGCGCTGCAAATCTCAGGGCTTGCTTATTCAGCACAAATATTTAAGCAAAATACGCAAGGTGGCTGGGACAAAGTATCTACGATTGATGGCATTAGCTTAAATACTAACGGCCTACTGGTTGGAACGCCGTCTTATGAATCTGCTGGCGTGTATCGACTCGATGTAGAGGCAAAAGACAATTCTAAATCACCAGCTCCGGTGTTTAAAGGTGAAATACGGGTTAACGTTTCGAATGTTCAAGCACCTATTGAGACAAAGCCAATTTCAGCAAAATCAGTAAGAGAAGGGTATAGCGTCAGCATAGATCTAAGTAGCCATTTTGTTGCTGACTCAGCTTCAAGGCAGCTTAAATATGTCATTAAAGGCCTGCCTTCGTCTTTATCTTACAACCAATCTGGCGTTATCAGTGGCAAGCTCGGCTACAAGGATGCAGGTACTCGTACCATAACTGTTGAAGTGTCGGATAAGAACAATGCCAGCATTAAACGCACAGAACAATTTACGTTGAGGGTGTCTGATACGCCTTATGTAACGGTAGAAGAGGAAGGTGATTTAACCATCACTGTGAAACAAAGTAATGAATCTGGTGTCCATATTCGTCGATTAAGCAGTCCCAGTTTTGCGGTATTTAGCGGTAACACACTGAAGATTAGCCCGTCTGCGAGCGATGGTAGAAGTGCGCCTTATATTATCAAATATGAAAAGTACATGGTGGAATCTGAGCCAGGGATTGAGCCTTTTGAGACCTCTTTGGGTACATATGAATATCATGTGTCAGTACCAGATACGAAAGTGGTTAATCAGCCTCTGACGGCAAGAAATGGAACGCTCAGCTACCGAGAAGGGCAGGCGCTGTCCAATTCCAATGCCAATGTCAAAGGTTACTTTACAAATCCAGACAATGACTCGTTGAGCTATGTCGGTCGATTCTTGAAACGACAAATGGTGCAAGTTGGTGACCCACTTGAACCTCATTATGAATGGCGTTGGGTGATTTCAAGTCCACCAGAGGGAGTTTCATTTAATCGTGCGGGTTATATTCAAGGTACGTTAGGGTCTTCTTCATCGGGTAATTATCGATTAGAAGTGATTGCAACAGAGACGAATCGGCGAAACCCGAACACGGCAACTGCAGTGTTGACGTTAAATGTTGCAAACGTGAAACCGCCAATTTCGACTCGAACGATACCAAATAAAGAGTCGGAAGAAGGGCAAACCTTTACGTATAATATCTCGAGCTATTTTACCCCTGACTCAAGTAGCCGTGTTTTAGAATACTCGGCGACGGGCTTACCATCTGGCGTAAGTATTAATAAAACTACCGGCGTTATTTCTAGTTCTGGTGTGCTAAAAGATGGCACGGCAAAAGGCTATACCATTAATGTCACAGCAACAGATAAAAATAACCGTAGCATTACTGCGTCATCTACTTTTTCGTTGCGTATCAAAAATATCGACTATGTGACGATCAATGAAGGCCAGACACGCTCACTAAATATAGCAAATGTGGGTGGAACTTATTCAGGTATCACTAAACGACTAATTGGCGCACCAGCTTGGGTCAAAGTATCTAATGATAAGAGAACGTTGACCTTAACTCCAGGTGCATCAGATGGTCGTTCAAGCGCCTACTCATTTACGTTAGAAGTCAGTGAATACGACCATGAATTAAGACGTAACTTTGTATTGGCCACGAAAAAGTACGTAGTTAAGGTCAATGATACACAAACACCTAATAGGCGTCCTGCAGGGACAATAGACAACAAAACGGTGTCAGAGGGAAGCTACTTTTCTCACAATGTGGCGTCTAAATTTAAAGACCCAGATGGTGATGCGCTGACTTATACGGCGACTTTCTATAAACATGAATATGATCCGGGACCCATTGACTTAAGATCCGTTGACTTAAGATCGCCAGTGAGTCCGCAGTTATCATCTGCGCTTATTGAAGGAGAGGAGCGCGGTCCCGATTCTAATCCAATCACAGATGGAGGGAGCTGGGTATGGAAGCGAGTATCTAAGCCTTCAGGCTTGAGCTTTAGTTCTTCAGGTGTATTGAGTGGCACGCCTTCGTACAGCTCTTCGGGTAAATATAAAGTTGTGGTTGTGGCGACTGAACAAAAGTCAACCAAGCTTTCTGCGTCTGCTGATTTTGAGTTAAAGATCAACAACGTTGTGCCTAATAAAGCACCTACGGTCAGCCTAAGTGGTGCAACTAGCGTGAAAAAAGGCAGCAGTGTGACATTCACTGCAACAGGCAGAGATACCGATGGCTCGGTTAGAGAATACCAGTGGCAAAAATCATCGGGGGTGAGTTTGTCTGGTAGCGGAAGCCGCGTCGCAGTCAAAGGTATCACAGGGGGTAATCAATGGGTCAAAGTGCGTGTTAAAGATGACGACGGGGCTTGGAGCAGCTGGACTACAAGAAGCATTACGGTAACAACCACAAGTGCGACCAATCGTGCACCGGTATCAAACGGAAACCTCCACAAGTTTATGTTTGCGGATGATTACCTGTACTACACCATTCCATCAAATGCATTTACTGATCCTGATGGTGACACCCTTACTTACACCGCGACAAATTTGCCACGTGGCGTCAGTCTAAATGGCAATCGCATTTCCGGGAAGGTAACTAGCCCCGGTCAATACGGTATCAAAATCACTGCTAAAGACCCTAAAGGGCTATCAGCGTCTTTAATCCTCAACCTAGAGGTGGAACCTAGCTTTGATGAAATACCTTTTATAAGTCCATTTTCTTCTGCGCGCAGTTTGCAATTTGATGCTGCACCTATGGCCGCGTCATCTGCTCAGCCACAAGCAAACATTGCTGAAACAGAATCGGTTCCTATGCTCAGTCGCGCAGAGCCGGCTGTGATGCAAAGAAGTGCTTTGGCAAGCGTGTCAACGGCTTCGGCGAGCGCGCAAAGCACTAGCGCAGACAATGTAGATGAGTATTGGTTTACTTATGATGGTAACAATCGAGTCATACACGATGGTGGTGGCTTAGTAAATGGTCAAATTACGACTAAAGCACAGGGCCAATATATTGCTTACAATGACGTTGGTCAGCAAGCACTTCTTATCAGTGCAAATAACCGAGGTGCTCAGCAGTTTATTTATAATAGTTGGGGCCAAATGGCAGCGGTTGATAGCTATCAAAATAAAGCCAATATCAATCTGTATGATGCGCGCGCAACGTTGTCAGCTAATCCATCTCACGCTAATTGGGTGGCGAGTAGCCGATTTGAATATGATGCACTTGGGCGTGTAACAGATAAAAGAGACTACTTTAGCGCGTCAAGTTCTAGGGTTATCCATTTGTCATCAGGTGGTGATGAAGACCCAAGGCATTTAGCACCTCAGGCACCGAGTGTGGAAGACAATGTTTGGGTGACAGTCAATTATGGCGGGGCAATTAAGAACCACACTGAAACGCGATATAACGCCGCTGGTGAGGTTGTATGGGTGCAAGAAAAGGGGCTCAATATCAATATTGAGTCGACATTGAAACAATATGCATCCCCGTATTTATCTGGGGAAGAAATCTATGTGTCTGAGCCATGGAGCGAATCAAACCTGTCTGTGAACTCCATTACCCAAAACTACCTATATGATGGCGCGGGTAATGTGCGCTCATATGCTTATTATCAAAAACGTGGGCTGCCTTCTGGGGTTACGGAGCTTATTCATAATTTTAGTAAGCGATATGAAGCGAGAGAATCCTATTTAGAATCTTTAACAACAGGTACGGGTAGTCGCGCACATAAAGACAGCCAAAACCTGCAAGATGCGCAAACTAAGTCCAGTTATGATGCGAATGGTAATCGCACACGTATTGAAGAGCATATTACCGATTCTCGTTATCAAGGCGACAAAGACGTGAATGCACGTTACATGCGATACGACGCTGAAGGTAAGCTGATTTCTAAGGTGACCGGGCAGCAAACGCAAGTATTAACAAGTGCACATTTAAATACTAAACGCTCATATTATAACCCTCGCTCTGGCGAAGTCATTGATTGGGAAACTACGGTTGCACAAAACGTGGGCTTTAAAGAAGACGAAAACTACTTAGGCCGAGAGACAGGCAGCTATTACTTATACAGTAGTAGCAACTACCTTGGAGAGCTGAGCAAAACGGGCTCAAACTCAATAAAGGAGCAGCATTTTAGCGCGCCAGATAGCAAAACGTCGTCTGTCATGGCCCGTCATCAGGTTCAAGCAGGGGATACCCTCAAAGGCATTGCTAAGCTTTATTATGGTAATGAAAACCTCTGGTACATCATCGCAGACCTGAATGGTTTAGGAGCCGGCTCTGAGTTGCAACCTGGAGTGATGCTCGATATCCCGTCACGAGCGAATGCGTTTAACAGT
>NZ_JAKGBI010000030.1 GCF_021530565.1 Pseudoalteromonas sp. SMS1
TGGTTTGCGTTTTTCGCTGCATCCCGCCGTGTCAGTGGGTGCGCATTATAGGGAACTCCCGAAATAGTGCAAGCACTTTTTTGAGAAAAGTTATAAAAATACGCTGTTCGTATAGTTATCAACCTAAATGCGTCAAAATAGAACATTAAGCGTACAAAAGTTGTGTTTAAGCACTATAGAGATTTTGAAAATTAAACTCTAAACTAGATAAATCTTCTTTTTAGAGCCTTAGATCATGATAAGAACATATAAAGGTATTGCGCCTCAGTTATCCGAAGGGGTGTATATTGATGACAGTGCCGTACTGGTTGGTGACATAACCATTGGCAAAGATAGTAGCGTTTGGCCATTGGTCGCGGCGAGGGGTGACGTCAATTACATCAAAATTGGTGACAGAACAAACGTACAAGATGGCAGTGTTCTGCATTTAACACGCAAAAGTGCGACAAACCCAGAAGGCTACCCGCTCATTATTGGTGATGATGTCACTGTCGGGCATAAAGTCATGCTACATGGTTGTAAATTGGGCAATCGAATTTTAGTAGGTATGGGTGCAATCGTAATGGACAATGTCACGGTTGAAGATGACGTCATTATAGGTGGGGGGGCATTAGTACCACCTAACAAGGTATTAGCGTCAGGGTATTTGTATGTCGGTAGTCCAGTAAAGCAAGCACGCCCTTTAACTGAGCAAGAGCGCGCATTTTTGAAAATCTCAGCACAAAACTACGTAGAACTAAAAGAGGAATATCTACAAGAAGGTTAACTCTACCTCACCCGATGCTGAGTAACGTTCATCCTCGATTAGTTGCTCGGCTTGCATTTCATAATCAAATTGAAACTTTCTAAAATGTATCAAGGGTTCAGCTTCTGTTTCAGGCACAGTGACTATACAAGGCACTATCATGCCAGACACCATAGCCGTAAACACCAAACAGCGACGTGACGCATCAAAGTGGATATCATCATTGAATAGTATTGCTTGATTCATCTTTATTTCGCCTTTTCTAGCAAAGGGCTAACATTAGGGTATTGACCTCGCCAAACAAAATAAGCTTCTGCCGCTTGGCCGATTAGCATCCCAATCCCATCCATTAAATAGCAAGTATCATTGTTATTCGCGACCCAAGTCAAAAAACTAGTACGCTCTGCACTATAGAACATGTCATACCCCCATGTGGCCTGTGCAACCAGCTGAGGAGATATATTTGGTATATCACCAGTCACACTCGAAGAGGTTGAATTGATTACGCCGGTATACACTAAATCCGGTATGTCGTTTAAAGCAGCGGCTGTTACCTTGCCATAAGATGAGAATATCTCAGCCAATGCCTGCGCTTTCGATGCTGTACGATTTGCAATTACAATGTGTTTCACACCGGCTTTGAGCAAAGGGTATATACACCCTCTTGCTGCGCCACCAGCACCCAATAACAGCACCGTGCCACCTTGCAACGAAACTTGATGCCTCTGTAGATCAGCAACCAAGCCCGCGCCATCGGTGTTATCACCTAACACCAAGCCATCATCTTGGAGTTTTAACGTGTTCACTGCACCTGCTAATTTCGCTCGCTCAGTAAGTGTATCTGCATATTCAAACGCAACCTCTTTAAACGGCAAGGTAACATTTGCACCTTTGCCTCCGTTTGCAAAGAAGTCTTTGATACTACTCACAAAGCCGTCTTCTGGTGCAAGTATCGCAGTATATACGATATGCTCATTGAGCTGAGATGCAAATTGCGAATGAATCTCTGGCGATTTAGAATGCTTTATCGGGTTACCAAAAACCGCGTATTTGTCCATTTTTAGCCTAACAATAGTGATAGTGAATGAAGCAGTTAATTAAACGTATCTTTAGCAAAGATGCAAGTGAAGATCAGACTACACAACAAAATCATCATGCCCCCACTCCTGAGCGCACTCCTTATGAAATATTGGGTGGTGAACAAGGTACATTGGCCATAGCAAATCGTTTTTACGACATTATGGAAAGCGATCCTTATGCCAAGCCTCTCTATGATATGCATCCACTTCCACTAGATAGGATCCGCCAAGTCTTTTTTGAATTTCTCAGTGGATGGTTAGGTGGTCCAGATTTATTCGCCGAGAAATATGGTCATCCTCGCCTTCGGATGAGACATATGCCATTTCCTATTAATCAAGCGCTACGTGATCAATGGATGTATTGTATGGATAAGGCATTAGACATCGAAGTGGACAACCCGCTATTGAGAGAAGGCTTAAGAAAATCTTTCGCGCAGCTGGCGACACATATGATTAACCAAGACTAAAGTGCTATTTAAATAATTGCATTAGACAAGTTACATTTGCGCTGAGTCAAATCTCAAACTAGAGTTCGCACGCATAATAGACACTTAATTCAAATTAGGTGCCATGCGTGTGAAGTCTATTCAACATAAAATATATGCCCTACTCGCCATTACCGGGGTGTTGGTACTCATTGCTAGTATCTTAAGCAACAGCAACCAACAAAAGTCCCTTGCAGAGAAAACAGTCGAAACCAATATTAAGCTACTTGCAGATAATTATTTCGATTCCATCAACACCATGATGCTCACAGGCACGATGGCAAATCGCCACATACTCGGTGACAAGTTACGTAACCACGATAATATAGAAGATGCACATATTATTCGGGGTGAAAAAGTGAATGCCTTATATGGTCAAGGCAATCCAAATGAATCGCCACAATCGGAATCAGAACAAGCTGCACTCAATGGTGAGGAATTGCTGGTTATTGAGCAACACGGTGATAAACGGGTGATGACGTATTTGAAGCCCATGGTCGCCAGTGCAGACTATAAAGGGACTAACTGCTTAGGCTGTCACCAAGCACAAGAAGGTGACGTGTTAGGCGCCGTAAAAATAAGCTACTCGTTAGAGGAAATTGATGACACGGTGCATGAAAACACCTTATTAAGCACTGCAATTTTAACAACGATATTTGCCACCGCATTTTTAATTCTCGGTATTTTGTTCCGCAAACTCTTCATTGTCAGGCTGAAAAACCTCGGAAGAACCATGCGACTGGCAACGACGAATCAAGACTTAAGCTTACGTATTGATGATGAGATAGACGATGAACTAGGTCGGTTGGCCACAAACTTCAATAAAATGATGGCCGCATTTAAAGACAGTATTGCCGAAGTATCTCGCTCTTCAAAAGTTCTTATTCACTCGGCCGAACACATTTATACAGCAGCTGAAACAACTGAGACCGCAATACAGTCACAAAAACAAGGCACAGACTCCGTTGCTGCGGCAATAAACGAACTAGAAAGCTCATCAAGCGAAGTTAAAAATACTACGCACTTTGCGTCAGAAAAATCAGATAGCAGTAATCACCTTGCCGAGCAAAGTATGTCGATAGCGCATACGACTGAACAAAGCATCAACCAATTAGCACAAGATATTAGGCATGCCTCGAACCAAGTCAGTCAATTACAAACGCAAACCTTGGCTGTGGGTAAGGTGTTGGAAGTGATCAGTAGTATTGCCGAACAAACCAACTTGTTGGCACTCAATGCGGCAATCGAAGCCGCCCGAGCAGGCGAAGCTGGTAGAGGCTTTGCCGTTGTTGCCGATGAAGTCAGAACACTTGCAACCCGCACCCATGACTCTACAGATGAAATTCGCAGGACCATAGATAAACTACAACAAGAAGCGGAACAAACTGTCAACGCAATGAATGCCTCTTGCTCCGAAGCCGATGATCGTGCGCAACAGGTACAGCAAGTCGCTCAAGCGCTAAAGGATATTTCATCGCAAATGCATGAAATCAACGCACTGAATGTACAGATCGCGGATGCTACCGAGCAACAAAACTTAGCGGCGGAAGAAATAAACCAAAGCGTGATTGCGATAAGAGACAATGCAGAGCAATCCCTAGTGGATGCCCATGGTAGTAAACAGGTCAGTGAGGAACTGTTGGAGTTAGCCCGTTCGCTCGATGAGCAAGTCAGAGGCTTTAAATTAGATTAACTGGATTGGTTATGTAAAAAAAGGAACCTCAAGGTTCCTTTTTCTTTGTGACTTAAGACACGTTACACGCCACTCACAAACTATGTATATTCAACCAATCTTGTGGCTTCAAAAAGTGTTCGTATAAACGTGCTTCATTTGAGCCTGATTCAGGTTGAAAGTCATACTCCCAACGTGCCAAAGGTGGCATAGACATTAAAATCGACTCTGTACGGCCACCACTTTGTAGGCCAAATAACGTTCCTCTATCCCACACTAAGTTGAATTCAACGTAACGACCACGTCGATATAATTGGAACTCACGCTCTTGTTCGGTAAATGGTTGTGCTTTTCTGCGCTCAATAATGGGCGTGTAAGCAGGTAAAAACCCTTCCCCGACAGCTTGCATAAACGCAAAGCTCTTATCGAAGCCCCACGCATTTAAATCGTCGAAAAATAACCCTCCAACACCACGAGTCTCATTCCGGTGTTTTAAGTAGAAGTAATCGTCGCACCACTTTTTATAGTTTGGGTACACCTCTTCACCGAAAGGCGTACAGAGATCCTTGGCCGTTTTGTGCCAATGTTTCACATCTTCTAGGTGAGGGTAAAAAGGGGTTAAATCAAAACCACCACCAAACCACCAAATTGGTGCTTCACCTTCTTTTTCAGCGATAAAAAAGCGCACATTTGCATGACTTGTTGGAATATGCGGGTTTTTTGGGTGGATCACTAAAGACACACCACAAGCATGAAAACTGCGCCCTGCCAATTCTGGTCGATGGGCTGTTGCTGATGCGGGCATAGACGCACCATAGACATGTGAGTAGTTTACGCCCCCTTGCTCAATGATATCACCACCTCTTAGGACCCGTGTTCGACCACCGCCGCCTTCTGCACGTGCCCAATTATCTTCAACAAACTTACCACTGCCATCCGCTTGTTCTAAGCCTTGACAAATGTCGTCTTGCAATTTCAGTAGGAATGCTTTGACTGTCTCTAAATTGACGTTATTCACCTGATTAGCTCCTAAAGACTTTGCCTGTCATTGCATCACGGATTTGGCTTGGAGAAGTACGTCCGCCAAGCTCCCCTTCTTGATAAAAACCAACACGCTCATTGAACATTGCTTTCGCGTCTTCGATAGTCATTGCAGGCGTTTCGCCGCTGAAGTTAGCGCTGGTTGAGACTAAAGGTTTTCCAAATGTCTGACAGAGCTGCTTTACAACCGGGTGATCGGTCACTCGAACGGCAATACTTGTATGCTCACCCGTTAACCATTTCGGGGTTGTCGATTTCGCAGGTAATACCCAAGTGACCGGACCAGGCCAAGCAGAGAAAATTTCAGCGCGCTTGTCCATAGGGATTTTTGCGTCATCAACATAATTCAAACACTGAGCAAAATTATCCGCAATTAAGATCAACCCTTTTTCTATCGGGCGTTCTTTCAAAGCCAATAATTTATGTACCGCACCCTCACTATCCGGATCACAACCCAGACCGAAAATTGCCTCTGTCGGATAACAGATCAACTCGCCTTGCTGTAACGCTTCAATTGCCGATTGTGGCTGTTCGTTGGGTGTTTCATTGTGACTCATAGGGATCCTCAATCATATGCTGACAAGCTTTTTGCGGACATTGTAGCATAGCTTTACCCGCGCGCTGTTTTTGCACCATCACCGGCCAGTCACACTGTGTACATTGATGCGCAACTGGGTGCTGATTCAAACTGTACTTACATTTGGGGTACGCATCACAAGCATAAAAAAACTTGCCGTATTTATTCTTACGTTTTTGTAGTTGACCTTTTTGACACTTAGGACACGATGGTAAAGATTCAGACTCTTCTTCATCTTCGTGCACAATAAAATGACACTCTGGATAACCCGTGCATCCAATGAACATACCGTAGCGACCATTTCTAATTACTAGGTGCTTGCCACATTCGGGGCAGTCGGCATCATCCAGAATTTTAATGTCATGACTGTCATGATGTGCAAAAGAGCGCATATAGTCACAAGTGGGATAGCTGGCACAGCCAAGAAATGCCCCACTTTTGGAATGCTTGACCACCAGCTCAGAGCCGCACTTTGGACAGACTTCATATTCTTTTTCTAATGCATGCTGATTGGCATTAAAAAGTGAGTGGTCAATTTTGCTCATCGGAATAACCTTGGGTTGCGCACACTTTGCGCTATTTTACTCTGTGTAGGCGTTTAGTTAAATAGGTACAATCAATTTCACAATGTCCGCTCAGTATACAGAAACCGCGCGCTTTTAGTTTCAAGCATATCTCAGGTACTGATATGTCAAAGTTCTCTCAATGATCATCACGACAGTGTGTTGGCATCGAGTGGCAAGGTCATTATCAAAACAGCTTGTTATGCGTTGAGCAACCTCACACAGAGGTCACCCAACCAGCGATGTATAAAGGTAATGTAGTGTAGGCTAGCACCTAATGTAATAACCCGGTAGGTTGTTCAAAAATCAAATCTTCCATTTGCGCATAAGCATGCTCTTTACCCGGTACATTGAAAAGCACCATTAGGATCACCCACTTAAGATCATCTAAACAAATAGACGATTTCTCTAACGCTAACATACGATCAATCACCATTTCTCTGGTGGTACTGTCCACAACCCCTATTTGCTCAACAAACATGAGAAAACCCCGACATTCCACATCTAATACTCGACTTTCTTCTTCTGTATAAATTCTAATGGCTGAGTCTGGTTTTGCGTTTAGGTATGGAAATTCGTCACTGTGTTGTAAATCTGCTAGTTGCTCCAACCAATCAAGCGCTTTGTAAATTTCGTCTTGATTAAAACCAGCCCCTACTAGTTCATCGGTCAATTGATTTTGCTCTACGAAGATATCCGCTTCGCTGTGAATATAGTTTTCAAATAAATACATTAGGATATCAAACATGTTTAACCCCTCGCTAATTTGATGTAGCCGTTTAATACACGTTCTACTTTGTCTTCAAGCTCTAAGTCCAATAGTCTGGCAAGTACCTGCTCTACTGGCCACTGGGTCCTCAGCACTAAGGTGTCGACGTCTGTTACCTCATAGCCGAGATTTTGCAAAATGGGGCAACTCTCCTTTGGTTCTGCACTTTCTATAATATATAGACTGTTTTCGGGTAAAAAGCTCACCTCTTCGAGAATATCGCTGACATGCTCCGTGAGTTTAGCGCCTTGTTTGAGTAAAAAATGACATCCTTGTGACAGACGATGACGAATTGACCCTGGTATGGCAAAAACTTCTTTATTCTGCTCCAACGCATAACGGGCAGTAATGAGCGAACCACTTTTAATTTCGGCTTCCACTAATAGCACCCCCAATGAGAGACCCGAAATAATCCGATTGCGCCTTGGGAAGTGACTCGCGTGCGCCCGAGTCTCAGGCAAAAATTCACTAATTAGTAAACCTTGTTCGGCGATGCGCCAATACAAATCACGATGGCGTTGCGGATATATCACATCAACACCCGTACCAAGGACTGCGACGGTGCCCTCGCCAGTATCCATTGCCCCCTGATGCGCCGCCCCATCAATCCCACGAGCCATACCGGACGTGACCAATAAGTTTGAATGACTCAACTGCTGTGCAAAATCATATGCAATCTCAAGTCCCGTGCGCGATGCTGCGCGACTGCCTACAACAGCTATCTGTGGGCAATTCAATAATGCGCTGTTCCCTCTGCAAAATAATAGCCATGGTGGATTACAAATATGCGTCAACGCAACAGGGTAATTGGGATCGAAATAATGAATGATTTGTAGTTTCTGGGCTTCACACTGAGTCAAAATTAAATCAACCCGCTGCCAATCTATATTGCACAGTTGCTGTGAAATCGCCTCGGTAAGCCCCAGCTGAAGTAAGTCGGAATAATTAAGCGAAAAGAGCTTGGCCAGCGCTATTTTTTGTTTCAGCGCCAGTAAGGTTGTCACACCGAGGCCCTGACACAGCTTAAAAGCCAATGCCTGTCGTAAAGATAGTGTACTCATGCTCCCTCCTTGAGCATTCAATATAATTAGTTTGCGACACTATCCCCCACTCTGATAGGGTGCGTCGTCTTGGTGATCATGGCATAACTAATGTTGTCATAGACTTTAAATAGCATCAGTTCGCCCACTTTTTCACTGGGCATATGCCAGACTGTGCTATCTTCACTATTCTCTTCCCCAAATAAAGACCCGATATCACCAATCAACTTATCTAAGCTACTAGAGTCTTCTAAATATTTAGGGCCCTCTTCGTTTTCAATCACCGTTGGAGACTGACGCAGGATATTCAGTACGCTCCCTTCTACCAGCTTTTGGCTGCTTCCCAAGTTAAGCACCACAACTGACATGGCGCCAAACTCAGTATGGCGATTTGCACTGGCAATAATTTTACCGTCAATCGAGATAGTCGGCTTGCTCATTTTAAACGCGGCTTTGTGGTCTTGTCCTTGCGCAATTGGCATGACAAAGTCGCCCGCTTTAATTTCTTGTTTAACCCCATCTACCCTCAGGGTACTGGGCAACCCATCCTGAATATCACCTGCTTTGACTGCTCTACCCGTGCCCACCAGCTTGGTCTCATAGGCCAAGGTGGTATAACCATCTTTGTATGGTTCACCTAATCGATAAATTCCATAAATGCCACCTTGCAGTAAATCCCCCTTCACATAAAGTGAATGCCCGGTGATACTCATTTTAAAGTTTTTGTTCGATCCCAAAACAATCGGCACATCACTCAAATCGTCTTTGCTCAATGCCTGATCAAATTTCAAATAAGGCTCCAAAACCGACAACGGCAATGTCGGAATTGCATCTCCTTTCGCTGAAATAATACGCACTTGTGGGGATAATTTTCTTACCCCTTTGTCAATTCGTAGAACAGGATGACCATTTTCGTCTACTTCGAGCGCGAGAATATCACCCGGATAGATTAGGTGAGGATTGTTGATCTGTGGGTTATTTTGCCATAACTCAGGCCACTTCCATGGACTCCGTAAGTACAAGCTCGAAATGTCCCAGAGCGTATCCCCTTTTTTTACCACATAGCGCTTAGGCGCATCTGCTTTAACCGTTAATGTGTCTGCAATAGCAGGGAACGCGGTAACAACAGCGATGAATAAGGCGGCAAATTGAGATTTCATGCATGCTTCCTTGAGTTATTTTTAGATATTATCCACCAAAACCTGTTAAAGGGGAACGTGAATGGCTAAAATAAGAGCATACATTACCCCATTTAGAAAGACTGTAAAAGGTATCTATGGCAAAGTTAGAAGTGCTTAAGTTTCCTGATGAGCGTTTGCGTACTGTCGCAAAGCCCGTTGAAGAAGTAAATGACGAAATCCGTCAAATCGTCAAAGACATGCTTGAAACCATGTATGACGAAAATGGCGTTGGGCTTGCAGCCACTCAAGTAAACGTTCATCAACGCATTGTTGTGATTGACGTCTCGGAAGAACGCAATGAGCCCTATGTATTAATCAACCCTGAAATCATCGCATCTGAAGGCAACATGGTGTGCGAAGAAGGGTGTTTATCTGTTCCGTATTCATACGCTAAAGTAGACCGCGCAGAAAAGGTAACTGTGAAAGCGCTTAATGAAAACGGTGAAGAGTATCAATTTGATGCGCAAGAGCTACTATCTAACTGTGTTCAGCACGAATTAGACCATTTGGTTGGAAAGCTATTCATTGATTATTTGTCGCCTCTCAAGCGCCAACGCATCAAAAAGAAAATTGAAAAAGAAGCCCGCCTAGCGGCTAAAGCATAGTCAGACATAATTTAATTGGACAGTTTACTAGTGAATAACCCACTGCGTATTGTATTTGCGGGCACGCCTGATTTTGCCGCGCGTCACCTCCAAGCATTAATCGACTCACATCACGAAGTCGTTGCTGTATATAGCACACCAGATAAACCCGCTGGTCGTGGTAAAAAACTAAAAGCCAGCGAAGTAAAAACGTTGGCATTAGAGCACGCATTGCCCGTCGTGCAACCAGCGTCATTAAAGAACGATGAAGCCAAGGCACAATTGGCTGTATTTGACGCAGATGTGATGGTGGTTGTTGCTTATGGGTTGTTATTACCTAAAGCTATTTTAGAAACGCCAAAACTTGGTTGCTTAAATGTGCATGGCTCAATACTGCCTCGCTGGCGTGGTGCAGCTCCTATTCAGCGCGCAATATGGGCTGGAGACGACGAAACAGGTGTCACTATTATGCAAATGGATGAAGGGTTAGATACCGGTGACATGCTGCATATTGCAACCTGTCCAATTGACACTACCGAGACCAGTGCGAGCTTATACGCAAAGTTAGCGGAACTCGGTCCCAGTGCGCTCGTCGACACACTAGACAAGTTAGCGGCTGGTGAAATTACCCCAGAAAAGCAAGATGATGCGCAGTCCAATTACGCTAAGAAACTCTCAAAGCAAGAAGCTGAGATTGACTGGCAAATGGACGCGGCGCAAATTGAGCGCAATATTCGTGCATTTAACCCGTGGCCAATGTGCTTCACGCAAATGCAATCACAAACGGTAAAAGTTTGGCAAGCTCAGGTCGTTGCGCAAACAGGCGAACCAGGCACTGTAATAGACGCCTCAAAACAAGGGATCGTGATAGCCTGTGGAAAAGATGCACTGCAAATTACAACGTTACAACCTCAGGGTAAAAAGCCAATGACTGCACAAGACTTTTTAAATGGCCGTGCGGACTGGGTCGCACCCGGCAATAAGGTGGGCACATAATGGCCAATGTACGCGCGCTGGCTGCGCAAACGTTATTTCAGGTTGTTGACAAAGGAAACTCGCTGACCGCGCAGCTTCCTTATGCTAGCCAACAGTTGCCACCAAAAGACCGAGCGCTGTTACAGCAAATGTGTTACGGCGTATTGCGTTATTTGCCTAGCCTAGAACACTATTGCCAAAATTTATTGGATCAACCTCTTCGTGGCAAACGTCGAGTATTTCAGTTCTTATTATACGTGGGACTCTATCAATTACAGCATATGCGTGTCCCCGCGCATGCCGCAGTTGCAGAAACCGTGAATGCGCTGAATCCGTTACGTGCGCCAGGTATGAAAAGCCTCGTGAATGCCGTATTACGTAACTTTCAGCGCCAGCAAGCGGAATTAGAAGCAAGCGCCAATGCCATTCTAGTTTGCCAATACAATCACCCGAGCTGGTTTATTAAAAAGCTACAAGCGGCTTATCCCCAAGATTGGCAAGCTATTTTGGAGTCAAACCAGCAACAAGCCCCCATGTGGCTACGCGTGAATCGACAGCAAGGCTCCACCACAGATTACGCTGCAAAACTGAATAAAGCGGACATCGCACACAGCGTCAATGACGATTTTGAAGATGGCATATTGCTTACTCGCCCAGTCGATGTAAAAGAATTGCCTGGATTCACAACTGGTGCAAGCTCGGTGCAAGATGCCGCGGCACAAATGGCTGCAAGGTTACTCGCCCCTCAAGATGGCGACCTTATTTTAGACGCGTGCGCAGCACCCGGTGGAAAAACGTGTCACATTCTAGAACTGGCTAACGCACAGGTGATCGCACTCGACGCGGATGCGAAGCGACTAGAGCGTGTTACCGACAACCTCAATCGCCTCTCTTTGCAAGCAGACTGCGTACACGGTTTAGCCGATCAGCCTTCAGACTGGTGGCAAGGTGAGCAATTTGATCGCATTCTGTTAGATGTGCCTTGTTCTGCAACCGGTGTGATACGTCGTCACCCAGATATCAAGTGGCTGAGAAGGGCTGCAGATATCGACGAATTGGCCGCGCTGCAGTCTAAAATTTTAGACAATATCTGGCCGCTACTAAAAACGGGCGGCACATTAGTGTATGCCACTTGTTCGGTCCTTCCGGATGAAAACCAAGAGCAAATTAAAGCTTTTTTAGCGCGTACCGACAACGCACAGCATATTGCACTGCACGAGAAAGACAACGCAGCACAGCCCGGTTTGCAATTGTTGCCAGGTACTACGGACGGCTTCTATTACGCCAAGTTGCAAAAACAATAAAAACTGTAAGTTTGAGCTATGAAAATCATTATTTTAGGTGCAGGACAAGTTGGTGGCACACTCGCTGAAAATCTCGTCGGTGAGCAAAACGAAATCACCGTCGTAGACATCGATGGGGAGCGCCTTCGCGAATTGCAAGACAAATACGACTTGCAAGGTGTGAATGGGCACAGTGCTCACCCAGAGGTCTTACGACAAGCTGGTGCAGAAGATGCCGATATGATCATCGCTGTTACCAGCTCTGATGAAGTGAATATGATCGCATGTCAGGTCGCCTATAGTATTTTCAATACGCCAACTAAAATTGCTCGGATCCGCTCCGAGCAATATCTTGATTATCGAGAAAAACTTTTCCATAACGATGATTTACCTGTGGACCATTACATTGCGCCTGAGCAACTGGTCACCAAATATATCCGCCGCTTGATCGATTACCCCGGAGCATTGCAAGTATTGCAATTTGCCGATGGTATGCTCTCATTGGTTGCGGTCAAAGCTTATTATGGTGGTTTACTCGTAGGGTATGCATTATCTGCATTGAAAGAGCATATTCCGAATGTTGATACACGCGTTGCCGCGATTTACCGTCAAGGCAAAGCCATCAAACCGCTCGGTACGACAGTCATTGAAGCCGATGACGAAGTATTCTTTATCGCCGCCACCAAGCATATTCGTGCCGTCATGAATGAGCTACAAAAACTCGAGCAATCGTATAAGAAAATTATGATTGCCGGGGGCGGTAACATTGGCGCTGGCCTGGCGCGCTCATTGGAGAAGAACCACAGTGTTAAGTTGATTGAGCGAAACCACAGTCGCGCTTCTCAGCTTTCTGAAATGCTTGATAACACAGTGGTATTTTGTGGTGATGCCTCGGATCAAGAGCTACTGTCCGAAGAACATATCGAGCAAGTTGATGTCTTTATTGCGGTCACCAATGATGATGAAGCAAATATCATGGCCGCCATGTTAGCTAAGCGTATGGGTGCCCAAAAAACCATGGTACTGATCCAACGTAGTGCCTATGTTGATTTGGTGCAAGGTGGTGAAATTGACATTGCCATTTCTCCACAGCAAGCCACAATTTCTGCCCTACTGACCCATGTGAGACGTGGCGATATTGTCAATGTATACTCATTACGTAAAGGCGCTGCCGAAGCCATAGAAGCCGTTGCCCATGGCGATGAAAACACATCAAAGGTGGTTGGCCGTGCTATTCGCGATATTAAGCTTCCACATGGTACCACCATCGGCGCCATCGTTCGCGACTCAGAAGTGTTGATCGCTCACGACCATACCCTCATCGAATCGGGTGATCATGTCATTATGTTTTTAATTGATAAAAAACAAATTGGTGTTGTAGAGAAGCTATTCCAAGTCAGTGCACTATTTGTCTGACAGACAGGCATGTTTGCACTCAAACATGCCTACTTTGCTTAATCACTATTCATGGTTGAGTGCTGATATATCAATTAAATAGTCTTTTAGAATTGCTTGGACTTCTTTATCTTGACTTTCTAGGTGGATACCCAATGAGATAATGTCCTCATGGCTTTCTTTGACACGACAGACTTTGCCTGTCAGTACAGCCTTTTGAGATTCTTTCCCTTCGATCAATATTTCACAGGTTAACTCTTTGAGCTCGTCAGGTAGATGCGTTCTTTGCACATCAAACATCAAACCCGCCAGCGAGATATCTTTGATCACGCCGACTTCACTTTTCCCTTCCACATTGAGTACCGCGGGTATCAAGGTTGGAATACGGGTTTGTGCACGTAACTTATAGGTTTGCACTTCATTTGGATAATAGAGGTAAATTAGCCGTGCCGGATGTGTAGTCACCGCTTTTATGGTTTCTTTAAACGCGATAATTTGTCCATCAGCTTCTTCGGGTAAAGCGCGGACGATAACTTCGGTGCCTTCTTTGACATAATCTAAAGCAGCACCTAAACGTTGGTGACTTGGTTGGTTGAGAATAATAAATTGATTCTCTAATGCACCGACAAACTCAGTTTTGATGCGCTTTCGATTCGCTGGCAACACGATTTCCATATCAACAATACTACCCGCTTGCATTTGTAGCACCTGCAGTCGGTTTTCTGCCAACTCACTTTTCGTCATGATAAAAGCCCTTCACTTGCTCTCTATTAATTTTAGCAGCATGACAAAATTTTATGTCACCATAATTTAACTGCTGTACTTTTATCGTCGAAATGAATAAAAACTTTAATAGTTTCATGCAAATAAGAAATAGTCATGAAAAATAAAGACGAGTTCATGCTTTGTTATGAGGAAGGCTTTTAGCCCCATCCATGGGGCTAAAACAGAACTAATTTATTGAAAATGAGTCGATTAACCGCGCCAAAAGGTCGGGGTAAATAGCACCAATAACGTGAATATTTCCAAACGACCAAACACCATGGCCAATGTCAGTATCCATTTTGCAGAATCACTGATATCACCATAATGGGCAGCCACATCGCCGAGACCCGGTCCTAAGTTATTTAAACAAGCAGCGGTCGCGGAGAACGCCGTTATATTGTCTAAACCCGTTCCAAGTAATGCGATCATGATGATAACAAACACTAATGCATAGGCTGAAAAGAATCCCCAAACAGCTTCCACCACTTTGTCAGGTAGTGCCTTGCGACCGAGTTTGATGGAGTATATCGCCCTAGGGTGAACTAGGCGGTTCAGCTCTCGTATTCCTTGCAGATACAATAGGAATACACGTACCACTTTCATACCTCCTCCAGTCGACCCCGCACAACCACCAATAAAGCTAGAAAAAATTAACAGTATTGGCAGAAATAGCGGCCAAGCTGAGAAACTATCCGTTGCAAAGCCCGCTGTTGTGCTAATCGACACAGCTTGAAATAAGGCGTGATCAAGCGTTTCGTCACCATCACTATAAACTTGATTTGAAGACAGTACCGCAAAGCAGATTACCACCAGTGCCAATTGAATAAATAGAAAGACTTTGAATTCTGGATCTCTTAGGTATGCACGCACACTGCGACTTGCCACAGCGGCATAGTGCAGTGAAAAATTTATCGCTGCGATCAACAAAAAGACCACACAAATAAAGTTGATCATAGGGCTATCGAAATGCCCAATAGACGCATCGTAAGTGGAGAAGCCGCCGATCGCGATAGTAGCAAAGGCATGGCAGATCGCATCAAACCAGCCCATCCCGGCTACTTTATATGCGGCTGTACAGGCAGCTGTAAGCGCCACATAAATATACCAAAGGTGTTTTGCGGTGTCGGCAATCCGTGGCGTCATTTTTGAGTCTTTAACAGGGCCCGGCGTTTCGGCTCGATATAACTGCATGCCACCAACCCCTAGCATAGGCAGCACAGCAACAGCTAAAACAATGATCCCCATACCGCCTAACCACTGTAATTGCTGGCGATAAAACAGTACCGACTTAGGTAAATATTCGATCCCTGTTAAGACCGTCGCCCCTGTCGTTGTGAGTCCAGAAAAGGCTTCAAATACGGCATCCGCAAAGGATAAGTTAGGCTCATCAAGGAAGATCAAGGGTACCGACGCGAATGATCCCAGTACCAGCCAAAACAGCACTACAATTAAGAAGCCCTCTCTGGCTTTGAGTTCGCCTTTTTCCTTGCGATTAGGGTAATAAGCCAATAGACCAATGAGTACACTGAATATAAAAGCAAGTACAAATGGCACCCCCCCGCCATCTTTGTATATCAAAGATACTATCGCGGGTGGCACCATAGTAATGCTAAACAGCGCAACAAGTTGGCCGAGAATTTTTATGATGGTACGAAATTGCATAACGCAGATCGCTTGTTGTTATGATTAGTTTTGATTGTCTACTACCCACAGGCGTTAGTAAACCACGTAACAAGTGAAATCAATCACTTTTGTATTTTAAATGACACACTGCCATGCGTTAAATCATAGATAGATTGAATGGCCGCCTCAGCCTCACGTGCATCAATTTCAATGTGCCAGTCTATCTTGGCGGCAAACGCGTGTTGAATATCGAGCACTTGATATACGCTTGCAAGGTGCTGCTCTATCACGCCCTGCATAGCATAATCTGATACACCAACTAATATGGCAGCAGGTACTTTCAGTCCCGTTGGCAACTCTCTTAGCGCATTATTCAAGGTCCCGCCATATGCGCGTACCAGACCACCTGTGCCGAGCTTTATTCCACCAAAATAGCGTGTCGTCACCGCGGTGACCTCGCCAATACCCGAGCCCATCAAAACATTCAGCATCGGCTTGCCCGCAGTACCATTAGGCTCCCCATCATCTGAGAAACCTAAAACATGACTACCACCAGGTGCCCCCGCTACATGTGCCCAACAATTGTGCCTAGCATCAGGAAATGCGTCATTGATGCTGCGAATAAACTTTTTAGCATCTTCCAAGGTGGGCGTATGAGCAATATGCACGATGAAGGTACTTTTCTTAATTTCTTCGTGATAACGAATTGTTTCACTTGGGATTTTATACTCTGACATACACTTATGTTATTGCGAAAAAAGGAGCCTCATGAGACTCCTTTTAAAAGTTAGTTTTTAAGATATGAATGACACATAGAACATTAATCGAGCTTAAAGTCTCGTGTCATATTTTCTAGGCGGTCTTCATGAACAATAATATTGTCTTCGATTCGGATACCACCATATGGTTTAAACTGCTCTACCTTGTCCCAATTGACATGCTGGTTATGCTCTGTTTTTGTCAGTTCAGCCAACAGTGAATCAATGAAGTAAAGTCCAGGCTCGATGGTAAACACCTGACCAGCTTCAATCTTTCTTGTACAGCGTAAGAATGGGTGACCCTCAGGTGGCGCTTGGTGCGTACCAAGTTCATCTGCCATAAAACCACCCATATCGTGAACCTGTAGTCCGATGTGGTGGCCCAAACCATGTGGGAAGAACGTTGACGAAATACCTTTTGCGACAATGTCTTCTGCACTCAGGTTAACGATTTTGAAATCAGCCAAAATTTGCGCGATGCGGCGATGGCAATCTATGTGTAATTCACCATATAACTTGCCAGGTTCAAGTGACTCACCCAGTGCAATTTGATGCGTGTTTAACGCGGCCACCATCTCTGCAAACTCACCTTGTTTAGCGAAATCATAGGTACGTGTAATATCCGACGCATAGCCGTTAAAGTTTGCGCCCGCATCAATTAAAAATGACAAGTGCTGACTCGGCGCTTGGCGCTCAAAGTGCGTGTAATGCAAAATTGCACAATGCTTGTTCAATGCAACGATATTGCCATACGGCGTGTCATTTTCCATATGAGACGTGGCATTTAAATAAGCTTGCTGAATCGAAAACTCAGAACCACCAGCATAAAATTCATCGCGAGCAGCTTGATGACCAAGCACAGCAATGCGGTTTGCTTCGCGCATACACGCCATCTCGTACTGGGTCTTATAAGCGCGGTGATAATGTAAAAAGTTCATTATTGGCTCTGGGTTCATTTGACCAAAACCAAGTGCCTGTGCAACTTCGAGGTACTCGCCGATGTAAGCAAATTTCTCTTTGTCGTAAGGTAGTAGCTTTTCAACTTGCTCTGGTTGAACCAATAATGTGATATCAAAATAGTCAGCCCAAAAATCACATGGTTCATCCGGTACTTTATGCCAGAAATCCACTGGGCGATAAAAAATTAATTTTGGCTTGTCGACACCATTAACCACCAACCAACAGTGTGGGTTATCAATCACAGGCAACCAAGCTTTAAACTGCGGATTAACTTTAAATGGATAATACATATCATCCAAAAACTGACGTTTCGCTTGGCCTGAATGAATAACCAATCCATCTAAACCTTCACGTTCTACGATGGTTTTTGTGCGCGCTTGAAGCGTGGTGATATGCTCTGCATACAAGTTGGCTAGTGTGTCCACGGTGTACCCATATTAATTGAATTTTTATTGTTACTGAGTCTAACATAGCACCGCACTAAAAACGATGCCATGCGATAGACTCTCCATTGTGACTAACCACAGCTAACGCTTGGGTTTGCCGCCAATACTCATATCCAAGATCCCTGCCAACACATTCCCTTCTCGGCCCAACTTAGTGTGATAAACCTGACGGTATGCCATGACATTTTTAACATAGTCTCTTGTTTCACGATATGGAATGAGCTCAATCCATAACTCGGCAGGCATTGCCTCGCTCGGTACCCAGCGTTTAACGCGATGATAGCCTGCGTTATACGATGCCGTTGCAAGGATCTCATTGCCACGTGTCTTGCGCTTAAGGTATTCCAAGTAATCCGTGCCTAACCGAATATTGGTAGCTGGTTTCATGAGCTGTTGCTTAGTAACCCGTTTCTTTGCAACATATTTTGCCGTACTTGGCAGCAATTGCATTAAACCATACGCATCCGCTGTTGAACGGGCGTCTGGTGCGAAACTACTCTCTCGTCTGGCGACAGCATAACTCCATGCTAAATCCACTCGATTACGCGTACTATAACGTTCAAATAACTCATCAAATGCCATTGGGAAGCGCAGATCGACATAGTTCCATGCCTTGATCTGTGCCAAGGTATATATAGTGCTATCATACCAATCTAACTCTGCCGCCAGTAAAGAGGCTGCCAGCTTTTCCTCCGTACTGGAGGTATTTGTTAGGTAATTCCACTCTCTTCTTGCTTGCGTAAACCGTTTCAATTCATACAAAGCTTTGGCTCTTTTGAAACCGGGGGCTTGCGACACCACTTGCATTGTTTGCTCTGCCACATTTAACGCTTTGGCATTCATTGCCGGCGGCAAATCCAAGCGTGCGGCAGCCAAAAAGCCATAGTAGTCTCGTTTTGTCGCCAACGTTTGCCAAAGCGCAGTGGCCTTTACATTGTCACCACGTTTAAAGTAGCTATATCCCAACCAATAAGTTTGCCCATTGCTGAGATTGTGCATCCCCGTAAATAATGCAGCAATGCCGGCCCAATCTTGCTCCTTGAGCATATTACTCATGAGCCACTGGCGCAGCTTTACATCTTGTTTGTCTACCGGTACTTTGTTCAACCAAAAGCGTGCCTGCTCATGACCTTTTGATGCCAGTGCCAGCGCAAATCGATATGCCACACTGTCTTTTTGGGTTTGGCTAAAATCAAACATCCCCTGCAGCTTATCCCATGCACGCAGCGCCAAAGTGGGATCTCGCCAAATTAACCTGCGTACCCCATAGACGGCAATTTCACTTTCTTTCACACTACGTTGCTTATAACGATATAACCCAGCAGAAGCGCTTGGATCTCTGCGCACAGTCACATATAAATCCGCCAAATACGCTTCATTTCTAGGAAGTAACGTTTTGAGGTATTTAACCAGAGATGTTTGCCCTTCTTGTGCTGCTTTGGTAATACGTTGCCAAACCAACTGTTGGGAACGATATCCTGCCTTTTGCCAAGCTGAGAACAACTTATCACAGGCTTTGGGTTGAGACTTCCCAACCACCCAAAGTGGCGCGACTTGATCTAAAATGGCTTTTGGGGGCGCCCCTAAGTCCAATTGAAATTGCAGGTAAGTGCATTTTAGTTCTGCATTATTCGTTTGTTGATAATGCTCTATAAAGAGTGCTTTCTTACCGCGGCGTTTGAGGTAATTTAACCAGCTTTTTCTCACCGGCCAATCTAACGGGGTATGATCATACACCGATAGAAATTGAGCAATGTCTTGCTGATACTTTAACTTAGGATGACGTTTATAAAATGTCATTTCCACATAAGGTTTGAGCGGATGATCTAAAGCGACCAGAGACTGTTTGAATCTGGCATGGTTACCAGACCAAGCAACACGCTCAGCATCGAGAAAGTCTTGATGTGCCTTTTGCGCATATGAGTGGGCACTCACGATGGAAAAACAGGCGCAAATACTACTGACAAGAAGACCAGAGAACCATAATTTCATAACGACCTATACTTTACATAAATGCGTTGTATATCAATGCACTGAGAGAAAAAATTAATGCAGAAACACTCACTCAGGCACTTTCCTTAACTTTTTTACGCGCAGCGCGCGGAGGGTTAATTACCCACTTACAAAGTTATGCATGATTAAAGGTTTAAATAAACTGAATGCGCTAACCTTAAGTCACCTTAGTCCAATCCATGCACTTAGCCACCTTATCATCCCGATTCTTGGTTTTCAGTAAATCTGCGGTAAATTTTTCATTGCAATTTTCATTTAAAGGCGCCACACTGGATGAAATGACAACTCATCGTACCAGTGTCACGGAGAACCAGTATGTTAATCAAACGCGAGTCCTTTGTTGTTGAATTTTGCAAAGGCAATATCGCTGAGTTTAAGTTTTGTACGCCAGGCTCGGTCAACAAGCTCTCTCAGCAAACTCTACAAGACTGCGCTCAAGCACTTGCCGAATTAAGCGCACGTGATGATGTAAAAGGCCTTATTTTTACCAGCGATAAAGATCACTTTATTGTTGGTGCAGACATATTCGAGTTTTTACCTACTTTCAATAGGCCAGAACAAGAACTAGTTAGTTGGATCAAAGATGCGACAGACGTCTTTGACGCAATTGAAGACTTACCATTCCCAACGCTATCAGCTATCAATGGATTAGCCCTTGGTGGTGGATGTGAGTGGGTACTTGCTACCGATTATCGTATTGCGACGCCCAATGCCAAAATTGGTTTACCTGAAGTTAAACTTGGGATCATGCCAGGCTTTGGTGGTACGGTGAGATTGCCACGTGTTATTGGTGCTGATAACGCCATGACGTGGATCACCACTGGCAAAGAAAACCGCGCCCCCGATGCCTTTAAAGTTGGTGCAGTGGACGCCGTCGTTGACGCAGACATGCTGCGTGATGCCGCCATAAAAACGCTAGAACAAGCTATCGATGGCAAACTAGATTGGCAAGCAAAAAGACAGATTAAACTTAGCCCTTTAAAAATGAATCGCGTTGAGCAAGGTATGAGCTTTGCGATGGCGGAAGGGATGGTCATGGCCAAAACCAAAGGCCATTACCCAGCTCCGGTGATGGCAGTCAAAACCATCAAGGCGGCTGCTAACCACACACGCACAGAAGCAATGGCAATCGAAAATGCCAACTTTGCTAAACTAGCAAAAACGGCGGAAGCCGCAGCCCAAACCGGTATTTTCCTCGCAGACCAGTACATCAAAGGCGTTGCGAAGAAACAAGCAAAACTCAACCAAACTGAGATCAAACAAGCAGCTGTGCTCGGTGCTGGTATTATGGGTGGTGGTATTGCCTATCAATCTGCCTATAAAGGTACGCCGATTGTCATGAAAGACATCAATCAAGCTGCCCTTGACCTAGGCATGAACGAGGCTGCCACTATTTTAGGTAAAAAAGTTAAGCGTGGGCATATGGCAACCGACAAAATGGTTGCAACATTAGGCAAAATTAAACCAACGCTAAATGATCGTGACTTAGAACATTCAGACATCATCGTCGAAGCAGTGGTAGAAAACCCGCAAATAAAAAAATCTGTGTTGGCCGCATTAGAAGAGCAAATGCCAACGGGAACCGTGTTAACCTCAAACACTTCGACTATTCGAATTGATGAATTGGCATCCGCACTAAGCCACCCAGAGCACTTCTGTGGCATGCACTTTTTCAATCCAGTACCAAAGATGCCTTTGGTCGAAATTATACGCGGTGAAAAAACCTCGGACGAAACCATTGCAGCTGTCGTCGACTATGCGCTGAAACTAGGTAAGTCTCCTATCGTTGTAAACGACTGTCCTGGGTTCTTTGTAAATCGAGTTCTGTTCCCCTATTTCGCAGGGTTTAGCAAGCTGGTAATCGAGGGTGCTGATTTTACGCAAATCGATAAGGTCATGGAAAATGTCTTTGGCTGGCCGATGGGGCCTGCATATCTACTGGATGTTGTAGGTATCGACACAGCGAACCACTGTACTGGCGTGATGGCCGATGGCTTCCCTACGCGCATGGCTCGCCAAGAAAAAGATCCCGTTGCACTCCTTGCGAATGCTGAACGCTTTGGCCAGAAGAATCAAAAAGGATTCTACCAATATGCGCCCGATCGCAAAGGACGTTTAAAGAAATCTAAAGACGCAGATTCAGTTGCATTACTAAGCCAAATCTGTGATGACAATAAGCCATTTGAAAAACAAACGATCATCGAGCGCTGTATGGTACCAATGATCAATGAAGTTTTACTTTGTCTACAAGACGGCATCGTCGCGTCCCCACAAGAAGCTGACATGGCACTTATCTACGGTATTGGTTTCCCACCATTTAGGGGAGGTGTATTCCGCTACTTAGACCAAATTGGATTAAGTGAATTTGTTGCCATCGCGGACAAATATGCCGACTTAGGTGAAATCTATCAAGTGTCTGAGCAAACCCGTGCATGGGCAGCAGAAGGTAAAGTGTTCTATCAAGTGGAGGGCCAGTAACATGGAACAAGCCGTTATTGTAGATTGTATTCGTACTCCGATGGGTCGCTCCAAAGGCGGTGTATTTAAACATCGTCGTGCAGAAGATTTAAGTGCACACCTAATGAAAGGTATTCTAGAGCGTAACCCCCAAGTAGCGCCAGAGTCGATTGACGATATTTATTGGGGCTGCGTGCAACAAACTTTAGAACAGGGCTTTAACGTTGCGCGTAATGCGGCGTTGTTGGCCGGTATTCCTCACTCGGTCCCAGCGGTGACAGTTAACCGCTTATGTGGCTCTTCAATGCAAGCGCTACATGATGCAGCCCGTGCGATCATGACAGGCGCAGGTGATACCTATTTAATTGGTGGTGTGGAACATATGGGCCATGTACCAATGACCCATGGTGTGGATTTTCACCCTGGGTTGTCAACATCAGTCGCACAAGCGGCTGGTGTTATGGGTCTCACTGCCGAGTACCTTGCTAGCTTACATGGTATAGATCGAGCGCAACAAGATGCTTTCGCTGTGCGCTCTCATCAACGTGCGCACGCAGCCAGCATTGAGGGCCGTTTTGCAAAAGAAATACTGCCAACTGAAGGCCATGATGAAAATGGTATTCCTGTATTAGTGGAGCAGGATGAAGTCATAAGACCTGAAACAAACCTTGAAGGTTTGAGTCAACTTCGTCCGGTATTCAATCCTGCGAGTGGCACAGTAACAGCTGGAACATCATCGGCACTGTCGGATGGCGCATCGGCAATGCTAGTGATGAGTGAACGTAAAGCAAACGCGTTAGGCTTACCTATTCGAGCACGCATTAAGTCAATGGCAGTCGCTGGTTGCGACCCTTCAATTATGGGTTATGGTCCTGTCCCTGCGAGTCAAAAAGCGCTTAAACAAGCAGGCATCGACGTTGACGATCTTGATGTGGTTGAGCTGAATGAAGCATTCGCAGCTCAGTCATTGCCTGTGATGAAAGATCTCGGCCTACTTGAAGTCGCTGATGAAAAAGTAAATTTAAATGGTGGTGCCATTGCGCTGGGTCATCCGCTTGGGTGTTCTGGTTCTCGTATTAGTACATCTCTTATCCATATAATGGAAGAAAAGGATGCAACGTACGGCCTAGCAACTATGTGTATCGGCTTAGGTCAAGGTATTGCCACGGTATTTGAGCGCGTTAAATAACGCCAATTTGTTGTCATAGCCAAATTCAACTTGGTGACCAAGGCAAAGTTACTTTTAGTACTTTGCCTTTTTCTTGCGCACTGTTTTTTACTTGCAAGCGCGCCCTGTCATTTATAACAGACCCTCTTTTAATCGAGAGGCTTAGCGCGTTAGAATAGCATCTTTAAATTTTCTCAAGAGTTGCATTATGAGCTTTGAAAACACCGACCACACATTGGATGCAATTGGTTTGCGTTGCCCAGAACCTGTTATGATGATTCGAGGTATGGTTCGAAAGATGAACCATGGAGAGACACTGCTAATATTAGCAGATGACCCTTCAACCACCCGTGATATCCCCAGCTTTTGTGAGTTTATGGATCACACGCTCATCGCTACGGAAACGGAAAATGTGCCTTATCGCTACTTGTTGAAAAAGGGTAAATAAGAAGCAGCTTGGTACTGCTCCTTGTTAGCACACACCATTAATCCCGCTGTACTATTAAAGTAGGGTTATTACTGTCGCTATAATCGAGCGTAATTGAATACCAGCCTTTTTTATCGGGTGCAAAGCTAAAGTAGTTGTACACCGTATTGCAGTCCACAGGAAGTGGTTGACCAAGTTTAAGCGTACCTTGAAAGCGGTATCCACAATTATATCCTTCACTCCACTTTTCATCCGCAATCTTAAACTCGTACACCTTTCCAGGGCTCATAAACCGTGCCCGAACAAGATAACGACCCTCACCCTGAGGTAGCAGACGATAAATGTCTTCAGCATCCCATAAGCTGAAATCGCCACGTAAATACATGGCCCTTTCAATTACTTTCGCATTATGCTGGATAGAAGTTGGTTGGTCAGGTGTGATAGTTGGCGATGCACACCCAGCGATACCAAGTACCAGCAACAATGATATAGCAGCATTCTTTTGCATTTATCTAACCGATCATAAAATAAAAAAGCCAGCAAACGTTGCTGGCTAGAATTACGTTTTTTGCTTAGTTTTGCAAGACAGAGATATCTGCCGTATTCAAGAATAAGCGGCTTAACTGACTAAGTAGCGCCAAACGGTTTTGCTTAACCGCTTCGTCATCAGCCATTACCATGACATTATCAAAGAAGGTATCAACAACTTCACGTAAGCTTGCTAAACGCGTCAATGCCTGCTGATAATCCCCTTGTGCATAGACAGGGGCAAGCTCTTCTGTAAGTGCAGCAACCTGTTCCGCTAACTGCTTTTCAGCCGCCTCAAGTAGTAAGTCATCTGATACCGATGCATCACTGGTCACGTTGTTCTTCGCAAGAATATTATTAACACGCTTGTTGGCAGCTGCCAATGCTTCAGCCTCTTCTAATGTACGGAAGTGGCTTACAGCTTTTACTCGACGGTCGAAATCGACAGGTTGAGTCGGACGACGAGCAAGCACCGCTTGAATCACATCCACGCTGATCCCTTCATCTTGGTACCAAGCACGGAAACGACCCAACATAAACTCAAACACATCTTGTGCCACGTTTTCATTCGTGAGCTTATCACCGAATAACAACTGCGCTTTAGCAACGATATCTAGAATATCCAGTGGTAGTGCTTTTTCTACCATGATGCGTAACGCACCAATTGCTGCACGACGTAAAGCAAATGGATCTTTGTCACCTTTCGGGATTTGGCCGATGCCAAAAATTCCCACTAACGTGTCGAACTTGTCAGCCAATGCAACAGCAAAGCTAATCGGGTTAGAGGGTAAGTCATCGCCAGCAAAACGCGGCATGTACTGCTCGTTTTGGGCCAATGCAACTTCTTCAGCTTCACCATCGATGCGCGCGTAGTGCATCCCCATAACCCCCTGAACATCAGTAAATTCCATGACCATTTCTGTCATCAAGTCCGTTTTACTGAGCAGGCCTGCACGTTCTGCCAAATCTTTGTCGGCCCCAAGTTGGTCAGCAATGTAACCCGCTAGTGCAGCAATACGCTCTGACTTATCTTTTAACGTGCCAAGTTGTTTTTGGAATAAAACTGACCCCAAAGACTCTAAGCGACTTTCGAGTGTTTTCTTTTTATCGGTTTCGAAAAAGAACTGTGCATCAGCAAGGCGTGGACGAACCACTTTTTCGTTACCCGAGATAACCACTGAAGGGTCTTTACTTTCAATGTTCGATACAAATAAGAACTTATTGATCAGCTCGCCTTTGTCATTTAATAGCGGAAAGTATTTCTGGTCATCTTTCATCGTATAGATGAGGGCTTCGTCTGGTACAGATAGAAATGCTTCATCAAATGATGCCGTCAACGTCACTGGCCATTCAACTAACGACGTTACTTCTTCAAGTAAGTCTTCATCCATTGCCACAGCAGCACCAAGCTTTGCAGCTTCCGCTTCGATTTGAGCACGGATCTGAGCTTTGCGTGCATCATAATCAGCAATGACATAGGCTTGTTTTAAGGTATCAAAAATGTCATCAGCATGGGCTAAAGTCGTACGTGCCGGATGATGAAAACGGTGACCTTGAAGTTCATTACTGATTTGTTTACCCAGTACTTCACCCTGAATAATTTCACTGCCAAGCAGTGCCGCAACGGTGTGAACTGGACGAATAAACTGAGTCTTGTTCGCGCCCCAACGCATCGGTTTAGGGATAGGTAACTTCGCTAGTGCCTTAGCAATGACATCTGTAAGTAAGATACTTGCCTGCTGACCTTCAACGGTTGCTTTATGCAGTAGCCAAGCGCCCTTGTCTGTTTCAAGCTTGTCAGCTTCGCTCACGTCGATACCACAACCACGTGCCCAACCTTGTGCTGCTTTAGTTGGGTTGCCCTCTGCATCAAAGGCAGCTTTGATTGCAGGCCCGCGCTTTTCGACGACTTTATCTTGTTGTTGCGTTTCAAGTGCCGCAACTTGTACACCTAAACGGCGTGGTGACGCATACCATTTGATACCTTGATGACCAAGCGCTAGGCTTTCTAATTCAGCAGCCATATTATCTGCAAAAGCTTGAGCCAGTTTGCGCAAAGCTTTTGGTGGTAATTCTTCAGTACCAATTTCTACTAATAAATTTTCAGTTGTCATGTTCAGTCCTTACAAAGCGGGAAACCAAGTGCTTCACGTGCCTCAAAATAAGCTTGAGCACATGCTTTAGACAGCGCGCGTACACGAAGTATGTAACGCTGACGCTCTGTAACAGAGATTGCATGACGCGCATCTAATAGATTGAAAGCATGTGACGCTTTCATCACTTGTTCATAGGCAGGGAGTGGTAAACCTGCTTCGATCAGCTTTTGGCTTTCCTTTTCACATTGGTCGAATTGCGTGAATAACGCATCAACATCAGCATGTTCAAAGTTGTATGTAGACTGTTCGATTTCATTTTGCATGAATACGTCACCATAAGTGACACGTCCCATAGGACCATCTGTCCAAACAAGATCATAGATACTGTCTACACCTTGTATATACATGGCTAGGCGCTCTAAACCATACGTGATCTCACCGGTAACGGGGGCGCATTCGATACCGCCCACTTGTTGGAAGTAAGTAAATTGAGTCACTTCCATACCATTTAGCCAGACTTCCCAACCAAGGCCCCAAGCCCCCAGAGTCGGAGACTCCCAGTTATCCTCTACAAAACGTACTTCATGAGTTAATGTATCAATACCTAACGCTTCCAATGAACCTAAATATAACTCTTGGATGTTGTCTGGAGATGGCTTTAACACTACTTGAAATTGATAGTAGTGCTGCAGTCGATTCGGGTTCTCACCATAGCGACCATCTGTTGGACGACGACAAGGTTGAACATACGCGCTCGACATTGGCTCAGGGCCAATTGATTTCAAGAAGGTCATCGGGTGGAACGTGCCCGCACCAACTTCCATATCCAGTGGTTGCGCAATTACACAGCCTTGCTGTGCCCAATAGTCCTGTAAAGCCAGGATCAACCCTTGGAAGGTTTTGATATCATATTTTTGCATAGTTGGCTTTTATATTTATTTGGTACATGGGACTCAAGTTAGCTGCACTATCTTGAGTTTCAATGATTGAAAATTATGCTCAGTATACCGTGTGCAGTGCACAGAATTAAGCATTTATAAGAAAAAAAGGAGGGTTTCCCCTCCTTTTTTATGCTGTTTCTATTCGCATAGATTACACATCTAGGTTAACAACCCTCAGTGCATTTTGCTCAATAAAGTCACGACGAGGCTCAACTTGATCCCCCATCAGAGTCGCAAACAATTGGTCAGCAGCAATTGCATCTTCAATTGTCACTCTTAGCATTCGACGAGCGTCAGGGTCCATCGTTGTTTCCCACAACTGATCTGGGTTCATCTCGCCTAGACCCTTATAACGTTGTGTATACAAGCCACGTTTTGATTCATTGATTAACCAATCAAGACCTTCAACAAAGCTGCTAATCGGCTGCGTTTTCTCGCCACGTTGAATGTAACCACCTTCCTCGACAATGTGCGCAATTTGCTTTCCAGTGTTAGCAATACGCGCGTAGTCTTTAGAAGTAATGAAGTCATAATTCAAGGTGTGTGCTTTATCAACACCATGCTGGCGAATATTCACAACTGGATAGTACATGTGACGCTCATCATCATAGCTAACTGATGCCGAGAATATTGTCGCATCATCGTCATGCTTAATTAGGTCAGCGACGAGTGTCTCACTCCATGCAGTCACTTTTGACTCATCAGTTAAATCAGCTTCAGCGAGCTCCGGTTGATACACTAAGCGATTCATAATTGTACCTGGGTACTTACGCTTTAAGCGACCTATTACATCAACTGTTTTTTGGTAGTCATGTACTAAATTTTCTAAGCGATTACCTTCAATGCCTGTTGCGCCTTCGTTTGAATAAAGAGATGCACCGTCGAGTGCAAGTGTCGTTAAGTATTCAGTCAACGCATGATCATCTTTGATATAACGCTCTTGTTTGCCTTTTTTAACTTTATAAAGTGGCGGCTGAGCAATATATACGTACCCACGCTCAATGATCTCTGGCATTTGGCGATAGAAGAAAGTTAATAACAGTGTACGAATGTGAGAACCATCGACGTCCGCATCGGTCATGATAATGATACTGTGATAGCGCAATTTTTCTGGATCGTACTCATCACGACCGATACCACAGCCTAGTGCAGTAATTAACGTCGCAACCTCTTGTGATGAAAGCATCTTATCAAAACGCGCTTTCTCAACATTCAAGATTTTACCTTTTAGCGGCAGGATAGCTTGGTTTTTACGGTTTCGGCCCTGCTTTGCAGAACCACCCGCCGAGTCACCCTCCACGATGTACAGTTCAGAAAGTGCTGGATCTTTTTCTTGGCAGTCAGCCAATTTGCCAGGCAAGCCAGCTAAATCCATAACACCTTTACGGCGCGTCATCTCTCTTGCTTTACGAGCTGCTTCACGGGCACGTGCTGCATCTACAATTTTATTAACGACCGTTTTCGCATCTTGAGGGTTTTCTAATAGGAACTCGTTAAGCTTTTCAGCCATCGCTTGTTCAACAGCCCCTTTGACTTCACTTGATACCAATTTGTCTTTTGTTTGAGAAGAAAACTTAGGGTCCGGTACCTTAACACTGACCACAGCAGTTAGACCTTCACGGGCATCATCACCCGTTGCGCTGGTTTTGTTCTTTTTATTGAACCCTTCTTTTTCCATATAGGTGTTTAACGTTCTTGTTAAAGCCGCACGGAAACCAGCTAAGTGTGTACCACCATCACGTTGAGGAATGTTATTGGTAAAGCAATAAATGTTTTCTTGGAAGCCATCATTCCATTGCATAGAGACTTCTACGCTGATGCCATCTTCACGCTCACTGGTAAAGTGAAACACATGCTGATGAACCGGTGTCTTTTTACGGTTTAAGTATTCAACAAACGCTTGAATACCACCTTCATATTTGAAGTGGTCATTCTTATTGTCTTCACGCTCATCGGAAAGAATGATACTTACGCCAGAGTTAAGAAATGAAAGCTCACGTAAGCGCTTAGCGAGAATGTCATAGTGGAAGTTTGTATCAGAAAAAGTTTCTGGACTTGGCCAGAACCGTAATTCTGTCCCCGTAGATTCTGCCTCACCAATGACAGCCAATGGCGCGTCAGGTACACCCATTGTGTACTTTTGTTGATGCACTTGGCCATCTCGGCGGATAGTTAATTGTAGTTTTTCAGAAAGTGCATTAACAACAGAAACACCTACGCCATGTAGGCCACCTGAAACTTTATATGAATTATCATCGAATTTACCACCAGCGTGCAGAACAGTCATAATAACTTCTGCCGCAGATACCCCTTCTTCTGGGTGAATTGAGGTAGGTATTCCTCGACCATTGTCTCTTACGGAGACCGAGCCGTCAGTATGAATCGTAACAAAAATATCGTCACAGTACCCGGCTAAGGCTTCATCGATGGAGTTATCAACTACTTCGAAGACCATGTGATGTAATCCAGTTCCATCATCAGTGTCGCCGATATACATTCCTGGACGCTTTCTTACTGCGTCCAATCCCTTCAGTACTTTAATACTGGATGAATCATAATTATCAGACATGGTAAATTCCAATTAATTTGTTATTAAACGACCATGTTCCACGTGGAACATCTCAATTTTTTTATCGAGAAGTTCCACAACAGGCGTTAAACTTTCTGAGCTGATTGCTGAAATAAACAGTTGAGAATCGCAGTTAGCCAATAATTTAGCAACGCATTCTAATGTTTCAGAGCTCAACTCAGATGGTAAATCGTCGATTAGCAATATTGATTGTTTATCAGTTTCTTGTTCAATCAGATTGTTCTGCGTAATTTTGAGCGCATACAAAAGCAGTTTTAATTGTCCTCTGGACATGATTCCTTCAACACTATGTCCATGGAGCCTAAAATTAAAATCCGCTTTGTGGGGACCCCGACTTGTGTAGCCAAGTTTTAGGTCTCGCTCTAGCTGTGATTGAAGTACTTCACTTAGTTCCCCTTTCCAGCCCGCATCATAGCGAGTTTCAAGGCCATCAAATATAGAGCTAATCCCCCCTATCTTATCAAAAAAATAGCCTTCAAACCTACTTATATAAGCTTTTCGATAGATATTTATTTGTTCAGCTAGGTCGATGAATTGCTTATCCCAAAACTTAATTTGTTCAACGCAGTTAGCGGGCTTGGTTCTTAGCAGTGCATTGCGCTGCTTTAGAACCTTATTGAAGTTTTTCCATACTTCGTAAAATAAATGTTCCACGTGGAACACTCCAAGATCGAGGAATTTTCTCCGCTCTTTTGGTCCACCAAAAAACAACTCATAGCTTTCAGGTGTAATGACCTGCACAGGCAGTATTTGAGCAAGTTCAGCTATTTTTCGACTTGCTTGTCCTTGGATCCTTAACTGTGTTTCACCGCATTGGCTTTTACTAATTCCGATTGGTATAGACAAGTTATGTAGTTGTTTTTTACCATGAACTACACACTTTTCTTGCTCGCTGCGAATCATCATTTTGTACTTATTTGTACGAAACGAGCGGCCATTAGACAAAAAATAAATTGCTTCCAGTAAGCTTGTTTTACCACTGCCATTTTGGCCAAGAATTAGATTGAGATCTTTGGAGGGAGAAAAAGAGAGTGCCTCAATATTGCGAAAATCATTGAGGCTAATATGTGTCAAACTCATTCAGAGCGCTACTTTTACTTATAAACGCATTGGCATTACGACATACATTGCGTCTTCTTCGTCAGCGCCCTCAATCAACGCACTGCTGTTTGAATCCGCCAACGTAAACTGAACATCTTCAGTTTTTATTGTATTAAGTACATCCAACAAATATGAAACGTTAAACCCAACTTCAAGGTCATCACCCTGATAATTCACTTCAACAGTCTCTTCAGCTTGCTCTTGTTCTGGGTTATTCGCACTGATCTTCAACACACCACTGCTGAGATTTAACCGCACCCCTCTGAACTTTTCATTGGATAAAATAGACACACGTTGAAAAGCGCTGCGTAACCACTCTCTATTTGCCGTTACAATTTTGTCCCCACCTCGAGGTAACACTCGACGATAATCAGGGAAACGGCCATCTACCAACTTACTGGTAAAGATAACTTCCTGATCTATGATGCGAAAATGATTAGCACCGAATTGTATAGTCAATTCTTCATCATCAGCTGGCAATAAACGCATAATCTCTAACACCCCTTTTCTGGGGATGATCAATTGACGCTGTGAACCTAATGATTGAGCGATCTGCTTTTGCGCAATCGCTAATCTATGGCCATCGGTCGCAACGGTTTTTATCTCATTACCTTCTACTTCAAATGACATACCATTTAAATAGTAGCGTACATCTTGGTTAGCCATAGAAAAGTGAGTCGCCTCAAGCAATTTGCGCAGCTCCATACGGGTAAGTTTAAATTCAACTTCCCCTTGCCACTCTTCTAAATTAGGAAAATCTTCAGCCGCGAGCGTAGTCAAAGAGAAACGACTTTTACCACTGGTCAACAACACTTGGTGCTCTTGTGTAGACAAGTTGATTTCCGAACTGTCAGGTAAACTCTTACAAATATCCAGCAACTTTTTCGCTGGTAAAGTTAGCTTGGCATCGGCGGTATCGTTTTGCAGAATGACCGAGGCAACTAACTCAATTTCTAAATCGGTGCCCGTCATTGCGAGCACACCATTTTTCACTTCTAGCAGTACATTAGATAATATAGGTAGTGTGTGTTTACGCTCAATCGCACCTGACACTTGCATTAACGGCTTTAAAAACTGTTCTCTTACTATCGTTATTTGCATCACTTAACCCTTAAGATGACAATGTTCTGATCAAGTTTTGATAATCTTCTTTTACTTCGTGACTTTCTTCACGAAGCTCTTTTACTTTACGGCACGCGTGCAATACCGTGGTGTGGTCACGGCCACCAAACGCATCACCGATTTCAGGTAAACTGTGATTCGTTAATTCTTTCGATAACGCCATTGCGACTTGCCTTGGACGAGCCACAGAGCGACTTCGGCGTTTTGACAATAAATCAGACACACGAATACGGTAATACTCAGCGACTGTACGTTGAATATTATCAATCGTGACTAACTTATCCTGCAATGCCAATAAATCGCGTAGAGCCTCTTTAACAAACTCAATGGAGATTGGTCGACCAGTGAAATTAGCATTGGCAATTACGCGGTTCAATGCCCCTTCTAATTCACGCACATTGGAGCGGAGTTTCTTCGCGATGAAAAATGCCACTTCATGTGGTAAATTGATGTTACTTTGCTGAGCCTTTTTCATCAAAATAGCCACACGCGTTTCAAGTTCAGGCGGCTCAATTGCGATCGTTAAACCCCAACCAAAACGAGATTTCAACCGGTCTTCAACACCCTCTATTTCTTTTGGGTACCTGTCCGACGTTAAAATAATTTGTTGGTTGCCTTCAAGCAATGCGTTAAATGTATGGAAAAATTCTTCTTGAGAACGCTCTTTATTTGCAAAGAATTGAATGTCATCAATCATTAATGCATCAACACTACGATAGTAACGCTTAAAATCTTCAATGGCATTATTTTGCAATGCTTTTACCATATCTTGCACGAAGCGCTCAGAGTGCATATAAACAATTTTAGCATCTGGCTTTTTGTCAATAATGCCATTTCCAACTGCATGCAATAAGTGCGTTTTACCTAAGCCCGTGCCACCGTATATAAATACAGGGTTAAACGCCGAGCCTGGGTTATCAGCTACTTGGGTAGCTGCCGCTTTTGCCAATTGGTTTGATTTACCCTCGACAAAATTATCAAAGGTGTAATTCTCTTTGATGTTTGACTTCACGCTGGATTTCGGAGCTGGCTCAACTTTGGTTTCACTAACTGGTGATTGTGCTGCACTTCTCGTCGCGACTTGAGGAGACTGTGCTGGTGCTTCTCCTGCATGTGTTTCGACTGAGACATGTGGCTGTGCTTGTGCCATCGGCTTGCTGCCCACGTCAAAACGCAATTCAGGCGCCTCATCACCACAAATCTCAATCAGTAATTCATTTATTCGATTTAAGTACTTTTCTCGAACCCAATCTAACACAAAACGATTTGGTGCATAGATGGTTAAAGTATCTTCGGTACTTTCTGCTTGTAGTGGTCTAACCCACATATTGAACTGCTGAGACGGCAGTTCATCTTGCAAAACATATAAACAACTTTGCCAAACCGACAGATACACATTGCGCTCCGAAATAGTTATTATTCCCGTACATCAATACATGTTGCGTTACTTTTTTATTTACAAAGTAACCAACAGAGTTATTCACAGCTAACTCAAAGATCGACGGAAAAGTTTGTATATTATCAATTATTCACAGGTGGAAGCCGAGTATTATGAAGTGATCTTATCCACAACATCAATATTGACTTTTTTAAAAAACAAGATCTCATCCACAAAAAAACTTAAACACATGTTTTATATGGATTTTTATTTTCACTTATTTACAAAGATCTTATCAAAAAAACGCCACGATCTCACCTAAAAAATGAGATCAATTTTAGTTTTCCAGAGGATGTTGCCAATTTTCACCCAAGCCTTGTGGAAAACCTACCCAAGATCAACACACTTGATCCACAAGCGAATGATCACGATCTGACTCGTGCGATCACCCCACATGATCCGACACATTGATCTACTTTATACACCACTCGCCACGTCCCCTTTTGAGTGTCTTACAAATCCCCTCTTATATAGCAGACATTTAATTTCACCCATTTAGGCTATAAAATAAGCTTATCGATACAAATATGATTGACTTTCACGCGTATCAGCTTTAATATCTCGCGCTCGCAATGGCACCTGTGCCAGGATCGCGACCTGCATAGGATGTTTTAACTTTAACCGATCGGATGGATTAGTTATGAAAAGAACTTTTCAACCAAGCGTACTTAAGCGCAAGCGTACTCACGGTTTCCGTGCTCGCATGGCTACTAAAAATGGCCGTAAAGTACTAGCACGTCGTCGTGCTAAAGGCCGTAAAGAACTATCTGCTTAATATAAGTGGAAGGTTTAGGCTTCAGCAGGGAGTTACGTCTGTTAACTCCCTCGCATTACTCCCGTATATTTCAAGAACCTGCTCGCGCAGCAACACCTGTATTTACTCTTCTGGCTAAACCCAATGATGTTGGTCATCCACGTCTCGGACTTACTGTTGCAAAAAAACGCTGTAAAAAAGCATGTCAACGTAACCGCATTAAGCGCCTTGCACGTGAAAGTTTTCGTCTGAATCGCCACAAACTTGATAACATCGATATTGTTTTGATGGTTAAAACCGGCGTAGACGAGCAAAGCAATGAAGAGCTTACAAAACAGCTTAATAAACTTTGGCGTAAAATCAACGAACGTTGTAAACCTGGCGCCCCCAAACCCAAGCCACATAAAAGGCGCCCTACGCATAACAAAGCGAAAAAATAACGCGACATTTGCGTGCCAATAATCGACCAATCATGGCTATTTTAAGCTAATTAATGTAAGGTTAGCTCACCTTTTAATCACTCTACTACGAGTCTATCTCGCAACTATGAAACACGCCTTGAAGACAAAGAGTGAGAGTAAACGACTTGTGGATTATCCGCTGTTGGTAATACGTAAATTGTTGATAAGCCTTATTCGAGGTTATCAAAAATTTATCAGTCCAATGCTTGGGCCTCATTGCCGATTCAACCCAACATGCTCAAGTTATGCAATTCAGGCAATTAATTTACACGGAATTGCAAAAGGGAGTTGGTTAGCGGTTAAACGCATATTAAAATGTCACCCTTTAAGCGCAGGTGGGGATGACCCCGTCCCTGAGAAATCGAATCAAGATAAACAACACGAGAAATAAGAGCTGTTATGGAATCGCAACGCACGTTTTTATTGATCGGATTGCTTTTGGTGTCGTTTTTGCTATTCAGTGAATGGCAAGACGAGCAAGCTCAAAGCAAGGCCGAGCCCAGTGCTGTCACGCAAGTGGCCACTTCACCTTCAAATACCGATCAAGCGGATATTCCGGCTTCAAGCGAAGCGGATGTACCGGTTGCACAAACTCAAGCTGTTCGCTCAGTTATTACCGTAACAACTGACGTACTAGCTGTAAAAATCGATACAAAAGGTGGTGACATTGTTGAAGCCAAGCTACTTCAACATGCAGAAACGCATGGTAGCGATATACCTTACCTACTTCTAGGTGAATTTGATGGCAAGCAGTACCTAGCGCAAAGTGGTTTGATTGGTCTGAATGGCCCAGATGCATCAAGTGCAGGTCGTCCGGTTTATCAGACAGAGCAAAGTGCTTACACATTGTCAGGTGATGAACTTCGTATACCATTAACCTATATCGACAACAAAGGCATACAGTTTACTAAAACGTATGTATTTAAAGCCGGTAAATATGATGTCTCCATGGAGTACGATGTCGTCAATGCCACTGAGAATCCTGTACAAGTTCAACTGTACACGCAAATCAAGCGTTCGGCACAAGACAAAGACAGTATGGTTGATCAAACATACTTAGGTACGGCATACGGTACTCAGGACGAGCCATATGAGAAGTACTCTTTTGATGATATGGCTAAGTCTAACCTAAACGAAAATACATTAGGCGGTTATGTGTCGTTTATCCAGCATTACTTTGTAAGTGCATGGGTACCACAGCAAGATGTCAACAATACCATCTACACGTCGCTTAGAAACGGCCAAGGTATCATTGGTGTTAAAAGTGAACCTGTGAATATCCAGGCTAATTCAGACGCCAAACTATCTGCAATTTACTACATGGGCCCCAAAGATCTGGATACGCTTAAAGCTATCCACGAAGATTTACACCTTACTGTAGACTACGGCTGGTTATTCTTTATTTCCCAACCACTATTAGTATTACTGAAGATGCTATATGGCGTGCTTGGCAACTGGGGTCTATCTATCATCGGTATTACCATTCTTGTTAAAACTTTGCTTTACCCACTGACAAAAGCACAGTACACATCCATGGCAAAAATGCGTGCATTACAGCCAAAGATGCAGCAACTGAAAGAACGTTATGGAGACGATCGTCAGAAGTTCGGTCAAGCAATGATGGAAATGTACCGCAAAGAGAAAGTAAACCCAATGGGGGGCTGCTTCCCTCTGTTGCTACAAATGCCAATCTTCCTTGCTCTGTTCTATGTATTCTTAGAGTCAACAGAGCTACGTCACGCTGAATTTGGACTGTGGTTAACAGATTTGTCTGCAATGGATCCGTACTATGTGCTGCCCATTTTATTTGGTGCAAGTATGTTCTTGACTCAAAAGCTTCAGCCGATGACTATCACCGATCCAATGCAGCAAAAGATGATGACATACATGCCTGTCGTGTTCTCTATTTTCTTTATCTGGTTCCCATCAGGTCTGGTTCTTTACTGGTTGGTGTCTAACCTGATCTCTATCGCACAGATGCTTATCATCTACCGAGGCATGGAGAAAAAAGGAATTAAAGTACGCGACTAAGTTTCTGATAAAATGATAAAAAAGCCCGCAGTTTTGCGGGCTTTTTTGTTTGTACGGTAGTTGTACATACAAGTAAACTTCCCGCCTCTAGATATTCATTACTTAGAGCCACTTACGTGAGCGCCCATTTATTGCCTTATATGATAGCCTGGCTAAACCAACACATGCCAACTCCTTAAACTAGGCGAAGTCCCTCAGCTAGCATTAGGTAAAATAGCCTCTGAAAAAACTTTCTTTTTATAACATGCACTTGATAAATTTTGATGCCGTTTTGATAGTGCTTTGATAGGTCTAATTCGCGATTTGAAGGAAGATCATAGCCACTGACATAACCAATCAATGAGCCTCTTAAATAATGGAAATTCTTTTATTAGATACATTAAATACCGCGGGTATAGGCTGGTGGCAAATACCAACGGTTTTTATCCTTGGTATTTTGACCAGCTTTACACCTTGCGTTTATCCAATTTTACCCGTCACCATTGCGACCTTTGCACAACGAAAACATACCCGTATTGGCCCTTTATTATATTGCACAGGGTTTTCACTCATCTATGCCGCTCTTGGCTTTATCGCCGCTTATAGTGGCAACCTTTTCGGTCAAGTTGCCACTCACCCTTGGGTATTGTTGCTATTTGCCAATGGCCTTCTTTACTTTGCGGCACTGAACAAAGGAATTGTCCCGATGCCATCAATGCCAATGCACCAGTTTAAAAACCCAAGCTCAGTTCCATTGGTAATGGGCATGGTCAGTGCGCTAGTTGCGGCTCCTTGTACGTCCCCCGTGCTGGGAGGCTTATTGATGTTTGTTGCCACCCATCAGCAACCAACGGTAGGAGCACTGTTGTTATTTAGCTTTGCCTTGGGCATGAGCACATTGCTTTTACTTGCAGGTACAAGTACTCGTGTTCTTATCAAACTCCCAAAATCCGGAAAATGGCTGTCATATACCAATACTCTAACCAGCCTCATTCTCATTGCAATGGCGCAATATTTTCTTATTCAGGCGGGTAAAAGCTGGCTTTAATACATCAACTAAGGATATTAAAATGAAAATACCTCTCCTTCTATTGTGCTTATTCAGTATCTCAATCCATGCCAAACAATATGCGCCGCTACAGACCCAAACACTAGATTCGAAGCGCATCTTTACACAAGGCAAAGTCACCTATTTAAAGTTTTGGGCAACTTGGTGTGCATACTGTGTGGAGGAAATGCCAAAACTACAACAGAGCCATGAGTACGCCCAAGGCGCGTACCAAGTTATATCCGTCAATATTGGCTTTAACCAAACTCTTGAAGGTGTAAAGCGCTACTTAGGCAAGCACAATTACAACTTCCCTACTGTTTTCGACAGTGATGGCACTATTACACGGCAATACGCTGTCCTTGGCACACCACAGCACATTTTAATTGATGCACAAGGTAAAGAGATCTATCGAAGTGGGCTATTTACTGACCAACTGGCACAAAAATTAGCACATTTACGAGGTCTTAAATAATGTATATACAACCATTAAAAATATTCGTTATTATGCTATTTATTATTGCGTATAAAATCCATGCACAAGTCCAAGAATATGTTTTTATTAACATTTGGGACGAGTATAGCCAAGCCACATCATTCCCAAAAGCACAAGGAGAACGCACTTATATACAGCCGGATATCAATATTGACCAGGCAAGCTTAGCGCAGTTCAAAAGTGCATACCCAGCGTTTGAAAATCTGATCATCGATATCAACAACCAGCTTATGTTTCAGTATCAAATCAGACAAACACCGAGTCGTGTAATCATTAAAGATGGTCATGTCCTACTCAAAGAGACGCTCTTGCATGCACCTCACATCACCACCCATACTGCGATAGATAAGAAAATGACCACCTTATCAGGTAAACCCTTGAGTAAACAGCAAATTCAAAAAGACTATCGAGTATTATTTTTTAGCGACAGTTTGTGCCCTTTTCAACATATCCCTGATTGCCAACACCGCATTGCACAAAACAACGAGTTAGCTCGTCACAAACCTGAGAGCATACTCACCATCATCAAACCCTTTTATGTAGATGAACAAAGTGCTCAAGATTATAAAAAGCGCTTTAATATCAATCATCATATTGTTTTCGATGCACAAAATCAGTTATTTACTCAGTTCGAAATAACCGACTTACCTTACTGGGTAGTACAAGATGGTAATGGCAAAGTCATTTATCGCGGCGCCCAAGTGCCGCAAAAGTACTATTTATCACTCTAAGATCCACTTACTCTGGCAGTAAACACTATAAGGCGCGTCAAGTAACTCAGCGATGAGCTTGGCGTCCCCTTGTGACTGATATTTAAATCGTTCAAGTTGATCAAGCAGTGCTTGGCTATTATTCAGTTTGCCCAGCATCTCCTGCGTTTTGACAAATAGCTGTTCATCATTGGTCAAATGCGCGGCAACCGACGAGTAAAATAACATTAAGTGTGCTTCTTTATCTCGATCTAAGTCCATTAACTTCAGCGCTTTGTCAGGCTCATTACGCAACAAATAAATATACATTTGCGTATACTTTGCATAGCTCATCGCATCACTCAACCCACCGGCCTCATATGCTTCTAATGCCGCATTAGTGAGCATTTGAGATTTGTCTATTTCTCCTTGCTTCAGCGCTACCCACCCTAACAACAAAGTCACATTGGCACGTACCGTGTCAGACGTCGTGTCTATAGATAGCAAAGACTCAAACAGCTGTTGTGCTCTTTTTAGCGCGGTGTGTCGATTCGTCGTTAAACCTATGTCCATATACGCCATGGCTTTTAGCAGACTCAGCTGCTCAAGCGCAGGTTTAAATGCCTGAACGAGCGCAACTTGCTCTAAGTAATAAAGGGCTTTTTCACCCTGATGAAGCTGAATATAGTAAAACCCTAAGTAAGTAAGCACTTGCATAGTAAGGTATTGTTCACCACTTTCCTTAGCAATTTCTAATGCTTCTAGTAGGCTAGACTCGCTTTCAGACACAGGCACGAGATAATTTTGTCCATAGGCAAATAAACTTCTGGCGAGCTCAATGCGTTGTGCTGATTGTCGGTAATACTGAATGGCACCTTCTAGTACTTTTTTGCTTTGCGATAAGTTCACAAGATTTTTTTGTTGCGGTCCAGCAGCTGGTGGATTGGCCAAATAAAACGATCGTTGTGCTTCACTATACGCGAATGAACGACTGCCAATGAGCGCATGCGCAGCACTCATTGCATGGGTATAATCTTGCCATTGTAAAGTATTCCAAGCGACATCAGCCATTAACTGATAAGTACTAGCCATTAGCTCTATATGCTGACTTTGTTCAGCCATCACCAATGCATTTTTCGCACTCAATCGTGCACGTTGAAATTCACCAAGTACTTTTTGGAATGTCCCCAAGTAAAGGTGATATCGAGCTCGTAGAGTGTAAGGCGCTGTTTGGAGATCTATACCATTGAAGTAATGCTTGGCAAGTTGTATGTTCCCTTGTCCCCAAGCAATACGGGCTAATTCAAGCCGAGATGGTAAATGATCAGGCGTTTGGGTTAACGCCGCTTCGAAGTAAGATTTTGCCAATATTGGCCCATGTTCATTTAACGCTTGAACCCCTCGGTAATAATCACTTAATCCATTGACCTTATTCAATTTAGTAACTGAGCGTGAAGTGTTTGTTGTCAGCGAGTCCAACAATTTATCAGCAATCTCAATAAAGTTATTATCAAGCTCCTCAACCAGTACCTGAGCATGCCGTCCTGCCATGCTTGCTTGTAATAAATAGCGCTGCTGCATGGGCTTTATTGATAGAACTAATTGCTGTGGCGGGACTTTTTCTGGTTTATTCAAATAATCAGGGGTCTGACTTTTGGGGATCAAATGAAAACTGGTCTTGAGACGCTCACGCAAAGTGCCTTCAAGGGCGTATCCCCACCAAGCATTGGCTTGTACGCCTGTATGGTTTTGCATTGGATGAATGAGTAATTGTGCTTTCTCTTGTAATTGAGCAGGTGGTATAGATACTGATTTATAGCTATAAACGCCCCCCAATAATGCTATTGCAACCAATCCAATCGCGGCTTTGACGCCCAACCTTCTTTTGTTATTAGAGTCAGCTTTTACGGCACAGATCCACACATAGCCCTGATGCGGCAGCGTTTTAATATAAATGGGGCTTTTGGCATTATCTTGCAGTGCATGACGCAACTCTGTGATGCTTTGATTAAGTGCAGCTTCTCGAAACTCACCATGTTGCCACAGTGCATTTAATAACTGCTCTCTTTTTACTAGTTGGTTGGGGTGAGTTAGAAAATAGTTGAGCAGCTGCGCAACTTTGGGCCGTAAACTGATCGCTGTCTGCCCACGATAAAGTGCTAAACGCTCTGGGTCGAATCGAAACTGACGGAATAACAACACGGCTTAGATTGTCCTTATCTTTACATCTCGAGTAATTATCACTATTCGTTGGGCTCCACTATACCTGAGAAAAGCCAATTGCTGTACAATTAAGGCCAGAACACTGTCATTCAGCATGAGTCAATATGATTGCACAAGATACCATAGCAGCTCAGGCCACCGCTCCAGGTCGCGGTGGTGTGGGGATCATCCGTATATCGGGTGCCAAAGCGCAACTCGTTGCCGATAAAATTCTCGGTAAGTCTCCCAAAACACGGTATGCCGAGTACCTGCCATTTAATACCTTAGCTGGTGAGCAACTCGATCAAGGCATCGCCCTATTCTTCCAAGGTCCAAACTCATTCACAGGTGAAGATGTACTAGAGTTACAAGGCCATGGCGGCCCAGTTGTGATTGATATGCTGCTTAAAGAAATCAGTCAAATTGAAGGCGTCCGACTCGCCAAGCCCGGCGAGTTTTCAGAACGTGCATTCATGAACGATAAGCTAGATTTAACGCAAGCTGAAGCAATTGCCGATCTGATCAACGCAACTAGCGAACAAGCAGCTAAGAGCGCCCTTCACTCCTTACAAGGAGATTTCTCTAAGCATATCAATGTGCTGGTGGAGCAAGTCATCCACTTACGTATGTATGTTGAGGCCGCGATCGATTTTCCCGATGAGGAAATCGACTTTCTCTCAGATGGTAAAGTCGCCGGTGACTTACAAGCCATCATCGCCCAATTGGCAGAAGTAAGACAACAAGCGAAACAAGGCAGCATCATGCGTGAAGGGATGCGTGTTGTCATTGCGGGACGTCCGAATGCAGGTAAGTCTTCTTTATTAAATGCGCTGGCTGGTCGTGAAGCTGCCATCGTAACTGACATCGCAGGCACCACGCGAGACGTACTACGTGAACACATCCACATCGATGGTATGCCACTACACATCATTGACACCGCAGGATTACGCGAAAGCCCTGATAAAGTTGAACAAATCGGTATCGAGCGTGCATGGGAAGAAATAAGCGGTGCCGATCACGTATTATTCATGGTCGATGGTACCCAAACACTTGAAACGGATCCACTGAAGATCTGGCCAGAGTTTATGGAAAAATTACCCTCAGGTATGGAGATCACCGTGATCCGCAATAAAATCGACCTGTGCAATGAACAGCAAGGCCTGTGCAAACAGGGCAACTATCCAGTACTGCGACTTAGTGCACAAACCAATACTGGCGTTGATACGCTGCGCGAGCATCTGAAAGCATGCATTGGATTTACCGGTGCGAACGAAGGCGGCTTTATGGCCCGTCGCAGACACTTAGATGCACTTGAACATGCTGCAACACATTTGGAAATCGGTCAAACACAGCTAGAAATGCATGTAGCAGGTGAAATTTTAGCGGAAGAACTACGTTTGACACAGCAGTATCTCAATGAGATTACGGGCGAATTTACGTCTGATGATCTGCTCGGAAAGATCTTTAGTTCATTCTGTATCGGTAAGTGATGTACTTCCTTGACAAGCAAACCAACAGTGCCATTGGTTGGTTTGCTTGTTTGTACTCTATTTATTGAGCATCTAACTCGCTGCAAGCTCACCCATTATATGCTGAATGCTACCATCTTTTTTCATACCTTCCAGCATACCAAGTAACTCAGGCCTTACTCTGCCAATGCTACCTGCAATTTGCATTTCTTTTTCTTCTGCTGGAATAGGCGCTTGCATAGTCTGCATCAACGTCGACATAAAATCAGCATCCCACCAATAATTTACCGAAACAGACAATGTCTCTGTTTGCACTGCATGAGCCCAACCAAAAGGAATATACAGTGCCTGACCAGCTTCAAGATAATGTTCATACACTGGCAAGTTCTCCAGCACTTTCTCAGCATCACCACGGCAATTTGAATGATCAATTGTACTTTGGCGGTTGTGTAACCCGCCCATCGGGTTGAGGCTTAAACGTTCATAATTGCTCGGCGACCATACTAAAACTTTCTTTCTTCCCATTAACTGAAGCAATAAGTTATCCCCCATATCGTAGTGAATTGGAGTTATGTTCCCAGGACTACTGAGCCAAAAGTTCTTTGAGCTTACATTGCCACCTGGTATATAGCGAGTAATATCAATGGCATCTGGAAGGTAAGTTAACAAATTTTCATGACCTTGATAAATATAATATTTTTCATCCTTATTATGAAAGTAACTTCCGAACTCCCCCTTCATTCGCTGCATACACTCTTTCAGAGTCATGGATTTCCAAGAATGATTATTTTGGCCCTCAGGCATTGTCCCACCAGGAAAGGTTCCATCAGCAGAAACATATACCTCGACGTTCTCCTGCCCCATTTTACCGTCGTGTAAAGTAGAAAGCAGATTGTCACATTCTTTGCTTACCGTCGGATTTTCAAAAATAAAAGGTTTGAATTCTTGCTGCTCAAACACATCTACTGACATTTCAGTTACAACAGAAAGCGCTTGTCTAGGTGCAGCCCAATCATAGAAACAATTCAATTTATTCATATAAATTACATCCTTTACGTGACGGCAAAGCAAATATTCGCTTTGCTCATCCATTAACAATTTTCTTAGTTTATAGTTAGTTTACTTTGCCCGATTGAAGTTGGGCTTTACTTGGCTTCAACTTGAAAAACAAAAACAGTATTGCTATCCAAGTATTACGGCGTAGGGAACTGGCTGTCGGTAATCCCTTAATAATCTTGATCGCTTCTTTTCTATTCTCTCCAGGGCCATTGAGACGATAAAAGTTAGAGAGGTGACATCCAAATATCATTTTGTAGGTCAGCCGTGGCGCAAATAAGACATTCACTTTGGGTCTACACCCTATCAGGTTTGATAGTGACTTCATGTAGTCGTGGTAATCAACCAAACTAGTTAAAGCGGGACTATCTTTAAAGTGCTTGCTTTCTATGTCTTTATCTTTATTAATTTCCACATGCAAAGCCTGACCTTGTGGCAATGTTCTTTCACCAGAAAGTAACTGTGCCAAATAGCGAGCTTGCATTTCAGAAATAGAAGGAACTCCCCCTTGAGAAGGGCGAGCCCATCCGATAAAGGCTAAGCTCTCACCTATTTCTGGGTGAAACATGTGTTTATATAGATCTCGGAAATCGCTGGGCTGCACAATAGAATCGATAATAGAAAATTCTTGTCGATATCCTGTATTAAAGATTATCACATCAGCTTTGATACTTGTGCCGTCCACAAGCTCAACAGCGTCCTTTGTAATATTTTTGATTTCGGACTTAATCGCTTTTAAATGCCCGTTTGCTATATCATCAAGAAAAACATCATTTTTAGTCAAAAACCGATTCATAAAACCAGGGCTATCAAGCTGCCATTGATATTGTATCTTCTCTTTTTTAGACAACTTGCGTTTTGTTAAAAGCAAAGATTTAGCTTTCAAGCGCATAAATGCATTCATTCCTTTACGGCCCAAAGCACTAAACGCCAGAGAAGTATAGGCATCGTTGGTTTCGTCATTTATCCAACGAGCAACTATTGATGGTTTTGAGCGCATCAATACAGAGCAATCATCAGCAACATTTGCAATATCATGGATTATGTCAGCGCTAGATTCCCCTGCACCGACACATACAACACGCTTACCTGCAAATCTGCTAGGCTCAGTATAATCAGCAGTATGTAATATTTCCCCTTGAAAGTCGGCTGCTCCCAACACTTCAGGCATATAAGGGACCCGGTTAGTGCCTGTACAAATTACGACAGCATCAAACTGCAAAGACTTGACTTTTCCGAGCTCTGTTTGCACTTCTACATTGTAACTATTTTCAATTTTCTCAATGTTTTGCACCATAGTGTTGAGTAAAATACTTTCAGAAAGCATAAAGTGTTCAACATAACGATCTAGATAGGAAAGGTACTCGGTCGCAGACCAATAACGTCTTTTCTCCTTTACATCAATAGGAAAGCCAGAATATGCCATGAAGAAATTCGACACAGTCAAAAGCAAAGAATCATATACCTTACTTGACTTAGCATCTGAGGAAAAACTCCCCCCAACAGATGAAGAGGCTTCGAAGCAAGTTACTTGGTGTCCCTTTTCTTTCAATTCTTTTACTGTACATAAGCCTGATAAGCCAGCCCCAACAACGCATACTTTTTTACTTACCATTAGTTTTACTTCCTTCTAATTCAGTAATTTAATTTAGATCACTTGATGACTAAGCCATCAAGGTTAAACCCTCTAGAACTTTGCCGATGGCAAGTTTGAGAACGTCACCTTCCAATAATTCTTCATGGCAAGCAGACACTCTAGTAAAGCTGACATCACCTTGTACTCGTTCGCGCCAAGATGCTTCATATCTTTCTTTTTCAGGTTTATTTTTTGAAACGATAATATCGGTTCGAGCAACTCCATCTAACTTAACGACAGGCCTTTCAGCGCTAAAATAATCTGTCCCAGCTTGTAGAATCAGCTTGTTAAACTTGAAGCTCTCAAAAATATCCTTCCCTGCGCTCTGTAAGTATTCAGCACACATATCAATTGCGATTTGCTCTGATCCACTTTCTTCAATCTGTACTTTCACTTGTTCCAACTCTCGTTCTGATAAGCAATCGTAGGATAATTGCTCAAAAAAGTAGAACAGAGATTGGTTGCGCGTTAATTTCGTACCATCAAAAGGAACTTCCGAATCCAAATTCATGTAATATTCAACAACATCTCCTTGCTGTTGTATTAGGTGGATCAGGTAGAATGCTATTAACCCACCTGCTGACCATCCCATAATTCGATAAGGCCCTTTGGGCTGAACCGCCCGAATATCATTCAAATATAATTGAGCCAGCTCTAACATTGAGTTGAACCTAAATTCCTCACCAGCAATACAAGGAGATTGAATACCGTACACCGTTGCATGCTTTCTCAAAGCATGGGCAAATTCTTTATACGGGTCTACATGTCCTAATATCGGATGAATTGCGAATACTTTTGCCGCGGCCTGACTGTCGTTCAAGTTTACAATCGTGGAAGTATGCGCCTTCTTTGCATTCCTTTTTTCATCAATAGATCTTGCGATTTGTTGAATATTTTTTCCTTGATATAGATCCTGTATCTCTAAACTAGGAAGGTTGTTTTCTACCAACCTCTTAACTAGTGGTAATATCAACAGCGAATGACCACCCAGATCGAAAAAGTTGTCCGTAATTCCTAGCTGTTCGACTCCCAATACGTCTTTCCATATATTGCACAATGACTTTTCTGTCTCTGTTGTCGGCTCAACTCGAGAATTTTTTTGAAACGCCTGACTAGGCGCTGGTAGCGCAGCCCGATCAATTTTACCATTGGGAGTCAAAGGTAAATGCGGAAGTACAATGAAAGCTGCTGGTACCATGTGAGAAGGAACATCCCGAGCGAGACGATCCCTAATAGTGTCCACGAAGCTTCGTAATTTGTCCTCATCTGCATTTATTTGAACCGCGTCGGTGTGAGTAACATAAGCGGCTAAATACTGAGCTCCTCCTTCCAAGTTAGAAGCAACAACCGTTACATTTTCGATATCACTGTATGAAAGAAGCTGCTGCTCAATTTCACCAAGCTCAATCCGGAACCCTCGAATTTTAACTTGATAATCAATACGTCCTATGTATTTTAGATTCCCATTAGGTAAATAGCGTACGATATCACCTGTCTTATAAAGACGCTCAAAGCTATTGGTGTCATGACTGTTGTAATAAGGGTTATCTATGAACTTATCCGCGGTTAATTCAGGGTCATTCAAATACCCTCTGGCAACCCCTGCACCACTAATATATAGCTCTCCAGAGGTGCCGAAAGGAGCCAGTGACCTGTCGTTGAGTACGTAGCATTGTGTATTCGCTATCGGTTTTCCAATACTCATGTCTCCGCCATATGTACGTGTAACGAAGGTTGAATAGGTTGTATCTTCAGATGGTCCATATAAGTCATTTACTGTTATGAAACCCGCATCATATAACTTATCTACGAGATTCTGTTTTAAAGGTTCTCCTGCTAAATTGATCACCATATTGTCAAAACACAATCCTGTTACGTTAAGTAGTGACTCAGCAGCCGACGGTACGGTATTTATTAGGGTCAAACATTGGGAGTGCTCCAAATTAGGTAACTCCAGAATATTCTGAACAATTACCACTTCTCCACCTACCGACAACGGAGCAAAGCACTCAAATACAGAGAGGTCGAAACAAATTGACGTGGATGCGAGGACGCACTTAAGTTCATCTGGCCCAAAGCACTGCTGTGCCCAACTCAAAAGAGCAATGGTATTACAGTGTTCTATCATCACCCCTTTTGGCTTGCCGGTTGACCCAGAAGTGTAAATCACATACGCAAGAGAAGTGGATTGTAGCCCTGCAACCTTGCGGTTCTCTGTCTCACATTGCTGTAGCTGCGCAACAACC
>NZ_JAKGBI010000031.1 GCF_021530565.1 Pseudoalteromonas sp. SMS1
AAGCTTACCGCCACGGGCAGTCGTTAACCGTGCTTCGGCCAACATATTATTCTCTTCAACGTGGATCATCACAGATGCATCAACGGCTCTTGCTACAATCAATAAGTCTTTTTCTCTGTCATCAGAGGGAGAAAATAATTGACCGATGTTGGCGTGAATGACATCAAAGTCAGCATAAGGAGATTGCTCTAACAGCTCAACAAGCTGTGCGGCACTCGCAGGAAAACCCGAATGCGCAGGATGTTCCTTCATAGAAACATACCCAGACTCCTCATCAAAATGAAACAAAGACATCACTTCCTTCCCAAATACTCTTGCATTTTATACATGTTTTTATGCAACCGTCCTCATTTCAGCACAACGCCCGAACAATGTTAAGTCAAAATTGGGGGCTTTTAGCGCCAATTATGAATGATTGTAAACATGCTTCATGCCAAAAAAGGACAAGTCACTATTATTACTAAATTTATCGTGAAAATGCGTGATTTCTTTAGCAAAATACGCAATATGAGACTTTTTACCTAGTATTTAAGTATCAAAACCTATCGCTATTTAATGTGAATTTGAACGTTTAAACTATTTTTAGTTTAAAACTGTGCAAAAGCACTTGTCGTAAAATCACTAACAAACCAGCGCTAATTTTTATGCACTTTTTAGGCCACAATATAGGTAAATGTAGAGTTCAGATGACTGGAGGGGAAAATAAAAAAGCCCTCTATCGAGGGCTGAGACAAATGTCCAAGGGTTGATCAATCTCTGCGTCTGATACTTAGGTTGTCATCACCGTTGCTACTGACTTGCTGAACTAAACTGACACCGCCTATATCCATAACATGTACCGTTTCTAGCGTATGATTCAGTTCTTTGTCTTTTGAAGCTTCTTCGACGAGTAGATAATAATGCTCACCGATCTGGCCACCGTTATGGTCAATATTCGCGCTCAATAAATTGTAAGACGAGCTACCCGATTGTGTTTCAATCGAGCCCGATGAACCGCTACCTGGGACAATGGCAATGTATGACACAGTTTCGTATACATGGCCATCATTGAAGGTGTCTTGCTCATAAAAGGCAGCTTTAAACCCGTCAACGGTAATATCTTTAACCCGAGTTGCAATTGTGTGTCCTCCGTTGAACGTCTGAACTTGGAGAAAAACATGAGGTTTACTTGCAAAGCTTTGGCTAAAGTCAGTTTGCTTGAATACTTTGGTGTCATTGAGCTCAAAACTACCGACCTCAATCACTGTTCCGTCAGCCATTGTGTAGCGGCCTTGTTCCAGAACCATATAATCAAAAGACTCTTTATAAGGATGCACTTGATCCAAATAGTTCCATTCTTTAAAAGCCACTTCAAACCCAGTTGGTGAAACATTCTTAACTCGGTTTACTCCCCCATGGCTGCCATTGAAACTTGGTGCAGAGGTAAACACCGACGGCGCATAGAAATTAGCCCCATTTGTAGAATGGGCTTGCCATAAATGGTCTAGGTTTTTCACGATAGAGTCAGAGACCATGGTAATTTTGTTGTCCAACGCACAAGGGTCGGCTTGATAACAGGCAACAGGTGCAGCTGTGTTTGTCGCCAAGTCATTTATCCTAAGAGGCAGCGAAGCAACAAGGCAAGTTCCACCAGTTTGCATGTTTACTTTATACAGTTCGGATTGGTTTTTATGACCATGATCATTAATTACAGTGCGACTTACAAGTACATCACCATTTTGTGCAACCGTCGCCCCCGTTACTGCCAGTAAATTATGATCAGCCTGCTTCACCAGCTTGTAGTCATTGCTGTCTGATCTATCAATGAGATAAACAGACGTAGAAGAGACTAAGTACAAGTCACCTTGGTGAATGACTAAATCCCCTCTATATTGCCCATCAATGCCACCAAAATGCATAATTTTGGTGGCTTCACCCGAAGTCTTGTTGATTTCATAGAGGTCGGTGTAACTATGCGCAATTAAGACATCATTCTGCTCATCATACACCATGCCTATGACTGATTTAGTTCTGTCGACAACATGGTGAGTCTTGGTTGCAAAGTCATAATAAGCCAAACGTGTGTATTTAAATCTATCTCCCTGCACAGGAATTTGTGCTAACACTTCTGGTGTTGCATCTAGTGCACTAAGGTCTACTTTATATTCAAAGGGTATCGGAGAAGCCGCATAATACATGCGATTTAGGCGTGTGTCGTATGCCATTGCCGCAGAGCTAAACTCAGCCATTGAAACTGCTTTGGCAGATTTTGTTTGCTCTTCAAGGCTAAACAATACTCCAGGCGCACCGCGTCCAGAGTTGATAGAATAAAGTTCGCCTAGGCAACTATTAGCACTGGCAAGAGATGAGTAAGCGGCAGAAGCGACCAATATCGGAAAAACCGCGCGTGACATATTTAGCATGTTAGAACCTTTTACATCAATTCTAATTCGTTAAAATGACACAAAGAAATGACATACATTAGCTTTATATGCCTTATTCCTTTAAGGTAAGCGCATCCTTTATAACTTTGTAACCTGAAGTGTGACTATGCTAAATCCAAACATTTTATGCAATCAATCCAGGTCACAAATAACATGAACGGCAAAATCAAAAGTATAAACGGTTAAAATCTTTCGAGTCGCTTACTCATCGGCATAAAGGTTATGTGAGTACCTTCGCCCAAGTTATACTCTACGGTCTCCCCCGCGACAAATCCGTGCCGTTCATAGAGTTTAACCCCGGGCAAAGTTGCCATCAGCTCTAGCGTGCGATAACCCCTACAGATAGCCTCTGTCTCGCACTTTTTTAAAAGCATTGAACCAATGCCCTGTCGGGCGTGATCGGGTTTGACAAAAAAAGCCCTGATTTTGGCAGCTTGGGTATCAGGGTCTAATTCAGTTGCATTGCGACTCTGCTCATCGTCACTGCCAAAAAGCGTCGCACGATAACTCCACCCACCACAGGCAATAATCTCTCCTTGCGCCTCAATGCAAAAGTACGTTTTGTCATCAATTAGCTGCGAATCCACACCCAGCGCGCTTTGCAATGCCAGATCAATTTGCACTGGCGTATAAAACTCTGTGCACAACCCTTTTGTGGATTCTTCTATCATTCTTTTTAGAATTGGAATATCGTGTTCACAAGCTACTCTCAATGTGTAATTCATTTCTCCTCCTTGAATTAATTGTGTTCAAAAATCATACTCACCCAAATTACCGCACAGTAATTACACATAGCAAGGTTATTCCTCAGGCTTCACCAAGCTTTATCATTGGCCACCTTCAATGCAAAAAATTAACGAGTATTTTTTATCAAATGACACGCCTCACATTGATTCGTGAAGAGTTAACTCAGCCCTGTAAGTCCTTTCATACGATATAAGTAAAAAAGAAAATAAAAGAAAATAAAAGAAAATAAAAGAAAGTGTCTTTGATGTCCTATTAATATCAATCCGTTATTTAGAATTTGAATCGCGTGATTTAAACGTTTTAAATCAATAGTGGTAATTTCCACCACGCCTTGGCTAGCATCACTACAGGCAGCGCCCAGAGCTTCCCCCATTTAATGGGATAACTTTTTTGGGGTTTTCTACTTGATAGTAAAGAGAAAGAATTTGCCAAACTCCCTCAACCTTTACAAGTTGAATACTGTTTACCCCGGTGAATTCAGGCTCTACTTTCGCTTGCTCAAATCGGGTTTCAACTACACTGTACACATGCGCAAAGTGATCATAAACCGTTACTTTTCTCACCACTTCGCATTCATAAAAGCCTTTACCAGAGATGCGATCGAGCAATTTGATGAATTCTTCTCCCGATTTGACCATCAAGTTATGCTTCTTATCACTGTTGAAATGCAGCCCAAATACCTTGGCTTCAGGGTGGAGTAACTGACTTAATTTGCGAATATCCGGTGACCTATTTTTATCATGTGATAACGCTTGCCAAAGTTCACTGACCACTTTTTCAGGTGTAGAGGCAAAGCAATTAAAAGAAATAATCGTTATAAATAAAATGAGTATTATGCGCATATATGACTCCCTATTATTGTTTTTTAATGTAATAGCCACTGTAACTACGATTGCGTTTAACCGTCATGGTACTCTATTTATAACATGTAATTACTTTACCTCGGTGGGAATAAAGCTATCAAGTAAATAACGCGCTATGGCAACCCTGCTCTTTGACGGTGTTTAAAATACAGTCCAGTTGTTTATAAATAGACATATGTGCAAAATTTCCCATGCTAATGCGTTTAACGCCAAGTAATGTAAGCGCCTTAAAATTTGGCAATTCAGGCATGGTCATTACATTGATAGGTAAACGTGTTGACTTCACTAAGGCCTCAATGTCCGCTTCTTTAGTGACACAAGGGAAAAACAACCCATTAGCGCCGGCTTCTTCATAAAGCTGTGCACGCGTTATGGCTTCTACTCGCGCATGCTCAAGACCCAATAAAAAAGCATCACAGCGCACATTTATAAAAATTGGCGTGCCTTGCAGCGTTAGCTCGGAAATTATTTCCTTTAACATGCTTTGAAATACATACTTATCGGTTAGGTCTCGCGTGCTTGTCACTATGCTATCTTCAATATTCACGCCAACCACACCTATCTCAGCTAATTGCTGAATATTTTCAACAATGACTTTTGGATCTGCGCTAAAGCCAGACTCGATATCTACGCTCAAAGGTAAAGAGCACGATGCCACTATTCTTTTGACCATGAAAAGTAGCGCCTCAAAAGGCATTTTTCCACCATCTTCGTACCCTAGTACACTGGCAATTGCCGCGCTTGAAGTTCCCATAGCTTGATACCCTGCTTGCTTTGCACGTTTAGCACTTTCAGCGTCCCAGACATTCGCCAATATTAACGGCTCAACTTGTTGGTGAAATGCTTCAAATTCTTTCATTTTTTTCCTTTAAACATTGGTATTTTGGTTTCGATAGAACTATTTTCTTCATAAGTGTTTACAAACACCAACGATGAAAATCGACATTTAATATAAGCATTGCTTATAATTGGAAAATAAAGGGAATTGACCTCAAATACTGTGTTTAAAAATATCAATTTACTCGTCACTTTCGAGTGTGCAGCAAGATACAATAGTTATAGTCTCGCAGCTCAAGAGCTGTATATTTCGCAAGCTGCTGTCAGTCAGCAAATGCGTCAGCTTGAGAGTTTACTCAATACACGTTTATTCGTGCGAAAAGGGAAACAGATGCTGCTGAGCCAGCAAGGTGAAATCCTTTATCAACATGCCAAACGTGGCCTTTCAGTATTGAATCAAGGTATCAGCCAGCTCCAAGAAGAAGAGATCGATGGCGAACTCACCATCACATCTACGCAGGCTTTTATCGCACTATGGCTCATGCCACGACTTCAATCGTTTACTGAGCGATATCCGAATATTCAAATTAACGTATCATCTTCAGCTGAATTCGTAGATTTGAAACAAAACCACGTAGACTTGGCCATTCGGTTTGGGGCAAATGTACAGAGTAAAACACCCAGTAACCTGGTCTGCGACTACTTTGGGGAATCGTCTGTATACCCGATTTGCGCAACCCATCTTGCCAAACGGCTTAGTCAGCAACCACCCCAAGTGCTGCTCTCTCAGAGATTAGTAACCCTAGAAAAGCCAGGCCCATATGATTGGCACCGTTGGTGTGAGAAAGCTGGTGTGTCAGGTCTAGAAGATTACAAGTTATGGACTAAAGTCAACTCGACGGACATTGCTCTGAGCGCAGTTTGTAGTGGTCATGGAATCACACTCGCAGTACCATATTTATGCCAACGACAACTGGATTCTGGTGAGTTATCGATTCTCTATGATTTACCCCACCCAAATACAGTCAAGCGATACTTTGTATACGACTCAAATAGCCCGAGGGTAGCAAGGCTAAAAGTATTTACAGACTGGCTAACCAAAGAAATGCGTACTGTGCGCTGATAATCAAAGAGAGTGCAACTCACATGAGTTGAGTCGTGCTATTTTATTTGATGTGAATCTACTCTCTTTTTTAATACCGAGAGACTAATTAACGCTTAATCGTTTCGCAAGAGCTATAATAGGGCGAACCAGTTAGGTTGTAGCAAACATCAAAGCCTGAACCTGCATAATACTTATCGCTGCCAGTAAAGCCTTCTAAGTAATCGTTACCATTGCCACCATAAAGTTTGTCCGAGCCTGTAGAACCGTACAATTTGTCATTGCCATTTCCGCCGTAAAGCACATCAGAGCCAGAGCTTCCGTATAGCTTGTCATTCCCATCATATCCATAGATGATATCTTTTCCTGAAGCGCCATAAAGAATGTCATCTCCAGCCGTGCCATACGTTGTTCTTGCTGCATGTGCGGCATTGGCAAATGACATCGCAATAACTAACGTACTCGCAAATACAGACAATTTTAATGCTTTCATTTTTTTTCCTTAGTTGAATGAATTATTTAGTACTGCTTTTTATTTATTTGAAATCATCTTTCAAATTTATTGCTGAAACTCTAGGTTTAGAAGTGATGAAGTACCTAGTTTGAGTTAGTTTCGATTTGGCGCATTAACGCACTTAAATTGGACAGTTCATTGTTCGACAAGGTATACGAACTCAGAGATTTCAGCGCATACATTCTAAGTTCTGAAGGTTCGTCAATGTTGTTTGATACTTGCCATAAAACATGACGATTTTTATCAGATTGTATGCTGCTATCTGCAATCGACATAATTGCCCGCGCCCGGGTATTAATATCCGGATCATGCAAGGCACTTTGACGTACAGGCGTAAGATCACTATCTTTATTTGCCCATTGAGCCAATTGATAGACGCTATGACGACGCACGTCACTATCTTCAGTCTGCATTGACTCGTTTAGTATTTCATGTACACGTCTATAATCCTCTTCGGAACTGGGTGAGGGTCTCAATGCCATTAACGAGAACTGTTGCATGTCAGAGGTCACTTCACTCCTTGACTCTATATGCGCCAGAATACGGTCACGGGTATTGCCATCGATCTGTGCCATATTCGAGACCAAAATCAAGCCAGCAGCTCTGTCCTCGTCAGTCTGGGACAGGTCAAAAGCCAAATCCAAAGCTGCATGTTGTGCTTTTGGGAGCGCTGACTGAGATAGTACCAAGCTTAATTCTCTACCCAGTAAGCTATTTGGTTCATTGAAAAATTCAATCATCAACTCATCAACGAGGCTAGGGTCTTGTTCAATTGCTAACAATAACTGCGTACGTAATTCGTGGTTCGTGTTACTGGGTCCCATAATCGGGTGTCGTAAAGATTCTTCGCTGGTTTTTAATTTATATTTGAGCTCTGCGAGTACGGTTTCAACGATCTCTTTTGCCATTGTCGGAACGGGCTCTAAGCGCTCAGTCTGGCTGTGTTCAGCGCGTTGAACCACTGTTTTTTGGTCATCAAGTTCAGGTAACTGCGCCAACGCTAAGCGACCACTTGGCTGCGATAGATTGACATCTGTAGACGTTTCTTCATTTTGCGCTGGTATGTCTGTCTCTAATGAGAATGAAGTCATGCCAACATAACAAGCCACAAGAACTGTCACTGCAATCGCGCTTCGAACGAGTAAGCGTGCTTTATACTCCATTAGCTGATGTCCTTTTTATTGTTCGACAAAAGAAAAATACCGCGTTTAAGTAACAATTGGATGTCAGAAAAATTAAGAATAGTCGACTGTTTTTTGTCCTGTTTAAATGTCTTTGGGGCGTTTGAAATGATACTGAGATGCAGTAGACATCCATTTCGGATAGATGCATCCTTGGAGAGATAGCACTGAGTGAGTTCGACGTACCGTAAAGGGTGCATCAAACTCACCCTTTACGGTTTAAGACCAGCAATTTATCAATGGAGTTTTTCTACTGTTACCTTACCGCCAGAAAGGCCGCCACCACCATTAAATGCAAGTTGTGCATATATTTTACCGCCTTCAACTTTAAATTTAATGCGACCATTTCCTGAATTATGAGAAATTTTGCCGTAGCGGCTTGCACCATTCCAGTTAAAGATGGTGTACTCTTCGAGCACAGGCTCATAGCCATCTCGTATTCCTGAAATTGTAACTCTGTAAGTACTATTACCTGAAATTGATAAGCTATCAGGTAATGCAACCCAACTGCTATTTGCTGGCAGTGCAATGGCAGCCGTTTGCTTGCTGTTGCCATTTGAATAAGTTGAACTGGCATCTAAGTTTGCAGAGCCACCAATCGCCACGATATGACCATTGAGATATGTATTTTTGAGAATCGCAGTGTGGGTCCACCAATCTTGCCCTGTCATACCTTTGATGGTGATCACCCCACCATTTTCAGCATCAATCACCGCAGTCGCACGATCTGTGCTTTTGCCACCTTGCGCAAACACCCCATTAATATCCAAAGAACGTGAGTTTTTCACCTTGAAAACCGTTTTTACGCCCTCTGCATAGAAATTACTAATTTGGTTGTTCCAAGTGTAGTGCTGATCAGGTCCGTATAGTTCAACACCCACTCTTGAATTTTGAACTGTTGAGTTAACAATATTGCTGCCCATTGCGGCAAGTTTAATACCGGTGTCAGACCTTTCAACATAGACGTTATCAAATATGTTCACATTGTTAAACCAACCATTCGGTTCCAAATTCCAATAGGCAGGCGTTTGACCATTACCATGTAAATCAATACCAACATTAACATTTGCAATGAACAAATCCTCAAACCGACTCCAAATCACCCACTTTCCATATATACCTTTATCAAAGCCACTGATATTTAACTTTGAAAAGTTGGATTGATAGCTTGCAAATGGAATATCAATCGCTTTTCCAAGCGCATAACCCGCATTTTGACGTAATGACAAGTCGTGCAGCTCTACACCGTGTGCAACTTTGATTAAACTAATATCCGCTGAAGTGGCAAGCGTTGAAAGATTTCTCTTTTCCCCGAATATTTTTATTCTGGCGTTATGATTACCTTTGAGCTGTGTCACGTCTAATGTATTTGAAACGTTAAACGTACCTGCTGGTATATATACGCTTTTATTATTAACCACTGCGTAGTTGATTGCCGCTTGGATTTGCGCCGAATCATCAATCCCATCGTTTGCAACAGCGCCAAACCGGCTGTCCGTAATCGACACCACACTCGCATCAAATGCGCATACCAACGGAGAACTTAAAGCAGCAACAAGAACTAGAGCACTATTTTTCATCATTTTCCTTTTAATTTATTGGTTTAAAATTATACAAAAAACATATATGCAAATAATAAAAACCATGCTCCTACATTATAATTATCAAATTTAAAAACACTCAAGTGAAATTTAAATAATCAACAAGAATAATTAACAATTTTATAATTAATGAAAAACCCTTTAATTAACTGGTTATTTATAAAGCAATTAAACATATCTATATATGTCAAAAGCCAAAGTTATAATCATTTAACCCACCAAACACCGTGTGTAGTGCACCTCATAACTTAGGATGATATTTTGCCTCAGAGATTGACATGTATCTGGTGCTTGCAATAATGCCGATTTTCTCAACAATAAACTCATGGGACCAGTTCATCAATGTTTACCTTTGGAAAAGAAAAGCACGCTTTACAACTTTCACTTGAGAATGAACGTAGTAAAAAGCAACTGCTCGAACAAACTCTCGATTCTGTGGGTCGATCTACTGCAATCATTGAATTCTCTCCCGACGGTAAGATTATGACAGCAAACCAGAACTTTCTGGATGCTATGGAGTATTCGCTGGATGAGTTAATGGGTAAGCATCACCGCATATTTTGCGATAGAACCTATGCAAATTCTTCTGATTACACCACGCTATGGCGTACTTTAAATGCCGGTAAATTCTTTTCGGGTACGATCGAGCGTTTTACAAAATCAGGAAAGCAACTGTGGCTTGAAGCGAGTTATAATCCGGTTTTAGACAAAAATGGAAAGTTACTTAAGATTGTTAAGTTTGCTTCTGATGTCACTGAACGAGAATTAAAAGCCGTTTCGCAACAAAACCTAATCAATGCCCTTTACCGTTCAATGGCTGTGATCGAATTTGATGTGTCAGGTACTGTACTTACAGCAAATGACAATTTTCTTGCTGCCACTGGCTATCAACTCACTGAAATTATAGGTCAGCACCATCGTACTTTTTGTCCTGACCATGTTGTAAACTCTAAAGATTACAAAACGCTATGGAATCAATTAGCCAATGGCCAATATTTTAGTGGCCAAGTGGAGCGTAAAAGTAAGCATGGTCATGAGCTGTGGTTAGAGGCCAGTTACAACCCTGTCATCGACAAAAATGGAAAGGTAATTAAAGTCACTAAGTTTGCATCAGATATCACCGAACGTATTATTACGACAAGGCAAACTCAAGAAAATGTCGGCCACGCCTCTAATTTGGCGAACACGGCCGCTCACAGTGGCAAGCAATCCGTTAGCTCCGTAATACAGCTCATGCAGAGCCTTAGCAACAATATGAACACTGCCGTGACAAATATCGAAGCCCTCAATAAACAGTCTGATCAGATCAATAATATCGTATCAACAATCAGTGCCATAGCTGAACAAACCAACCTTCTGGCGCTCAATGCCGCTATTGAAGCAGCTCGAGCTGGCGAACAAGGTCGAGGCTTTGCTGTCGTGGCAGATGAAGTGCGCCAGCTCGCAGCCAGGACGAGCGCGTCTACAACAGAAATCGCGGATGTCGTGAAAGAAAATGTCGCTTTGTCGAGTGATGCCACAGCCTCAATGGATAAGAGTGCAAAACAAGTAGAGACTGGCGTGCAACTGATTGAAGAACTGAACACCACAATCACAGATATCAACCAGCAAGTTGAGCGTATTGTTGATGCCGTATCACAGTTAAGTAGCCAGTAATATTTCTATCTCACCCATCGCAAAAGTGAACGCTTACCGGAACCATAAAAAAACCACCTTCATGGGTGGTTTTGGTACTCTTAGTCATAATACTAAAATAAAGAGAATTAAAAACGTGGCTTCACCTTTATTTCAACTTCCTCAGGTACAAGAAAGACACCTGAAATCGCTTTTAGGTTAGCCTTTTTGCCCGCTGGAATTGAGAATTCAAACTTGTGCGCTAATTGCGCGAACAAAGTATGGATGATGTATTTACCAAAATGCTCTCCAAGACAACGACGCTGCCCTAGGCCAAATGGGAAAGCCTTTCCCTGCTGTTTTTTGCTCAGTTCACCATTGTCATCCAAAAAGCGTTCTGGAATAAACTCATCCGGTTGCTCCCACAGTGTTTCGTCGCGCGTGATACTGTAGTTATTGATAACCAGTGGAGTACCACCTGGAATAAAGTAACCATCTAGCAATGTATCTTTGCTTGTCGCATAGTTCGCTGCTGGCATCGATGTAATCGAGCAATGACGCAGTACTTCAGCGATGAAGGCCTGAGTATAAGGCAAGTCTGCTTTGTGTTTATTCAGTGGTACTTCATCATGTCCCACGACTTCATCCAATTCTTTTTGCACACGCGCCTGATATTCAGGAAAAGCAGCGAGGTATAGCAGCGCCCACCGCATAGCAAATGCGCCAACACCGCCACCCGCTCCTGCAACCTGCGTTAATGAACCAACGACAATCTCTTTTTCACCAATGTTTAATGCTGCTTTTGTTGCATCATCCACACTGTCGTTGGCTTCAAATAGGTAATCACATAAATCACGATACTCGCCAGGCACATAATCTTCTTTGCGACGACCCACATTGAATGAAACATATTGATCTAACCCGTTGAGATTTGAGCTGAATTTTTCAATTGCGTCGCCATATTGAGCGTAATACTTTTCTTGTAACTCCGTTGGCATTAGTTCATGGCGCGTACTGTTGATAAACCCGTTTGGCAACCAACTCAAGCTCTTTTCATCGAAAATGCTCACTTCAAACTCACCAAAGCGGTCGTCAAACATCACTTTGTGTAAAAAGCTGGCTAGTTTCAGAGAAACTTCTCGATTTGGATCAAAGGCAACGTCTCCCTGATCTTTCCAAACGGCTGCAATATCATTAATTTCGGTGGTCATCCACCCTTCTATCTGATCCCAGCGAGTCGCAAAGTACTCTCGCATTGCGTGAGCAAACACTTTTCGGTGAACTTGCCATTGCTCACCCGCTTCTAATTCTAAGAAGTGCTTTTGCGGTGCAATTTGTAAAATTTCATAATCAGCACGCACATTAAATACATCATTCTGCGCAACCAGTGCTTCTCTGATGTACTGATACCCATTGAGTGCCACAATGGGGCCTTTGGCAGTCTCTACTGAGTAGATGTCACCATACTTTTCTGAAAGCTCCTCAATGATGAGGTGGTAATCTTCGCCCCAAAAAAAGCGCTGACCGTCCTCACTATTAAATGCAATATGAGGTATCGTAGGGGTTAATTTGTCTATATCTAGCTTGCTCTGTGGCAAAGCTTCTGCTGTATCGGTATTTTTCATTGGTCAAATCCCACTGACTAAGGTTGATAGTTCTGCTGATGCGAATTGAGCGTCGAATTGCTCTGACTGCATGTACCAAGCGAATGGAAACTTCTCGGTAATACGAAAGATTTTTTTACCTTGTGAATACACCAAATAGGTGCGATATAACACAAGATCACAGGGTTCCACGGCGAAGTGATGTGACAAATCGCCGGCATATTCAAAGCCCCATGACAGCAAGGTCTTATAGGTCTCTATTTGAAACTTTTCCCATGCTTTTCCAATAGGAATACGCGTTTCGGTCAAAGCTCGAGAAAAGTTCACGTTCATATTGCCGTGATACACCAAAGAGTCAGCGTATAAATAAGGTAACCCAGTCTTACCCCCATTCAGTGTGATCACGCGCTGCTGGCAATGCATATCTTCCTCGTGAGGCAGTACGCTCACATCTGCTTCGAGCAGCTTTTCAACCACGATTTGCTCCCCCACAATACTTTCAAGTAACTGCGTCACGGTACCATCGGTGCCTAAAATGATTTTTTGTAGGTAACTGAGTCTGCTTAAGTTATAGGTTTGCGCTTCTAGATTCTCATCTAAGTTGCTCAAACACTCATCTGACAATTGGATCATGTCCTTTCCTCGTACTTGTTATTTACTTGCTGATTTCGCGTAACCCATCTAATCGAAGACGAGAAAGCAATTTTTGCGCTGCCAAGGCGACTTCGAAATGAATGATCCGCGGCCAAGAGCTTATGTTTGGAAAACTCAGTAAGAACTCCCGTGCCGTATGTGTCATGTTGTTTGGCCCATCTAGACGGTATTGGGCAGCGAACTGCGGGTTGTGGAGTAACTTCACGCGAAGTAATGGATCTTTAAATAAGCTAGGTATTTGTGGCATACAGCCTACTAATTTAGCCATCGAATCCATGTAGTGGCAGTAGTTCACCAAAGAGGCCACATGTGGTGTTATTTTATATTCTGTTTGCCAGTGTTTCGTATCGTGTTTCACCACGTCGTGCATTTCAGATAACGTTGGCAACTGAGCTTCACCGCTAGCTAATTTTGATAGATAACGACATTGCATTTCCGCAATGACTGGGATCCCACCCTGCTGTGGTCGAACAAATCCGATGAAAGAGAGCGTATGGCCCATTTCAGGTATAAACATTTGCTTAAACAGATCGCGCATATTCGCAATACTGACATCCAAAAATGGAAAGCTCAGCTGGTATCCAGTACAAAATACCACGGCGTCTACTTCTTCTCGAGTGCCATCTTTAAACACCACAGAATTCGCTTCAAAGCGTTCAATACCACCAATATTTGGCGTCACCTTCCCATCCGCAATTGGACGGAATAAACGTTCATTTTTAGTAACCGCTTGATGATGAGAAGGCCCCGATTTCTTGAGCCATTCACCACGAATACGAACATGATCATTGCGGCTATTTACGTACTTATTGAAAATGCCTTTGGTGATCCCTCCATGATATTTGTGTGGTAGTTTGTTCACAATACGCGACGTCAACCATGACGTATCGATTGTAAAATATGGATCTTCTTGAAATGCCATGTAACGAGGTGCAACTGCAGGGTAGCGGCGCAGCGATAAGATACACTTTCTTGCCACTTCAGATATTTCTGATGTGATATCTGCTGAGCTTTCGCCTAGCCCAACACACAAAACACGTTTGCCTGCATACTTGTGTTTATCTCGATAGTCATTTGAGTGTTCAATCTCACCTTTGAACATATCCAGACCCGGCAACTCTGGTAGTTTAGGTTTTTGGAAATGACCTGAGCAGACCGACACCATATCAAACTCTTTACTGTGTTCTTTATCACCACTTTTGTAATTGACAATCCATTTGTCGCCTTGTTTTTCGACACGACATACTTCATGGTCATAGTGAATATGCTTCGCAATATCGAAGCGCTGGATATATTCACCTAGGTAATGGATGTATTCTTTTTTTGACCAAAACTTCAGTTTTTGATGATTGGGTACATAGTCAGAATACGCCATAAAATAGTTAGAAATTGTGAGGTGTAAATCGTCGTAGATTTTTTTATCTGCAAACACCCCCCCAAAGCTCTCGGCTTTTTCAAAGCAAGTAACTTCATGGCCACCATCAGTTAATTGTTTAACGGCGGCAATACCAGATAAACCAGCACCTATGACTGCTATGGTCTTTTTCATAATTCTCTCCGTGTATAGCAAGGAGCTGCTTGTTCATACTGTTACGACAGCATCGAGTACAGCCCCTAGGTTAATGTTTACAATGATGTAAACTGGTTACGCACCACTGTGCTCTGTCGTAGCCGCTTGTTGTGGGCGTGATTCTGATAAGCTTTGACGCGATAATTTGCCGTTACGATTACGAGGTAGTGCATCCCAATAAACTATCTGCTCAGGAAGCATGTACTTCGGTAAGCGTTTGGCACAATGCATTTTTAACGTCAGCAACGACGGAGGCTCAGATTCAGTCGCGATGTGCGCTTGTAGCGTTTTTTCATCGCTTAATACAACCAAACACTCTTTGATTTCGGGGTGCTGATATAGCGCACGCTCTACTTCCCCTAAATGAACCCGGTACCCTTTAACCTTGACCATGTGGTCTTGTCGCCCGACATACATCAGCTCACCAAGCTCATTGATGTAGCCAATATCTCCTGTGTTGTAGGCTGCCTCTTTTCTTTCTTCCCTTCCCCAATACCCAGAAAATACGGTCGGACCAATGACGGTGATAAAGCCTTGTTCACCTAGTTCAACTTGGTTGCCAGTTTCATTACAAATAGTGATCCGTGCACCACTCGCTGCATAGCCAATGGGGAGTGTCTCAGGCACCACTTCTGGCACTTTGTAATAGCTACAGACGTTGGTTTCTGTTGGACCATAAAAATTGAATAGGTCCGCGTTGGGGAAGTGTGCACGAAGTGCTTTAAGCGACTTCACATCGAATGCCTCGCCGGCAAAAATAATGGTATGAAGTTGCTTACAGGACTCACCAAACTGAGGGTCTGCATTCATCATCATGGTCAGAGCCGTCGGTACCGAATACCAAACGGTAATGCCACGCTCAGCAATAAAGTTCACTAACTTTTGCGGAACATAACTATCCAATTCAGAAACCAGATGTACACTTGCCCCCGTAGCCAGAGCCACAAAAATATCCAAAACAGACAGATCAAAATGCCATGGGGCATGGTTAGAAAAACGGTCCTGTGAGGTTGGCTTAATTTTTTCAATCACCCACTGGACAAAAGCAAGCGCATTAGTGTGACTTATTCGCACACCTTTTGGCACGCCAGTAGAGCCTGAGGTATAGAGCATGTATGCAAGATCATCACCGCCCACATCAGCACTTACTCTCAAACTGGAAGGCTGGCATCGCTTAATATCTCGCCAATTGCTGGCTTGATTAACCTCAAGCGCCCTCGCAGCCGACGCAGTAAACTCGCCCTCACTGTCTAGTACGACAAAATGACAACCCTCTGCGCACTGCTCGCGATATTGTGAGAATTTAGCTTGCGTGGTGAACATCACCTTCATTGCACAATCATTGCGAATAATATCAACTCGTACCATGGGGTTCATGGGATCAATCGGCACATAGACAGCGCCAAGTTTTGTCACCGCTAACATCGCGGCGAGTGCCCGACATGATTTATCAGCCCAAATGCCAACGCGGTCACCAGCTTCAATCCCTTTGCTTTGTAAAAGCACAGCAATTTGCGTTACCGACAACGATAATTCGCCATAACTATATGATTCGAAACTATCAGTCACGGCCAGAGCATTGTCACCGACTTGGGAAAGTCCAGTTATTAAGACATCACTGAGTATTTTCATAGCAGGCCCAACCTATTACAGATCAACTCCCGCTGAATGTCGGATGTACCAGAAAAAAGAACTGACCCCAAAGCATCTCGAATGCTCGCATCCACCCCACTTTCTTGAAGGTATCCTAGGGCGCCATGAACGCGAATCGAATCTATGCCAGACTGGACAAACGCTTCACTAATAGCGAGCTTGCTCGAAGCGACCGCCTTGGTATTATCGACATTTTGCGACTTTTGCCATGCGGCAAAATACAGCAGTAATCTTGCGCTCTGTAGGCGTACTTCCATGTCTGCAATACGATGTGAAACCGCCTGAAATTTGCTGATTGTTTTGTCACCTTGTTTACGTGTGTTGGCATACTCTATACAGCGCGCTAAGTCACGCTGCATCACACCAATAAACAAGGCAAATAAACAACAACGTTCCCAGTCCATCGATGCTGCAAAGATCCGGGCACCTTGACCTTCACTCCCTAAAACATAATCTTTGTGCACTTTTACTTCATCGAAGAATACTTGATTAAGTTGTGCTGAGTTCAAACCCAATTTTTTGTAACTGTTGCCCACTTCAATGCCTGGCAAACCCGCTGGTACTACAAAGGCGGTTTGACCCAGGTACCCAAATTTAGGATTGGTCGTGGCATACAGGACAAAATAATCAGCGACACTGCCATTGGTTACATAAGACTTTGCACCTTTGATGACGTAGTAATCACCCTCTCGCCAGGCTTTGGTTGTTAACTTGCCAATATCTGATCCTGCTTCTGCTTCGGATATTGCATTGGCTGCGATCTTGTCACCGCTCGTTAACCCTGGTAGCAATTCCATTTTGAGTTTTTCACTGCCATGCTCATAGATTGGCATTGCACAAGCAAAGGTATGGGCGGCACCCGCAAACAAAATACCGGTGTCGGCACAGCCCTGCCCTAAGCCTTCTAGAATTTTTACCGTCGTTAAAATGTCAAAACCACTGCCACACGTTGAGTATTTACTGTCAATCGGCAATCCATAGTAGCCAAATTCACCAAGCGCGCGCCAAGCAGCTTCAGGAAACTCCCCATCAGGTACTTTCGAAAAATCTAAGTCCCTAGCAAAGCTGAGTGCGTGCTCAAACAACTCGAGCTGATCCTCATTCCACTCAAAGTTCATAATCAATCCTTCCTTAAAAAGGAAAAGCGCAATGCTTTTCCTTAACCTGCCATCTGCTTACGGTCGTATTCTTCAATCGCATTTCTAAAGATGGTGGGGGCTTTCCAGCCTTCACAATCAAAACAACAACCACCAAGTAAACGAATCACTTCGTCACGTAAATCAGGGTTTTGCATTTGATATCCAAAGAAGATTGGGTAAATCCAGAAATAACGAATCAGGTCGGCGGCTATTTGCTGACCACCATTACTCCAATCACGATAAGCATAGAAAGGGGTTTTCCAATCATTGCCATCAATGGCTTGTTTAATAGCGTCAGCAGCACGGATCCCCTCTTTCATTGCAAATGACACACCGTACGAAAAAATTGGGTCCAAGAATCGGTGAGCGTCACCGATACATAACCAGCCATCTCCGACAAATGGTTCAATTCGATAAGAGAAATCAGCCATAGACTGCGAGTCACCAATACGCTCTGCATTTTGGAAACGTCTTCTGATCTCTGGACTGATGTTTTCCATACCCCACGCGATTGCGTCGTCGGGATTTTTACACTCTTTGTAGTAAAGATCCTTGGGGATCACGATACCAAGGCTGTCAGTATCGGGCGAAATTGGGATGATCCAAGACCAGTGGTACTGCTTTGAATACAAGATAGTCGTGTTTGTTGAAAACGGTGGTAGATCTCGCTCGACGCCTTTGTAATGAGCAAAAGACGCAATTTGTTGAGAGAAAAATTCAATTTCACGCTTACCTGCAATGCCCTTTCTCGATAAGAACGTATTTTGGCCACTCGCATCCACAAGCACTTTTGAGCGTACTTGATGCTCCATTTCATCGGCTTTATAAATGGCACCTACGACTTTGCCTTCATGCTTGATGACATCTTTTACAAGCCCTTGCTGATATTCAACACCATGCTCAAGTGCTTTGCGCTTGAGCATATTGTCAAAATCACTGCGTCTGACTTGCCAAGTGGGTGCTAAAATCGGAATGAAGAACTCATTTTTCGACAAAGAGCCGATTACGTTTACGCCCGGCTTGTCGGGAAAGCCTGCTGCGTCCATTTCTGCAGCAAGACCTAAGTCGCGAATGATCTGGCCCGCGTTACCAGTTAAGGATTCACCAATATGAAAACGAGGAAATTCATCTTTTTCAATACATAGCACTGATAACCCTTTTTTACGGCACTCAATGCCGCACAAACTCCCTGCCGGACCACTGCCAATGATAACTACATCGTAACTTTTGAATGCATTCATGCCATTTCCACCTTGTTTAAGAAGTCTTCAACAACCCAAACAAACTCTTCTGGGCGCTCTGATGCAGAAAAGTGGCCACATCGTGACAGTCTCGTCACAGTTGCATTTTCAAGCTTTTCAGCTGCTTTCTCACTCCACTCAGGAGGAATGATCTGATCATGATTACCCGCGACAAATAAAGTGGGTACCTTTACGCCATCAAATGTCGTTGTCATTGATTTACGCGCATATTCGTCTAAAAAGGTGTGATATGCTGGACGCGAAAGAACATCGTTTAGCAAGTCTTCAAGTGCAGGCGTCATCTTAGGCGGATGGTAATACGCCGCAGCTAAGAATTGCTCTGGGTTAGAAGACATCTCTTTGAGATCTCCCCACCAACTATCAACGTCATCTACCAAGCCAAAGCCTGTACATACGAGCGCTTTTACTTTCTCGGGATGGCGTCTTGCAACTTCGGTGGCAATCATACTTCCAGCAGAGTTGGCGACTAATACCCACTCTTTTTCTTCAAGTGTTTCAAGGTATTGCAAAGTGTATTCAACATGATCAACATATGAAGGGGAGTCGTTTTCACTCTCGCTCAAACCAAAGCCTGCTAGGTCCAATGCAACTGCGTTATGACGACCTTGCACCGAGCGCAGTGTTGAAGACCAAGAGGTTGAAGGGTTACCTAACGCCGGTAACAAAATCCATAAAGGCCCATCTCCTTTAACACGCAGTGTATGCTGCTTAAACCCAGCGCCTGCGGCAACTAATTCGCTTTTAATGCCATAGCTTTCTTGCAACTTAACAAGGCGGTCAAGTTCTGAACTAGCTTCGTCAGATTCAACCTGCTCTTCAGTACTCAACACTTTAATAAGCGCACACAATGTCTCAATGTTTTCGAAATGAACTGGCGTGATGTCATGCTCTGGAATTTTAGCGCCATAACGCTGATCAACATGAGCAAGTAGTCTCACCATAGATAGAGAATTCAAAATCCCCAACTCTAGCAGTGGTGTGTGCTGGTCCAGATCTGGGGCAGCCCCTTCCAGTAAGTCTTGATTTATAAATTCGATAAGTTCTTCAATCATCCTAGTTTCCTATCTAGTCTGGCAATATTGTTGACCCTCAAACAACATTCAAAACCGATTGGTTTTGTGTCTTTTCAGGCTGGTTTTCTGTCCGCATTCACCTTTTAGACATGTGTGAGAAATATCTAAGGAGATATGCAATCGCGTTTTGTTCGCCTAAAAAAACCTTACCGCTATCGAGGTTTTTTCAACATAGCCCCAGTGGACTATCCCCTTGGTCCAAATGGACTATAGGCATTTGAGAACAAAAAACTTACTTTGTTGAGAACTTTCACCAAGTCAGGAAACAAGGAAATGAAACAGGGTAAAAACCATTTAGTCACGCCAGTTGAAAGGGAATCGACACCTCATCTGGAACCGATTTATCAGGCGATAGAAAACAACCTTGGTTTTATCCCTAACGGTATATTAACCATGGCTAAAAATCCGATGTTAGCGCAAGCATTTGGTCAGATGTTTGGCTGTTTAAGCAAATTTGAACACATCAGTAATGAGTTGAAGTGGGCCATTGCAACAATCAGCAGTAACGCCGCAGGTTGCCAATATTGCCAAGGTCACTTCTCACATATTGCCAGTAGAGTAAACGTCAATAGAGCTAAAGTACTTGCCGCATTTGAGTTTGAAACCAATGTCTTATACGACGATGCTGAACGCGCAGCTCTGAGATTTGCCTTTGCCTGTAGCACTTCTCCGGCTCACCTAGAAAAGACACATTATGAGGAGTTAGGACAGTACTATTCTGAAGCTGCCGTTATCGAAATCGCCGCTGTCGTTGCCATTTGCGGGTTCCTAAATCGCTGGAATACGGCCATGGACAGTCAACTGGAAGCGGATCCAGCAGCTATCTTGGACGAAATTAATCAGATCACTAAATTTACCGTATAAGGACACCAACATGCCTGAGATTACATTTGTTGATTTTGCCGGAAATGAAACCAAAGTAGATGTACCAAGCGGTACTTCTTTGATGCAGGCTGCCATGGAAAATATGGTTGAAGGCATTGAAGCAGAATGCGGGGGCTCAGGCAGCTGTGCAACCTGCCACTGTTATTTAACCACTGATTGGCAAGGCAAAATTGCAGATCCAGATAGCAATGAAAGTGACATGTTAGAAATGGTCACTGAGCAAAAAGACTTGAGCAGATTAAGCTGTCAAGTACTGGTGTCTGACGAACACAATGGCTTACAAGTTCATTTACCAGAATCTCAATATTAAGGAAGGCGCGATGAAAAGGTGTGTCATTATCGGAGGGGGCCATGCGGGAGCTCAAGCCTGCGCGAGTTTGCGTAAAGAAGGTTGGACAGGACAGATCATACTGATCACCGATGAAGACAGCCTGCCCTATCACCGTCCCCCATTGTCTAAAACTTACCTGCAAAATCAGGTCTCGGCAGCGCAATTGTTAATACGACCCGAGGCCGCTTACGACAAAGACGACATTGACGTCAAACTCAATACACGTGTTGATAAAATAGAACCGGCAATTCAAAGTATTCAATTGCAAAATGGGGAACATATTAGCTACGACAAATTACTCATTTGTACAGGCAGTAGAGCCAGAAAAGCGGATTGTATGGGTGCTGAGCTGGGCAATATTTTTTATATAAAAACACTCAGCGACATTGAAAAATTATCATCCACGCTTACCTCAAGTCGCACTCAGACATCACAACGTATTGTCATGGTCGGTGGCGGTTACATTGGTCTAGAAACGGCTGCTGTACTGAAAAAAATGGGACATGATGTCACTATCATCGAGCGAGAATCTAGGTTATTGGCGAGAGTAACAGCTCAAAGCATTTCTACTTTTTATCATAAACTGCACAAACGCAACGGGATTAAAATATTTACTGACACCAATGTCGTGGCCTTTCAAGGTAAAGATACTGTCAGTACCGTACTGTGTGAAGATAAAGTCATTCCAGCAGATATTGTTATTGTCGGTATTGGCGCACAGACAAACACCGAATTGGCGAAAAACGCAGGGCTACTTGTCGAAAACAGTGGCATTGTAGTGAATGAACTTTGCCAGACTACAGACGTTAATATATATGCTGCTGGAGACTGCACAATTGGCATTGAACACCACAGTGGCCTTGCGACCAGAATAGAATCAGTACCCAATGCACTAGAACAAGCGAAAACCGCAGCAGCAACCATCTGTGGTAAACATAAACCGGTCACCGCAGTCCCCTGGTTTTGGTCAGATCAATTTGATTGTAAAATCCAAATTGCAGGGCTAAATACTGGTTATGATGAAACCCTACTGCGACAAACAGACCAACAAACATTATCCCTATGGTATTTAAAGCAAGGCCGTGTGATTGCTGCGGATTGCATCAATTGTGCAAAAGATTTTATGGCGGCAAAAAAAATCATTGCACAAAGAATTCATGTACCCAGCGACGTATTAACCAATTTAGACATAGACCTGATAAAAGAATTGGCCAAATTGACACAACCTAGCTAACCCGCTCACATACAAAGTACGCACCCCAAGCGTGAACCCAAAAGAGCCCTATATGGGCTCTTTTTTTATGCTTTTTTTCGCTTTTTTTCGCCAGTAAACTCGAACGTTAAATGGATGCAGTAACTCTCCCAAAAACGTCTTACTGTGCCCGTCTCGAACGCCCAAATCCGTGTTACAAGGCCCAGGTACTCGATAGGTGCCAAATGCTCTATCAAAAACAGAGAAAACCGTTGCAAAGTTGGTTTGGTATGCTGCTCGCTCTGTAGCGTGATGCCATCGATGCATCGCCGGAGAGACAAAAATGGCACTCCACTTACCATAGGTCCACGGAATATCAGCATGAATAAAATAGCCATAGTAATTGCGGATCATATTGTTGGCAACAATCGCAAATGGGGGCACCCCCATTAATATTAAAAAGGCCGTATCGATAAGAAACGTCGTTAAATAATTTAATGGGTGAAAGCGCTGCAACGTCAGCCAGTTCATATGCTCGTCGGTGTGGTGCACTCGATGCAGTGGCCATAGGAACCTTGAATGTTCAAATCTATGTCGCCAATAGCCAATAAAGTCGCCCAAAAATACAGCAATTAAAATTGCCACGGGTTGAGGCAGTGAATACCAAATATTCCGTTCAATTATGCTCCATTGGTATCCATAAAAATAGGTCATAATAAGGGACATGACAGGAGTCAAAAGTAACAAGTTAACGCACATGATAGAAAAATTAAAAGCACTGCCAGTCAGCGCGGGCTTGATCTCTTTAGACAGCGCTTTTCCTTTTATTAAATATGCCAACAAAACAAAAAATGCAGCCAGTGCAACTAAATTGCTACATGCAGTATAGATTTGTAGTGCAGCCGCCTCCAGTACTTCTAGCATTGTAATTTCGAGCCTTAGTCGTCGTTAATTTTGTTGTTTTACCAATAAAAAAAGGTGCCTACAAGCACCTTTTGTCTGAGCGTGAAAACCAACCGTATTAACGGTAAAACCTCATGCCACTATGCGTGAACTGATTTGTGAGAAGTATGCGGCTTGGCCACGCCAAAATCTTCCAAGATGCTGTATAAACAGGGCAGTACCAGTAACACCAAACATGTTGAGGTCATAATACCAAAGACAATACTGGTGGCTAGAGGAATTAATATCTGGGCCTGAAGGCTGGTTTCAAACAACAATGGGGTCATGCCAGCAATGGTTGTAACAGAGGTCAAGACAACTGCCCTAAAACGGTCATGACTTGCTTGCGCGGCCGCCTCATGCACACTCATGCCTTGCTTTACTCTACTCTTCACAAACTGCACAAGTAGAATTGAGTCATTCACTACAATACCCGCCAAAGAAATGAACCCCATCAAAGAAGGCATTGAAAAGTTAATCCCCATGATAAAGTGACCCCAAATAACACCTATCATCGCAAGAGGTATAGAAACCATCACGATGAGCGGCTCAATGTAACTGTGAAATTGCAGTGCAAGTAATAAAAAAATACCAATCATGCCCATTAACATTGCACGACGCATTGAAGCTTGCGTGATGCCGGCATTTTTCACTTCGCCTTCTATGCTGTAAGTCACATCGGGAAAGCGCACCTGTAGGTCACTCAAAAAGTGCTTTTTTAAGTCACCAACAACAGCACTGGCAGTATTGAGTTCACTGTCTACATCCGCATACACAGACACGCTCATTTGGTTGTCGACTCGATTGATCACGGCAAACCCACGTGTTTGTTCTATGTGCACCAAGGCAGATAACGGAATTGCAATGTGCGAAGAGGGGTGAATTATAGGAAAGTTATCAAAATCACTGTACTCATCCAAACTGTCATTATCGAGTTTTATCGTTACCTCATAATCTTCTAAACCAACATGAGTTTCCAGCAGTTTTGCCCCTTGAAAAGCAGGACGTAACTGATTGGCAATGATCGCTGAATTAATCCCTAAATCTAATGTCCCCTGCTTAAGTGTTAAGGTGTATTCCGGCTTCCCTGGTCGCAGGTTGTCCGTGATATTTTGCACTCCTTGATATCCTCTTAACCAATTTTTGAGTGCATACGCCGCATGCGTTAATTGCGTAACATCATCACTTTTCAACCTGACATCGACCGCTCGGCCTTGAGGGCCTAGCTTGGGCTCTTTGAACGACATTGTCAGCGCTTCTGGCAAAGCCCCCAACTCGTCTCGCCATGTATCAGAAAATACTTGTATCGTCGTATTCCGCTGTTCAGCACTTAATAGGTCTACCGAAATATAGGCCAAGTTTGCACCTTCATCTTGGTAATCTGGGTTTTCACCATAGGTAATCGTTATCGCTTTTACGAGTTCAGCGTCTTCATCTTCACTGAGCTTTTGGTTCGTACGCTTTAGTGCTTCTTCTATTTTTTGCATCGTTTGCCGCGTCACCTGAAACGGTGTGCCATTGGGCATCAATAAGCGCCCTTGTAGAACATCTCCATCAATATCTGGAAAAGCAGTAAACTTCAATGTGCCCGAAATTAGCATACTTAAAGAGAACAAAAAGCACGCAACAACGCTGCCTATTACGAGATAACGATACCTTATCAGTCTCGTGTTCAGGTCAAGCACTTGGTCATTCCAGTGACGGAATTTGGCGTCAAATCGTGTGCGTATTTCACCGACCTTCGCGGACAGTGTTGTTTGTTTTGACTTGCTTTGCAACGCATGGGAAAGGTGATTCGGTAAAATCAAAAACGCTTCAACTAAAGAGACTGTGATCACTGATATTAATACAATAGGTATGACTTTGAGGATCTGACCCAAATTACCTTCAATAAATACCAGCCCTATAAAAATGCACAAAGTCGTGACAAATGAAGACAATACACCTGGTAACACGACTAATGTACCTTGCAACACAGCTTCTTTAACAGAAAGTCCGTGCTCTACTTTCGTGCCAATAGATTCTGCAATGACTATCGCATCATCCATTAAAATACCCAGCGCCAACAACAATGCCACCATAGACAGCATGTTGATTGAAATACCAAAGTGTAGCATCAAGAAAAAGCTGGCGAGAAATGATACTGGCAGCCCCATTACGACCCAAAAAGCGTATTTAAATGAGAAAAATAACCACATCACGCCAAACACCAGTAATAGCCCTTGCCAAGCATTGCTGATCAGCAATGAAATTCGATCCTTCACTAAACTTGTATTATCGCTAGTTAACGTGAGCAAAACGGTGTCTGGTAAGGTTTGCTTTATTTCTTCAACAACCTGCTCAGTTGCTTTGAGTACGCTTAAGCTATCATCGACCGAGTTTTTTTGTATCGTCAAAATTGCGGCTTGTCGGTCGTTATAGAAAACTCGGTTCTCATCTTTTTCGAACGTGTCTTTGACTTCTCCTAAATCCGCAATGGTCACATCGTTACCCTGTGAACCAAACGAGATCACTAAGTCCGCAAGACTCTCTGAGTCTCTGCGTTCGTCCATCAGACGTATTTGCGTATCTGAATAAGGAGTGTTTAATGTACCTAGCGGGAGCTCTACATTTTGATTCTTTACACGTTGACCCAGCTCTTGCACACTTAACCCATGCTGTCTCAACATTGCTTGTGACGCAGTTATGCGTAATTGATGCTTAGAAAAGTCATTAATTTCAACAATTGGAATCTCCGGATGCCTAAGCAGTTGCTGTTTTACTTTTTCTGCCAACGCTTTTAACTCAACCCTCGATAAATCGCCACCTTTTGCCGCGAGTGCGACACTCACGACATCTTGTGTTCTGCCACGCTCTTTGATAGTCCACTGCTCGACTTGTGATGGAAAATCGTCAATGGTATCAATGGCATTTTTAACATCCGTTGTAAATTGTTCAAAGTCACCGTGTTCAAACATTTTGACAGTCATTTGACCTAGGTTTTGCCTTGCTACACAGTGCTTTTCTTCCATGAAGCTGATGCCATCAAGCGCACTCTCTAGGCTCAAACAAATTTTTTGCTCGACATTTTCAGGCGTGGCACCTGGGTACGGAACTACAATGTCAATTTGGTAGGTCTCGATTTCTGGAAGCGTTTCTCTCTTAATCTGTGGCAAACTAAAAATACCAATAGCCAGAAATAGTACCATCAATATGTTTGCAGCCGTGGGATGCGCAATAAAAAACCTGATCATTAGTGCAACTCCTTCGCGCTCACTTTACTCAACTGCTCTGTAATATCTGTAAAGTGAAGCTTTGTGCCTTCAATGGCCGGAAACAGATCCGTTGTGACAAGCCGAACACCTACTAAGCTCTCATCTTTTAGTAAAAAGCTATCACCTTGTTTCATTGCTCCTTGCATATTCACTTTTCTCAGCAAATCATTCTCGTCTGCTATCAGTGCATATTGACCTCGCACCGCGTGCCTCGGCACAACCACGAACGTGCGCTCTGCAGCCGATAATGAAACCTTTGCACGCATTCCTGCTAATAATGGAGGCTTTTTACCTAGCTTTATTTGCTTATAACTATTTTCAATTGCAACCACCACACCAATAGTTTGACTTTGAGGATCTATTTCGTCACTCAACCGCTCTATACTCGCTTGCCACGTGGCGCCGCTTTGCGACAGAATTTCAACGGATGCTGCCAACCCTTGTGCTCTTAAATAAGTTGCCATCCCATCGCTGGAGATATTCTCGATATTTGGCTTATGTTCAAAAAAGCCAGAAAATTGATTAAAAGAACTATAGGTAAATTGTGCATTAATGAGCACTTTTTCTACATCACTGGCGCTAAATAGTGCCGCGCCTTTGGTCACTAACTGCGAACGTTCGACATTGACTTGATGGATGCGACCTGTGAATGGTATGCGAATTTCGGTACGTTTTATATCCAGCTGCGCTTTATTGAGGTCTGCTTGGGCTTTTGTTACTTGTGCCTGCAAAGCTTTAATTTCTAGTGGGATCAAACGCTTTTGATTCATATATCGCTGCAGATCTTGCTGCTGGATCAATACATTCTGCTTGGCTCTGTCGAGTTCGGTTTGCGATATACTCGACCTATCGAACAGTGACTGTAAACGCTGAAATTCTGAATCAGCAATACCTAACTTGTGTTCACTTAGGCTAATGTCTAACTTATTGTTGTCTTGAGCGGTTCGTTTAGCCGCTAAATCGACTTCTGCCGTCGCCAAATTCGCTTGTGCTTTTGCAAACTGCAATTGGTAGTCACTGTCATCGATTTTGATCAATAATGTTTCGGCTTTGAATATTTCGCCTTTTTTAAGTGCGGGGTGCAGGTAAGTGACAGTACCGGAGACCTCAGCAAGACTGTTTAATTGAATATTAGGTTTAACCTTACCGTAACCTGTTATTTCGGGGCGCACTGATTGCTGTGTCAAGACCTGATATTGAGCAAGTTGTCCCACCTGGTCTTTATCATCATGTTTAATTGATAATTTTAATTTAACAATTAAAACCACCAATAGAATGCCAACTGCAACCGCAATTGGCAGATTTTTTTTTGCACTAAAATCCCACCTCATCGATGTCACTCTCCTTAAGTCCATGTATAAAACGCTGGTATAAATCCTTTGCCCATTGCTCACCTTGAATTTCAGTGTCGTCAATTCCCCAAGCCTGCTGTCTTAAAGTCTTTAAAATATATGGAGATACTAACAATGTAATGAGCTGAAAAGCCGCTAGTCTGGCTTTTCGTAAATCTTTAACTCCCGCCTCTTGCTGGATAAGTTTGGGTAAAAATTTCGAGACACGTGCGGGAAACGCAGCCATGAAAGCCTGAGCTAATGGCGTCGTCTTATTGAGTACTTCCTCACTGAGTAAATGAACAAACCCTGGGTGAGTTTGCAATATTTCAGCAAATCGACAAATGAACAAATACAATGGCTTTTCATGCTCATGGAGGGCTTCAAACTGAGCAAAATGTTCATCCGCAATTGCCTGAATTAGGTGCACAAATAAACTCTCCTTGCCACCAAAATAGTACTTTATCATTGCCGAATTGATGCCTGCTTGAGCCGCAATGTCACGAATTGTAATTTGACTATACGATTTTAAATTGAGAAGCTCTTTGGCGGCCAATATCAGTTTTGCTCGCTGCTCAGCTTGCTTAACTTCACATACTGGTCTTCCTCTTGTGACTTTTGTTGTCATGTTCTGTTCCAACGCCTTTTTTATTTTTTTAATCACGGAGTTAATTAAATAAAAAGTTTTGGTCTCAGTCAAACAAATGTTTAATATTTGATCACACATTTAGGTTTTGATGCCACAATTCATAGCTCGTAAAAGACACTTCCAAAACAATCAGCAGTAACAAAAAGCTCACTAATTGACCCACTTTAACTTTTGAGCAAACATAAGCCCCTAAGGGTGCACCTACAACAACGATAGGAATTGCCGCCAACAAATAGCTTTCAATTTGCGGTGTAATTGCCTGTAAATGCCACGCATTGACCGCACTCCCGACAAGTGACGTAAACGCCATGACAACGACAGATGTCGCAGTCGCTTTTTTAATATCTGCGTTATACGCAATGACTAACAAAGCAAATAAAGCAATATCTGAACCAGAACCCACTAACCCACTCGCGACCCCACCTACAAACGCCACTAACATAAAGCGAATCTTACTCGGGTTAATATGTTGGGCACTTTCTTGGTGATGTGCTTTACGCCACCAGCGCAATAGCATGGTCACAGCAAAACATAACAATAAAAAACTGAATATTGATTTAACAAGCAATCTGGGGGACAGTGGTGCAATGTACAGCAAACTCAATACGACCCCCAGTGCTGACATGGGTAATGCCAAAATCACTAAATTCGTGTAAATAGGAATGCGCCGGCACAGTATGGTAATTGTCGCAGCAGTCATACCAAAGCTTTGTATCGCCAAAGAGAAGACTTTGGCAGTGCTGGGATCAATGTGCAAAACCTTCGTCATTACTGGAAATGCGACCGCTCCTCCCCCTAACGCAGTCCCTCCAGCAACAAACGAGCCCAATGCCATGGTCGCCGCCACCTCAACCTCTTGCAATATTTGCAATAAAGCACTTGAAAACCCTTGTATCCAAATCAACGCAGCATAAATAAAAAGCGTAAAGTAAAAAGGCCATGTCGCTGGCTGTCTCAGTTTATCAATCATGGTATTCCTCAATCCCTGCTACAATGGCTGGCAGTCTAACAAAAGGGAAATAGCGCTGCGAATAGTCTTATCGGACCATAGGTTGGACTAATTCAAAAAAACATATTTTTTACGAGCAGCAAAAAATAAAGATCATGTCACTTCCTGGAAAATGGGTGAATTTTCCCACCTCTCTTTGATCCAGATCAACTTGACATTTCTTTCCATCAAGAAATAGTACTAAAAAGCCCAAATATATTCAATAAATACAACAAGATAATAAGAATAATCTATTCATTCAAAACAACCAAAACATGGTATATAAATATTTTAATAACGTTAAAAAAGCATAAAAGAACATTTTTTTAATCTTTTATACTTATTTACCACACAATTCTTTCACTTTTCGTTGATATCAATTCCCCGTTCATGTTTAATTAATCGTGCGATTAATTAAATGGAAGACCGTCAGAACAAGATCGGTTTAGCGCAATGATGCGAACAACCGGTGTGCCTTTTGAGATCGTATTTGTAAAGGAGAATGCATATGTTTTTGGGTTGCACAAAAGAACTATCTAGCGTATTAAAAGCAATCGAATTATTGAAAACTTCAATTTTTGAACACTCATTAGATGGAACAATATTTCAAGAAGCGATGTCGTTTGCTGAGTCGGATGAACTTTATTTAGCCTTGGTTGATAAAACAAGTATGGAAGTGAAAACAGAGTATTTACGCTCATTCCCCGAGCAATTTAAAGACGACTTATTAACACTTGCGAGATTAAAGCAGTTTAAAAATCTTAATCTGCTTAAAAGCTTATGTAAGGATAGAAACCCTCTCTCAGATGTCACGATTTACGATTTAGACAATCCAAACTCTAATTACCTCACGCTCGTCGCATTTAACAATAAGCGTTCTAACCGCAGTGCGCCAGCATCCTATTTAATTGAACTCATTTTACCTTATTTGCATAAAGCACTTGTTGCACGTTATCAGTCGGATAAAACAAATCGCTCACCAATAAAAACATTAACTAGTCGAGAAAAAGAAGTGCTTGATTGGATCTCATCAGGTAAAACGAATGGCGAAATTGGCATGATTCTGGGTATTAGCCAGTACACAGTAAAAAACCACGTTGCCAAAATTCTTGAAAAACTTAACGCGCCAAATCGCTCAGCAGCAATGGCACTCAGTAAAGAATTAGGTCATAGATAAGTTTATCGCCCATGAACATGAAAATACTCATGTACAACTAAGATATTGGTGTACATGGGTATATAAATACCTGGCCATGACATTTACCTAACTATTATAACTGAATATCGTATGATTCTGACCACTCTCTGAGCTGCTCTAATATACCTAACGCTGAACGGCCAAAACAGGTTAGCGCGTAAGTAACAGCAACTGGTCGCTCACTAACACCCGTTCTGACCCCCCTCGCTTGTTCAAGTTCTTTAAGCCGTTGGTCAACCATTTTCATTGTTGCCTCACCTAACAGCCAAACCAAATCATTAAACCTGACGGGTTCATCTTTCAAATGATAAATAATCGAGCCCTTCCACTTGCCTCCGATAAGGCGCATGCCTTTTTCTATCGCGCAAGGTTCATGACACGCATTGTATACTTTTTCCGACCTTTACTATTTGTTCTTATTCAGCTTTTCATTTTTTACTATCAAAATTATTAGGTTACTAAAAGTATACTAATTGATATTGCACATCAGGTACCTAAACTTTACCACACGACAGTTTGTTGGATAAACCAACACAATAGGAAGCCAGAATGTGCGTAGTATACTTATCAACATGCCCACCACGCTTCCCCTTTCTCAAAGGGCAAATTAAATACCACGCTCATGGACCATGCCGTGGCTTTTTTGACCCGTAAAGGCTGCGTATGGCGAGTAGTGACAATACAAGGTGACATTCGCATTGAACAACAACTCGATAATCATCAATGGGCCGGCTCTATATGTTGCTGTCGCCAATAAATTGGATTGCCGAGATCTGGCCTTTTAAAAAGTATTTGGTCGAAGTGTTTACCGCCGGTACGGCGGGTGCTTTATGTCATGGAGATGCGTTTTTCGATTGCAAACCCATTGATGATCTACTATTTCATATGCATATGAATTTTAAATTTTTTGGCATAACTTCTATACCATCCTTTGCATGTTACGACGTGTTGAAAAAACGCCGATATTGCAAAAGACTTGCAACGTTTTGAAGCCATTTAACACAACTCTATTAAGGAATTAATCATGTCTCATCATTACACCCAAAAACTCCATCCTGGGGTTAAATTTCCAGAAGTGACCGTGTCGTTACTCAATGGCGAACAGCGAACATTGGGCGACCCACAAAGTGGACTAGACTGGCAAATTGTATTGATATACCGAGGGAAACATTGCCCTCTTTGCACAAAATACCTAAACCAGCTTGAAACCTATAGAGACAAACTAGCCGAAATTGGTGTCGACATAATTGCGGTGTCTGGTGATAGCAAAGATCAGCTTGAAACTCATTTACAAAATGTGTCTGTAGGTTACCCAATTGCATACGGGTTACCTTTAGAAAAAATGAAAACCTTAGGCTTGTACATTTCTGTTCCTCGTTCAGAGCAGGAAACCGATCATCCTTTTGCAGAGCCCGCATTGTTTGTCGTGAATTCACAGGGCAATATTCAAGTCATTGATATTTCAAATAACCCCTTTGTTAGGCCTGAACTGGCAGCGTTAACGAATGGGTTAGCTTGGATCCGCAACCCTGATAACAATTATCCAGTGCGTGGCATGCATACTTTTTAAAGGTTGGCAGTTTAAATTGGGTATTTTTAGCCCTTTTGTGCCTTTTAGCTCAACTTTTGGCGGTCTATTATGAATAAAAATAAAATCTTGCTCTTGTTTGCACACCCATCACCACATCGCTCTGAAGTGAACTGTCCGATGTTTGAATATGCACGCGCCCTTGAGTACGTCACGGCCGTTGATCTCTATGCGCACTATCCAACCTATCAAATTGACATTGACAAAGAACAACGTCAGCTTAACGCGCACGATGTCATCATCTTTCAATTTCCTTTTTACTGGTATTCAACTCCTTCTATATTAAAAGAATGGCAAGATCTGGTACTTGAATATGGTTATGCCTATGGTCATGGAGGCACCGCTTTACATGGCAAAATATTTTTATGTGCTATCAGCGCCGGAGGTCGAGCAGACGCATATCGTACCAATGGTTATAACCATTTCAATGTGCGAACGCTTTTGCAGCCTTTGGAGCAAACTGCGTATATTACGGGTATGCAATACCTCCCGCCATTTGCACTTTTCAGCAGTCGGAGTGCACTCGCCGATGGGACACTTGCACAGCATTTGCAAGACTGGAAATTACTATTAGAAGAATTACATCATAATAAGTTCGACCCAAACAGTGTAGATTCACTTGTTACGATCAATGAATTGTTAGACACCCGTCATCAAAGAGAGCGCTGATTATGACTATGTACTTTATTCAGGCATTTGTTTACCTCATCGCCGCAGTGATAGCGGTGCCACTCGCGAAGAAGCTTGGTCTTGGCTCGGTCTTAGGCTATTTGATAGCAGGTGTTATCATTGGTCCAGTTGCTGGGTTCGTGGGCCAAGAAGCCATTACGATTCAGCATTTTGCTGAGTTTGGTGTCGTTATGATGCTTTTCTTAGTAGGGCTTGAGCTACAACCACAAATGCTCTGGCAGATGCGTAATCGTTTGATAGGCCTAGGAGGTCTACAGGTCATTTTGAGTGCGATTTGCATCAGCGCCATTGCACTTTTCCTGGCACAACCCCTCTCTGTTGCGCTAGCAATTGGACTCGTATTATCACTCTCGTCGACCGCCATCGTATTGCAAACATTCAATGAAAAAGGATTAACCAAAACTGAAGGGGGCAAAAATGCTTTTTCAGTACTCCTAATGCAGGATATTGCTGTTATTCCCATGTTAGCCTTTATTCCAATGTTGGCGATGCCGGAGTTGGTTGCATTGGCAGAAACAAGCAAAGAAACAGCCGAAGCGCATGCGCAGCTTAGTCTTGTTGCAGGACTACCAACATGGGCATTCGCATTGGCTATTCTTGCAAGTATCAGTGGCGTCATACTATTAGGGCACTTTTTAAGTCGCCCCCTTTTTCACTATGTCGCACAATCGGGCTTGAGAGAGATATTCGTTGCCACTGCACTGCTCATCGTCATTGGCATTGCAGCACTTATGAGCTTAGTCGGCCTTTCACCTGCTTTGGGCACTTTTCTCGCAGGCGTCGTCCTGGCGAACAGTGAGTTTCGCCATGAATTAGAATCGAATATTGAACCATTCAAAGGGCTACTTCTGGGGCTCTTCTTTATGACGGTTGGCGCCGGCATTGATTTTGACATTCTCTCGAGTCAATTATTGCTTATCATTGCCTTAACCCTTTCTGTAATAGCCATTAAAGCCTGTATACTTTGGGCGCTGGCAATCATCTTTAAAATCAGAAATAGTGATCGCTGGCTATTTGCTTTAAGCCTTGCGCAAGCGGGCGAATTCGGATTTGTATTACTCAGTTTTACTACCCAAAGCCATGTCATCCCCACTGACACGGCGCAAATACTGCAACTCGTTGTTGCGCTTTCTATGTTCCTCACTCCTGCTTTATTTATAATTTTCGAAAAAGTGATTATGCCCCGATATCGCAGTACGGCGAGTGACAAAGCATTCGATAACATTGATGAAAAAGGTAACGTCATTATTGCTGGGGGTGGTCGCTTTGGGCAGGTTGTAAATCGCTTATTGGTTGCAAATGGCGTAAAGACTGTTGTGATGGACTTAGATGCGGCACAAGTCGAAAACCTCAGAACAATCAACATTCAAACTTTTTTTGGCGATGCAACAAGGCCAGAGTTGTTGCACACTGCTGGTATTGAAGACGCAACCTCTTTAGTTATTGCCATAGATGACCGAGAAAGTGCAAAAGCGCTAGTACACTATGTGAAACGTACCTATCCCCATGTCATCATCATCTCACGCGCATTTGATAGAGGCCATAATTACGAGCTTAAACACGCTGGCGCAGATCTCATTATCAATGAAACCTATCATTCAGCACTAGAAACCGGGGCATACGCTATGACATCACTTGGTTATCACCCATTTTTGGTGGAACAGAAAAAACATGCCTTTATCAAAACAGAACAGCAAGCGTCTCAGCAACTATATGAACAGTGGGTACTCAGAAGTGAGGGGGAACAATATGATCACGATTACCGCAAGTTGTTTATGCAAATCGAAGAAGCAATTAAAGATGCCATGCAATCTGACCGAATAGACAAACATAGCCACGATGAACGTGGTTGGACACCTCCGCCCAGAGGGTATGAAAATGACTTTGATTGATATTTGGACAAACCGCGCCTATCAACTTTGTTTAGTTATCATATAGACAGTGCAAAACGACGCTGTCTCAAGAGCCATGGGTGCGTTTATCTGGGTCATAAAAGTCGTCTAGTACTTGAAAGCCTGCATTATTCATCATGCCTGCTGACGCCTTCTTCAGTTAAATAGTTCCATTGATTCGAGCCATACCGGCAAAGAATGTCTTTAACGCTTCAATTTCCAAAACTGACGCAATTTATAATTGACCATATCAAATCCCTTCGTTCATCACGATAACGTGTGTCTGGCAAAAACAGTACGTGCTTCAACCGACACAACCTAACAGCACATGTTTATTTATGATTGACAACTTAAGGGTGTGCAGCAGCACCGCCAAATTTATCGGCAAGGTAATTAATAATGTCCACAGGTGCCGTGATAGTGGCACCATCTTCCAAAACGAGTACAGGTAACCATTGTTTGTCTTCTCCAAGTAACGCGACAAGTTGTTTTCGTGGGCGTTCAAAATCGATACGCTGTATGTCGACCTCACTAGCCCAGTGCTGGTTGACAGCCAGAGCCCCTTCGATCATTGCACAGTGCGAACAAATCCAGATGGTCCCAGGACCGTCTTCGAACGGCATTTTTAGAATAAAAAGTTTTGGTTTCATTGCACTACATTTCCTTCAATTACAACTTCAAGTTAAGTTTGTTTGTCGATTTCGAACGTAATTCCAATCCCTTAACCAGTAGGTAGCTCTGTAAACCTCTGCCCCAACAATGGTATAAGTTAAAGCTTTATTTAGTTTGTCAGATTACCGAAAGTTAGAGCAGTCTATTACGAGATAGGATATTTTAAAAATTAATTCTATAAATCATTAACTTATTAAAGGAGCTTAAAGTATTTTTTATCGATTAGCCACTCTTACCATGCGTGTTTAATCAATGTCACACATCTCCTATTAAAAATAACGAATTGCGCGACTCTTAAGTGATTTAACCCAGCCTATCTCTGTGTTTCATTTAATAGCTAAAGTGTTTCGCTGAAAAATTAAAATTATAACTATAAAAGTCAGTCAATTAATTAAGTAAAAATAAAATATTAAGGTCCAAAATATTTGGATTATAAAGATATTGAACATAAAAATGCATACAACTATGCAGCAAAACACCGTATCAATAGAGAATATTTTAACTTTTTAGTTGACTGGGTTAACAACTATTTATTAACTTGTTATTGCGCATTACAAAATGGCGCCATAAAGAAACTGTTAACTAACAAGGAAAATATCATGAAAACCACATTAAAAGCACTTACGTTAATTGCGGGAACCCTTTTTGCTGGTCAGGCTTTTTCAGCCGAATTAGTCTGTGACGTTTATGCAAAAAATAGTGGCAACTCTTGGGGCAATGGGACGAAAAACTGCATGGCTTTTGATTACTCATTCGGTAGTTCAACCAATGGTCGTTTTTACCTTAAAAACGTCACTAAAGAAATTCAAGAAGTCAGATGGAACGGCTCTGCTAGATGCGGGACAAGTTCGAAAACAAGTTGTAATGCGTCGATCCGTGCATATGCATCAAATTCGGCAACCGCAACAATTCTATATAAAGACGGTACTTGGGAAACGACAAACACCGCCCGTGCCAGTTATGAAACAGGCCACTAATTAGGCGTTAATCCCATGAACAGTGCCAGATGTTTGTTGTAGGTGCTGCTCCATAGACAAAGCTCTAGAATACGCACTCCTAAAATAAAAATATCGCTGTTTTATTTCATCGCGCTTCATGAAAATTGAAACAAGATACATAATCTTAATTTCACTCTCGCTTCGCCCGAATGGGTAATTGATACAAGAAAATCCCTTGTCAATATTATCAGGTAATTCCAGCGTCAATCTTGCTACCCTAACTAACTAACTTATGCAGGTTTTAGCATCCACGCTATAAATCACATCACTTATTGCTTACTCGGATGTACATAGCCTTTAAATCGGTGAGTAGTGCTGACTTACCACGTCACAACTTCTTTGAATTTAACGCCTGTTGAGCTGGTTTGTTATGGCTACGGTAATAATGTCGATAAAAACCAAGTGCACCACTTATAACAAAACATAACTCTAGCAATATGGCGATCGGTGACATCAAAATGACATTGTGAATTAACCAAATTAAACCACCCACGATCATTAAAATGCGCATCGCCCTGTCTTTGCAAAAACCAGATGTGGTTATAAATAACGTCGCGCATAGCCCAAGAATGCTCAGTACTCCATTGTAAGTTAACATAGTGACAACAACGTTCACTGACAAAAATAGCGCCGCCAACTTAAAGCTTTGCCAACGTAAGTTAATCAAAAACCGAACACTGGAAAGTAAAAAGATAAAACCCGCTGTTGCTTGATCCAATAGAAAATAGTGAATGCTGTTCAAAAGACAGCTCATCGACAACAGCACTAACAAGTGATGTTTGTGCTTCATTTGCATCGCGGTGCCTTCAATCAGCAACGCGAATGCCACTAAAACCTGAGATACAGCAAAAATAGATATCATCTTCCTCTTCGCTTCTAATATGGCGTTGATTTACACGGCTGACAGGCTAAACGATCTTCAATTAATTAACTACCTACTTCTGGCACAAGGTGTTTTTCTCAAATAAATAAAAGCCATAGCCCAGATGTTCACGACCCCACTTTAAGTAGGCGTCTAGCCATGTTTCGATGCGTAACATCTTTTTCTTCAACTGGCTATTGGTTGGATCGCCTTTTAAGCACTCGCGTGTTATTTGTTTATGAGACCATTCGAAATTGTCCCATTCATGTTGACTGCTCGATGTTGCATAAATGGGATTAAAGCCTTGGGCATGAACGAGATCGATATTTCCTTTGTAATCTGAGTAAATACCTTTATCCTGCCCAAGGAAGTCTAGATATGCCTGAGGCGGTGCCTTTTTCCAGTAACACTCCCCTAGTAACAATAATCCTCCTTGCTTTAACAACCTGTTTGCGTGCTGTGCGACGCTTGACACCGCATGCGCCCCGGCTCCAAATGCATGCGAAGATCCATTACAAATCAATAAGTCATACGATTGCGACCTCAAATTCAATGATTGAAAGTCTTCACAGATGAACCGATAAGTCCGATTTTCAAAGCGAGTGTCTGCCGCCCCTCTTGCTTGATTGATTAACATGCTGTCCGTATCAACACCTAATACACTGACTTCATAGGCCTCCATTAAGCTGAGTAAAAACTTTCCATTACCACAACCAACCTCGATCACTTGGCTGTCAGGAGTCATTTTTAATAGTGAAATGAGCTTTTTTTCTTTTTCTAAACTTAGGGGGCTATTGTATTCCATGTAGCGACTTTTCCTTGTTAACTAATGAGCACTAAAACTATTCACCACCCTACTGATTAGAGAGTGACTTCAACCAAGTTATAATTTCCGTTTTAATGGCTTCTGTACTGGGTTCATCCTGTATGACTAAATCACTTTGTGCCTTTACTTCATTCGACACGTGTAAATATATGTCCCTTAAATGACTTTCGTACTGTGCAAGGTATTGAGTAATTGAATTGACCGTATTGGAGGTTGAGTGCGCTATGTTTCTTAAGATGACTCGCGCCAAACACAGCTCTAAAGGAGTATTGATGAGCACCACATAATCTATCAGAGGCGCAATGGATGGTCGACAACGACCAAAAGGTTCTTCTACAAAGATATAGTCTGACTCAGTCTGTTGTCTCAAATGTTGAAGTGCACGTTCGAGTTGCGGCGCTTGAATTAGCGCCAGTTCCCCCCCTTCTGAAAACCAGTTTTTCATATCCTTAGGATAAGTTCGACTAGTCACAAAGTCATCAAAAAGTAATGACGGACAATTAAAATGCGCGCAAAGCAATTTAATGACCGAAGATTTTCCAGATCCAGAGGCGCCGCTAATCGCAATGACTTGGGCTCTTTTCATATCTATGCGCTCTTCATGTTAATTGACAGATACAGCCTTGCTAAATAGTTAAAAACGTCCCATTAGCGACTCTGAGGTTAACCTCGGCAGAAATTACACCATCAATAACCAGTCAAGGTAAGCAAACGCTATGAATTTTACACATTGTATTAATGACGTGATCCATGTGCGATTGCCACACTTTAGACGTACCCACTATTTTCCTGTTTTCATCACTTTAGATCTAAATTCAAGACCAAACTCTGACAACATAGCATCCAACGTTACTTTATTAGCTGGATTTAAAACGGTGTCATACACCCATGTATAGTATCCATTCGTTGATAAGTTTTCGCGCGCTTTTTGCTCACCAACAAGTTCTGTCAATGCGATATATTCCAGGTAACACACTATAATATGGCTTAAAGTACTGCCTTCATCTCTACTGCCATAGGGAAACCCGACTTTCACTTTGGGAAAATCTTGCTTTATCCGTGCTCGAAATGCTTCTTTACTGGGTTTTCCATTGATGATGACATGCCAGTGAAACTGCTCATGTAAGTATGTTGATAGCAGCTTCACTTTATTTTCCAAATACTTTTTTTGCGTGCTCATAGTAATGACGGGGTGGCTGAATGGCACTTTTGCCCCCTCGTCAACTAACACTTTGTCAGTATAGAGCCAAGGAGTTAAGTCATACTGCGTATGCAATAAGAGTAAGTCAGATTTAATTTTTTGTTCTTTTAGAGTTTGATTTGCAGTCTTAATCTCAACATTCGCCATTAATGAGAAAGAAAAAAACACCGATACTAAAGCGATAAATACAAATTTCATAGTAGTTAAAAAGTAGAATAGTCTTAAATTATATTTGAATATTTTAAAGGCGCTTAGCCTTGTACAAGGTTAAATACCTTAACAATGTTGGCCCAGCACCTAATCTAAATGAGCGTTACACACCTGCGGCCAATTGTAGTTTACACTCCTTGGTGATCATCCCATCCCAATCCTGAGATTCGTTTGCATACACAACGATGGGGGTTTTTGCTTGATACGCATCCTTTATAAAGTCATAAAGCGCAGCATTTTTATCACTTGCACCGTCTAACCAATACCCGCCCGGACAGAGTGACTGCGCCTCTTCATCTTGAGTTTCAAGTGCGAATTTAAACACACCACCAGTGTAATCGGCCCACGTCATTAAATATGCAATTTTTTGAGGTGATTTTGTTTGCATTGCCATAGCGTTGAAAGAAAACACGGTAATAAATATTGTAAGTAAGATTTTCATTTTATTGTCCTTAAAATAAATGTCACGCCAATATAGCAACATGCACACTGGGCTCAAACAATAATTAATAGAATTTAAAATATTATTAAATAAATAATATAAAACCAAAGTGTCTGGACGCCAAAAACAGTTAGTCTTTCCTGGCCCCCCATATTAAGGGCGCAATCCACATATCTAACAGCAAAATTGTGCGGAAGCTATATTGAAACGGAACTGGCCGTCTTTTATGCGCTTTATTGGGACTTGAGCCTCAGTATTTTACCAATTTAGTACTGTAGCAATTGAATTATTCGCTTTGATGCGTCTTATTGGAGCGATGGAAATCCCCTCTTAAAACTGACCTACGACAGAAATAAAGTACTTAGGCTCCCGGTAAGCGCGGCGATACTCCAATCTACTTATATCAGATTGTGTATATTCACCTTCATACCTTTGACGCGTAACATAGTACTCTTGCCCAAAGAGATCCTTGCCTTCTACTCGAAGCTTAAAATCATGACTTATCTGATAATCTAACGTCATGATGGCCTCCGTTTTGTTGTCGAAATGCCCCTGCAAATCATGCCTATAAAAGTCAAAATCACCGTCGTTTTCAAATGCCAAACTCATCGATAAGCCCGGCAGCACATCGGTTTTAACTATTTTAACATTCCACTCGTTATTACTGAGGCGGCGAATATCTGTCTTTTGACCTGTGTAAGGGTTAATCATTTCAGATTTTCTCATTGTATACACAAGGCTAACCAATGTGTTCTCAACACCAAAAGCTTCAAGCCCGAAGTTTGTATTGAGCTCTATACCATACTCCTTGCCGCGCTCAATATTGCCATCTCCTGAGCGCGTTTTTAAAGGAATTTCAGTCAGCAGGTCACTTATATCGTGGTAATACGGTGTGACGGTAAAACTCCCTTCAGTGTCCAGCCACTGCCTTTCAAGGCTAACAGAAAGCTCATCCCGTACCTCGGGTTTCAAATCGGGGTTCGTTTCTTCCAAAATAGACAAGTCACGATTGTACCATGGTACAAAATCTTCAAGATCCAACTGACTAACCGTGCGGACATAATTAAAACGCGCTTGATATTGCGCATCGATGTCGTAGCGTACGTTTAACCTTGGCTTAATATAAGAGAGTGTGCGGGCATTGTCGCGCTTAACGGTTTCAGCCTCTTCACGCGCCATACTGCCATCCAAAATGGATACATCAGTGACCACATCGATGGAGGCTCGCTCATAAATTAATGAGGATTGAATGTTTAGGTCAGACGATACGGTGTAGTTGTAATTGATGAATGTTTCACTTCTTACTTCCTCGATGTCATTGAGCTCTACTTTTTTATCTCCACTCGCGCCATATATAAATTGCAAGTTTTCATTGTGACTATTCACTGCGGACTCAAAACCCGCATCCACAGAGTGCCTATCATTTATCGTATACTTCCAATTGGCACGAAGTACGGTTTCTTTTGTTGTGAACACCCTTGGAAAGCTGTAGTCCAACACCCCCAATTGGTCTCCTGTCATCTCATACTTCCATGACTGATCATTAGAATCTGCTCGGTTAGCAATGAAACGTAACTTAAGTTGGTGTGCTGAATTTAGCTGATGAGTAATGTCACCACTCAATTCCCACTGTTCCGTTTCCCAATCGTATAGCAGGGCATTTTTACTGGCTTCATTGGCTATCCAATCTTGAATATCTGTTTCGGTTATGCTGTCGACTCGGCTTTGGGCGTAAAGCCCATTTAGATTGAACGTGGTTTTTTCAGCACCGAAAAACTCCATTCCTGCGAAGATTTGTTCATTTTTATACCAGTTATCACGAACACGCTCATAGTGCGACATAGGTTGGGAGTTGGGTTGATGATAATCATCTGACGTGGTCATTAAATTAGGATTAACATCCCGCTCTATGCCAACTCGGTATTTAAATGCTTCAGCACTGTCACTGTATATCAACGAACCATAATATTTAATGCCCAAACCAGGGGTCGACACTGTGCCTACCGACGCCAGCAAAGAAGCATTTATCTTTTCTTTAAGAACCACATTGATCACTAAGCCATCACTTTGCACATCAAGGTTCGCACTTGTCCCCCGGATTAGTTCAATATATTCGACATCTTTGGCTTGGATTTTAGTTAATTCACTTTCAATATTAATTTCTTTTCCTGATAAACGTCGACCATTAATCAGCAAAGGTTCGCCTGCAGAGCCAAAACCCCGTGCCTGTTGTGTATCTCCCAATTTAATTAAGACAGCGTTGGCGCCCGGTGTATTCTCCAACATGTTGTATAGTGTTTGTGGCTCAAACTCCTCAAAGTATTGCGCTTCATACCTTTGAGTATTTGACTCCACTTGAAGTTGGTTCGCGTCAGCCAAAGCCATATGAGACCAACCGGCGTAAAGCCCAGATATGCCAAATAATAAGTTATATATAACTTTGCTGAGTTTGTGTTGGCGTAGCCCAATCCCATGCGTGTTCGAGTTTTTACGATGTTGAAGAGTGTTAGTCACTACAGTAGCGCTTGTCATTATTATTATTCCTAAATTCACTGTGGGTAATTATATTTTTTAGGAACACAACTAAATAGACACAGAAGGTAAACTTATCCGAGGAATATTTTTACAAAACTTTGCACTTGAGTTTAGCCAGTAAACTTTACAAAAAGCAGCTCAGGTTTAGACACTGCTTTTTAAGTATAAAAACCAGTTATTGACTCAGGTTGTCTCGTACGACTTGGTCTAAAAAGCGCACCCCCCAACCTTGTGACCCCTTAGGCGCAATCGCAATGGGGTGATTTAACCAATCCACACCCGCAATATCTAAATGAACCCAAGGGAGATCTTCATCCACAAACGTGGCAACGACCGCAGCTCCTATGCTCGCCCCTGGATTACCGGCCCCTGAGTTCTTAATATCCGCTATATCAGACTTGATTTGTTTAAAGAAGTTTGGGTGAAGAGGCAGTGGCCAAACAGCTTCTCCGCTTATTTCACCCACGGACATCATACGCTGTGCGAGTGACCAGTCCCGTGTAATCATTGCGGCATATTCATCACTCAAAGCACGTGCAGCTGAGCCTGTTAAAGTGGCAATGTTGACTAACATTTTCGGTTTAAACTCATCTTGCGTGTATCTCACCGCATCTGCCAAAAGCAATCGCCCTTCCGCATCTGTTGAAATGATTTCGATGGTTGTACCTTGCATGGTAGTTAACACATCTCCCGGTCTAATCGCATCTTCCGCAGGCATATTTTCAGCTAAAGGCATCACCCCCACTAGGTTCACATTTTCGCCACGACTTGCGACCGCGAGTAGTGCACCCGCGACGGCTGCAGCGCCAGACAAGTCCGATTTCATTTGCCACATGCCACTGTTTTTCTTGAGACTTATACCACCGGTATCAAAGGTAATACCTTTTCCTACAAGCGCAATTGGCGCCGCTTTTTTCGCGCTTCCTCGATAGTGGATAACCAACATACGAGGCTCATGAATCGAGCCCAGGCCAACCCCCAAAATGGCCCCCATTCCGCGCTTTTTCATGTCTCTGACATTTAATACGTCAATATCAACATTGTCTATACCATCAAAGGCCTCCTTCACTCTCTTAACAAAGCTTTGAGGATAAATACCTTTACCAGGCTCTGAAGCCATATCGCGTGTTAAATGAACGCCTTTAACAATATACCGAAGGTCATTATCATACTTTTTGGCGGCCGTTTTATAGTCATGGCTTTGTATCAAAAAATGTCTGGGGTCAGATTTGGCAGCCTGTGCTTTGTATTTGTCAAAATGATAATCACGTAGCGCAGCCCCCATTGCGACCCACGCTTCTGGTACAGTCACTTGCGAGTTAAGGCTATCGGTGATCACAGCGAATTGGTTCTGGCCATTAGCAGGGGTAGCTGCGGCAGCATATCCGCCCAAGTCCTGCAATTGAGATTGGCCTAACATCTTTTGACCCGCACCAATCATCGTTATCTGAGCGAAAGGCGCTAAACCGTAAAAAGTCTGAGTTTCACCAAATGCGCCTTTAAATCCTGCACTTTCAATCGCCAGACGAAGTTGCCCCTTGGTTTTTTGATCCACTTGGGCAGACAAGCCCGATAGCGGGTGTTCATAATTAACGAATACAATAAGGTGTTTATTTTGCTCAAGACTGAGCGGAGAAAACTGGACTTGAGGTAACGCTTGAATGGCATTTGCAAACACCAGTGCAAGCAAAGCAAAAATGAATCTAACCATGCTGTTATCCACTTAATAAATTGAAATCTACTATCATGTACTTTGAATCGAAACTCAGCCTGATATCCACTCAAGTGTCACCAAGGCTATAGTCGGTTGAGACTCTACACGTTTAGTTATATTGTAACTATTTGTTATCGACGAATGAGGCCAAAAATGCTTTGTACCTACTAAAAACACAAATAAAGTGCGCTAGAGTATCATTGTCTAGCAATCAAGTGGCATGCTGTAACCTGTGCAATGTATACACATCACACAACATAGTCCACTTGCTGTATGAGGTTTGCATTGCCTTCTTCGTCAAGGTAAAAGCCAGACTTTCGAACGGCCCCCTTGAGTTCACCTTGCTCTCTAATGTTCAGTGGCGTATCAACATTTTGTAACCCAATCGCGCCTATGTTTGCCTCCTGTAATGACAGTAATTTGTCTTCTCCAGCGTTCTTAATCCACACTTTAAGACTATCGAATACTTCATCATTTTCATCAATAAACCCATTACCATCTTCATCATATAACGATAAATCAGCAAAACCATTCCCACTCAAAGCACCAAATAACTCATTACCGTTATCTATCAAGTCATTTTTATTTAGATCTAATGCCAAGTAACCATAACCTTTTTTAAGATACGCAAAGCTGTCAGCTTTGCCGTCTGCATCAATATCAAAACGCATATTCTTGTTGTCTAGTTCAACGGATTTATTTGTGAAACTAATGATGAGTGGATCTTTCATATTTACATTTTCGATTGTGCGTTGATAGCTAGTATGGGACTGTTCAAATAGCGCTTTGAAAGCAAAGTTTATCTGCTTACCCCCTTCTAATGTAAGCTGCCCATCCATTTGTAAAGCATTGGATTGGTACTCCTGCGTCAATCGCTCAACGATAATTTGAGTCGCGTCATTTTGCTCAGCTTCTTCACCTCCAACACGTGAAATAAGCCTAGACATTTCCATATGCGATAGGTCTTTACCCACAACGTCGCCAAACCATTCAACATCTTTTCCTGTCAACTTTTGAACGAGCAATTTTAAAATGTACGTTTTCGCATCTGTTTGCATGGACAGCTCACTTTCACTCACTTTGACATTATTAGACAAAGGTGTCGCTGTGTTTGAGGTTTGACTTTGGACTCCCTCTCCTGCTACCTCAGATCGCGCTTCATAAACATGGGTTTCGCTTTCATGTTTATTCATCAGATTGATGTGTGCATTTTCAATTTTCATACGCCCTCCAGACATACCAATGCACTTCTTTATCGGCAAGAAAGGTGGTTTTTTGAGCATGTTTTAAATGTTTCTTCGAATGTCCGCCTATCGCAATGGATTAACCGCATGCAACGCTTTTTAGGGAAGATTACGTGTGGCCTGACAACACCTAGTATCAAGGGTGTCTTCTGTTCTTTTAATCGTCACTTTCTAACACCCGAGTCGTAAGCATATGCAGTCACGTTGAGTTTAAAACTCGCAGTTGATAGAAGGTAAGCACATGAAATGACTTCTTTGCCCTAAACTGACTGAGAAGGATTGCGACACTCCTGCTAATTTAATAACGATGGCCGCCATTTCATCAGTAAAAGAGCAGCTGACTATTGTGTGAACAAGTCGACCAATTTCCAATCATTTAACTAATAGAATCAATTAATTATGATTTTTCATATTTTGTATTTCGCGCAAACAATATAGACTTTTGCTTTTAACATCTCCGCTTTACAAAAGGTCATAAGTTATCTATACATGAAAAAAAGTTTACTCGTACTCTCATTGCTTCTATCGGCTTCAGCCGCTGCAAATGATCCTCTAGATATCTGTTTAATTACTGGTGAGCCTTCTTTAGATGTATCATTTCAGAAAATTCATAAAATAAAATATGACAAAGGGACATATGGGAGTGTTTCTGGCATTTTACCCCACTTTGCGAGAAAGGCAGACGCTGTCAATGCCAATGCAGTCGTCAATTATGTTGGCTCACAACGATTTGGATTTTTCCCTTGGCGATTTGTCCGCCCTGTTGTAAGAGGTGAAGCTGCTAAATTACATCTGCGTGACGGACAAACTTGTGAGAGTATCGGTGGTGCAACCATCCGAGAAGTTATTCAAACCAATATCGAACCTCACCTAATTAGAAGATAACTTCCACTGTGCGGTTACAATCGCAGCAGCCTAAAGTTGCTGCGATTTCAGCAAAAATAAAATAAAAAACGCACAAGGCGTCTAGCTTAGCAAGCCGTTTACTTTTGCAAGCTATTTACAGCTATTATCCATATATTGGTAGGTATAGATACCGAACGCTTTTTTTATGACTGCGGTGTTCGAGTCGACGACTTCATAGCTGATGCCAACCTTGTCCAAAGCCTCTAAAACGCCTTTACAATCCATACCCTCACTTGGTTGAGGAAGTGATTTGAACAGTGAGATAGCATTAATTATATTATTGCCTGAGGTGTTTTTTACAAACGACATCGATAGCCGAGGTTGGGTTTCTAATTTTTGCGCTTCTTCTTTGCTTAACTTTGTTCCTGTCACTGTAATTTTTGGCTCTGCAACAGGTTTTTCCGGCTTTACTGATTCTTCAACCGAAGAAGAGGATTCTGATTTTTGCGTTTCTTCTTTGCTTAGCTTTGTTCCTGTCACTGTAATTTTTGGCTCTGCAACAGGTTTTTCCGGTTTTACTGATTCTTCAACCGAAGAAGAGGATTCTGA
>NZ_JAKGBI010000004.1 GCF_021530565.1 Pseudoalteromonas sp. SMS1
TGATAATTCCTAGTTATCGTTACTTTTTATGCAATAAAACTCCGTATATTTGCTTTAGTTATCTTCTTTTGTAGCTCTTTGTCATGGACGTGGGTGTACAATTGAGTTGTTAAAATACTTTGATGCCCGAGTAATTTTTGTACATAACGAATATCGACTCCTGATTCCAACAATTGACATGCAGATGAGTGCCTGTACATATGAGGGGTCACTTTCTCAATTTTTGCTTTTTCAGCTGTTTGGCGAATTTGCTTGCGAATAAAATGAGGAGATGCCTGCTTGCCTCGACTATTTACAAACAAATAGTTATGTTCGACGCTTAACCTGCCTCTCAATGTGACATAAGTATTTAGTAGCGTGACTACCTCAACGCTAGGTAAAAACACAAAACGCTCTCGTTGACCTTTGCCCAGCACTTTTACCTTTCGCTCTTTTATTAAAATATGGTTGAGTTCAATGTTGACCAATTCACTCACGCGAACCCCCGTCGCAAAAAGCAATTCAAGTGACAGAATACATGTAAGCTTATTTAAGTCTTTTGAAGAATTAACCAACGCACTGACACTGGAAAGGTCGTAATTAGCTTCTTTTGCTAACCCTAATTCACTTCTTGCTGTATTTAGCATTTTACGTAAGTTTTTTTTAGGTATATTTCTCGGTAACACGTTGGGGACTTTAAGTGACGTATCTACCTTTTGCATTGGGTTGGAGGCTATCACCTCCTCCTGCTCCAGCCATCTAAACATTGACTTTAAGCAGGCGATTCTTCGCTTTATACTGCGTATACTCAGGCCAATTTGGTGCAACTCAAATAGATAACGTTTAAAGTGATGTTTATTTAGGTCAAGCACACTGTTTTCTTCTATAAGCTCAACAAAAGTGTCTAAGTCCCTCTTGTAAGCTCTGAGTGTGTGAGGTGACAGTTTACGGACATATTGGCAATGCAGTAAAAATTGTCGACTAGCTTCTTGGATAAGCATGAAATCTCCATAAGATTTATAAGCTTACATATTGTCCCCTGAAAAATGCATTAATAACAACAATAACCTTCAAAACACGTCCTACGCTTGATTCATTTGGTTGTTTTTTAACTTGCACCTTCTTTTTTGCCTTAAGAGTGCTATTTATATTTTCGCAATTTTTAAGGTTTAAAGTGCGCTTCAATGTACAACATAGCCAGTTTGTTCAATTTTTTCATTTCGTCAATTTGTAACATGACACTCAATGCATAAATGATAGAGGGCAAATTGATGAATCAAAAACTCAAAGGTGCATTTAACGACGAGATGAATATTGCTAAAAAATACTATGCAACGAAACAGTTCACTCTTTGTTTTAAGCACCTCGAACGCGCACATATTCTCGCGCAAAAATACGTAATACCTCATACACTGAGCCATTGGTGGATGCTAAAGGTTGGGCTTACAACTGCTGATAAGAAAGAAATCGCTGGTCAATGTACACGTATTGTCGCCTCGATATTATTTTCAAGGCTATGGGTGCCTGTCGGAAATACAGGTGGAAGCAATGTCAGCGCCTTAAAAAAGATGCCAATTCCTGATGATTTAAAAACGCTTCTTAAAGACTGAATATTGCATACCGAGAGCACGACGCAATAGGTCGTGCTCTCGATGATTACTCACTACGATGTTTGAATGAAAAACGGGCCTCAGGCATTAAGTCACCAGACTTATCTCTGGGTGTCGTATAAAAACTGACATTTAAGCTATCACTCTGATTATCTAGCTCAATATGCGCAAATCCCCAAATAAAACTCTTTGCCCATATTAAGTCATATTCGGCATAGCGCTTTTCCTGTTGCTCAGCAAATGGGGAATGTGTACCGCGCATTTTTGATGCGGCACCACTGATGATCAATGGCAGTTTAGGCTTATTATTGTTGGGCATCACTCGCGAACAATCGTCAGTAAGTAGTTCAAGATCATGCTCATGTCCCGCTATGTAAGCATCTGCATACTGACATAATTCAGGTAAAATGAGTCGCCTTAATACGTGCCCTTCATCATATTTAGTGCCACCGATGGACCATAAAATATGGTGCCCATATACGATTTTCCATTTCGCCTTTGAGTTTTTAAGTCCATTAGCTAACCAGGCAAGCTGTTTGTGGTCTTCCCCATTCACTGGTGACTCGTGTACTTCAATGTCTTCAACTTCCGCTTGTCTGCTCGCTAAAGCGGATGCTAAGCCTTGCTCGCTGCCGTCTTCTTTTAATGGAATTTCATAGTAGTGCTGACCTGACAATAACATATTGGTGTCAAGCACGAAGAACTCGACATCATTACCTGTCTTCCCAACTGTGTAACTATAATATCCTCTCGCATCCATATGAAAGTTTGGCTGCTTGGCCATCCATTCGGTTTGTAACTTCACCCCTTTTCGCGACGTTTTCCAATCGTGGTTACCCAAGGCAGAATAAACAATGAGATTTTTATTGGCATCAAATAAGGGCTTCAGCGGTCCAAGGATCAAATCGTCCATACGCTTTTGATCATCTTTTCCGTCATTGGCATCGGCACCATCTGGATAAATGTTGTCACCCAACTGAATGCCAAATTGACAAGGCTTAGTTTTACAAAGCTTTGCCATCGCTTGGCCCACAGCCGCAGCGCCTGTATCCTCTGTCGCTATTTCCGTATTTGGGTAGACAAATATCGGAGCGTGATTAAACTCCGCAATTGGTCTATTTTCTTGCAACCAATCGGCTTTTTCTGCAGCAATAAATTGCGTTTTATTTTTCGGGTTTTCAATATGTTTCTTTTTGGGGTAATCAGGGTGGTATCCACCGTCACCAAAAGCCAAAAATGAGATGATTTCGCTTGCATTAACGGGACAAACGCTGCCTACAAACAATGCAGAAACAAGTAGGTGAGCGGTTTTTAGTTTCATAGTTATTTGCTGCCAAGTTACCTTGGCAGCTCCGTAATATTGCTGATGTCTCGAATTAGAAAGAACTTAAAGTGATACCAAACTCGAATGAGCGGCCATAGCTTTCATACTGATAGTTATATTGTTTTGCCCCATGGTAAACATAGAAAGGTTCATCGGTCAGGTTCACAGCATTGAAGTAAAATTGGGTTTGTTCGTTAAAGTAGTACTTAACGCTCAAATCTACTTGATTGTGAGTATCTTGGTATACCCGCGCATCATTTTCAGTCATGATATACGACTTGCTCTTGTAGCTTGTACTTAAACGCGCGCTGATGTTGTCATCTTCATAACCAATCATGAGGTTGGCCACAGTGTCAGATTGATTTGGAAGTGCCTCATCTGCATCAATGAATGTGCCATTTGTCGAGAACATGAATCCGTTGTCAAAGTTCTTCGTGTAGGCAAGCTCAATACCGGTTAATTCTGCTTCCCCTCCATTCACAGACTGGATTACCTCTTCAAAGCCATCCCAACTGCCATTGTCTTGAACCTGCTGTTTAGCAATATAGTTATCAATGTTTTTATGGAACAGTCCGGCACTGATAATACCAATTTTTCCAGGGTAATATTCAACAGAAAAGTCTAAGTTTGTTGCCTCATAGGGGTTGAGTTCAGGGTTGCCGACCTCTCCTTTGCGTTCGACTGTTACTTCACCATCGTCCACTGTTGTTTCACTTTCTAACAACTGAAATGCCGCAGCATCTCCAAAACTGGGTCTAGCAATTGTCTGTGTGTAAGCAAAGCGAGTAATCAATGAATCCGAATACGCATAGCGTAACGTTAAGTTAGGTAGTAAATGATCATAGCCTTTGCTGACTTGCCAAGGTGTAATTGCAACAGTTTCGCTGTCTTGTATTTCATTTTTAATCAGCTCTACACGGCTACCTGACGTTTCATAGTCAGTATCCTCAAAACGTAAGCCAGTAATAATATTTAACTTACCCATATCAACACTGACCATACCATACAGTGCCGTGACGGTTTCTTGGGCGCTATAACTTTTGCCTTTACTTTCAATATCACTTTCAAGCTCATTAATACTCAAACTTGCCTTGTTTGTATTGAAGTATTTTCTGATCCCAGCACGTGATAGGCCCGGTCCAAATAGTCCAAGATCATAATTAGGTGCACTAATGGCAAATTGCTGTGCAGTCACATCGTCAAAACCGCCGTCATAAATGACTGTTTTAACTTGATTTACCTTATCACGGTCATTGTACTTTAGACCCATTTTAAATTGCGCATTATGACCGCTGATCACAAAGTCTTTGCTAACATCTAATTTGAAACTGGTCGCTTCATCTTCACTGACATTGTTTTCCCAAACAATTTCATTCATCGCAAAATGAGTAAGATCATGCGCTGATTCAGAATGAGCTAATGTTGGAGCACTGCCGAGCGCAGCATAACCCAACGCCAGCTCTTCACCCGTAAAGTCAACATCAAGGCGATTTGGCTCAATTTCATCCGACTTGGAGTAGCCGACATTGTATTCAATAAACCAGCTTCGTAGGATATGCTCACCACCAGCCACAACGGACAAAATGCTTTGTTCCTCATACCTATCTTTTGTATCTCGGTCCATTTCAGCTTCGGTAAAATATGCAGAAGTTTCAGTAGACTCAGTACTCAAGTACTTGCCTTTATCGTATTTGTATTCATTTCTAAGTCGAAACTCGTCATCCGAAAACTCACTATACAGTGATCGAAGATAGTACTTGTTCAGCCCACCTTGGTGTAAGTCTAAGTTTAAAGCCGCCCCAAGTCGCTCCCGAGTGACCTGATAGTGACGTTGTTCTATTTCTTCGGCACCAAAAAACGTCACATCCTCAGAGGTTTCTGCACTTTCTTGTTCGAGAGACATCCAACCGCCATCAGTTTCCATGTTGTGCGAGCTAAATTCACGCTCAAACCAAGAAACGGCTGTGGCGACTCCAAATTGTGTATGACTTGATAATTCAAAGATATCACTGAGGCTAGCCGACAATTTAGGACTGGTCTTATCCACCTGTTCGTTATGAGACCCCTGTGCGGTAAAACTGTAACTTCGTCCCTGTCGGTCAAAAGCACTTAAACTTTTTACGTTGATACTGCCCCCAATAGCACTGGCATCCATATCAGGTGTGACAGTTTTACTTACTTCCAAACTTTGGATTAACTCACTAGGAATGACGTCCATTGCAACGCTGCGTATCCCAGCTTCAGGAGAAGGCACATTTGCACCGTTAATTGATACATTGTTTAAGCCTGGGTCAATTCCGCGGATACCTACAAAGCGCCCCTCCCCTTGGTCCCGCTGAATATACATACCAGGTAAGCGCTGTAATGCCTCAGCTGCATTTTGATCCGGCAATTGCCCAATACTATCGGCACTGACAATGGACATGATCCCGTCGGCATTTTTTTGTCTATTAAATGCGCCTGCTTGCCCTGCACGTTGACCCACAACAATAATGTTGTCTAGTTCACTTTGTAATGGCACAAGTTGAACTTTGATCGACTTGGTTTCGTTATCCCTAATAACGATCACTTGCTCACTAGACTGAGCGCCAATATAACTGACTTTCAATGTGTAACTACCAGCTGGGATATTAGTAATCACAAAGCTGCCATCTCGATTTGAACTGGTTCGCTTATTAAGCTCAACCAGTGAGACTTGTGCCCCTTCAAATAATGCTTTGTTTTGCTGATCTCCAATTTGCCCCTGCAAAGTATTAGCTTGAGCGCCAGTAGCAGCGATGCCTAGCACCAATGCGACCGCTTTATAAGACTTGGAAAGTGGTAACGAACGTGTATGTTTCATATTTATCTCGCACAGATTGTAATGGCTGATTACCCTAAAAATCGCCAGAACCTTATCGGCAAAATATGAAGTATTTATTTCACTAAATATTTGAACATATTGAAATAGCTAGTTTTTTAGATTTTGCAGACTTAAATGAGCCAATTTAACCCCCTCAACCAAAACGTATCAGCGTTTCTGTGCGGGCATCATTGACGTCGTAGCAACAAAGCCACAAATGCAAACAAAGTTATGAGCTAAATTGCCCCTGCAAATCAAAACATGTGGAAGTCGAGTGTGATTCTATTCAAACGTAATTTACTATTCTAGCCAACACACTCGGGACTCTCGGTGAATATGTTTAACTTTTTTAACTTCGTACGGCTCGTCTAGTGCAGTTAGCGCTACAGACACCCAATCTGAGTAGTGCTCACTCCCAGACCAAAACAAACTTGAGCCACATTTTTGACAAAACTGTCTTTGTACCGTACCTGAGGAGTTATACGAAACCAAAAGCTGGGCACCTTTATTTATAGACAACTGTGTTATTAGCACACTCCCATAAACTGCAAATGCCGCTCCGTGCTGCTTTTGACACATACGGCAGTGACAGGCCGTTATCGCCTTCGGTTGACTCAAAAGCGTGAACTCAATTGCCGCACATAAGCAACTTCCTTTGATCATTCCAAGTACTTCCAAAAATTAAATCAGACCATTGTAAAATGTAAGCTTCTAATAATAAACAATGTAATGCTACATGGAGTCAACTAAATCTACTGGGAGGAAAGAATGAGACCCGTTTCACAAAAACGACAAGACATAGCAACGCCTTAAGTGATTCAGCACTATGAAACGATGATCCGAAAATTAGAAGTATATCAATAGGGCTTTAATGTGAGTGCATAAAAACCCACTAACCGGCTAGCTAGTTTACTGTTTAGAAGGCAATAAAATAAAGCGCAACAGTCAAAGGGAAACGAAAGTATAGCAATGTTTAGATTGCAAAATTAAGTTTGCAAAGTGTCAAATCGATTTAGGGCGGACAAGTGCTCTAAAAAAAGCCGCGGCACATTGCACACGGCTTTAACAACCAGAATAGGTTACAGGGCTTGCTCAAGCTCAGGTAATACGTCGAATAAGTCTGCCACTAACCCATAATCCGCCACTTGGAAAATAGGCGCTTCAGGGTCTTTGTTGATAGCCACGATTACTTTTGAGTCTTTCATACCAGCTAAGTGTTGAATGGCACCACTGATACCAACCGCAATGTATAGATCAGGCGCTACAATTTTACCTGTTTGACCGACTTGCATATCGTTGGGTACAAAGCCTGCATCAACTGCTGCACGTGATGCACCAATTGCAGCACCGAGTTTGTCAGCCACACCATTTAACAGCGCAAAATTTTCACCATTTTGCATACCGCGACCACCTGAAATTATCACCGGTGCTGCTGTGAGTTCTGGACGCTCTGATTCAGTCTGTTCTACGCCTACAAAGCTGCTTAAAGTGTTTGCATTGTCATTGGATAGAGATTCAACAGCAACTGGCGCCTGCTCACCCGCTGCGTCGAATGCACTTGCGCGTACAGTGACTATTTTTTGAGATTCGAGAGATTTAACTGTCGCAATTGCGTTACCAGCATAGATTGGGCGTTTAAATGTATCTGCATCGATAACATCAACGATCTCTGAGATTTGTGACTTATCTAATAGCGCCGCAACACGCGGTAGAATATTTTTACCTGTTGTCGAAGCACTTGCAAAAATATGGCTATAACCATCAGCAATTTCTACAATTAAATCAGCACTACTTTCTGCTAACTGATGTTCAAAACTTGCGTTGTCAACCAGCTTTACAACATTTACGCCAGCAATACTCGCGACCGCATCGGCAGCGCCAGCGACGTTGTGACCAGCAACTAAAACGTCAACTTGCGATCCTACTTTAACCGCAGCGCTCACAACTTTAGCAGTCTCAGGCTTTAATACTCCGTTTTCATGTTCTGCAATTACTAATACGCTCATGAGATCACCTTCGCTTCAGTCTTTAGTTTAGTTACAAGCTCTTCAACACTCTCTACCATAACACCTGCTTCACGCTTCGCAGGCTCTTCAACTTTAACCAGCTCAATACGAGGCGCCAAATCAACACCGAGGGTATCCGCGGCGATTACATCAAGAGGCTTACGCTTTGCTTTCATAATGTTAGGTAGCGTTGCATAACGCGGTTCGTTCAGACGTAAGTCGGTTGTTACTATCGCAGGAAGAGGTAATGAAACAGTCTGTAGACCGCCATCTACTTCACGTGTTACCACGGCTGTCTCGCCTTCGATAACGAGCTTTGAAGCAAATGTTCCTTGGCCGCGCTTGGTCAATGCACCCAGCATTTGGCCAGTTTGATTGTTGTCGGCATCTATAGACTGCTTACCTAAGATAACCAATTCAGGGTTTTCTTGTTCAACCAATTTCGCAAGTAGTTTTGCAACATGAAGTGACTCTAATTTAGCGTCAGTCTCAATGTGGATTGCTTTATCAGCACCAAGTGCGAGCGCAGTACGAAGCTGTTCTTGACATGCTTTATCACCAATCGACACCGCAATTACTTCTGTTGCGCTGCCAGCTTCTTTTAGTCTAATCGCTTCTTCTACTGCAATTTCGCAAAACGGGTTCATAGCCATTTTTACATTTGTAAGATCAACATCGCTGTTATCGGCCTTGACTCTCGCTTTGACGTTGTAGTCAATCACGCGTTTGATTGGTACAAGTACTTTCATGGTTACTCCATCATCTGGTTATTTGTGTAGCTGACGCGTACGTCAATAAAACAATTTAATGAAACCAGCCTACTTCCTGTTGACGTAAACGTCAACCTAAAATAACCTTAGCTTAACGTAAAAAAAACTTAACTCGAGTTTAAGTTAATCTACCGTCAATGTATACGAGGTAAAAATGGTCGAACGTGAAACCATGGAATTTGATGTCGTTATAGTAGGTGCTGGACCTGCCGGTCTATCTTGCGCTATTCGACTCGCCCAACAAGCACAGCAAAAAGAACAAGAATTGATGATCTGTGTGGTGGAGAAGGGCTCAGAAGTTGGCGCGCATATTTTATCGGGCGCTGTATTTGAAACCAAAGCGTTAGACGAATTAATCCCTGATTGGGCAGAAAAAGGCGCGCCGGTCACAACTAAAGTCACCCATGATGATATTTACCTATTCAAAGATGAGAAAAACGCAACGAATTTGCCTCATATGGTTGTACCAAAAACCTTTAAAAATGACGGTAACTACATTGTTTCTATGGGGAACGTGTGCCGTTGGCTAGCAGAACAAGCCGAACAGCTAGGGGTAGAGATTTTCCCTGGTTTCAGTGCACAGTCACTTATCATTGAAGAAAACGAAGTGAAGGGCATAGTAACGGGCGACATGGGTTTAGACCGAGAAGGACAACCAAAAGATACCTACATGCCCGGTATGGAGCTCAGAGCAAAATATACCGTTTTTGCTGAAGGTTGTAGAGGCCATTTGGGTAAAGAACTCATTAAAACATTCGACTTGGACAAAGCGGCATCTCCTCAGCACTATGGAATTGGCTTCAAGGAAATTTGGCAAATAGACCCTGAAAAGCACAAAGAAGGAACCGTTGTTCACGGCACAGGTTGGCCATTAGATAGCGAAACCCACGGTGGTTCATTTATGTACCATGCTGAAAATAACCAAGTCGTGATCGGCCTAATCATCGACCTAAACTATAAAAATCCGTACTTAAGTCCTTTCGATGAATTCCAGAGAATGAAGCATCACCCCGTTTTCAAAGCGACACTTGAAGGGGGAGAGCGCATCGCCTACGGCGCTAGAGCCATTGCTAAAGGCGGCCTGCATGCTTTGCCAAAAATGCACTTCCCAGGCGGTCTTTTAATTGGGTGTGATGCGGGCACCCTAAACTTTGCAAAAATCAAAGGCAACCACACCGCGATGAAGTCCGGAATTATCGGTGCTGATACCATCATTGAAGCACTCGCAAGTGACGAGCCACAAATCGACCTACAAAGCTTTGACGATAAATTCAAAGCAAGCTGGCTACATGACGAGCTGTATCAATCACGTAATTTTGGCCCGGCAATGCATAAGTTAGGTCGCTATTTAGGCGGCGCATACAATATGATTGATCAAAACTTTTTCTCTGGTTCATTGCCATTTACCATAAAAGACATCAGCAAAGATTACGAGTCACTAAGGCTGGCAAAAGATTCAACTGAAATAAATTATCCAAAACCAGACGGCAAGTTAAGTTTCGACAAGTTATCTTCAGTGTTTTTATCCAATACCAACCATGAAGAAGTGCAACCATGTCATCTGAAGCTCAAAGATGCGTCAATACCGATTAATGTAAACCTTGAGAAGTATGCAGAGCCTGCGCAACGATACTGCCCTGCAGGCGTCTATGAAGTAAATGAAAACGAGGAAGGTGAGAAGCACTTCGTCATTAATGCACAAAACTGTATCCACTGTAAGACATGTGATATTAAAGATCCTAGCCAAAATATCACTTGGGTCACGCCTGAAGGCGCTGGCGGTCCAAATTACCCCAACATGTAATAACCAACCAATTATTACTATTTCCTAAATTGCAAGGGGCGAAATGCCCCTTTTTTTCTATACTTATCCCATACTCGACAATTATTGAGGCGCGTATGGCCGAGCAATCAGAAGTCATTTTTAGATTCCTAGCAGAACCAACCGATGTTAATTTTGGCGGAAAAGTACACGGTGGCGTGGTTATGAAGTGGATAGATCAGGCTGGTTACGCCTGCGCTGCCGGTTGGAGTGGTGCTTATTGTGTCACTGTTTCAGTCGCAGGGGTTCGTTTTCACCGCCCTATTCTAGTGGGCCAAATTGTTGAGGTGTCTGCAAAAATTGCGCACACGGGTAAAACCAGCATGCAAATATTTATTCAAGTACGCTGTGGTGACCCTCAAAACCAGCATATGGTAGAAACAAACCATTGCATTATTAGTTTTATTGCGATGGATCAAGCAGGTTACCCAATTCCAGTTCCCAAGTTTGTAGCGGAAAATGCTGAGCAAAAGGCGCTAGAGCAATATGCAATTAAGATGAAAGACATCGCCATTCAGACTGAATCTTTATTGCAAGCTACACTAGATCAAGATGAGTAACTGACCAAAAGGCGAATACCTTCGCGATATTCGCCGCGTACGCAATCACTACCGTTGAGGCACCAATACTTCCAGTAAGCCATTGAGCGTATTTAAGGTTTGTACTCTATACAGCGTCTTTTCTTTAGCGCTGGCCTTTAGTGACTGATAAAACGATTCACTCCAAAATTGACGGGACTGTCCTAAAAATTTATATGATTGCACTGTACCTTTAACTAAAGAACAGCCATCCGGCCACCCTTGCGGTTTCTGATAAACTCCTTGTAGCAAACGCTTTGTAACGAGCCAATAACTCAAAGCATAGGGTAAATCGATATAAATGAGTGTATCCGCACACGCTATTCTTTGCTGAAAGTGCCCTATCGGTCCTAACCCGTCTAAGATCCAACTTTCTGACTTAAGTATTGTGTTGTGCGCTTCATCAAACTTGCTTCGCATCACCTGCGACCCATCGGCATTAAAAACCATAGTATCAATTTGATACAAAGGTATCCCTGCAAGACTGGCTAATTGGGCACTAAAAGTTGATTTACCACTGCCTGGTTTACCAAATACAGCTATTTTCTTCATTCTGTCTCCTTGATTCGAAGTACCTAAAAGGCAGAAATGAAAAAACCGCCTTGTAGGCGGGTTATCATTCGAACATACAAAAGCCCCACCACTCCTAAGGAATGATGATAATTCGGCTTGATTTGTTGTGTATGCTCATGTTCATAAAACAATCATCTAGATATATCAGTTTGATGTCAATGCCTTTTACTTACATCAGCTAATAGAGTTCCTTTTCCATTAATATCAGTTTTTTACCCATGTGAGATGAGTCATCAAAAGGTTGATAGCCAAGTTTCTTATATATATGAATGCCTCTAAGATTGGACTCAAATACGTCCAACCAAATCCGCTGACAACATAACTGTTTTACGCAGTAAGCTTCCATTAGGTAAATAGCCTTTTGACCAACACCATTCCCCTTTGACGCAATCACAATACGCCTAAACTCTACACTGTGATTTGACTCGCAAGCTAGAATCATAAAACCCGCTAATACACCTTGGTCAAACACTGACAAATAAACAATGTCCTCTTTATGCATCTCAGCAAAGTGCATCTCTTTTGAGTATGGGATGATATAAGTAGATGTATTATCTGCTTGCTCCATCGTGACAAAAGCATCAATATGTTCAAATTGGGCTGGCTTTATTTCTATCAACGTGGCGATTCCTTATTACATTACAGTGTTCTTATTGCAGTGACAGTGACTTCAATCAGTACATTCCCTTCAAGGTCAACACCTAGACAGGCTCGTTGCGGCCAATGTTCAGGGTTTGGCCCCAACCATGCTTTCCAGACTTCATCCATCACTGGCTTATCTGCCATATTTGCAATGTACACTTGCGCTGAAACAATTTGGCTCTTGTCTGAACCTAGCTCGGCCAGATTTTCTTGTATGGTGTTTAAGGTATGGTGTGTTTGTTCTTCAATGCCGACGTGTGTATTTGAAGATGTGGCAACGGTCCAAACTAAATCTTTATATGCTGATGATTTGTTGCGGCCAGCGTGAATACCACGTTTTCTTTCAATCATCATATAACTCCCTGATCATTGAGATTTTACTTGTGAAATAGCATGCCTAAAAATAAAGGAGCATACGCTCCTTTATTTTTTGAATGGTACTACTTGCGAATTGCAATCGCCTCAATTTCGATGTTAACGTCTTTTGGCAAGCGTGCTACTTCGACACAAGAACGTGCAGGGTAATTTGCTACGTTGTGTTCATCAAAGAACTGACCATATACTTCATTCACCGTACCAAAGTCATTTAAGTCTTTAACAAACACAGTTAGTTTCACAATATCACTCACAGTGAGGCCTGATGATTCAACCACAGCTTTTACATTTTCAAGAGACTGTCTAGCTTGATCTGCGATCGCTTCTGGCACGTCACCAGTCTTTGGGTTTACTGGGATTTGACCTGAAGTCAAAACCATATTTCCTAGGTCAACACCTTGTACGTAGGGACCAATTGCCGCGGGTGCTGATTCTGTATGCAAAACTTTTGTCATGATAATTTCCGTTTCTGGTTAATAGATAAAAGTGTGCTTATAGTCTCTGCCTTTGTGCTCTTTTTCAAGTGTTTAGGACAATTGGAAAAAATTAAGTTATGACCATGCGGCTAGACGAGTTTAACCACCAAATCAGACAAGGACTCAGGTGTGAAGGGTTTTGATATGTAAGCATTAACTCCAAGCTGGTTCATCTGCTGAATTTTGTCAGGCGAGGTATCCCCCGTCAGCATAATAATTTTAATGTTTTGATAGGCAGGTTCGAGTTTCACTTGTTTTATTAACTCAACACCGTTAATTTTTGGCATATTCCAATCGGTTACAATCAAATCAAAATGGGCATCAGATAAGGCACTTAACGCCTCTTCACCGTTACTGGCTTGGGTTAATTCACTGAAACCACGATCCTGTAAGCTCTCACTAATTAATTCCCGCATAAAATAAGTATCATCAACTATTAAGATTCGCATACCCTTCCCTAAACGCCACAAGTTGTTTGCCCAACAATGATTTATGCTAGTCATTGCTAGCTACAAATGCAAAGTTCACGAACCGAATTTACCTACTTTAATGAACCCTAACTCAGCTGTAAGCCTCTAAAAGCGTCATTTGACCTGGCCGTTTTTTAAGGCAACCCCTGTTTCACAAATGCTTTAACCGATAAACCACTTCAAACTCTTCACAAATGATTGGCATACTTTTTTGCGGCGTAAAACCGGTATCCGCCAATTCTCGGTGATAATAATCCCAATGCACTTTGCGCCAGTAAGCCAAGCTTTTATCTCCTTCCCCTTCCAAAATAGCGTAATCAGCACTGATTTCATCAAATGGTATGACGCAAACACGTACCGTTTTTATAATACAATGTGCAACGCCATCCCAGTCAGTAACCACATTCAAATCACCCACTTTGGGCAATTCAAACTTGTTGGCTTGATACCACCACAGTGACGGAGAAGTGGCCTTTTTTATTCCCGCAATGACTAAAGACAAACAGTCGTTGGCATCTTTTTCATTGTCACAAAAGTGCCAACTATCCAATTGCTGTTGGGGTTGATTGATGTGATGAAAATACGCTTCACATATTCTGTGTACTGATAAATGACAGTCTCTATTCGACACAATAGTAATTCCCTTATTCGACGGCCCTCATCGTGAGAGACGATAAATTGCACGTTATTTTTAATGTAAACGGCAATGTTGGCTTTTTGCCGTTTACATTACAGGTTACGCCAGAGACTTGGCAAGTGCTCTTGTTTCGGTAAAGGCAGACGCCAAAGAGTTTTGATGTCTCAAATCCGAGAATTCCTGATACTCGGAAGCAATCTCATAAACGGTTTCACAGCCAAGGTATTTAGATAATGTGCGTATATGGGGGGCTAAATGGTTCATACGTGCTCTTATTCCACCTGATTCAAAACCAAATTCACCACAGGATGTTAAAAGTACTAGGGATTTACCCGATAAAATTGGCTCCAAAGGAAAGTCGCCACGCGCAAGGTCAAAGCTAAAAGTCTCATTGATCCTTACAACTTGGTCAAACCAAGCTTTCAACTGTGCTGGCATGCCGTAATTGTACATGGGGGAAGAAATCACCACAATGTCAGCGTCTTTTAGCTCTCTTATCAAGGTGTCTGACATTAAGAGCTTTTGCTTTTGAGCATCCGTGCGCTTTTCCGCAGGCGTAAATACCGCGCCAAGCCACTCTTGATCCGTAAATGGCGGCGGGTTTGCCCCCACATCCCTATAAATGTAGCGCGTTATAGGTGTATTTTCTTTAAGTGATTCAACAAAACTATGCGCTAATTTCTTGGAGATTGAGTCATGGTTTGGGTTGTCATTTTCGCGTTTACGAATACTGGCATCTATATGAAGTAATTGGGTCATCTTTAATATCTCATCACGTTAAATTACGAGACCAATTGTGCGCTCCCCTCACTGCACAGACAAATGAATAGATGGACCTTATAAATAAGTTTTACTCATGTATACTACAAATTCCAACGAGCAAAGAGGTTGAAATGGGAAAAATTTCGATGCAAGCGCTGAAAGTATTTGATGTGGCAGCGCGTCACGGCAGTTTTAAACTTGCGGCACAGGAGTTGAACATCAGTGCGACAGCCGTTTCTCACCACATCAGTAATCTTGAATCACGGCTAAATATCGCATTATTTACACGCAAAACACGGGAAGTTTCCCTCACTGATACAGGGACGTTTTTAGCCAAGGCGACTCTGTCGGGTTTCAGTACGATAGAAAACGCGATAAATGCACTTGATACTCAAGCGCAAAAAGTCAAAGTGCAAACCACCTCCTCATTTGCTGCACAGTTTTTAATCCCTCGACTACGTATTTTAGCGACTAGTTGTCCCGATTTAGAGGTAGAAATCGCCACCGGTGAGCAATTAGTTCATGATCCTCAAGCCATCTCTATTCGCTTCGGAGAAGTCCAGAAAGTAGCCCAAATCGCGAAGCTCACGCTTGAGTTGTTCAACCTTTATGGCTCAAAGGAAATCTTAAGAAAAAGCCCGAATAAAGACAGGATCAAAGTATACGTGCCAAAATGGAAGAACCCGCTTTTACCCTCTCCGCCTTGGCAGCAGTGGTTACAAAAGAATGAGCTGACAGAGACTGCATTTGATGTCGTGTACTTTGATCAAGAGTCCTACTGTATAGACGAGGCCATTGCGGGCTCTGGGCTAGTGTTTTGCTCGTCGACTCTCATTAAACACGCAGTATCGAGCAAAATATTAAGTCAATGTAATTATAGTGCACAGCCATCACAACTTGGTTACTACCTGGTGAGCCCTTTAGCGTCAAAAACTCAAAAACAAGTACAATTTATTCATTGGCTTAGCGCGCAGTTGAACTAAACCCCGAACGTGGATGGCGCACAGTGCGCCCGTAGGGTAAGGTTTTCTTACCTGTCAGTTTTTTGATTTCAATACTGGAAAATGCGCGACATAATGCCCACAATGGTGCTCTCACGTAATGCGACTTTGAATGCGCATATTCGTTTAGAACGACTAATTTAAAACGGGAATTTTATGTTCGAATCATTTAACCCGACGCCCCGCGTCCTGATGGGACCTGGCCCATCAAATGTGTCTCCTCGAGTTTTAGGTGCCCTTGCAAGACCAACGGTTGGGCATTTAGATCCGCAATTCATAGGCCTCATGGATGAAATAAAACAGCTTTTACAATATGCTTTTTGCACTAAGAACGAATTTACAATTGCACTTTCAGCACCGGGGTCAGCGGGCATGGAAGCATGCGTGGTTAATTTAATTGAGCCAAATGACAAGGTCATAGTGTGTATTAATGGCGTATTTGGCAATCGATTAAAAGAAAATGTGGAGCGCGTCGGGGCGCAGCCTATTGTTGTTGAAGATAAATGGGGCGACCCCGTATCCGTAGAGAAAGTTTCCGACGCGCTTGCTGCTCACCCAGATGCAAAAGCCCTCGCTTTTGTCCATGCGGAAACCTCCACAGGTGCACGCAGCGACGCCAAATCACTTTGTCAACTGGCTCAGCAATATGGTGTTTTAACGATTGTCGATGCCGTGACATCATTGGGCGGAAATGAGTTGAGAGTCGATGACTGGGGTATAGATGCCATCTACTCAGGCTCCCAAAAGTGTTTATCTTGCGTGCCAGGCATTTCTCCCGTGAGCTTTAGTGACAAAGCCGTTGAAGTACTAAAAAACCGAAAAACCAAAGTGCCTAGCTGGTTTTTGGATCAATCCCTCGTCATGGACTATTGGTCTGGCGGCGGCAAACGGAGTTATCACCATACCGCCCCTATCAATTCACTTTATGCGCTGCATGAATCATTGCTTGTGCTAAAACAAGAGGGACTGGAGCAGACTTGGCAAAGGCATGCTCAATTACATAAATCGCTGCACACTGGTTTAACAGAACTTGGCATTGACTTTTTGGTTGATGAAAACTTTCGTCTACCACAATTAAACTCTGTCATTATTCCTGATGGCGTTGATGATGCCCAAGTACGTGCAACACTGTTAAACAAATATAACCTTGAGATTGGTGCCGGGCTTGGCCAACTCGCTGGTAAAACATGGCGAATTGGGTTGATGGGCACGACTGCACATGCACAAAACATTGCTCTGCTACTTGCAGCATTGAAAGATGCGCTACGTTAACAAGCGCATTATCTAGGTGTGATATGCTACCACACCTAGTTCTACCTGAGGGTAGGCGTATATTGCCCAGCAAAATGCAACAATATCAACCACCATAGCATGATTATCTATGGCAGTGAGCATCTAGCATTTCCATATAGAAACGCCCACCCCTGACGACCATACTCGATAGCCGCACGGCCAGTGCGTCGTTCGTCACATCTGCATTTACAGCCATCCCCCCATTACAATTAAGCTAGTAAGAATCAAGTAAAAGCAAGCATGAATCGCCTGTACACACTTTTTATGGTGCTCACCTTAAACAGGCTGCCTTTTAAGCTTAATAATAAAGTACTTTTCCCAGAGCCACCGCAAAATAATTAACACGAACACATCCATTGCCATAGAGGCATGTAATTGAATCGCACCTTGACGATGAGCAATTTGATCTTTAATTTGACTAAAAATGGTATGAATTTTCGCTTCCATGCTCATCAAAATAAATACAATTAATATGCGGTAAACCAGTGGCGTGAACGATCAACAATATAGCGCTTATTAGCCATAAAATACGTCTTTGTCTTCTCATTGCTGTCGTAATATCGTGGCGCTCAAAATCACACATTCAAACCAATCTGAAAAAAGGCAGCTAATGTCGCCGCCCTTGGTGCTAACTAGAATTCAGATTAGTTTGAGAGCGTGCAATCGTGCAGCTTAACCCAAACGTCGGTATCTTCTGCTGGGGATGCTTGTGTCCACCATTTAGCCTGATAGATAGCTTCTTTAAAAGTTACCACGCTATCGCGTACATAGGTTTCACCAACTTGCCAACGTGCCGATTGGCACCTTGGTGTTAGCGCACCAAAAAAGCCCGTAATGCTGTTGAGTTTTAACCCTGAGGCTGTGCCATAATCGACGCCTTCAGCAACCGATACCGCGCCACCCAGTGCGGTGATATGCCAGTTAAACCGGATATTCGCTGAATCAATGCTACCGTGTACTTCAATATTCGACACCAAAGTAGCATCATAAGGCCAGAGCCCAAACTCGCGCATTTGCCCTTGAAAACCGCCTATCCAATTGCTTACCAGTTGAGCATTGTTGATCACATAACCCGCAGAGCTTGGATCTTGGTACACAAATCCAGGGTTCGTTGCTTTTTCTAGCATATTAACTCTGTCACTCTCGTCCAAAACATTCCAAGCGCTCATGTACGTAATGACATTTTGTTTAAGTGTATTTATTTCGCTGTCGGTCAGCGGTTGCGCGGCGCTAGTTGCACTCGCAAAACTCACACTGGTTAATAAAATTGCAGCTTGAATAGATTTCATAATGACTCCTAGTCCTTGTTGTTATCGTGCTTCCAGTCTCCTCATTGATTGGGAAAAAATATTCCATCTTGATAAACATGGATTTTTTTGAATTAATATCTATACCAATCAACTAATTAGCAAGTGTCCATTTAGCTAAATTGACACCATGATTAGTCATTTCGAATAAAACGAGCTAAGAGAAACTTTATTTATGTGGATTGAATTACAAAGGGAGTTTTATTTAGTTTGCTGTGTCCTGACACTCTTTTGCGCTGGCCTGATGTTTAAATATGAACGAAGCTTTGAGGAAAGTGCGCACTACCTCAGCTTGGCAAATCTCGCCATTATGCTAATGCCACTAATTAGCTATATACAGTTAAAATTTTACATTAGCGCACCGCTCATATCGCAAATCGCAAACAGCTGCATCTTGCTTTTCTGTGCATTTTCTTACTTGTTTTATTGCAGCAAGACGCCCCCTAGCATGAAGCGGGTGGCGCTTCATTGCATCCCGTTTGGGTTCTTTATAACCATAAAGATCATCGGGGTTCATACTCAAACCGTATTGCTGTACATCCTCTATTTTGGGCTGATGTTTAGCTATGTAACTTGCATGTGGCAGTCAACGGCCAGATCCACAACAAACTCCCTACGGTGCAGTACTCTATTAATATTTACAGTTACTTACTTAATTGCTTTGAATGGTATTGTGGCAATCTCTTATTTAAGCCAATCGAGTTGGACGTATCCTTTGTGGTCACTCCTTAATGTCAGCATTTGCGCTTATCTAATGACATTTTCTTTTTATGCCGCTTACCGCCTTAAACAGGTAACAAAGCCCCCTCAGCTTCATATACAAAACACTGTCATTAAAAAGTCAGATCCGCAAAATTCTCATTCGAAGGATGTCAATTTCAAACAACGCACCATACAGCTCAGTGATTCTGTGGCACAAGATTGCATAGCAAAGCTGCATCACTTGCTACAAAAAGAACACCTATTTTTGGATAATCAACTCACACTTGGACAACTGGCAACGAGGCTGGACTTAACCCAACACCAGACATCTGAACTACTCAATGAACACATGCAGACGAGTTTTTATAACTTACTCAATGAGCACCGCATTCAACATGCTTGTCAGCTGCTGAAACACGCAACAAATAAGACAAGCATCACCCAAATCGCTTTAGAAAGTGGGTTCAACAACAAAAGTTCGTTTTACAATGAATTTAAAAAGCAGCTGGGGACCACTCCAAGTCAATGGCGTATAACGCAGCAAGTAAGTGAGACCTAAATGCTTATTGTTCTTGCGTAATATTTCGAAGTCGAGCTTGAATGAGAAACCGAGATAATGATTCCATTTGTACTTCATTAAGTGTGATATGTTGAGAGTTTCCGTTCTCATCATTCATCAACACCTCTACCTCTCGGCCTGTCGTGTTTAACAGCATATGCGTTTTGGCGTCAGTGACATAGAGGTCTAACGCCTCATCTGATATATGCGCATTTGTACCTACACCGCCTGATTCTAAAAAGTAACCAAACTGCGCATGATCCTCAATATCTACGAAACGATATATCACCTTTGCGCATGTCAAAAAGCACTGCTGCGCGGCATCGAACAGCGCTACCCCAGAGTTGTATAAAACACGGCCAGACAAAGTCATATCAACTAAGTTTCGATGATTAAGATCTTCGACATTGATAAATACGATTTCCAGATGAGACTTTTCTGCGCAACATACTTCATACAAGCAGTGGTAATGAAACCCTGCTCCGCCACTCGACGCAATCGCGTTAGGGAAATAACTCGGCCATTGTTGACTAACGTATGACTCTACTAATACAGAGTCCTCCCAACAAATCGTCGCATCTAACCTGTCTAAATCGGATTGTTTATCAATTGAGGAGTAATTCATATCGCTTTTAGTAAGTCGTTAATTATGCACGATGTAAGTGTAACACCGAAAACCATAAATACTTCAAACCTCTCGTAAAAACATACGCTTAAATGCCTTTAGACCCGATTCTGAAAAGCGCACGGAACGTGCATCTAAATCTCTTTCGGCCCAGCCTTTATCAAAAATATACTCTAATACCCACTGCCCAAGGCTACCAGCTAGGTGATTGCGACGCTCACTCCAATCCAAACAAGACTTACAAACAGGCCGCCTTTTCGTTTGTAAGTGCTCGATATCGACTCCTAATTCAATAAAGTAAATACGACCTTTTTCCGTAAGCTGCGTTTGCTCACCCGCATCAATTAAAATACCTCGTGCGACTAACGCATCATACAGCTTTACTCCCAGCGCTCCTGCCAAATGGTCATAACATACTCTGGCATATTGTAGCCGCGTGTCATTTGGGCCTGTCTTCACGGTCGTTTGTGCCGTTGTGGTGATCACCAAAAGTTGTTCCAATAGTTCAGCAATAGCGAGCCCTTTCAGCTGAAAGTACTTGTGCCTCCCCTGCTTTCTCACTTGTAATAAGGCACCCGCAACAAGTTTAGAGAGGTGACTACTCGCCGTTTGAGGCGTCACGTCAGCTTCGATCGCAAGCTCGGTGGCAGTCAGCGCTTTGCCGCCCATCAAAGCAGTCAATATTTTTGCGCGGGTTGGATCTGCAATGAGCCCTGCCACGATTGAGATATTCGGTTCCATATATTTACCATTAGTTCGATGACCATCGAAGCATGCTTTTTTTGGCTTGGTAGACTGCCTCAAAATAATAAAGGAGGCAATCCCTATGTCCATTACATGTTTTATTGAATACGAAATTAATCCATTTAAGCACGCAGAATTTGAACTATATGCAAAAAATTGGGGAAAGATCATTCCGCAATGTGGTGGTAGGCTGATGGGTTATTTCATACCGCATGAAGGAGATAACAAACGTGCTTTCGGGCTAATTACTTTTGCTAGCCTAGCCGATTACGAAAGTTATAGAGCAAGGCTAAAAAGCGATAACGATGCCATAGAAAATTTCCGCTATGCACAGCAAGCACAATTTATATTGCATGAAAAACGCTATTTTTTAAAAGGCGTGCCTGAAACCCTCACGTGCGATATGGAGCTTTTAAAGTGATAGCCGTTATATTTGAAGTCACCCTAAAACCGAATACGGCACCTCGATATTTTGATATTGCTGCTGAGCTCAAAGAAATATTGGTCAAACAAAGCGGGTTTATCTCAATAGAGCGCTATCAAAACGTCAATCATCCTGAGCAATACCTATCACTGTCATTTTGGCAAGACAAGGAATCCGTGATGCGCTGGCGAAATGAAATTACGCACCAAAAAGCGCAACATATCGGGAAAACGGAGCTGTTTACATATTATCGGATCCGCGTCGCAAACGTATTTAGAGATTACACGCTGTAATTAGACATTCACTATGGCTGCAATGCAATTAAATGCGCTTTGAATTGCAGCCAAACAGGTCAGAACAATGGAACTACTTGATTATCTATATGTACACTTTCTTTCTGAAGCACAGCTTATCAAAACGTGTCATATCCCCCTTCATAGGCTTAGAAAATTACAAGCATCTGGCGTCATGCCCAAACCCAGTTATATTTTGGATGCCGACATCACTTGCAGCTCATTTTTTGGGGAACACAAGCAACGTGAACCTATTCGGTTTTACCCAAAAGCATACACTCAGTGGCTAGATGCGGTAAAACTCAACACAGCGCAAGGTGATGCGTATCACCACTTTAGCGCACGCATGCAGGAAACCATTCTTGCGCTAGCAAATATCAATATATCAGTAGGGTACGAAGACAATGTATCAGCGCTAAACCAGTTTATAACGACGCAGTGGCCCCACTTCTTAGCAGGTACCTATGGGCTTTGCACACGCACGGGATTGCCCGAAGATATTGCCAAAAAAGAAATCGCTGTAGCATTGATATCCCCCCTACTCTCCAAGCACAGGCTGAGCGACCAAGAAGAAAAACGCCTAATAACGGCGATGAATATACTTGCGTCGAGTAGTCCAAAGTTTGCCCCACATGAAAGACACAAGTCGCAAAATTATCGCTTACATGAAGCCATGAAAGCGCGACTTTGCACACCATAAAAAGTCACAAGGCACCAAGTAACCGCCCAATTCCACTCTATTTCTGATTACGTCTTAGTCTTCGCTGATTCTTTTTCTTGGTCCTGTAGGGCTGAAAAAACATCGCTAAGCCTGTTATGACCATAAAAAGTAGAATAAAAGAGACCGGTAACATTAACCAGAGGTTTGCATTTTTCTCAAAAAAGGTACCGTCATGCAGGCTTTCAATAAACTCATAATTACGTTTTGCAACCTGAAGTACTTCGCCTGTATGACTATCGATTTGAATTTCGATGCTGTTGTGACTACGGATTTTAGTAATCCCTTTTGCTGGCCTCACGTCTAATCGATTAATATCGTCCCAGTCCGATATTTGAGCCGCTTCGACAGATTGTGCCGCTTCTAAAATGCGGTCGAAAGTAATGGTAGGCTGAGCGGTTAGTCCTTTAGCTGTGGGAGGCTGGATAAAATCGAACTCCTTTTTTACCAGCAAAAGAATGCCGGTTATCAAGATTACCAATAACGGTAAGACGATAACGATACTTGCCCATTTATGAATGTTTCTATTCGTTCTTTTAAAGCTCATGTTACCTACAACTGATTTTGCTACCGGTCGCCACATAATCGCGCTATGTCGCAACCCACAATCAAAGCAAATGTATCACGTATTGAATCAGGTCCACCTACTTCCGTTTTACATGACATGTATTTATCAAGATTAGACTAAAATCACCAAATGGCGGTGCCAAGCAACACTGGACACCGCCTACATTTGGCAATTATTTAGTCATTAATGGCGCGCCAACGGTCCATGGACCACCCGCGTCAATTACCGACTGCTGCAGTTGTGGGATCTCACGCTGCTGTAAAGACTTAACACGCTTGCTCACGCTTTCTAGACGCTTGCTGGCATATTCAAATTGATCTTTATGCTGTTGAGTAGGCCCATAGGTCGACCAAGCGGCAGTCATTGCATAGAACAACCGACTTGAGATGTTCGCTGGCTTTGTGCCCATACGGTCACGAGATTTCAAGCCATTCAGCTCATAGTTAATCGCATTTATCTCGGCTTGGATATCCGCATAGTTCGACTCTAAAGCCGTGATGTCACCCGGTGTGCGGTCAATTGCAGTACGTAGTGTCTTCATTGATTTGTTTAGTTCACCAATGACCGCGTTTACAGCACTTGCTCGTCTTTGCGCATTTGAGATTTTCTTCCCAAACTCAAGTACTTTTTTGGCGGATGCCGCTTGCAATGCACTATCTGTAATCGGTTTCAATTCAAATTCAACAGGCTGTGCAAGTTGCGAGACGGTACTGCCTACGCGCTTGTATAACGTCGCATTGTAGGTGCCAGGAATAGCCAACAAGCCTGTACCAAATGGACTCCATCCTGAAGATTCAGCACCCGTTATCGCTTTACCTGTTGCATAGGTCATGTCCCATGTTACGCGGTGCAACCCTTTGGTTGTCTTGCCTGAAACACGGTTTACAAATTCACCGTTTTCATCACGGATCTCAAGATAAACCGCAGGTTTTGGTTCTTGGTTTTCCTTTTCGATCTCTTCCCAAGCCGGATACTGTGGATAATTTTTTTCTTTAACCATTTCCTTTTCTGCTTTTTGACGCTGCGCTTTTGCAGTCAGTAAGCTTTCTTTTAAGTAATAAGTTAAAGTTGCACCATGCTCGGGGTTTTTAGCCGCATAACGATCATCACCATCGGTATTAGTATGATTACCATCTAGACTAAACCACTTAACGGGTCGACTTGGTGCAATGAGCAAAGCCTCTCGCTCCATAGACTTTTCGGTGAGTTCACGCAGTGGCGCGTAGTCATCTAGAATGTAGATACCACGACCAAAAGTGCCCGCAACTAAATCATTTTCTCTTCGTTGAATTTTGACATCTCGTGTCGAAATTGTCGGGATGCCACCATTGAGTTCAACCCACTGTTTACCACCATCAACTGTAAAGAAAATCCCGAACTCGGTACCAATAAACATCAAATCCTTGTTTACGTGGTCTTGCACAATACGCCATACCAAGTGCTTTTCAGGTAAGTCATCAGCCAGTGACTGCCACGTTTTTCCTAGGTCGGTAGACTTAATTAGGTAGGGCTTGAAATCACCATATTTATGGTTATCAAGTGCTACATATACGGTATTCGGGTCGAACAAGTCAGCACGAATATCATTGATATACGCCATTGCAGGGATCCCTTCAATGGTATTTAAATCAATTTTTTTCCAGTTTTTGCCGCCATCTTTGGTGACTTGAATAAGACCGTCGTCCGTACCCGCCCAAAGTATCTTGTCGTCTACTGGGCTTTCTGTGAAGTTCGCAATCGTATGGTACTCAGACATTGCATAGATGTCCCAACCGGCTTCAACTGACCATGTTCTCCCCATGACCGGTATATGCATACGATTTTCGTTTTTGGTTAAATCACTCGAAATCGGCTTCCAGCTATCTCCTCTGTCATCTGAACGCCAAACACGTTGTGATGCAAAGTATAAGCGCTTAGGATCATGCGTAGACACATTGATAGGTGCATCCCAGTTAAAGCGTTCAGCAGGTTCGCCCGGACGCGGTTGTGGTTTAATGTATACACCTTCTCTGGTTTTAAGGTCGTGACGAGTCAAGTTACCTTGCTGCCACTGAGAGTACATAATGTTCGGGTTACCAGGTTCAACTGCAGGTTGATGACCGTCTCCCCCTAGAGTTAAGAACCAATCTTTATTCTTGATCCCTTCTGAACGTCGGGTACGTGATGGACCACCTTGTGTCGAGTTATCTTGCGCACCTGCATACACCGTGTAAAAAGGCTCTGCGTCATCAGGCGCAACTTTATAAAATTGCGTTAACGGCAGGTTCGCCATAAAGCGCCAATTGGCCATGCGATCATGAGACATGTATATGCCGCCATCAGAGCCTATCAATACAAAATCGGGATCCGTAGGGTGAAATGCAAAGGCGTGATCGTCTACATGTTTACGTTTGGTATTGATAGGCGTCCAAGTTTTACCCCCATCATCTGACACTTTACTGTAGTTGCTAGCAATATAAACACGGTCAAGTTGATGTTGATCCGCAAAGATTTCTTGGTAGTAGTGAGGACCCGTACCGCCGCCTACTTCATCAGACATTCTCTGCCAGCTCGCGCCGCGGTTTGCGGAGCGATAAAATCCGCCTTTTCGGTTATCTGTCTCAATCGTTGCATAAACAATGTCTGGGTTGATAGGCGAGATTGCCATACCAATCTTACCCATATTACCTGTCGGTAATCCTGTTTTGAGCTCTGTCCAAGTTTCACCACCATCATCCGAGGTATGGATGCCAGCCCCTGGGCCTGTGCCAACATATGTGGCTACCGTTCTTTGACGAGACCAAGTTGCCGCATATAGCTTGTCAGGATTACGAGGGTCAATGAGTAATGAGGTAACCCCCGTCCACTCATCTTCCGGCTTGAGCACTTGCTTCCAAGTTTCACCGCCATCTGTCGTTTTGTACAACCCACGCTCACCCCCACTGCTCCACAGAGGCCCTTGTGCAGACACCCACACTGTATTTGAATCTGTTGGATGGACCATAATATCAGAGATACGCTCTGAGTCTTTCAGGCCCATATTTTTCCAAGTTTTACCACCGTCTACAGACTTGTATACACCATCACCAAAACTGATATGGCGGCCACCGTTATTTTCACCTGTACCTACCCAAATGATATTAGAGTTGCTTGGGTCAATCGTCACATCACCGGTGGAGTAAACCGCCTGCTTATCAAAAATAGGGGTCCAAGTAGTCCCCGCATTGACGGTTTTCCATACGCCACCTGAACCAACTGCAGTGTACCAAGTCGATGGATTTTTTTGGTCTACTTCAATATCGGCAATACGTCCAGACATATAGGCTGGGCCAATATTACGAAGCTTCATCGCCTCAAAAGTTTGACTGTTAAAGATTGATTTTTCTTCTTCTGACTCGCTCGCCAGCGCATTTGAAGTCACGAGCGCAATAGAGACAGCTAATGCTGTTTTTAGGAGAGTTTTCATTTTCACACCAAAGGTTATTATTTTCATTCATCCCAGCGGGAAACATTAACCTAACATATGATACAGGTGTGTAAATAATCGCTCATACTACAAAAAATTGAGTTAAATGTTATGATGTAACAAAATATGTAATATCTAGTTAGGCATCAAACATAAAGAAAAAGATATAGTATTCATTAACTTACACTAAATTCAACCGTATTTTGTACACAATTAAGGGAAAACAGCAGTAAAATCTGAAAGTTGCTGCTTCCCCCCGCATGCACTTTGTCTAAAAAGCGTAAAAAATTACACGGTTAATTTAGCCAGATATTCCCCATCTTCTTCATCAAAGCCATACTCCTCAAACCCAAAACTGGCATAAAAATCCTTCGCCAATGTATTTTTAGGGCAATAACAAATTTCAATAAACGCCAGCTCTTCGTCGCGCTTAATTTCGTCAATAGCCAACCTCATTGCTTGGCGCCCTATTCCCTGAGTTTGAAATTTTTTATCAATCATAAAGCGCCAAATAGACACATGGCACTTACTCTCTGGCACCCACATAAAAAAGCCCACAGGCTCATTGTCTAGGTAGATCCCACGAGTTTGATAATGTGCATTGTAATGTGATTCAACCAACGACCACATATTGCAAGCCACAAAGTCTTGTTGCTCCTTACTTACATCTAAGTCGCAAATGGCTTCATAGTTTAGATGAGTCACTGGTCTTAACGACACTAAGCCTTCAAATTCCTTCTTCGCTTCCATATAAATACCTCACAACAGCGTCCTTCGACTTAATACTTCATACGCGCAAGCATCCGCTTGTATCTCCAAGTAAATGCCAACAGTGCGATTGCGATTAGATTGACAGTGAAGGAAATTGAGTCAAAGTCTAAACTCACCCCAATCACTGAAAAGGGATTTAACCCCATATTCCATTCACCCACCTTGACTGTCACCACTTGAAACAAACTAAGCCATAATAGCGGCTTTACGATATATTCAGGCTGCTTTATCCAACGCCACGTCAACAATGCATAAAGCACAACAAAAAAGAACATGTACCCCAACTTTACAAGGGCCAATACATCGCTGCCCTTGCTGTTATCCATTGTATAGAGCACGAAAGCCACCGCTGAAAAAAGCAAAGAAGCCAGTAACAAAATGCAATTGGCCTTATAACTTTTTGACGGCAAAGCGACTGTTTGTTGAATCACCTTACTGTCAGTCATGGCATGCCTCTTGTAACTTTTTCAAATCACCACCAGTGATCGCCTCTAAGTGAGACGTTATTTTTTCCGCAGGCCAATCCCACCAAGCAATGTTTAAGAGCGTGTCAATAACAGGTTGTTCAAATCGCATTCTGATTACCTTTGCGGGGTTACCACCGACAATGCTATACGGCGGCACGTCTTGGGTAACTACAGACTTGCTGGCAATAATTGCACCATTACCAACCTTGATACCTGCCATAATGGTAGCTTTATACCCGATCCAGACATCATGACCCACTTCCGTATCCCCTTTGTACGGCAACTCCCCCGCCTGAGGGGTGGCTTTCTCCCAGCCATTGCCAAAGATGTAAAACGGGTATGTGGAAAATCCCGACATTTGGTGGTTTGCACCGTTCATAATGAATTTTACGCCCGTTGCAATAGCGCAAAACTTGCCAATTTTTAATTTGTCCCCAATAAAATCGAAATGGTAAAGCACATTTTTTTCAAAGTTTTCGGGGCCTTGCGGATCATCATAATAGGTATAATCACCAACAATGATGTTGTCTCGAGTAATGAAGTTTTTGAGATAACCTACCTGAGGAAATCCCTCAAGTGGTGATGGGTTATTTGGGTTGGGTCCTTTCAAAGTAGCACCTTTATATCAATTTTTATCGTTCACAATTTTATCCGGTGGTACATGTTCAACCAGCCAGACATCATTATTCGTTTTGTAAAATTGTGCGCCTTGTTGATGCATCAGCTCAGAATCTATGGTCAGAATTACGGCGCTGCCATAGCGACTGCCAACGGTGCGTGCAGTTTCTGCTGACTCGGTTAAATGAACATGGTGGCGGTCTCCTTTTTGTAAACCCTATGCATTGATTGAATCTAAAAATCGAGTAGCGGTTCCGTGATATAGGATTTTGGGTGGCGTTGTCGGTGCCAAGCCTAAGTCGACTTGAATGGAATGGCCCTGGTTAGCACGGATCTTTCGACCATCTTCACTGATAGCAAATCGCTGTTTGTCGCTACTTTGAACAATCTCAGCAATGACCTCAAAAGTCAGTGAGAATGCTGTTGTTTTTAAGATAAGTTCATTTATCTCAGCCCAGCCTTGATTGTCTATTGTTAGGTTTATTAACTCAGGTTGATGCCTAAGAATAAGACTTAGATATTTTGATATTTTTTTATTTTGCATAGGCCAATAATGTAGCCGATCTCATCAACTAAGTTAAGAAATATTGCGCGCTGATAGACTTAGCGTAATTAGCCCATTAATATGGGCTCACTGATTATTCATTTATTGCTGGGCGCAAAAAGCTGCCCTAGCACTGCTCAAATGGAGATTCCAATAACCTTATTTGCCGAAGATGGCTATTAATTTCGGCCATAACGCCTTGTGGCAAAATAAACTGGGGATCCGTATGACCAAAGTCTAAATTACTCACTAATGTGAGTTGATCACATCCAAACTCTCCTGCCACGACAGACACTATCATATCGTCTAGCAGTGCTTTTTCTTCATTACTATAATCTCTCGCACGACCAAATATCACACCAGATACGTGTTCAAACACGCCCATCACGCCGTAATTCCTCAACCAGTATCTCACGTAGTCAATTGTCGGCTTTTCTTCTGAGGTTTCAAAAAATAAGATTTTACCTCGCCAAAAACTCGCATCGGGCCAGTATTGTGTACCTTTCAGCATTTCCAATACCTCAAGACACCCTCCAAATAGCTGTCCTGATACACAACCACCGTGCGCATCTGATGATTGTAAAAACCTTGGGCCATCGTTGCGCTGTTGAGGATGGATTTTACCCTCATTAGAGGGTTCAGCCCAATCCGGATAACCATCGCTATAATGACTAAATACTGGTAAAACTGAGTCTGAAACGTCATCAAATAAAAATGATTTCACGTAGTCTTGATATGCTTGTGGAAAACTGTGTAGTTGCGAAAATCCAGCCATCACGGAAGGACCATTAAAAGTGACTAAACCCAATTGATTCACATAAACAGACACTGCCGTAAAATCAGAGTACCCCATAAAAAACTTCGGATTTGCCTTGATAATATGTGGGTCTAAATACTTCAAAATCCTAGCGGAGTCATTGCCACCGATGGTTGCAATGATGCCCTGTATATTACTGTCTGCAAAAGCATGATTAATATCATCAGCCCTCTGCTTTGGATTGTTAAACACTTTATCAATCGCCATGCGTGCAGTTGGATACGCCACCACATTAAAGCCAAGTTTTGTTAAGTTACGAATACCACATTCAAAAATATGGGGAAACACTGATGGCAACCCTGTCGAAGGAGACAATACAGCGATATTGTCTCCGGGTTTCAATCGTTTTGGTTTGATCAAAGTAAACCGCCTTTTAGTTGAGTTCTCATTTTTATACCTCAAACAATATAATTTTCATAGCGTTAGATGGCCTAGGTTAAATTATCTATCGTGCAATTGATGACCCTATTTCCACATCAATGCGATGGCACGGAATATACCTATTTAAAACACTATATTTGTTCAAAATTTGCCTTCAACGCATTATCCTGATAGCTTTAATTCGCCCAGACACAACAATCTAGCTAAATAATTTGCGTGGACGTTGAGCGTTAATGCCACAAATAACCGACATAAGGAGTTGTTATGTTTTGGATTAGTCACATTTCGGGTCTGGCTGTCACTTGGTACTTTACAGACCTTCAGTCACCCTCTATCGTTGAAGGGGTCATTTGCCCTATTCTGATTGCGGTATTCATTTTTAGTATGCTCAGGCAACTATTCCTAGCCGCAAAATCATCAACGTCTTCGCCAAGCGCCAAGACACAGTCTAGCGATAGCAGCGCGTATTTAATCAACCCCAGCGTTGATAAACATAAGCATGACAGTGACACAGACACTGATGTTAGCCAAAGTTTTGGTGGAGATGCCGGTGGTGGTGACAGTGGAGGCATGTAAGGTGCGGCCGCTGCGCCCCATCGCAGCAGAAACTAGCTCAGTCAATCAAACAGAAAAAGACAAAAGCCCGAAGGGAGTCCTTCGGGCTTTTTAATTAAACTATATTGTCACACTATTTTGCAGCAATGGCAGCGCGTGCTTTATGTAGCTTTTTGTAACTTTCTATCAATTTAAGGTGCTTATCTAGCCCTTCAAGTTTAGTGCTCGTTTCAGTCAACCCATAGAAACGAACATCACCATTAATTGAGCCGATAACATTAGTCATGACTTCTTGGCCAAACATTCTCGTTAGGTTGTGAATGTAATCTTCAATTTCTAACGCGTCGTCAAGTGCAATTTCCAATACTGTATGCATCGCTTGGTAAAAAATACCGCGTTCAACGGTGTTGTCGTTGTATTGAAGGAAGGACTCTACTAGGTCCATGGTTTCCTCTAAATCACCCAACGCGAGGTAAATAAGGAGTTTTAACTCGAGAATAGTTAACTGACCCCATACTGTGTTTTCATCAAACTCAATGCCAATTAAGGTGATAATATCCGTGTAATTATCTAACTGACTTTCCTCTAGACGATTAACTAAATCAGCAAGCTCTTCGTCATTTAAACGGTGGAGGTTCAGTATATCTTCACGGTATTGTAGTGCTTTGTTCGTGTTATCCCAAATTAAGTCTTCGGCTGGGTACACCTCAGAGTAGCCTGGCACCAAGATACGACACGCGATGCCCAAATCCGTAAACTCAGCAATATAGGCTTCTTTCCCTAAGTCTTTTAATATACCAAATAGCTGCTCACACTCTTCTTCATTCGTGCCAGAAAAGTCCCACTCAACAAAGTCAAAATCTTTCTTCGCACTGAAGAAACGCCATGAGATCACGCCGGTTGAATCAATAAAGTGCTCAACAAAGTTTTCAGGCTCTGAAACGGCCATACTGTTAAATGTAGGTCTTGGGACATCGTTCAAGCCTTCAAAGCTCCTACCTTGAAGTAGCTCTGTTAAGCTTCGTTCTAACGCAACTTCCAAGCTTGGATGTGCACCGAATGACGCAAACACGCCGCCTGTTTTAGGGTTCATCAATGTTACACACATCACTGGGAATTGCCCCCCAAGAGAAGCGTCTTTGACAACCACAGGGAAGCCCTGTTCTTCTAAGGCTTTGATGCCATCAACAATACTTGGATATTTCGCTAAGACTGCTTCAGGAACATCTGGTAGCACAATTTCTTGTTCAATGATTTGCTTTTTAACTGCACGCTCAAAAATTTCAGAAAGGCACTGTACTTTTGCTTCGGCTAGATTATTACCAGCACTCATTCCATTACTTAAGAACAAGTTTTCAATCAAGTTTGAAGGAAAATACACAGTTTCGCCATCAGACTGTCTAGTGTAAGGAATTGAACAAATTCCACGCGCCACATTTCCTGAGTTGGTGTCAATGAGGTTAGAGCCCTTCAACTCACCCTCAGCGTCATAAACTGACAAGGTATACGGGTCTAAGATCTCACCGGGTAATTCATCATTTGGGCCAGGTTGGAACCACTTTTCATTGGGATAATGCACAAAATCACTGTTTGCAATCTCTTCCCCAAAAAACTGATCATTGTAAAAGAAGTTACAGTTCAAACGTTCAATAAACTCGCCAAGCGCTGAGCACAGTGCACTTTCTTTTGTTGCACCTTTACCATTGGTAAAGCACATTTGTGATGCCGCATCACGTATATGAAGCGACCAAACATTGGGAACAATGTTGCGCCATGATGCCACTTCGATTTTCATGCCAAGATCTGCGAGAATACCGGTCATGTTAGCAATCGTTTGCTCGAGTGGAAGGTCTTTACCCAAAATAAAGGTATTGGCATCCTGCTCAGGTTTTACCATAAGCATTGCCTGCGCATCGTCATCTAAGCTCTCGACATCTTCAATTTGAAAATCTGGGCCTGTTTGAATGACTTTTTTCACCGTACAACGGTCAATAGAGCGCAAAATACCTTTGCGATCTTTCTCCGAAATACTCTCCGGCAGCTCGACTTGAATTTTAAAAATTTGATTGTATCTATTTTCTGGGTCAACGATGTTGTTTTGCGAAATACGGATCCCATCTGTTGGGATCTCACGAGAAACGCAGTACACCTTTACAAAATATGCCGCACAAAGTGCTGATGAGGCTAAGAAATAATCGAAGGGGCTTGGCGCCGAACCATCACCTTTATATCGGATTGGCTGATCCGCAATAACACTAAAATCATCAAACTTGGCTTCAAGTCTCAGATTATCGAGAAAATTAACTTTAATTTCCATTGAACTCTTCCACAGTTGTGCGCAGCCACTCGGTCACACCAAAGCCTAGCTTAGCTCGACCCAGCAGCAAAATTATCTTAACTGTGCAATTATCTTATTTTTCTCGCCATTAGTCTTGGGTTAATTGCAAATATCCTCAAATTAAATCAAGCATTGAGGATCACTGCGTCCAATATGGTGATGTTTTAAACAGGCCCTCTGTAAACTCGAACTGGACACATCCCGCCTCTCACTTCGTGTGTTTCATTGCCAACCAAAGGGATCCGCAGCTTTTCGATCACGGATTGAGAGCGAACATTTTCTGTTAAGTGCACAGCATGCACCGTTTTCAAACCCAAATTCGCTTTGCAGTGTGCGATTAACCCTTTTGCCGCTTCATAAGCAATACCCTGCCCCCAAAAAGGCACGCCAAGCCAATAGCCTATTGTCCCTTCGCCATTTTTAAATTGAGGAAAACTAACTGCACCGATGATGCGACTGTCGTCTTTCATTGTAATGGCATAGACAACAGCCGTTCGCTGTTCATATTGACTTTTATGCGTGTTTATCCAGTCGATTGCCATAGAGGATTCATAAGGGTGGGGAATACTTGCGGTCATATCAGAGATGATTTTTTCACCTGCAAGCACTGCGACTCTTTCAGCATCATTATGGCAAAAAGGCCTTAATATCAGCCTCTGGGTTTCGATATTGGGTTGTTTCATTCAATCGCTCGACTTGACTATTACTTCACCCTCTATTGGATACACTATTTATAAGCCTTTTAGTACCATTTCTTTGATTTTTTTGGCCTTTTCAAAGTGATCCAGCTTATGTGTTTGTATCCACCAAGTTGCCGCTTCCATTAATAGTACGGGGTCATCGTTTTTATTGGCAAAAAAGGCATAGAATGAAACGCCTACATTTTCTCCTTTTTTATCGATTTTCTGCTCGCACACATTAACTACTTTGTCTCGAAGAGATTCTCTCATCCTCACACTCCTTAAGCCTAGATAGCCTCGCATATTACTTGCAAAGACTCACAGGCTCAATTTTTACGATTGTTGGCGCATGATTTCTAAGCACAGGTAGAGAGGTCAACGCTTTAAATATCCACTTCGTCATTCCCCGAGGGAAGTTTGAATATCCTACATCGGCCACAAACAAACTCGCTGGCAGTTGCGATTGAAAGTAAGTCGTTAAATGATCTCGATTGATACCCCAAGGCATTTTGGGTGTCGTATAGTGCGGCGTTTTTTCCCACCCTTTTGGGGACGTTGATTTGTTAGATAACCATACTGGAATGGTATCGAACATCAGGCACCAATCAGTAAACCTCGAAGCAATGTCTTTAATTAACGCCACCACCTCTTGCTCTGTAAAATACATGAATAGGCCTTGTGCAGAAATAAACACTGGCGTCCTACTAGGCACATACTCAAACCATCTATTATCCAATGCCGAATAAGGTAAATGGAGATGGTGTTTATCCGGTTGAATAAAACGTTCCCTAATGGCAATTGACTCAGGTAAATCAACACTCAGCCACAATGCACAGTCTTTTTTTATCCTAAACCTTTGTGTTTCAAGCCCTTCCCCTAGGTTAACCACGGTACCTGTCGGGTTCTTGTTTAAAAACGCGCTGATTTCTCTATCGAAATCGAGCGAGCGCACAGCGTGAGATGGCTCAGCTTTACCGAAATTAAGTTCAAAATCATATTCAATACTTTGGTAGATAGCTGCCGCAAAGTCATCATTAATAATTCCGTCACTTCTCATCGCCTCAGAGGCCCTGTTGTGCAATGTCCAGAGCATAGTTTCAGGGACTGACGTTAAATTTGCACCGTATTTCATTCCAACTTCCTTTTGTTCTGTCACATTGACTATAACGCGCTCAGACCCTGAAAATTTAGTCTACAAAGGGTTAACACAGTCCCTTGGGCAATGTAAGCACTTGATAAATTTGGCTACCGCTGTTACTTCACGGTTGACTAAGCCCGCACATCTCAATTTATACCATCACGGGGACTTGAAATGAGAATGTCACGCCTCCGGTTTCAGTCATTTCAATATCTCGAATGATTTCTACCAAATAACCATTTGCATCAAGTTGATAACCTTTTGATTCAATAACCTTAAATAATTGCTCTAGCGCAACCGCATACGCGGTATCAGAAACCAAATAGACGTCACAACAAAAGTAATGTCCCTCAGCCAGCAATTTTGTGTACTCAGACACCGGTACTTGCCAATCCCCCACGTAAGTTTTGATGTCTTGCCAACGATTCTCCAATTGATTTACAGGAGTCATTCCCATAATGCGAGTCGATTTTTCACCAAACGTTTCAAACACGGTGTCCCAGTCTTCACTCGAATTGGGCAACACTTTCATCCCTCTTTGCGGATACCACACAAGCTCGCACGGTAGGTTTTGCGCTAACGTGTTTTCTAATGAATCTGCCTCACTTGGGTGAGCAAGCTTAGCGAGCAGCTCACTCGTTTCTCTGGGCGTGCCCATGACCCCCATTGCACGAATTTCTTTCGCCGTTAAGCCCAACGCATTTTTCAGCGCCTTCCCAAGTGCTTGTGACGACGAAAATCCGCATTCTTGGGCAATATCAATGATTTTATAATCTTGAGCAGCGAAAATGTAATGTACCGCATATTGAAGCCGTAATCGGCTTAGATATTGCCCAGGGGTTTCATTGAATAGCTCAGAAAACTGGCGGTGAAAATGATAGGGCGATATGGCACTTTGCGTCGCAATTTGTTCCCAACACAAACCTGATGCTAAGTCCTGATGCATCAGTTTAAGGGCTGTGACAAAGCGTGTTTTTAAGTGTTCAGGCAAAGGCGCCAACAGTGCATATTCAGGCACTAACACGAACGGCTTTGATATTTTTTCAGACATAAGCAAGACAGTTGTGGCACATGCCACAACTATCGCGCGCTAAGACTGTAAAATCAATCAGCCGTATGTAAGTAATTGTAGCTAGGCTTGCTCGGGCAACAACAAAGACACCTCCTGTTTCGGCGGTTTCCGACAAAATAACCCCAACAAAATTGGAATTAACAACAACGTGACAGCTGTTGCAAACAGCTCCCCAAACACCAATGCAACCGCCGCTGGCTTCAAATACTGCGCTTGTTCAGCTTGCTCAAACAGTAAAGGTAACAAGCCGCACACGGTCGTAACGGTGGTTAAAAATATCGCTCTAAATCGACTTGTACCCGCTTTAATTAAAGCCTCATTTAACGCCATCCCACCCCGATAAAAGTAGTTAAAACGCGTAATCAAAACGAGAGAATCATTAATCACGATCCCCGTCATTGCCATCATCCCAAACATCGACAATAAGCTGATTGGTAAGTCCATAATGTAGTGACCAAAAATTGCCCCCGCAAACCCAAACGGAATCACAGCCATGATGATCAACGGTTGCCAATAGGATTTAAGAGGGATGGCCAATAAAATATATATAAGTACAAGAGTCATCATCATGGCTGATTTAAACCCTTTAGACACCTCGGCTATCTCTTCAAATTCGCCACCAGCTCTGATTTTTAGGCCAGGATACGTATGTTCCATATTGGCGATTTGCGATTGCAGCTTAGCAATTACCTCTTCAGGTGATTGAATCTGCCTATTTTGCCGCCAATATACATGGATAACCTCTGTTCTATCGCGCCTATAGATTGCCTCTGGTACTTGCTCAAAACTCAAGGTTGCGACATCCTCGAGCCTGACAGACTGACCCGTTGGTAAAGTCACTAAACTGGCCTTAAGTTGCTCAATATGCTGACTGTCTTTTTTTGCGTATCGAACCAAAACTTTGGTTTCTTGCCCTTGGTCGAGCAAGCGGTGCAACTCTCTTTCACCGAAGGCTTCACCTGCAAATTTGGCGATCTGAATTTGAGTTAGTCCCAACTGTTTACCGTAATCATTAAGTGTAATCTGGATCTGTACTTGTCCTCCATCCGCATCATCATAGATATCTGACACACCAGCTTGTGCAGATAAAAGCGCTGAAAATTGCTCACTCACGCGCTTTGCTATGGCTTTTTCAGGTGCGGAAATAGACACAAATGTCCCCCCTGCGGGCGTGTCCGAGGCAGAAAACTGTACTGAATAGGCTCCTTCAATCAGCCCTGTTTGCGCGCGCCAGCTATCCGTCAGTAAAGATCCAGGCAAAGTACGCAATGCCTCGCTGCGCAATTCCACGGTTACTTCAATATCTCCATAGCCATCTGACCATGCGAGTAAATTAACAATTGGCGAAGCCGCTAAGTTATACTGCGCACTCAGTGTCTCGCCAACTTTTGCCGCCGCGTGCTCTAACTGAGAAAGGGCTTTGCCTTGCAACGGTAGTGGCGCACCATCTTGCAAAGAAACCTTGGCAGTAACGTAACGCCCAGGGATCTCTGGAAACACCGCACTGCGAATGGTACCTGTAGACCACATGCCATATGCAAGCGTCACAAAAGCGATAAAGAAAAGTAAACAGGCTACTTTGTACTTGGTCGCCAGCACCAAAACGGGTTGATAAACTCGCCATTTAAATGCATCTAGCCCTGATTGCGCATAGCCCTGCACCCGACTCATTATTGAGCGCTTGGGCTTATTTAGATTACCTAACGAGGCTAAATGCGCAGGCAAAATAAACTTACTTTCGAGTAACGAAAACAACAAAGCTAAGATCACGACCAATGAAAAACCCGCCAGCAGCTTTGCTAATTCATTGTTTATCCAAAGCATTGGTGAAAATGCAGCAATGGTCGTCAGCGCGCCAAAGATGGTTGCTACTGAGACAGATTGCACCCCTTGAAATGCGGCTAAGCGGCCATTTTTAGTCTGTCTGCGCTTATCATGGATCGCCTCCCCAACAACGACGGCATCATCAACTAAAATGCCCAACACCAAAATAAAGCCAAATAACGTAATGTCATTGATGCTGTGCTCAGTAAGCTGCATTGCACCTAACGTGCCAAATAACGCCACCGGAATGCCTGCGCACACCCAAAAAGCAAGCTTGAGCTCTAGAAACAGCCCAAGCAAGACAATGACGATTAAAAGACCTTGCCATGCATTGTCACCCAGCCTGAACAGCTGTTCTTCTATGTATGGAGCCATGTCTGCCATCGTGTTGAGGGTCACATCCTTGGGTAATTGCGCACGCAGTTGCGCGAGTGTGTCATTGATGGCGTCACTTACGTGTAACAAGTTGTCCTGCCGACTGGTACTCACTAGCAAAGCAATCGCATTTTCTCCATTGTTGCGCACGATCGAGCCACTTTGCGCATAATCTCGATATACATTGGCAATATCTCCGACATGAACTTTACCTGCCGCTTGAACTATCACCGGAATTTGCTTTAACTTCGCCACATCGTCAGCATAGCCATCCCCCTTCAGTACAAACCGTCCGCTCGCACTGGAAAGCTCACCACTTCGAGTTTCATTTGAAAATTGCTCAATGGCGGCAGCAAACTGTTCCAAGGTCATGCCCAGTTGCGCTAATTTTATCGGATTTGGCTCAATCACTAATTGGGGGCTGCGGCTTCCCCAATTGTCGACCCGAGAAATATCAGCATGCTTTTTAAGCGCAACTTCAACCTGTCTCGCGATTGGTTGTAGACTGTGATCATCTCTTGGGGCTGACACAACGACAAATGCCGCTAAGTTGGTAAATGCATCTTTGGCAACTATGGGACGCTCTGCCAACGCTGGGAAACCAACAATACTATTTACGCGATTGCGAACGTCATTGAGTAGTGCGTCAATGTCAGCGTCACTGGTTTTTCTAATCGTGACTGTAGATAACCCAGCGGTTGATTGACTAACGATTTGTTTGACGCCAGCAATGCCGCTAATTGATTCTTCAATACGCTGTGTGATCCCCTGATCTATTTGCTTGGCTGTGCCGCCAGGGTACGGTACCGTCACGGTTATACTTGAGGGCGCAATTTGTGGAAAAGACTCGACCCGTAACTGACCCAAAGCCAACACGCCACTGACTATAATGGCAAACATCAATAGATTGGCAGCAACGCTATTGTCAATGAACCACTTTGTTAACCAACTCATTGATTTTCCTCCCTATTGGCTAACCTTAGGGACTTTGATTGTTCGGGTGAAAGCTCGGGTGAAAGCTCGGGTGAAAGCTCGGGTGAAAGCTCGGGTGAAAGCTCGGGTGAAAGCTCGGGTGAAAGCTCGGGTGAAAGCTCCGGTGAAACCGTCGCCCCTTCTAACATCGACAACAATGGATATGTCACGATGTGCCGAGCTATGTTCCCAGCGCCTTTAAAACGGACAAATACATGCTGTTCATGTTCAGATAACACTTCAACGGCTTCTTTTCGCAAGGTATTTTTAGCACTTACGGTCCAAACAAACCCGTCCCGTGTGAGCGCACTGTGCGTGATTTGAAATGCAGTCGGCTCAGACGCCAATTGAATATTTACCTGCACAGGTTGATTTGGCATCAGAGCAGCGACTGTTTGATATGGGTTTGTGACCTTTAAAACCAGTTGTCGCTGTCGGGTATTTATGTCTATATTGGGTGCAATATATCTCACGTCTGCAGGCCACTGTTTACCAGCGCGGTCTTCAATGAGAATGGTGGCTTGTTGCGATTCAAGTTGTGGCAATATTTTTTGCCACACAGGCTCAGATACAGGCACTAATACATCCATACTGGCACTGCTGGCTATTTCAAACAAGCTTTCTCCTGCACTTATCCAATCACCTGGGCTGGCAGCTCTTGACAAAATAACCGCATCAAAAGGCGCTGTAACCTGCGCTTCTTGGATCAATTTGTTGGTACTTTGCAGCGCCATGCGTGCCTGTGCTAAATCAGACTCAGCGGCTGCAACTTGCGGTTCTCTTTTGGCATATCGACTTTGATTGTGTGGTGACAGCATGCTCAGTGCGACAGACTGTTCATGCAATTGCTGCTCAAGCGCAAGCTCAGCATGGCGCAAGCGACTTTGTGCTTGTGCTAGCTCATAAGCTAGGTGCGTCATATCCAGCTTAGCCAAAGGTGTGCCTTGTGGCACCAATGCCCCTGGTTCCAAAGCAGTTTCAAGCCAAGCAAGCTGCCCATTGCTAGACACCCGCAACTGTGTCACATCTCGAGCACGCGTATTACCAAGCAAGGTGATACGTGGCTGATGTGACACAGGGCTTACTACCTCAATCGTTACAGGCTGCTTTGGAGGCTCTTTAAATTGCCCCTCAGGCTCAATAACCGTCAGCTCTTCCACAATAACAAGCGCGATAAACACAGAGAGCACGCCAACCCCTATCGCCAACATATTTTTATACTTCATAACTGCCTTCCTTAGTTAGTTGCGATTCATCATCGCGGTTCAGTCGCTGTGTGATTTCGCTCAGTCGCGATAAAATCTGTAAAGTAACCGGTAACATAATGGCGGTATCCACAAATTCGAGGGAGTAAGTCAGAATTGAGAACACTTCTCCAGTACTCGGGCTTGGCAGTATATTGACAAGCCATAAGTTGCATAGCACGGACAAAAACAACAGCGAAAAAATAAAGCCATAGACCAACGCTTCAGTATCTGACAATGCAATTTCGTGCTTTTTCAGCTTTTCTAGGTGCGCACTAATCGCGGCGAAAGGTTTGCCGCTGAGCACCTTCACTTGTTGTTCAGTTTGATCATTCAATTTACGATTCAGATGCTTAAAGGTATTGTGACAACATGCGTAAACTACCAACATGCCGCAGCTAGAAACCAACACGCTCATCGCAAAATAAGCATGAAACGTGGCTAATATGATGATGATCGATATCAGCTGAATCGCTGCTGTCATTAAAGCGGGTAAGTCGTTTTCTAAAAAGTCCACCAGCTCTCGAGACATGGTGAGACGCGCGCTTTTTGCAGAGACATCTGCGGCTCTTAAGTTATGCGCAACTCTTTCAGCGAGTTTAACTCTAATCCCACCATAGACTCTTGTGTCATAAAAGCGGCGCAGCACACTGATAACCACCAAGCCAAACAAACTGATCGCAAAGCCAAACAATGGCGCGGTTTCCTGTGCCAGCACGCCATCAATCGCATAGCCAATAAACAGCGGTAAGAGAATAAGAAGCACGTTCTCTATGATCACCATTGACCAGGTAATCGCAATTTTGAATGGGCTTAATTTCACAATGGACCACAATGAAATCGCGTTAAAGTTGGACATATCAGACTCCTAAATACAGCTAGGCGTGAAGTATCGCCAATAATGAACTGTAAAAAGTGTCCTAGATTGCTGTTTTAAACGTGATGGAAGAAATTAAAAAGGTGTGTAGGGTATTGCGCAGAATATACTGTTAATGTGCCTGCCATACTCTGACAGACACAATGCGTACCTTATGCTTTGTCGGTTGCCGACTGCTGCACTGCCGCCGCAGTTTCAATTAAATTAAAAGACGCGCCTTGGCGGCCATGTACAAAGACAAGGCAGCCCTGCCAACTTTGTGGAATATTCCACTGAATACCTTGTGTGATTTCATACACAGAGTACTGATTCGCGCATCGTACTTCCAAAGAAGTTAAATCACCTTGAATATTTGCAATCGTAAATGCGTTTCTCACTAGCTCATGACGCCACAATGCATGCTCAGAGATCTTTCCTTGCACCCAGATTGGTCTATTCTTATCATCGATCAGCGCCTGAACTTTATCAATATACGGAAAAAGCTCTTTCGTATACGCTTCAGCGCCTCGGGTCTCTGACAACATTTCAAACGTTCGTGCCGCGCTTTTTAGCTTATTTTGATCGAGCTTCAACGCAATAGCACGTGCAACAGAAGCGACAAACACCTCTCTTTTCATATAGTCTTTGCCTTGGTGAATAAAGTTATCAAGCGCATGTAACTCTTTAACTTGATCACCTACTTTGTTGTAGTACCGAGATTTTGCGAACCAAAAGTAACTGTCTTCGGTAAAATTACCTAAATTAAGCGCACGCAGTTCAGTTATCTGTTGCGGCACATTTTCAAGTGCGTCGTTTTCTATATCCGTGACCAATTTTTTATAACGTGTTAAAAACTTACGAGACACGCCTTTATCAGCTTGGTGCAACCGAAAGTCTAATTGTATTTGGTTTTGACACTGTTTTACTGGTTTTTTATTTTGTGTCGCAGGGCTAAACTCCCAAGATTTCACCGCCCGTAATGCGGCTTTTTCGAACGACGCAATACCTGATGAGTTCTCAACAACAGCCGACTCAACTTCGCCTTTTTCATTTACGACATAGCTTACCTGTACCCACCCTTCTTGACCTTTTCTCGCCGCATTGGCTGGATATCTGGGCGACGTCCTTTTAATGGGTATGGCATTTTTTATGGTTTCTATGTGGTAGTCATCGGTATTAATATCAATTGCAGGTGATGCTTGAGATGACGCCACAGTGAGTAGCATCGCAGAGATAAAGCTCATATTTTTCCTTTTTCTATATTCAAAAACCCACTGCCCACACAGTAAAAGTACATATCCGCTGGCGGGTCCTTGAAGCCCCTTTAATCAAAAACCAGTAAATCAGACTCGATTTCTTTAACCCAAAGGGAGCGTAACAGATTCACTGATATTTTCTCATATTACATAATCGAAAATAAACCTAAAATGAACCTATTTTAGGAAAACCAGAGTAAGAAGCCTTAAACACTCAATCCGCATGACAATATTTCAATCGCTTTTCATGACTGAACCATTTAGCCTTATCAAAGCCAACATTAAATTTACAAAAAATTAAACATCAATACATCGCAGTCTGTCAAAGACACTGAACTAAAAGGACACATTATGACGTTATCACTAGACAAAAAGCGTATAAAAAACCTAAGTAAAAGCAAACATGCTCTGCCTCCTGCACAGACACCTCAAATAGCGGGCGGATGCAACTCAGCACCCGGCCAATGTTTCGGAGGCACAGCCGCATGTTGTTCTCAAGGTACTTGCAGGTCTCGTTACTGTTAACCAACTTGATATGGCAGTGTTTGCGGCCATATCTCACAACCAAAAGCCACTATGTGGCCTAAACGAATGGGCGAACATTTAAAGTTGCACAGCAATCTGTCAAGGCATATCACTCAACGCCCCTTCACTCATTTGCAAGCTCGCAAAGGCCCCATCTCATCGCGTCTGTAATGTCACGTTTGCATGTCGTCAAAACGAATGTTGCAACGGGTTTCGCCGATTTTTGTTGGCAAGTACAATGGCGGCCATCAACGTTGACAAGCCTAATTTTTACATGCTTGTTTGCATAAAAAACAACTTATAGATCACCTTCTGATGACCAATTTATTTGCTCACAGATACTCTGCAAATTGCTTTGTGTTAAGCCAGCTGGTAAATAGACGGTCGGTAATTTAGGCAAACTGTACTTAGCCACATCTTCACCCGCCATAATTTGATCAATCCATGTGTTAAAAAATGAAATACGCGTATAGATTTCTGTGATGCCATATTTTCCAATGCCAGCGCCTTCAAATCGCGAACTTACACCTAACAGATACACTGCGTCAGCGTCACGAACATACGCTGGGCCGCCGCTGTCCCCACCTCCGGAAACGCCTTCTAGTGGTAGTGCATCTTTCTCTTTGTCAAACTTAAATTTAATAAGCGGACCTTGTACCTCAGATACTTTATTGTGGGCTTTGCGAAGCACTTGTTGGTTGTCGTAACTGTTTACGGTTTCTCCAGTCAGGCCGTTACCTGTGCCGCCAATACCGATAAACCACAAGGTCTTGCCTAGTTCGTCAGACTGTTTATACCGCTTTGCAGGCGTTACATCCTCAACGGCACTTACTAATTCAACCAATGCAATATCGTGGCTTTTGCCAGGTTGATACTGCTTATGAACATACGTATTTTTCACTTTTCGTAGCTGATTGCCCACTTTTACATAGCGGTTGGGCGTGACGCAAAATGTCGCATGCGCAGCAGTTACAATCCACTCGGGTTCAATCAAAGTACCGTGCGCACCATCAAAATAAAAAGTTGCCAGTGGCGCAAACTCCTTGCTGTTTGCAAGATAATGGGCTGGCTCGACATCGTGTCGAGTAACAATCGCTTGGGCAGACGTACTTAATATGCCGATAGCAACAACACATAATTTCAACATAAACTGTTCTTATTGAGGCTGAGTTAGCGGGTTGATTTGAGTATAAATTGTGTACCATATTTAAAGTCTTATGAAAACGCATATTTACGCTCTTTTACTCATACCAAACTACTGGAGCTCGCGCATATTACTCAGCTCAAATTCGGTTTGTTGCAAATATTTAGACAAACCAATTAATGCATAATACACACCAATAAGGGGGCCAAATGTAATAATTTAGCTGCATAAAGAATGGCAGTTCAGAAAGAATAACCGTGGAAAAACACCATAGAGTCTGAAAATAATCTATTCCCCTCCCATTGAATCACACTAAAAATCCAGAGAAAACCATAACAAACCTAAACCTTCTACACCTGTCCACACTACAGATAATTGCGTTTTTGGCAATTGAAAACACATCTCGCTGCAATATTAGCACTTGCCTAATTAAATTTAATGTATATTGTATACAATTATCACTGGGAAGTTTGAGCGCATATTTATCAGCTCTTTATGCAAAACAATTCGAAATTTAGATTCAAAAAAATGTTTTGCATACATCTTAGGTGATACAGAAATACAATAATAATCAGTGGTAAAAAGGGGAATACCATGAGCATCAACAATAGAACGAAACGCAATCTAAACAGGAGCCTACTGGCGCTTGCAATTGCTTCAGCAAGTATGGCACCAACAACTTATGCGAATGACGACGACCAAGCGGAAGCACCCGAGCGCATTACCGTAACAGGTTCTCGCATTATGCGCGCAAGCTTTGAGGCACCTTCTCCCACTGTTGTGATTTCAGCAGAAGACATCAAAATAACTGGGGCCAATAACGTCAATGATATTTTGACGGGAATGCCACAGTTTGCCGATGGATTTGACTCTGCATCAGGCAACTATTCTTTTGGTAACTCGGGGCTGAATATTCTCGATTTACGAAATATGGGTGAAGAAAGAACCCTCGTCCTGATAAACGGTAAACGCCCTGCTCTTGTTGCAACAGACTATCAAGGAATGTTTGCTGATGTGGGCACGATTCCAGCTTCTTTGATCGAACGTGTCGAAGTAATGACAGGTGGTGCGTCAGCGATATATGGCTCAGACGCAATTGCCGGTGTTGTTAACTTCATCTTGAAAAAGGACTTCGAAGGCACACAAGCAAATGCGCACATCTCTGGCACCCAAGAAGGTGGGCACAGTACTCGCAGCTTTAACTTTACTCATGGATTTTCGTTTAACGATGACGGCAATGTAACCGTCGCATTTGACTACTTGTCAGAATCGGCGCTCACACAAAACAATCGCGAAAAATCCTATAACTACCAGCGCTCTGTGACCAACCCGAATAAAGGTGAAGGCCAACCCGCCAAAATTTGGAAAACCAATGTATCTCCGATTCCGTGGGGGGTGCCACAAACTATTTTCTCAGTCTACAATGGCGACGATGGCGGCTATGACTGGTATGACTTTGACGAAGCGACTCAAGAAGTCGCACTGCGCGCACGCTACAAAGACATGTACGATGGTTGGTTAGTCGATGCAGACAAAGGTTACGAAGGTACGGCTTGGGGCCACATAGAAGATCCGTTCGAGCGAATCAACTTATTCACGTCTTTAAACTATCAATTTGATAACTTTGATGTGGGCTTTGATGTAACACTCGCGCGCACTAAGTCAAACAACGTTATCGACCCTCCCTTTAAACGCGCTTGGATGCAAGTTAAGGAAGTTAAAGAACTGTTTGATACGCCAGCCTCCATCACTAACAATTTTGATGATGAAGACTGGATAGGATTCCACCATACATTTTACGAGCGCGGCGGACGTAAACACACCAATACCAGAGACTATTTTTCTTCTTCACTGACATTTTCTGGCGTCTATGCAGATGACTGGTTCTGGGACGTGAACTTTGTAACGGGTAAGTCAATGGCGTCTCTTGATCGACACACAGAAATGCGTCAAGACCGCTTTACCAGCAAAATGCAAGTGGCAGGTGAGTGCGTCGAAGCAGGTAACTGTCCAACATTTTCACCCTTTGAGCGCGCATCCGACGAATTTATGGATTATGTAATTGACGCGTTTACATCAACCACAGATACCGTAAACCACTCCTTTACCGCTAACCTCTCAGGTGATCTTTATGAACTACCAGCCGGTACAATGCAAATGAGTACCGGTGTCGAGGCGCGTTACGAAAGTATTTACTTTGACCCACATGAACTTTGGGCGTCAGGTAACTTATCTTCAACAATGCAAGTCTTGGATGCAAGCCGTAATATCAAAGAGGCGTACATTGAAGTATTAGTCCCCGTGCTCAGTGACTTACCGTTTGTGGAGCAGTTGGATGTTGAAGCAGCATACCGTATCGCTGATTACTCAACCAATGACAGTTTATTTGAAAGTAGCAAACTGGCTTTAAACTGGATGATCAATGACCAAGTTCGCTTGCGCTCGATATTCTCGCAGGCAGTAAGAGCGCCACAACTTTATGAGCAATTTAGAAGTGAGTCAATCGGTTACTCCACCATGACCGATCCCTGTGATGCTGATGAAATTGATGGCGGCCCGTCTGATGGTCGTCGTAAAGCAAACTGTGCTTTACTGGGCATTGAACCGGGCTGGGCATCAAACATAAAAACCCAGCGAGGCCAGTCCAGAAGCTCTGGCAACCCTGATTTGAAGCAAGAAAAAGCAGATACACTCACTGTTGGCTTAGTATTAACACCGACAAAGCTGGTTGAGGATTTAACCATTTCAATCGACTATTTTGACATAAAATTAAAAGACAAAATCTCTGAGTTTGGCGGAAGCGACATCCTAAAAAATTGCGTCGATTTGTCTCAAAACTCGATCGACAACATGTTCTGCGACTTGGCATTTCGTAAGGACAATGGTGATGTAGAATACGTCAAACCATTGAGCTTAAACTTCGATTCGGGCCGCGTGAGAGGGGTTGATCTGGAAGCCTATTACTCTTGGGAGACACTGTCGTTTGACTTTAAAGCCTCTCGTATGCTTGAAGACTCAGAAACGACCCGCAACTTTGCAACTGGTTTAGATGAAACGAACAACGAAGTGGGGCAGCTTGGTAGACCCAAGTGGGCATCAAGCCTAGTCACAAAATATCAATTGGATGATCTGTCACTGAGCTGGACATTTAAGTTTAAAATGTCCGGTCGCTATGACGACGACGCAGCGCCTGGCTACCGCGATTCGGATACCCCGTCTCACTCGCGTATTCATAACCTGCGTGCAGACTATCAAGTAACAAACAATGCTTCTGTTTACATTGGCATCAACAACGTGACCGACAACAACGGTGGCGACCACTGGACGACAAGCCGCGGCGCATACAATGGCTGGTCCATCCTTGGCCGCTCTGGTTATATCGGCATAGATTACGATTTTTAACCCCAGGAGCGCGTGTCATACGCACGCATAGCTAGTCCAATAGCCCCAAGGAATTGGGGCTATTTATTTGCACATTTGCTTAAATAAAGTAGCGATCTGCGCTTTGCGCTTTAAACTCCCACGTGTCTGCCCCGTCAAAGTATCTAACTTCCACCCCCTGTAAAACTGTTTTATCGAACATACGTAAATTAACAGCCATACGCGTCGACTCCGCCTTCTCTGTTGGGGTGTAGTGCGTTATACAACCGCAGCGAGTGCAATGATGAAAATCAAGATATTCATCGCCATGCTTATAACTTTGTACGCTTGCACTGCGATGCGCAACGTTAACTTGCGCCATCTCAAAATAGCCCCAAATCGCGCCATAACGATGACATAAAGAGCAATTACAACTTGTTGCTAAATTTACCTTTGTTGATACATCGATTATCACATTGCCACAATGACAGCTCCCCTGCATATTGTCCTCTCTTGTATTATGTATTAGTCACTTAAACACCCGCTCGCGACCTTTTAGTGCAACCACTGTTTTTTTATACAGTAAAAGGTAATAAAAAGCAAAGCCGGCTTTGAAAGCATCTAGACATGACACACTTACTGCGATGCGTAGCAGTGATATAAATCCTGAGCAATGGCACTTACTCGCTCTAGACCCTCTATTTGTTGGTCAAAGCAATTCAGTGTTGCGTCACCATTGTATGCGCCCCAAATTCCACCAGCCATCGCACAAATAGTGTCGGTGTCACCGCCCAGTAAACAGGTTTCTTCTACCATTTGCGTAAGCGGCTTATCCCGGTACATAAATGCAAAATAGAGTGCGGTAACAACCGATTCGGAACTCAACATGCCATTGCCTAGCTGGCATTTAACTGTACTCGGTTCAAGTACTTTATTTTTTATCAACGCGTTGTAACAGATAACGAGCTTTTGCTTGTAGATGCTCAAATTACTTTCACTGCATAAGGTTTGCATAATGCCGACTTTATCTACGCCAATCAGTGCAAGTTGGGTAGCACGTGCAATCAAAAATGCACCTTCTATTGCTTCTGGATGCGCATGTGTGATCTCAGCGGTTTTGGTGATGTCTTCAAGCAAGGAGCGCTGTCCTGCTAGGTTACATAAGGCAACCACAGGCGCCCTCATCGCAGCGCCATTACCTTTAGAACCTTCCTTAAACTTTGCTTTGTTTAAAGTCGTGTAATCTTTACCTGATTGTATTCCTTTCAAGAGTTTAGCTGCACTTGGACCATACCCCCTCGACCAATGGTAACTGGCGCCAAAGGTTTCTGCCAAGTGGCTTTGATTAAACATCTGGCTTACTAAAAATGAAGTTGCGACATCAATAGACATTTGCGTATCGTCGGTATAGCGCTGCTTACCATCAGAAGTTTTGCCGACAAAGTACCACAACGCACGTTCTAACAGCCCGCCTTCAAAACATGCGCCGCAAGCATCTGCAATTGCCAATGCCTTAAAGCAGCCAACAAATTTAGATTGTTCGATCACACCCAACTCCGTTGATTTGAATAAACTTCACCAAAGAGAAAACGCGATTTGAATTCATTAGATAATATTAGCTGAGTTTGGTATGAAAACGCGGGTATTCATAAATAATCAAGCACCAGTAAGATACCTCTGAAACCCCGTTGGCGGATTAATAACCTACGAACTAACCTATTCAACACTGAATTGACCAAAACTCATTTGGACAAGAATAAGTGATCGTTTTACACGCTAGAGCTGAATGCTAAGCAAGGGGGTTTAAATAGCGAGCACCATACACATGGCCAACACAAAATTGATTGAAGATATGTCTGTTGCAACAAGTCGAGGTACCTGCCCTGCCTTTGTACCAATAAAAACCTGAACCTCGCGCTTTACACCAGCCAGCGGGTATCTGGCAATCAGTGGTAAAAAAGCAACAAACACCGCTTTAATGAGGTGTTTGTTCAACATTATTAAAATTATTCGCGCACTTTGGCGCCAAAGCGGTCAGTAAACCAGCAAACAACAGGCATCATAAGGCATTGAACATAAAAACTGTTGCTAAGCCAATATATTAGGGCTACAATGCCGGAAAATAACAACTTTGCTTAATAATGTAGTAAAGTTATTATGTACTGAATGAAAGATTTCAGGGGCTGATTAGGATTCGACAGGATTCATGAAGCCTGAGGTGCATGTCGAGGGGCGGTTGGCCTCGTAAAAAAGCCGCATTTAAAGTAATCGCAAACGACGATAACTACGCTCTAGCGGCATAATAAGCCCGCTAGCACTCCTCCAAGAAATGCTTGTGGTTCTGGATCTGGAGTGTCATCCTACATAAGATCGCTACGGAAACCCTGGCCGGGGTTGAAGGGTTAAATATAAGCGGCCTCGCCTTTACTTATCGTGTTCGTCCGAGACTTAAAGGTTAACCAATAGACGATACTAAACATGTAGGACCGAGGGTCGACGCTTTCTGGACGGGGGTTCAAATCCCCCCAGCTCCACCAAATGAAGCAATAAAAAGCCAGTAAAACATCTGATTTTACTGGCTTTTTTGTTTTCTGAATGTATCGATAGCGGTACGTACGTGCCCTAAATGTGCCCCAAACATGCCTTGAAAGGGCACATTTCGGTCACCTATAAAAGCATTATTCCGCTAGGGTATCTAATTCGCCAGATGGCTCTCTCAAACAAGGCTCAACACTTTAAAGCTTTGATATTTCCTGTGGTCATTCTTTAATATTCTTTGAAACCATGCTCCATATATATGCCAATGGACCCAAGTAAGCTTCAATACCCATTTGCTTTTCTCTCGAAATCAACATCTAACAATCCATCCAGCCTTTCAAGTACATTTTCAAGTCTCAACAACATTCTTCTGGAACCAAACGGTGAGTTAGGATCTTCCTTAACTTGAAAGGCAGGAAGCGATCTTATCAAAATAACTTTATTTGCAATTCTTCTGCTAGTATTTCTCAATATATCATCGTTAAGTAAAACCCTATCAACTTTTAGCTTATCCAGATGTAAAATACATTCTGCTAAATCTGAAACTGTATATACCAGCTTTGGGATAGGTCTAGACAATTCATGGAAATGAGCCTCTTGCACACTCAGTTCAAAATGGTCAAGTAACTCATATACACCGACCTCGAGATCCCCTAATGTCTTGGGTAGTTTTACGTAATAGGACTTACCTGGGCCAAATTCATCACCATCTTCTGTTACAAGTGTTGAATATTCATGCGAAGTGAATACTTCAGATAAAATTTCATTCACTAAGTCGCACTTAGATTTAATCTTTTCTGTGAGCACTTCTAGTGCGTATTGCTTCTCTTGAGACTTTAGGTTTTCCTGAGCGAGTAACAGATTATCATGGTGGATACCCTTAGTTTCTCGGAGTTCATTTCGGGTTAGCTCCAGTTCCTTGACTTGCAAACGAATAGAGTAAACCAGAATCACAATTGTAAAAAAGGTGAGTATTGGATTTAATATCCCACCAATAAAGTCGCCAAAAGCCCCAAAATCCCCTTGATTCCCGAAGCCATCATTAAAATTTGAAAAATAGGTAAGTAACAACACTCCCAACGCTATTGGGATTATAAACTTCACCGATGTAATGATGACTTGTAACGTTTTCTTTTCTTGTTGTGCTATGTCGGTTTGGTCCAGCTCTTTTTGGCTCATAATATATTCCTTTTCAGTGATGCAGCCAATTATGCCTACCTACTACAAAAGCATCAATCAAACCCACCTATTATTGCTTTACCTCAACCTATAGATATATACTGTATATATAAACAGTATAGGTAACGTATGAAAGTAATACCCATAAAGGCACAAGCTGGGATCACAGGATTTGAGTCTCCCGCAGCCGAATACCGAGAACTAGGACTGTCTTTAGATCAATTATTAGTGCAACACCCAAATGCAACGTTCATTGGCTTGGCGTCTGGTGATTCAATGCAAGGTGTAGGCATTTTCGATGGCGATTTACTTGTTGTAGATAGAGCAGTACAGCCACAACAGAACGATGTTATCGTGGCCAATTACAACAACGAATTTGTTTGTAAATTATTAGACGTTGAGAATCGTTTGCTACGCTCTGCTTCACCTATTTATTCTCCCGTTAGAATTAGTGATGATGACAACTTTCAATTAGAGGGTGTTGTCATTGGCTCTGTTCGTATGCATCGCAGCAATTCGGAATTAACTAAATGTATGCACTAGTAGATGCAACATCGTTTTATGCGTCTGCAGAGAAAGTGTTTGATCCGAGCATACGTAAAAAGCCAGTGGTGGTTCTATCGAATAATGATGGCTGTATAGTCGCAGCATCACCCGAAGCAAGGTGTTTAGGCATACCCAAGTTTGAACCATATTTCAAATTGAAGGACATTCTGCAAAAGAATGGTGTTGTTATTAAGTCGTCTAACTATGAGCTGTATGCCGATTTGTCAGACAAAATGATGAACGTCATTAATCAGTTTAGCGACAATCACTATATCTACTCTATCGATGAGTCATTTCTAAAGTTCGACGGCTATAGTGATGTGGTTTCATCGTGGTATGACTATGGTCATTTAATAAGGCGCTCAGTTTGGCGCATAACAAAGCTACCTGTTGGGGTGGGTTTTGGCCCTACCCCAACATTGGCAAAAGCAGCAAACCATGCTGCCAAAAAGTTCCCAGGTGCAACCGGTGTTGCTGTGATTGATAACGAACAAAGCCGCAGGCAGATACTTTCTAGAATGGGCGTTGGTGATGTGTGGGGCGTTGGACGCAGACTAACTAAGAAACTCAAACTATTCGGCGTTGAAACTGCGCTCGATTTATCCAAACAAAACCCTCGACTTATGCGCCAACAATTCAGCGTAGTTCTCGAGCGCACTATTACAGAGTTAAATGGTGAGGAATGCCTATCTTGGGATGAAGTAAAGCAACGTAAAAAAGAAGTTTATAGCACCCGCAGCTTTGGTGAGCGGGTTACTGAGCCTTTCTCTCTCAAAGCATCACTCGCTTCGCACTGTTCTATCGTCACTAAAAAGCTAAGAAAGCAAAGCTCATTGGCAAAACGCATCGTGATTTTTGCCCACAGTTCGCCACACGAGAATGACTATTTCAAAAAGTCTTTCATTAAAGAACTTCTAGTTGCTTCAAATGATGCAACCGTGTTTGCTAATGCAGTCGAGAGTGTGTTTAATCAATTGTATAAACCAGGTGTTCGTTACTACAAAGCTGGTGTAGGCGCTATCGAGTTAGAAGATGATCTGTTTCAGCAATCCGACATGTTTAATCAATCGCAAGATAAACCTGAGCTCATGAAATGTCTGGACGAAATAAACACTAGGTATGGCTCCACTGCTGCGCGTATAGGTTCAGAATTACAAACTCAAAAGTGGGAAATGCGCAGAGAGTTTTTATCTCCACGCTTTACGACAAGGTGGGCGGATATTCCAGTGATAAAATGCTGATAATCTATGGTTAAAATGGCACGTAGCAAAGAGCGTTGACCATGATGTTGCCTCGGGCTTGTTCGGGAACCTATCGAGATAAGTTGTTACCGACATATAAAGTGGTAATATATTGTAAATATCAGATTAAGTAATTATTTTTTATTCAAGCATTAAAGTATAGGGATATTGTAATAAATGGAAAAAGATAAAAACTCAGGCACCAAAATTAAAAACTTAGTTTCCATATGTACTTTTATAGCCTTTATGTTGGTAGGTTATCACTTTTTATGCAAAGGCTTTATTAGCGGAGCTGAGTACATCGCATTCGCGACTCTGGGTTTGGTTGTTTCACTATTAGTTAAGTTAGCAGATAGAGTCGAGTCATTTACAATTGGAGGCAACGAAGTAAAGTTATCACAGGAAAATGAAAAAGCAGAAGAAAATATATCTAAGTTAAAAGAGATCGGCAATGCATTGGCCGACTCAATTATCTACCAACTTCCATCTATGTCAGAGTCACATAACCACGATGCGTATCGCAAAGGCGCTGAATTCATTAAAATTTATGAAATTACATTATTACTTAAATTCCCTCAAAAAAACCCGATACCATTGGAAAAAATAGAGAAAGCAGTAAGGAGTTATTTATCCGGAACAGCCTTAAATGTGAACAGTGAAGCGATGTATGACACGAATGACCCAATTCCAGAGCCATTACAGCTCTTAAGCAAATACCGCACAGAAGAGCAAATAAAAAAAGTAGAAAGTAGCGACGTATTTAAACTATACAGGGATAAACTTTACCCGATTTACGTCAACACAAAGTACAAAGTTTAGTATTGGGATAAAGAAAGGAACAAAGATGAAAAATACTCTACCTGAAATCGAAGGAACATATTTTATGATCGACGGTGATGGAAATAAAAAACAAGTCAAAATAGAAAATATGGCTTTAAGTGAAAATCACCCAAGAAACCTTCATGTTATAGAAAGTGAACTAGAATACTACGCATTATCTATTGAAAACGGTTGCGAACAATACACATGGGAAAAACTATAAGTAATGAAACTGAGTCATAAAAGAAAAATCAACCATAAATACCAACGAGAGAGCTATAAAGGTTGTAGGGCAAGTGCTAGTCTAGTTGATCCAACGACTATTGATTTAATTTTAAACACCTGTACCTTTATTGGTGGGGCTGTTGGTGTCGTACAGACCCCCGATACTTATCGAAAAGTTAGAAATAACTTTCGTAGAAATGTAATGAGACGGTTTCTTACGGACACTAAAAATGCTTGCAAAGTTAAATTACTAGAAAACGGCAAGGCGTGTAATGCACCAACAAAGTTAATTCAGATTGAGTTAAATATGCAACCGCTCTTTGCTCGAGTGTGTACTGAGAATCCTGCACATTTGGTCCATGCAAATGGTAAAAGAATCAAACTTTCTGATTTAAGTGAAGAGCAGCGAAAAGAGTTATTTGAGTTAAAGTAAGTTAGGAAAAAGCAAAGGCGCTAAACGCGCCTTTTATTTAAATTGAATAAATCATAACTTGATCTGTCAGACTCGAATAATAGAACTCAATCAAATCTGACAGTCGCATATGTGCCAACAACTGTCATTCGTAATGCCTCAAGAACCGGCGCCGCTTGAGGTGTCCGAGTTGCTTGAATTGTTAGAAGACGTCGGCTGCTGACTGGTCTGTTCTTCTTTCTCTAAGTCGATCCAATTGGCAGTGAGTGAAGCTCCCACACCGATTATAAAACTTAGAACTAACCCACCAAAAATGCTTGCGGGTTTTTGCCACCAACTATTTCCATAATCAGGTAACCAAGTTACATTCTTGCAGGCGCTGCACTGGATTTTAGTCCCTACATTAACTTTAGTGATGTCAATTGATTCATCGCAATCTGGATTAGGGCAATCAAATTGCCGGATGAATTTCTCTTGGACGGCGATAGGATCGCTGTCAATTTGATTTGGTATTGATGGCACAGGCATTATTTAGAAACCTCCCGCACCAATGTGAACTCTTTGTCGGATGTCCATTTTCCAAAGAGCCTTTCCATGTTCAGATAAAGTCCTTTGCCATTAGAGTTTCTCAATGAATATAGGGCTCTTTCTGATACTCGATAAGTATTTGTCAGCGAGTATAAAAAATATTCTTTAGCTATTTCTTCGTCTGCTTCATCAAATAAAATTGCGATAGATAGCTCTTCAAAGAAATTCCAAATGCTCTCTATGTCATTAAAATTCGTATCGCTTTCCCATTCCATTGCTGCATCTGAGAGGATATCTCTTATATCTCTATCATGATTTCTTGGGTCAGAGAGAATTCTTGAGAAGACTCTTTGATAGCGTCCGTCATTCCATCTTTTCACAAACTCCAATGAAACAGCTCTTTTCTTTTGACGCTGTGACTTGATGTAGATAAAGACCGCAAAAGTCAAAACGTACATGACAATTACTTCAGATGTAATGCTGATGATATCATAAATTGGCATCTATACTTCCTTTTGTTGATAGTCTTCTTACAGTTTATTAAGAGGCAAGTTGCCTCTTTTTCTACCGCAACATCGCCTGTTTACATTCTGGAGTAATTTATAGCACTAATAATTAGTTATTACTAGTCAGATAGTTATCTGAAAATTAACATTTTATAAGTTGCAGAAAACAGGCAAATTGCCCGTTAATATTATTAAGGAGAAATAATCATTAAGAAATGGAATAGTTTATTCGACCGCTGCTATTCGCTCATAGGTATCTGCCAGATGAGGTCTAAACCTATTCATTTAAATCGATAAAAAGCTTTCATCGCTGTCTTCGCTTATTCGAGTCATAGCCGTTCCAATATATTCATCATCTTGGTCTTCACATGACTTCGTAAGCAAAGTTCCGCAATGAATCATACTCTCATCACTATCTTCGACAACATAGGTCTGCACAGTTCCCAACTGAGTACTGTCATTCACACTACTCTCCGATGACCCAACCATTAAGTTTGGACAGCCATTGATATAGGTTTCGTCTGAGTCCTCATTGCTTTCGGTCAGTGACGTTACACCACTAACAATAAATGAATCATCTGAGTCTTCACTCTGATTCGTTTGGAAAGTTGAACTATTTGCAAAATTCACTACGTCAACCGTGCTCTTACTGTAATTCATAATATAAGGCTTCATGGTCCCTCTCATAAAACAATCAATACTTCGCCTGTACAATGGCTTTTATTTTCTGATTCAATATAAACCAAAGAAATATCACTTGAATCGATTATAGAATACATTTTTTCGATAGACGACTTTTTGTTAGCTTTTGAACAGTGAATAACTTTAATTTCGCCTTTGTACTCTGATACCTTCGATATCATTTTTGTGTACTCTTGAATATCTAAGTGGCCTAAATCGTTATAAACCACAAAAGCAATTTCACTTGAACTTACCTTTCCCTTCCCTCCAGAATGAGCTTTTAGCATAGTAAAAACATATGAGAAAAATATAATAAATAAAGAGATAGATAAAATTCTAAGATATTTTTCTGCATTTCTAATCATTGTAATCTTAAATTCTGACGCTTTCCTAAAACTAATAAGGTCATAAAGGTAAAGCTGAGCCAATGATTTTTCTGGTAAATCTTTTGGTAAATCTTTTGGTAAATCTTTTGGTAAATCTTTTGGTAAATCTTCTGGTGAACCTTCTTGTGTTTTTTTTAAGAACTTATCACTTGCAGAAGACAGGAATCTATGTCTAATGCTAATTGCAGAGCTGATCGTTTTATATAAGTAAAAACAATTTAAATAATAAAAAGCATATACTAAAATTGAGTACAAAACCCCGAGCTCAGATATGATAATTTTAAAAAGTGGGGCTGGAATAACTGCTAGGAACAGTAAGAATGAACGATAACTAGTCAACTTCTGCATAGCAATTGAAATTCTAGCATTTTCCTGAGAAAGCTTTTCTTTATAGTAATCAGATAGGTATTTGTACCCTGTACTATCATCATCTTGTATACCGAGTTCCTTAATTGTATTGTCTCGCAACTCTTCAATCTTTTTTGCATCAATCTCTTTAAGCGACTGAACTTTACGCCATTCAAATTTATGTGATTCAAAACAATACGTTGCAAGGTATAAAATACGAGAACCCCAAACAAAGCAAAAAATAGAAAATCTAAATCGGTTACCTTTCTCTTTTAGCTTCGATAATTCTATTGTACCAAAATTGCCATCATCAGATACATTTAAGATTGGAGAGTGATTTAACAAAAAACAAAGTACACTATATATAAAACCCAAAATCACCCCCTAGCTACATTTGTAAACTTCAAGCTTTGAAATTATAGATCTAGATATATTTAAACCTAATTCAAACTCTAGCCATGCCCACTGACCATTAATATTAACTTCTAAAAAAAACCATTCATCATTTTTAATAATGAAGTCAAAACATCCGAATTCGACTTCCATAATATTCATCATTTCATAACACTTCTCTAAAACTTCCTTGGGCACATCCATTAATGAATATGATATTTTGTTGTTACTCACTCTCCAATCAATTTTATTTTCCGAATCAATCTTAACTGGAAAGAAATCGTCCCCAACAATTGTAAGCCTACATTCATAGTCTTTTTCAACATAAGCTTGGAAGTAAGAAGGGCAATACTTTAATAAGTCCACTGTGTATTTTTCGTCGACCATATTAGTTTGCACAAATTCAAAGTGTTCATCTCTCTTTATTCTTCCTACAGCTATTGGTTTAACAACTCTATTTGGTTTAGACATGAAATCACTACCACTATTATTTGTAATTTCATGTTTAGCCATATTGAAACCAACTTTTTTAGCAATTGATGACTGGACTACTTTGTTTGATGCATACCTAAACACTCTAGGTCTGGTTAGGCAATAGCCATCGAAAGTATCTACGATACCATCAACCAATGCAAAAACTTCCTTAAAAACGAAGTACAAGTATTCTTCAGATATTTTATCTTTCAAGTCTTCTATCGAAGGTTTCCTATAGTATATTGAGGCACAAGAAATATTAGTAATGGATTTATATTCGTCACTTATTGAGAACCCCCCTTCAGCTGCACAAACCCTATAATTCGAAAATTGATCGACATTAAACCTAAAAAAACTTAACTCCGAGAATTTCTCTTGCAAATAGTCCACAGTTTTATCATAAGAACTAGTAATAATAAGAATTGAATATTTCAAAGACTCACCTTTTATAAAAAATTTTTCTTTTTCTTGTGATTTTTATGAACTTTCCTTTCAATTTTTGGCTCTGACTTTTTCCATTTATTTTCAAGCAAAGCATTATCTTCATCAAAGTAACTCTCGGTGGGGATAATGTTGTTATCTGAGTTCGTGTAATTAGATTTTGCCTTATCAATAAGCTTATTGAAAAGAGTGAAGAGTTCCGCCTTGCTTTTCTTCTTCTTACCTGAAGAAAATGCACTTAAAAATAGTTTACCAAACATCTTGTAAAATGGATCTTTGAAACTATACCTTTCTGATACTTCAATATAAAATAGAACTGAACCATATTCTGTACTTGATAGTAACTTTAAAGACTCTTTTAGCTCTTCCATCGACAATTCAACACTATCTGTAGTTTCATTTATATGTTCAAGTATTTCTACTACTTCTACTCCCTCAATGTCACTACTTGCCAAGCAAGCAAGAATTTCATATGAGTTATCTACTTTTATAGCCTTTTGGAAAGCTGATTTTAAAGTATCAGAAACCTGTTCAATATACTCGGTAGCAGCATAATTAAAGTGTGCGAAATCTAACTCTATATCAGAATAAAAAGCATCTGTTCCTTCTATATCAGCAAATTCACACATCAAGAGACATAGCTGATGACAGATTGAAGCTACACCATGACTGTGTTCAACTACATCATTTACAACATAAGCGTTTGCAGAGATATTTAGCAGCTCAGCTCCGTTATTAATAATCCGACTGATTTCCTCGTCACTCATCAATGGCACATGTATTTCTGATACCCTAGTCTGCATTTCACAATCTAGCTCAACAACTTCTCTAGCAGTGTTTTTCGCTCCAATTGCCACTATTTTTAATTTGGGAAATTCATCCGACAGATCCATGAATATTTTCATTAACTGGGACAACTTTTCCTTCACACTAGTTTGAAGTTTATGGAAATCTTCAATCACCCAGAGAGCATCATTTTCACCAATGGCCTTTGCAAGAGACAATTCAATAGAGTCATATGCTGATACAAAACTTTTTTCTAACGTTGAACCAGTAGCACTTTTGGAGGTAAAACTAAAAACTTTTGGGATGCCTAAACTACCGCCTCCCTCTTGGTCATTTTTATCAATCTCTTTCGTTGATAATTCTTTATCTAAATTTACATACACATTTGATAGTAAATCATCGAATGACATATTGCTTGTACAGTTAGTTTTTAGAAATGAAAGTTCTAGTTCTTTTAATTTGTTAAGGAGCAATGTTGTTTTACCTGAACCTGAGTGACCATACAGCACTAATTGCATACCAGGTGTTTTTAATGCTCTCCCTACACGTTTATCCAGAACTTTTCTTTTTACAAAATTTGCACGGGCTGGCTTTGTAGGAGTAAAGACTTCATTGATTTCGAATATTTCCATATTTTTCACTTAAACTTGTCGGTAAGGTTGGGTCAACTAAATTGAACGAGCCAAGTGGGTCTAAAGCACATCATTACTCATGCTATACACCTCAACATTGACCACATTGTGCCCACACTCAAGAGTTTACACAAGTTTTACGTAGACCGTGTAAGATTTTAACTTGTTGAATTTGATATAAATCATTGATTTAAATATGCCATTTAAAATCGACGCTTTATGGACGGGGGTCCCTCCCCCAACTCCACCACATTAAGTTTATAAAATAGCCTTCCCCGTTTCAGTTGGACCTTCTAATTAATGACGCATACCGCTTTGATTTGAGCCACCTTCACCTGATTCGCCATCGGCGTCATCGTCTTTTTCATTTTTGTAATTCGGTGCTTCGTATTCTTCATCAACTTCAGGTATTGAGCCTGAGCCACCAGGGCTTAAAATATATTCATCTTTTGGAGTAATATTAGGTAACATCAGTTTTATTTCCTTTTTTTAACATTAAATGAGTTGAATAAATATTGTTCTAGTTGTGATTCTGCTATCTTAGAGAGCTTTTTATCCAATGGTAACGAGATGCCTTTTAATAACAAGCTATCAGACGCTTTCAGCGCTTTTTCTTTGATTTCTGTTGCTTGGTCTAGAATCTGACTTTTGGTTAGCTCTCCTTCTGCGATATCTTTGACCCATACTTTTTCAGCATCTAGTACTAGTTCGCTTAATTCTCGATAATACTGAAATACAGGCTTTTGCCATTGGGAATAAGGAAGTAGCGGTTTCATGGCAGAAATTAGCTGTGATAGCGCAATAATTCCCGCCCATACCATTGGATAATCTCCCCATATTGCCCAAGCTGCAATACTTGATGAAGAAGTAACAGCCAAAAATATATTTAGACTTCTTTCTCTCATTTCAAGTTTTTCAGAATACAGCTTAATATAAAAATGTCCTTTTATAATTCTAGTCATATTTGCAAAATATCTTTCTTGTGCCTTCATTAATTTCCCTCAAAAACTGCCTCTGTTTGCGTATTGAAAAATAACATGATTTATGCTTAATTTGGAAGCAGCGTTCCCTAATCAGACAATAAGCGAAATTAAAAATAACATTATAATTCATACCCTTATATAAAATGTAAATTCTAATAAAGTACAGCAGTAACAGACACAAAAAATAAATTAGTGTACTATTCGCAACGAATTATGATTATGGATTTAGACAATGAAAAAAGCGCTACTTTTCTCTTTCGCCTTAGGACTGGGGTTGTCCTCTTCGTTTTACGCAATTTCATCACCGAGTTCTCAATCGTTACTATCAGAGCAGGCCTTTACAAAAGCCTATATGAAAGAAGCTGAAAAACATTTAAAAGGTGCCAAGTTTAAGGTGACGGGCGACTTATCTGTCGAAATCACACACTCATCAGGCGTTACCCTTTCGACAAATCTGGCAAATGCTTACCTGAGATACTCTAAAGAACAACACAACCTCGAGGATATATTTGCAGATCAAATAAATTCGAGCAAAAGCGTTAACTTATTAACCGATGAGTCAAAGTTGCAACTTAGCCAATTACGGCCTGTTATCAAACCGGCTTCTTATATTGATAACATAAAGGCTCAAATTAATCAGTCTAGTGATAAAGAGGTCCCTTTTCCGTTTTATTACGAGCAGATTAACGATGCGTTGATTTTGCTGTTGGCCTTGGACACACCAACAAGTATTCAATACGTTAGTAAAGACACTCTCGAAGAATTTAAGCTACCTGTAGAGCAGCTAAAGGACATCGCTAAATCCAATTTAGACTCATACCTTGCCCAGATCGGAGCAAAGCTCCAAATAGTTGACCAAGAAGATGGCAATAGCAATATTCATATGTTTGTCGCGGATGAAATATACGAAGCAAGCGCTATTTTCTCAGATTATTTTAAGAAACAAATCAATGCGACTTTCGAAGGGCCTGTGGGCATCGTATTCCCAAGTAGAAGCAGTGTGCTAGTCGTTCCGTTAGACGATGAAGCATCACTTTATAAAATCGCAATGTTCGCTTATTCGTCGTATCCAAACCTATCTTATAGCATAACTCCATTTGCTTATGAATATAACAATGGTGTACTAAAGCCCATACAGCTTTAGTCAAAAAGGGCGTGGTATTCGATGCAACCTACCACGCCACAGAGCCCTAAGCCGATCATTTAGCGGGCTCTGTTCATTCCATCGTTTTGCAAAGGGTAATAATTTAAACAACTGCCTCCCCTCTTGACCTGTCTACAGCTTCATAGTTTAGAGTCTCATTTATTCCAGAGGCAATATCGCTTCTCTTGGCTGAATATACAAAAACATATGGGAGCAAAAACGATGCATATTATAATTCGAACAGAACGCAGTGATGACATCACTTTGATTAGATCTGTGACTAAACAAGCCTTCGCAAATGCTGAACATTCAAACCACTGCGAACATTTTGTTGTCAGTGCGCTACGCCATTCTGGCGCTTTAACATTGTCTTTGGTGGCTGAATTGGGTGGGCATATTATTGGCCATGTAGCCGTTTCTCCCGTTGAATTATCAAATGGAGTCGGTAGATGGTTTGGACTTGGCCCCGTCTCTGTATTACCCGAGTTTCAGGGGCAAGGGATTGGATCTCAGTTGATCAACCAAGCAATAGCAGCTCTGCATTCTCGTCAGGCTGCTGGCTGTGTGGTGCTGGGAGAGCCTACATATTACAATCGATTTGGCTTTAAAGCAGAGCCGAGTATGGTTTTAGAAGGTGTGCCTGCTGAGTATTTTCAAGTGCAAAGTTTTGGCGACAGCATCCCAAATTGCAGTGTTGCTTACCACGACGGGTTTTATTGCGAAAGCGAAGCATAAACACGGTGAAAGCCCCGCCAGAAGCCATTTGGTTTCGACGGGGCTTGATATGGATACGGTTAATCTCTAAAACGGTGCTAACGCGACCAACTTGCTCTGTCAGTTAATACCGAGAAGTTGTCGTCGCTCACTTTTAATAAAAACTCTCGGCCTCCTTGACCATAGTAGCAGCCATGACCACGCACAAACTTACCCACTACGGTGTGTGCGCCATGTTTCCCCTTGCAAATAAATACGTCAAAGCCTTCATTGCCACCAACCACAGCATTGGTTCTAATGTTATTTGGTAGTGCGCCAGGCACGTAAGGGCCATGCAAACGGCTGTCCCAAACAAGGTTTCCAAACTTAGTAAGGAGTGACTTGTAGTTGTGGGTACCATACTCACGGCCGCGATAACTGATGTAACATTTCCCATTTACCGCTTTGCCAGGCAGATTTGAATGACGGCATACATACACTGGAGAGCTTGGATCATGCTGGCCAGCGTAAATACCTGAGCCATCATTTGCGGTCGCTTGGCTTTTAAGTTTCCATCCGGTGTCATATCGCCAAGTACTTGGATCTGAATAAGCCATGGCAGAACCACTCGTCATTACAGATACAGCTAAAAGGCATAAACTTGATAGTGTGCTTTTTCTCATTTTTATACTCGTAAAATCATGTTGTTAAATCCGTTTCGCAGCCAGTAAAAATGTATATTTACCTGCTTAAGCTGCCGCGAGTATTGTTAAGAAAGCCAGGCAAAGTGAACAAGAAAAACAGAGTGAAACCGCGGTTAATTTAGGTGAAAGAAAAATAAGATATTGATTTTAATTAATATAATTAAATAATTCGTGAAATCAAAATTGAGTTCTAAAATCGTACGCACAAGCTTGAACTAGGCCAGTATCAGAACAGGCGAGTTATTGCGGGCAGCAAAGCCCGCAATCAGCAGTCAAATGGGTAGCTAACTTTCATTAACCCAATTTAAATGGTTGCTTTTGAACACTTCCAACCCTTTGTTTCTTATTCGCTCTATCCATTGAGCTGATGTCGTTGAACCAACACCATAGTGCTTAACCGCCACTTTTTGCAGCACGCGGTGTTCGTTTGCAATCGTGGTCGGCATTAAAGCAGAGTCATCAGTGTTAATACAAACTTGTACTGCGCCTCTTCTTAAACCGAATTTGTTGTGTTCTTGCCCTGTTTGTAACCACGCAGGGTCTGGCGGATCCCAACGAAAAATCGGATGTTGGTTATACTGCTCAAAGCGACCCACGTAAATATTAGACGTGGGACAAGCTTCAATAATAATGTCTTGCGCTGAGTAGCTTTCCATTTGCAAATCTTGGATTGCTTCATACAGCTCTAACTCAGCTGCTGAAACCGAGTCGTAAAAACGTCCATTTTCAATTCGTAGCGGCATTTCACCAAGCTGTGGCAAGCAATCAACAATCACTGGCCGCTTGCTTATTTCACTAAACCCATCATGTACTGTCCCAGCAAACAGATATTGTCGCCAAAGATCCATCACACGTGTTGAATACGAGGCAACGTGTTCACTCATTACAAAATCAATGGCCCAATCTTGATTGCCACTATTGCAGTGGCTTGATGAGGGCATACCAAGTTGATTTGGCTGTACTCTCATTGTTTCTGGGCAATTGCGTCTTAGTTTCCATGACTCATAGAGCTCACGGACCGAATAAGATTGGTTGGGATAAAGTTGGTTAGCCCAAAAATCTATCTTTTCTGAGAGTAATTGCAGTACCCCAGTAAACTTGGGCACGGTCTGTATAACTTCAATTGCTTTTTGATAACACCACACCAAATTGTCGAGATGATCGCCCAAGGTGACATACGCGGTTCTTTGCCGCTGTGCCCATTGCGCTGGAAACACACCCAATGCCAGTGCATGGCCCAACCGGTCTCCCGCCTTAAAATCACAAAATACAACCGTTTCATCAATCGCCCTTAGGCCACTGAGTAAGTGACTATAATCTTCACCACTGTGCACGGTTAAAAAAGGCCTTTGAAAACGGCTGCTAAACATAGTGTTTGAGGGGTGCTTGGCGCTTCTAATAACGCGCAAAGCCGGTGCAAACACCTCAATTGGCAGCTCATTTTCGTTGCCCGCTACGTCGTAACCGCGAATGGCTTTACGTAAATCAATATGCGCTTTTTCTTCGACCAATTTACTTTTCGAAAACTCGGATATTTCTTCATCAGAAAAGCTAACTGAGCTTTTAATACTTTGCAGTGTTGCCACCATTTTTCTTAAGCTTTTTCGCAGCTCGCTTTGATATCGGTCCTCTCGTTTCAACTCACCTCTTTTTGAGCTTCGAGAAAAGTGCACCACAAAATGCAGATTCTCCGCGAGGGATTTCTTCAGTGCCGAACCTAACGCATACTCAAAAATGTCTGCCTTTATTTCTCCTTGTTTACTTAACAATAAATTTGGGGCAATTCTAAACTCTCGATAAACATGCTGATTAATATCAGATGTTAAACTGTCATCAATTGGGTAATCTTGATGTTGGCGACTAAACTTCTTCCTCCCATCAAAGTCGAATGACTCTACAAATTGACCCAGCCCGGTTCCCCACACAATCATGTAGTTTCGCAAAATATTTGAGAGGCGAATTAACTGAGACGTCACCTTAGGTGCGCGCTCAAAGTTGTATAGTGCCCCTAGACAATAGGCTAGCCATCGCTTGTCAGAGCGTATAAACGGCTGATGCGCTCGGATCAACGCCTTTTGAGACAAGTTTTGATCCCCTTGGGAACTACCATTGATCGCAAAAACTGGCTTTGCATTTTGCTTAATAGCGGCAAGATCCAGTGGCCTGTCTTCGCCATGTTCAAATACGCACGCTAGCAACTGATTACTGATTGAATGGCACCATTTTGGCAGTTGCGCTTTTTCATACCGGCCACTCTCAAAGTAGGTAAATTCGGGGCGAGTCGGCCAACCATCGGTAAGTTGCTCACCATACAGCGCAAAACTAAGCAAAGATGGGCCCGTGTGGCCATGACCACCTAGATGAACATGGTTGTCGGCATATTGATGAACATGCTCTTGGCCATTGAGCGCGTATGGACATTGGTGTGTTTGAATACAAGTAAGAATATCATCCGCACTGAAGTTGTAGTCGTTGGCCAAATCGACATACCCTTGTGCAATGATCCAGCTGCCATCCACCAGAGACAGTAACTCTAGCCACTGCTCAAGCTTTTGCGGCTTTACTTCAAAACGACAGCCTTGCCACTCTAAAAACGTATTACTTAAGCGCGAGAGCACAGTACTGATGGACGTGGCAGGGTCATCATAATTAAAAGCAATCAGCTGATTTAATATATCTTCATTTCGTAGATTACGTTGAATATAAGGTTGATAATCCCCGACCATCTGCGCCATGCGCGTTAAAAAGTTTTTTCCTAAAGGATCTTGTGTGCCGAGTGATGCAATGGCTTTGTCTGACGTTAAAAAAGCAATATCACTCAATTGCGAATCGTTTAAAATAATCATGATTTGCGCTCAAACCTGTCATGCATGGCTTTATATAAATTCAGCGATAGATTTGAACCTGCATTACTTCGAATGCTACGTGCATCTGGGAACCTCATAACAAGCATGGTGTAAAACTCTTTGGCCTCGTTGCCATACCGTGAAAGGTCGTGTTCGAGATATTCCTTCATCCCCTTTAAGCCAACCTTAACATCACGATAAATATCCCCCTTTCTGCGCGCATAATTGATTAGTAACTTCTTCATTTCTGACGGCATGCTTGCTTTAGACACGGAAGATTTTGGCACGTTGTTTTCAGGGGGCGATTCACCAGAAATATCCCCCAGCTTAATACGCGTTTTAATAGGCGCATTTTGCTCAGGCCCTTCTAGTAACAGAGTAAATAAAGGATGTGACTCAAGCGCCTTAATAAATAGCCACTTCACATCTTCGGTGTTGGGCACTTGTGACTCAAGCATGGCAATATTTCGAGTCAGCGTGCGATCATATTTAGAGAACTCTTTGGGATCTCTGATTGTTTGCTGACGCTTCGTCACCGCAACACTGGCTTGTACAGCGGTTCCTTCAATCATGGCTGAATACGCGGCGTTAATAAGCATATATTCAAACCGCTTTACATAATCCGTTAAGTATTCGTTTTGATAGCTAGAGCCTTTAGCAAAATCATTGACCTTGAATGAATTAAAGGCAGTCAATGATTTGTTAAAAATAAAGCTAAAAATAGGCACTAGTTTTTCGGCATCTAAGGACTTAAAAAAGGCGTCATGTGTTTGTCGCCATTGCAGCACGCTCTGCGCTAAATAGTGACTGACTTCTTTTTGGGCGCTTTCTTCGTTAGAGGCTTGATTGTGCGCACTGACCTCTTCTCCTCCACCAACGGCTTCATCTTCTAGCGCTTTGGTAGGCGCGATATTAAAGATACTGTAAAAGGGGCGACGCTGAAGCATTCTTTGTAGGTTGTCGGCAATGTTGTTTGCACACCCCAATTGTAAAAACGAATACATGATAATTTCAAATGCGCGGCTTACGAACACAAACTGGTAATTATTAACCAGTGTTGAGTACGCACTTTTTTGGGTATATACGCTAATTAACAATTCGTCCAAGCTACAGGATGCAATCACGGTCTCTTTAGAGGGGCTGTCTGAGGGTTCAGCGACTTGTGTCAGTACTAAATCTTTTTCAATTGAGAGTACTGTTTTGTTCGAAACCGTACTGTTGGGATGATAAAACTCCAATGGTGGCATGCTTGCAATGACGCGGTCTTTAAAGTCAAAAGCCGCTTTGAGTAGAGCCAAGTTGTCCCGTTTCCACGCGTCTTTTTCTGAGTTTTTAATTTTTTGCTGACCTTCAGAACTGGTTTCAACACCCAAGGCAATACATTGTGAGCGCAAAAACCGTTTTCCCCCCCAGAAAAAGTGTTCTTTGTTAATTTGCAGTTTTGGGTTAAAGCTCGGCAGCTGCATAATGTTAAAAAGGTCACCAGCTTCTTGATTTTTGAGCGTTAAATACGAGTTTACGTTTGTGTAGGCGAACCCTGATTGTTTTTGCTCAGCCCAGTTGAAATAGTTTTTCCACAGCTTGTAACTGATTTCAGTGGTCGTTTTAGCCGCATCAAGGTCACTGGGTAAAATTGCCCGCGCAAGCTGAGTAAATTCTCTCGCAGAGGTCGGCTGAGGCCAGTCATTTAGCACTTCTTCATTCAAGCAAAGCGGGTAAAACTCATTGAATATTGCTTTAACATAGTTCCGATAGTGATAAGGCTGTGCACCTGTGCTTGTGAGCACATTAAATTCCAACGTTGGATAAATATGTTCAATGGGGACCAACGTAATGCGCATTTGGTTTGGAAATACTTTGGTTAAGTATGCCGACGTCAGCTCTTTGCTAAGTTGTTTGCCCTTCTCTATTTGCGACGTGTTTTTTGTCTGTTTACTGTATGCCTTGGCGTCAAAATGTAACTCTACCATTTGCTCATATAGGCCATAATCACCGCTGACTATCGGGATGATATACGGGCAACCAAGTAAACGGCGCACCTGATCGACTACTTCGTATGCCCTTTCAAGTGCCATGTCTACATCGTCAATGGGCAACGCAATCGCATCACAGTCTAAGATTTCGAGTGCACTCTCAACATATCGATGAAAATGCTGTTCAATACTGATGCCGGACTTGTACTGTAAAATTCTATCAATACCCGTTACCCCTTCAAACTCCTCTTTTTTGCCCAGTGAATCGGCAAGAACTTGAAGGTTTCTGTAAAATATACTCTTTTGTCTTTCTTCCGGCAGGCCGGTTCGTGCGAAGCCATTACCACTTTCAAATACACGTTCTACTTCCGTATAAATTTGCGCAATGATCACGTTGGCAAAGTTATCATGGTCAATCAGCATGGTCGGATCGATAGATGGCATAAAGTGAATGCTCGACGCTTGCAAGTGGTCATTTTGCTTACAGTGGTACTGCCACATCGCCTTACAGTTTCGTAAAAACACGGTTTTACCGGTCCCTCTGCCACCGTTTACTAATATTGCATTGTGAGACAACCAAGTTTTAGTATCGTCCAGGCTTCTTTCTTTGTTATATGCTTGCGCATCTTTTAAGAATGCACACAACCTATCAATTAATCTGTCTCGGGCTTCAAACTGCCAAAACTCTTTGCCTTCTTTTTTGTCATCAACCTCGGCCAGTGACACAAAATCATCGCGATATTCTTCTTTAGTTAGATCTAATATGTATTTAATGGCCATTTATTTTTTTAATCCTTTTACCAAATCAAAGGCGCTGTTGTGTACTTTATAGTGATCGCCTAGAATTTCTCTATCTCTACGGTCTATGATCTCTTGTACCATTGTAAATAACCGCTTGAATGTTTCGGTTCTAATACGATCAACTTCAAACTTTCCCGCACTGTGCAGCGCAATTTCGTACTCTCTTTTTAGCCGACCTAATTGATGCGCCATAGTCTGATTACGTATAGACGAAGCCGTAAATCCAAACAGCCGATTACTCATATAGGTTAATAAAAACCCAGCGACGCAAGATATCCCCAATAAACAAATAACAGCCTTTGTAAAGGCGCATGTTAATGCCAAAACAAAAATTAAATTAAAAGACGCCAAAACCAAAGATTGACGCTTACGCCAAGTAAATTCATCGGGTTCAACAAAGGTATTATCGGCACGCTTGAAGGGATAAACTCTAAAACTAACAAATATTGCAAGCATCAATGAAGGCAGTGCCGCGAGCACAACCCAATTTAAGTCGTACCCATCCCACAGTTGGCTTTGCGTAAATATCTTTAGATGCGGACTAAGTTCAGCAATGGCGAAAAAGCCTAATAAGGTGAATGCCCAAATAGAGAATAAAACCGCTAATGTTCTTGTGGCCTTACTGCTTTTGTCTGCGCGCTTGTGCGCGGGGAGGTATATTTCGTGAATAAACCAGTTAATTTCACTTACAACTGGGTCGTTGTCATCAATTTTCTCGATATATCCTTGATACTTCGGATTTCCCATAACAGCCTCAATGCTTTTATACTGGCTTATTTGAATACAAATATGACCAATACGATGTTAAATATTAAATTGCGTTACAAAGTAATGTAATTTTAACATCCAAGCAATGGGCTAAGTCGAATATTAAAAAGGTCTTGTAATTAACCCTGCGTTATCTAAAGCGCCTTGCGTTTATATTAATATTCAATGGTGACATACGATCTGCCAAATTATCCATACACGTAAAGTGGCTCATTTATTTTTTCAACTCACTGTGTTTATCTCTTTGCTTTTGTACAAACGTTTTCGCGGTCATGCCAAACTGCTTCTTAAAGCATGCACTGAAGTAAGATCCAGAGTTGAACCCTACTTCGTCGGCGACTTGCGCCACATTCTTACCATTAAGCAGTGGCGTCACGGATTTATAGAGACGGTAAGTTCTCAAATACTCATTGGCCCCCATGGAGATCAAAGCAGTTAACTTACGATGTAATTGCCGTTCACTCAGCGCCATTTCTTTTGCAAGCTCAGCGACGGTGGTGTCGGGTTGTCTATAGTAGCGCTCGGCCACAGCGTCCAATTTATCGAGAAAATCATAAATATGCGGTTCATCCTTAAATTGCAACTTAGGCAGTGCAGGTAAACTTAGCGCATCTTTGCGCGGCGTCTCGGTAAGGCGCTTACGCCACTTGTCGAGCATTGCCTGTTGGTGATTAAACAAGTTACTCACTTTTAACTCGAGTGCCTGTAAATTAAATGGCTTGGTAATGTAGTCATCAGCCCGTAAGGTGAGCCCTTCAATTTGGCGCTGCTCATTTAAATTAGCAGTTAGCAAAATGACGGGAATATGAGCAGTCAATGTATCTTGCTTAATTGCGGACAATAAGCCAAACCCGTCTAGTTTTGGCATCATGACATCAGAGATAATTAAATCTGGCAGCACAGACTGCGCCAATGACAGGGCCTCTTCACCATCTCGAGCAACCATCACTTTATAGGACTTACCAAATACACTGTGCAAAAATTCAAGCATATCGGGCGTATCATCTACAATCAAAATAGACCGCGCAAGCTGAGGACCAATAAGAGAGTTATCAGCGTTTTGAACTGTATCGGGCATTTGGTGAGTTGCTTCAATGGGACATTGTCCCTGCTGGTTAGCCTCCTTAAAAGTGAGAGTGAAAGTACTGCCTTGGCCTGCTATAGAATGCACATCAACCGAGCCGTTCAAAGCCTCTACTGTTGACTTAACCACACTGAGTCCAATACCCAGCCCAACGCTGTATTGGCTGCCTTGTTCAGTTCGGTACTCAGGTTCAAAAATACGCGTTAGCTCGTCTGATGAAATACCAATCCCTTTGTCCTGCACGCTCAAGGTACATCGCGTCCCCTCTTGATATTGTTCAGTCTTTAAGTCCAGTGAAATAGGACTGCCCTGCGCGCTGTATTTTATGGCATTACTGAGTAGGTTGCTCACACATTGTTCAAGCTGATCTTGACCTGCGTACACCATCACGTTTGGCGCGATATTTAACTCAATTGGTGAACCTTGTTTAGTCAACAAAGGTGCAAAAGCGTTTGCTTGCTCATGGCAGATCTTAGACAAGTCATAAGCTTGTAGCACTGGTTGAGCATGCTTTTCAGCCTGATTTGGTTTCCCATGGTGCTCAGACACCTGCATAAGTTGCTCAATAAGTACTTTCAAACGCTTTGCATTGCTGACCACAATATTCGCCATTTTAGTACGTTCTTGTGCTTGTTCTGCTTTAAGTAATTGTTCTGCTGGCCCCTGGATCAGTGACACTGGCGTCATCAGTTCATGAGATAGCGTTTTCAATAATAACGTTCTCTGTGCCTCAGCACTCGCCAATGCTTGAGACTGCTCTGATAGTTGCAAATTCTGCTCGGTGATCGCCTTAGTTTGCCTTGCAACCTCTTGCTCAAGCTTTCTTTGGATCCGTTTTAGCGCTGCAACCCTTAAGTGGTAAATTGCAAACAAACACATAACCGATGCCAAGCCATAAGCAAAGTAGGCCCAAATCGTTGCAAACCATGGGGTTTTTATCGAAAACTCAAATTCTCCGGTAGTATTGGACCAGTTGCCCATGCTATCGGTGCTTTGGATTTTGAGGTTATATTCACCGTATGACAGCCTTGGGATCATCAACACTCGACTGTTCCCTAATTCGACCCAAGCCTGTGACACGCCCTCTAATTTATAACGAAACTGTTGTTTAGAGGCACTGGCAAAGTTTGTATTGGCGATATTAAAACGAATACTGGCATGCTGATAAGGTAACTCAAATAATGACTGTTGATTCAAAAACGTGCGTGTACTGCCATCACCAAATGTCATCTCAAATTCACTGACTTTAGGCCTAGCATCAAAATAGGTGAGCTTTTCTGGCGCGAACAAAGTTAAGCCTTCAGCCGATGCAAACACCAATTCATGGCCCGTACTTGTTGCTGCACTACCGAGATAACCTTGATGGTAAAGTCCATCTCCTTTGTCAAAATAACGTACTTCGTCTGCCTTGTCGGGATGCCATGAAAAGATCCCTAACCCACTGGCAAACCAAACATGACCAGAAGGGGTAAATGCGATGCTCACATCTGTGATATGGGCTAGCTGTTTGGGCAATGTAAGCCAAGTATTTTCATGTGTATTAAATGCTTTTATACCGGAGTCGGTTTGTAAAAACAGCACCCCTTCAGGGCTTAAAAATAAATCGTACACGGTATGCTTAAATTCAGCTTTCAACACATCATGAGTCGAAACCCACCCTGTTTTAACGTCTAGCATCTGCACCCCGGCAGACGTCGCTATCCATATAACGTTATTGTCTTTTACAATACTGTGTACCTGATCAGAAAGAAGCTCCGTTTGCGCCTGCGTATACCTTTGGGTTTGCCCGGTTTGCGGGTTAAATTTAGTTAAACCGTCAAAGCTGTGTGACAACCAAATTGCAGTGTCACTCTCAACGACTATCGCATAAATTGAATCAGGGATGCCATGTTCAGCAAATGAAAACTGATTCAATATTTGCAAGCTCTGCGCATCAATCTGTAGTAACTCTTGGTAAAAACTAACCCAGAGTGTGTTGTTACTCCCTTTTGCGATAGCTTGAGCAGATAAATCTTGCGTTGCCAAGCACCCATTGAGGCGACCATTTATTTGATACCGGCACAGCCCAGCCAATTGATCTGCGACCCAAATATGATCATTTAAAAACACCATGTCGTTAATTTCAAACTGATGCGTTTCGCTGGGGTGACTGAAAGCTAGGTTTTTAACTGCTTGTAAGTTGGCGTGCTCAATCACGGCCCCTTCAGTGTAACTGCCAAATGCACGCACTTGCGAGTCCGTGAAAATAGATAACAAAGGGGGAAAGTCATCAATCAATGTCGCTTTCGTACCTAAATGTAGAAGTCCTGCATTTAATGATGCCGCCAGTAGACGCTCTTCATGTTTAACCAGATCAAACACATAGCCAACCGTATCAAATTGGTTCTCATCCAAATAACGTACTTCGACTTGACGATTGCCAGGTAAATACTCAGCTAGCCCCACGCCTTGCATACTGAGCCAGATCCGCCCATCATTCAATTGCCAAACTTTGTCTGCGTGTAAAGGCTCCCCCTCTTTCGAGTAGATAGACTCGGCTCGCAGGGTGTCTGTATTCAGGAGCATCACACCCACATCGGAGGCAACGAGTAACATGGACTGATCTACCGCAGTGATAGATAGAATACGCTGTTTAAATACTTGGGGACGCTCGGGGTTAGTGATGTCAGTAAATTCAAACGGCACAAACTCAAGCTGGGTACCTGTAACTTTATATAAACCAGATTTAGCCCCCACCCAAACCGTGCCTTGGCCAGATTCAAAAAGACTATAAACGTTTAGAGCTTGTGGCGCGTTTTCGACTGCAACCTGCTCAAAAGCTTCAACATTTTTATTTAAGACTTCCAACCCCTGTTTACCCCCTGCCCACAATCTATGTTGCGAGTCAAACAAGAGTGCTCTAACCCAAAGGGATGTGCTCAACTTGGGCGTTTGATGTACAGAAAAGCGCCTGACTTGCGTACCGTCGAATCGAGCAATCCCATGTTCAGTGGCGAACCACATAAAACCGCGATGGTCTCGCGTAATGTCAAACACACGATTGCTCGGTAAACCATCACCGACACTGAGTAAATTATTTGCACTACTACGCGCTTCAGCTCCAATGCCTAAAAACAGGCAAAGTACCAAAGAACACCGCATTAAGGTGGTTGCTAGGGAGTCATTAAACATAGAGTAAATTGTTGTTATATTTGCTTATATTTTAATATTCAGTGTTGATACACACAGTTCATTTGACATAATAACAACTATTGAGCAATTATCAAATGTCCCATTTTGGAGTCCAGAATGTCAGATAATTGCATAGATATGTCTGTTTTGTGCTACCGCCATCAGCTGCGTGCTCAATATAATTTTAACGTGCCCTGACAAATGCTCAGCTCAACGCAAGTAGAGCATGCACTTAATGGATCACCAATAAGGTACAAATAGTAGTAAACACAATGCAGTACATCGCGAGCCTGCAACAAAAATAAGGAATTACCATGTTTAATTCATCCATAAAAACGCTCAGTATCGCTATGCTTTGCTCAGCCGCACTCAGTGGTTGTGGTGGCAAAAGCGGTTCAAACTCCCCTAGTATAGAATTAGACAGCAATAAGAAAGTCACCACGGAAGAAAATAGATACGCCCGCCGTGGACGTGTCATTGACGGCTATGTACAAGGTGCCACGGTATGGATAGACCTGAACAGCAACACAATTAAGGACGCTAACGAACCGTCGGTCGTTTCAACAGATAAGGGAAGCTATATTCTGGAACTGACCGAACAACAAGCAAAGTGTGCCGCTTACGTTCCAACTTATGTCGACGTTCCGGTTGGTGCCATTGACGAGGACCTAGGTGAAGTCACTAAAGCTTATCAAATGGTGCTACCACCAAAGCTTACGCCGTTAGATGATGATGCACTTCAGCATATCACGCCCCTTACCACCGTCCTTTGGCAATCTCTTTCGGACACACCAGAATTCAAAAATGCGACCTGTGGACAACTGCTTGAAAGTAATGATGCAAGAGAAAACCTACTCATCGTGCTAGAGCAAACAACCAAACAAGTGGTTGAACATTACAATATTTCAGAAGAGCAATTATTCAGCGACTATATCGAAAGCGGTGATGAAGCATTGCAAAAACTTGCAGAGTCTATCGTTAAAGGTTTACAAGCCAGTGTTGAAAAATATTTAGAACTCGTCAAAAAGTACGTCGATGCGCCTGAAATTAGAGTTATTCACTACAAAGGCACACCGCCAAATAACCCCGAGAGTGAAGAACTTGTGTGGTATAGGAATATCCATATCTCAGATAAAGACGGCGGTACTTTACTTGATGAAACAGCCTTGATGGATGACGCCTTAAAAAATGTACTTTATGTCCATTACAACCGTCAAACACGTGCCATTGAGCTCAGTGGCGGTCACTCATATAGACAAGTTGTTGATGTGGTCTTAAATAGTCCAGACGATACTGGGCATTGCTTCCATAGCGAGCGACTTAAACTGACGATTAACGGCGTTGAGTATGAAATTAGCAACGAAAAAATGGTAGAGCGCGACTCTCAAGCACAAGTGTGTGACTTTAGCGTGGATTTTAGCGACTCGAAAGATCGAAGCCTAACTCTGTCTTACTATAAAGGGGATATTCACTACTTTGCCCAATTTGCACAGGACAATTACTCAAATACAAAACAGGGCCTGACGGATTGGTATAACATGGCTGATAACTTCAACTTGCTCAGTATCGTTGCTATCGTTTATTACTTCGACAATGCGGGTTACGAGCTGGATGCTGAAGTCACCATTCCATTTACTTGGTGGGAAAAACGAGTCACTGACGACTCTGGAAAGTATAGAGTTACCACATCACGCAAACACGATGGTAAATGGACAAGAAAAACATATAAAGCAGATGGCACCTATGATTTAACCTGTAGCACAGATGGTGAAAACTGGTCATCTGACTGTGACTGAGCAACAAACCCAATAACATAGAGATATCTCCCAAACCTACAGTCGCAAGTAAGCCCGTACTTGCGACTGTATTTTTCCCCATCCAAAAGTCTGGAAAAAAACTTCTCAACCATCTTTCTTAGATTAGCGTATTTACGCTCAGTTTATTGCATTATCCCGTAAGCCTCATTTACAAATTGCTCATTTAAACTATTTACAAAATCACATGAGTAAAATAAGTTACAAAATTTACCGCTCCCGGCCGCCCCTGTATAAGGTCCTAAAATAAAAGTCTCAAGACAAAGTCTTTAAAATAAGAAAATATTTTAATTGCAAAATATAAAACAACACTCACCCACAAAAAACATTTGAAAAACCTAATTAGCTTCTTTTTCATAAAGATAGATTCAATAATAAGGACCAAGCTCAGCTTCTTTTTTATAAAAAGCTGACCAATACTATAGTATTAAATTAATCCTAAACTTTGTTTGAAAATAATTTTTAAATTTTTCGCTCACAAAAGGTTTAAAAGTTGATTTTTAGTTGTTAATATCTAGCTCAGATAATGAAATATTTAATAAAAATCAGGTATAGAATATAGAAACTAGGTAAAATACATCCCACAAAGCATTATTATATTAATATCTCTGAATATTAACGCTATTTCCTTGCCTAAAAACCAAGTTTAGTGATAACTTTTGTTAAATTTTGTTATCAGAAGGTAATGTTGGAAAGTTATGAAACTGAGAATTCGACAACTAGGATTGTTTAATGGCTTATGGGGAGAAGCAGCCAAGTCGATACGTTCGATGCGTAAGGATGCTGGACTGACACAAAGTCAATTGGGTCAAAAGTTAATACCCACCGTAGATCAAGCAACGATTTCAAACTGGGAAACAGGAAAAACACCTGTACCACTCACCAGTTATTTTTTAATTTGCTTTATATGCGGATTTAGCCCAGAAGAAAAAACCAAGCAATTGCTTGAAAGTCAGCAACCAGAAAACAAACGGAATTAAGGAAGTATCTGATGTTTAGCACTGAGAACCTGAGTACAATATATTCTATTATTGGGATTGCCCCATTCATTATTTATTTTATTTCATTAGTTATTTGTTGGAAAAACACAAACTGTAGGTATCTATTCTTTATATTATTATTTGTTGAAGTAATTGATACCTTAACAATGAAAGCTGCGTTTAGCTGGGGAAGGTATTTTTATCTGTGGGGAATCGCCATGTGCCTTTTGTTTATAGTTCCAATTCTAGGACGGAGACTAATTGCTGAATCTTTACAAAACAATTTCACTTTCTTTAAAAGAGTATTAAATGATTTTCATTTTTCAAAACAAGAAGGTGGCCTTCTTTTCCTCTACGTTTTAAGTGGTTTTGTTTTTCTAATTACTTTTATTGAATTTGTATTATATGAGGGCGCTTTCATTGGTGATTATATGTTCAAAAAATACATATTCAGCCCAGCGTTAATTTTAATATTTATTATTGAATGCTTTCTTGTAATGTCAATTGCTTTTAGGTTTAGAGGACATAATTTCACATTCAGTGCAACTAATTAAGGAGATGAAATGAAAGTTATAGATTATAGTTTATTGAAAAAGATTTATGGTTCAGGCCCCGGAATTATAGATGGTCCAAATCCAGAAGAAAAGTCTGGGTAGCTTAAGGTATTATTTGCCGAATTTGTGCTAATAAAAGGCCCAAATAATTTGAAAAACTATATTTCTATAGCGTAAACTAATTTATGGTTTATATGATTCTCCCACCCATTCATATAAGCCATGAAAAAGCTTCTACCATTACACATAATTGACCTCTGCTATTCCAAAGTTTACCCAAGGCCTACTGATGTTCAGCTATGAAAAATTTCAAACATTTTACGACGGAGTTGGTCTATCAATTATACCTATTTACCTTATTGCGCTCCTAGTTGGCTGGAAAAGTATCAATACAAGACTATTACTCATTCTACTTCTTTTACTTGAATGCTTAGACATTGCCCTACAAGACTTTGCATTTCGGCTGGGAAACAATTATGGATTTTATGCTGTATTCATTAATATTATTTTTATAGCCTTAGTTGTTTTCAGGCGAATACTTTCAAAAGCATTAAAAAATCACATAACTTTGTGTAATGATGTCTTTTCTAATTACTATTTCAGTAAACAAGAAGCAGCCCTTGTATTTGTTTACTTCATCTTTGTTATTGTCAACCTACTAGCCCTTATAGAAACAAAGCTATACCAATACTGGATCATAGATTTATACCCTTTTAGAAATAACATTTATAGTCCAAGCATTACTATTCTACAATTAGTAGAGTCACTGCTTGTTTTAAAGCTTTCCACACGTACAGTTCCAATTGACGAACATGTATTTAAATTAAAATCCCAGAGAAAACCTGAAAGAAAAAGACTTAGAATCTCTTCTGAAGAAAATGATAATTAGTAGAAAAAAGAGAACAGATAATAAGCTTAATTATATAACCCTCTCACTGGAAAGTTATCCGACGCCAAGTATAAGTTAAGGATAATTCTGATGACTATTGTTCAAGACTTATTCAAGTTCGTTACCAACGCCTCCAAATGGCTCTCCGCTAGAAGAATCTAATAAGTAAATCGAGGTTATAAATAAAACCAATAGGTATTAATGCCTTATGGTAAGATTTTGCTTACGAATGGCTGTAAACTTTTGAAAAGGAAAACGGAAAATCATTGTAAATCATAACACCTACTCAAATAACATGTCTCTGGTTTAGCAATCGAAACACTCCTCGAAATCGAGAAGTGTTTCGTCAATCATATAATTACGGTCTCGGATCCGTCGGTTTGTATACGCCACCAGCACCGCTGACCTTGTCACATAACGCTTTACTTAATTCCCGATTTAACGCTTTCATATTTTAACTCCTTTAAAGTTTTTATATTAACCACTTGTGTGGCGTGATTTATATCACACTGGAAATATCAATTAATCAATAGCGTGAGAGGATAATTCAGAAAAAGTCAGATAAAATTAAGTAATTTAATATTTTTTATCTCTCATTTCTAAAAGCGGCCTCGACTAATTGCTATTGAGGCCATATAGCACGTGGTAGTCATCAATAATTTGCTTGAGCGCATCGCGGTTTTTGATAATGGCAAGATTGAATTTTTGTAATTGCTGCTCCGTTAAGCTGCCTGGTCTAATCATGTAATGGACAGGATTTGTATACACACTGATAGCCGTGGGTTTTACATGCTCGCCATAGCGCCCTTTTTGTATTAAAAACGCGCCAGTTAAGTTGTCCTCTACCGCATATTCCACACGCTTTTTAAGTACCAAGTTAAAACGCTCTCGTGCTAAGTTAGTTTCAATCACACAATCAGGGCAGTTTTTGCGAAACACCGAAAACAGTTTGCCGTACACACTGCCTCGGCTTACTGCCACAATGTTGTTTTGTAAGTTTGAATACAGTGCACTGCCCTTTAAATTTTGCTTGCTAAGAAATGGCAGTGCATTGCTTTTATGGGCAAATAACAACATTACTTCTTGGCGATAAGGCAAGCTGAACTCAGCGTATTTTCTTCTGGATTGGGTGAAACTGGCTGCTGGGATAATATCTACATGCCCTTCTTGCAGTTCTTTAAACGTTCTGCTCGAAGACGGTAGCACAACATATTGCGCGCAAAAACCAGCGTCGCGCATTATCATCTCTATCAGTTGGATCTCTAACCCGTAGTAGGTGCCTTCATGTTTAGATGAGTAAGGTGGCCAATCACTACTCACACTGACCTTGAGTGACTTCTCACAGGCAAATACCTTTGTGCAGAAAATAACAAACAAACTCATCAATAAAACACAATAAAAAGTGCTGTTTGTTTGCCTTTTTTCAGCAGAATAAATCAATGTGTATACACCTCTGGCAATGTAATTAAAGTTGTTCCTTTATATTTGACAGACAGTATGGCTAATTTTCATAACAACTTGGCTGTCGAGGACAGGCAGTGCCTCGCGTACATATTACCCTAACATCCGTGTTAATACCCCGTTCAATCCAATTAATATTCAATATTTTGGCGACACTCATTAATTGTTTTTTCAAATGCCAAGGTACCACACTTGCGCCACCTTGTTTAATACATAATTCTTGCAGCTCTTGCACCAATTCTTGTGCGCTATTGCCCTGTGCGTCTATCGCAGGGTTAAGATCAATCCCCGCACATAACACATGCGCATTTTCAACGAGATCATTCACTTTGAGAGATTCGCAACAATATAAATGGGGCTTGCCGTTTACATTAAGTATAGACAACTGCGCACTGCCCTTCAGGCTCTGTGACATAAACTTTCTAAATACCGCCCAATGCTGACAAGGATCTTCCACACTGCGCATATTGCCCCATGGAAGCGGTATACCATTGCCTCGATACACTGCTTTGAGTTTACCGGGTAAGTAAGCATCAAAATAATGCCAATGAGGATACGGCGATACCACCGTCATTCTTCGCATGGCCACCGAAGGTGAAATGTTTAAATGCTGATGGATATCTACTTCGTAGCCATAGGAGTCTAAAAGTTGGCGGTAAGCAACTTTAGGGCATAGCAAAGCCCCGGCAAAAAAACTCGACTCAAAATCATGCCAGGCCGTCAAAATGTCCTGCGCATTCGGTGTGCTGTCGGTTGTCGGCAATACTGCACTGTTAAATCCACCAGTGCGTAATACGCAGCGTAGGCCTTTAAGTTCGTGTAACACGCTATGACCAATATGTACGGCTAAATCATATTTTAAGCGCGCTGGGTTTTGCCTCAGACGCTTATTAATATTAACGACATTAGGCTCGGTAAAATAAGAGGTGATTAAATGGTTGAATACGTGACCACTGTCATCCATCACCTCGCTAGGCACTTCATCGTACCAGCGTAGCACCAAGCCCTGTTTTGTCAGTAGCCGAGTCAAATCATCCACATTTAAATACAGATTTTTGCCCCCGACCTCATCTGCTGCACGTTCTAGATCTGGAAAGTGATTTTGATGGTGTTCTTGATGAGCTCGAATTAAAAGGTGTGCAAATTGACGTCCGCTGATCCCTGTTTGAGACAGCATTTCAGGGATTGCAATTTGCAAAATGTCTTTTGAGAATAAAAAGTTTGGCTCCAACGCCATGCCTTCAATGCCTCCTGAGCGGCCTTTTTGTGGCGTTATGGCATCTGCTTCTGGCTCTGTGTCTAAGAACCATGATAACGGTTTTTGAAATACCTCAGCAAAGTTTTCTAACATACCACTACTCGGGGTACGCTTGCCGCGTTCAATCATCGATAGATACGACACCGATGGTGCCGATTGAGGGTCGACGCGAATACAGCGCGCAGAAAGGTCTTCCAGTGTAAGGTGATTTCGCTTTCGTAAGTTTCGTATCTTGGTACCGAGAAAATGTGACTTGCGCATTAACTCTGAACTAGTTTTCATTTTGCCCCCGAGTCTTTAAGTGACCGTTTACTGGTATTATTAGACGATGTTTATGAGTACAACCCTATCTTATCCATATCTAGAGGTCAGACCAGATTTTGTAAAATTTACACTGTAAAATTCTTTTTGTGAAATTTATTGATAATTTTTCATACACTGAAATTGTAGTCATTAATCAGCGAACACGTAATGCAGACAACCAATACGTGGTTAAACATAAAATTTCGGTAACTGGGGATACATCAATGAAAGCACAACTTCAAACCAATGAATCATCGCAGACACTTAGCGAAGAATGTCAAAAACTGATCATCGCTAAGCAGTTTTTAGATCAGCACTGTCCACTAGAGTTTGGCTCGCACACACAAGTTAGTGCATATGTTGTGTATTACAACCATCTCATGGTGTTTTTTGCAGATGGTCAACACTGCGGCCTAAAAAACACAAAACAATTTGTTGCCTTGTGTGGCCACAAAGAGTCTCCTTCTACCATCTTGCTGCAAAAAGAAGATGGATTACACATCGAGCTAAGTTTTAACAGTGCCGGCGACACAGGTAAATATGACAAAGCACATATCAACGATGTGCAATACGAAACACCATTTAGCGCCATAGATACGCAAAATAGTAAACACACTAAGCTGTGGATGAGTTTTATTGACGGCGTACAGCATACCCTTGTGGACGAGTCACGGTGCAAGTGCTACCGCAGCAAAAACGGAGAAGACTACGAAGTCTAAAACTTTTTGCCCAAATCACACCCACTTTGGGTTGTGCATGATTATTTTGGCCACTGGGGTTTGAGTGGCCAAATGTGAATACTTACTCGCATTAAAACCATAAATTTTCATAGCCTTCAATCACCTCCGTCTTTTGCTAACCATGCATTCAGATTAATTTCAGCTAACCTCAATATAATCGCGCGAAATTTCACTTGTGACTGGCTTATATGAATAAAGTATTCGATTGGTTAAAAAACATGAACTGGATGCTGTGGGCATTGATCCTCGGTATCGCGACTGGACTCATTTTTGGCGAACGTGTTGCCTTTTTAAAACCGATTGGCGAAGGGTTTGTTAGCCTAATGCAAATCACCATTTTCCCGTACATTGTTGTCAGCCTGGTCGTCGGTCTTGGAAAATTCAGCCCTGACCAAGTGAAAACGGTACTCGCTAAAGCCGCCATCACCATGCTTGCACTTTGGGTGGTCGGGTTGGCTGCCATCTGGTGTTTTACGCTTACGCTTCCTTCTCATGACGCCGGTACATTTTTCTCACCCGCTTTGGTAGCCCAAGCGCCAGATGTCGACTTTGTACAACAGTACATTCCATCTAATCCGTTTGCGTCTATGGCTGACGGTAATGTGCCAGCGCTGGTCATCTTTTGTATTGCCCTTGGCCTTGCGCTTATTTCTAATGGTCGTAAAAACCAGTTACTCGATGTGCTAGAGGTGGTGGGACAAGGTCTTACCGTGATGTCTAAAAAAGTCATTAAGTTTTTCCCTATTGGGATCTTCTCCATGACCGCCAGCACAGCTGGTACAATTGGCAGTGAAGAACTCAGTAATTTACAAATTTACCTTGTATTGGTGGTATGCCTTGGCTTTTATCTTATGTTTGCATTACTGCCCATGTTAGTGGCTGCATTGACCCCTGTAAAATACCGAGATCTCATTAAGGTTATGCGTAATGCCTGGATCACCGCATTCAGTACTGGCAACGTGTTTATTGTGCTCCCAGTGATCACCGAAGGAATTAAAGCACACTTACAAAAAATTAAGCGCAGTGATGAGGAGTCTGATCATATCGCTGAAGTGCTGGTGCCGATCGCCTATACTTTTCCGAGCTTAGGCAAGCTCACCACATTGATGTTTGTTACCTTTGCGGCATGGCTTACTGGCAACCCAATCTCACTAGAACAAATTCCACATGTGACGTTATCGGCCATGCTCAGCTACTTTGCCAATGTACACATTGCCATTCCATACATGCTTGATAGTTTGAAAATTCCAGCTGACAGCTACCAACTGTACCTATCTATGTCGGTGCTCACAGCTAAAGTGGTATCACCAACCACCGTGGTGTACATTTTCGCTGTCACACTGCTGTGTATTTTTTACAACAAGCAGCAGCTCCACTTAAAACGTATTCGTTCGGTTTACTACCTCACGTTGTTGTCTTTGCTGTTACCAGCATTTATGGTCTTAAGCTTTACAACAAATAACCACTTAGCTCAAAGTACTAAGAGTTCTGACGATGTGATTGCAAATATGGTGGTCTCGGATCAAGTGCCAAGCGATGTACTCAACCATGTGCCAAAAGCTTACCAAAGTGGTGAGCTGTCATTGACGAATATTGAAATCATCAAAAAGCGTAACCTACTTAGGATCGGATACTTAGTCGACAATGTACCGTTTAGCTACTTCAACCAAAAGGGCGAGCTGGTTGGTTTTGACATTGGACTTGCGCACAAACTGGCGTCTGACTTACAGGTCAAAGTAGAGTTTATTCCATTTAAAAAAAACCAGTTAGCCGAATACTTAAACAAAGGCTATTTTGATGTTGCCATGTCTGGCCTCGAAATGAGCGTAGCCGATCTGCGCTCAGTACGTTTTAGTAACCCAGTATTAGAGCTGCAATTAGCGCTTGTTGCCAAAGATCACCGCTTAAAAGAATTCGCCACACGTGACTTGGTACTGTCAAAGCCTCAATTGAATTTAGCCCATGTTGAGTATCAACCGTTAATGCGTGATGTGGCCAGTGAGCATCAACAGATAAAAGTGAGTCAACTCAATAATCACCAAGCGTTTTTTGAACACCAAAGCGATTACGACGCCCTGGTAATAAGTGCTGAAGCAGGTTTTGCATGGAGTATGTTTTACCCAGAGTATGGTGTGATCGTACCAAAAGGTGCTGAGCTTAAATACCCTGTGGGTTTTGCTGTTGCCAAACGCAACGTGGATATCCTCAGTTATTTAAATACTTGGCTGGCTATCCAACAGAGTAAAGGCACCATTCAAAACGCCTACAATTACTGGATTTTGGGCAATGGCACACAAGCAAAAGAACATCGCTGGTCTTTGTTGGATGAGTTATCTGAACAAACCGGTGGATGACTATTCCGCGTCGACTAAACAACAATGTGTTTGCGCTGTAAAGTGCACTCGTGTTGGTATTTGCCAAGGTAGCCTAAACTAAATATATACCTTGGCAAACCATGCTGCACTGGCAACAAGCTGCACACTCACAGCCAAAAGTAACTTGAGTTGAAACGACACTTTATTGGTTTTATGGCGCGTGACATGCATTACTAAATAGGTGGCACAATGTAATGACAGTGCCGACAGCAAAACCAGCGTTCTTTCAGAGATCCTTTGCTTATCTTGTTTGGCGTTAGCCTTGTCTTTATAAAAAACAATTAACGTCACTAAGTTTGCTATGACGAGTCCACCAAGGCTCACGCCAAGCAACATACTATTGTGGCCAATTACAGGTAGAACCAGCATACCTAAAGCACACAAGGATAAGATCACGCCCAATTTGGCCAAAAACATCACCAAGGATTTAAATAGCAAATCCGTCTCCTCCTATTCACTTGCGGCTTCAATGCGCTTTTGGTTGATTAAATGAAAGAGTGCGACTGTCGCAGCTGCATCGTTGTATGCTCGGTGATGACCTTGCAGTGGTATCGACAGATCTTGGCAAATTTTGCCAAGTGAATACGAGGCATGTCCAGGTAACCACTTTCGGCCCAATTGCACGGTACACAGCTTGGCACGACGAAACGGTCTATCTAATCTCGCAAATTCCGCTTTGATAAAACCAAAATCGAAGTTCACATTGTGCGCAACGAAAATGGCATCTTTCGTAAAGGCATCTATTTTATCCATTATGTCACTGAAAATAGGCGAATCCACCACCATATTATTATCTATTCCCGTCAATTCAGTAATATATTTAGGCACTCGACGCTGCGGGTTAATCAGGCTCTGCCACTCTTCTACTATATCGCCCCCCTGTACTTTAATCATGGCAATTTCGGTGATTTTATCGTGCTCTTTTTTGCCCCCAGTGGTTTCTATATCCACGATCACATATGGCTGCTGTGGGTCGACACGCCATTCTACTGACTGCACATCGACGTCAAAACCGTGTCTGATCAGAGTTTGAATGGTGATAAGTTGATTGCGCCTTAGGCTGTCCCCTGGCGCCTTCACTTCAACAAACTTAACCCCGTCATCAAATACCATGAGATCTGGGTAACCATCTTTTAAGTTTTTAAAATCTTTACTCATAGCACGCAGATGTGCACAAACGGCTTGAACCGGCGCTTGTTTTGCAAACTCAAACACATTGGTCAGTACTTCAGGTTGCCAATGCAGTAATCGACAATGCGTGCCAAAATGTGTTGAAGCTTGTTTAACCAACCAACTAAGGAGCTCATCATTACTGTCAAATGTACTCAAACGGCGTTCAATTTCAGTTTCAAAAACACGATAAAAAGTATTCTCTTTGATGCACTTAGGTGTGCTTTCAAATTCATTCGAAAACGCATTTCTATGATCTTCAAACAGTTCATACCAAAAGCTCAGGCAAAATAAGGTTCGCCATAACATATTTTCGCAGTGCACCGCGTTAATACCCTGCCTGGCATAGTGATTCACTAACCCTTGCTCAACGTCGCCTTTATACGCTTCATCTAAAGATACCTTTGGACCGCTATTTCTAAGCACATCGGTTAGCGCTGAGGTGCGCTTACTTGTATATTTGAGGCGGTAAAAGTCCTCAGCAAAAAACAACAATTGTTCGTCGCTGGGCGCGTCTAAGATTTGCTCGATTTGCTGCTTACAACGCGTATGCTCACCTTGCGAGTAAAGTAAGCGAATGTACTTTTCTTGGGCACTTGGATGTGCACTTTGAACAAGCAAGGCTTCGCTTAAGTCACCATTTAACTCCGCCACTCTATTCGCCAGCTTGAAGCATAAGTGGTCAAACTTAACCTGAGCCAGTTGACCAACCGGCTGCATCACTGACTCATCAGTGAGCACCCGAGCAGTTGCAACCATCTCTTGTTCACTCATTTGCTTGAGTTCAGCATACAAACGACTGAAATAAAAAGCGCTTTGCGCTTCTTGATAATCATCAAAGTGTGCGTTGGTTTGTGCACGCTCTGCATTGGTCTGCATCACACCAAGATCGCGCATTGAAAACTGTGCCAATGCACCACCCGATTTACCAAAATATAAAAACAGGAGATACGTAAAGTCCTGTTTAAAATGCGACGTAAAATAGTGTGTGTAAAGATCACAGTCAGATAAGTTCAAGAGCGTAAATTTGCCCGCGACAAACGCAAGCCAAACAGATTTTTTTGCTGATTTTACAGGCGGGCAAGCTAAGTCATGCTTTGTTGCTAAGGTTTGCAGTTGCGCTTTATTTAGCTCCGCGAGTAATGATTGAGGCGTTTGAGCTTCTGCTGCTAGCGACAACCATTTTTCATCGTACAATGTGTTAAAGGCAGCGTCATAATCAGTGATTTCACTGTATTCTAAATCAGCCCTGCATACATACTCGCGTTTGCGGTTTATTACCCTTACCAACAAGCATTGAGATTGCTCATCTAGGCGTTTAAAAGCGGCTAACTTTGCCCTTTGCTCATCACTCAACAGATGCAGACTGGTTTGCTCTATGTAGCTCACCAGTTCAAAGAAATGTGTGAGATAGTATTTTTCTGGCAACGTTTTCACGACAAAAACCTGTATACATAAACAGTACTTTACTATGCCAAAATCTGTACCAGTTGGCTATCTCTTTTTTCTTATTGCTCTTGGGTTACATCTGAATTGGCGACCTTATGATCCAAATGTGAACGCAAACAGGTCAGTAACGTAGCTGGCTGAATAGGCTTAGTCAAATAGTCATCCATCCCCGCATCGCGACACTTTTTCTCGTCGCCACTCATGGCATTCGCAGTCAGTGCAATGACCGTTATGTCCTTGTTTTCTTCGCCAGCTTGGCCATTTCTAATTGACTCAGTGGCGATATACCCGTCCATTTCTGGCATTTGGCAATCCATCAAAACAAGACAGTAAGGTGAAGAGTGTTGGCAATGCCTAAGTGTGGTCAGCGCTTCACGCCCGTTCGCAACGACATCCACAAAGTCTATCCCGAGCTTTTTCAGCATGCTCGTCGTGACAATTTGATTCACATGATTATCTTCAGCTAAAAGAATACGCGGCTGCGGATCCCAAATAATATCTTCGGCGGACTCTGACTCTTTAAATGACTTCAGATAGTGAGAGGTCACAATCGGTTTGGCATTGGCTAACGCTTCGCCTCCTTCACCGACGACAGAGAGCGCATTGTGTAAATCCGAGGTTGTCGCAGGTTTTGGGAAGTATCCCGAGAAGCCGCGTTTGGCAAAAAATGCCGCGTCGCCTTGGTGTCCCATCGACGTCATCATGATCAATTTAATACTCTTGAGCCTCGGATCTTTTTGCATTTCGCTGCCAAGCTTAGCGCCATCCATAACGGGCATTTGCATGTCGAGCAAGGCAATATCAAACAGCTTTCTATGGGGATCGTTTAAACGCGCCTCACATTGCGAAAGCGCTTCAATGGCAGACGCTGCCTCCGTGACCTTTGCCCCCCAAAGCTGTAATTGCTCCCTGAGTACAGTACGGTTAGTTTGGTTGTCATCAACAATGAGCAACTCAAGTTTACTGATGTCAAAGTCAGGTAAGTGTTGGTTATTTTGCTCGCCGACCGCAAGTTCAATGCTAAAGTAAAACTCACTGCCTCGGCCTTCATCACTGCGCACACCAATACTGCCCCCCATCAGTTCGCAGAGCTTTTTAACGATAGAAAGCCCTAGCCCCGTCCCCCCGTATTTTCTAGTGGTTGATGAGTCAACCTGAGAAAAAGTTTCAAACAGTTTGTACTGTTTAGACAGAGGAATGCCAATACCAGAGTCAATAATTGAACAGTCCAGCCTAAGCTTTTCACCCGCTTTCGTGAGCTCTGCGCGAATAATTATCTCACCTTCCTCGGTAAATTTAATGGCATTGCCCACAAGATTTGAGAGTACTTGGCGTAGTCGGCTCGGGTCGCCTTTGACAACTGAACTTTCAACTTTAACGATATCTAATACAAGCTCAATGCCCTTACGTTGCGCTTGTAACGCGGCCGACTCAGAGAAATCACCAAATAATTCTCTTAAATCAAAGTCGAGCAACTCAAGTTCCATTTTGCCTGCATCTACTTTGGAAAAATCAAGAATATCATTGATCAAATTAAGCAATGAATTGGCACTGTTCATCGCCAGCTGCGCTCGGTGTTTTTGCTCATCATCTAACGGGCTATTCAACATTAAATTGAGCATGCCCAATACGCCGTTCATCGGTGTCCTGATCTCATGGCTCATAGAGGCTAAAAATGCACTTTTTGCTTCACTGGCTTGTTCCGCTTCAACTTTAGCGTCCGCTAATGCTTTTTGCTGCCTGATCTGCTCAGTAATATCTTGTAAAATCCCAACATAGGCTATGAGCCGTTTACGCTCATCCAGCACAGGACCAATATGCATATTATTCCAAAACGTTTCGCCATTTTTACGGTAATTCAGAATTTTTTCTCTATGAGGTTTTTGGCTTTGAATTGCTTCGCGGATGGCTTTCAAGGCAGCTCGAGAGGTTTGTTCGCCTTGCAAGAATCGACAGTTTTTGCCAATTACGCTGTCATCATAGCCGGTAATGCGTTTAAACGCTGAGTTAATAAAGCTCAGTGGCATGTCCTGCTTGTGCGCGTCGGTGATCACAATACCTACATCACATGATTCTATGGCATATGCCAATAAATCATTATGCTCTTTGGCTTGTTTCAGGGCCTCTTGATACATTTTCTGATCTGTGATGTCCGTTAATGACCCTGACATACGAATTGCTTTGTTATTGTTATTTCTAAGCGCTAGCCCTTTAGAGCGATAAAACCTAAAGTCCCCCGACTCATTTCTCATTCTAAATTCAACGTCAAAGCTAGTGCCGGTATCGAGGTGGGTATTGAGTGCACCAAAGGTATTAGATTTATCCTCAGGATGAACATGCTTTTCAAGGCTCTCAAAAACATCCGGAAAGCCAATTAGATCATCGCCTTTGTAGCCTAATAGCTCTCTAAATCGGGGGGAATAAAACATCCCTCCTCGCTCAATGTCCCAATCCCAAATACCGTCATTACTGCCTTTTATCGCAAGTTTAAAACGCTCTTCACTTTTTTCAGTGGCTTTTTGCGACAATTGCAATTGCTTAAATGGATTAAGTAACAGTTGCCGACCAAAAAAGAACAGCAATAAAAATGACAACAGTAGGCTGATCACAACGGCTTTTGCGATTGCTAAAATGAAGGTGTTGACATTATTTTCAATAATTTGTTGATCAATATAAAACGTAATGGCGATATCGGTGTCTGCCAACGTACTTTCAAACAATTTTAAATACGACAGCGTTTCATCAGCATTGCTGTACTTGACCCACTGACCCGTTAAATCAACCGCCAGTTCTGTTTGACCCATATCAATCGCAATTAAGGCCGTTAAATCAGTTTTAAACTCAGAGATTAACACTCCCTCTGTAAAGCCGTTATATTCAATAGGCACAGCAATTACAAAAACAAACTGCTCGCCATCATATTTTAAAGCGACGGCTTGGCCAAGCTCACCCAGTAAAAGTTGATCTAACCAAGGCTCGTTGGTGTAATTTTCACTACTGAGGGGAGCGTTTGTAAAGACTTGCTCTGAAAGGATATTATAAAGATGCAAAGGCGCATGAGAACCCAGCACTTTGTATTCCTTTAAAAAATCGGACAAAGACGCTCTTGAGATATCGCTGCCCATCACGGCATTAGACAGCATAGGAATTTTGGCTAAATCTTTGAGCAAGATCAGGCGTGTTGATATAAACTGGCCTAAATTACTGACTGCCAAGCGCGCTTCTGTTTGGCGGGCTTGTAGCTGAAGCTCCTTTACAGAGCTATTGGCTCGCGTCCCAACCAACGCCAAGCTAATCACGATTGACAGCACCAAACTACATAGTAAAAACGCATAAAACGCTTTGTCCGAAGACATGCTAAAAACTTTTTTTAGCCACTCTCTCATGAATTATTCACCAGTACTTTGGTACTTCCATTAGATTGAAAGTAGGCCATACACAGGTCACTTAGGCCCAACGCTTCATGTGCATCAGGGTTATTTGCGCTCCATTTGGTGAAAGGTCGTTGATACGTTTTGATGAGTCCAACAACGGGGGTCGTTAAATTTTCAAGCGACTGTTTAAAAGCTTGGCGGTCCTGATGCATATCGCCAGTGAGCTTAATTCGATTAAGGGCCGCAAGTGATACTTTGCCTAAGTCATAGCCATGTATAAACCCTGTCGGTGCAAATAAAAAGTCTCGCTCGGCAAACTCATCCGGAAACAGCGCTTTCGCTCGCTGCCAAACCTCTTGTGCATAAGCTGACATCGGTCTGTGCTGAAAAGAAAAACAACTTTGAATAAAGTGTAAGTCAATACCAGAAGCCAGATCGACTTTTGCCTTTGAGAAAAAGTCTCCCCCTGTTATGCCCCAATGACTAATAATCGGTAAACGTTGATCGACTGGATAATCGGCCATTGCACTGACCAATTGCTTCCCCTCTATGGAGTTACCCACAAACAATAAGCAATCGCTGCCTTTGGATATCATTTCACGAATGTGGATTTTCGCGCTGTTCGCTTTCATTCCCCAATCAAACCACGTTACGTCTGGCTGTGGGTTATTCAACGCGTTACCAATGGATTTATAATTTGATTTGCCCCAAGGGGTTCTTTCTAAGAGTAGATGCGGATTCTTACAAGATCTTTTCTCTGCAAATTCAACTAACTTAGGACCTGCTTTTGTGTCATCTACAGAGAGTCGGTATACCCAGTTTTCACCTTGGTCATACCGGGTAATCGGACCACCAGCAGCCCATGGTACCAAAAGAGGAATTTGGTTCTTGTTGATGAACGCGCGATGTTTAATATAAGGTGGGGAATGCAACCCACCGAGTACAAACAATCCAGATGGGTCTTTCAAAAATCGTTTAAAATGTAAAAAACTCCGATTGCTGTTGCCACGATGATCCATCGACAATAACTTCAATTCAAATCCTTGTACTTGCTTATCAACTTCATTCAGCGCTGTCAAAAAGCCCATTTTCATCGCAATTGCAGACGCCTTATGCGTGCTGTAATCAGAATCATGATAGATGTGAAGCGATGGTAAGTTTTTACCATCTGCAAGCGCATACGTCGAAAAACACAACCACAACACGACCAAGCAATATTTAGCCATAGGAACTAATCGTTAAATTTGGATTTACTTAAATTTAGCCTATCTTGACAAACATTGCTTAGTAATTGCAATTCAATCAAAGTATTAAATGCCCATTAGTTGCTTTACCGCCTGCCATGTTTGGTCACTGTTAATAACGCGTCCATGCCCTTGACCTGATGTGGTAGAAAGACTTGCATGTTCATACAAACTAACCTGCTCTTGGGTATGGCTATAAGGTGCATATTTATCGTCTTTATCATGCACAACAAGTAACTGTCCTTGTTTTTCCATATGCAGTTCAGGTTGCAATGCTTTGAATACCATACCATGCTCTGTTTCAACTTCATTTAACAGCTTTTCAAACAGTTGATTTGCAAGGCCGGTTGATAAGATCCTTTGCTGAAATGAATTGTAAAAATCAAAAGTCGGCGCAATCAGTACATGGCGCGCATCACTGGTCGCATTTAACGCCCCAATTGTGCCCATAGAGTGGCTAACGAATCCTGTCACAGTGTGATCTTTGTATGCCGACATGACCGTTTTTAGACCTTTTATGAACAGTGGTAAATTTGCAAAGCGGCCTTCACTTTTACCATGTCCATAATGATCAAAACCTACCACTTTATATCCCTGTTCAACTACTTTTTGCATTAATGGGTAAAACTGAGTCACACTACCAGACCAACCATGCGTAAAAATCACAGTTGGTCCCTCCCCTGCTTCAACAACATTGATTGCGCCGTATTGAGAGTCTAGCTTTCGCGTACGCATAGACGCAGGAAGCGCCACCTCTTTGCGACTTGCAGACGGTGTTAACAACAGCTTTCGCGTTGCTTTCATACTGGTATTCGGAGCTACTTTTGCCATCAGGGACGACACTCCACGCGTGACGAGGTAGCTCATAGATTTTTTACTGTTACTGTCTGAAAAATAAATTTTGCTACTCATTTGTTGTCAACTCCATATCTTTCTAAAAGTGAATTGAACCCAGTTTTGAAGCGATTACGTTTGTCATCTTCTAGGCTCAACCAACGTAGGCTCTGGCTACCCAAATAAAGTGAATACAATTCAAAAACAAATTGTTGTGGACAGGTGTCCGACTTGAGCTCTCCATCCGCAACCGCCTGAGAAACGATATGCTGCAAATAGCTCAGCCAATTGCTGAGTGTGGATTCAATATGATCTCGAATTGCACCTGGTTGGTCGTCAAACTCGATGGATGCATTCATAAAAATGCATGTGACGGCATCAGGTTGGTACCAATTCAGCCAATTTTGGGTCAGTTGATTTAACTTGGCGATACCACGCGTGTCTTTTTCACATGCCAAAACAACATGCTCTCGAAATCGCTCAGCGGCGTATTCAAGGACATTTAATTGCAACGTCTCTTTTGAGTTAAAGTGGCCAAACAGCCCAGACTTAGACATCCCCGTGGCGGTTGCAAGCACCCCAATCGTCAAGTCGTTTAACCCTGTTTCAGAAGCAAGTTCCAACCCTTTAGCCAAAATCTGCTGTTTAGTTTGTTTACCTTTGCCCATACCAACCAAAAAAAAAGAACGAACGTTCGGTTTATAATAGCGCGATACTGTTTTAGGTCAAGTTAATTGTGTGCGGTCATAGGTGCAGGAATAACGCATGGTCAAGTAGTAAACCGTGTTGTCGTTGTTTGAATCAATAAAATTGTGTTATCTAAAAGCACAAAAAAAGAGCGCATAGTGCGCTCTTTTACCTTGCTTAACACGCTAACTTCCGTTAGCTGCCAGATCCTGAGCCGCCATTCATTTGGCTCTGAATATAATTTTGAATACCGATAAGGTCGATTAAACCTAGGTGTTGCTCTAACCAATAAATATGGTCCATTTCGGTGTCATCAAGTAATGTTTCTAGTATTTCTCGAGTGACGTAGTCCTGTTCTTCTTCGCACACGGCAATAACCTTCTTGAGGTGGTCTTTCACGACAACCTCTGCCGCCAAATCATTTTCAAGCATTTCTTTGACATTACTGCCAACGTTGATTGGGGCGCGGGATGCCGTATCTGGCGTGCCTTCTAAAAACAAAATCCGCTCGGTAATGCGTTTTGCATGGTCAAGCTCTTCTTCATATTCATGCGATAGCTTGTCATGTAATTTATCCATACCCCAATCTTCGTACATTTTGGAGTGTGCGAGGTACTGGTCCATTGAACTGAGTTCAAGCGTAAGTTGCTTGTTGAGTAAATCGATAACCTTTTGAACACCTTGCATAATTTAGTCCTCCATCTGCGATTGAAGATAGTTTTCGATGCCCGTGTTTTTAATTAAGAATTCTTGTGTTTCTAACCAATCTACATACTCTTCTTCATACTCAAGAATATCTTCGAGCAGTTCTCTACTGACGTAGTCTTGCTCTTTTTCACACAAGTCGATGGCTTCACGCAGTGCTGGCAACTGCTCGTGCTCAAATGCAAGATCACAGCTCAGCATTTCTGCTGTGTGCTCGCCAATGCGCAGCTTTTCGAGGTGTTGTAGATTAGGTAGGCCTTCTAAGAACAGGATCCGCTCAATTAAATCATCGGCTTGCTTCATATCCTTAATCGACTTCTTGTAGGCCTTTTCGTTTAACTCTTCTAACCCCCAGTTTTTATACATGCGCGCATGCAAAAAGTACTGGTTGATAGAAGTAAGTTCGAGTGTCAAAATTTTATTTAAAGTGACAATTACTTGCTTGCTACCCTTCATAGGGCCCCCTAGTGGCAAATTCAGTTAGACGCCCTATAACACTAGTCCAATATCATCACTTCGCAAGACTAAATAAAAATAACAAATAAGTTTATATATCCTTTTAAAATAAATAACTTATAAAAGAATTAAGAACAATTTTCATTGCCAATTACAGTTGAGTTTCGGTCTCTATTACCACTTTAAATTGACTGTTGCGTTTACCTATCTTCACGACTTAACTTTCTTAACAGTTTCGATGCCTAAACGTTTAGCCAAACGGACTAAATTCGCGCGATCGATATCAAGCGAGCGTGCTGCTGCGGCCCAGTTTAGATTTTCTTTGTTCAGCTTTTGTAAAATAAGTTGTTTTTGAAATTGCGCGGTCGCATCCTTTAGAGAGTTCGCTTCAACATAATTTGCCTCTGCGGGCAGGCTTACACTCCCTCCCGCATCTTTTTCTGTGTAAGTAAGCTCACTGTGAGACGGCATTATTTTAACAATGTCTTTTTGCCAATCTGCATGCTTTGCTTTTAGCGCCGCGCGGCTCAGCACATGTTCCAACTCTCTTACATTACCAGGCCAATCATGTGACTGTAGTTGCGCCAGCAGCGCGCTATCTATCACTAACTGTGAAACGCCTAGCTTCTTGCGCAGCTGCTCAACAAAGTAACCTGCAAGCGGAACAATATCCGTGGCTCGGTCTCTCAATGGCGGCACTTGCAATGGGAATACGCGCAACCTGTGATAAAGGTCTGCGCGAAAGCGTCCTTCTTCCACTTCTTTTTGCAAATCGCGATTTGTCGCAGCAACAATGCGGACGTTCACATGATGGGGTTTATCACTTCCGACGGGTTGAATCTCACCGCTTTGCAATGCACGCAGCAGTTTACTTTGGATATGAAGCGGTAGCTCTCCTATTTCATCCAAAAACAAAGTCCCCTGATCTGCGACTAAAAACTTACCTTCTCGATGACTATCAGCCCCCGTAAACGCCCCTTTTCGATGACCAAAAAACTCACTCTCTGCGAGGTTTTCTGGCAAAGAGGCACAGTTAACTTGCACAAAAGGCGCATTGCAGCGACTGGAGTTACTATGAACCTGTCTCGCGACAAGCTCTTTACCAGTACCTGTTTCACCTTGGATCAACACACTTAAATCTGAATTTGCTACTAGATTAATATCCGACTTTAGACGCTCCATAGGAGCAGACTCACCAATCATAGTGTGTGATTGATGGCTTAACTCGTGCAGCATGGCTAAACCGGATTGAGCACGTTTTGCCAGTTTGTGTGTATTTAACACCGCACTAAAATGGGCGCACACCGCGGATTGAATCATCGTCAGCAATGAGCGACTGTACGCGTCAAATGCATTCGGCGTCAGACTGTCAAAAGTGACAACCCCTAACAAAAGACCTTGTTCGTATAACGAAAAGCCCATGCAAGCATGCACTGGTAGCTCACCGTCTTCAGCGAGTAACATGCCATCGTAGGGATCACTTAATGGGCAATCAGAAGAAAAGACCACGGGCTGATCGGGCGCTTTTGCAATACTTGCTAGCCGCGGATGATCGCGTAGCTGAAATCGTCGACCCATAACTTCGGGGGCAAGGCCTGTAAAGGCTTGCGGGATCAGTACGTCACCTTGCGCCTGTAAGACCACAATTGCATCTGCACTAATACATGTTTGCAATGCGTTTACGACAGCTTGGCTGTAAACGCTTATTTCTACTTCATTAGATTTCGGCAGCGCCATGGCCAAGTCATGGTTTAAAGCCAGTAATTGAGATAGTCGCCTTTGCTCCATGTCAAATTGACCTTTTAATGTTTAAATTACTCAATGTTTATTATGTCTATTTGACTCTTAATTGCAAGTTAAAATCCTTAAGCCATTGTTTTTAAATATTTAAAAAGTTGGCACAACTCCTGCCATTAATACATCGTCGTGTTTTTATAGAGAGTGACTTATGATGCCTATCCAACACCTTGATTTTTCTGTCACGTTTAACAAACTGCTCACCATTGCTAATTACTTTCTGGTTTTAAGCGTAATTGGTTTTGGATTCGCAATTATTGCAAGTTATCCATTGGCAAACTTGCTCTCTCTTCCGGTACAAATTGGCGCGCATATAAGCAGCTTAGTCTTTGCTACTTTACTCAAAATTAGTTATGTCATTCGCTGCCTGTGCCAATACAACTTGGGTATGGAGGTACGTTAAATGTCACTGATACAGTTAGAACACCCACTCCCTAGCGTGCACCCACTTAAGCCCTCAACCTGGCCTTTTTTAATGCTTGGGTTTAGGCCGATGTTTTTACTTGCTGGTATTTGGGCTGTTTTAAGTATGCTTATTTGGACGCTCGTACTCAGTGGTTTAATGCCTTGGCATTTATCCATCGCACCAACGCTTTGGCATGCTCACGAAATGCTATTCGGTTTTGCCAGTGCCGTTGCAATTGGTTTTTTGCTGACGGCTTCTCAAAATTGGACTGGTATCCCAACACTCAGCGGGAGCAGACTATTATTCTTAACACTCGTGTGGTTCTGTGCGCGTTTGGTCTTTTTATTCAATGACTCTTCACTGATATTTTTGGTGTTTTTACAAGCCACCTTTTGGTTACTCGCAATTTGTCACTTTGCCAATACCTTGCTCAAAGCAAAAAGTAAAAACAACTACCCATTTATCATCATCCTTTGTGCTATGGCCAGTTTCAACATGGTGTTTTTATGGCTAGTAAAGACGCATAGCTACGAACTTATACACGTATTCTCTCATCTGGCGATTCTGGGTTTCACCTTGCTGATCAGCGTGATTGCGGGTCGAGTTGTGCCATTTTTTATCGCAAGAGGGCTTAGCTTAACAGAACAAGTAAAAACTCCAAGATTGGATAAATGGCTGTTTTGGTCAGCCGTTATCGGAATGGGTGGCTTTTTCTCTCATCATGTTTTGTCTAGCCCACTGAACCCGGGCTATGTTTTGGTGTTTACAGCAGTCTTACACCTTGTGCGCAGTGCCTATTGGTTTACTTCTGGTGTTTTGACTAGACCACTGCTTTGGTCATTATTTATCGCTTACTTATTTATGGCACTGGGTTTACTTGGATTCGGCGGTTCGTATTTGAACTTTCCTTGGTATGCCAAAGACGCATTGCACCTTATCACCATTGGCGCAATGGGTTTGATGATATTGTCGATTATGGCTCGTGTATCTCTTGGTCATACCGCAAGGCCTTTAATCCCTCATCCGCTAATGAGCGTTGCATTTGGACTGTGCGCACTGTCAGCCGTCACACGCAGTATTTTACCAATTTTTATCAATCCCCATCACAGTTGGCTCGCAAGTGCACTCCTTTGGATCGCTGCATTTGTCATCTTCGTCACTGTGTACACCCCTATTTTAATGAAAAAGCGCCTTGACGGGCGTCGTGGTTAATTTGGAGAATTTTTATGCTATCAACACAAACAATAAAACTCGTTAAGGATACAATCCCTCTGCTTGCTAATGCAGGAACACAAGTGACCGACCACTTCTACAAACGCATGTTTAGCCACAACCCAGAACTGCTCAACATTTTCAATGTGAGCAATCAAAAATCGGGAAAGCAACAGTTTGCACTGTTCAGCGCTTTAGCTGCTTATGCGACCCACATTGACAACCCTGCGGTGTTGTCAGAAGCAATTAATCGCATCAACCACAAACACGCAAGTTTAAATATTTTGCCTGAACATTACCCAATTGTTGGCACGCATCTTCTGGCAACTTTGGAAGAAATGTTCCCAAATGAATGTACGCCTGAAATCATCGCCGCATGGGCTGAAGCCTATGGCTTTCTTGCCGATTTATTTATTACGCAAGAAGAAGGTCTTTATCAACAAAGTGAAAACAAACTAGGTGGTTGGCGCGGAAAACGCCGTTTTGCAATTTCAAAAATCGTGCAAGAATCAGAGGTCATCAAAAGCTTATATTTAACCCCTATCGATGGCCGACAGGTAGCAACATACTCCCCAGGCCAATACCTTGCAATTGAGTGCCAAGTTGAAGGGCAAGAAAATCGCCAAATTAGACAATACTCGCTGTCACAGAGTGCAAAATCAGATCATTATCGCATTTCGGTGAAAACTGATGGACTCATCTCTTCACACTTACATACATTAGAAGTAGGAGACGAGGTAGACGCCTACCCACCTGCCGGTGATTTTGTGCTCAAGATTAACCAAGCACCAAAAGTACTGGTGAGTGCAGGGGTAGGCATTACGCCGATGATGGCAATGTTAGAGACGCTTGCTGAACAAGGTACTACAGCACCTTGCTTATTTTTACACGCTTGTCGCAATCAAAATGAACGCGCATTTACACAGTCTATCGACAACTTTAAAGTGTCCCTTCCGCAACTACAAACACAGACATGGATCGAAGCCGATGCCCAACATGAGCACAGTGGGCTTATGCAATTGAATGCACTCAAACCACTACTGCCCATAACCGATGGTGAGTTTTACCTCTGTGGACCAAGCGGTTTCATGGCTTTTATTAAATCTCAGCTTATCGAGCTAGGCGTGGAGCAATCACGCATTTTGTATGAAGTATTTGGCCCACACGAAAGCCTGTAATAACAAATGAAGACAGACTCATTCAGAGTCTGTCTTTTGACTAAATTAGGTGCTTCAATGCTTCACATCTAGTCAATTAATTGAATGGTAAAACGATCGTAACGTGGTCGACAATCAAACTTAGCGTTTCGCTCACCACCCAATAAGTCGGCATCCCACTCAAGGCCACACTCTTGATCGTTTGCAATCACACTAATTTTGCTGGCATTTGCACTGTTAGATAAAGTGAATGTCAGGTAGTCACCACCCGTACCTTCATCAAATTTAGCATTTCGTTCGTTTGAAACCATATCTGCGTCCCATTCAAATGCACCTTTTCCACCTTGCGCGACAAGATAACCCGAAACACGCTGAGTACCGCCGGATGATTCAACTTTAGTCACCTTCAAAGTCAGTGGATCAGCGCGGCCTGCACAATCCCATTTCGCATTGCGCTCCCGACTACGCAGCGTTGCATCCCACTCTAGGCCGCATGTTTGGCCATTCACGGCAGTGGTAATAATCACAGAGTAATCTTGTCCAGCAATGACATTTGACTCTGCGGTCAAATAACGTGCTGAGGGATTGCCCAATATGCTGTTGATTTCGGTTCCTGCGCCACCATTGTAAAGCGTACGTACTTCATCGATTGACAATGCACGCCCCCACACTGCAAAATCGTCAAGATCCGCTTTTAAATTATACTTGTATCGACCGGTGCCATCTTGCCCAATGTTCCAGTCGAGCGAAGTACTAATGTCACCCACATCTTCGATACTGCCAGAGATAATATTTAGTTCACCAGTCGGGCTGCCCGCGTACAAGGTTGCGCTGCCATCTCGGTCAAACGTTGCGACCAGCAACCACCAACCATTAAATGTATAATCTATTGGGTCGATGTCTTTACGATCGGCTGATGTTGACGCAATATTGATCCCAACATCATCGCCATTGCCTTCATTGGCAAGTAGCAATGTGCCTCTGTTACTGCCGCTATCCCAGTTTTTGTTCCCTACAATCACAGGATCACCGTGTTGATCGCCGTTGACTCGATACCAAGTCATGAGCGTAAAATCTCGAGCGTGGGCAAAATCTAGCTCGGAAGGATTACCCAGTGTTAAAAACTCTTTTTCACCGTTGATGGAGACAAATCGGCCAAATTTACCGCCAGAATTAACTTCTGGGCTACCTCCACCTACGTGTGCATGCAGGTGATTCCCTGACTTATCATGAAAGTCACCTTCAAATGGCAAGTAAGTAATTAAATCCGTCTCGATGGCATCAGGTGCTTTTTGTTGCACGCTGCCTCCTCGTACAACACCATCCATATTAGTGGGTATAGATACGCCATGATGAGCAAGTACCGTGGGGGCTGCATCATAGTTATTTGGTACCCCAGTCAAGTAACCTTGCTTCGCAGACTTAGAAACAACTAAAAACGGTATGGTATAGTTGTCTGCGGCGTGAATGCCATGAGAGGAGCCCCGACCGCCATGATCTGACGTTACCACAATTTGCCAATGCTCATTCGCAAAATTTGGCCGTGCTTTAATTGCATCGAGGATACGGCCTATTTGGGCATCTACATCCGCGATTTCGTCTACGTACCCGGTGTCAGAGGCCGTAAAACAGCAAGCATGACCTGCACCATCTACATCATCCAAAAATAAAAAAATTGAATCTGCAGATGTGCCTCTCGGCCAATCTTTAGATTGGTAGGTACCATTGATTATCGCAATGGTATTTGCCACATTGCCCGCATCATTGGAATCAACCTTTAGATCAGCATGATTAGTAATTTGCATATCTGTAGACCAGGTTACCAAATATGCTGTATTGAGTTTGCTACTGTGCCTTTCAAGTAGGGTTTGATAGTGCGGGAATTGATCGTACCGACCGGTGTGTACATCTGAGTTACCAGTAACACCGCTTTTGCTGGCAGTCACGCCTGTCATAATACCGACATGATTGGGCCCACTATTGGGTGCGGCATCCTTCATTGTTTGCGCGTAAAAGGCAAATGCGCCTTGATAACCTTCAGCCCAAGAGCCTTGGATCAACTTGTCAAAGTTTGGGGTCACCGCATTCTCAATTCCGTCACCTCTTAAACCATCAACCGCTATCAACAAAGAGTGTTCCGCCGCACCAACCATCCCGATAAACGGGATAGTTAGAGACAACGCAATGACTGCACGACACTTACCCACCTTGCACACATTTTGAACACCACGTCTAAAAACCTGCATAAAATCTCCTTCCTTTTTGGTCTAGTCCAGACTTAATGTGGAGCAATATTATTTCTAAAAAAAACTATAAAAAAAGACAAAAAACATGAACTTAATATTAAGTTTTTACGTAAATTTCTTTTCGGTTTTTTTTCACAACCAGATAAAAATGAATTAATTCATAATTTTACAATTGGATTTACACTTTTTTACAAACCAAATTGAAATGCTGAGTTTTTAGCCATAGAATCGCCACCTTTATTCAACTTGGTGAAATTATGAATTCAATTAAAGTACTTTTTGTGGCAGCGATAACATTGGTCCTAGCCGCATGTGGTTCAACGCCACAACCTCCTGTTCAGCTACAACAGCAACTTCTGAATGCAGAAAAGCGAGTAGGTATCTACGTTGACACTATTCAAGAACCTACAACAAATATTTACGGTGCAGGCTGCCTTCTTTGTTATGGGGTCGCTGCGGCAGCTAACTCCTCATTGTCAAAACACCTTGAATCATTGCCAACATCGGATATTGAATCCAGTAAACAACTATTGTTGGAGGGCTATAAAGCTAAAACAGGTTCTGTCGAGTTCATCGAATTGTCTGAAAAAGAATTTAAAAAGCTTAAAAAGTTCAAAGGTGAACTGGGTTACGCTAAAAAAGACTTCCGTGCTTTAAAAGCGTCTAAAAATATTGATGTACTCGTTGTGTTAGACATTGCAACGCATGGTGCTTATAGAAGCTACACGAACTATGTGCCAAATACAGATCCACTTGGCTATGTCCGTGGCGTTGTTTATTCTGTCGATCTAGAGACGAACCAGTACCTACAGTATCTTGAATTGGACAAGAAAGTCGTTGTCGAGGGTGAGTGGGATGAACCTAAGCAGAAGTTCCCAGGCGTAACAAACGCTTACTACCAAGCCGTTGAGCAAGTTAAAGAGTCGATAAACAAGATTTTCTTATGATGAACATAAAGAAGCTATTTGTCTCTTTATGTGCTATTGCAGCCCTAACAGGCTGCAAATCTGCAAAAAGAGATGACTATGTAGTCGCAAAGTCACTGAACAAAGACAATGCAATTGCACAAAATGAGTTCAAGTTTTACTTAAATTTGGACAACAAACTCGACCTTAGAGGTGAGTATTCTCATGACCGTTCGGTTGCTGGGACACATATGATGTACTATGGCACGCCGGCAACGGCATTGGCTCAGGTCTTCTCTCACGCTGCAATTAATAGCTCTATGCAAGAGAAAAAGCTGAGAGAACAACAAGACCAAGCAAATAAGCTGATAATGCCGCTCATTGAAGCGTCAAAATCAGTCACTCATAAATCATTGGCTGAGTCTAAGCGTCATTATGTGGTTGATCACCCACCAATTGCTGGAGAGAAAACGGTACAAGTCAGACCTATCTTTTTTGCAAATCAGGACATGAAGAAACTGTCATTAAAACTCGTTGCATGGATAGAAAAACCTAAATCCAAGAAAACTAAAAGCCGCAAGAAGCTCAATAACTTGATGTACCAGAACATCATCGAAGTACATGGGGCGACTTGGTCAGAAGAGCTCGCAGGCCAGTTGATGAATGGTAATGCCGACATATCGAAACAATATGATGCGCTTTTTGATCGGGCCATTGAGAGTTTAAAGAAGGATTTATCTGGCACCTACAGTCAGGTACCGCAGCAACAAACATTGCACATCAAGAAAAAGAACAACAAACAATTTTTAAGGGCCAGCGTCATAGAGCACTCTTGTGAGTATGTTGTCATTAAAAACCTGAGGAATTGGATCCTTCACTACCCGGCAAACTATGTTACCAATCTGCCGAGCCAGTGTGACAGCTAGCGCTGTAAAATGTTAAATGTTGCCAGCCGACAAACTGGCAACACGTTTACTGCCATTGCTACCTACTCAGTGAAATACCTTTGATGTCACCTTTTGGGGTGTCAGAACAAACTTTTGGCTTAGTCCTAAGCGTTTGTGTTTAGCCGTCATAACCAGTTGTTGATCACGCTTCGCGCCAAATAGGCCATGATGAAATGTCAGGTTTTGTGTGTGGTCTATATTCACAAATTTACCCATAACCACAATTTGGTCGATATCATCGCGGTTACCATGATGAGCCACTTGTGGTGAAACCATAATGCCCTGCAATGATTCTTTGCGCTCATTTTGAGTCATCCATACCTTATCTAGAATAGCCAAAATAATATGGTCTTTTTTTGCTTTAAACTCGCTTACAGATAGCGAGCCATTGTTGTCTATATCAGCGTCAGCAAAGCTCAAAGCTGGTAACGAAATTACCATGTAGGCGCCTGAGTCATCAAAGTTCAATGTGCCATGTTCGGCAACCATGAGGTGGGCATTTGAGACCGAACTAAACACCCAAATAGCGACGATGACTAACCTTGCAATGATTTTGAACATCATAATTCCCCCTTTTATACTCTGATTTGGCTACAGTTGACCTTTTACGCAACGCTGAAAATAGGGATAACTGTCTGTTGCATAGTAATGGTAAATGCCTTGTGGAAACTCAGGTGTTACACCAAATCGGCCATTGCACTCGTCTAAGTCTCCGCTTCCTGCCACATACTCCCAATCTTGCGCAAAGGTACCCAGCGCATACACTGACGTTGAGGGGCGATTGCTGCTGACATTCTCCACCAAGTGATAACTGCCCGTCATCACCTTCAATTCAGATTCTGCATTTTCAGCTTCGCTATAGCCATAACGAGCATAAATGGGAAAGCCATCTGCAGCCCAACCGATTAAGGTCATTGCAACTTCGTTACCACTTTTTAGCGCTATGAACCCCTCCGGCATGCCATGATAATGATAAGAACCATCTGGTTGCACGTGCGCGTTGTTGTCGTCAGTTCCAAAATCAAAACTGGTTTGTCCTAAGGCTTCAATACTCCAACTCCCAGTATTGCCAACCAGACTACAACTATTACCTGAATCGTCACATGAGCCTGCGGTGTTCGCGTCAATTTTAACGCCATTCAAAACATAACCTGTTGCCCCTCTTGGGCCACCTAACGTTGTTGTACTGTCAGTTTTGGTAGGATTGAGTGTATAACTAATAGAAACATTTTGTTCACTGATGGTGTTCGGATTACCCGAGTTAGGGAAAGCCCCCGTTGCGTGGTCTGGGATCCCATTTGCGGTTAATTGGCGGTCTGAACCGTCACAACTCCAATCCGCATTGCTTGTGGCCTGCACGGACGTAGACGCATTAAACTCATTGTGAAAATATTCACACAAAACACCGTCTGTAGAGCCTGTAATTTGCGCCGTATTACTGTCTCCGCCCGCGCTATCACTTGAATCGGGGTTTTCCCCTGAGCTTTGATCTGAGCTCGACCCTGACTCAGCACCAGATGACGTCGTGCTGCCGCTATTGTTGGCGCTGGTATTCCCCACGTCTGATTGAGTATTTGTAACGACTTGACCTGTGCCGTCGTCACCGGAGCTTGCGCCACAACCTGTCAGCACCCACAAAGAGGCACTGACCATGAATGCTGTGACACGTTTAAAAGACACACTAGTACAATACATATTTTGTTCTCCTATCGTCAAAAGCTTCGCTTAAACCATCAGGTCAATACTTGCGCTTTTTTCAACTATAAGAGACCAATGTGCAAACACTGTGCAACGAAACAGTTAATCGTCTTTAAATTTAAAAATGCAATATTTTCATAAATTTACATTTTCAAAATCACGATCTTTTAAGAAGTTTTCCATACATAAAAATAGTGGTTTTGGCAAATCATCCAATGCAAACCATCGCCAAGATTTACACTTTTCGGGTTCCATCACAACGGCATCTCCAATTGGACACTCAGCCGCCACAAACAAAGTGATATAATGCTTGTGTTCATTATCGAATATGTCATTGGTAAAACCCACTTTGCGTACAGAGGAAATGTGTAGCCCAGTCTCTTCCAATACTTCTCTTGCAGCACACGATTCGACACTTTCACCAAATTCCAAGTGGCCGCCAGGCGTTGCCCATGTGTTTTCACCATGCGCTCCTTGGCGCTCTCCTAACAAAATCTTTCCATCTCGAATCAGTATGACACCCACACCCACTTTTACTACATTTTCCATGTACACCTCTCATATACACAACTTAAGACGAGCACCCTATCGTGCCCTCCTTGCCTCAACTATGGATTAAACAATTACAGCGAAAATACGCGAGAGTCTATCATGGAACAAAATAACTTACCCTAAAATTAAACTGACCTATGTCTATGATTTGCCATATTTATATTTTGAACCATACTGGGAATGAGGCATACCCACTGGGTGGCTTTTAACAACACTGGGTACGCTGATAAAGCAATTGAAAGACAACACACACCTCACCACAACTTGATAATGATAACCAATCTCATTATCATGAAAATATAAAATGCAGTGGCTGCTACCCATGTGTACAGCGATATTAATAAAAAATGATTAGGAAAAGCATATGGTGGTTCGAAAACTTGCTTTAGTATCATCTTCAAACTCAAACTCACTGGTCATTAAATACAATCGGCTTATAGAAAGTGCCGACAAAGCCTACTCATTGGGTTTACAAGATCAGGCTAGTCACATCTATCTACAAGCGTTTGATGTCAGTATTCAATTGTTATGCTCACCCAGCGCCAATAGACTCTCTGCTAGACGTGTTGCCGACATTTGTAATAACTGCTTTGATTACTGCCCCATTCTTGAAGACACTGATGAGACGTTTTATTTGGAAACGGCTGCCGAAGCACTTGAGAATATAATCAAAAATGGGCAAAACACGGCGCTGAGAAAAGCGGCATTACACGCATATAAAATTGTGGCTTGCCTTGCATGTGAGCTGGTCCGCTTTAATCAAAGTATTCGTTGTCAGGTGCTGATAGATCACTATATTCAGGTTGAGCACTTTCATTCAAAGTATCTCGCAAACTAATACTTGTCTCTCAACAGCCACCAAACGGATAGTTATCATGGTTAGTTGAAAATATAGGTGTATGCACCAAGATAGGTTTGATTATTGCCTGACTTAGCTGGAATACGACACTCAAAATGATAGGCTGTGCCTATATCTCTGTCACTGTTGCCAAGGCTACCAGCCGAAATAGACTGTAATAAAAACCCAGGATAGCTAGAAAGGGTAAATTCTTTCACTGTTAACGACGGCTTATTTGCATAATGTGCCCAATGCCTTCGCACCAAACTACAATATACTGTGCGATGCGGATTTTTCCATATCTCCACGCTACTCAATTGTTTGCCATTATAATTTGGAATCGGGCACCTCAATGTTAACTCATGCTGCGTTGACACGTTGGTCACGCCTGCCTCCTCATAAGCAATCTCTCCATACTGGCTGACTTGCTGACATTGTGATGGGTCAACTGAGATTTTAACCTGCGCATGAGCACCATAAGTCGCCAACAACGAAGCCAAAACTAATGTATATTTCATAATTCGTCCTTAAGTTTACCTTTAATAGAAACTCTATATTGCATTAACAAAACACAAAATACACACTTTATTTACATTTATTTCAACTTTAAATTGCACTCGCCTGTTATTTTTTAACCACCATGCTAGATAAACAAATTGCCGACACTGCCGAGAGGATCTGCTTTAAGCCCATTATCAAGTGCTATTGTGCAGCGTAATTTGCCTTACTTATGCTCCCAATAAGCCTTGAAAATGTATCGGGTGTCTTGGCGTAATTGGACAGTGAACAACTCAATCAAAAATGTATAGGGTCAATGAGTCCCCCCACACCATCATATCCAGCGCCTGAACTTGTTTGCTATTCAGCGCCCTACAAAAGCTTTCGCTAACTCAACGGCTTTATCTTCGACCACTGCTTGTGAGTCAGTTTGTTCGAAAACAGTAATCGTAATCGGGTTGGCCTGCGCAAAATGATAGGCGGCAAAGCAGCTCTGTGGGCCTTGGCCTGTATGTCCGGTTGTTTTAAGTTTAGGCTCACAGTTGAGCATCACACCCAGTCCGACCGCGGGGCTTTTCCATGGCCTTTGCCCCACATCAAAGGTTAATTTATAGGGTGCCAGCATGCGTTTTAGCATTGGCTTTGAGATAAGCAGCCCGTTCATAAGCAGATGTAAAAACTTGGCAGCATTGTGCACACTACCCGCTATCACACCGTGATAACACCAGCGCGGATCGTAGCTTTGGCTATTCACTTTGAGTTTATCGAAATCGGCAGATGACTCAATAAGTGCACTATTTGAAATATCAAAGGCGTTGAATAGTCCATTCAATACGGCAGTGAAAGGCGCATCGTGGCATTGCTCTATCTGCTGCCTTAACATCAGATAGCCAATATTTGAGTAACGCCAACCTTCTCCGGGATTAAATAGCAATTCCTCAACTTGCACCTTTGCCAACATCTCCTCACATGACCAAGGCGAGTCGCCTTTCGCAACCGCTTGATGATACTCACGCAGCATAGCGTAATCAGTTAACCCTGACGTATGTTGTAAAAGCTGTCGATAAGTATATGGCTTGCCGTTAAGCTTAGCGTCCAATTCAATCTTTCCTTGCTCCACACACCTCAAAATCAAGGTGGCTATCACTGTCTTTGTAAAGCTCCACCACGGTACCGGTTTATCTCCAGCGCTCGTAAAATCATACACTTCGTTATGTAAGCTATAAATCAAGAGTATCTCCACCATGCGTTTTGACTGTTAGACATATTTATTTAGCAGAAATAAATAAAAGACTTGAGAAGATTATGTCGCTAAAGTAGCGAATGAACGGCTACTTTGTGTAAAACAGACGCAAAACTATGAAAAAGCTTATAATTTTTAAAAAATCATATTAAGCGCTTTTATTGCTTACGCTTGAGTGTTAATTTTTAAGACCAAAAAATAATCTCTTCATTTTATAGGTCTCACCATGGCGTCTAATACTTCGACTAAAAAAATATTGGTTGTTTGCATGGGCAACATTTGTCGTTCGCCCACGATGGAAGCTGTCATGAAAGCAAAAGCCAAAGCAAAAGGGCTCGCACTCTTGGTTGATTCAGCCGGTACGATTAACTATCACGAAGGCAGCTCACCAGATAAACGTAGCGCTAAAGCGGGACAAAAAAGGGGCTATAGTTTTGCGGGCATTACCTCCAGACAAGTCGCAAAAAAAGACTTTGAGGAATTCGACTTAATTCTTTGTGCCGATAAAAATAACCTATCGGACTTACAAGCAATCTGCCCAAGAGCGTATCAAGGTAAACTCCACCTATTTTTAACCTATGCTGGGCTGAGTGTTTCTGAGGTGCCTGATCCATACTACGGCGATGGAGATGGGTTTGAGTTGGTGTTAGATCTTGTTGAGTCAGCCTCAGACAAGCTTATTAAGTCGCTGTCGTAATCACTTGCATATATGCAGGTAACACAATTCTTCACAATTCTGCCCTCAACGAAATGGACGTGGCAACTATTTTTACCCATAATGAAAACGCACGAATATTTAATAAATACTTAAGGAAAAGAGATGAAAACAATATCAATCGCCCTCGTCGGAGACTACGACGCGTCTGTACCCGCTCACCAGGGGATCCCTCTTTCTTTAGATATGGCAGGAAACGAATTAAGACTTGAAGTTCAAGCAACCTGGCTTGCGACAGAAACCATTAAAAACACAGATTTGAGCCAATTTGACGGCATTTGGTGTGTTCCAAAAACACCATATGTAGATGAATCTGGTGCTATTCAAGCCATAAAATATGCTCGTGAAAATCTAGTGCCATTTTTAGGAAGCTGCGGTGGTTTTCAGCATGCTGTGCTGGAATACGCGCGAAACGTGATTGGATGGCCGGACGCAGCCCATGCAGAGTCCACCCCCGAGGGTCAGCGCGCAGTAATTTCTGAACTGTCTTGCGCACTGATTGAAACGACTGAAGCCGTCAATTTGTTCCCGCAATCGCAATTGGCTTCCATCTACAAAGTAACCGCAATTCAAGAAGGGTACCGCTGTCGCTACGGCCTAAACGAAGCGTTTCGAAACGCCCTATTGCAAGGCCCATTGGTTGCATCAGCTGATGATAACACACACGAAGTCAGAGCCGTTGAGCTAACCATTCATCCATTTTTTATTGCCACGTTGTTCCAACCTGAGCGCGCAGTGTTGAGTAGAAAACGCTCGCCATTGATTGAGGCTTTTGTGAATGCCTGTGCGCAAAATCAAGGTTTGTAGTCTTGTTTTTATGAGCAATGAAGTATCACTTGCGTTTTTATCTTTGATTCGGTAAAAAGCCTCCACAATATCTGGAGGTGAACCTTGTCCAACTTTGATTATCAAAATGTGTTCGAAAAAATTGCAAATGATCTGCGTGCAACCGGCCTAAGCATCATCGAGAATGCGATCGACCCAAAACTGATACATGATCTCAATAAACGTATTGAATCTTTGGCTGAGGACAAATTCCAGAGTGCAGGCATTGGCAGGCAAGTCGACCATGAAAAAAATGCCAAGATCCGCAGAGATAAAATCTTATGGCTAGACAGCAATAATGACTTGGAGCTCGGCTATATCCAAGCGATGGATGAACTTAAAAATTATCTAAATCGACGGTTATTCATGGGGTTATTTAGCTACGAAAGTCATTTTGCGCATTATCAAGCTGGTGCATTTTATAAAAAACATGTCGATGCCTTCAAAGGGAGAGCAAATCGAGTCCTTACCACTGTTTTCTATCTCAATGATGATTGGCAAGCCATCAATGGTGGCGAATTGGTCATTTATGACCCAAATGACCATGACAAAGAATTGTGCCGCGTTTTGCCAAATCAAGGGACACTGGTGACATTTTTAAGTGATGAATTTCCGCACGAAGTATTGCCAGCCCACACATCCCGATACTCCATTGCAGGGTGGTTTAGGATCAATGCCAGTACAGCAGGCCATATAGACCCACCTAGCTAACTGCAATATACTGTGGTGGACCCATTTAGCTCTGCTATCTAGCAGAGCTAGCGCGTTTCAATTACAGTTTTTTACTTTTCATTTTACCAACCAGTCTTTAAGGTATAAAAAAACGATAGGAATTCGTCATGCGGATAGCCTTACTCACGGTGCTGGCTTTATGCACCCTTTCAGCTTGTATTTTCGTCCCCAAGGAAGTCCAGTATTTTGATGAGCGCTGCCAAATTACGATGCGCAAACATGTATTGTCCCATGAAGAAATGGGCTATTTGGGTGGGTGTTCAGATAAAGCATGTGCTGTTTTGATGGCCGGTGCCGGTATCGTCTCGGCAGCCAGCTTAGTGGTCTCTGGCACCATTGTAATGACTCAAAACACCTTAACATGGTTAGAACAACAAGACGGCTGTAAAGTACCAGAGAATTCTGACTCAGAACTGCAAACTGCGCAAAATACCTAACTAGTTTGGCAGTCCAACCTCAACACTTAACCCGCCTGTCGGGCGATTACTTAAGTTTATGTAACCATTGTGCGCTTCGACAATTTCGCGACAAAGCGCTAGCCCCAAACCTGTACCGCTATTTTTTGTTGAGTAGAATGGCACGAGCGCACTGGTTAGCACGGCCTCTGACATTCCCTGCCCCGCATCTTCGATAAACATTTTTGTAATTCCTGGGCTTCGCGCTATGGTCACCGAAATAGCTGCCGAGTCAGAGCCTGACTCATGGGCATTTTTCAATAAGTTAATGATGAGTTGTTCCAGTTGTCCCTTGTCTGCCCTCAGGGTTTCTACTTCACAATGGATTTGAGTTGGCCATTGCAGCTGAATCGATTCGAGCAACGGACGAATCGCCACCGTTGCTACTTTTGGGATAGGTAATTTGGCAAACGTGCCATAGCCTTGCACAAATTCAGTCAGGTGGGAAATGCGTTCATCGATAGTGCTAAACACACGGTGCAAACGCGCATCATCTACTTTATCTGCAATAATTTTCCCACTGTGTGACATCGAGGAGATTGGCCCCAAAGAATTGTTTAACTCGTGACTAATAACCCGAATTACCTTTTTCCACACAGCCACTTCTTGACGATTTAATTCACGCGTCAATTGTTTGAAAATATATAGAGTATGAGACTGGTTATTCAACAAAATGTCACCCACAGAAGCATGCCAAACCTGCTCTTCCGACTCATTTAGGCGCATACTGATCAAGCCATCTTGCGCATTTTTTATTGCAGCCGAAATCTCCTTCGGTGCAGTTGTACGCAACTGCTCGATAGATTGGCCTTCCAATGCTTGCTGACTGACTAACAAGTGTTGCGCACTTTGGTTCGCAAATACCACGACGCCATTATCATTGACGAGTAATAATGCTTGAGGCGCACTTTGCAACATCTTATCTAACATCATTTCTCTTTGATAGAGCCACTGTTTTTCTTTTCTCAGTTGCTGTGCAGTCTGGTTGTAAAGCCGACACAATTGTCCAAATTCATCGTCTTTTTGGTATGCTAATTGGTTGGAAAAATCGCCATCTTTAAAGTTTAAAAGGCCAACATTGAGGGCGTTTATAGCTTTAATTAAGTTATTGAACGTTAGCTTCATGAGTAAGCAACAGAGTAAAGCCGAACACGTACTTAATGCCAGCCAAGCATGTATTGAAACCAAGTAAATAATGGGTGAGCACGCCACAAAAAGACTGATAAACAATACACCAATGACCTTATACTTTAGAGTATTCAATGCCTTAGCCATCAATAGTCAATTCCATACTTTTGCAGCCTCCGATAAAGTGCTTGGCGACTCATCCCAAATTGTCTGGCGACTTTTGCAATGACGCCTTGGCACTGGTGCATGGCTTGTTGCAATTCCAGCTTCGTCGGTTCTGCTACTTGTGATTTGACAGGTTGCGTAATGACATTGTCCAGTAGCCCAAAGTCTTTGGCAACAAGCTCCCCCTCTGGTTTCAGTACTCCGGCGCGTTTACACGCGTTTTCTAGCTCTCTGACATTGCCCGGCCAAGTATGGGCACACAGCGCGCGCTCCGCGTCCAAGGATAGCGGGCGGCCGGGTAAAAAATGCCTAACGAGGGGCAAAATATCATCAACACGTTGCGCTAAGCTCGGCAAATTGATTTCTATTACATTGAGGCGATAAAACAGGTCTTCTCTAAACTTGCCTGATGCCACATCGTTGAGTAGGTTTGCATTTGTGGCTGAGATTACTCGCACATTGACTTGTTGCGTATCCACGGAGCCCAACCGTTCAAATTCACCCGTTTGCAGTACTCTCAGTAGTTTCATTTGCCCAGACAACGGCAGGTTGCCTATTTCATCTAAAAACAGCGTGCCTCCATCAGCAGCTTCGAAACGGCCAATACGTTTTTTATTTGCGCCAGTATAAGCCCCCGCTTCGGCACCAAAAAGTTCTGCTTCTATCAGGTTATCTGGCAGTGCACCTGCATTTACTTTAATGAAAGGCTGGTTGGCCAATTTGGAATTCGCTTGGATGATCTGCGCTATTTTTTCTTTGCCGCTCCCATTTGCCCCCGTAATCAATACGGATACATCTGACTTCGCAACCTGTAGTGCCATCTCAACGGCTCGTTGCATCGCCACACTTTCATAAATCAACCCCACTAACTCAGCATTTGCACTGTAGCTTTCACGCTCTACTTGTTGCCTTTGCAGCTGCTGATTGTCCGAATTGGCCTTACCCAACGCGATTAAGTTGGCGACCGCCACCAAAAGCTTGTCATCATTCCAAGGCTTTGCAAGGTAATCCGCGGCGCCAGCTTTGACGAGTGAAATGGCCATCTCAAGTTCGGTCCAAGCCGTGAGAAGTATGATGGGCAAATTTTGAGAGAGTGCGCGAAGTTTAAAAAATAAAGCTTTGCCTTCTTCACCAGATGTGGTGTCTGACGTGAAGTTCATGTCTTGGATCACCAATGCAATGCGTTGGTATCGCACCACTTGCTCAGCTTCAAAAGGCGAGCTGGCTGTGACAACTTCATAGTCATGTAGTTCGAACAGTAATGACAGTGACTGTAAAACAGCTTGATTGTCATCAACAATAAGTATTTTATCCATGTGTTTATTATTTATTATGTTACACCCTTTCGAGTGTAACATAATGCACAGTCCTCTGATTAGATACTTCGTGTCGCGATACTAGGAGAAATATTGGCTGCTCGCCTTGCAGGTTGATACACCGACAAGACACTCATGACCAACATTACCAGTGACGTATACAGCACAATAGACCAATCTAGGGCAGGGATACTGTACAAAGCCATAAGCTGCCCCCCCATGTAAATTGCAGCAACCGATCCTACCGCGACGCCAAATAAAGTCACCAAGGTATTTTCGACAATGAAATACCTAAAAATTGCCGACTTCCTCGCCCCTAGCGCGCGACGAGTACCGATTTGTTTGGTTCGTTTACTAATATTAAAATGTGTTAATCCAAAAATACCCAAGGCAGTGATAATCGCCAAAAATACAATCAGTGCCATCAGCATTCTAATCATGAGGGTATCTCTTTGGTATGTTTGCGCCTTGGCGGTATCCAGCCCTTTCACACCCATAATGACTCTTTGGCGTTCATTCTCAAGGAGTGTCGGCTCTATCAACTTAATCACTTGTGCCCTTTTGCTTGGCTCCGCTTTCACAATAACCCGCTGATACATACTGCTCCTCTCAATCGGGATCAGCACCACATTGTCACCCATTTTCGAGTCTGGCCATTGGCTTTTCATCGTTTCAACAATGCCCACAATCTTCATCATATTGTCGCCACTGTATATGAATTCGTTCAGCCCTTTTCCCTCGCCGAATAGCTTATTTGCAACAGCGCGACTTACAATCGTGACCGAGGGGAATTGATCTTGTGAGCCCTCTGTTTCGTCTTGTGGTTCAAAGTCGCGCCCTTCGCTAATCGTTAGGCCAAATGCGTTAACAATCCGATGGTTTGCCTGAATATAGCCACTGTCGACACGTTTACCTTGCAATTCATCTGGGTGGTTGCTAACCGTCCAAGACCCACCACTACTTGACAGTGGGATTGAACTTACAGTCATGGCCTCTTTGACACCATCGATTTCTTTTAATGTGATCATGTCTTCTTTGAACTGCTTGGCTCTGTCTATATTTCGGTTGTATGTCAACACAGTAAAAGCAATGATCCCTTGTTCATCGTATCCGGTATCCTCGGTCAGTTTGTCGATGCGGCTTGACACAATTGACAGCGCATTACTGACGATCGCTAACGTAATGGCAATTTGTAATATCAGTAACAGAGCACCCGCCTTTGAGCGCATCAGCGTATTAATAATTGGCTTAATTTCTAGCATTTTGTGCACTCCTTTACTGAACCTTCAAGTGGGTAGCGGGTGACGTTTTACAAACCACCCAAGCAGGGAATAACCCAGCTAATAAACATGCAGAGATTGCGATGATGGGGGACAACAGCAACATGGTCCAATCCATCTTAGCGATGCCCACATACACTGACATCGTCTCTCTAATGCCAACCAGCCCCACCTGCGCAAGAAGAATACCGACCAAGCACCCCAGTAAACCCAGCAACGCTACTTCAACCAAATGCTGAAAAAATATCTGCTTTTTGCTTGCCCCCAATGCTCGTCGAACCCCGGCATCCGGCGCGCGCTTTAAGAACTTTGCCAACAACATGCCGAGGATATTCGCCAAGCATACGGCGAGAAACATAAAACTCAGACCCACTAAAATCTTGTTATCAGGGTCAATGACGTGGTTGTATTCCAACCACTCATTCACTGGCTTAATATTGTAAGCAAGTTGCTTGCGATTAAATCGCCCTAGCTTTTGTTGCTGTGCCATATAGTCCAGCAAAAATTGTTGATAGTTTTTCAACGCATTTTCAGAGTCAATTTGAACCCAAAACTGGAGCCACACCATCTCTGACTGAAGAAACTGCTCACGCCCTCTAATCTCCTCATTTTTCCAAGAATTGGTGTTTCCCCAACTATGTAACTCATAGGCTTCAATATGGCTAAAAGGAATAAAGAGCTGTTCCGCGCGTTGAAACGGACCATTATTCACATCGTAAAACTTAATTGCTGGCTGCCAAGCTGCTGTCACGCCGATAACTTCATACTTACGCTCATCAAGATAAATAGACTCACCTAGTACATCAGTTCGTTGAAACAACCTCTGCGCTAACGCTTCACCAATTACAGCAACTGGCGCAGCTTGTTCACTTTGCATCTCACTCCAGGCCCCACCATGCAAAAATGATAGATCAAACATAGAGAAGAACGATCTTCCGGTGATACGCACATCCTCAATAAATGGCACACTATCCGGGCTGTCAAGATGCACTGCGGCACCTGATTTCATCATCGCGACACGGTGTGTTAGCGGCGAGTTCTCCATCAAAAATTTAGCGTCTTGATAGGTTAGCTGCGTAGGCACATCATCGGACGTATTCCATGTTTGCCCTTCATCCATCGTTTGTAATTGCACAGCATGCAACTGGCTGCTTTTCTGCGGTATGGGGTCTGAACTCATCATGTGATATACCGAAAGTGACGTCATTGTCACACCAATACCAATCCCGATAGCGACGACCATGAGGCAGCTTATTAGTGGCGTAAGCTTGATATTGCGCCAAGCCAAATCCAAATAATGAACCAACATAATTACACCCTCACCGGTTTTTGTGCATCGACACGGGGCATTTGTGTGCCTTGGTATAAAGTAAAATCAGCCACCTGACCGTCTACGATTTGGATATTACGTGGTGTTCTTCTCGCCAGCTCTGCATCATGGGTCACCATGACAATGGTCGTCCCTGTGCGATTCAACTCCTCAAGTAAAGTCATGACCTGCCTTGCCATTAGGCTATCTAGATTACCCGTCGGTTCATCGGCAAGTAGAAACCTAGGCTCGCCTGCCAATGCTCGTGCTATGGCAACCCGCTGCTGTTGACCACCTGATAACTGCTGCGGTAAATGTTTCGCTCGCCCAGCAAGCCCCACCTGCTCTAGACACTGCTCCACTCGTCGTTTACGTTCTTTAGATTTAATACCACGATATCTCAGTGGCACTTCAATGTTCTCGAATAAATTTAAATCAGGAATTAGATTAAAACCTTGAAATATAAATCCAATCTTTTGATTACGAAGATCAGAGCGTTGATTATCGTTGAGCTTCCCTACATCGACCCCATCTAACATGTATTGACCTGCCGAATATGGCTCAAGTAACCCTGCAATGTTCAAAAAAGTGGTTTTCCCTGAACCAGACGGCCCAGTGACTGCTATGAACTCCCCTTCGTTGACGGTTAGGTTGAACTCTCTCAGTGCTTGCGTTTGTACCATCTCGGTTTGGTACAGTTTGCTAATATCTTGCATGTGTAACATTGTTGTTGTCCTTTATTTTTATCTAATGAGCACTGAATCAGCCTGAGTAAACGCATCATATCCAGAGACAATGATTTCGTCACCCTCTTGTAACCCAGCTTTTATTTCAATATCTTTCAAACTGCTTGATCCCAGCTCAATGGGGACTTTATGTGCCATGTTGTTGCGCACTCGATATGCAATGTGTCCGCCCATATTTAAAAAGGGTCCGCGTTTAATTTTGAGCACATTTTCTTTATTCTCGAGCTGTATGCGTGCCAATACTCGCTGATTTTGGCGTATGCCCTGAATGTCTTGCTGTAGAAATTTAACTCGCGTGGTGACTTCTCTATTATTCACCTCGGGGGAAATGGCACTGAGCACTCCGGTAAGCTCTTGCGCGCCTACTCGCATTATCACTGGCATGGCCAGCCCTAATTCGTTGGCATAGCTCTCGGGCACTTGTAGTTCAACTTCATATGCAGATAGGTCGACTAGGCGCATTAGTGCCTCATTTTGGGCAACCGCGGCTTTGTTGGGGACTAAAAGGTTACCCACAATACCTTCAACGGTGGCACGCACCTGCAGGTTATGCACTCGACGCGCCGCTTCATCAACTACCAGCTTTTGTCTTTCGTAACGGCTTTTAGCTGAGGCAAGCTCAAACTTTAGCGTGTCCTGTCCAAGCTCAGCCTCTTGCTGGGCGTGGGCATAGTTCAATTTGGCCCTTGCAAAGTCATCCTCAGCCTGCTCCAGATCAATACGACTAATTAAACTCGATTTAATAGAGAGTTGCGCACGACGGTTTTCTCGCTCTGCCGCATCAAGGGACACCCTGGCAAGGTCTAACGATTTGGTGAGTGCTAAGGCTTGACGGCGTGATTCTAATTTTTGTCGCTGCCACTCTCCCTCCAGCCTGGTTAACTCAGAACGTTGCTGCTTGAGTGCATTACTGAGTTCAGGGCTGCTGAGTTCTACAATTAATTGGCCAACGTGCACCTTATCACCAGCTTTAACGTGTAAAGTGGCAACGCCAACTTCAGGGCTGTAAACTGTTGGGGCGTGTGCTGCAACGATTTTGCCATTTGCACTCACCTCTCTGACTAGGGTCCCCAGTTCAACATGAGCAATGTCCAAATCTTGCTTTGCAACAGACAACTGCGCCTTTGCCTGTGACATAACCCCATAGCCAACTGCGGTAAGGAGCAAAAATAGACTAAGTCCCAGTACTTTTTTTCGTTGCCAAATGGGGCGCGGGTCCTGCAATACAACATCTTGTCCACGTGTGTCCTTAATCATGGTGTTTCCTATTTATCATTCACATGCTGTAGATGAATACCAACTTCGTGCCAAAATTAAACTATTGTTTTTATTGGGTTTTTAATTTTATAACTGCAATAAACCTGTCCGCGGACAGAAAATGTGTCCGCTGCGGACAGGTTTGTAACCAATCACGTAGCGGACACATTTTTAAGTGCGCACAGGCGCGTAAAACGCTATAGTGACTAAAAATTGAAAATGGGGTCTTGGCCATGAGACTGGTCTTAGTTATTTTATTGAGCTTGCTCAGTGCGACGCTAGCAGCGGCACCAGAGAACATCGTGCTAATACGACATGCAGAGAAGCAAAAAGGGGTTAACCCCTCTTTAACAATACAGGGAATTGAGCGCGCGAAGCGCTTTGCAGACATGATGTTACCGCTCGAACCCTCAATGCTTTACTCAACAAACTACCACCGCACAAAGGCAACACTTGCCCCACTCGCAGATATGATAGATACACATATTTCAATCTACAATGCTGGCAATTTAGATGGGTTTGCGAGGGAATTGAAACAAAAATCGGGCACCGTGATCGTCGCCGGTCACAGCAATACAACGCCCGTTTTGGTCAAATTATTAACTGGCCGCGAGGTCAGTATTAATGAAGACGAGTTTGACAAAGTATTTATTATTACCAATCTTGAAGAGACACCTATCTTGCAAGTCAAAAGTTCAGATTAATAAAACTCAAGACATGGTTATCTCACAGCTGGTCGATGTAATAGACTGTAATATTTATCCACCAGCTTTCTCCTTATAGTGTACTCATTCAAAACAAACATAGTCGGCCAACCAGTTTAGGCTAAATATAGATGGAGTACAGGTTATATGTCTTTTATTTCCCCGCCAGGGTCGTACAAATCAAGTTGTCGTAACATAATCTTTGAGGGCAGACCCGGAGAAACGGAGTGCCATATTATCGCGTTATGTCAAAGAGAAGATGGCAGCTGGGTGGAAAGTAAACTGAAATATGACATCGCTAACATCGATGGCAAACTCACATGGTGTCCTGATTCAAAGTAATTCCCTTTTAAAACATGCATCAATACGTCGATAATGGGCCTAGGCATGGGCCTTTTTTCTCCTTATTATCCATTACAGCAAATCAAACAGTACATTCAAACCTTCCACCATTTGTTGCTCAGCTTGTCCTGCAAATCCAAGACGAATATGGGTAAAGTGTGTTTTTTTGGGGCAGTGGCAGAAGCTCTGCTCAGTATGCGCATAGATCCCCGCTTGCAGTAGCCTGTCTGGTAGCTGGGACACGTCTTGTTTTAAGTCTACCCAATACGCCATCCCGCCTTGCGGTTTAATGTAGTGGATATCATACCCATCGGCTTGAAAGCTGCTAAGCGCCTTATCCATCGCTTCAGCGCGCTGCCGATACAACTTAGTCATTCGCCGTAAATGACGCTCAAAGTGACCTGACGACATCCAATCCGCAATGGCCAACTGCATAAGCGCATCATTTTTATGGTTGACTATCTGCTTCAAGGCAGTTAGATGATTAAGTACAGGCTTTGAAGCCGTTACATACCCCATACGAGCACCAGCAAACATAATCTTAGAAAACGTGGCTAAATAAATCACTATGTGAGCAGGGTCATGCGCTGCCATAGGCTGAAGCGGTGGACAACTGTAGTGAAATTCATGATCATAATCATCTTCAATAATAAAAACACCATGTTTCACACAGAGTTGGTATATTGCCATGCGCCGAGAGACTGGCATTGTCACCGTTGTTGGGTACTGGTGTAGTGGCGTCAAATAGAGCAACTTTACCTCATGTTTTGACAAGCAGTTCGACAACGAATGCACGCATAACCCGTGCTCATCTTGCTCAATATCCAGAATATTAGCACCCGCCGCTTGGAAGGCCTTTCTTGCCGGTGGGTACCCCAGCGTTTCCATGGCAACGCCTTGGCCAGTTTGGATAAACGCTTGACCAATCAGAAACAAAGCTTCTTGAGAGCCATTACACACTAACATATCGTGACAAGTTAACCCCCTTGCTGTTCTCAAATAACTCCGTAACTGCGCCTTTAAAACCTCTTCTCCAGCGACGTTCTGATAGTGCAGCGACTGAGCACTGGCTTGTCGGCATACACGATTCATGCAGCGACGAAATTCGTCAAAGGGAAACCATGAGATATCGGGTAAGCCTCCAGCAAAATTATATTTATACTGTCGCGTAGACGCATACTCAATCTCGCCAAACGTATAAGCAAACTGAGGTTCGATAGGCTGAGCGACTAACGCGTTGCTTGTTGCTTTCGCGCTTTCAATGACAGGTAATTGCGCATTGACCGTATAGCCCTTCCGGACCTTGGATAGCAGCCAGCCCTCTGCCACGAGGTTTTGCAGCGCAGCCATAACAGTATGGCGGTTAACGTCAAATAGGAGACCTAATTGACGTGCAGAGGGAAGCGCATCACCAGGCATTAGCTGCCCGGATTTGATCGCGTCTCTGATTTGGTTAGCGAGTTGCAAATATTTTGCGTGTCGTGGGTCATCAACTAATGGGGTGCCTGAAAACATTGCGACTGAGCGAAAAAGAAAACATTTGCTCAGAGTACAAAACACATCCCACCAACACAAGCTGGTATAGCAAAAAATAAAATTCTGGTTGTTTTACTATGACCAGAAGTGGATATGCTAACACCCTACCTGATGAGTTTATTCTCATATCACGCGACGTAACAGCCTACACGTAAGGAGTTTTTATGTTTGAGAAAATTATTTTAGAAACAGACAAAGTCCGGTTAGAACCCTTGTCATATGATCATTTAGAAGCGCTTCAAAAAGTGGGGAAAGACGAAGCTCTCTGGCAGTGGGTGCCAAGTAAATATTGCGAAAGCCCTGCCATATTGAAACACTGGTTTGAACAAACCGCTCAATTTCATGCTAAAGAGCAACTTGTCTTTGCCATCATTGATTCTGCTACAAATTCGGTCGCAGGTAATACCCGTATTTTCCGTCTAGATGAGACCAACTTGCAAGCCGAAATTGGACATACTTTCATTGGTTTGAAGTGGCAACGAAGCCATATCAATACACACGCTAAATATTTATTATTGAAACATGCCTTTGAGCAATTAGGCTTAGTACGGATTGAATTTCAGACCCATGAGCAAAACCACAAATCTCGCAGCGCAATTGCCAGATTAGGTGCGCACTTTGAAGGGATACATCTTAAAAATAGAATGTTACCCGACGGCCGTTTTCGTAACACAGCACGATTTAGTATTGTTGACGATATGTGGCCAGAAATTAAAGCACGTTTGGAGGGATGGCTATGAGTTACCCACCAAAAGATTATACAGAGTCGAACACCATTAAGCTGTTTGAAATCATTGAACACTACCCGTTGGCCACTTTAATTTGCAACGCCTCGGGGTCTGAGTTACATAGCTGTCATATACCATTGAGCCTGTGTCGTGAAAGCCTCACATTGTTTGGTCATGCCAACCCAGCCAACCCCTTAAGGGAATTTATCGGCAAGCAAATCCACTGCATTTTTCATGGTCCAGATGCCTATCTTTCGCCAGCTCAAGTTAAGGGTATAAAACTACCTACTTGGGATTATGCAACGGTGCATATTGAAGCCACACTCCAAGCTGTTACAGCATTTGAAAAGCAGGTTCAGATTTTACAGCATATGCTACTTGCTTTTGAGGATAATGCTCAGCCGTGGCAACTCAGCACAGTGCCCGAAAAACAGCTCATCGCGATGTGTACCAGTTTATTGTTCTTTGAACTGAACATTACACAGATAACAGGCCAGTTCAAATTAAGCCAAAATAAACCCGCTGATACCCGCGTAGAGATTGCAAACCTATTGCAGAACCGTGGCTCAACGATGAGCACGTATTACCAATAAGAAAGCAGCGCAGCCACTGCGCTTCTATTTACGACCAATTAAATTCGTCACATTACGGCATCATCTATGATAAATTACAAATAAGATATTAGCGCATCATAAAAAAACGGAGCACAGATGGAAGTATTAGCGCAAAAACCTTACTGCTGGACTCTATTACGTGATCAACAAGATTATATTCTTTCAGCGGTAAATAATGCTCGTGCACTCTCAACGTGTGAATTTCGCCTGATCGCAAGAGAAGTGCAACTTTATGAAACCTACGGCGAAGAAATTTTGGATGATCTTACGAGACAAGTCACTCAATCCCCCAGCGCATTTAATGCGAGAATGATAAAAAACTTTTCCCAAGATGAAAGAGTCTCAGAAGCGTTTGCTTTATGGCACAAGAAAAGAGCACAGGCCAAATAACATACAAAAAAGCCGCCCGAGGGCGGCTGGTTGGAAACTTAACAACAAGTCACTAGGAGAATTTAGCTATTTTCGATGAGCTTTGCGGACCCTATTTCAATCTTTCTGGGTTTCATCGCTTCTGGCACTTCTCTTTCTAAATCAATAACCAGAAGCCCGTTTTCTAACTCTGCCCCCAACACTTTAATATGGTCGCCGAGCTGGAACTTGCGCTCGAAATTGCGCTCTGCAATACCTTGGTGAATAAACTTTCTTTCTTGTTGTGTCTCTTTATTGCTTTTTTCACCAGTTACTATAAGCGTATTATTTTCTGAATGTAACGACAGCTCTTGCTCTGAAAAGCCAGCCACCGCCATGGTAATTTGATACTTATCTTCATCCAAAGCTTCAATGTTGTAAGGTGGAAAACCCGATTGCTTTTCTGAACTTCTTTGTGCTGAGTCCATCAGGGATGCAAGGTGGTCTAGGCCAATGAATGAACGATAAAGTGGTGATAGATCGACTGTACGCATAATTTTATCCTCGTTAAGCGATAACATCGCTAATTACCCTCTTAAATGAGCAGCAAAAAGCATTTAAAACAAATAGTTAAATCAATTTAAGGCCCCTCTCGGCGACCTCATAACTATATCTATGGACATGCTCTATGCTTTTCAAGAATTTTTTCAAAAAAATGCGAGAATAAAATTTAAGTATTTGTTTTATAAAGATTTAAAATCATGCTTTTTGTACATTGGTGACCGCTATAAAATGACATCGGCCACCTGCTTTCAGGTCAATGCAACAACGGCAACAAACTAGAACAAAGTGGTGTCTGAATTTGCTGTATGCTCTTTAAATAGAAAGCGTAACTCCTGGGGAGGCTTTTTCAAACTGCCTAAAATCGCACTGATTTTTTCGGCATTGTCACCGAACTCCTCGATTAACCCTACCAAGCTATCACTGGAGCTGGCGATAAGTTCGTCTAAGTCATTTTCATCTTGTAAATCAAATTGGGAGATCAAACCAGAATCAAATAGCTGTGTTTTCAACTCGCGACTAGATTGAGATTTTGCATTTTTTAAATTCGCGAGTATTTCTCTATTGGTTTTCTCAATGGACAAGATTTGCGCAACCATGTCTGCTCGGCGACTAAGATTACTAATAGCAAGTTCCAGCGCATCCATAACATGGGAACATATGTCAGCAAGTTCACCAACGTTTTTAACCAATAGAATACTGTTACCCCAATTAAATACCATGGGGCCATGCTCAAATTGATGAATACGCTCGAAATCTTCGTGGTGTAATAGGAGTTCTCGTTCTAGTTTTGCAACATTTCCTGAGGTACTGCCAAACTGCTCTCGACCTTTAAAGTGCACCACGGCACGCATATCTAAATTTGCCATCGTATTAATAAACACCCTTTGTAGCGCATTAAAGTCGCTGCAAAAATGCGTTGCCTGCATAAACAGGCTTATCGACTTCATACACGCATTCTGCCGCTGTAGGTCTAATAACAATGACTCTTTTTCAGCAATGTCAGCATGGGCCTCAAAGTAATCATGATCCGCTTCCAAAATATCAACGACTTTTGCTTTGAGCTTGTCTGGGTGCGTAGTTTTGCATACATAATCGTTTGCCCCTATCTCGAAAGCTTTCAGTCGGCAGTCAGACGAAGACAAGTTGGAAATAAATACAATAGGCGTGTGGCTCAGATGCTCTACTTTTCTGAGTTCGCTGCACGTTGCGTAGCCATCGATGCCCTGCATGACAATATCAAGCAAAATGACATGAGGTTTCAATTGCATCGCAACTTTAATCCCCTCTTCACCGCTACACGCAACGGAGACTTCATATTCAGCAAACGTCTGTTGTAGTAGCGTTCTATAGGTTTTGTCATCATCAATTACTAAAACACGGATCGACATTTTAGGTCCTTTCTATTTACTAGCCTAAACACAATATAGACCGAAAATTAAAAAGCATGCGCCTCAATTGCCTAACGCACAGTTCTTTTTTTAAGCACATCTGTTATCTCTACTTTGCGATAAGGCTTAGCGATCACTCCATCGAATAAACTCTTCAGTTCACGCTCTCGAAATATGTCCGCGGTTACGGCAACGACCGTGAGTGAAGGGATCTCAGCCTTTAACTTGTGCAACGCTTCAATACCTGACATTCCGGGTAAATTGATATCCATAAAGCAGAGATCGAACTGCCTTAAAAATGGGCTGTTAAACAGACTTTCAGCACAATCAAAAATCTCAAATCGACATTCGACTTGTTTCAAAATAGTTTGCATCAGTACTTGGTTTAGCGGGTTATCTTCGACAACACAAATGACATGCTCCCCCACATTGGTGTCTTCTATCTGTTGACCTTTTTCCGTCCCACTTGCCAGGTTTGCAGGTAAGGTAATGCGTATCTTGGTTCCCACACCTAATGTGCTCTCTAAATGAATATGACCGGCCATTAACGACAGTAACCCTTTACAAATACATAGCCCCAGACCCGTCCCTTCTTTTTTGACCGCACCAACCTGTCGGTATTTATCAAATAGTAAACGTTGGTCTTGTTCACTTATGCCAGCGCCCTGATCAATCACGTCGATAGCCAATTGCTGGTCAATCATTTGTGCGCTGAGCGTCACTTCTTGACCTTCACAACTATGTTTAATCGCATTGCTCAGTAAATTGCACAGCACCTGCGTTAGCTTAGTTTTATCTAAATTTAAGGACACACTTTGCAATTCAGCAGATAAAATCAAAACTAATTTCAACTGCGCTTGTTCTGCGCTGACTTTCATCATTGCCAGCACGTCATGGATCAAAGGTGACAGCGCCGTCGGGGCCAGTTGCAGATCCATTTTACCGGCATCAATCTTTTCGAGATCCAGTACTGAATTTACAATGGCTAATAATTGCTTTGAACCAAAATCGATGTTTCGCACATACCCTTTTTGTGGTTCGTTTAAGCCTATCTGATTGGCTGGTTGCATCAATAATTCAGTAAAGCCAACAATGGCGTTCAGCGGCGTACGTAACTCATGGCTGATATTTGACAAAAACTCATCTTTTGCCGCGTTTGCCAAGGTGATTTCTTTTATTCTCTTTCTTAATTCGAGCTGCGCGATTACTTGTCGACCCAATATGGTCAAGGTCTCTTTTTGGCATGCCGTGAGCTTCATCGGCTTTGAATCAATGACACACAAAGTGCCAACCGCCTGACCAGAAAATGACCTCAACGGTGTGCCAGCATAAAAGCGAATTTTGGGCCCTCCAGTAACTAACGGGTTATCAAAAAAGCGTACATCGGCCGAAGCATCGCATATTTCAAAAACCTCATCTTGTAAGATTGCATGGCCACAAAAAGCAAACTCTCTGGGCGTTTCACTCGCATCTAACCCCACTTTGGATTTAAACCACTGTCGATGACTATCCAATAAGCTCACCAATGCAATCGGTGTACCACATATTTGGGACGCTAACTGGGTCAATTCATCAAAACAGTGCTCCGCACTGGTGTCTAATATGTCATAATCAAGCAGTGACTTCAGTCTTTCACTCTCGTCACTGGGCAACTTAGCTGCTTCCACGATTATCCACCTACGTTTATTTTGCTTAACTTTATAAAGCTAGCAGCGACGCTCATAAGTGCCTAACTTATCAGCTATGATTATGACAATTTTTGCTTTCGAACAAGCTTATGCAAAAAAGGGCCACATAATAATGTGACCCTTTGGGCGTTCTCTAAAGAGAGTGTGAACAATTAAAGTCAGCAATCAGTGGAGCACAGTGCCTCCACATTAAAACTTGATATTCATTCCCGCGTAGACGTAACGACCTAATGTATCGTAAGTGTAAGGGTCAGTATTGGAGTCGTTGTTACCCGTATAGTATGGCGGCTGCTTATCAAATAGGTTATTGATACCCGCTGTCAGCTTCATGCTGTCATTAACAAAATAACTGCCCGAGATGTCATGATATACCACGCTTGGGACGCTCGGGGCGTAGCAGCTGCTCGGGTTATCCATACAAGCAAAACTGTCCATAGATGACAAATACCTGACTTTGTAGTTTGCAGTCCAAACGTCGGCCTTAACCGCTAAATTAAAGCTTGATTTAATGTCAGCATAGCTACCTAAACCTGATGTGATAAGTCCTGTGTAGTCAATGGTTTCATCAGCCATTGTGATGGTACGCTCATTCAAAATCGACGTATCTAACCCAGCTCGCCAATTAAGTCCCATCGCTTCAAAGTTATAGGCAATATTAATGTCATAACCTTGCGTAGTTTCATCACCAATATTTTGCAATTGGTTATTAAACGTCGCTTTACCATTGGCAATTTGTATATTTGCTGATTGGCACACTGCAGAACCTTGATTAATTAAATTACCAGAGCTGTCGACACAATTGTCCACGATGTACTGATTGTTCACTTCGCTGATAGCGTTTGTAATCGCAATATCGTAGTAATCGACAGTCAGTGACAACCCATCAATAAAACTCGGTTCATATACTAATCCAAAGGTCAGCGTATCCGCTTCTTCAGGGGTTAAGTTTGCGTTCCCCCCAACAATCACCTCTGCTTGGCTATCTAGCAGCGGATGCGATATTTGTTCAAAAGAAGGAGATTTACCACCATAAAGCTCATCCACTGTCGGTGCTCTAAATGCTGTCGACTTTACCCCCCTGAACATTAACTGGTCGTTAAGCTTCCAAGTAAAGCCCAGCTTCCAAGTAGAATCACTGCCAAAGCTGGAGTAATCAAATGCACGCACTGCCGCGCTCAAATCTAAATTCTGTGCAAACGGCATGTCTGCTAAGACCGGTATTGCAAATTCAACAAACGCTTCGTTAACATCATATGAACCACTCGTAGGTTCCACTTTTGGATCGTTTGCGAGGCCTTGAGAAGTCAATGAATCAGGCGTATACCACGCTTTTTCAGTACGCTTTTCGATCCCAGTTGCAAAACCAAGGTAACCAGCCGGCAACTCAAATAACTCTCCCGCCAGTGACGCACTTAAGTTCAACATCTGACTTCCACCGGTATTTTGCTCGGTGTAAATATAGTCTGTCATATTTTCTGCAGACCATGCATTTTGGTCCAATGGGTTAAAATGCCCAAGTTCGATGTCTTCTGTTAAACTGCCGATGTTATGTAAATTAGATAGCTTATCTACAGAGTCATTACGGCCAAAGTTAACCGCAACATCCCAACTCCAATCGTTAGACAACATCCCTTCTACGCCCACAACTGTTCTGACCGTATCAACAACCTGTGCAAAGTCTCGAGTACCAGTGTCCGTCATACGACGACGATAGTGAATGGTATCGCCATATTCAGCGCCATGTTCTAGTAAGTCATCCCCCATCGCTTCGGTGTAGGTAAAATCAAACCACACTGGCTGCGCCGCCATCTGCTGCTCTGACCAACGTTTGGAGTACATCGCTTCACTAAACAATGTGGTATTGTCACTCAACTCGTAATTTAAATTACCGGTAATATTCAAACGTTGCATTGGTGTATATAGATAACTTTCAGCAGCATAGTTGTAAGGGTCAGTTGCAGGATTGTACTCAGCATAATTGCCATCTGGGTCACCTTGCAGTTCTTTCCCATTTTCTAAATAGAGGTGACCATTTGGTGTAATCGTTGAGCCACCACAGGTTAACCCCTCGCCATTGTCTGTTTCTGTAATTGGGCATTTAGAAAAACCTCTGTCGGCTTGACTGGCCGAGCCTCTTTCCATGTATTGGATCCCAAACACCATGTTGCCGCGATCAAAACTACTGCCAACGGTTAAGTCGATATTGTGTTGCTCCGCATCCCCTTCTCCAGACATGCCGGTTTGCGCGTTTAGCTCCGCCCCTTCAAAATCATCTTTTAAAATGATGTTCACAACTCCCGCGACCGCATCGGTCCCATACACCGCAGACGCGCCATCTTTCAGTACTTCAATATGCTTAATCATCGCCACGGGAATCGTATTTAAATCCACGGTAGATGCTGCGCCGGTCCCAGAGTTGATCATTCTTCTGCCATTGACCAAAACAAGCGTACGCTGCGCCCCCAATCCTCGTAAGTTTATGCTGGCATTTCCGCCTGAGCCATTATTAACCCCAGGATTAGTCATGGCACCCGCAGCAGCGGTAATGTCCTGTAAAACGTCGTCGATTGTGACTGCACCACTGGCTTGAATGGCATCAGCACCAATAAAGGTCACTGGGCTAGCTGTTTCCATATCAGCACGCTTTATGCGAGAGCCTGTTACCTCGATTTTTTCAATTTTTGTGGCTGTGTCCTGTGCAAAGACAGGCACCGCTGTGGCGGTAGTAGACAGCGCAATTGCGATACTTAACGCAGTTTTTCTCATAGATACTTTCCTAAATTGGTGTTGTTATTACTTGCCATGGCGCTTGCCCCAGACATTAGGGCCAGAAAAATGAATGAAAAATTAATAAAAGCGCAATAAAAAATCACTTTTGGTGTTTCACCATAAAAAGCCTGTAAACCCACATCAAAAAACAAATAAAACTCTTTTAATACATATGGTTATATTTATTGAAAAGATAGGAAAAGGTAGGTAAAGAAGCGTTCTTGAATGTAAACCGATGTTATTTGGGCGAATTTGGGGTCATAAACACCTAGTAAAATAAATATAAACGCAATAATAACACTCGATAATTTAGCCGGTTTAGAACGATCTGATTCTTTGTCTCTTCGAAAAAGAATCATTTTCGTAAATCAGTGTTATTTCAATCAGTTAAAAACAGATAATTACTTTAGTTAAAAAATATTTTAAATTATGTGAAATAAAAGATACAACAACGTGGTCTTGCTTATTGTCATTTAATTAAGGAGAAATAAATCATGACAACACTAAGCAAACCAGCCACTTATTATCCTAACTATGAAGTTAACGCTGATGACATTATGACTGTTATCGAGGTATGTCATCCAGACAGCCCCTACAAAAAACGGGCTTTTGAAATGATCCAAAACTCACAAGTAAATAAGCGACATTTGATCATGCCACTTACCGATGTCGTCAAACAAGGGGACTTTGGCGAACGCGCTAAGATTTATCAGGATGCCGCAATCGAAATGGCAGAAACAGTCGCGCGTGAAGCCATTCACAATGCAGGTTTAGGTGTTGATGATATTGACATGATCATTGCTACTTCTTGTACTGGGTTTATGATGCCCTCACTTACGGCGCATTTAATAAATCGCCTCTCTTTTAGACCTGACACAAAACAGATTCCGATTGCACAACTTGGGTGCGTGGCTGGAGCATCTGCCATTGGTCGTGCTTTTGAATTTTGCGAACATCGCCCAGATAGAAATGTTTTAATCGTGTGCGTTGAAACCTCCTCGTTATGTTTCCATAAAGAGGCTAGTAGACTCCAAGACTTTATCAGTAACTCCTTATTTGCTGATGGTGCAGCGGCGGTGGTGATGCGAGGAGACAATCAAACTTGGGGGTTGAGACTCACTCACAATCAAAGCGTGACCATCGAAGACACCATGCCATATATTGAATATCAACTGACTGATAAAGGCTTTAAGTTTTCATTAGACAAAGATGTGATGCACTCTATCCCCCATGTCGCGCCTTACCTACAATCGTTTTGTCAGGATAAACTTCAATTAAATGCCAACAATGTTGATAGCACCATTTTTCATACTGGCGGTAGACGTATTTTGGACGAGCTGGAAAGGTGTCTTGAATTAGCGCCTGAAAAGGTGAAACACTCGCGCGCATGTCTTGCAGAAACGGGGAACACGTCGAGCGTTGCTGTGATTGACGTATTGCGCCGCACATTTACGAACGCACAACCAGGAGAGACCAGCTTACTCGCCGCTTTTGGCCCAGGTTTTACATCTGAGATGAGTGTTGGGGTCTGGCAGTAACGGACAGCGTGTTAGCCAATCTCAACAAAGGATAAAAGCCATTTCACTCTAATTGCCGAGCAAAATGGCTCACCTACTTTAAGCTTCTTCTTCGAGCCTAAGTAGTAATGCTTTGATATCTTCTTTGGCCCCTTTAATGTGCTTCTGGAGATAGTCACATGCGCCATCTGTATCTTTCTCACGGCATAACTGAAGCAAGGTCCTGTGTTCTTCTGGGGCTGTCACAATGCCCCCTGCAAGCAATATGTGCATTCTCACATAGCGTTCAGAATTCTTGCTGTATACAGCGACCAATTCTTTGGTTTGCGGTCTTTGCGCACGGCTATATAACTTATCGTGAAATTCTGCATTTAGTTTACCAGTGGCAAGTTGAGCATCACCCGCATTCATGGCTTCTTCAAGATCAGCCAATATCGCTTCTGCTTCTAGAAGGTCTCTATTGGTTAACTTTTCAATAGAATGGCGCAGCAACTCAGCTTCAAGTAATGCACGCAGATCGAAGATCTCATCAATTTGCTCAGCACTCAAGCGGGTCACCGTGGCGCCTTTATGTGCCTCAAAATTAACTAGGCCTTCTGCCTCGAGTTGGAGCAGAGCTTCTCGAACTGGGATTCGGCTGACATTGAGTTCATCTGCAAGGGCTGCTTGGCGCAGAGGTTCTCCGGCTTTGATTTCTCCACTTAGGATTTTGTCTCGAATCGCTTCGGCAACAAGTTGAGTTCTAGTTTTATGTACGATCGCCATATGGTTAATCAAAAGTTTACAGTGGCTTACATTATACGTAGCAAAATAAAAATTGCACGTCAGGCGGGTGAACTTTCAGCCCCCATTAATATAAAAAAGCCTCTTCACAGCAAGTGAATAGGCTTTACTCCACTGACAAATAAAAACACGCAACAGTCAACATCACGGTCTGTTTAGGCCTGATTTGAACTGTTCTCCTGAGTTTTTTTACTTAACTTTGTATGCACAAAGGTCTTAAAAAACGGGTCATGGCTTGCAATCCAACCGATGTAGACCTGACATCAGTTGAAGATGGGAATGGACCGCCATGATTCATGGACGCACATACTTCAACCCCCGTCGGCATTTGTCCCAATGCGATACGGCCGACTTTATAGTGTAAGTCGGAAATAATACCTGCCTGTGCGGTGAGCTCTTGAGCGGTACCATGAACACTTGCAGACAACTGACCTGCAAGTGCATCCACCACTTTCGCAAGTGACGCATCGCTGTCATATCGGACTATTAAAGCACACGGTCCAAACACTTCTTCTTGAAGATGATCATTCGCTAAGAAAGTATCTACATCGCATGCATACAAATGCGCATCGGCATGATAAGGCTTGTCTAACTGACCTTTTGCAAGGCGTGTGACACCTTCACTCCCCTCAAACCCTGCAATCGCAGAAATAAACGATTTTAAGATACCTGGAGTCAACAATGTGTCAGAGCCCGCGGCCTTGACGGCATCAATTGCAGCCTGTTCAAATTCAGTTTGTTCTGAAGGAACAAACCACACTCCTGGGCTAGTACAAAACTGGCCGTTCCCCATTAACATCGACGCCACCAATTGTTGTGCTAGCGTTTTGCCATCTTGTGTCGCTTTGTTTTTGAAAATGAGTTGAGGATTAATACTGCCAAGCTCCCCATAAAATGGAATCGGCTCTTCGCGTGTATTGATGGTCTCTATCAATGCATTTGCGACATTGAACGAGCCCGTAAAGCCCACCGCTTTTACCACCGGGTGCGCGACTAACTGATGAGAGATGCTATATGCCTTGGCTTGCAGCATAGAGAAGACACCCATTGGCATATCGCACTTTTTAATTGCACTGTCAATTGCCTGTGTCATCAACTCACTGGTTGCTGGATGCGCATTGTGCGTTTTTACAATCACAGGGCAGCCTGCAGCAAGTGCCGCTGCCGTATCACCGCCCAGCGTAGAAAATGCATACGGGAAGTTTGAAGCCCCAAAAACAGCCACTACACCGACAGGTAAATACGTTAATTCTGTGCGAGGTTTTGGCATTGGAGTACGATTTGCGTCCGCATCATCAACGTAGCTTAGGTTTAACGGTGCTAAGTTCTGCTCAAGTGCGGTAGCAAACGCGCGTAGCTGCGCCACAGTGCGCATTCGCTCGCCTTCAAGTCGCTGACGTGGCAAGTTGGTTTCTTGCATCGTCGTTTCGATAAGGGTATCACCGAGGTTCATTATCTCCTCTGCGATGGTGTTTAAAAATTCAGCACGTTGCTGATAACTCGAATTTCGATAAGGTTTGAATGCCGTTTGCGCTGCCGCAGCCGCTTGTTCTAGTTGTGCGTCCGTCGCATCATAAAATGTCGTCGGTAACTGCTCATTAGTGCCAGGGCAAAAGCTTTGGAATGTTTTGCCTTCTTGATTGCCAAGCCATTGCCCTGCAATATAACTTAATCCTGTGATTGCCATCTTTGTCTCCTGTAAATGATACTACAGTTCTCAGTGATCCACTTAGATCACTTGGAAGCCGTATGCATAAGGGTCATCGTCATCAACTGTGATGCAGTTTGCCCCAGTGCGTCTCGCCCAACCTTGAATACTCGGTAAAATTGCGACTTTTCCAGCGACTTCTGTCACGCCTTCAACACGGCCTATAAATTGGCTACCGATGTAGCTCTCATGCACAAAGTCTTCCCCTTGCTGCAACCTACCTTGTGCATATAACTGCGCCATTCGCGCGCTGGTGCCTGTTCCACACGGGGAACGATCAATTGCCTTGTCACCATAAAAAACCGCGTTTGCTGCACTTGAATCTGCATTTTTAGGGGAGCCTGTCCATAGTACATGTGATGCCCCACGCACAGTCGGGTCTTCAGGGTGTACACACTCAAGTTGTGCGTTCACTGCATCACGCAATTTACGACTCATTGCAACCAACTGGTCAGCAGTCGAGTTGTGTGTGCCACTAAACAGTGCTTGTGGTTCGACAATAATGTAGAAATTGCCACCATATGCGATATCAATCGTAAACTCGCCTAGATCAGGCACATTAATATGTTGCTTTTCGTAAGCCAAAAATGCAGGCACATTGAACAGCTTTACCCAATTCACTTTGCCATCTTGCATCTCATAATGTGCATTTACTCGTCCTGCGGGTGTGTCGAGTTTGGCAAGTCCGGGTTGTTTTGGATGCAACAAGCCTCGCTCTAGAGCGAAAGTCACGGTGCCGATCGTGCCGTGCCCACACATAGGTAAACACCCCGAAGTCTCGATAAACAAGATGCTGATATCGCCATCTTCAGTGCAAGGTGGGTACAAAAACGAGCCTGACATCATGTCGTGTCCGCGTGGTTCAAACATCAACGCTTGTCGGATCCAGTCAAACTCTTTTAAAAAATGCTGCCGCTTTTCACTCATCGTGGTCCCCTCAAGGTGAGGGTGACCACTGGTGACTAAGCGCACAGGGTTGCCACAAGTGTGGCCATCTATACAAAAGAATGTGCCCCTGTTCATGCGTCTATCCTTAGTCGAGGTTATATTTACTTAAATCGATACGATTGTTGAGCGCCTCATCATATAGACGGCTTACATAACGCTTCTCGGCTTCTGTGAGTGATAAACGTGGCGAGCGGGTTTTCTCACTGCCTCGACCAGCCAATTGTTCTGCATACTTGATGCACTGAACCAATGTTGGAATCGTATCTAGACGCAGTAATGGCAAGAACCAACGCCATAGTTCGCGCGCTTCCTCGTAACGACCTTGCTGTGCAAGTTTATAAATTGCTACTGATTCGCGTGGAAATACATTTGTTAGACCTGAAATCCAACCCGTTGCGCCTAGCATTAAACTCTCAAGTGCAATGTCATCGACACCACCAAAGACCACAAAACGATCTCCAAACGCAGAGAATAATTCACTGATACGACGCGTGTCTTCAGTAGCTTCTTTCACAGAAACAATGTTCTCTTCTTGTGCAAGTACACCCATCCCCTCTATTGATACATCAACACCATACGTGATGGGGTTGTTGTAAATCATAATAGGCAACGAAGTCGCACGAGCAACTTGTTGATAATGATGGATTGCTTCTCGTTCTGTTGAACGGTACACCATTCCAGGTAGTACCATAAAACCATCAATGCCAATTGCTTCGGCATCCTTTACAAACTCTACCGCCAAAGTTGTCGTTGTTTCAGCAACCCCTGACAAAACAGGTACTCTGCCCGCAACCACTTCTTTGGCTGCTGCTAATACTTGCCTTTTTTCTTCGGCACGCAGTGAACAGTTTTCACCAACGGTACCCAGCACAATGATCCCGTGAACGCCCTCTTCAACCAGCGAGTTGATCATCGCTTTCGTGGTCTCAAAGTTGATGCTTTCGTCGTCGTTGAACTGTGTTGTGACTGCTGGGTAAACCCCCTGCCAATTTACCTTCATGATTATTCCTCTGTGATAATTCTTGCTTTTCATCATAGGTATATTGTATACAATAATCAATATGCTTTTTTTGATGTTTTGATAAAACACGCATTAAAACCATCAAAACAAGGTCTATCCATATGTTTTTATTAAAATTATTAAATTTTATTTTTTTAACAAACCTTGTCATTGGGGTTAATGCAATCTAAAAAATGAGAGATACAATGGGAAAAAACAAAAAAATTGCAGTAATCGGTGCCGGGATTGTAGGCCTTTGTAATGCCCTTCAATTGCAACAACAAGGGCATCAAGTTACCTTATTTGATAAGCATGGCATCGCAGAGCAATGCTCAAAAGGTAATGCAGGGCATTTCGCCACTGAGCAGGTCTTTCCTCTGGCCGATAAATCTCTACTACCCAAGCTGCCAAAAATGCTGCTTGACAGGTTAAGTCCATTGCGTATTGATTGGCGTTATTTCACTAAAGCGATGCCGTGGTTTATCCGATTTTGCTACAACATGTTGAACAGTAAATACCTGCGCCATACGCAAGCCCTTAAAACCTTAAATAAGGATGCAATAAACGCGTATGCGAGGCTACTCGGTCATGATTTTGCGGAGCACGTCATACTGCGCGGCAGTCTGCTTACTTTTGAACACGGCAATGTGGATGAAATCATCGCGCTACAGAACAAATTTTTACACGAAGGTATTCAAGTCCAGCTGCTAAACCAAGAAGAGGTTCAGGCTATTGAACCACAGTTAAGTATTCGGATTAAGTACGCATTGCTATTTACCGAAGTTGGGCATACCGCAGATCCGTTGCAACTGAGTCTCTGCGTATATAAAAAATTTGTCGCCTCAGGTGGCCAATTTGTACAACAGCAAGTGACTGATATAACAAGCTCAAATCATATGTGGACCCTATCTACGCCACAAACTGAGCACGGCCAATTTGAAAAGGTCATTATCTCTACAGGCGCTTGGAGCAAGCACTTGTGCAAGCAACTTGGTTACAAAGTGCCCATTGAAGCAGAGCGTGGATATCATAACATGTTGAGCGCTCATGCTTTATCAAGACCTGTTGCCTCTGCGGACAGACAATTTATTATGACTCCCATGAATCATGGGCTCAGGCTTGCTGGCACAGTTGAATTTGCAGGGCTCGATACGCCCCCAATGTATGAAAGAGCGGCATGTTTGTTAAGTCACGCTAAAAGTATGCTCAAAGATTTTGATGGTGTTGAACAAGGGGAGCATTGGATGGGACCAAGACCTTCACTGCCCGATTCATTGCCCATTATTTGTAATGCACCAGAGCACCCCAACATCATTTTCTCATTTGGCCACCAGCATCTCGGTTTGACACAGGCCGCGATCAGCAGTGAACTCGTCGCAAATTTGGTTGCAAAGCAGCCAAGTGCATTTGATATTAGCCCCTACAGTATTACGCGTTTTCAGTAACACTGAGCACAACATTTAGGATTATTTATGAAAGGTATAGGTTTTCAATCTAAGCAGGCAGCGTTAGACAACCTCAAGAATATGACCACAGACGTTACCCCCATCGCGGAAGATGAATTTAAAGCGAGAATGGAAAAAGCCCAGTCATATATGAGCGCACATGGTATCGATGCTTTGTATCTTAATGCCGGCACCAACTTAAAGTATTTTACGGGACTTTCTTGGTCGGCAAGTGAACGCTTAGTTGGCGCTATTTTGCCTGCACAAGGCCACATTCGATTTATCGCGCCATTTTTCGAGCTTGGTACTATCAATGAATATCAACTTATTCAAGGTGAAATCCACGCTTGGCAAGAAGAAGAGTCTCCTTATTCTCTGCTAGGGAACGTCCTAACAGAATTAGGGATAGCGCCCTCAGCTACGCTCGCAATAGATGAAAGTACAGCGTTTTTTGCAGTCGATGGCATTGCCAAAGCCAATCCGCAGTTGCACATCATCAATGGTCATGCCGTGACAGCACATTGTCGAATGCATAAGTCGGCTAAAGAAATTGCGTTAATTCAGCGCGCAATGGACATGACGCTCGAAGTACACAAAGCGGCAGCTTCAATTTTACATGAGGGCATATCTACTACCGAAGTTGAGGCATTTATCGAACAGGCCCATCAAAAGGTTGGAGCACCTGGAAATTATTTTTGTATCGTATTATTTGGCAAAGCTTCGTCTTTTCCACACGGTGTGAAAGACCCTCAAACATTAAAAAAAGGCGATGTCGTCCTGATTGATACTGGTTGTAAGTTACATGGTTATTTAAGTGATATCACGCGCACTTATGTCTATGGAGAGGCAACAGAGCGTCAAATAGAAATGTGGCAGCACGAAAAACAAGCCCAAGCACAGGCCTTTCAAGCCGCGCAAATTGGCGCAACTTGTGGTGATGTGGATCATGCAGCAAGAAGCTATTTGGCGGCACAAAACCTTGGTCCAGATTACCAATTACCTGGCTGTCCGCACCGCACAGGTCATGGTATTGGTTTGGACATTCATGAACAGCCCTATTTAGTAAAAGACAACCCGCAACCATTGGCTCCGGGTATGTGTTTTTCAAATGAGCCTATGCTCGTGATCCCAGGTGAGTTCGGTATTCGACTTGAAGACCATTTTTATATGACTGAGCACGGTCCGGTGTGGTTTACCGAGCCAAGTCATCGTATCGATGATCCTTTTGGGATCGACAAATAATCTGTCATGGCCAACTGGCAGCAAACCCTGTTGGCCTTTTTTATTATGGATTTTTTATATCGTACAGTTTTACCTTGCCTGAGCCGTCATTGAGTAACTCAAACGCCTCCGCGTTTCTCACTGTAATATTGCCGCTGCCATCATCGACTGACACAGTGCCAGTGACATTTTCAATAATGACATTGCCGGAACCATCTTCGACCATTACATCGCCTTCAATGTCTTCTGCTCGCAATTTTCCCGAACCATCATCAATTGTCAGCGCCCCATGAACACCTAACAGCTCAATTGTCCCTGAGCCGTCTTCGATTTTTAACGCGGTTAAATTGTCACGAATTTCAATCGAACCAGAACCATCATCAATAAACTGAATACTCACATCGCGCGCTTTGATAGACCCTGAACCATCTTTGATCTCGGTCATAAGTGAACTGGGCAGTGATACCGTTAAATGGATCAAGGTATTGTTGTTTTTCATATGGCACACATTCGCTTGTAACTTTGCGGTGTTACCCTGCTCTACCAAGCTCAAGCAATAATCAGAGCTTATTTCTGATTGATAAACATCTGCCTTGACAGTGATTTCATCAGACTCAGTGCCAACCAATGACAAGCCACCAGCACCTGCTTCTATTTTAAATCGCGTCATGTCTTTACTTGATAGCGACAAGGTTTCACTTTTTACAAATTCATAGTCGCTTGAATAAAACGCGTGTGCCGAGACACTTGTCGCGCTCAATACCATTGCTGCAATTAAATACGCTTTCATCTTTTCATCCTTTATCACGCTTGTTTTTGACTGAGACGCAATCATTCAATCAAAGGTTTAAATCCATTTAAAAAATTTTGGATTGTTCGCGTGTCTTAATCGCGCCCCATAGCCAGTGCGAAGAAAATTGCTTGGAATTACCCAACAATTATTGTATACAATATACATAAAATAAAAGTGAGATATTGTCATGCATAAAATCTGCTTAAGCTTATGCTTTTCAGCGCTCTTATCAGGCTGCGCAACAACAACGGCAACCCAACCCAGTTCAAATGCGATTAAACCCTATTCTGACATGACCGTAGATATCGACGTATCTGGTCGTGTGAGTACACTCAACCACATCGACATTCAATATGTTGGCAAACAAATTCCACGCACTTATAGCGATGGAAAAATCACCAACAGTCGTGGCTATCATTGGTGGGTGAGTAAGCACTTTGCACTAAAAAGTGATTTACCTGAAGAGAAAGTCCATTTGTACCTTGAACTGCTGGAGATGTCCTACCCGCACTATGTTGAATTATTTGGTATGGAACCCAGTAACATAGAAAACCAGCGTATTGCCGTCGTGTACGGTAGCTCAAGAGCACGTGTGCGAGAAGCAATGCTAGACGACGGCTTTTTACGAGGTGTGCATACGCATGCTGGCGGTGAAACCATGTTTTATAACCGTGCAGGTTATAGCTTTCCAAGTCACCGTCAACATCATCAAAGATACATTGTCATCCACGAGACCATGCATGCATTTCACATGGCATTAAATGGACACTCAACCTGGGCTCCAAACTGGATAACGGAGGGCATGGCCGATGCAATAGCTAGCCACACTTACAACCCAGATCTTAACCAGTTAAATGTCATGGTATTTGATAGAGCGCCCATGAACTATCTGGCGAAGGGACTTGCTCAATATCAGCAAGCGAACCAACCTTCCTTTGAGCAAATCAACGACGATCCGAATTTAAAGCGTGGTCTGAATTTTTTGATTGTGCACTTTCTATTGAGTGATCCGGTTCGATACCATTACTTCAAACGATACCTGCGCTCATTAATGACTGCAAACCCTGATTCTGAGCGAACATTGCCGATCGCAAATCAACTCTTAAAAACCACTTTTCCAAACTGGCAACAGCTTGAAAAACAATTTGCTCAGTTTGTGCAAACCGCACAATCGAGCTTTTATATCGTCAATGGCCCTTGGGAGCAAAATGGTGCAGGCTACTTTTTGCGTAGCGATAAAAGTGACGACATTCACCGCTTAGACATATTCGCAGACAACCAGAGCCAGCAAGTGACCCTTGATTTCCCGGCACCACTCTCACACCCTCTGGTGAGCTCGGTCAAGCCTAATACGCTAGGCGCGTTAATTGACTTTGAACCAGCGCAATTGTCTCGCGGTAAACTGGGGGTAGGATTATTGACGGCACTCTCTGAACAAGGTCAGCAAAAACGTCTGGGCTTCGTGAAGGAAGCTGATTTTAGCCAAGATAAGATGTTGGCCATATTCATTGAAAATGGGAATCAGCTGACGCTAGAGCATGTCGGCTATGATGTTCCAAAACAGTATATTTCTTTACCCAGCCAGTTATCAAAGGCAATCAATTCGCATCATCAGTTAGCGATTAACCTCTCGCTTGAAGAGAATACACTTTCGGCCATATTAAAGACCAAAGGACACAGCCATACTGTTAAGTTCTCGCTTAATAGTCAGATCAGTGCAAAACTGAATTTACAAAAGGTGGCGATCCTTGGTAACGGGATGAATCATACACTGACGCCATTTATATACGGCCATACTAAAACCGTAGACAAGCTGTCTGCTTCTACGGCCAACCCTTGGCAATATCAAAACGCGGATCTGGCCTTACGTGCTTTTAACACCTGTGAATCTTATTTGTCGGAGTTGACAGCGTGTAGAGACGTACTCACGCAAGCTTTCGAGAAACTGAAAACCCCCGCGCAACATCAAATGCTTTCAAAGCAACTGAACGGCCTACTAACTGACTGGCAAAATGCGCTAAAAGCACCTGATGCAACCACACTCAGCGGTATTACTTTATATCCAAGGTTTAACAATAAATCGCCGTTTATTCGAGTATCAAACCCAAGCAACCATGCCGCTCAATTGACACTCTCCAATAATGAGCATGCCAACAGTCATCACTTGCCAGTTGGAAAATCGCGCATAGACCTGCCTCACGGTGCCACCAACTATACATACCAATTAGACTGGCAAGATCTCAAACAACAAGGTGTTTTAGAGATTGAAACACAGCGTTTTGATGGGGTTTATTTAAATGCAGCACTGCATCTGCAGCAGTTAGAAATTGTGTTGACAGGTCCCTACTCGGGTGTCACAACAGGCCAGTTAGATGTGACATTCCTTCCATATAAACAACCGGTTAGCACCCCTTTGCTATGGCAAAATGCAATCGAAATTTCGCCTTACGAGCAGCGAATTTGGCAGCCCGCCATACCCGCGTTATCGCAATTGAAAGATGGCTTACTGGAAGTCACGGCGACGCTTGATGTCGATGGAGAAGCCATTAAACTGAAACAACAAATAAAACTGTAACCCTAATGCCCATAGCCTTTTAAACAAGTCTATGGGCTACTTTTAGCCGCATGATTAACGACAACTAAAAGACATATTAATTTGGTAAGGTTCACCCATTGAATCTTCAGCGATGCCACCACCGATCATCATCGCAGTACCGACATCATCCACGGCATTTCGACCAAAGATGGCCATACCCACACCAGCAGCTTCCACAGCATTCGCGAGATTGCGATTACGTAGATACTCGTCTTCAGACATAGATCCCATGTAAGTGACCTGTTCGTTTATTACGTAGGCTTGGTGGCTGCCGCTTTCTTCACAAAAGTGATTTGCTTGGTCAATGGCTTCTTCTGCGGCTTTCTCTCGTGTCTCAGACGTAAGATTCACATAATGTTTGCCATCTTCGGCAGGTCTCACATTGTTGTGATGTGCGCATCCTGTTGCTAGCGCGGCTAAGAGTGACACTGCGATAAGTTGTTTCATGTTTTTCCCCAATTTATGTGTTGGAAAAATAATAGGAGAATTCACTGTACAATTCAGTCAGGGAATGTTTGAAAGTGTTAAGTTTATTAGCGGGTTTCTCACATGTCAGTGGCAAGTGCAGTCGCTGTAAGCGGTGAGATTAAAGCCACTTAGTTAAACTGAACACAGTGACTCTAAATAATTTGACGCTATGACATTGGCAATGGTCCCCCTTTACAGGTGCCAAATCACTTTATCATCAGCGAGAATATACAATTGCTTAGACGTTTTAAAACGTGTGTAAAAAGACTCATCATAGAGCACTGTATTGCTGAAAACTTCATTTTTATAACAGTACGTTATCAACAAATGGGCTTGATGACACACCAATGTGTTACAGAGTCTTTTATCATGCACCACATTCACTTCAAGCACCTCGCACGTTTGGCATCTCTTCTTATTTTTGAACCAAGTCATATACAAGTTTTGCAGTCACCAAATCACTCAGTGCCGTCCCTACTGATTTAAACAAAGTGATCTCGTTCCCTGAATTGCGCTGGCTACGGTTGCTTTTTGCCAACTCGGTGAGTTCTGCCTTCACGAGATCTGCCCTAAATACTTTTTCCGCTATGGGAATCAATAGCTCACCGGCCTCATTAAGCACATTGGCCCGACTATCAACGTAAACAGAGCTTTTTGTGACCGTACGAGTGTCACACTCTCGATACTGTTTGTGGTGATTGCCAATTAAATCAATATGCACCCCTTGGGACAACCAGTTACCATCAAATAATGGGGTGTGGCTCCCAGTGGCACAACTGATAACGTCAGCACGACGTATTAACGCTTCACATGCGCTTTGGTGTTCGAAAATGACGTTTGGAAACTGTGCGGTCATTAAAGAGATTAAAGTATGAGCTTTGTCTCTATTTCGAGCGACGAGCGTGACCTTTTCATAGTCTCGAACCTTTAAGTGCGCAGCAATCATAAACGGCGCTAAGTTTCCAGAGCCGAAGAAAACCAGATGTTTTGCGTTTGGTTTTGCCAAGTAAGAAGCCGCTAAGGCAGAGACCGCAGCGGTTCGCCATAGGGTCACTTCTGTGCCATCGACCAAAGCCAGAGGCTCTCCACTGGCGCGTGAAAACAGCATAATTTTAGAATACAAACTCGCTTTTTCTTGCCGATAGTTTTCGGGAAAATAAGTAAATGCTTTAACGCCTATCACTTCGTCGTTCCATGCGGGCAATACAGCGAATGCATCATAATTGCTGGGGTTGTCATCCAGCTCAAAAACTTGCCGCATTGGCATCCCTGCATTGCCTGCAAATCCTTGCTGTAACGCGGGAATCAGCTTATCAAAACTGAGTGCTTGTTTAACTTGCGCTCGATTAATGTGTTGCATGATATGGTCCTTATAATTCAAAGGTTTGGGGAGCATTTGTAAGGCACTGATAACCCTGCTCTGTGACAACGATATCTTCTTCCAAGCGAACGCCACCATAACTAGGAATATAAATGCCCGGTTCAATGGTGATGACATTCCCTGGTTTTAGCAGGTAGGAGTTATTGGGCTTTAAAAAAGGCTGCTCATGTAGCTCGAGCCCTAGACTATGACCAAGGCCCTCACCGGCATACTTCGCAAACGCACTGCTTGCCAATACCTGATGCGCTATTTTATTTAAGGTTTCACAATCGACCCCTTGTTTTACATTTTCTAGTGCGCTGTGTTGAGCCTGTTGGACGGTGTTGAACATCGCGCTTTGTTTATCCGTTGGCGTGCCATACACATAGGTTCTTGTCATATCCGAGCGATAGCCATTTATTACTGCGCCAAAATCAATTAGGATAAAATCGCCCTTTTGTAGGCGACGCGTGCCAGGGTTTCCATGCGGTAACGCACTGCGCTCTGCGAATAATAAAATAGTGTCAAAAGATACACCTTGCGATCCTTTACTACGCATTTTATAGTCGAGCTCTAGCGCCAGATCTCTTTCTTGTACCCCTTCTTTAACGAACGTTAGCATCTCTTTGAGGGACTCATCTGCAATTTGTGCAGCCTGTTGTATCCATGCAATTTCTTGCGCGTCCTTAACTTCACGAAGTGACTCAACCCAGCCTGACACACCTTGCACATCGGTATACGGTAAATCAGCGTGAATAGCGCGCCACTGCTCAACACTGAAATGAGCCGCTTCAAAAACGACCGTTTTACAATCGGGAAAGCAACGCGCGACGCAACATCCGAGCGTTTCAGAATCTCGGTCTCTCTGTACAACCTTAATACCTTGGGTCTCTTCACACGCACGCTCATAATATCTGTAATCGGTAATTAAATACGACTCGCTCTGGCTCACTAACAAAGTCGCTGCATTACCGCTAAAGCCTGTTAGATATTGAATATTTTGACGACCAGAGAGGATCATCATATCTGCCTGATACCACGAAAGAGACTGCAGCAAATTTGCCATTCTGTGCTGATAATTGATGTTCAATGACTTCACCTTTTACTCTTTAACAATGCACGCTTATAAACTAGACGTCACCAAAAGAAGAAAATATATTGTATACAAATGAATTAAGCAAGCAAAAATCACCACTGAGAATAGTGAGCTTGTCTCTATGAATAGGATTTACTTCAAAAGGTGATTGAACATTTAAGCCAATACATCCGCACTCGCCCAATGCCAATAAAAGTTAATCGAAAAATGCGCGGCTTTTTTTAAACAACAAAAAACAGAACCACAGTAACGCGATTACAAAAAGATAATTAAGCATAGGCCCCTACTACAAGACTAAAAGTGCCGGTATATGACTGCAAAAGTGAAAACGTGTTTCTAATCTCAATACATACTAACAACAATCCACTACATTATTAAGCTGTTCTACTTTAAGCCCCTCATTTTATGAAGAAAATCATTCACCCACCATATTTACTCTCACCGCATTAAAAAATTATATATTAAACAGGGTGATAACCTCGAAAGCACAGCGTATGGACACAGCCCTTTAGTTGCAAATTAGCCATTCGCTGACTAACGTTAAAGGAACAAACTTCGATGTATCAAGGACAGACAATGAGTAACACACTACGTCACGCATTTGACTCAGAAAAGCTAGTATCGTGCTTGAACGATGCTATCATCATTGGTCATGTGACAACCTCTTCAGCCAAGATTTGGGTCAGAAGCAAACATTGCGGTAAGCACTATGTCGTCTTGAGCGATAAACCAATTAACCCACAACAGACTAGCATCACACAAGAAAATACCTATGCGGCGCTGCAGGCCTGTTTTGCAGTCCATTCTGGCGATCAGGTACATCCAATTACCTTGAACGATTCAACCGATCGCACACAATGTGTTGAGTTTTGTGATTTACAAGCAGATCAACAGTATTGGGTCGCACTGGTTGCCGACCACAGTGTTTGCGCAAGGCGCCATTGGCGAAGTGGCTACGAAATACCCGCCACCTTCAGCACACAAAACCCACACGCACATTCGTTGGTATTTGGTTTTTTCAGCTGCCATGATCCTTATAAAAAAGGCCACGGCTCTGACGATATTTTTCTAGATATACACAACAGGCTGTTGGCGCTAGACGGCGATTTTATCATTGCAGGTGGTGACCAAGTATATGTTGATTCTAGTACCAAGGAGTTTGATATTTGGCGTTGGGTCACAGACAACAAAGCGCAATTAAAACCGTATTATGACGCCAATAATAAGTCGGGCTTAGTTAAAGAGCTCAGTTACTTTTATCGCTTTATTTATCGACTTTATTGGGCATCTCCAAACCTGCAAAAACTCTGGCGCTCTCACCCCACTTATATGATTTGGGATGACCATGAGATCATGGATGGTTGGGGGTCGTTTACGGATGCCGAACTGAGCGATAAGCTCGATACACTATTTGAGTGGGAAGACCGTCAGTTCAATCTATTTATTGCCCGTGCCATGTTTGAAGCGGCAACCCAAGTTTATCAAGAGTACCAACATAGCCATAACCCGACGACCCCGTCTTTTCCGAGTACTTCAATCGCGCAAAGTCAGTGGGATTATAGTATTGCGCATCCACTGGCAAGTTTTTATGTACTAGATCAGCGAGGTCATCATCAATTTAAGAACCCTAATGGGTTTGATTTACTGGGCTCAGTGCAATTTGAACGTATCAAAGAGTGGTTTGCTAATATTCCTAGTACAACCAAGGCTATTTTCATTGTCTCTCCAGTCCCTGTTGTCCACTGGAGCAGTACCGTGGTTAACATGGCTGATGTCGGAGCCTATAAAGATGACTTTCGAGATGAATGGGACCATGAAGCTAACCACGCCGAGCGAAATGAACTGCTTGATTTAGCTTTTCACGCCTCACAGCATTGGGGTGTCCCTGTGGTGTTTTTATCTGGTGATGTGCATTGTGCTGCGTCATTTAAACTTAAACGCCATGCCAATAGTGGGACGGTCTATCAATTTACAGCCAGCGGTGTCACCAGAAAACCAGCTCCCTTTGTCAGTAAAGCAATTTCCCGTTCACATGGCACCATAAGTGGATGCAATGTGGTCACTAAATTTGAACGGCTGGCGTTTAAAACCGAAAACAATTTTGGCATTTTAAAACTCAGTGTGAAAAACGAACAAGTTCAACTTTTTGCAGAACACATCTCTACAACCGATGAAGAAGACGAAATTTTAATAAAGCAAGTTCGGCTTTTCTAATCGTCTTCCCCCCTTTTCCCATCGAATACTGGATTAAAATTGGCCGGTATTCGATGGCAAACAGATTACAATGTAAACACTCATTAACCTTAAACCCTCTAACATGTCTAAATTTCAACCATTCAAACCGAATAAACATGCATCGTTAAGTGAATTTCTATATTATCCGCCCGATTAAAAAGAAAACATAGGACAACAAGTATGAGTAACTCACAAGCAGGAGATGCCAGCAACGCAGTGCCTCAAAGCAGCACTCGCTGGACTCAGCATGACACTAATTGGGTACTAAGCCTTTTTGGTACTGCCGTTGGTGCAGGCATTTTATTTTTGCCAATTAATATCGGGATTGGCGGTTTTTGGCCCCTGCTTATCATGGCTGTGCTCGCTTTTCCAATGACTTACCTCGCACACAGAGGGTTAGCAAGATTTGTACTTTCTTCGAAAAATAGTCACTCAGATTTTACTGATGTCGTTGAAGAGCACTTCGGTGCCACCAGTGGCAGACTGATCTCCCTGCTTTATTTCTTTTCGATATTCCCTATCCTATTGATTTATGGTGTAGGTTTAACCAACACCGTAGACAGTTTTATGGTTAATCAATTGGGCATGGAATCGTTACCTCGCGTGCTACTTTCAGGCCTACTAGTTGCTGGTATGATAGCCATCATGTTAGGTGGAGAAAAATTATTGTTGCGCGCGTTTGCCATCTTGGTGTATCCGCTCGTTGGTGTGCTCTTGTTTTTATCACTTTATCTCATGCCAAATTGGCAAATACCCGCGATTTCAACCCCAGACATCGCGTCATTGGGTGAGACTTTATGGCTGTCGGTTCCTATTATCGTATTCTCTTTTAGCCACGCAGCTGCCATTTCTAGTTTCGCAAATACACAGCGTCGTCACTATAAGTCTGACGCGACGCTTAAATCAGAAGCAATTTTACGAAATACTTCACTGATGCTAATTGCTTTTGTATTACTGTTTGTATTCTCGTGCATATTCTCTTTAACACCCGAACAAATGGCGCAGGCAAAGCAAGCAAATGTCTCTGTACTGTCTTACTTGGCAAACATCTACAATAACCCATTCATTGAGACGCTGGGCCCACTTGTCGCATTTATCGCAATTACGTCATCGTTTTTGGGGCATTTTTTAGGTGCAAGAGAGAGCTTTAATGGTCTACTAACTAAACAAACAAACATTAGCTTGAAAACCGCCGACAAACTAGGGGTGATAGTAATGTTTGTCTCTATTTGGGTGTGCGCGGTGATTAACCCAAGCATCTTAGACATGATGGGGGCTATTTCAGGTCCAATTATCGCACTAATCCTATTTGTGATGCCAACCATTGCCATATATAAAGTACCGTCACTTCAACAGTACAAGGGCAAACTGAGCACATACTTTGTACTTACAGTAGGCTTATTAGCGGTCTCCGCGTTACTTTTTAATATGTAACTTGCAGGGTGTGCGAATCCCCTTCGCACACCCTTTTAATCCAACACAACCGCTCGACTGCGCCCACCATCCTTTGCTTGATACAATGCTTTATCAGCCGTATCGATCAAGGCTTCAACACTGTCATATTGACCATATTTTCCTATCGCAACACCCGCGCTGACGGTCACGACATCAAACCGAGATTTGTTGTGTGGAATTTCAAGTCCTTTAACCGCATTGACAATGGCATTTGCGATCTTTTGCGCACCATCTTTATCTGTATTAGGCAATAAAACCGCAAACTCCTCGCCGCCGTATCTGAAAACGCTATCCAGCGGTCGATTCACCATTTTCACCGCAACTTTTGCTACCGCTTTTAGCGCATCGTCTCCTTGTAAATGTCCATAGTAGTCGTTATAAAACTTAAAATAATCAATATCCAACATCACAACGGCTAAGTTTTGTTGCTGACGAAGGTTTTGTTTGAATAGCCGCTGGCTTTCCATATCAAAATAACGTCGATTAAAAACCTCTGTGAGTCCATCAAAGAAAGAGTACTGCTTAAGAATATCCGTTTGTCGCTTGTACTTAAGGTGTGTACGCACCCTATTCACCAAAGTCCTTGCAACGATCGGTTTTCCTAAAAAGTCGACTGCCCCTGCATCCCAACATAGCTCTTGCTGATTTTCATTCGTATTTGATGTGACAAAAATAACTGGGATATCATTTAACTCATCCATGGCTTGGATCTTTTTGCACGCCTCTAGCCCTGTCATTCCTTCCAAGATCCAATCCATTAGAATAAGGTCTGGAGGATTACCCAAACAGTGCTCTATCGCATCCTCTGCAGAAAATACACAGTCAACTTGGCACAAGCCATCCAAACAAGCACTCAACACTTTTTGCGTTAATGAGGAATCCTCTACAATTAACACCGAACTATCGCTGAGGTCATCAATATCCTTAAACATACGGCCCCCAAAAAATAATTAACTATAACTTCCAAATTTATAACCAATACTCGCGCAGCTAACAAGTTAAAATAACTCATCTTCAACACAAGTAAATCACCGTTAGCGCTCTATACAAAGTATATTCTTTACACTGAATTTCGCGATTAATTTAATTGATTATCTGGCCAAAATTTTGTGCCTTTCACCGTTGCTTGCAATGCTAATCCGCTTTTTGTCATGGTATATACAGACATATCACCATAATACAATTCACCTTGAACAGATGCCCCCTTTTCAGAAGCTTTTGCAGCAGCATCGGCATTCCCACCAAAGGTCCATCCGTTTTCCACAAATGTGTTGAGTGCTTTTTGAGTATGGAATACCAAAACCAGTCGATAATCTTTTACGCCTAGGCCCAGTCCAACCCCCCCTTCAGCCATATTCATATAGGTAAATTGACCAGATTTGTTGTTATGTACAACGCCATAGCCCGTACCTGCGGAAACCAGTAATAAATTAACATTAGCATTTGAAAAAACGGCATATCCAACTGCGGATCTCAATTGTGCTCGTGTATCTGGCTTTTCAGCGTAAAGCTGGGCCAATGTCGCATTTTTCATTTTTATGATATCAGAACGTTTTTGGGCCACATCACCAGCGCCCATAGATGCACACCCAGCCAACATCGCGATAAACCAAAACACAGATACTTTCATTACTTTATTCATCATTTTTCTCCCAATCGAATTCTGTGACATATATTGTGCTTATTCGCACAATAATTATTGGGACTATGCCAGTGCTAAGTTTAGCGTAAGATGAACAAGTCCTCTTATACACAACTGACCGCATGAAATCGTGACACTGATGTACGGCTAGGCTGGCGAACGCCAGGTAAGTAATACAAAAGGTCTCATATTCAAAAGCGCTATACAGCTGAAAAGGTGAAACACGTTGACAATAAAAAGGCCACCTGGGAAGGGTGGCCTTTAACACATCATGGGTAATCATGAAAGGGATAAATGTGAAAACAACTTCATTGTATCCACTCTGTTGTAAATTAAAATCATATTATAATGGTTATTTACTTCGTTATTTTCGAACTATCATAGTTTACTATCGCGTTTTTTTGTCGAAAAGCCCCATGATACACTCAATATGCTTGTCGATTTAATTGTCCCAAACGCATAAAATGACATAAAAACACAGTGATTTCTTATGCTACATTTATCGTTCGTAACCGCACTATGGGCCTTTTCTTTTAGCCTGATAGGTGTGTATTTGGCAGGCCAAGTTGACTCTTGGTTCTCTGCACTCAGTCGCGTCTTTATCGCCACCCTCATTTTTCTGCCGTTTATTAAGTTTAGACAAGTTCCACTAAAAAATGCCGCGCAGTTAATGATGATTGGAGCTATTCAGATCGGCGCAATGTACGGCTTCTATTATCATTCGTTCTTGTTTCTCAGCGTGCCTGAAGTTTTACTATTTACTGTCATGACGCCAGTTTATATCGCTTTGATCAATGATCTTCTTGATAAACGTTTTCAATTTCATCACATCTTGGTCGCACTCATCGCGACACTCGGTGCAATCACGATGCGTTTTGAGCATATCAATGACCAATTTTGGCTTGGTCTGATGTTAGTCCAAGGTGCAAATGTGTGTTTTGCATTGGGCCAAGTTTTATATAAACGTATACAACAAGATGTCGCTTTGGCACATCACTGTTGCTTTGGTTTTTTCTTTATCGGGGCGCTGCTTGTTACGGCCTTAGGCTTTATGCTGTTCGGTGATGCTAATAAGCTTCCAACGACCCAACTACAATGGGGAATTCTTCTCTACTTGGGTTTAATCGCATCAGGGCTCGGTTATTACCTGTGGAATAAAGGCGCAACATTGGTGTCAGTGGGCACACTTGCTGCCATGAATAATTTGTTAGTACCAGCTGGCATTTTAGTGAACTTAGTAATTTGGAATCGAAATGAGAGCCTGACAAAATTACTTATTGGCAGTGTGATTATTTTATTGGCACTGTATGTTGATCACCGGTTTGAAACCCATAAGCAACCTTCTCTTAAATAAATCAAAACGCCCTCGAAAAATTCGAGGGCGATACCGTTAATTTAGCCTCTTTAAAAAGCTTATCTTACTGTCTGAGCCATCACTCAAACGGTGACAGTCAACAATATGGTAGTTATTTTTTATCAGCATCATCAACATCGATTTGAACTTATTCATCGACTTAACCGAAATACTTCTATACCCGTTTGAAGCGCACCACTTTTCTTGGGCATCCAACAGAGACTGTGCGATACCACTCCCCCGGTATGCAGGAATAACCGCTCCTAGCCAACTATAAAAGTGACAGGTTTCCACTTCATAACCCAGCTTATACGCAACAGGAACATCATCGACTTTGGCCACTAACAATAGAAAAGGCGTCCTCTTTAGCCGATTCATAACCCCTTCCTTAGATTTAGGCGTCGTAAATTCTGGAATTTGATCTTCAACAGCAATCAGCTCTTCTAAAGTACCTGTTTCTATCTGCCAATTCATCTTTCTATTACTCTGTAAAGCGCGTTGTCTAGTCATTAACTAGATTTATTTTTGAACAATACGTTCCTAAAATAGTTTATTTTCGTACTGCTTAGAACATCGATTGCACAAAAAAATATAGCGATATGATTCAATTAATTAAGTATTAGGATACAAGAAAAGTGACTAAATGAATAACTAAAAAAGCGTCTACAAAACCCCAACAATCTGCTTAAATCTCAATCTAAAAATCAATAATTCAGTTAACTCCATGTAAAAAACCTTTGACAAAGTATATTTTACAACCAATTATTAAAACGTTCCAATCAACAAATAGTGACAAAAAGGCATAGTTTAATGTACTAAAAAACATAAAAGTGATTGGAAAAGCAAATTAAATACACATAAATTTGGAACGATACAAGGTTGCGTAAAATGACTCTAAAAAATACCAATTGGGCTTTTGAACTAAAAAGCATCACGTGCATAGTCGCTTCGGTGTTATCTATTTCTGCTCATGCGAATTCAGATCTTACCTCTGCTAATCCAGCGGCTATTTCGGCATCAGGAGAAAATGGTACATTCGAGGGCCGTACCAAGGCATTTGATAACGATAAATATAGTAAATGGCTCACATTTTCACCGTCTGGGTGGATCAGTTACCAGTTTGATCAACCTGAGCGCATCACCAATTACACAATCACCTCGGCCAATGATGTACCGAGTAGAGATCCGCAAGATTGGCAACTGCAAGGTTCTTCTGACGGTGTGAATTGGCAAACGTTGGATGTACGAAATAATCAGTCATTTAGCACTCGTCATGAAACGAAACAATTTATAGTTTCGAACCCAGCCGCATTTAAATTTGTGCGTCTACATGTTACAGCCAATGGTGGCGCAAGTATATTACAAGTTGCTGAAATAGAGATGTTTGGCTCCAGCATTGTTCCCCCGCCTAATGAGTTACCAATTTCCCACAGTAACACCTTAAACGCTGGTCAATGGCAGCATTTCGGACCATTTTCTGTCATTAATAAAGTTACCGCTACAACTTCTGGCACAGGGGATGCAGACTTATACATGCGTTTGGGTGCGCAACCATCAACTCAAGTGTTTGATTGTAGTAGTACTTCGCCGAGTGCCAATGAATCTTGTCATCTACAGGGCAACAATCTATATGTCTCTGTGTATGCGTACAATAGTACCAGCTATACGATTAATATAGATGAACAAATTACGACACCGCCAGATGGCGACTGGACAAAACCACAAGTTGATTTTATTGACGTCGATCCCCTCACGCAAGGTGCCATTTTATTCAAGCGCATTATTTCAGACCCTGCCGGTCATATGGCTAACAAGTGTATTGACGTTGCCAAGATTCTTTATCGGGATCCAGTAGAGTCCAACCGATTCAGAAATCTCAGATTCGAACTTAGAGCCAAAGATCATTGGGGCAATGAGTTTGTCGCATACAAAATGGGGCAAGATGGTTCTGGAGAAATGACGATTGTCGTAAGTACAACTCACTTGGCCAATCTTTATCGCGACAGCGGAAACTCTGATGCCGCTATCAGAGATGAAATTGACGGTATACTCTCCCATGAAGTAACTCATGGGTACAATAATTCACCATTGACACACGATAGCTATGGGGATGGCAAGGCTTTTTGGGCATATACAGAGGGGCTAGCAGATGCCGTAAGGATCGGTGAAGGCCTTCATAAAACAAGGCAGCCCAATGTCAATGACCCTAAGAAATGGCTAGGTGGTTACACGACGACGGGCTTTTTCTTACATTATGTCAGAGTGACGCATGATCCAGACTTTTTGTACAAATTTAATAAAACAGCAAAAGATTTGGGCAATTACACTTGGTCTTTTGACGCTGCATTTAGAAGCGTTTTAGGTCGGGGAGTAGACGACCTATGGCAAGAATACGCTCAGTTTATCAACAATGGGGGGCAACTCCAGTACTAACCAGTAAAAGATAATAAAGATTGTCTTTATCCCACCCACTGCGAGCCACACTGATTTTTTAATCCCCTTGTGGCTCGCTTCAATTAAAAAAGCATACCGAATCACTGTAAAACCAAAATAAATAGCCCACTTTGGAGGCATATTTTTTAGCGTATATAAACGTTCTACACTATGCTGTTGAGAGTGGTACGTTTTATTCAGTTTTACCAGCTCGAAGCAGGAGTATGAAAATCATGTCTGGCAATGCCAAGGTGCTTATAGTTGACGATGAAAAACCAGTGAGAGATATGATCTCAACCGCATTAAAACCCTTCTTTTCATGCGAACAAGCAGCTTCCGCGCAAGAAGCCTACGACATTCTTGAACATTACACGCCGCAAATTATTTTAATGGACATTAGTATGCCAGGTATCGATGGGCTTGCCGCGTGCGAAAAAATTAAGAAAGAGATTTTAACGACACATTGCGCACTATTTTTGGTGTCCGGATATAACAACTTAGATATGCGATTACGTGCATTTGACGTCGGTGCCGATGATTTCATAGCAAAGCCATTTCAAATGAAAGAGTTGGTGACCAAAGTGCAAAAGGTTGCTGAGTTTATTCACTCCCAAGCACAACTGAAAGCCAGTGAACAGGAGTCAATAACTTTAGCCCTCTCATCTATGCAGCAGGCCTCTCATTACAGTCTGGTTATGCAGTTTTTTAAATCCCTTAATCAGTGCAAAAATGAGCATCAGGTTATTAACCAATTTTTCGCGACGGTGAAACAACTCGGTTTACTGACCAGTGTGATGATCAACAAAGACGAAATGAGTTTTTATGGTCCCAGTGGCTGTGGCATTAGTCCAATAGAACAAAATATTTTTGAACTGCTTTGCACGAAAGGTCGTCTGCATGGCTTTGGCAGACGGCTGATTGTCAATGAAAAACATGTTTCCTTCCTAATAAAGAATATGCCTGAATCTCCAGAAGAAAGTGGCGCCATAAATGATATTTCGGTGGCTATAATCGAAGGCTTAGAAGCCAAACTATTGGATCTATTTCGTCAGCAAGCCATGGAGCAAATTGTCGTAGATATTACATCGGGTATCGGTGAGTTACATACGTTATCCGAGGAGTACAAATGCTTAATTCAGGATGTAATGAATGACTTGAATCAACAAATAACGTCTAGTTTTCACATCTTAGATCTTACAGAGGAGCAAGAACAGTTTATTGCCAACCTGATATCAAAAGAAGCCAAAAACCTCGGCTCTATTGAACCTAAAATTAATTTGTTGAAATCGAACTTAACCAACATTATTCAAAAAACAGACAAGTATTTTGAAATGGAGCAAAAGATCGCCCCAGAGCTTGAAACCCAATTGGATCTAAACAACACAAAACCAGAGCTATTCTGAACTCAGTACGGCGATTCGATTCAGTAGCTCCTGAGGCCGAAATGGCTTTCGGATAATGTTAGCGTACAATGTACTGTCGAAATCACTCACTTTTTCAATATCAACATAACCACTGATCATCTGCACTTTAATATGTGGGTGAAATACCTGCGCCTTTTTAACTAAACTAAACCCGTTCACATCCGGCATCAATACATCTGATATCAAAAGATCATAGTGTGTATCCTTGAGTGCAGCTAATGCATCCACCCCACACGTTTTGATATCGACAGTATGACCCACTTGACGAAGTAATTTAGCAATCACATCCGCGAGAGACGCTTCATCATCCACAACTAAAATATGGCTCGGTGTTTGATGGATATGTGCATATTGCGGCAATGTTTGCGCTCTCAACTTTGTCTTTGACTCTACGGCGGGAAAATAAATCGCAAAGGTCGTACCATCGTGATTACTTTTTACCTCAACACAGCCAAGGCTACGTTGAATAAATGCATATACTTGACTCAACCCGAGGCCAGTACCTTTGTCTCCTTTCGTCGAAAAGAAGGGATCAAAGATACTATCGAGGTTTTGCTCTGGGATCCCTTCACCAGTATCAATAATTTCACACTTGACGTGTAAGCTAGAAGACGAGTCGATTCTGTCGTTTTGATACCAATCTAGACTTGTTCGAACTGTCACGCTACCAGCATCTTCAATGGCATGAACACTGTTAATCACCAAATTCAGAATCATGTCATCAAAGTCGTGTTTATCTAGTTGCACATCAGGTAAATCTTGTGCCAACTTAAATATCAGTTTAACGTCGGGCTTTAACGACTTTTCAAGTAATTGACGACTATCTAGCAAAGCATCATTCAGTGAAAATACTTCCTTTAACGCACTCTCCTTTTTTGAGAAATTTAACAATTTTTGCGTTAAGTTTGTGGCGCGCTCCCCCGCTTTAATAATTTCCTGCACAAAACTTTTTACTTCGCTATCGAGTGAAGGCTGCATCGTGATAATGTCGCTGTACCCGAGCATAATACCGATCAAATTATTAAAATCATGTGCAATGCCACCTGTCAGTTTGCCCAGCGCATCCATCTTCATGGAGCGCCTTAACTGCTCTTCTTTCTCTTTAATATTAGTGAGGTCGACACAGTTACCTATAAATCGCCTAACACCATTTGGCATGATAGGTAGCTCACTGATGGATAAGTGCATTGGAAACTCATCCCCATTTGCCCGCTTACCAATTACTTGCCGACCAATGCCGATTACTTGCTTATGTCCTGTGGTAATGTAGTTCAATAAAAAAGAATCGTGGTGCTTGGCGAATTCCTCAGGCATCAACATCTTAACATTCTCACCGATCACGCGCTCCGCGTTATATTGAAATGCTTCCTCCGCAGCCTTGTTGAAAGTCAAAATATGACCTTTATCATTTATCGTAATGACGGGGTCCACCATAGATTGCAACACTTCATCTTTTTCTGCTTCTTTCAATTCAAGTGACTCAATTACTTCATGTAACATCGTAATGTCAGAAATAAGTGACGCATATCTTGCATGCGTACTATGCGCATCTGACAATATAAAGCTGTGCCACTCTGTCACACGCTGCGCGCCTTGTTTGTCGGCAATCGCGATCAATTGTTTTGCGCTGTGCTCATTTGAAATAGTTTGCAGTAAATAACGTTCAAGATCAGAATAAAAGTCTGCAGCCACTAATTCCGATAAGTTGTTTCCAATCAGTGAGTTATTGTCGCTGCCAAATAAAGTGGAAGCGGCTTGGTTGCAAAACACAATATTAAGAGATTGATCCCATTCTATAATTGCCATTGGTGCATGGCGTACCAACTCAGCCAACCGCCTTTGAACTTGCTGAAGCTCATAATCGGTTTTCTTTTGCACCGTAATATCTGAAATGAATCCCGCCATCGCATAATTACTTTTATTTTGCTTAATAATCGGAAACAAAGTAATCGCGCAATAATAGGTGTCACCACGAAACTTATAATGCACCTCCTCTCTGATATAGCTATCACCAGACATCACGGACTGCATCCGCTGCTCTAAAAACACCGCAATGTTTTTAGGACACGCTTTTAACAATTGCGCGGTATTGGTCACTTTAGTGTCTGAAGTCAAAAAGCGTTTGAACTGACCATTAAGGTACGCAACCTCACCCGTTTCTTGCAATAAGAATACGCTTTCAGGTAGGTTCTCGATAATTGAAAAAAGTTTACGCTCGCTCAGTTGCAGCTGTAAGGTTAATTCGAACTCTTTTTGCTGGTCTACAAATGCAATGAGGTAGCAAGACAACCCCTGCTTGGCCATTGTCAATTTAGTAATCGATAAGTTGATCGCGTGCCATTTTTTATTGTTGAGCCAAAAACTTCGGACACTTTTTCCTCTGTGGCTGTCTGCTTCTTTAGATAAGGAAACTAACTGTTTCAAATCGCAATCATGAGAAAGCTTGAATTGTTCGCAGAACTGTTTTGAGTCAGCAAGCTCTCCAGACAAACATTGCTTGGCGGTATGATTTAGATCTAAAATTGCGCCTTGTTCATCCACAATCACCACGGCATCCGTGATCCCCTCAAACAATGCCTTGAAATAATCTTTTTGTTGGCTTACCGCAACGTGACTTTTAGCCAAATCTTGAAACAATATATTGCTTCTTCTCGCCAGTTCGCTCAGCTCATCTCTGCCGCCTATATCAATAAATGTGATGCCTTTCTCTGCGTGAAAGTTATCAAAGTGCGTAAATATTTTTTGTAATCGTTTTTGGATAGAAACATGGAAAATAAAGGCCACCAGTAATGCGGTCACCAGCATTATCACGAACAGTGGCGTAAATGCGTGCATCGTTGAGTTCTTTATGTATTTCTCTGCTGATGCATAGTCGGCCATGATCAGAAGGTGCGCAGCATCTATGTACTTTGATGATCCAACGTCATTAATGGGGCCTGACATTAAAAATAAATTAGCTTGTTTATCATATAATTCTTTTGTCTGGGCGGTGGAGAGCGTATTTAAAAAGGCATCTTCATGCGCCGCATTTAACTTTACCCGTTCTAAAATTGTGATGACGTCTTGCCCAATATACTCGGGCAAAGTAGCAACAAGTACGGTTCCTTGCTTGTTGTACACCACGGCTATCTCAACATCTGAGTGAGACTTCATCAAGCTTAAATATTTTTGAATTGCATCTATTCGGTTTTCTGATGCCATAAACTCTAAAGCGGTTTGCGCTTGCACAAATAAACTCATTACTTCATCTATTCGTGTATTAAGATGACTGTCGACGGTTTGCTTGAGGGTAAATACTTGTAAAGTGGCAACTTGAGCCAATAAACCGAACACAACAACGACAAAAATCTTTAACGCGATTGGCAACCTGACAAAGTTTTTCATTGGGTACATAACAGACCCCAATAATAACCAGCGCAATCCAAATTCAAGGAGGGCTTATCAATTCGCGCGCAGGCCACTTCAAATGCATATCGTATATGGGGGAACAAAAATATACTGAGGTAGAATGAAAGGTGCACTGTGCCCCCATAAGCATTAAGATAATGCTCTGAGCATAGTACAAAGAAACGAAATCATCCTATTTATCAATTCGTAGGCGTACGCTAGTCGCGATGACAACGTACCCCACTACAAGGATAGCCTTATGGTACCAAAAGTTACTCACACCATGTAGACCAATCACACGTTACGATGCTGAAGAGCAGCACCTCGCTTGTTTACAAGCCTTAATATTTTTAAAATGTGAAAAAGCCACAATCACACTACCAACAATCGTCAAGAGTGTCTCGCCGTTTTCTCCCAATAAATCATGTCCAAAAAAAGCGGCAATGGAAAGCACCACTAAACCCGTTATCCCAAAAGAAAAAATGTGCCATTTACTGTGTGTTTTGCAACCCGATGCCAAAGCAAGGACACTTGTTAATAACACGCCCCCCAACAACAATTGATGAAACGCTTCCCCTTCTAAGAAATTTGCCGATACGAAAGGCAAAAATACAATCAACACTGGAAGTGCCAAACAATGAATTAAACACATTGTAGCCAATGCGATTGACACATTATCGCCGACAAATTGAATTTGGTTACGCAAAATTAATCTCTCCAAACACCAAAAGATATAATATAACATACTAAACAAGGCTTCATGTTTAAAATTGTGTCCTAACTTTTTCTGGGTATACGTCAGGTTTAGCAATTTCATCGGCTGAGTTGAGCAGCAAAGACAATGTCCACTTATCAATAAAAATTAATAAAAAATACATCATCTGCTCATTTTTTTATGAAATAAATTATGTAGTTAGCAGTGAGATTAAGTCCCCTTCTACAAAAAGCGCTGAGATAACGAATCTCAAAAAAACATAATATTAAAAATTTAAAACATAAATTTAACCTTAAGAAACAATTTTTCAGTAAACTACCCCCAGCTAAAATTTCAGATTACAAGGAACAATCATGAGTACGACCACAGCAGAATTGAGCGCACCAGAGGAGCAATCACACTCCCCTTTGCTCACTGGACCTATCTTTAAACAATTTTGCTTTCTGGCAATACCCACAATTTTGGGTATGGTCATAAATGGACTATATACCTTTGTCGATGCGCTGTTTATATCCCAAGGCATTGGCGCACAGGCTATGGGCGCAGTATCCGCAGTTTTTCCAATTCAAATGATACTTATTGCAATTAGTACCATGCTGGGTAGTGGCATGGCCTCTCTGGTCTCGAGGTATTTAGGCGCAAAACGTCAAAATGATGCCAATGAGGTATTTTCTGCGTCATTTATGCTCGCAATTGCCTGTGCTGCCGTGTTATGCACAATAACCTATATCAACCTCGATAGTATTTTTAGTCTGCTTGCAGTACCTAGCTCTTTGCAAGCGCAAGCGACCAGCTACATCACGCCTATTGTGATGTTTTGGGTAGTGGGATTTATTTGCAACCAAATAACCGAGGGGTTTAGAGCATCAGGTAATCCCAAAGCAATGATGCAAGTGCTTTCCACTGCATCTATTTTAAATATTTTACTAGATGCACTCTTTATATTCGTATTTGAGTGGGGCGTTGCTGGTGCGGCTTGGGCTACAATTTGCGCGCTGAGTGTTGCACTGGTAATAGCCATACAGCTGCAATTAAAAGGTGAAAGTGCAGTCAAGTTTCAACGCGACAAGCTACTTAGTCCAATCCATGTACATTTAAACATGTTGAGCTTAGGTCTACCTGTGCTACTGTCTCACGGTGGTTTTTCGGTGATCTTAGCAGTCACGGTTTACTCGATCTCTACGGTTTTTGCCCAAAACTCCGAGCCTTTAATCACAGCACATGGTATTTTGGTCCGTTGTTACATGTTTCTATTCTTGCCCATCATCGGCATGATGGTCGCGTTACAAACGCTAGCTGGCTTCAACTATGGTGCGGGTGAATTTAAACGGGTGAAAAAAGCCTATCTGGTTGCCTGCCTTATCAGTACAGTATGGGGCCTTATCGTGACCTTCATACTTTCTTTCAATGCACATTGGCTAATAGCGCTATTTACTAACGATATTCAAGTTACAAATTTAGGGAAAGACATCGCATTGATCGCCTTTGCAGGGTTTACCACTGCAGGATTCTGCATGATGTCGAGTGGATTGTTTCAAGGAATGGGCAAAGCTATCCCAGCAACTATGTTAGATGCTGCCCGCACTTATGTATTACTTTTACCGCTAATGGCTGTTCTGCCAAAACTGTACGGTTCAGAGGCATTGTGGTGGTCTTTTCCCATTGCAGACGTCATTGGCGGCCTTTTCGCACTCACCTTTTCAATTTTAACTTTGGAAAAGCTAATAAAAAAGAACTAAAAGAGGGTGAAGTTATAAAAAATTCATCTTACTTTTTACGTTGCAATTAAACAAATACCGGGCTACCTATTGTTTTTCTACTCTAGGTAACCGGTACAAACCCAAATCAAACTCTCGTTAAAAGTGCAATCTTTCACATAGAATTTTTCTCAATTTCCTGTTTCTCTAATAAAAAGCTCATCCCCCCTTAAAAACCCGTGTTTTAAGCCATTAATGCCGCTATTTCATAGTCTTAGTCAATAGCCCTAAAGAACTATCCGTTTTTTTATGCGCGCTTTATGAGCAGGTGTGTAATGCGATGAAATTCCCCCTCCACATTTCATACATATTTATCCCTAAATTGAAAACAAAAATTCATCCTTCTATCACCTTCTGTGCACACTTATTTATTCGCAAAAATAAAACTAAATAAAAATCTGCAATAGAGTAAATGCACATATTGCAATAATAAAAACAATTAAAGATTTATTTCAGACCGAAAATATCATTATTTTAATAACATTTAGCTGATCTATGTTAATTATAAGGAACAACAGTGGTATCATTTAATAAAACGCATACTGCGGGTTTGAATTATCGTAATCGATTGATTTTAGGGAATACGAATTTAATTTCATCGTGAACCAGTGAATAAACCGGCTTAAAAGTGACATTTGATATTTAATTAATGTTAATTATTAATGAAGTTTCATTTAAAGCTATAAGTTTTTAGGAAAACTCAAGGAAATATGGAACATGGCGATTAGAGAAAACACAATCTCGATCATAGGTGCTGGAATATCAGGCATTATTTGCGCGCTTACTTTAGCAAAATCAAAAGCATGCAAAAACAGTTCAATCAAGGTTTATGAACACAAAAAACGAGTCGGCGGTCGTGCACATGCAGTTAAAGTCAATGATCACTTTGTAGACCTTGGCGCTGGCCGCTTTTCCTCCCAGCTCCACCACAATGTCAAGGAGCAAGTCACATCTTTGAACTTGCAATATGAAACATTCCCTTTTACACAACTAAAGCGTCCTCAAGCATTGCATAAAAGTTTAAAGAGCATTTTAAAGAATTTGAAACCTCTGTGTGATGAGCACCCTAATGACTCTTTTGAAGAGTTTTTGACGATTTATGTGGGCAGGCATCAAGCGAGAGAAATGATAAATGCACTTGGATATGATTCGCTATCTTTGCCTAATATATCTCCCCATATCGCTTTTGACATCATAGAGAAGCATCCTGAAATTCAGGGCTTTTCTGAAAATGCAGGGTACGAATGGTTTAATTTAAAAGAGGGCTTTTCGGCACTCACAGAGGGACTATATGAAGAAGCGCTAGCGCATGGCGTTGAATTCCATTTCGGATATGAGTTAGCCAGTATAGATACCAATCACTCCAAACCCTCTCTAAGGCTTATCAAAGACGGTCAATCTGAGCTGACGATATCCGAGGGGGAGATGATCTTAACCTTTCCACCAACCGCTATGAAAAAGTTGAACTGCGGTTTCCCCCATGATTGGAGTGATTATACCTACGGTTCTATTCCTCTTTTTAAAGGCTTTTTGTTTTTTGATACGCCTTGGTGGCAAGAGTTAGATTTAGCAGACCATGTTGTTATTACTAATAACCCTATGCGCAAATTGTATTTCAAGGACAATCGGTATGTATTTTTTTATACCGACAGCGACTACGCAGACTTTTGGCGAGATACAACGTTACGCGGAGAAGCACATTACCTCAGTACCGTTAAAACACTCATGGCAGAAGCATTGCGTTGTCATGAAAGTCAATTGCCAGATCCCCTGACACATACTTACAAGCATTGGACTCATGGCGTTGAATTTTCACAAGAGTGTTGTCCCAATCACCCAATGACGTTAATCCATAAAAAGTCACATATTATCTCTGCTAGTGATGCCTACACACCACATTGTGGCTGGATGGAAGGTGGCATTATGGCCGGGAGAAGCGCGGCTCAAACCTTGTTGGATAGACTGGAAATAGAGCAACCACAACAACAAAGAATTGAAGAATTGGCACACGTTTAATTGTCATCAATTCAGTACAGACTAAAGAAAAGTAACTAGGAAGTTTGAAAAAAATGAGTATTCTCGATTTTCCCCGAGTTCATTTTAAAGGGATTGCCCGTGTTAATGTCCCAACAGCGAATCGTAATATCAACAATACCTTGGATATTACGAACAACATGGCGATCATGGATGGTGCCCCTTACGACGTGTCACAGCCACCATCCCGATTTCATGACTACCTCAATGAAATGGAGCCAAAGTTTAATGCGCAAGGAATAGCGGATGAATCCGGACCGTTTAACCTCGCAGCGGGATACAACATGCGAGGCAATAACCATTTTAGTTGGGAAAATACACTGATTACCAGCGTTCAACTTAAACCTGGTGAATACATTACTAATGATAAATTAGTTGGAAGTAAACTCTCCCTATGGGGACATTACAACGAATACCTTAGGACTTCTTTTAATCGTGCACGATGGGTGGATAGTGACCCTACGAGACGAGACTCTGCGCTCATTTACGCCGGTCAACTAACCATTACAGATCCTAAGGCTTCTGCGAACACAACACATATATTGTCCGCAGATATCGATTGCACACATGGCGTTCGATGGATGAATAAAAGTTACATCGTTCAGCCCGTTTCTCACTTTATGTATGAAGAAATGAGTGAAGCGAGGCTCTTTCAATTTTCAATCAGAAAAGACAGCGATGCGTTTTTATTTAATCAATTAGGCCTAGAATCCGCGCTCCTCGATACGTTAAAAGAAGCACTGGCTGACCCTGATGTACTCGGTCTAACTGTACAATATTGTGTGAGTAACTTATCACCTCCAGTTGCCCCCAATATGCCCGTATTTTGTGACCTACATGGCACAATCGGCCTATGGCGTAACGAGGATATGATGACCTCTCCCACGGGTCGAATCTTACGGCCGGACAATAGCGAGCAGTATGCCCCTATCGCAATTTCTATTGGCGAAGACTGGCTAAGCCTGAATGCCGCCATCGGTATTCCACATAATAATTATGAGGAGGCGCTGCCAGTCAGTAATGGCATGCCACCTAAGCTGAGCGCTAAGGTCAACCTGGGTAATCTGTACTTAAAGTCGAACAATGGACAAATCATCGCAACCATCACTGAACAAGACTATCTCAACAATGACGTAAATTCAGGTGTGATTGATATTCCTCTACAGCAACTTGATGAACAGTATCATTTGCAATCTTTGCGGCTTTGTTCCGCAATGCATACCTGGTACGAAAGTGACTGGCACATTCAAGCTGAAAAGCATATTTTTTCGATGGAAAGCCCAAACCACCTAAAAGGTGAGAAAAGCACTGTTGCTGTGTCTATACGCAGCTATTTTCATGGTAAACCAATGGCAATAACAAAATTGGCATCGCATGTTCGAGATAGTCATACACTTAGCTGCGACCAGTATATCAACACCGATCTCGATGGTAGAGGCACCCTGACCATTGAAAGCCTTAAACCCGGTAGCACCGAGTTGTTTTTAGGGGAGTATCACAATCCTGTTTTAGTACGTGTGTTACCCAGTGACTGGGAATTAATGGATACGCCTACAGAACAAGTTGATTACGACTACTTGTATAAGCACGTCATGGCATACTACGAGCTCTTCTACCCCTTCATGACTGAGGCCGTCTTCAGCATGGCTGACAAGTGCAAATGTGAGACCTATGCTCGACTGATGTGGCAAATGTGCGATCCGCGTAATCGAGACAAAAGTTACTACATGCCAAGCACGCGAGAAATGCCACAAGCCCATGCTCAGCTATTTCTGAAATACCTTTGCAACGTTGAACAATCAGCGATGCCGAAAGTCCTGCCGCCTCAGGCGCCACAATTTCACGCTAAGGGAAATATTAAAAACAAGTCGCAACTGATAAAAGCTCTGCGAGATGCTGTGGATCTGGAGCTCTCAATTATGCTTCAGTACTTATACAGTGCCTACTCTTTACCCAACTATGGTGTCGGTGAACACTTCGTTAGCACGCAAAGGTGGACCCAAGCCCAATTGGAGCTTGTCAATGGTACCGAAGACAGACGCCGTAATAGTGGCTGGCGTGGTGCTTTACTCGAAATTGCTCACGAAGAAATGATCCATTATTTGGTCGTCAACAATCTTTTGATGGCATTAGGCGAAGCATTTTATCCTGGACAGCCCGTGCTCGGCGAAGCCGCAAAAGACAAATTTGGCCTTGATACAGAGTTTTCATTCGAACCATTTTCTGAGCATGTCATTGCAAAATTCGTGCGCTTTGAATGGCCTGCGTTTTTTCCAACAGTGGGTAAGTCAATCGCCGATTTTTATCACGACATTACTTTGGCCATTAAGGAGTTGCCAGATCTATTCTCAGCTGAGAAAGTGAATTTAGGCGGCGAACACCACTTATTTCTCAACGAAATAATCAACCGCGAATACCCTGGCTACCAATTCGAAGTGTATGACAGAGAAACGGCGATTTTTGCAATTAATTTTGTCACCGAACAAGGCGAAGGAGTATCTGCAGATTCAGAACAATTTGAAGTGAGTCATTTCAATCGGCTGCGCACCATTTCAAAGACCCTGACCAACAGTGATATCCCCTTTGAGCCCGCGTATCCGGTGTTGAAAAACCCTGTTTTTGAAGCACGCAATGGCTGCAATCTCGTCACAGATCCTGAAGCTAAGGAGCTTATGGCCTTTTACAAAGGCTGCCACGAGCTAATGTTTCAGCTAATGATGCAACATTTTGCTGTCAAACCACTTGGTAGTATGCGTCGCTCACGATTAATGAATGGTGCCATTGATTTGATGACGGGGATTTTAAGACCACTGTCCGTACAATTAATGAGTCTCCCGTCAGGTATACCTGGACGTAATGCCGGCCCGCCAGTACCAGAGGCTATCTCAGCAGACGTCTTCGACGATTTAGAACAAGGATGCATGGCCATATCTCGGCGATGCGAAGAGTTGGTTAGCATGGCTAAAAATATGGTGTCTGCCATGCCACCGCAAACACAAATTGAGTTATTAGAGTTTTTTCAAAATCAGATGCACGAAATCGCAACTGGCAAACTTTCAAGGGAAGCGTAAATATGAAGAAGATAATTGTCATTGGCGGCGGTTTAGCCGGTGGCTTAACAGCCATTTACTTAGCAAAACGCGGATATGAAGTTCACATTATAGAAAAACGCGGTAATCCTTTGCTGAGCCAAGCAGATTATATTGACCAAGTCAGCTCACGTGCTATTGGTGTAAGCATGACGGTTAGAGGGATAGAAGCGGTCGTTGCTGCGGGTATTCCATTGGCTGAGTTACAAGCGTGTGGCGTTGAAGTGTCGGGCATGTCGTTTTTCATTAAGGGTGAGCCTAAAACACGGGAGCTTCCGCCACTTGACAAGCTTAAACCACTGTCGCTCAGCCGCAGTGCATTTCAGGTACTTCTCAACAAATATGCTGAGCAAGCAGGTGTCCATTATCACTACGATCAACGGTGTATAGAAGTGGACCTAGATGGCTGCAGTTTGATGACTAAAGATGGCGAAGGTAACTTTATCACTCACAAAGGTGACTTGCTTATCGGTGCCGATGGCGCGCGCTCATGTTTGCGCGAAGCTATGCAGTCACACTGTCGACGCTTTGAGTTCCACCAGTCATTTTTCAAACATGGTTACAAAACACTAGTCGTGCCAGATGCGTCAAGAGTTGGTTTACGCAAAGACTTACTGTATTTCTTTGGCATGGACTCAGGTGGCCAATTTGCAGGACGCGCAGCCACGATCCCTGATGGCAGTATCAGCTTTGCCGTTTGCTTACCTTATACCGGCCAAGTGAGCTTGCACAGTGATGATAGAACGGCAATGAAAGCATTTTTCGATCAGTACTACCCCATGGTGCCAGAGGATATTCGCCAAGATATGTTTGAGCAGTTTATGGTTAAACCGAGCAATGATTTGATCAATGTCCGTTCTTCAACTTTCCATTACAAGCACACTGCCCTACTCATTGGTGATTCAGCCCATGCTACTGCTCCTTTCCTTGGTCAAGGGATGAATATGGCACTGGAAGACGCTTTTGTTCTAGACCAACTATTCGCTCAATATGGTGACGATTTTGAGAAGGTTCTCCAAGAATTTACGGAGCAACGTAAAAAAGAAGCCGATGCAATGCAAGATATGGCACGAGCAAATTACGAAGTACTCAGTTGTTCAGATCCTATTTTCTTTATGCGCGCGCGCTTTGCACGCTACATGAACCAAAAGTTCCCAGACCATTATCCACCAGATATGGCAGAAAAATTATATTTTACTTCAATGCGTTACAGTGAGTTAAGAGACAAGCAAGAAAAGCAAAATGTTTGGTACAAAATAGGGAGAATGAATTAATGAAGATTTTAGTGATTGGTGCAGGCCCTTCTGGCCTAATGTTTGCGAGCGAAACAAAAAAACTGAAACCTGAGTGGGATATTAAAATTATCGAAAAAAACCACCCAGATGATAATGTCGTCGGTTGGGGCGTTGTCTTACCAGGACGCGCACCACACCATCCAGCTAACCCACTCTCTTATTTAGAGAACCATGAGATTTTAGACGCGCAGTATCTAGAAGACTTTAAACTGACTCACCACAACCAAAGTGCGATGAAAAGTACGGGTGTCACTCTTTGTGGCGCTGAACGTAAATCAATGGTCAGAGAGCTACGTCAAATGTGTATCGGTTTGGGCATAAACATTGAGTATGAACAACCTGTGCTCAGTGACGCTGAGCTCACCTGTAATGACTATGATTTAGTGGTTGTATCGAATGGCTTAAATCACACAACGACTTACTATCGTGACGCACTGAAACCTAAAGTAGAATTCGGCAAGAATCGTTACATGTGGTACGGCACAACAAAAACTTTTGATGCCATGAACTTGATCTTCAAAGCCCATTCTAAAGGGGTGTTTGTTGCACACTCTTATAAATACTCAAGTAAGATGAGTACCTTTGTGGTCGAGTGTAGTGAAGAAACTTATCAAAAGTCTGGCTTAGATGAAATGACGACAGAAGACGCAGAACGCTTTATTGCTTCAGTATTCGAAGATGAATTAGAAGGTAAAGCGGTTATCGCACAAGAAGGATTAAAATGGCGTAACTTCATGACATTAAGCCATGAGAAAGCATTTGATGGCAATGTCGCTCTATTAGGTGACGCTCTGCAGTCTGGGCACTTCTCGATTGGTCATGGCACAACGATGGCGGTTGTAGGTGCACAGATCCTTGTAAAGGCTGTTTATGATAACCCGGATAATGTGTCGGCAGCACTTGCGGACTTTAATCAGCACGTTATGCCTATCATGCAGCTGTTTGATCAGCATGCAACAGTCAGCCGTTTATGGTTTGAATCAGTTGAAGATCGCATGCATTTATCAACTGGCGAAGTTGCACAAGGCTTTGCTGAACGACGCGGTCAATTGCCTCCATTGCCAGCAGCACTTGGCCAGGCGCTAGAAAGAGCATTAGATCGTGGAGAAAAGTAACATGGATCTAAACAAAGAAATAACCCCGCCCATTTTGCCTTTACAATGGAGCAGCAGTTACATTTCTTACTGGTCACCGATGCAGCCTGAAGACCATATCACATCAGGCTACTGCTGGTTTGATTACAGTAAAAATGTATGTCGCATAGACGGCTTATTTAACCCATGGAGTGAAGAAAAAACGGGTCACAGACTGTGGATGTCAGAAATTATGTACCCAGGCACCAATGAGTCTTTTAAATCAAAAGTTGCCTACTCACGTGAGCACATGGATAAACAAAGTGAGTTCTCAGGCAATGTGTTAAATGATGAAATTGACCCATGTCATGAGTTAATTTTAATGCAGGATGTACTACAAAAATGCAATGCGCAATATCAAGGCACATGTGATGTTTTGGGCTTTACAGCTGATATTTGGCATTTTCAAAGACCAAAGAGTAAAGGCCCTGCAACATATTATTTAAAAGCAGGTACGAACGAGTTGCTGAGGATGGTGACAGGCGACCCCAATGTCATGGCGTCTGTGAGAGATTTCCCTAACTTCAACACTAGAGAAATTGACCCTGAACTCTTTAAGCATGACCCCTTAAAGCAAGGGTAAAAATACCAAGTAGCATTGGGAATGAGGCGTGCCAGTCACAACATATATAGGTGTTGTGGCTGGTCACATTACATCACAGTCAGCCTTTCAAAACACCGTTAATCCAAACGCTGCTTTTACGCGACTCAATACCTGTTGCGACTGTTGATTTGCTTTTTGCGTCCCCGCCTTTAAAATTTGCTGTAATTGGGCTAAGTCAGATAAATACATTGCTCGCTTCACACGAATAGGCATAATAAGATTTATCAAACAATCTGCTAAGATCCCCTTCAGTTTGCTGTCTCCGAGACCGCCACGACGATAGTGCGCTTTCAATGCCGAGACATACGCTTTGTCTTCATGAAATGCATCTAGATAGGTAAAAACCACATTGCCTTCAACTTGTCCCGGATCCTCAACACGAATATGGTTCGGATCGGTATACATTGCGCGTACCGCTTTAACAATTTCATCATCACTGCTCCCAAAAGTGATTACGTTACCGAGTGATTTGGACATTTTAGCTTTACCATCAACCCCAGGGAGCCGTGAGACATCACTCAACAATGGCTTGGCCTCCACCAAGACTTGCTGCTGAGCAACACTATTGAGCTTACGCACAATTTCATTCGTAAGTTCTAACATAGGCAGCTGATCTTCACCTACGGGTACTAGCGTCGCGTCAAATGCAGTTATGTCAGCGGCTTGACTGATTGGGTAGCTTAAGAACCCGGCAGGGATGGATGCACCAAAATTCTTACTGGCGATTTCCGCTTTAACGGTCGGGTTTCGCTCCAATCGAGACACGCTTACTAGGTTGGCATAAAACATACTGAGCTCAGCCAGAGCAGGTAGCGCTGATTGTAGACAAATCGTGGTCTCATCAGGGTCAATACCAACAGCTAAGTAATCTGCCATGACATTAAAAATATTGTCAGCCACCTTCTGAGGATTGTGGCCATTGTCGGTAAGCCCTTGCATATCCGCAATTAAAATCGTCTGGTTGTGCTGTGATTGTAATGAAATTCGATGTTTTAAAGAACCGACGTAGTGGCCTAAATGTAAAGGTCCTGTCGGCCTGTCACCGGTAAGAATGGTATGTTTCATTGCTGTCTCCTTGTTTAGTTTGCTACCGAAAGAGACAGATGCTGTGTCAACTATTACCCTTCCGGCAGCAGTTGAACACATGCATTCAAGCGCCGCTCTAATTAGAGCGCCACCAAGAAAAAGTGATGTGTAAATAATTTGATAAAATAGTCATAACAAACAGAAATTAACATAGCCTTTTATATCCATCAAGTCTAATTTTCACACTAAGACCATCGTATAACAGCGCATTGCGATTAAAATGAAAAATACAAAAGGTGCATTCACTTCACATTACAAAAATGATAGAAATTCATCCGCATGAAATTTATTCAATCAAAATTTAACACCAAGAAAAAACAAAAATACCAATTACAAAACAACAACATAAACTAGAGTAAAATACTACACCCAAGCTTGAGAACGCCAAATTAACGCACAAAACTTGAATACAAATATTTATCATTTGCATATAAATTCACAAAAAGATAAGTTGAAAGGCCTGCTTAAAAAATGTGTAGCTCACCGTGTCGACAAGGCACACAGTGGGCACACCCGTTTTACTGAATTGGGTACACTATGAAACGATATTTATTCGATAGAGACCTAGATAAGTCGAGCTGTGGAGTTGGTTTTATCACCCACAAGCAAAGCTTACCAACTCATCAACTGATTAAACACGCACATCAGGCACTGTGTAGAATACCGCATAGAGGCGGCATGAATGCTGAAGGAATTGGCGATGGTGCTGGTGTCAATATTGATTTATCTCTCACATTTTTTAGAAAAGTCACTGCGCTGCCAAACCTCTTGCTTGGAGAGTTTGGGGTTGCCAATTTTTTCATGCCAACCGACCCCAGTAATCATGAACAGGCTATGTCGCTTGTCTTGGAAAAACTGGCCGCATTTGCACTCTCTGTCGTCACGGTACGTACAATAGAAACTGCGCCTACAGCTATCAATATGGCTAGTCAGCGAGCCCAGTTACCCATCAAACAGATTATTTTCTTGCGCCCCAATCATGTTGCTGATCAAGACACCTTTGAGGAACTGATACATCACGCACTGGAAGAAATCGAGATGCATGCCTTTACTCAGCCACAATTTGCAGGGCTATACCCTCTGTCGATGAGCGCCAGAACACAAGTATTAAAAGGCAGATTGAACAGCTGGGAGATCATCCCCTACTTTAATGACCTCAGTGACCCTGACCAACAAATACATACCCTCTTTTTCCATACTCGTTTTTCAACGAACACGGCACCAAACCCCATGTTTGCTCAACCATTCAGGCGCATGGCGCACAATGGTGAGCTTAACACTGACCGTAAAAACAGACTGAGCGAAAATGCCATTGCTAAATACAAAAATAAGCGTTTGATATTTCCGGCTGGACAATCTGATTCCGCGAGACTCGATCAAACCTTAGCTCGCCGAGTGATTGAAGATCAAATGCCGATTGATGTCGCCGCACTCGCAATGATGCCTCCTGCTTGGGAAAACGACGAAAGCCTACCTCCATCAGTCAAATCGATGCTGGAGTATTTCTCTTTATATGAAGAGAAAAATGACGGCCCAGCGGCATTTATATTTGGTGATGGTGTCAAAGTGGGCGCGCGGTTGGATAGGCTTGGCTTGAGGCCGCTGAGAAGTGTTGAAACGACTGATTTTCTGGCCGTAATGAGTGAAGCTGGCCAAATCGACTTTAATACTTCAGATATTATCCGCCGTGGTCGTATCGAAGCTGGTGGAATGATTGTGTTCGATCATGACACGAAACAAATCAAATATACACGCCAAATCTTGGAAGAGTTAGCCACACAACATGACTACCCTAGCTTGCTTCGACAAGCACGTGTCACACTGGCTGAATTACCGCCAGTGTCTTTGCAAAGCATTGGTAAAAACGAGCAACTGAGTATCACCGCACAGCATGTGGCATATAGCATGAATCAGGAAAGTTTTAAATTTATGCTGGACCCAATGTTGCAGGAAGGATCGGAAAAAATCTCAGCCATGGGCTATGGTTTAGCGCCCAATGTACTTACTCGCGAAGAAGGCGGTGTTTCTCGATATTTTAGTCAACGCTTTGCGCAAGTCACCAACCCCCCATTGGACAGCATACGCGAAGCAGACGGCATGACGCTCAGGGTAGCACTTGGGCCAAAACCGAACATTAGTCCATCGAGTCATCGTCAAATTGTACTCAACTCTCCGATTTTAAAGCCTAATGAGCTGACAAAAATCACCGCCCAACCCACGCTCAGAGTTGAAACATTATCAATGCTGTTCAATGTCGATGTGAGCCAATCGGATCATCAGCCTCAGTTATTAGATGCACTGAAAACGTTGGCTAGCCAAGCTCAACAACTTGCCAATTCGGGCTGTGACATCATCGTACTCAGTGATCAACAAATCAGCCATCAGCAAGCCGCTATTCCTGCACTACTTGCGGTTGCAAGCATCAACCAAAAGCTTATTGCTGAAGGGCTCAGATTTAATACCAGCGTAATCTGCCATACCGGACAAGCTGCCAGTACGCATGATATCGCCTGTTTACTCGGCTTCGGCGCATCTGCGGTTTGCCCAATTACCGTATACAATCGCGCTGTCGAACTATATCAACAAGAAGCCGACGTTATACAGGCTTTAAATCGATATCAAAAAGCAGCGGAAAAAGCACTGATGAAAACCATGGGCAAGTTTGGCTTGTGTACTGTGGAGAGCTACATCGGCGGAGAGTTTTTTGAAGCTAATTTTATCGACACTCATGATCCTCTCCTTAAAGCCATTTTCCCTAATATTCACTCTCCCGTAGGTGGCGCGAGATTTAAGGATATTGCTCAAAGTGCAGTTAACTGGCACAAAAAGGTTTTTGAAGTGCAAGCTGAAGATCAAATTCCCGTCCTTGGCTTATTCAAAGAACGCGCTCAAGGCGCAGGGCATAGTTTTGGTACGACCGCAGTACGTGAATACATTAACATGACGGAAGAGCGCATACAGTATGTTGATGAGTCTCAGCTCGAATCTCGAGATACTGGTGTGATATTGCCTCTAGATGAGGGCTATAAAGACTTAGGCTTTGAAGCAAGGGCACCGGAACAAATTGATCAATTCAAGATCACCCAAGCTTATAGAGAATTCAGTAAAAATTTACTACATGAGCGTTATCACAGACCCGCGGCATTACGAGATGTACTAGCACTACCGGCTGATTTTACTGAGCTACACAATGCACAAGCATTTATGCAAGCGCTCTCTTACATTGACGCTGCGGGATCAGCAAGCGTACATATTAGGGGGTTAAGTGTTGAGCCAATCTCGGAGCAAAAGTGGTTGCTTTGTCATCACTCTAAGTCCGATAGCGTTCATAAACAATTGGCTCAAGCACTGACTGCGCTGTATCGCGAAGAAGTGTACGAAGTAGTACCCACTTTAGACAAGATACTCATTGAAACACGCACCAATTCAACGCTCGACATTCTATGCTCAAGGCTTGTTACTGCACGTGATCCTATTGCGCTGTCACAAGTACAACCTGCGCATGAAATTACAGCGACCTTCGCATCAGGCGCCATGAGCCATGGTGCACTTGTTGAAAAAGCACATGAGGCGGTTGCACAAGGTACCAACATTGCCGGCGCGATGAGTAACTCAGGTGAAGGCGGTGAAAATTCGCGACGTTATAATACCGTTAAGGCCAGTAAAATTAAGCAGTTTGCGTCAGGTAGATTTGGGGTTTGGACAGGCTACCTTGCTGACCCTGCACTTGAAGAAATTGAAATAAAGATCGGCCAAGGGGCAAAACCTGGTGAAGGGGGTCAGCTGCCTGCACCTAAAGTCAATGTAGTGATTGCAGCAGCGCGAGGAGGCACGCCTGGCGTCGAGCTGGTTTCCCCTCCTCCACATCATGACACCTATTCCATTGAAGATTTAGGGCAGCTCATTCATGACGCAAAAGCAGCTCGAGTGCGAGTTATCGTTAAGCTCGTTTCCTCTGAGGGAATTGGTACCATCGCAGTAGGCGTTGCCAAAGCTGGTGCTGACGTTATTAACGTGGCGGGTAATACTGGCGGCACCGGTGCTGCACAGGTCACCAGCCTAAAACACACTGGACGAGCCGCTGATATTGGGATAGCAGAAGTCCATCAGGCTTTAAGCGAAAATGGCTTGCGAGATAAAATTACATTGCGTTGCTCGAACGCGCACCAGACTGGTTGGGATGTCATAAAATCAGCCATGTTGGGTGGGGATTCATTTGAATTTGGAACGACAGCACTCATGATGCTCAAATGTGTTATGGCTAAAAACTGTAACTTAAAATGCCCGGCTGGCCTCACAACAAACCCTGAAGTTTATAGGGGAGACCCAAGAGCACTGGCACAGTATTTTATGAATGTCGCGCACGAAGTCCGTGAGTTGCTTGCTGAAATAGGCTTTACTTCTTTATCTGACATCCGTGGCCGCTCAGATCTACTGCACCTCGTCTCTCACCCTGCCATGGTTGGCAAATTGGACATGACAGCGATGCTGAAACCGGCTACGTCTATCTCCATCACTAACCCGGTCTACTTAGAGGCGAATTTTACACCTGATGATGAGTGGCTCAAGCAGATCAAAACGCATTTATTTGACGCTGAGAGATACGAGCTAGAAATCCCCCCTCGCACACTGAATAATTGTAATAAAACTGTCGCGGGTCAGTTGGCGATTGATATTGAGCGCATACTCAACTATCAAATGAGCCCTACTCAGATTGAGTCTCATCCCGCAATTATGAAGCTCAGTAATGGTCGGGTCATTCTCAAACCGTGCAGTTTACAAATCAATACTCGTGGCTCTGCGGGTCAAAGCTATGGCGCATTTAACAATTCTGGGATGCGGCTTCACCATGTAGGAGCTTGTAATGATGGCGTTGGCAAAGGAGCCAGCGGTGGCACTATCATCATAACAAGTGACGGTCCCCCGCTCACTGAAGATGTTCTGATCGGTAATTTTGCGCTTTTTGGTGCAACGGGTGGGCAGCTTTATGTACATGGCCAAGGGGGTGACCGATTTGGGGTGAGAAACTCAGGCGCGGTCGCCGTCATCGAAGGCGTTGGAGATTTCTGCTGTGAGTATATGACCAATGGCGCCATTATCAATTTGGGCGGTTATGGAAAAGGGTTTGGCAACGGCATGAGTGGAGGGACTGCTTACCAATATGACCCAACAGGTCAAATACTCGAGCAATGTTCGCAAGACTCGGTTACTGCTACACCCATTTCAACTCAAAATGCCTTGTGCTCAGGCCAAGAATCGGTCTTGTTGCAGCACCTAAAAGACCATATTGATGCCACTCAATCATCGTTAGCACACCAATTGTTAGATAATTGGCAGCAAGCTAGGCAGCACTTTTATGTCCTAATACCTAACGCACTCTATCAATATCATTGTGCTGAAAACATCGCTAAGCAACTTGATAGACGCGCCATGCTTGAAGAGTTAGCCGTCTCATGGGGAGAAAAGTCCATGAAGTCTATCAAAAACGCTTATACAGCCTATCAACAGTCAAATGTTTGTTTGTTTCAAGGACAGTTACCTCAATATGGAGAGAGGGACTCGACACTGATCTATCAGTACATTATCAATGCTGGCATGCTCCACCGTGCACAGCAGCTTACTCAAAAGCAACATAATCAGGGGTTTACGGAAGTTACCGCGCAATATTTATTTGATACGCTAGATTACAAACTTGGGGACACATTGGCCAAAGACGCCAAAGAGGCACTTGCAAGCTACGGTGACGAAGCACTCAGCTGTTTAGTTGCCCAAAAGCGAGTTCAAGACTACAAAGATGCGCTATCGCTCCGCGAGGTTTGGGACACTCACGCACTAGGGACCAGTGTTTGGATCATAGACAGAGATCAGAAAGTTAAATCAACGCTTGAGCAATACCGCGACCTCGAGGAGTTGCTCGCCACGCATTATTGTCACGTGCTGTCAGAAGCCGTTAAAACAGCAGTGTAAGTAGGAGAACATCATGGAACAACTAAAAAGTAACAAAAAAGTCCCTTTTTTACCGCAAGATATCCCCTTCAATGACGACCAAAGACAATGGCTGGGGGGATTTTTAGCAGGTTTACATACTCGTTTGCTGGTAAAAGAGGAACACGTTACCACGACCAGCTCAACCACACAGCAAATCAAACCGCTCACTATTATCTATGGTTCGCAAACAGGGAATGCTGAGGGCGTTGCTGAGGAAGTTGCAGAAATTGCCAAAAACCATGGTCTAACGCCACAAGTACAAGATATGGATGACGTCGAACTTGATCAATTATGCCAAAGTGAACGACTGTTGGTGGTTACCAGCACCTATGGCGAAGGAGAAATGCCCGACAATGCCCAAGCACTTTGGGATAGCATCGCATCGGACGCAGCACCTAGATTTGAAAATACCTACTTTTCCGTACTCGCACTAGGCGATACCAATTATGATGACTTCTGTTTAGCTGGCATTCAATGGGATGAACGGTTGGAAGCGCTCGGTGCCACGCGCGTTGCGAACCGAGTTGATTGTGACGTCGCATATGAATCACTCGCCCAAGAGTGGATAGCGGAAACCCTGCCAACTATCGCACAAAAAGGCAGTCATGGCGGTCATGAAGTCATGCCAGCACCCACGCCGGCGACCAATAAAAAAGCCAAGCCTAAATACAACAGAGATAATCCCTTCGAGGCACAGCTGATCCGTAAATTCACTTTGAATAATCCCGATTCAGACAAAGAAACGTGTCACTATGAACTGTCACTGTTAAGCTCAGGTGAAACATATGAAGCTGGCGATGCCATTAATTTGCTGCCGCTTAATCGGCCTGAATTAGTTGAGGAGCTGATCAGCTTGCTCGGTGCTAGAAAAGAGCAACATGAGCAATATGATGGACACACTCAAACACTCCAAAAGATATTTACGGAAGATTTAGAAATACGTATTCCAAGTAAAGAATTCATTGCCGAGGCCGCTACACGCAGCGGTGATCAGAGCTTTATTGCGCATGTAGAAGAAGGCACCGCAGCACTTACCGACTTTTTGTGGGGGTTAGATTGCGTAGATATACTCAAGCGCTATGCACCACATGCCTTTACAGCCAGTGATTTTATTAGATTGGCAAAGCCACTAGCACCACGCGCTTATTCTATCTCCTCGAGCATAAAGCAACACCCCAACGAAGTGCATCTTACCGTTGCTAGTGTCAGATATCATCAGGCAGATCGTGCACACCATGGCGTATGCTCGACCTTTTTAGCTGACTTAATTGACTCAAAAAGCAAGATTAAGTGTTACTTTGCACCAAACAAACACTTTAGCGTGCCACACGACCCATCGTCACCGATCATTATGATTGGGCCGGGTACAGGGATTGCTCCATTTAGGGGCTTTCTGGAAGAACGTATTGCAACGAAGGCCGACGGCGACAATTGGCTGTTTTTTGGGGATAGAACAAAAGCTAATGATTTCTTGTATCAGCAAGAGCTTGAACAAATGCAAGAAAATGGCACATTGACCCGTTTAGACCTCGCATTTTCAAGAGATCAAAAAGACAAAATATATGTACAAGATAAGATGCGAGCACAAGGTCAAGCTTTATTCACATGGTTAGAGCGAGGCGCATATGTCTATGTTTGTGGTGACGCATTTCGGATGGCAAAAGATGTCGACAAAGCTCTCCATGATATCATTGAACAACATGGCAGTATGAGTTCAGCGCAAGCTCAAGAGTACATCGCGCGCCTGAAAAAGCAAAAGCGCTACGTTAGGGATGTTTATTAACACGCAGTTGCCAAACAGGGTTATACCTGTTTGGCAACTGGCGAAATTAATCTCATTGCAAGGTATTTTTCTGTTCTGCCAGCCCCACCATATCACCCGTAAATAAACCAATGCCGTGCTCTCTAAGGTCTGTTTCTTTCGAGTAAGGTTGAGACTTTTGATAAAGATAGACTTCACTGCCGTTTTGTTGCGCCCTTGCAGCAAACTGATCTGGCCAGCCCCATAAAATACGCCCAAACTGTTCTGGAATAACCAAGGTGGTATTTGCACATGAGCCAGGATAATAGCGTGACCAACCAATGAATATATATTTAACTAAGCAACGTTTGCCAACTTCTTTTGAATACGTCATTTGCGTTGGAAACTCTTCCGCGATGGCCTCTGAAATGCTCTGTATACCAATAAAACTCAAACGGTTTCTTTGCTCCGAACTTAGCGCTTTTAAATAAGCGCCCAATACTTCAATGGCCTCTGGGCCAGCCGTTTTCATATTGAGCAAAAATGATTGCTCTGGAAAACGCGTCAAAACTTCATCAAGTGATGGGATCAAACCAATGCCCTGACCTCTGAAAGGATACTCCGCTTGTTCACCAATACGGTACCCATATCCTGCATCCAATGTTTTTAGGTACTCCATTGACTGCTCAGATGTAATGCCTTTGCTGTTAGTGCGACAATCCAATGTCCAATCATGAAACACGGCTAATTGTTTATCTGCCGTCACGTGGATGTTTAGGTGCACAGTATCTGCCCCCAAATCAAATGCATGTTCAATCGCTGGGAGCGTGTTTTCAATATAGGGGTGTTTCACTTCAGTAATTCTATCTGCAGTACACGTGGTATTTGTCGCGCCTCTGTAGTTAGTTGGTTGTACTAGTCCCTTATATGATATGATTTTTCCTGGATGGTCGAGTTCTATATCAGGTTGTCTTGCAATTAGTATGATAAGTATTAAGACAGAAATACGTACAGCCCAGTGCTTCATGAAACTCCTCAAAAATAAGCCTTTAAGCTCGGCATTTTATCAAAGCCCGTAAATTTAAGGAATCGCCAGCTTACACATTCGAGAGAGAAATATGTAAGCATCTACTTATCCGAGTAAAGTTTAGTCTTTCATTTGACGTACCTACATGCTAAACATGCATTCGTAAACATGAAAAAAGGTGGCTAAGGGAAAAAACTGCACTTATTTTATAGTTTGAGCTTTATGACTTACCTTTACTACTCAGAGAACGTGACGAATTGTGGCTCTGGGTTAGGAGACATTCGACGTGCTTGTAGCAAGGAGCAAAAGAAACATACAGGTCGCCTATAGAGTTCCGTCTTATCCGGTTAAACCATTTGCATTCTCTCTAATTAAAGAGAGCCCAGTGTGCTTATGATGCGTGAAGTTGAAAACCAATTTGACCCCCTTGTCGATCATTACTGCTATATCTTGAGGAATTAACATGTTATTAGAAATTGCCATTGGTGATGCGTATGGCGCAGGTTTTGAATTTGCTGAAAGAGAGAAAATAAATCGATTCAACAACCTCACAGCCTACCACGAACATGGTCTTGGAATTGCGCCAGGGCACTACACGGACGACACGCAAATGTCACTTGCACTGGCCGAACTCATGATTAGTGGCGAAGCTTGGGATAAGCACACCATCACCCGTAAATTTATCGATTGCTTTAAACGAGATCAGCGACTGGGTTACGCCAAAGGGTTTTATGCTTTTTTAGATTCTATATCGGGTGCAGATGAGTTTTTAGCCAAAATTAAACCCACTAGCGCCGCCAATGGGGCAGCGATGCGCTCGGTACCCATCGGGCTTTTTCCAACAGTTGAAAAAGTCCTTGTAAAAGCTGAAATTCAAGCTTCAATTACACATGACACACCAATAGGCATCGCCTCCTCACAAGCAGTCGCACTCGCGAGCCATTACTTTTATTACAAATTAGGTTCAAAAGCACAACTGGGCGAATTCGTTCAGTCCCATACTGACATTGAGTGGAATACCAACTGGCAAGGCGAGGTCGCTTGCTGCGGCTACGAGACAGTCAGTGCCTTACTGACGGTTCTATTGTCTGAAAACAGCTACTCTGCATTGCTCACACAGTCTGTGGAATTTGGTGGAGACGTGGATACTATCGCAGCCTGTGCGCTTGGCATTGCGAGTACAAGTGACGCGTATCAAAACGATTTACCAAGCTTTTTGTATGATGAGCTGGAAAACAATGACTACGGCAAAGACTATTTAGTCGCGCGCGCAAAGCAATTACACACAACAGCGTTAACCTATAAGTAATATCTTGACGGGCTCACCTAGAGAGCCCATTAGACTTTTCTAAGCAAAGGGACAATGTTTCTACCAAATGGTTTAAACACCTTGACTAGATGCCTATCTATTAGGGTGAGTTCTTTTTCGCACATTGTTTGAAATCGTTTATTAGCTGAGCCTCGACCATGATTTAACACCAGGTTTCGCCTCACCCATAACCGCAAATTGATTGCCAAAAGCCGGTCTTCGTCTCGTAAACAAATATCGATGAGCTTTTTGGCAGATCGGATGTATGCAGCAAGGTTCTCTATATTGGCTGGGCTGTGCTTTAGTATCATAGCATGCACTGCAAACTCTGCATTAGCATCTTGAAATGCCCGCAATTGCGCATCTTTCGCTTCTAAGTCAGTATCAAACATAGTGAAATTTTGGGTCGACATTTATTGATAATGATAATTAATATCAAATAACCTGTAAACCCAAATGTAAGCTGCTCTCGAAATGCTAACCCATAAATGTCACACGCTTGATTAGGTCGTTTTCGACTTCATACGCAGCTATCACCGTCACACTATGATCGATTTCTTTGCTGAGCTGTTTTGATGACTCAGCCAGCTCATGATCGACTAAAAAGCGACCTTGCACCATACGAGTCAAAGACGTTGCGTTCAAATAGCTCAAACTCGCAAACTTGTTACCATAGCGTTCGACAAGCGCTTCCTTTCCCTTAAATACCAAGCTTTGCCCTTGATAGATTTCTACATCATCACTGTAAGTAGCCGCAAATGCATCGATATCTTGATTGTTGTAGGCGTCGAGTTGTTTATCTACGATGGCGATGGTTGCTTGTTCTATGTCTGTATACATATTAAGTCCAAAAACGCTGTGAGTGGTTGGACCGTAATTATATACATATGTATTGAAGCTGTTAAGTTCCGCTTTAACGTGTCGCCAGCCCTTTCGACATCAAGGATTTCCACCAGAAAGCATTATTGTGAGGTTCGCCTGCGGTGATCACCTCGCCCACTATGGGTGTGTTAATAATGATATTTTTTTGCGCGGCCGCCGTAGTGACACGCTCTAACGGTTCATACCAAGCGTGAAACGCCAAATCGAAAGTTCCATTATGTATTGGCAGCATCACCTCTGCATTAAGATCAATGTGTGCTTGAACGCTTTGCTCTGGTGTCATATGAATATCTGCCCAGTCTTTGTCATAGGCGCCAGTTTCAATGAATGTGTAGTTAAAAGGCCCATAGCGACGGCCGATTTCTTTAAAGCCATCAAAATAACCAGAGTCACCGCTAAAGTAAATACTTTGGTCAGCCGCTTTAATGACCCACGACCCCCACAGCGTTTTATTGCCATCACCCAAACCTCTGCCAGAAAAATGCTGAGTGGGAACAAATGCAACTAGGCTGGTTTTATCCCCATGCTCTTGCCACCAATCAAACACTTTCACCTTGTTACTATCAACTCCCCACTGTTCGAGGTCGCCTTCGACACCTAAGGGAACAAAAATCTCTTTCGTTTTGTTCATAAGTGACAAAATGCTCTCTTTATCTAAGTGATCATAGTGATTGTGAGAAATGAGAATTCTATCAATTGGCGGTAAGTCGTTTAACGAAATTGGGGCCTCGTGAAACCGCTCAGGTCCAGCAAAACTAAATGGTGACGCGCGCTTTGAAAATACAGGATCTAGCAACCAATATTCACCAAACACCTTTAATAACACTGATGAGTGACCCAGCTTGACCATATGTACTTGATCGTCAGAAAGTTGTGCCAACATATCTGGACTTTGTTGCACCATAGGGAGCGGAATATTGGGTATTGGATCTTGCTTAGGCTCTGTAATAAAGCGCCAAAAAATACCTAACGTCTTTTTCAAGCCTGGCTGTTCGACCTCATTAGTATTATAAAACTTGCCGTTTTTATACTGCGTCGAACTATAACCTGCTTCGCTCACTTGCGCGTCTAAATTCGAAACCATTGCACACCCTCCGACTGTTAAACCAAATATCACTGCTGTCAGTAAAGATAATTTGTATCTAGCTCTCATACGCCACCACAAAAAGTAAACTACACGGTGCAGTTTTTCACATCCCACATTAAAAGTAAACTACCTAGTGCAAGTTTTTTAAAATTCCGCTAAACTACGCGCACATTGGTAAGGAGTTCATATGAAGCTATCAGAGAAAAAACGCCTGCAAATCATTCAAGCTGCTGAACAGCTGTTTTCTGAAAATGGCGCACAACAAACCAGTATGGATCTGGTTGCACAAACCGCAGAGGTATCAAAGCGCACCGTGTATAACCATTTTGATAGCAAAGAAGCTCTTTTGTACGCGGTCATTGAAAACATGCTGACCCATGTTGAACAAGGCAGCACCTTGGTTTACACGCCCGATAAATGTATTAGATCACAGCTAATCGAAATTGCTAAGGCAGAGGCACAACTACTGACGTCTGACTCCTTTTTGCGTATCGCCCGTGTTGCATTTTTAGAATTGTTGCAAAACCCTGATATGGCTGCGCACTTGAACAATACTAAAGTGGGCTGTATGCGTTATTTGGAAGCATTTCTTGTCGCTGCCAATTCATCTGGCACAGTCAATGTGGAAGATATTACTTTCGCAGCAAAACAATTTGTATTTCAATTAAAGTCTTTCATTTTTTACCCGCGCCTTTATGGTTTTGCGTTAGAGCCTCATATGACACATGAATTTGTGATCAACCAAACGGTCGACACGTTTTTGGCACGCTATCAGGTCGATTAATAAGGGGGTCAATTGAAATTAGGGAAACGCCTAGCGCAAATTAGCGATTTAGTAAGTAATGACTACGCGCACATTTGGGATTGCTGCTGTGATCATGGCCTGCTTGGCGCCAACTTATTAGATAAAGATCTAGACGCAAAAATCCATTTTGTAGACATCGTGCCTCACTTGATTGATGCATTAGAGGCAAAACTCACACAGTTTTATGCCCATAAACAAGCACAATGGCAAACGTATTGCCAAGATGTCGCGGCTTTGCCGCTTTCACAATATTCAGGTAAGCATTTGGTGATCATTGCAGGCGTTGGTGGGGATTTATGTAGTACTTTTGTACAAAATATGCTGCGTCAAAATCCAAATACACCTATCGACTTTATTCTTTGTCCAGTGCATCACTTATATACATTGCGCCAAACATTACACTCACAATCACTTACCTTAAAAAATGAGCTGTTGGTTAATGAAAACAAACGCAGCTATGAACTCATTCATGTGTCGACCGATAAAACAGAGGGGTATTCAATCCATGCTGTTGGTGAGCGTATTTGGTGTTATCGAAATAAACAAGAGTATGAAATAGCTAAACACTATTTGAATAAAACAATTAACCACTATCTACGAATTAGCCAAGGCAGTGCAAACGTGACAAAGACCCTAGCGGCCTATCAAAATATTCAGTTAAGACCTATTAAATGAATAATGATGAGCGCTTACGCGCTCACTTTATTGAGAGTATAAATGTCTCGATATAACCCGTCAGGAAACAATATTCTGTCGGTTTTAACACCACCTAATCGCTCTACCAATTTACGTGCAGCGTCATTGTCGTCATTCATATAAGTGCGTACGTGCGCAAACGCTAGTTCGTCATACGCGTAATTAATAGCAGCAATGGACGCCTCTTTGGCATAGCCTAGTCCACGTGTCTCAGGTAATAACCACCAGGTTAATTCTCTAGGCCAATTATAGCCTTGCCAAAAACCACATGTACCAACATACTTGCCGGTTGTTTTTTCTTGTATTACCCATACACCAAAGCCTTGTAAATACCACGAACCAAGATCTGCCTTTAATCTTGCCAAAACTTGCGTAGGCTCTATCGGCCCACCGTACATTTTGGATGACTCACCATTCGTATAAAACTGTAAGTAAGCATCTAAACACGCGGTAGTGGGTGCAACTAAGCGTAATCGCTCAGTTTCAAGGTGTGCTAATTGAGTCATTTACGCCCCTGTCTCGTGATTATTTCGAAATAGCAAGTCTCGCAGCAAGCGCTAAAAACAAAGCACCGAGTACACCATCAAAATGATGACCCAATCGAAACCTGCCCGCTAACACCTTACCTAACTTACTAAATGAAATAGCAAAAATGAGATTAACAGACAAAACAACAGTACTTAGCAGAACACCTAGAATGAGAATTTGCGATGTCAAAGACGCATTTACCTGAGTAAACTGTACTAAAAACACACTGAAGAACAACAGCGCTTTCGGGTTCATTAAGTTATTGAGAAAACCTTTCAACACGAGCCCTCGATTCATATTTTCATGGTGATTGGTATTAATCGTTGTGGCATTCTTATTCACCCACCAAGATTTAAGCATAATTGCACCGAGCCACGCTAAATACAAAGCACCTAATAACTTTATCGCCGTCACGATCGGAGGAAATTGCTGCATCAGCTGACCAAGCCCCAGTGCCACCGCCAAAGTCTGTACGATACCAGCAAGAAAAATACCCAATGCAATGCGTGCCCCAGACATAAACCCCTGTCCCGATGAATAAGCTGAAATCAGCACCAAATCTGGGCCTGGCGAAATGGCTAATAGTAAGGTCGTAATTAGAAATAGTGGCAGTATTGTAAGCTCAGGCATCATGCACTCCTCGGTCTTTTATTTACTAAAAAACCGTCAATACTGCCACATGGATTGGCTAAATTAAATGCATCTAAATCATTATTTTAACTTTTTGTACTTAATAAAAAGGGGGGTTACCCATCATTGATTTACTGATCGGTTACCACTTTCATTGACTTGGCACTGCCATACCAATTGATATGACGTGTCAGTATCATCACCAGTGACAAAACAATGAAGCACATCAAGCTGCCCATCAGCAATGCATAATCTTCAGCGCCCAGCATGCCATAAAGCAACGAGTAAAGCATAATTAAACCAACAAAAAAGTACCCCCCAATCACACGGTTTTTTAGAACACCACTCACATACCAACCTAGTAATCCAGTCGCTGCCAATGACGAAATCACATATGCCAATCCAAAGCCTAAATGTTCACTCAAAGAAATCAGCAACAAATAGAATATCGCCAGTGCTAGCCCAACAAACCCATATTGCACGGGGTGAATTGGTTCGTCCCTAATAAGTTCTAATAAAAAGAAGCTGGCTACCACGAGGAGGATAACCATCAATGCATAATTCACAGCACGGTGACTTTTTAAGTAATGGTCAACAGGGTCGACTAACGCAACGCCAATGGTCCGTTCAGTTAAATCACTGCACTCGCTGCGTAAGATACAACTTTCAAACGTGCTTTGCATATTGGTGGAAAAGTAGCTCGCTTGCCAATTTGCACTAAACGCCGCATCGTTGATTTCTGAAGTGAGTGGTAAATAAGCACCAACAAAGCTTGGATGAGGCCAGTTTGCATTCATTGTAACGCGTGTCTCTTTACCCACTGGCGAGATAGCTAACTTTTCCATCCCTTGTAAGTGTAAATCGGCTGAAAAAGATAGCACTGATGATGCAAATAAAGAAGTCACTTCAAGCGGTACATGCACCCCCTCTTTTAATCTTTTTACGCCTGTTCCAGGTAAAATTTTTACCTGTTCACCTGCAACCTTAATCATTGAGTCTAACCCTATTCCCCGAATATCCGAGATCCCAAATACGAGGCTTGCTGATATCACACGATGGTCTTTTAAAGTATGAAGATCTGAGATATTAAAAACGCCAGAAATTGCATTTTTGGCATGGTACAGCGTCGCTTTATAAATGCTACGATACTTTTCATATGTGTCTAGTTCGCTATGTATCAATAATTTATCTGGTAGTAGGAAGGTATTTTCTTTGATAAGAGAAACGCTATTCTCCCGCGCTAATTCTCGTTCATATTCTACGTAAATAAACGGACCCACAATGCGCTGTTGTGCGCTGCTACTTTTGGCAATCTCCTGCTGAACTTGCTTTTGCATTTCACTGCGTTCAGATATTAGATCTTCTATCATGACCATCGGGATCATCAAAGCGACAATTAGCCCGATCAGCGTGGCAAACTTAACACCAATTTTTTCTTTATTTTGATTGTTCATCATAAACTCCTTAGGTTTGCCCAAACTTTAGCAAGGCCGTTTGGGTAATCTATGGCGCTAATATGGAGAGTTTATGGAGACTTGATGGCGAGTGTAACTTCAACGCCATGTTCGCAATTTTGAATGTTTAAATAACCAAAGTGAAGTTTGGCGACTTGCTCAACGAAATTTAGCCCAAGCCCCGTGCTTTTATTCCCCGCTGCGCGCGGCAACGAGTAAAATCGCTCTGTCAGACGACCTAGCGCATAATCCGGAATTAAAGGGCCTTCATTGTAAACCGTGAAGCAAATATGTGTTTGCAACTGCTCCACTGATACGCGGATTTTACCTGCGTCAAATACAAAGTCCATCGCATTCTCAAAGACATTCAATAATGCCTGTCGAAGTAAAAACTCATCACCGCAAATCATAAAACTAGACTCAGATAAATGGGCATAATCAATAGATTTTTGTTCTATTTTCATGCTCATCGCTGTCGCCACATAATCGACCAATTCGTGACTTTGCATTGATTTCGGTTTTTCAATCTCTGGTAGCTTTTCTAATCGCGCCAGCTCTAAGAGCTTGTCGATAAGTAGTTGCATGCGCTCTGATTCACGTTCAATGTTGCCTGCAAATTTTGCTCTCTTTTTATTATCAATTGGTAACTGTAATAATTCGCTGGCCCCTCTGATACCTGAAAGCGGACTCTTTAGTTCATGTGTTAAAGTTTCAACATAAGACTCAACATACTGTTTGCCATCTAATTGTGAGCGCATGTCCGCCAGAGCATCGCTTAATTGACCATACTCATAAAACACTCTAAATACTGGTTTATTTGCCTTTTCACCTCGCCCCATTTTAAAGGCATACAACGACAGTTTGCTAAGTGCAGAATTAATTCGCCACGCGATGACCGCGCCAACTAGCAAAACCAACACACTCATTATCGCAAGCCAGTTAACTACGCGCTGCTGCGAAAGCTCAATGAATGGTTGAACTGACCTATTTGCTTTGGCAACGGTTAAGCTGCCAATGGTCTTATTGTTGAAAATGACGGGGGCCGCCACATGCATGACGGTTGACAGCGGATCATTTGGGTCTGTCGCTGTAGAACGCGCACCATACTCCCCCTGCAGAGTGAGGTAAACATCATTCCAGCGCGAAAAGTCACTACCAATGTCTTTTTGCCATGAATCGGCTACCACAATACCATTGGCATCCGTGACATAAATTCGATGGGACATCGTCTTTTTATCAACTCCCCAAATTGCAGCATCAACACTTCGGTTGCCAAACTGCTGTAGCAGTGTCGAAATTTGGCTTGTTTCCAAAGTTCCATTTGCCAGCTCTTCAGCCACCAATACAGCTAACAAGTTAGCCATATCGACCAACGTTTCTTCTGTCGTTTGACGCACTGTGGGTTTAATTTCTTTGAGCAGTGTCGAACTAACAAAGTACGTTGTCATAATGACAATGACGAAGTACAACAAAAACAGTCGTAATCCAAGTGGGATTTTGGGCCATCGGTTCACAATCTATTCCTTTTCAAAATAGTAACCAAAACCCCGTTTGGTTTTTAGACTCTCAGCCAACTCAACCTTTTGCAGCTTGCTGCGAATAGACTTTATGTGAGAGTCAACATTGCGCTCATACGCTTCTTCACTAGGCATATTAGAAAAGTCCATAAGTTGCAATCGGCTCAGCACCCTAGGGGACGATTTCAGCAACGCATCTAATAATCTAAACTCTAATGCCGTCAAGCCCAAAGCCATGGAGCCGCTAAAGTAGTCATAGTTTTCAGCTCTCAAGTCTTTGGCTGTTTGTCCTACACTTGATTCGACTTGTCGACGCATCGATTTCAATCGCAGTTTTACTCTTGCCAGCAACTCTCTGGGGCTAAAGGGTTTTGTAACATAATCATCAGCACCTATTTCAAGCCCGACCACCCGATCTATTTCATCTGCTCGCGCGGTTAGGAAAATGATAGGAATATCCGAAAAGCCTCTTATTTGCTTGCACAGTTCAAACCCATTCCCATCCGGTAACCCCACGTCGAGTATGAGTAAATCTGCCGGCGTTGTTTTTAAATGTGCCAACCCCTCACCAGCGGTATTAAACCAATGAGCTTGAAAACCATCCATTTCCAGTACATGAATGAGCGTATCAGCAATCGCTGACTCATCCTCTATGATGACAATATTCACGTTATTTCCCCAACTACAAACTGGCCTTACCCTTTGATGTGAGTTAATTAAGCCAGATATACTTACTTTAATGCAGCACAAGTATAATCGATTGGCTAAAAAGCCACTAATAAATAACAGCTTAGCATGATAAATTGCTTTAGCTTTGTCATGCACTTCATGGTGAAAATTTTACAATAGTGACTTGTACATGGCTTTCAATGGACTCTAACGCATTCAGCATGCATGCTAAAGACCACTTTGCAGAGCGGTTGCCCGAGCCTGCACCAATTAAAGGCATTGCCAAGGTCTTAAAACCGCACGCCTCTGCTAATTTGATCGCATTTATGGTCGACTGTCTCACAGAGTAATCAGTGGCATACCAGCACAAATTAATGCCCGCGACGTGAATGATGCCCTGATAATTCAATGACCCCGCAGAAGTTAGGCGCGCCTCACCTAAGGGAATTGGCCCATATTTCGCTACTTCTTTAAATGGCTCGGTACCTGCACGACGTTTAATCGCCCCGGAGACCCCCTGAGGTAACAACAACCACCAAGGTATGACGTTGCGATTCCAGCTATTTACAATGGCATCAACCTGTTGCTCCAAAATATCCCCCTGCACGACAACGACATTTACGCCCATCATTTTTCTACCTGTACTTGTTCAACAATTTCTAACACCACTGGCAAAACAGATAACACCAACAGCATGGCCATCCCATAATTAAACAACGTTCTGTATCTATGTTTAGTTAACACGCGTTTTAACGCTGAACCACACATCAACCAAGTGCCGACACAAGGAAATGATGCAACAAAGAAGACCAATGCGATAGTCACGTTTTGGGTATAATACCCGTCACCTATGCTGGTAAAAGCGGCTATCGCCCCCGTCGCCACCACCCATGCTTTGGCATTAACCCACTGAAATAAAGCGCCGTTGATAAACGTAAGCGGCTTAACTTTATCAGTCTCAATCGGTGCACTTGCCGACTTCGCGATCACCCAGGCTAAATAGAGTAAATAAGCAACCCCCACACATTTAATGATGAGATGTAAATTTGGATAAACCGTAAATACTTGACCAAAACCAAAGCCAATGACCAATAACATCACACTAAAACCAGCACAGATCCCCACAAGTAGCGGTAAGGTTTTTTTTACTCCAAAGTTAAGTGCAGAGGTCATCACCATAATGTTGTTTGGCCCTGGGGTAATCGATGTTGAAATGGCAAATAAAATGACTGCAAGCATGTATTCCATATTCTCCTCCGTTTCCTTTCTTTCATTGCATTGTCGTGTAATTTCGGTCAGCACGCATACTCACCTTTCTAAGGTACACATATTTAGTCCATTGGCAAACCGCATTCCAATATCCGTAGACGAGCCAATAAACTCAACAATATTGCGGCTTGTCAGCTGTCGTAACTTTTCATTTAAGGCTTTTAGACTAAAGTTATGCTGTATACCCAACTAAACTATGAAAAATGTAGCATTTTAGGAAACCCTTAGCAGTATCACAGCCATCGTATCTATGGGAAAAGGATCACATGACTTACACCAAGTTACTCGTCGTTGACGATGATGTAATAGACAGAAAAACAATCATAAGAACCCTGTCTAAAGAGCAAAATAATTATGACATTGTCGAAGCAGACAGCGCTGACGATGCCTACATTTATCTTGATCAGATGCATTTTGATGTGATCTTAATGGATTACAATATGCCTCAAATCAACGGTGTAGAAGCCATTGTTAAACTCCGAAGCCAACCCCAGTTAAAACATACCGCAATCGTCATGATCAGCAACTTGTACAACGAATCACTCGTACTGGATTGCATTAACGCAGGTGCACAAGACTTTTTACTCAAGCAAGAAGTCACGAGCACTCAACTCACTCGCTCCATTCTACAAGCTCGAAAGCGGCACGAATTAGAACAGCAACTGTACGACAGCTATCGACAGGTCAAACAGCTCGCAGAGAAAGACCCCCTAACGGGCCTACACAATCGCTTTCACTTTGATGAAATGCTAAATAGGTTACTGCTCGCAAGACAACGAAGAAAACGTGAGATTGTCGCCGTTATGATGCTAGATCTCGACAAATTCAAGCACATCAACGATAACTTTGGCCATGAAGTGGGCGATCAGCTTTTAATTGCCGTCGCTGACAGAATAAAAGAAGTTCTCAGAGAAAATGAACTGCTGGCACGCCTAGGGGGGGATGAGTTTGCTTTTGCTTGTGGAGAACTCACCTCGATCAGGCAAATCAAGGCCATCGCACAACGTGTACTGGATACCTTTTATGTCCCCTTTGACATTGATGGCCACGCAGTTCACTGCTCAGGCAGCATTGGCATTGCCATAGCCCCTATCAATTCTGAAAACCGTAAAGAGCTCATGAAGCTCGCTGACATTGCCATGTATCGTGCAAAAAATGGCATCAGCGATAAAATTTGTATTTTTCAAGACAACATGCAAGAGGCTTTTTTACTCAAATATCAAATAGAATCTGAGTTAAAGATGGCGACACAAAGCCAGCATTTCGAGCTCAGTTATCATCCTGTTATTGAGAGCCAATCAGATACCATCACCATTATTGAAGCGTTAATACGTTGGCCAATGGCTAATACCACCCAACTACCTGAAGAGTTTATTCCCATCGCTGAAGAAGCCGGTTTGATCCAAACAATTGGTCAATGGGTGCTGGAGCATGCACTCTATCAATTTAAGGAGATGTTATCTAATGACCACTATCAATTTAGATTGTCGGTCAATGTTTCTCAATGCCAGCTTTGCGACAATGACTTTGCCAATACGGTTCAACGTGCCCTTGAGACAGCCGCAGTTGCTCCAGATGTGTTGGTGTTAGAAATCACAGAAGCCGCGCTATTACAAAATGATCAATCCATCAATGATACACTTCTCGCCTTGTCTGAGATGGGGGTTGGGTTAGCACTCGATGATTTTGGCACCGGATTATCTTCAATTTCTCATCTTTTACAATACCCCTTTGACATCGTAAAAATAGACAGTTCGATTGTGCAAAATATCGCTCAACGAGACTCCAAACACCATGACATGCTTCAAGGACTCTCTTATATGCTCGAAAAACTCAACATCACAGTAGTTGGTGAGGGGGTAGAAACCACCATGCAGGCCCAAGCTTGCAATGACATGGGTATAACACAACAGCAAGGCTTCCTATTTTATCAACCCATGAGCGTTGATAAAGTGAAAAATATCCTAAAAGATGAATCCAAAGCAAGCCGCCTTACCCTGGTACATGACGGCTCAAACAACAATAACAAAGACACCTAGAATGTGTCATCAAAGGGCTAAAGGCACATGCATAACCCCTAGTTACTGTTCCTTGATATCGACATTACGTTTTTGAGCTGTTCTAAGTCATATTTTCCTTTCACTAGGTAGGCTTTCACACATGAAAAACTGGTCGCTCTGTCAACATCCTCTTTTTTGTCAGAGCTACTGAACATAATCACAATCGGGGCTAATCCCTTTTCAGCCTGTATTTTTTTAAACTCCTCCAAAAATTCAAAACCGTCCATAAGCGGCATATTGATATCTAAAAACACAAAGGTGGGTGGGTAGCTTGTCGAATAACATACAACATTTTTTGCGTGGTCCGAAAAAAAATTTAACGCCGAAGCCCCTTCACTGCATTCGAATATATGGCTAATAGGGATGTGAGTGTCTTTAAGTTGCCTCGTTAGGATGTACCGATCATCTTCGCTATCATCCACAATCAAAATCGAAATAGGGTTCATGGATTTTAGTTCCTTTTAATATCTACTTGAAAAATGGTACCTTGCGGTGACGATGAGAAATGAATGCTACCTTGCATTTTCTCAACATGTTTTTTAACTATCGCAAGACCTAACCCAGAACCAGACGCCAAGCTCGGGTGAAACCGCTTAAACATCTGATATATTTCATTATGATACTTGTCTGGAATACCAACACCATTGTCTTCAACAATGATAGACAATAGGTCACCTACACAAGCAACATGTAATTTAACATAGGGATTTTCTTTCTGTTCATCTTGGTATTTAAACCCATTAGATACCAAGTTCTCTATTATTTGTTGATATCTAATTTTATGCCCACTTATGATGGGATCAGCTAGCTCAACACTAGCCGAAAATACACAGCAATCGTCTTCAAAAAAAGTCTTGCGTTTATCGACAATATCATCAATGAGTGCATTAAGGTCGAACTCAATTTCGTTTTCTGTAATTAAGTCTATTTTAGTAAGCGACAAAACATCATCGACGAGACTTTCTAGTTTAGTTACCTGCGATTGAACGCGTTTGACACTGCTTTTTGCCTCTTCAATATCACCGCTATCGATATCTTGTAAAATATACTCAGTTAGCTTTTTAGAAGCCGTTAAGGGCGACTTTAAGTCATGGGATGTGCGATAAGAAAATTGGCTCAATTCTTCATTCGCTTTTTCAATTTTTCCGATATTTTCAGTTAAGCTCACCCGCATTCTATCTAGATGTTTGCTCAGTGCCCGAAACTCTTCTGGTGACTTAATTCGCAACCTTCCATCAAGCGCCAAGTTAGATAGTCGCTCTGAAAAAGAATTTATTTCACTCAAAGGTTTAATGACAAAGTATCTATACATCAGGGACGTCACCGTGAATAACGCCACCAAAATCAAACCACACACAAGAAACACGGCAAACGCGACTTCTTTTAATAGTTCACTGGTTTCTTCAATGGGATACAAACCGTAGATATCCCATTTCCAGGGCAAAAACTGCAGCTTTGAGAAAACGTATTTTTTACCTTTCAACTCTATTATTCTGGTTCCCTGTTTTAATCCAGCCAAGCTCATGCCCAGTTCCGAGTCCGTCACACCAACAAAATACTCCCGATTATAAAAAAAGTGATCCCCTTGGTTGTCGACAACAACAAAACTGCCCTCATAAGACTCATCCTCTGATTGAATCTCTACAACCACTTCATCTTTGTAGGCCTTAACGTAATTTTTCAGGCCATCCATCTTGTTTTTCACTAAGATGTCATGCCGTGCCGTGATATGTAATTCGACAAAGTCTTCTGTATGAATAGCGTTTACAACCTGAAGCTTATCAAAGGTACTTTCCTTTAAAAATTGGTATGAGATCACACCCACCAATATCGGACCGATCACCACCAGCGGAAATGATGTAATGAACAATAAGTCCCTAAGTTTCATTGAAACCAAGCTCATTGAAAAATATTATCGCCAGCAATGCTCAGTAAATCGTATGGAATCACGATCCCTAGCTGATTGGCTGTTTTTATATTGAATGCGACCGTACTGCGTGGTGCTGGTTTTACGGCTATACTATGCGGGCTCACGCCTGATAATATGTCGTTCACAATATGTGCGATTTGTTCTCCTGTGCTTTGTACATCGGGGATGACCGTGAAAAGTGCGCCTTGCATTACGGATTGGACATTTGCGCCGTACAATACGGGCTTCATCTTGGAAATTTCAGGCACAAAGCTTTGTTTTTCACTAAATGGGCCATTCACTGACCAATAAAAATCCACCTCAGATTGAATAGCTGCTACGGCTTCATTTGCTTGCAGGTAAGTTTCCGTAAGCTCAACATCATTGCTGTCTTTATATTCAACCAACCTTTTTATAAGGTTTATATTTTTATACTTATCAGAGATTGACTCAAGTTTGGCAATATCTGTCTGTGCCGACGGGTATGTTGTTGCAACAATGCCAATGCCTGTCTGTTTGCCTTTCAATAACTGATTTGCAATTTCGAATTTAGTGCCTCTTTTTACCGAGTAGATTGACCCAGTAATAAAGTCTAAGTCCGGACTGTTGTTGCCAGAAACCAAACCAGCGCCATGTGGATCAGCAACGGTTACAAAGACCATCGGGATACGCTTTCCTTTAAGGACACGCTTGCCAATCTTGGATGCCAAAGTACCGTTGGTGATTATGAGATCTACACAATTACAATTTAGCTTTTTCGCTATATGGTTGGCTATTCTTTCGCTCTGACCATTCCCATTATATACCTCTATATCAATGTCCATGTTTAAGCGATTTAATTCAGCCGAAATGTATTGGGTATGAATGGTAACGATTGGTACCGGCAATGTTTCAACTATGAGCACTTTCTTACTCTTTGCATTTGCCAACGAGCATGTTAAAAATACAAATAAATACAAACAATAAATCACTGATTTCATGCTACTCCCCCAATAGATAGATTTGAGGCCTATCACCCCACTTTCTCGGCTTTATAGGCATTTCTTAATGGTAAAATTGAGCTTACTTCCCTCGTTTTCGCTGTCAGCGAAGTAAATAGTACCGCTGTGTTTACTAATAATTCTCTTCGCAGTAGCTAGCCCTAATCCACTGCCTTGATAGGTATCTGAACTATGCAACCTAAACAGAGGATCAAAAGCCTTTTCACGAAATTCTTCCGCAATACCAATGCCATTGTCTTGAATAGAAAAATGCCAATGAGTTTCATCACTTTGATGGTAAATGGTTAAATCTGGTTGTTTTTCACAGTACTTTAATGAGTTTTCAATGAGGATCTGAAATAACTGCACAATAAAGCAAGGAATGGCATTAATAGTAGGTAGAGAATCAAATCTCACGACCGCATTATGTTGGTTTACTTCAGTGGCAAGATGAGTGAGGGCCAATTCAACACAGTTCGCCACATCAGTACTTTCTATTAAGTGCTCCGACTGCAAGTCTAGTTGAGTGTAAGAAACTAACGCATCAATAAGTTGGTACATTTGCAACGACGACTCAGTAAGTAATTTGAGCTTGTTCAATGCCGCTTGCGGTATGTCCTTGGCAAACTGGTTTGTTATCACCTGCCCCATTTTAACAATCGCATTTGCGGGCTGTTTTAGGTCGTGCGCCAACACATGGGCAAATTTTGTCAGCTCTTTGTTTTGCTCTTCGATTTTCTGCTGTAACTGCGTCGAGTCAATCGCATTATTCACCGCCCTTATCAAAGCAAAATGGGTCAACCCACCTTTGCTGATATAATCTGACGCCCCTTTTTTAATCGATTCAACGGCCACCTTTTCGTTGCCCTGCCCAGTCAACATGACAACGGGAGTAAAAGGGTGAGATTGCTTGATCTGAGGCAATGTATATAACCCATCTGATCCTGGCAGTGAATAATCTAACAAGATGGCGTCTATTTTCATCTCGTGCAGAATTCGCAGCCCATACTCACCCGATTCAGCCTCTTGAACACACCATTTCGGGCAATGTTCTCTAATTAAACGTTTGATTAAGTACCGATCATCTTCACAGTCATCAATCAATAAAAGTGTTTTGGCATCCATCGCTAGTCACCTTTAGGTAAAATCGCAATTTGAAACCAGTAATCTTTAAGCTTTTGTATCGCCTCAAACAAAGAATCAAGTTTCACAGGCTTTTGGATATAGGTGTTTGCGCCTAAGTCATAACACTCTTCTATGTCTTTTTCATCATTTGAGGTCGTTAAAACGACCACGGGAATATTGCACAAGCGCTTATCCTGCTTTATTTTTTTTAACACGCGCCTACCATCCAAACCGGGTAAATTCAGATCCAGTAAGATGATCGCGGGTTTCAAATGTTCATCAGACCAGGGCGTATTTAAATAATCCAACGCATCTTGGCCATCTTCGCAACGGTGCAGAGGATTAGATAAATTGCCATCTCTTTTAAAAGCACGCAATGTGGCATAAAAATCATCATCACTGTCTTCAACGATTAGAATAAGTTTACTGTCCTTCATTGTTCTGATTATCGTCCTTTAACGTAAAGTAAAAGCGCGTTCCATTTCCTAGCTCCGATTCATACCATATACGACCACCGTGTCGCTCAACGATCTTTTGTGCGATCGTCAATCCAGCACCTGAGCCTTCCCCAAATTTTTTGGGACTATTCAGCCGTTTGAATATTTTAAAAACCTCATCTCCAAACTGTGCATCAATCCCAATACCATTGTCTTCAACACAACACGCTTTGAGGTTTTCATCAAACCGTATGTTGATAATTTTTTTATCTGATAAGTTATATTTATAGCCATTAATGATTAAGTTGTATAACAGCTCTTCAATTCTAGTTCGATTTCCATAAACTGCTGGAAAATCACCTGAAACAGTAACCTCTGCGTTGTGCTCTTCTAACGATTCTGACAGCCTACTTTTAGTACTTTTAACAGCGGACACCATATTAAACCGCGCCATATCCGGCTCCTCACGTCCCAGCCTTGAGTAGTACATTAAGTCAGATATCAAGCGCTCCATTTTTGCCCCCAAATAGACCAACCTATCCAATTTATACACGCCATCACTGCCCAAGATCGATTCATAGTCCTCCTTTAAAAAGCACGCATGATTTTGAATTGCCCGCAGCGGCTCCTTTAAATCATGGGAAGCGATGTAGGCAAAGTTGTCCAGCTCTTCATTTGATTTTGAGAGCTGCTGAATTAATTTTTCTTTTTCTTGTGCGAGCTTCACCGCCGCTGACACATCTTTCACGACGCAGCAAAATAACTGCGCTTTGTGTATTTCAAATGTAGTGATCCCTAAGTCCAATGGAAACACATGACCATTTTTGAGCACTCCGGCAACCCTCTGTACTTTGCCAATCTCAACACATCCCTCATTCAGCCTCTCCTTATCCCACACACACTGTGCATACTCCGTCCTAAATGGCTCAGCAAGTAGTATGCTCAGCTTTTGGCCAATCAAGTCCCCTCTTTGACGAGCGAATATATGCTCTGCCGTCCCGTTCACACTTCGAATCACTCCGCGGCTATCTAAAGTGATGATCCCGTCAATGGCATTTTCGAGTGTCGCTTTGTGCTCTGCATCCTTAGCGCGAATGATAGATTCTGAAATGAGGGACTTAAGGAGGTAAAACAATGCAACACCCGCCAATAAAGAGATCAGCACACCATTAACAAGCGCAACATAGTGGATGCTAGACTCTTCAGTCACTCCTGTTATTTTCCTTGGCCACACTGCAATATCCCACTGTACACCATACAGTGAAAACGAATGGGTATGCCCTGTTTTGTCATCATAAGTAAGTTCAGCTTCTTTTTTGCTGTACATCACTTCATTACCTGACAAGATTTCAATATTGTGATCTTCAATAAACTTGTGTGGTAATAAGCTGTCTACCAATAGAGACACATCAAAAACACCAAGAATAAAGCCTTCAAATTCACGCCCAACAAAGATTGGGAAATAGGCTAAAAACCCTTTCCCGCCTTGTACTAGCTGAACCGGTTTAGACAGAGTATACGTTTTTAAATCTCTAGCTTGATCTAGCGCTTGTTTACGATTGGCCTCAAAGGTCAAGTCTAAGTCGACCGCTGATTCGTTGCCTTTAAGTGGCACAACCCATTTAACAACATAGTCCTTATTCACCCATTCTACAGCCCTTAAACCCGCATGATCGTTGACATAGTCTTGTGCATCCAGTTGCCACTCTGAAAAAGGCGGCCCTTGACGCGCAATCCAACGGTTTCTCATGCGTTCCAGCGCATTGATGATTGCCGGCATGGAGCTGACAAAGTGATGCTCAATAAGTTCAGACTTTGCAACCGACGTAAGTTTAATTAATAGGTTGTGCTGCTCAATTGAAAGCGACCAAATATGGACCGAAACAAACACGCTGATGATCACACCTGATAAAACCACGGCCACCGCTAACTTCAAGCGCTGTGAAGAGTTTCCAATATTATTTATCAACTAATTATCCTTAGCTAGCTAGGTAAGCATCTAAACGCTCATACAAAGTTAGTAACTAATTGCCCAGTTGGCTAGCTCATTGCACCAGTTTGAACTAGTCTTTTCGTATCAGATTGCTGTATTCGTCTGCATCGTTTGGGCGTATTTTAGGAATAAGGAGCAACAGCAATGAATATTTTACTGGTCGACGATCAGAAAATAGACCGTGAACTTGTCAAAGAAGCACTAAATTGCTCTTTGCAAAAGTTTGATCTCAAGGAAGTCAACAGTGCAGAAGATGGCTTGAGTGCTATTCAAGCAGCCCAATACGACGTTATTCTCTTAGACTATCAAATGCCTAGACGTAATGGTTTGCAAGTGCTGGTTGAATTGAAGTCACAAAAAATGTGTGAATGTTCTGCCATTATTATGCTGACCAACAACAAAGATGAAGAGCTGCTGATCAACTGTATAAATGCAGGCGCGCAAGACCTGTTGCTCAAAGATGAAGTGACCGCCACTCAGCTACTTAGGTGTATAAAACAATCACAAAAAAGAATTGAACTCGAAAACAAGCTCTCAAAGAGCTATCAACAAGTTAAACAACTGGCTGAACGGGATCCGCTTACAGGGTTATTTAATCGTAGTTATTTTGAAACCGCACTCAACTCTCTGCTAGTTAATATGCGTAGTTTAGAGGGCTATGTCGTTGTCATGCTGCTTGATATCGACGGCTTCAAGATGATCAATGACAGCCTCGGTCACTCTGCTGGCGATGCTGTTTTACAAGAGCTTGCGAACAGAGTACGGTATGCTTTTCGTGAAAGTCCGCTATTCGCGCGCCTAGGTGGTGACGAATTTGCTTTTATGTTTTCGGGTGTCCGTGATGCAGATGCTGCGCTTTGTATCGCTGAGCGTGTGTTATCAAGTTTTGAGGCGCCTTTTGTGTTCTCCCAACATGAGATCCACAGTACAGCAAGCATTGGCATTACGCTCAGCGCGTCTAAAACAACCACAGAAGATCTCCTTAAACAAGCTGACATCGCCATGTATAAAGCTAAAAATGGGGGAAAGAATCAAATTTGTTTTTATGATGAATCACTTGAACGGGAATTTTTTAAGCTATTCCAGATTGAAAGAGAACTTAGAGAAGCCATTAAAACCAATGAATTTGAGGTGTATTATCAACCCATTTTAACCAGTACAAGCAATACCGTAAAATCGCTAGAAGCACTTGTTAGGCTGCCAGTTAAGGCATCGGGCGCAAGCCCCGCAGAATACATACACACTTCTGAAAAAACTCGACTCATAGAAGCTTTCGGCCGCCTTATTATCCAAAAAGCACTCTGCCAATATGCCGAACTTTGTCACAGTGACTTTAGCCAATCAATTGAACTTGCTATCAACTTATCTCCTTTGCAAATTCATGACTTAAACTTGCCTACTTTTTTACAGCAGCAAGCAAAACACTACAAGGTTGATTTGACTAAAGTGATCATTGAAGTGACCGAAACCGCCTTGCTTGAAAACAGTGAGTCAACCATGGAGACACTGAGGTCAATAAAGTCAAAAGGATGTAAAATTGCGCTTGATGACTTTGGCACGGGCTTTTCTTCTATTTCTCATCTTTTAAATTACCCAATCGACATTGTGAAGTTTGATAAAAGTTTAATAGAAAGAACATTACAAGATGAAAAAGCCAAAATAATGCTGATAGGGTTGGCGAGTATGTTACACAGTTTATCGATTGAAACGGTTGCGGAAGGGGTAGAGTTTGAAGCCCATGCAACGCTATGTAAGCAAGCCAAGGTATCTTGTTTACAGGGGTATTACTTTTCTAAGCCTTTGTCATTTTCTGATCTTAAGGCAACCCTAAGCAAAATATAAAAGAGTGGAGCAGACCCGCCCACTCCTCTATATCGTTACATCACTTAAGCTTTTTTCACAAACTTAGCAGTAACCATCATTTCGCCAACACCATCTACTTTGCAGTCTAGTTCGTGATCTTTTTTATCGAGAACACGTCTTACAAGCGCTTTCGTACCAATTTTAATAACCTGCGAGCTGCCTTTAATTTTTAAGTCTTTAACAACCGTCACTTTGTCACCATCGACTAACAAAGTGCCATTTGCATCTTTTACTTGTGGCGTGTCGTCTTCTTCTACTGCTGACGGATCCCATTCGTAAGCACATTCAGGGCAGATCAATTGATTTTGATCTTGATATACATATTCAGAGCTACATTTGGGGCAAGGAGGACAAGACATACTTTACTGCCTATATAAGTTTCTTTGTCGCGCATAATAATCCTTAAGCCCGCTATGCGCGAGCAGAAATCTTTATTTTCTTTTGTTTTTCTATTTTAGAAACAGTTTAATGCCGCTTTTTATCAATTTAGTATCCAACTAGCTCACCATACCCTAGCGCATCAAAACCGCCACGACTCTGAACTCGGCCTTCCCAATATGGAATGCTAAGGTTATTGCGCGAATCGGGGTTAATACTTTGTATCTCGATAGGTGTGAAACCGTCTATGTTTAGTTGCCATGCTCTGGGGTAATCTTTTCCTTCTAGCGTAATGCGTTCAAGTACTTTGAGTGATACTTGTTCATTATCGTATGCGTTACTTTGCCCATCTGGACTAATTGATGTTGCACTACAGTATTCATAATTCTGGCCGGCTCCCCGAATACAAAACGCCATCAAGCCCCCTTCTGATGTATCTTTAGCCTGTAGGCTAAACCAATCCCACCCCATTTGATTAGGGTTAATAAATGCTGACGACCACTCTCTATCAAGCCAAGCGCGCCCTGTCACTTGATGGGTTTCCCCTGCGAATTCAACTCGACCACGGGCTTGCAAAAACGGATAGCTATAATACATAGACGCATGACCATCCTGTGTTTTTTGGCTATAACCTGACTTTCCATGCAATACCCTTGGGCTATTATCGAGTACTAGATCCACACGATAACCCGATTCACTGGCTTGTAAGCGCAGTGGTAAATAGGCATCGTCAATGCTGGATAAATGCCAATCTTTAATTTGCGCAGTAAATGGCGCAGCATTGACTTTGACTGAACCAGCACGTCCAGTTCGTTCAAACGCAACATGGCTTTCATTGGTTTGCAATGCAAAATGGGCAAAATAAAACTGCCCGTCCCACCATATGCTATCGTGATTGCTTGCCAGGTTTGGTGTACTCACACGAAAGAGCGTCCACTGCGCTCCAAACTGTTGTTTAGACTCACTTTCGAGATTTGCTGTGATATACCACCACTCAATCCCTTGCGACGGATGTATGCCATGATCCTGTGGAAAAGTCAGTTGCGTGTCAGGCTCAACATCATCACCAATCTGTTGAGAGAAAGAGAACTGAGACTTCGTAGAAGACGATTGTTCACTGCACCCTAGGACGAGTAAAACGGCACTGATTATACATAGAGCAAAACTTTTCATACGACCTCTACAAGCTTGCAACACTGTCCGCGACGTTGCGTCGGACCAATTTAACCAAAGGCACTGCACTGGCAATCAGAGCCAGTAGCAAAACAACCAAACAAAAGCGCAAAATATCAGGCCAATTCAGTACCAATGCCATGCTCCAACCAAACGCGATTGGCATGACATAGGCTAAAAGTACCCAGCCCAATAAAATACCCAAAGGTATTGCTAACACCGTGGTCACCAGTAAAATGACACACGCTTGTAATAACTTGCTCCAAAATAGCTGCGCTCTGGTCACCCCTAATGTTTGAAGCACAGCCATAGGTTGTAGCTGCTGGCGGCCTAACGTTAAAAAGCTCACCCAAATACCAAACAATGCAATCAACATAATGAATAGGTTGAGCGCATGTGTGACTTTGAATGTGTTCTCAAACAACTGCTTGGCAAATGCTTTGAAGGTCTTATTCACACTAATCTGACTACTTTCAAGGCCATAGGTTTGCTTCAATTGCTCAGTGACCTCATCAATGTCTTGGCCTGATTTCAAGGTTAATGAAAACCCGAACGCCTCATAGGCGAGCTTTGCATGGTGTATTGTTGAGGTTGTCACCAATAACGCCGTACTTTGTTCACCATAGTCGTAATATACCCCACTGACTTGGCACTTTACTTGCATCTCGCCTTGGCGCAACTCAACAGTATCTCCTATGTTTATGCCATTGATGCGCCACCCAGGTTCATTCACTACGCAGCGGGCCAATTGTGTTTCCGTTGCCCCGGCAATATGTTGAGATCCTATCGGTTCTCGCCCAAGTAAGGTGATGTGACTATGGTAATTCGCATTGTCCCCAAAGCTGATTAATTTTACATCTACACGTTTGGTCTGTGTATTTATCTGTGCCGGCGCCTGCCAATACACGCCCACTTTGTCGAACCACCCTAAGGCCTCTAGATCGATCCCCATTTGATCAGAAACCACCGATGGCCGAACGTATAAATCTGCACTGAGGCGCTTTTGTAAGTGGCTGTCTAGTGCCGTGCTAAAACTATGTACCATGACCTGCATGCCGATGGCCGCCCCCATTGCCATCAAGGTCGCTAAAACGGCACTGAGGAGCTCATTGATTTGGGATTGGCTATCCGCTTTTATCCATAACAGTAATGGGGATTTCGTAGGCCACCGACTACTAAATGCGCGCTTAAGAAGATGGGGGGTCAGGACAAAAAATGCCATTAACACACAAGCACACAACATCAGAGCCATGAATTTACTGTCTGCGTACTGCCATAACACCACTGCCCCCACCACACTTGAAACAAACACACCTAATGCAGCCACCTTTTTATAACGCTCTGAAATGGTTTTTTGTGAGCCTAAAAAACAAATTAACACCAGCGTGTTCAGCGCAAACCCCAATAGCACCATAGAATAATCTAGGCCAACAATGAGGCTTCGATCCAACTGATAGAAACTGCGCAGTACACGCCCGACATCCGTAACCAGCAGATTCGCCAAAGATACGCCCAGCAATGCGCCTAAGTAAGCAGAGATGAGACCCAAACACAGTAATTCGATAATGACTGCTTGCGTCAGTTTGCGCTGCTGACAACCCAGTACATATAGTTGTCGCTGTAGCCTTTTACGTGCAGCAAATGCCAGTTTAATCGCATTGAAGCTTAAAAAAGCCCCCACGATATACCCTAAAAAAGCCAATGCTTGAAGGTTGAAAAAGAAAGGACCTGAAAGTGTATCAAAAGTCTGATCGGAGGCACGCTCCAAGCGCGCTTTTTGCGCAATGGCCGATGTCATTAACTTAGCATGGCTTTCATCCATATCTATAATCTCAATAAAACTCAGTGCCCCTTCGGCGTTTAACAAGGTATCCGCCAAGCTAATATCCATGAGCGCCTGATAACCGAGCCCTGCCATTGGCCGGATTTGATACTGCGTGCCCTTGATGAGCAAACTCTGGGGAGCCTCTTTTGCACCCAAACGCGTGATCACTTTTGGATCTAAAAACACGGTGTCAAACAGCTGACTTTGGGAGGTGAGAGGTTGATCGTGGGGGGCTTTCTCTCCTCCTTGAAATTGCACCCATTTCAATAGGTCAACACCACGAATATTCAGCCAGCGGCCATCATCTAACTGTACTCGCCCTTCAATGACCGGCTCCATTTTCAAATTGGATTGACGAGATAAGACTTGCCAGAGTGCGTGAGGGATGTGCTTTTCACCCAATTGCGGTTTAATAAAATGGGTCACAGGGTTTGCAAGCAAAGTACTGCTTTGGCTATATCTCTGTGAAGCTTCTAGATTCAGTCCATAAATCGCACTGATCAAGGAACTGCCCAAGCTGAAGCCAAGTATAAATAGTAACAACAACCCCTTATGGCGCATGTAAAACTGCCCATAAGTAAAAAATATTAACCGCAACTCAGTCATATAGCTTTCCGTTTTTAAGCCTGAGCTGCGTTTCAAACTGCCCAGCAAGCCGTTGACTGTGGGTCACCATCACTAAATTAATACGCCTCTCCCTACACAGGGTTTGCAGTAAATCGACCACTTCTTGACTTCTTTCACTGTCTAAGTTGCCGGTTGGTTCATCCGCCAAAATGACTTTCGGCTGATTAATGACAGCTCTGGCTATTCCAACTCGCTGTTGCTCACCGCCGCTCAATTGGTTAGGAAAAGCGCGCAATTTATCTTTTATTCCCAGACGCTCAGCGAGTGTTTCTAATTGCGCATGGTCAACTTTAATGTCATTTAAACGGGCCTGAAAACGGATGTTATCTGCAACGCTCAACGCTTCTAAAAGTTGGTAATGCTGGAAAATCACACCGATTGAACGGCGATACACGGCCAGTTCATTGTCATTGAAGTGAGAGATAAGCTGCCCGTTGACTGTAATTTCTCCATGAGTTGGAACCAGTAATCCAGCGAGCAAATTTAATAATGTGGTTTTGCCAGAACCGCTGTCACCGACCAACGCGACCTGCTGGCCTTCATTAATCACAATAGATAGGTCATCAATTATTTTTCTTTGCGTTGCCCCATCCGTTCTGGAAAAAGTCACCTGCCTTAGTTCAATCATCACCGTCTCTCGCGTTACCTATTGCGGCTAGTGTGCACTAAAATACAATAGGTTATCCAGAGAATAGAGACTGAAAATTATAATAAAATGTAACGCATTGTGAGGTGATTTCAATCACAGCCCCCATACACGTCCCTTTAAAGGGATTGAATGCGCGTGAGGTACACTTAAAACTTGGTTTTCGAGATTATTGGGATTTTGTGCGTTTAGGCCAAAATACATCAAACCGGGCGCCACCTTGATGCCGTTCATTCAACGTAATATGCCCTTCATAGTAATCTAATACCTTTTTCACTAACGCAAGTCCCATTCCGCTTCCTTCAACGACATCCCTTGATTTGAGCGTTTGAAACATTTCAAAAATCTTGGTGCTGTATGTGATAGGAATGCCGGGTCCATCATCGATAAATGAAATTTGGTGGCCACTGGTAAGCGAATTTATTTCAATCACTATCGAGCCACACTTTTTATGATGATGCTTAATCGCATTGCCAATTAAATTCATCGCGACAATTTGAAATGCAACCCGAGGCAGCTGTAATTTGGGGCCATTGATTTTAACAGAAAAATTGTCAGTGTTATCAATCACAGCAAATGCTGAATCCACAACCTCATCGACGAATGTCCATTCCTCATCTTCAAGTCGCTTCTGCACTCTGGAGTAAGCAAGCAGATCATCAAGTAATCTCGACATCCGAATACTGCGACTCTTAATTAATCGAAAACTCTCCGCAGCCCCCTCAGGTAATACCTCAGAATAATCTTCCTCTATCCAACCTACAAGATTTTTAATCGCGTTGAGTGGTGACTTTAAATCATGCGATGCACTGTATGCAAATCGCTCCAAGTCATGATTCGATCTCGTCAGTTTTTTAATGAGGTCTTCTCGTTCTGTCACATCAGTACAAATGCCCAAAACAAAATTTTCTGCATGTTCATCTGTGAATCGCTTCTTTTGTGTATATAAAATTCGCACATCGCCATTAGGAAACTGAATTTTTTCGACTGTTTCGCTATAACCACACGCGAATGCTTCTCGGTCTTTGGCCAAGAATTCTTGTGCTTCAACGGGGTCATAGTCCTCTATGGTTGTAGAGCCAATTACCTTGTTTCTATCAGCTTCGGGGTAAAGCGATAAAAATGCTTGATTAGCACGCACAATTCGAAATTCCGCATCTTTTACAAAAACATAGTTTGGTATACTTTCAATGACTAAATCTAAAAAAGTGGCGTTAAATACAAATTTAGGTGCTGTATTTTTTTCTACTTTATGGTCTGCGGACAGCAATGAAGTCAGGCGCTGAGTCAAATTGCGATTAATTGCAACGTGAGGCAGCCCGTCATCATTAGGCCGGGATGGCGTTTCAATATTGTCCGAGTGTGCAACACACAGTAATGGGGTATATTCGGATAGCTTCTTTGCAATGTCTCCTGTCAAAAAGTGCTCACTTATCAAGATGCAATCGGGCTTGATTTGCATTGCCTTCTCAAGGCCAGATGATGGCATTGAAGACAAGTAAAGTGTGTGTTTTATACGGGTCGCCAGTAAAGCGTGACTGATCTCTTCAATTAGCTCGATGTTATCGGCGATCAGTAAACAATTTAGTTTTAACACTCGTCATATCCATCCGTTGTTGGGAGTAATGCGACATCAAACCAGAAATCTTTGAGCTTTTTAAATGCGATGGCTAAATCGTCAAACTCAACCGGCTTTTGAATATAAGCCGATGCCCCCAAGGCATAACATGACTCAACATCTTGAGGATCACTTGAGGTCGTCAACACTACGATAGGAATAGAGCACATCTTTGGGTCTGATTTTAATTCACGTAATAGTTGCCTGCCATCCAAACCCGGCATGTTCAAATCGACCAAAGCCAACACGGGCCTTTTTATGTGCTCTTGTGATTCATATTTGCCTTCTTTGTATAAAAAGTCTTTGGCATCTTGTCCAGACTGGCACCATTGAATTGGATTCATAAAGTGGCTTTTGCGTAAACTGCGTAATATTGCTTCAAAGTCATCAGGGTTATCATCTACTAGCAAAAGCAAACCTAAGTCTTTGTCCATCCGTCAGTCTCCTAGCTTCAAAGTAAAATTAAAGCAGCTACCGCGGTCAAGTTCCGATTCAACCCAAATCTGCCCATTATGGCGTTCAACAATTTTTTTCACAAAAGTGAGGCCAACTCCAGTACCGCGAACAGAGTCATCCTCTTCATTTAATCTTTTAAATATTCGGAAAATATCTTCGAAAAATCTGCTGTCTATCCCCTGCCCATTGTCCTTCACATAAAATACCTGCGTTTCTAAGGTGTTATTTATTGGTTCGATACTGGACTTTACGCCGATTTCAATTTCTTTGGTGGCAGACCTGTTGTACTTCACGGCATTAGAAATCAGGTTCCGAAACAACTCAGACACTTTAGGCTTGTCACACGTAATACTCGGCAACGCCTTAGGGATAGATAAGTGCACACTTTGAGCGGTTTCTTCTGGCAATGTTAATTCAATGACATTATCAATGAGCGCATTTAAATCCACTTTTTCTACCGCCAGATCTTGGCGACCTAACCGTGAATAATACAGCAGGCTATCAACCAGCTTTTCCATTCGAGTACACAAAAATCGTATCCGCTTGATTCTTCGTACCCCTTCATCTCCCATTGCAGTACCATGATCTTCCTCCAGGAATAACGCATTGTTGGCAAGTCCTCGAAGCGGTTCCTTTAAATCATGAGATGCGATATACGCAAATTGATCTAGTTCTGAATTGCTGATCTGAAGCTTTCGAATATAAGAGTCAATCGCGGCTTCCGCAGCTTTTCGTTCTGATATATCTCGCACCGTGCCCACAAACATGGTTTTGCCCTGTACCACCATTTCATTAACACCAAGCTCCATTGGAAATAGATGCCCACTGTGACGCCTACCAGTGATCTCGCGACCGATACCAATAATTTTTTTATCTCCGGTTTTGTGGTAGTTGTCTAGATACATATCATGCTCGGACTGATACGGCTCTGGCATCAACATCTTTACGTTTCTGCCAATAACATCGCAAGCTCGATATCCAAAAATAGCTTCGGCAGCCGCATTAAAACTGTGGATACAGCCTTTCATATCAATTGTGATGAGTCCATCTAACACCGTATCCATAATGGTTTCGATATGCTCGATATAAGACTTGATAGACTGGTCAGCTTCTTTTCGTTCAGAAATATCCCGCACGGTTGCTAAAAAAACTTTTTTTCCGGTCACTTCCAGTGCACTCACAGATAATTCAACCGGAAAAACGCAACCTGCTTGATGTTTTGCGAGCACTTCCAAGCTCGGAGTAGGCTGTTGCTTATCGTCCTGGATGTGAATACCTTGCAGATATTTAAAATACAGCGGCCTGTATTCTGATGACATTAATGATGCGATGTTTTGACCAGTAACCTGTTGTTGTGAATAGCCAAAAATCTTGGTCGCAGATAGGTTGAAGCTAATTATCTCACCGCATTGGTTGGTTATGATAAACCCGTCTTTGACACTGTCCATCACCGTTTGCAGCTGCAAGTCACCGATTTCCATTCTAATATACGAGCGTCCTAACCGTTAGCCTGAATGACAAGTGTAGTCAATGCAGTGGATCGTTGCTTGATATTAATCTAAAAATAAGTTCCTATTTTAGCGGGTATTTAGTGTGGCATTTGCCATTTTTGTATGATTTCTTGGTATCTACCAGACACTTTGAGCGTATCTAAAGCAGCACTGATTTTTCTCGCGACCTCATCTGGAAAGTTTTGATTGGCCGCTAAGTGCAACTGCGATGGAAAGTCTTCCAATGTGAGCTTGTACTCTAATTGACTTGAATCCAATCCCAGAGCATCTAATTCTCTTTGTATGGTTTGGGTATTCGTCAAAATAAGATCCGTCCGTCCTTTGTAAAGCAAATGCCAGAGGCTTGCATAATGAGACACGAGTACCAGATCATGATCTTCAGAAAAACCAGCGCTGCGCAAGTATTCTTCGCTGTAGTAACCTCGAATAGTACTGATCCGATATTGTTTTGCATGCTCTAAATCCGTCAAATTGAGCTTGTTTTCTTTCAAACCAATTAACGAGGCGGAAATTTTACACATTGTCCCCAAAAACTTGTACCCCTGTTCGCGAGATGGGGTTTTTAACCACGCGAGCATCACAACATTATTCATGGTTTGCAATTCATGGTGTGCTCGTGCCATGGGTAAAATTTCGATTTTGGCATCGAGACCGCTCACTTTTTGGAGCGCGCGCGCTATTTCTACCAAACCGCCATCTGGTTTTCCTGCCTCGTTGATAAAATGATAAGGCGGTAAATCTTCAGCGACAAAACGAATTGTTTGAGCAGCAACAGACCTACTCAAAATCAATGTCACCCCAACCAGCAATGTAATTAAAATAGGATACTTCATGACGTAACTTCACACACCCAGCCACATCGAGTGTGACAATGATTGCTTATAGAGACCAATACCAAAGATAACTACTTTAGTTCTTATTTTTATACATCAAACTAATATCATATCACTATTAATTAGACGCAGTGATTACAAAACAGTAAATTAATTACTAGAATATACCCTGTCTGACCACTGTTCCGAAATTAGTATGCCAAAAGCAATCGATCAACATGAACAATTATCGCAAATTACACAACTGAATGAGCAAGGTAAGTTATACGAAGTTTATCAAAACAATGAGTTACGCTGGCTTTGCATTGATGGTTGTGTGCAAAGCGCGATGTCCCTCTCGCATTCAGATGCGTTGATGTTTCCTCATATGTTGTTTATGACACTCCCTTTACATGTCATGAAAACACCAACCCGTGCGTTAGAGCTTGGTCTTGGTGGTGGCGGAACCCTAAGACACCTTGCTGAACATTACCCAACGTTAAATATTGAAGTTGTGGAGTATGACAAAACGGTCATTGCGCTATACGAAGCGCATTTTAACCCGCAACAACATAACCATACCATCCATTGTATGGATGCGCGTCAATTTGTACGCGACACCACCTCAGCACCTTTTGATTTGATATTTGTGGATGTTTTTGACTCAGCAGAGCCGGTGACCTTTATGTTTGAACCATCTTTCTATCAGGACATAAAAAAACGGGTGACTAAAAGCAGTTGGATAGTGCTCAATACCGTACTTTCTACCCAAGTGCACCTAGAAACGTTACATAAGGTACTGATAGATGTGTTTTCAGGAACCACAATCTACGGATTTAAAGCAGAGCAGTTTGCCAATTTTGTATGGCTTATCAGCACCGATAATCAACCACTGGATCCAATTTGGCGCGCACAAGCACTCTTTGAGTTACATGTATAAGCTTCATCAAGCTGGTACTGCCCTCTCAAAGACTACAGCTGATGATTGTGCTTTTCTATCACGGCAATCTTGTAAGTGGCTTTTAGCATAACGCCCACAGCAACAATATTCAAAACGATGCTAAACCAAGCTTCAAATACCAAAAGCTCGAGATGAAAGTTGCGTAAATAGTTTGCCAATTGGTCGACAATCTCAATAGAGATACCAATCACGATAAGCATAAAGCCATAGTATTCAGAGGTTTCGTTCAGTATTGTGTGTTCTTTTAGACGCGTGTCTTGCTTACTGTCCCAAGCGCGTTTTGACAAAATCTTTCTACCATCCATTACCGCGCCAAACCCAATCAATAAAATGGTGATGGTTGATTCGTTGTCAATGACATTCTGATAACCATGTTCATCCATATGACCAAACAAAAAGCGCAAGTCTTCAACCGTGATATTGGTCACGAGCAAACAAATTAAAATTAACGGAAACAGCAGAAACCAACGGTTTAATACAACCGTGTAAATTAACTGGCTTGTTTTGGATTTTGGCATGTCACGCTCTGCTTCGCGGTAAAGTTACTCTGTCAGGCGGAAGATCTTAGCTATTTAAATTAGATTGACAAGTGTCTGCCTCATTAATCATGACAAAGTTGTAGGCATCCACGCGAGTTATAGTGACATTACTAACCCCATGTGCGCATGGCTTCTCGTTAAATCATCACGGCCACCACTCATCAATGGTCTTAAAAATAGGCCGCTGTTTTTAATGATTCTATCGTGTGCTTTTAACATGCACAGCTGTTAAAAGTTTCCCCTTATTACGATGTTGGCCTGCTACGTCAGGCATCAACAGTCTTTACACACTCTCTCTGGCAATCTGGAATAAGACCGTACGGACTAATTGTTTTAAATCACTTGCCGTGGCTAACGAATCAGGAAGCAATACGGCGGTGATTGATTCTGTATGTGCTTGTAAAAAGGTATCTAATTTACTGGGGCTTACCGTCCCTTCTTGAACCCCTTTAAAGGTCTGCATTAGTGATTTTCTCTGTCTTTGCAATTGCAACATCAGTGCGCTTCGAATGGGGCTTGTTTTGCAGACGTACTTTTTACACACTCTGATAACAATTTCCATAAACAGGGCAATTTCATCATTGTTTTGACTAGAATGATGTAAACTCGCATTTAAAGCTTTTCGCTGTTTTGTATTGGTAATGCTGTTTTTGAAGCCAAGTGCTCTGTCTCCAATTAATTCCATATCGTCACTCGTCAACATTTGGTTTCCAAATCGCGCAAAAAACATCGCTTTATCCGTTTTATTTTTTGGGATAATTATGCGTGTAATTTTAAACTTGTACATTACAAGCTATTACACTTCCAACAGTGAAATTTAGATTTGTTGTGCCCAAAACAAAAAGATACAATGCGACTTTTAATCTGTAGAGCCCGCTATCGTGCAATTTGAAGTTCAAGCTATCGGTCATATCGAATCTCCATACAAACAAAAGTTTGCCATTCCTAGGCAGCCAAGGCTGGTTCCTGAGGCCACCGCAAAATTGGTTTTTTGCGAAGCCTTTAATCGAGAAGAGTTCGTGCGCGGTATCGAAGAGTTTACACATTTGTGGCTCCTATTTAGGTTTCATGAAACCGCAGACAAAGGCTACTCCGCGCTGGTACGCCCACCAAGGTTGGGAGGAAACGAACGCAAAGGGGTCTTTGCGACACGAGCCACGTTTAGACCCAATGGCATCGGTATGAGTGCAGTCAAACTAGAAGGCGTTGAGTACAAGCATGGTCAACTGGCGCTATTGCTATCTGGTATTGATTTGTTGGATGGCACACCGATTGTCGATATCAAACCCTACCTTCCCTACTCCGATGCTTTAGAAGGGGCTTCTGCCGGGTTCGCCGACACACGTCCTGAAACCGAAATGACGGTCTCATTTAGCGAACAGGCGAGCGATTTTATTGACACACAATCGCAGTACCCAGAGTTAAAAAACTTTATTAGCAACGTGTTAAAACAGGACCCTAGACCAGCCTATAAAAAGAAAAAACAACAAACGCAAAGTTATGGCATGAGCCTCTATGAGTTCAATATTCGCTGGCAGGTTGAAGATGCGCATAATCATGTCATCGAAGTAACCCATGAAAAGCAGCAAACCCCAAACAAAGCAAAAGATTAAATATCCGCACAGCGAAAATAACTCTTTTTTAGCACCTTAGGCACTGTTAAACTACGTGCCTAATTAAAAACACACAACATTGAACGGAACAAGCATGCGTACCAGTCAATATATTTTAGCGACTCTTAAAGAGACGCCTTCTGATGCCGAGGTGGTAAGCCACCAGCTAATGCTACGTGCGGGTATGATCCGCAAACTCGCTTCAGGTTTATACACTTGGTTGCCGTCAGGTTTAAAAGTACTTCGTAAAGTAGAAACTATTGTACGCGAGGAAATGGAAAAAGCTGGCGCAATCGAAATGTTGATGCCCGTCATTCAGCCAGCAGATCTGTGGGAAGAATCAGGCCGTTGGGAACAGTTTGGCCCCGAACTACTTAGAATTACAGATCGTCATAACCGTCCGTTTGCGCTTGGTCCGACACATGAAGAAGTCATCACCGACTTTGTGCGCAAAGAAGTGAGCAGCTACAAGCAATTGCCTCTGACACTTTATCAAGTACAAACTAAAGTACGTGACGAAGTTCGTCCTCGCTTTGGGGTAATGCGTGCGCGTGAATTCACCATGAAGGATGCTTACTCTTTTCATCTAGATGACGCGTGTCTAGAAAAGACATACCAAGTAATGCATCAAGCATACTGTAATATTTTTGAGCGCCTAGGTTTGGATTACCGTCCAGTAATCGCTGACACAGGCTCTATTGGTGGTAGCGTATCTCATGAATTCCATGTACTTGCAGAGTCAGGTGAAGATGCTATCGCATTCAGCACAGAAAGTGACTATGCTGCAAACATCGAAAAAGCAGAAGCAATCGCGCCGGCGGCGGAGCGTGCTGCACCAAGTAAAGACTTAAATACGTTTGACACACCAAATGCAAAAACCATCGCTGAGCTTGCTGATCAGCATGGTGTTAAAGCACATAAAGGTGTTAAAACCCTGATCGTTTATGGCCCTGAAAATGAAGACGGTGAACGTGGCCTTGTCGCACTTATCGTGCGTGGCGATCACGAATTAAACGAATTGAAAGCTGAAAAGCTCGCACTCGTTGGCGCACCGCTTGAAATGGCAAAAGAAGAAGATATTGTCGCTGCAATTGGCGCCAAGCCTGGTTCATTGGGCCCGGTTGGCCTTGATATCCCTGTGATTGTTGACCACAGCGCAGCGGTCATGTCTGATTTTGTTGCTGGTGCAAACAAAGACGGTGTTCACTACAGTGGTATAAACTGGGACCGTGATGCAACTGGCTATACGGTTGCTGACATTCGTAACGTGGTTGAAGGCGATCCAAGTCCGTGTGGTCAAGGTACCCTACAAATAAAACGTGGTATTGAAGTCGGTCATATCTTCCAACTTGGTAGCAAGTATTCGGAAGCAATGAATGCTGGCGTATTAGGTGAAAATGGTAAGAACCAAGTAATGACAATGGGTTGTTACGGTATTGGTGTATCTCGCATTGTTGCGGCAGCCATTGAGCAAAACCACGACAAATTCGGTATCAAGTGGCCTCAAGCACTGGCACCATTTGACATTGCGATCGTGCCAATGAACATGCACAAATCTCATCGCATTCCAGATATTGCGGACAAGTTCTACGCTAATCTGAAAGCGGCTGGTTTAGATGTACTGTTCGATGACCGTAAAGAGCGTCCAGGTGTTATGTTCAATGACATGGAATTAGTCGGTGTTCCATTCACACTTGTTATCGGTGAACGTAACCTTGATAACAACCAAGTTGAACTTAAGAACCGCAGAACAGGTGAAAAAACCATGTTAGACATTGATTCAGCCGTTGCTGAAATCACTAAACTCATGGCCTAACACCCACTTCTTTTAAAAACGCGCCACATGGCGCGTTTTTTTATACCCCACGCCTAAATTGATTAAAATGTCATCATAGCGTCTCAATATTGATAAAAGTTTGTCATCTAGTGCCTTTAACGTAGACATTATTACGCTTGAGAGTACACACAATGGAGCAAACCTACTACCCCAGCATATGGATTTCAGATGTACACCTTGGCTATAAAGATTGTAAAGCCGATTTCCTACTCGACTTCTTAAACTGTACCCGCTGCGATACTTTATATCTTGTTGGAGATATTGTTGACCTGTGGTCTTTAAAACGTCAATTTTATTGGCATCCAAGCCACTACCAAGTTCTTGAGTGTATTCAGAAAAAGGCTGAGTCAGGTACGCGTGTCATCTATATTCCAGGCAACCATGACGAGACATTTAGAAACTACGTTGACATGACGTTGTTTAACGTTGAAGTGCATCATACGTTTGTGCATACCACATCAGCAGGAAAACGCTTTTTATTACTTCATGGAGACGACTTCGACTCTGCCACGCGTTACAACAAGCTCATTAGTATTATTGGCGATCAGGCCTACGACTTTTTATTGTTCTTAAATCGATGGACAAATCGTGTACGCAAATTGTACGGCGGTCATTATTGGTCACTGGCATCATGGCTAAAAAACCGCGTTCATAAAGCCCGAGAAGCCATTGCCGCTTTCGAGCGTGCAGCGGTGCATGAAGCGAAAAAGCAAGGCATGGATGGCATTATCTGCGGTCATATTCATCAACCCAGAATTAATGTCACAGACGGTATTGTCTATTGTAACGATGGTGACTGGATTGAAAACTGTACGGCGCTTGTGGAGAACGAACAAGGACGTATTGAGTTGCTGCACTGGTCAGATGTCAAGAAAGTACTCAATGTTGTGGAACTCGAAAAGCAGGGATTACACGGCGCCAAAGCCGCGTAATCTAGATTTTATCTAAACAAAACAGATTCACGACTAAACCAACGAACACAGCAACTTAATAAAGCGCCGGCCAGCAACGCCGAGGCCACAAATATCATTAACACGGCACCATAATCCACGGTGCCTTTAATGATTTCTTTTATCGCCAAAGACACATTTGTAATGGGTATCCAAGCAGTTAGACTCGTTAGGGACATATTGGGCAACAAAGATACCACGATAGGCACAAAGACCAACATGCTTAACGGTCCCATATAGTTTTGCGCTTCCTTGAATGTTCTTGCATAAATTGAAATCGCGAGCACCAAAGACGACAGCATGACTGCAACGGGCAGCAAAAGTGCAAAAATAAGCAAATAATCCCACATACTCACACTGGCAAAAGCCGCTTTGAGGCTATCAAGTGCCCCAAACCCACTGGCTATGCCAATCCACACAGCCAGACTCGAAACGGTCACGAGTGCACAGGCAATCGAGCTTGCAAGCACGGTCAAAAACTTGCCAAGTACCAGCTGTGTGCGAGTCACGGGTGTCAGCAATAACGTTTCTAATGTGCCCCGCTCTTTTTCTCCGGCACCTAAATCAATCGCAGGATAACTTGCGCCCATTAACACTAAAGGTATGAGCATGTAGGGAATAAATGCCCCCAACTTTTCTCCGTAGTTCTCACGCTTATCTGCGGTATCAACCTTGCTCACAGCAATGGGGTTTAACAGGGCTTTGTGTTCTGTTTGGGGGACACCAAGCGCCTCTAATGAGGCGGTGCGTAGATCGGCCGCAAACTGATTAATCAGCTTTTCAAGCCGCTTATAGACAAAGTTAATTGACTGGGCATCATTAAAGACAACCTGCCAAGCTGACTGTACGTTGGCGGAAGGCTGATGATTAAACTCATCAGGGATCACAATGCCAACATCGATTTTACCAGCGCGTACAGCATCACTTAGCGCTGTTACCGATTCAAACCGCTCATCCCCGTCGTAAAGCTTAAAGCTTTTGTGATAAAAAACCCGTTCTTCAAACTCAGGTGCCAAATGGGCGTTTGCAATGTAATAAGTATGCACTTTTTGTTCGGCTTCTAGCGTCGTTTTAGAAGCAAGGAAAGCCAATAAAGCAAATAAAACAGGAAAAATAACAATCGGTAAGGCAATGACGAAAAACAGCGTTTTTCTATCTCGCAGAAGTTCTCTGACTTCTTTTAAAAACACCTCAAACATGAGCACGTCCTTGGTTGACTATATTTAAAAAAGCATCGTTCAGTTCATTGCTATCACCGACCGCTTTAAATTGTTCTATAGTGCCATCAAAGCAACTGACCCCTTGATCAATCAAACAGATCCGGTCACATAACAGCGCTATTTCGTCAAGGTGATGAGTAGAGAAGACCACGGGTGTTTGGTTGGCCTTTAGCATTCGAATAAATTGAATAATGGTTTGTTTGGTCATGATATCTAAACCCGTTGTGGGTTCGTCCAAAATCACCACCTGCGGTTCATGAACCACTGCACGCGCAATGTTCGTTTTCTGTTTCATGCCAGTCGATAAGTGCTCCGCTCGCTTATCCAGAAAGCTTTCCATGTCTAATGTCGCAAACAGATATTCGCACCTTGATTTCAGCGCTCGTCCCTTTAAACCATGCAACTTAGCAAAATACTCGACATTTTCTTTCGCCGTTAAACGCCCATATAGCCCCGTGGTTCCAGACAAAAAGCCGATGGCTTTTCTACCCGCAAGAGGATGCTTTACGATATCATGTCCCGCGATATGAATACTGCCATCATCAGGCGTTAACGCCGTTGAGAGCATTCTCAGTGTGGTGGTTTTGCCAGCCCCATTCGGGCCTAGCAAACCGAGTACTTCATTACCTTCACATTTAAAAGAAACCGCCTCCACCGAATTAAAATAGCCATCCCGTTGACGTGGGTCTTGATGAGCGTTGCCTGACACGGCTTCCTTTGTCAGCTTAAAGCGTTTTTTCAACCCGTTGACTGCTATCATTTGCGTTCCTTCTTTTTGGTCTAAAATAGTCCTGATCCGCATAGAATGCTTCGTTTTGCGTGTCAGAATGCCAATGTGGGATCCCGAGTAAAGGCACAGGCGACATTTGCTTATTGTCATCAAGGACATTCTTTTCTTGTATCAGCGTGACTAACTGAGCATCTAAATACGCATATTGTGCTGCCAAAGACAAATCATAGAATGGAGCTTCAACCTCAACACACAGTAGCTTCCCCGTCAAACCGATAAATGGATTCGTCAACATTTCGTAGTTGGCATGACCAAATACAAAAGGCTGTATAGTCGTATGCCAAAGTGAGCGGTGCTCAAAAAACACCTCTGTCCATTGGTGATCGCGCAATTTGTCTCGCCATTTAGCCTCAGGAATAGCAAGTACCAAACCGCATTCATCAAACAGGGTTAACGCATTACGTTTACGGCTGCGTTGTTTGAGACCATGCAACTTGATCTCTTCGATATGCAGTTGATTTAACAAACTCTTGGTCTGGGGAAATAAGCACCATATCATGGCCCCAAAAAAGTCATGCCAGTTCTCTTCACGCGTGGGGACTTGCCCTGTTTGCGCGATAATCTCTTCATAGTAACGCGTTTCATGTTCTAACGTCGCATTTGGCGTAAAGACCACTTTTTTACCTGCACTATTATTGTGAGACAACTGGGCATTAAGCCACTCAAAACTCGGCCACGCAGTCATGCGTTGTAAATTAAACAGCGTTTGTAAATGGAAAAACGGAGCTTGTGCAAATAAATGACTGTGCCAATTTTCTGGAGCAGTAAACTTTTTCATGCTGATACGAACTAAAACTCTAACAATATTGCGCGTTATTTTACTCTATCCACCACACGACGCAAAAGTTAAATAATATCCGTACTTTTTTACATCAATCACAACACTATATCGGCTTAAGTCGAATTAATCTTGCTTTTATGGTATTAATTAAGTGAGAAGTAAATCCAAAATAAAAGAAAGGTCATGAAACTAAAATTAACTCTAAGTGCTTTGTCGCTTGCTATTTTAGCCGGTTGTGCGACAACAAAAAGCAACACGCCTGAAGATATTTCAAACGCTTACAACAGCATTAATGCGCAACAACTCGGTGAGCATATCAAAACACTTGCCTCAGATGAATTTGAAGGCCGAGCACCATCAAGCAAAGGTGAAGAGCTTACACTTGCTTATCTGACGAAACAGTTTAAAGCGTTAGGGTATGAACCTGGTAACGGAAACAGTTTTTTACAAGAAGTACCGTTAGTGTCTATTGAAGCCGATCCTAATATGACGCTACAAATTGGTGAGCGTAGTTACCCTTATAAAAAAGGCATGGTAATGGGCACCAGTCGTATTAGCCCTCAGCAATCTTTGAACGATTCAGAGCTGGTATTCGTTGGTTATGGTGTAAACGCGCCTGAATACGGATGGAATGATTACGAAGGCTTGGACGTTAAAGGTAAAACAGTTGTGATGCTGGTAAACGATCCGGGTTACGCAACAAAAGATCCTGCGGTGTTCAATGGTAATACAATGACTTACTACGGTCGTTGGACGTATAAATACGAAGAAGCGAGCCGCCAAGGCGCCGCTGGTGCGATCATTATTCACGAGACTGCTCCTGCTTCATATCCATGGGAAGTCGTTGAAAACTCTTGGAGCGGTGAGCAATTTGGTTTCCAAAAAGAAAACAATAACATGGACCGTGTTGCTGTTGAAGGCTGGATTAGCGTAGATGTTGCAAAAGAGCTTTTTGCAGATGCGGGTCTAAACTTTGAAGAAGCGAAAAAGAAAGCAGCTGAAGGCGCATACCATATTGATATGGGTGACTTAACAGCGTCTGTCGACGTAAAAAGTACGATCAAAAAGTCAGTGTCTTACAACTTCATTGCAACTTTACCGGGCGCAACCAAGTCAGATGAGCACATCATCTACTCTGCACACTGGGATCATTTAGGTATGGACCCAAACCGCAAGGGCGACAAGATATACAACGGTGCACATGATAATGCGACAGGTACAGGTGGCATTATTGAAGTGGCCGAAGCATTTGCAAAATTGCCACAACGTCCAGATCGCTCTATCACTTTCTTAGCTGTAACAGCTGAAGAGCAAGGTCTATTGGGCTCTAAGTTCTATGCTGAAACTCCGGTTATTCCTGCAAATCAGACCGTGGCTAATATCAACTTAGATGCGCTCAATCTGTTAGGTAAAGTAAAAGACATCAGCGTTGTTGGCCTTGGCAAATCGTCACTCGATGGCGTGCTAAAAGAAGTGGCGGATGAGCAAAACCGTACAATATCTAACGAGTCAAACCCGTCCGCGGGCATTTACTATCGTTCAGATCACTTTGCATTTGCAAACATGGGGATACCAGCGATGTATGCAGGTGGCGGACATGAGCCGCTTGACGATGTCACTGCAAAATACAGAAAGCGCATGAGTTTAGTATTGCGTGGGTGCTACCACCAGCCTTGTGACCGCTATCGAAAAGAGTGGGATTTGAGTGGCGCGGTGCAGGATCTTCAACTATTTTTCAAAGCGGGTTATCTAATTTCACAAGAAGAAGCTTGGCCAACTTGGAGCAAAACCTCTGAGTTCCAGAGAAAATAAATATAAATGATATTGATTTTCATTTAATTTAACTCTAAAGTGCAACTGTTATTAGGTTACCGGTTGCACTTTATGCTCTCTTACTCTCGTTCATACCCGCTTAAGGCGGCCTCTCAATTTGCAATGCTAATCGCTAACAAGCGTTTACTACTGCCTGTACTATTAATTACTGCGCTTTTTTATGGACCCGTTCGAGATATAGCATTGGGTACACTCGCTGATGCGTTTTTCCAGGTCAGTGTGTTTGTCGCTGGCACGTTAGCTATCTATTATTTTCTGGTTGAAAAACTTCCACAGCTAGAACTGAGTTACCTCAGTAAAAAATCCCCCACATTAGAAGTGGCTATGGCTGCTGTTTTGGGTGCGCTACCTGGCTGTGGAGGCGCAATCATCGTTGTCACCCAATTTACTAAAGGGCAGGCTAGTTTTGCCTCTGTTGTCGCTGTGCTTACTGCGACAATGGGAGATGCCGCATTTTTGCTCTTAGCCAAAAAACCGCTCGAAGGTATGGCAATTATTTTACTCGGTGTCGGTGTTGGTATTATCAGTGGTTTGGTGGTTAATCTATTTCACAAATCTGACTACTGTAGACCTGAGCAAAATAATAAAGAGGTTCAGGACTGCGATCCGCCAACATTCGCAGTAAGAATGAGTGAACCAGTTTGGAAAGTATTACTTTTTCCTTGCCTTGCTATTTCTCTGTTGATGGCGTTTAACCTAGACTTGGGCGAATTCGAAAAGCCCGTTGAACTACTCGGTGCTGCAATGGCTATTTTTGCCGTGGTGATTTGGGCACTGTCATCAAAAGGGCAAACTTATAAACAAATCACCGCAGAGGAAGAGGAAGTTAAACCCCCTTCTCGGCTGGCTAAAATATTGCAAGATACGCACTTTGTCACTGCATGGGTTGTCGCAAGCTTTATGATTTACGAGCTGTCAGTGGCATTATTTGGCCTTGATCTGGCAGCTTGGTTCACTGAGTATGCGATATATGCGCCTCTTATTGCTATCATGATTGGCTTGCTACCAGGTTGCGGCCCGCAAATTGTTGTCACCAGTTTATATATTCAAGGCGTATTACCTTTTAGCGCGCTCGCAGCAAACGCAGTCTCAAACGACGGTGATGCGCTATTTCCAGCAATTGCATTGGCACCTAAGGCGGCATTACTTGCGACAGCGTACTCCGCAATACCGGCATTGTTTGTAGGGTATGGTATCTACTATTGGAACTTACCCTAATACGAAATATAAAGTACAACCCCTATAAAAAAAGCGACTTATGAGTCGCTTTTTTTATAATCTGGCTAAGGGCTTAGCGTTATTTGGCTATCCATGGCTTTGCACTCACCAGTTTAGTCAGTACATTGAACGTGCTGTTGTCGTTTTCCCAACTCTTTGGCACTTCAAAGCGACACCGTTTTTTTTCGCAAAACACATGTTCATCTGTTAAAGTCACATCCCCAGCAAACTCTAGCGTCACCCCTTTTTGTTCGGGTAACATAAAAGCCAATAACTTACCGACAAACACACCAGATAAGTCACTGAGTAGCGATTCAAATTCGTGATGAAGTTGATAAATCTTACCTTTCGTGAGTTCTGCATTAGTGAAATGGGCAGACTCAATTTGAATTTTAATCTCACAATACTTGGCTGAAATTGGCGTGACAACCACGACGGCTTTGTCTTTATCTAGCTTTTCATTCACTGGTAGCATTAGTTGCGCATTCGATGTGAACTGCAGTGGCTGCGTCGTTTGCTCAGTGACAATTTTACCACTTTCTATCTTGCAAGGCCGTTTGCTCTCACCTTCCACCAGATAAAAATTAACTCGAGCAAATTCAAACTCGCCTTTTTGAACTACCTTTAATCGGTCATAAAACCCCTCATAAGAGGCCACAAATTCTTCAGCGGTACCGCCGAAGCTAGTAGCTAAAAGTAGTAGAGACAGTAGTTTACTCTTCATCAAAATAAGCCTTGTTATGTCTTATCATATCATTGAGTTCCTCAATGTAATCCTCACCGCGTTCAGAGTAAGACATTAAACCTGGCGTCAATTCCGTGGCTGTAATTTCCTTTTTTTCAGCTCGCAATTGCGCTCTGACCGCGCGTAGCTCGCGGTAGGCATCATGGGTGTTGATATTCCTAAAATAGGACGTAACCGATGCACGCACTGATTTAAACGCAGCCACTTCATGAGCAGCCTCATCTGCGCGACGTTTTGGGATCATGCCGCAGCCAGCTCGATAGCACCATTGACCAAAAAAATTCAAACCAATGCGTGCAAATCGCGACGTTCCCCACGCAGATTCGTTAGCAGCCTGCATTAAAGCCAGCTCTTTCGGAATAATGTCCACTCTGTCGAGGGCTAATTTTAAGTTGTCTTTGGTGATCTCTTTTTGATCTATCTTATAAAGATCAAAGATTTTTAAAACCCTTTCGCTTTGTACGTCCGTGAGACTTTCATCAAATTGCAGCATCATGAGCGCAATTTCTATGCTCGCTCGCTGTTGCAATATCACCTTATTTTCCGCCTCTACGTGCGGTTTAATAAAATCAAAAAAGCGCTTTTTCTTAGTGGCAATATCTCTTATCTCGGCAAAGTCAGGTAAAACAACATCATGTAGTGGCTTCTCAGGCTCCAGCACTTCAGGTTGTTCAACAATCACTTCGGGAATAACTTCAGGCTCAGGTTGTTCAGGTGGTTTGGTAACAAACGGATAAATAATTGCGTATAAGGAAACGGCAATCAATAAAAACTTAATCAAGTTAGAACGCATGATTCTCCTCTCACTAGTACCTACAAAACGAGATTCTGAACTTCCTTTGTCAGATAATTACTCGTTGTACTTAGTTCATCTCATAAAATGGCCGGTGATTATAGCAATAATAGTCGTTAAACGCGAATTCCACCCACTTTGTCGCTAAAACATGCGATTTTTTCAATGGGGCCAAGTAATTACAATTTTATTTTAAGCTCGCTATACTAGAGAAAATAAGCACTGACGCTTTCTGTTTAACGAGCACTGTAGAGAAAGGTATGACGCAAACAGCCTGGCAAGATCGCCTGCTAAATCAAACAAAAAACCGACCTAATGATAACCGTTCACCTTGGCAAATTGATCGTTCTAGGATAATACATGCGGCAGCCTTCAGGCGCTTGCAGTCAAAAACCCAGATCATGAGCATTGGCGTTAACGATTTTTATCGCACTCGATTAACGCATTCGTTAGAGGTTTCTCAAATTGGCACTGGGCTACTTCGCCACCTAAAATTGCAAAACTCGGAATTTAACTACTTCCCCTCTGCGAGCTTGATAGAAACAATTTGTTTGGCCCATGATATTGGCCACCCCCCTTTCGGGCATGGGGGTGAAATAGCGCTGAACTACTTAATGCGCGAACACGGCGGATTTGAAGGCAATGCACAAACACTCCGTATAGTTACTAAGCTAGAGCCTTACTCGAATGGCTATGGGATGAATCTCACTCGTAGAACTCTGTTAGGGTTTATTAAATATCCCGCTTATATAGAGCAACTTTGGCACCATAAGCCACCTGAACAGCAAAATCAGCGCTTTATTTACACTAAAAAATGGCTGCCAGCTAAGGGCGTTTATAGCTGTGATAGCCATGTTTTTGAATGGATCCTTCAACCTCTCAGCGACAGTGATAAAGCGCTATTTACATCATTCAAAAGTCATGATGAGTACAAATCTAAAACACGCTTTAAATCTCTAGACAGTGCAATTATGGAATATGCAGACGACATTGCTTACGCCGTCCATGACTTAGAAGATGCCATCGCGACAGGCACTTTGTCAGAGCGAGATTGGTATAACTATGCAATGCCTGCATTTAAGAAAATCGACTCCCCTTGGCTAGATGAAAACCTATCAAGTATTACTCACCGTTTATTTTCTGACGATGAACCGCTGAGAAAAGATGCCATAGGAGAGCTCGTAAACATCTTCATTATACACTGCGCACTCGTCGAACGAGACGAGGCATTTTCTGACCCTTTACTAAAGTACACAGTTAAGCTCGCACAGGAGTTCGAAGAAATTTTAAAAGTATTAAAGCAGTTCGTTTATCACCGTTTGATCCGAGAACCCAAAATGCAGCAAATTGAGTTCAGTGGTCAAAATATGTTGATTGATTTATTTGAAGCATTCTCAAGCGATCCAATGCGTTTATTGCCCTACACTGCCCAATCAAATTATCAAGTGGCCGAGGGTGAGCAAGCTAAGATGCGGGTATTGGCCGACTATTTATCAGGTATGACCGATGAATATGCGAGACGTTGCCATGCAAGACTTTTTGGCAACGATACATAAGTTGCGTCCCAACGCCTGATCGCACTTTAGCAATTAGGCGTTGAATCTAAGTTTAACCAGCATACGTTACCTCGTTCTACCCACTGGCTGACCTTTTTCTTTTCTAAGCGCCATGGATGTCTTTTCCACCCCTGAAAGCCAAAACCAGCAATTGTAACTTTATGGCCACGCTCAATAAAATGAGCGATTGCCAGTAGTCCAGAGCTGGGACAAATGGGTTTATGATCAGGCTTTCCTAATTTAAGTAAATCGATTAAATGATCTCGTCTATACTGTTTATCTAGTCGACTCACAATATGTTTATTTTCAATATTGTTGATAATGTCATTTGAGAAATCGATTTTTCCTTTTCTCTTTATTGTCTTGAATAAGTATTGTTTAAACGGGTTTGGCGCAGGCTCAGTGAGTACGACACTCTGTAAATTTTCCATATTAAACTTGGGAAAGTTTTCAGCTAACTTTTTCGCTTGTTTACCACGGCTAGAAAGCCATAAGTCCGTGCATTTCTCTCCTAAATGTTCGGGGAAACCTGAACAAAAGTTAAACCGCACTACGCGATCAAAATGATTAACTTCGGAGCTAATATCCATATTTATTGGCCCGTTGCCGAGTACCAGTACGCTTTGGGTTTTCATTCACTATGACCTTGTATACCAATAAAACCAATTTTTCTAGAAAAAGTGTTTATTAAACAACTCATTTAATCGCAACCTTGGTAGCAAAAATAAACGACGGGGATTATAGTTTTATTGGCTTAACGAATCATTAATGGAATAAAAAATACTGAAGTTTAAGTATAATAAGTGCAGCAAAACTGGGGAATATTTATCATCAATAAGGTAGTGCATATAAATTGCACTACCTTATCTTGGGTGGTTAATTTAGTTTTTCGTCAACAATAGGATAATGATCCCACACATGTTTGTCGGCTAATGAGCGAACCAACTTCACATACTCTGCATGTGTCCATGCTAGAGGCGTTGCAGAGTTGGTGCCTTCTCCTAATTCATAGCCAAATGGATTCACACCCACGCCATCCCAAACTTGCTCTGGTAACATAAGCCCTTCATTAGCGAAGTGTTCCATACCACGAATATAGGTGTGCTTGATACGATTCACGGTTTGTGTATTTAGCCCTTTCGTCGCTGCCGCAGCCGCAATTTCATAATGGCCCTTTTCACCCGTAAAGAATGGCCAAACTCTGCCACGCTGACCAGGCGTATTTTGCCCGCCTTCGGCATAATTTGTGCCTTTGATCTCATCTTCACCGTAACCATCATTACCATAACGACGATAGCCAGGGTACGTATTTGGATCACCTGCAAACGTGAAGCTGTATTTCACTCGTAGGTTTTCGGGCAGAGACTCATCCTCATATTCTGGTAAAGTATTGATGATGCTAGGCGCATTTGCATCACGCACACCGTAGCGCACCAACTCTAAAAATCCACCATCAATAATTTGACGTTTATCTAAACCTGCACGACCATTGTTATCACCCAACTGAGTGGCAGAATTTGGGTTTTCATCACGGGCGATACGGAAGAAATACTCGCCGTCCGTATCTTTACCTTGCAAGTTACCCTCAGTGGTATACATCAACGCTTCAACTTTGGTGTTATATTGCTTAGCCGTATCAAGGTATCGCTCAACACCTGCGGTATCTCCTGCAAGTTTCGCGATATCGCTCGCAGTTACAAGGCCGGCAATAATGGCCGCGGTCGTTGAAGGTGAAAAGCCATCCTGCTCTTCCCAACGTTCTTGTTGAGTTGCTGGCGGTGTAATTTGCGTGTCATTCCATAGAATTTTGGCTTTGCCACCATCCACCAAAAACTCGGCTGCTGGCTTTAGCATGCGCTCATACCAATAAACCAATTTGTCATCACTTAGTACGCCTGCTTGCCACAATTTCCAAGCTAGCATAATGGGCATTGCAGTTTGATCTAGCTGTACCCCAACCCATTCAAGTTCTCCGTCAACATGGGTCTTTTGTAAAAACCAGCCTGTGTCCCCCTGATTGCCTGGTGTTTTATCTGTCACCTGCACTTTTTCAAGATATTCGAATGACGTGAGTGCAGTATCTGGATCACCCATTGCCAAAAACGCCATCGCAACTTGATAGAAGTCACGCACCCACACCGCTTTGTAACCTGTATGGCCTTCTTCGGCTGCAACTGTATCACCCCAAGGGTTGGATAAGGATGCAATCAAGGCACCAGCATGGGTTTTATCTTCCTGTGCTTTTAAAACTAATGCGCTGACATTTAAAAGTTTACCTTGGTCCGTGGTGTAATTAGCAAGGCGCTTCATAGGCTTTAAGCTTGCAATGTAATCTTCCCAGCCAACAGCATCGCCCTGTCCATTGTAATTGGCGAGAACTTGTTGATAACCTTTGTTCAATGCTGCACTGCCCTGCGCAAAGCTGGCGGTCTGACTGTTGCCAAAGCTCAGTGCTAAATCAAATGTCGCCGAGCCTTTGACGTCGCCTAGCTCAGCTAACCAATTAACATTACCTTTTTGCTCACCCGTGCTTTGGTACGTCTGTGCCAAGTGGTGTGAGGTTTTAAGTTCAGTCAGATTATCACTGCTGCCTGTAAAGCCAACTGATGCTTGTGCAAAGCCAGACTTGCTTTGCAGTGTTAGATAGTTATTACCTTCCCATGCAACCAAACCTTTATCAGACACTTTCGCAGAGTCGTTCAAGCCATTGTTGTTTACATAAGGGTTAACGTTCACAAACACTTTTACGCCTTCAAGCTGGGTGTCGACTTTGGCCCTAACAAACAATGTTTGACCATCAGGATCTGTAAACACGTGCTTTTCCAGTATGAATCGCCCTAGCTTGTCTTTACTCACAATCTTGTATGCCAAAGACAGCGGACGACCAGCGCCATCTTTGTACAAGTAGTCAATCGAAACATCTAAATCATCTTGCTCCGTAACAGTAAAGTTTGTGCCTGTTACAATAAACTGCATATCACGGATCTGGGCTTGATGGATCAAACCGAACATCGTTTCCGTGATCATTCCTTTGGCAATTGAAAACCAAACTTTTGATACGTCACCTGTCTGTGCATTTTTAGCATATTGGCCCTTCTCATATGCCTCGTAAGAAGTCCCGATACCGGTTTTATCAGAATACGTCCAATAGGGTTTGTCTCCAGGAGCGCCCGGTGCCGTGCCAAGTTGTTGCGTGTTATTAGCACTTTCGCAGCCAATCAAACCCGCGGCAATTAAGGCAAGTGACAAACTTGATAATTTCTTCATTTTTTCTCCTTAGTGGTGACGCTATTGAGCGTTAGTCTTAACACGTGTAACAGACAGTGCTGCCAATACAAACGACGCCCCACCAATCACTAATGCATAAATAGGTTGATTCTCGAAAACATTTCTTAAAATAAGGCCCAACACACTGGCGGCGAGTAACTGAGGGATCACAATAAAGAAATTAAAGATCCCCATAAATACCCCCATCTTATTTGACGGTAACGCATCGCTTAACATGGCGTAAGGCAATGAAAGGATAGAAGCCCATGCGAACCCAATGCCAATCATTGGGATCCACAGTAAACTCGGATCTGCGATAAACTTAAAACTTAACAGCGCACCTGCGCCAAGTAGTAGGTTAATGCTGTGCGCGCCTTTTAAGCCAACGCGCTTAACAAGAAATGGGATAAAAACAGCAGCAATCGCAGCAAACCCATTGTAAGCAGCAAACAATATTCCTACCCAATCAGCACCATCGTTATACGCCTTGGAAGTGACGTCTGTTGTACCATAGTGAAAGCTGGTCACCGCAGATGTCGTGTAAATCCACATTGCAAATAAAGAGAACCAGCTAAAAAATTGAACGACCGCGAGTTGCCTCATTGTCTGCGGCATCGTAAATACATCGTAAATAACTTCATAAAAGCCGCCATCAGTGCGCGCGTTGTTTTGCAAATAGCCCGCAATTAGAATGATGGCCGAAAACGAAAGCAGTAATCCGCTTAGCAGATACAGTTCTTTCTCAAGTTTAAAGAAAGTGACCCCTGCGAGGATAAGTCCACCTAACACGCCACTGATCAATGAATATTTCGCAAAGTTTATCGGTTGCTTTTGCTCCGTAGCCGCGCTTTTTAAATGCTCAGACTCAAATTCGGCCAATTGTTCTGGGGTATATTCTCGTGTTTTCAGGATGGTCCAACCAACAGCCAAAAATAAGATAGCGCCGCCAAAGTAGAATGCATATTTAACTGACTCTGGGATCTCACCAGCAGGGGCGGTATTGCTGATCCCAAACCAGTTTGTCATCATCCAAGGTAATGCTGAAGCGACAATCGCACCGATACCGATGAAAAAGCTCTGCATAGCGTACCCAGTAGCACGTTGTTTTTGATTGAGGTTGTCACCTACAAGTGCTCTAAATGGTTCCATTGTGACGTTGATAGAGGCATCCATTATCCACAGCATCCCAGCGGCTATCCATAATGTTGGGGAGTTTGGCATTATAAACAGTGATAAGGTCGTCAAAATCGCGCCATATAAGAAAAATGGACGCCGACGGCCAAGACCTGTCCACGTTCTGTCACTCCAGTAACCAATAATTGGTTGTACAATCAAACCGGTTAAAGGCGCAGCGACCCAAAGAATAGGAATGTCGTCGACTGAAGCGCCTAGGGTCTGAAATATTCGGCTCACATTACCATTTTGTAGGGCGAAGCCAAATTGGACGCCCATAAAGCCAAAACACATATTCCAAATTTGCCAGAAACTCAGTTGTGGTTTTTGTTTTTGCATAATCAGCTCTCTAGCTTATAAACCACGCTGGCTAGTGGCGCCAATGTGATGATAAGTTTATTATTTTCAATACGCATTATAGGGTGAGACTCTAGTAAGTCTGTCACCTTCCCCTGCCAATGTGCGGGCAACGTTAACGTCACTGTTTGCGTCTGCTTGGCATCAAAATTACTTGCAATGATGAGGCGTTCAGTGCTGTTCGCTCTGGCAAATGCCATGACATTGTTAGCCTGAATGCCCTGTGTGTTCGTCGCACTGACATCGATAAGCTCACCGTCAACAATGGCGGGCTGTGAACTCAACTTCATGAGCTTTTTATAATACGCGCGTAATTGCTTTTGGGCCGGTGTCAGCTGGGCGCCATCAAACTTGCCATTGTTCATCCAGGCTTGATGCGCAGGTACGCCGATATAATCAAAAATACTGGTACGACTAGGTTTACCAAAGCCAGCCATTTCTGAACCATCTTCACCAACTGATTGACCGAAGTACAACATAGTCGGGGCAGTGCTAATTAAGTGGCTGACGACCATTGCTGGCTTGCCCTTTTCAGCACTGCCAGCAAACTCAGGACTGGCAATTCGTTGTTCATCATGATTTTCTAAGAAGTGCAGCATATGGGGGGCAATGTCAGAAACACTGTGATGCGCATGTAATACACTCTGCGCATCGCCTTTCCCCTGCATTAACAACTTTAAGCTATCGTAAAACCCCACTTTGTCATATAAGAAGTCCATTTTCCCTTGATGAATGTAAGCTCGATACAAAGTCGGGTTGTAAACTTCAGCGAGTATAAACGCCTCTGGGTTTTTCATTTTGATCGATGAGTTTAGGAAGCTCCAGAACTCCACTGGCACCATTTCTGCCATGTCGTAGCGAAATCCATCAACACCTTTATCTAGCCAGTACAAGGTAATATCTCTGAACTTATACCAACTGTTCGGTAAATCTTTACCGTGCCAAAACGCGTAATGCGCTTTGTAATCTTGCTCAGCCATATCGGCAGGTAGTGTCGGAAAGTCATAGAGACCATCTGGGCGAACGCCATAGTTTACTTTAACTGTTTCATACCAATCATGAATGTTTGGCTGCGCTGCGCGAGCACCATTGCCGGTCCACTTAGCTGGGGATTCAGCGAATTTCCCATCCGCTAAATGGTGTGGTTTGCCACCCAAAACGTGATAGTCTGGCGCGCTTGGGACCTTAAAGTTTTGCCCTGTAACGTAGTAAAAATTATTGTCTCGGCTGTAAGTTTGATTAGTGTCATCGTGTGCACCAAAATCGTTGATGCCAGCCGGAGCACTGAGAGAGTGGTAATTTCTAGCCACGTGATTCGGCACTATATCAATAACGACTTTCATACCCGCATCATGGGTACGCTTGATCAATGCTTCAAACTCATTTAAACGATTGGCGGGGTTAACGGCAAGATCTGGGTTTACATTGAAATAATCTTTAATGGCATAGGGTGAGCCTGCACGACCTTTAACCACATCCGGGTCATCAACACCTATACCGTAGTGGCTGTAATCAGTAACCAAAGCATGGTGTAAAACCCCTGTATACCACATGTGGCTTACACCCATTTCCTTTATTTCAGTCAGTGCTTTTGGTGTAAAGTCAGCAAATTTCCCCACACCGTTTTGTTCTTTTGTACCCCAAGGGACATTATTCGTATTTGTATTGCCAAACAACCGTGTAAATACTTGGTACACGACTGGTTTTTGCACTTGTTGCGCTGCCTGAACAGCCTCTTCAGGGGATGAGGTCATCTGACACGCCGTCAACATCACGCCACCTGAAATGAGGCTAAGTGCAAGCACTAAAGGTTTTATTGTCATTATATTGTTGTCATCTTGGTGTTTTAAATTGAGTCTACTGACTTGTCGCTTGCTGTTGAACCACTTGCATACGTATTCAAGGGGATGATTAATGTGTTATTCATCAACAAAAACGCGAAGTGTGATAGCGATTTCGCGCTTTTCCAAACATCTAAAATGCGTATCTCTCGATGCAATATCCTTACAAACGGATAAAAACAATCATTTGTTATGAAACAACTTTATTCACAAACACGCTATGGGACGGCAACTTATCCACTGTCGTCTCAATCAATGTCTTTAAGCTTTCCAATAAACTTTTCAATTGCGCTTCATCTAATTGTTCAGCTAATGGATGATAGCCTTTTGGCATTATCCCTTGACCCAACATGACCTGTTGCCACGCCACACTTTGAAATAGTTCTTCAGTCTTCACAGGACAGCTGCCAGTTTCTGAAAATAGGGCTATTTTTTTAGATACGCTTTCGGGGACTTCCATTCTTTTGCACCAACGCCAAAATTCAGTATCTGTGCGCTGAGTAAGCTTATAGTGCAAAATGATAAAATCTCTGACTTGCACCATTTCTTGTTCAAACTCTGCATTTGCTGCATCTACAGCTGCCTGGCTAATCCCCTCATATGGAAAGTGTTTTATTAGTCTTAAAGCTGCGGTTTGTATTAGGTGAATACTCGTGGACTCTAAAGGCTCTAAGAACCCGCTCGAAAGCCCTATTGCAAAGACGTTTTGATGCCACTGTTTACGGCGCATGCCGGTCTTAAACTTGATAAGTTTAGGCTCTGATATCGGCTTTGCGGGTAATTGCTCGAGTAAGTTATTTTTCGCTGTTTGCTCATCGATGAACTTGCTTGAAAATACATAACCATTACCCACTCTGTGCTGTAATGGGATTTGCCACTGCCACCCTGCTGTCTGCGCCATTGATTTAGTATAAGGTAATATCTCTTGAGCTGAATGCTCGCAAGGTACCGCCCATGCACTGTCACAAGGCAACCAATGAGCCCAATCTTCAAACCCAACGTTCAAGGTTTGCTCTATCAATAACCCCTTTAGCCCACTACAGTCGATAAAAAAGTCTGCATTGTGCTGATGGCCACTGTGTAACTCTACACTGGTGATATTGCCTGACATATGGCAGCTATTAACCTTTACGACCTTGCCTTCAACGCGTTTAACACCCTGAGCTTGACTGTGCTCACTCAATAGCTGTGCATACAGCCCTGCATCAAAATGGTAGGCATAGGTCAGCCCCGTAAGCTGAGTATTTGGAATTGTTTTTAAATGAGCAAACTTACTAGACTTCGCCGCTTGGGTATTTAATGAAAACTCTGAGATTGCCTCAGACAAGCCAAGCTTATGTGCCCTGAGCCAAATATGCGAAAAATCACAAAATGGAAAGCTCTTACCCAACTCACCAAATGCGTGCATATAGTTGTTGCTGGGGTCTCCCCAGCCTTCAAATTCAATTCCTAGCTTGTAAGTGGCTTTGGTCTTTTTAATAAACTCTTGCTCACCAATTCCCAAGGCATGATTAAAATTAACCATAGGCGGAATGCTCGCTTCTCCGACCCCAACAGTCCCTATTTCGTCAGACTCAATTAGCGTAATTTGAATATGATTCTTTAAAATACGTTTAAGGAGTGAGGCTGTAATCCAGCCAGCCGTTCCACCGCCAACAATAACAACGTTTTTCACATGATTAACCATAAATAGTCCTAAAAAAGCCCTTGGCGTATCGACGGCAAGGGCTTTTACACTCAGATGATTAGAAAACCTAATTAAAACTTATAGCTTGCACCTAGCAAGAATACACGTCCGTAATCCTGATAATCTCTGATCTGTAGTGCGTTGTCACCTGATAGTGATGTAAATGGCTCTTCAGTTAAGTTTTGAACTTGTAGGCTTAACGTCAGTCCCTCTAGAGATTTAATACCGGCTTCGCCGAAGTCGTAACCGAGCTGAGCATCCCAGATAGTTTCGCCAAGAATATCAACTTGCTCTGTCTTGAATCCCGTGCCATATACTTCACCTTTAAAGTCAGAGCGCTTACGCATACTCGTTCTAAACTGGAAGCCATGATTTTCATAGAAGAACGTGAGATTTTGAACTTTTTCCGAAAGTCCTGGCAGCTCATATTCATTACCGTTGTGGTCTTCAACATCCTGATGAATTCTCGTGTGACTGGCAATAATACCAAACCCTTCGAGGCTGTCATGGATCAGCGAGAATGGGAAAGTCACGGCAGCTTCATAGCCCCATAAATTACCGCCACCACCATTCACTTTCAGCTTTCTCGTTGCTGTCGGGTTTGCTGGGACTTCACCAGTTTTAGGGTTGATTACACCACTCAGATCTTCTTCTGTCACAGAATCAAAGATCCATGTTTTCAGGTCTTTATAGAATACACCTGCTGAAAAGTAGCCTTCAGTGTGGTAGTAATTTTCGTACGTTAAATCAAACCCATCGGCTTCTTTTGGTTCTAACTTAGGGTTACCACCTGTAATTTCCCAGTTATTACCATTGTCATCTGGCGTGTCTTTATATGTTCTGACGACAGACGAGTTCATATCCGACATTTTAGGGCGTGAAATTGTTTTCGCATATCCAAAACGCAGCATCTGCTCGTCATCAATCGATAGTGATAAGTTCAAACTTGGTAACAAGTGACTATAATCATGGTTTTCAGAGCTGTCCTCTAAAACAACTTGGCCTGAGTCACTCACACCAGCTTTGGCGCCTTTTGTCGACACATCTGTTTTCACATAACGTAAGCCAAAGTTACCTTTTAAAGGCATATCCGCGACTTCAGCGTCTATATTGGCTTGTACGAATGCAGCCGTCACTTCCTCGGAAACAGACCAAGTTCTCGCAGCATGGCTCGTATCAGTTAGACTCTCAGCCAACAGTGAGAAATAACCATCTGCAACCATCGCTCTTGAATCATAGGCAATCATGTTACCCATGCCAATAAAGTCAAGATTGGCCGTACCCAAACGATACTGTTCTGGCACTTCTAGTAAACCTGTATTATCAGGGAAAGAAAAATCTTTCAGGGTCATGAAGTACCCTTCAGAAACTTTCGATTTTTCTCTTTCTTTGTATGAAACACCCGCTTCAACTGAGCTGATAAAATCACTTTCTAGTGCATGTTTAGCTGCAAGTTTCAGTGAATTGATTTCATCTTCAAGTACAGGCGCATTAATGAAGCCATCTTGTAGCGTATTTTTAAATGGATGATCATCCGAGTTTGTACCGTACTTGTCGTTTAGAGCGCTGCTCGCGCCCCAAGAAAGCGGGCCACCTATCTTAATTAAATTGAAGTCACTGTAGTCTAATTCATGGGTGAACTGAGCACCGGTATTGCCACTATTAAAAGTGTAACCGATATTATCCGCTGCGCCTCTTGAGTCACCTCGGCCTGTTCCAGAGTAGCTCTCTAGACTCCAAATTTTGTTTTCAACATTTGAGTGGCTGATATCAAGCTCAAGTGTCGTTGTATCGGACAATTCATAAGTCGCGTTCAAGCCAAATGCTTGCATCTCAGCTTCTTTCGACTCATAGTCGTTACGTACGACTACACGCTGACCTTCGGTTGTCGCACTTGTAATAAAGCCCGTTGCTTCATCTACAGAAACGCTTTGTGGATTGATTGTACCTTGACCCCAAGCAAACGGGATTTCTATCCCCCTAAGAATTTTATCTTCTTTAAAGTCAATGTATAAAGCATCAAACACCAGAGAGAGCTTGTCGTTTGGCGCAGCTTCAAATACAAACATCGCAGAGTCACGCTCTAAGGTTGTAGAGCGTACAAATGGCTTAGCGCCACCCAGTACTGAGTATTGCTTTCCATTTTCCTCAAATTCAGGGTAGCCCCATGAATTCCAACGCTTTTCTTGATTTGGTGAAGAACTTGTTGTCAGTGCAAACGCGATACCAAACTTGTCGTCGGCAAACTGGTCAATATACGAAAAGGTGCCACGTAAACCTGCATCATCTGCATCAGGGTTTAACTTGCCTAAGTCAGACTTCTCATACAAAGCGTTAACTTGCACAACGCGCTCACCCATACTTAGTGGACGCACGGTCTGCATATCTATAACACCTGCAATCCCTTCAGCTTCTAAGCTCGCACTCGGCGTCTTATAGACTGTCACGCCACTCATGATTTCAGAAGGGTATAGGTCAAACTCAACACCGCGGTTGTCATTGATAGAGACTTGCTCACGGCCATTTAAAGTCGTCGCGCCTTCATTTTCACTAAATCCACGAACGGTAACCTTATTAGAGCGACCGTCTAGTCGCTGAGATGTTATACCTGGTAGGCGCGCAATAGACTCTGCGATTGATGAATCAGGTAATTTCCCGATATCTTCTGCTGAGATAGACTCAACAACTTCAGAAGAGAAACGTTTTGTGTTGATTGATTTTACAACACTTGCTCGGAAGCCTCGAACTTCAACGACTTCTACTTTTTTCTGTTCACTTTTTACAGATTCTTCGTTTTCTGCAGCAATTGCGTAATTGCCCACACCCGCTGTAACGAGTGCCAAGGTCAACATGCTTGGTTTGAACGTAGACATAATGTTTTATCCCAATTAGCTTTTTGTACGTCGCTTTGTTGTTACTTAATTACAGCAGCGGATATAAATACCATTTTCTGCAAAAATAAGTTCATGTGACGTTAATTTTGTTGTCACCGGCAATAGTAGCGCTGTGACTTAGCTGCTCACAACTTTATGCATACGTATTCAAAAATGACTCACAGCGAATTTCAAGTGACAATCCGTCTGAAAAAAGATTATAAAACCATGTTTTAATTAAAGTTATTTAAGATTGTTCAGCTTGTTACAAAAGCCTCTAGATATTTATAATTACTTTACATTCATGTAACCATGGCGCCGTTCTTGAGTTAATTATGACAAGATCATTACAACAAGAGTATGCTAAAAATACAGATTGAAAATTGGTATTACCAATAATTCTCCATTTAACCATTACTAGTTCTACACTTCTTATATGACAACTATAAATTGGTAAAGTCTTAGATGTAAACCTCTACCTACCACTGAATTGAAGAAAAAGTGAAGTAATTTTGATGCATACGTATGCAGTTTTTTTACTCATATGCAAGCATGCCGTATGCTTTTCGACAATATTAAAGACCCGATTCACGTCAGGCTCAGAAAAGTAAAATACATACCTGAGAAAGTGAAATCACTGCACAAGCTGGAGAATAGTGCATGGCTCAAAATGAATGGTGGAAAGGTGCGGTAATCTATCAAATTTACCCACGTAGTTTTCAAGATACCACAGGTGATGGCATTGGTGATCTAAACGGCATCATCAAACGCTTAGACTACATCAAATCTTTGGGTGTAGATGCTGTATGGATCTCACCTTTTTTTAAATCACCTATGAAAGACTTTGGATACGATATCAGTGATTACAGAGATATCGACGCAATGTTTGGCAATATTGGGGATTTTGACAAGCTTATAGAGCAAGCACACCAGCGAAATATTAAGATCATCATTGACCAGGTATTAAGTCATACCTCTAATGAACACCCCTGGTTTGTAGAAAGCCGCGCTGATAAACATAATGACAAAGCGGATTGGTACGTATGGGCAGATGCTAAGCCGGATGGCAGTCCTCCAAATAATTGGCTCTCCATTTTTGGTGGTGTTGCTTGGCAATGGGAGCCAAGAAGGTGCCAATACTATCTGCATAATTTCTTAACAGAACAGCCTGATTTAAACTTCCATAACCCAGATGTTCGTCAAGCAGTGCTTGATAACGTTAAGTTTTGGTTAGATAAGGGAGTCGATGGATTCCGCTTGGATGCAATTAACTTTTGTTTCCACGATAAGCAATTAAGAGACAATCCTGCAAAACCGAAGGCATTGCGTCAAGGGCGTGGATTTAGCGAAGATAACCCTTACGCTTTCCAGTACCACCATTTCAACAACACACAGCCAGAAAATTTAGATTTCATGGCTGAAATTAGATCATTATTGGATCAATACCCAGGCACAGTCAGCTTAGGTGAAATTTCATCGGAAGACTCATTGCAAACTATGGCAGAGTATACATCGGGTGGTGATAAGCTGCACATGGGGTATAGCTTTGAGCTGCTCACCAATGACTACAGCGCACAATATATTAGAGAAACCGTATCTAGACTAGAAGCAGTTATGACTGAAGGCTGGCCCTGTTGGGCCTTTAGTAATCACGATGTTCAACGTGTTGCAAGTCGCTGGTCACAAGACGGAAAAAGTGTCAATCCACAGCAAGTAAAAATGCTCACAGCCCTTCTAGGCTCACTTCGCGGTAGCGTGTGTATGTATCAAGGTGAAGAGCTTGGACTAAGTGAAGCCGATGTTGCTTTTGAAGATCTGCAAGATCCATACGGCATCACGTTTTGGCCAAATTTTAAGGGGCGAGATGGCTGTCGTACGCCAATGCCTTGGCATCATGACGCCCCGCATGCAGGGTTTACGACTGGGTCGCCTTGGTTACCCGTGTGCGATGAACACGCGCAAAACACAGTGAGCAGCCAAGAGGTAGAACCCCACTCTACGCTTTCGCAATACAAAGCATTTTTAGCTTGGCGCGCAACACGGCCAGAGCTGCTGACTGGTGATATCGAATTTATTGATACCAAAGAACCTGTATTGGCTTTTTACCGCACACTTGATGACAAAAAATTACTTTGTTTATTTAATTTATCTGAACAAACTGCTGTGTGTGAGGTCCAAGAAGATAATTACACCCCAATTAAGGAACTTGCTCATCATACCGGTGAGCAAGCAGCAGGAAAGGTAACCCTGCCCGGTTACGGCTGCTTTTTCGCATCTATCTAACACAGATGACCCAAGCCTCCTTTTAGGAGGCTTTCTTATTAATGGGCGTAAATAAAATTAAAGTACACGTTTAAGATCATTGATATTCAAAGCTTTATAGTAATGCCAACCTTGATGTACTGATACGCCACGTTCGAGTAAGTAGTGGGCCTGTTGGGCTGTTTCTACGCCCTCTGCAATTAACTTTTTATCAAGCTTTTCCGCCATTTCAATGACCGCATTTAAAACGGGAGATTGCAGATTATCTAGACCAATCGACGCGACAAAGCTTTGGTCAATTTTAAGCAAGTCGATTGGAAAACTCTGTAGATACTGTAAGCCGCTGTAGCCCGTTCCAAAGTCGTCAATGGCAATTTCGATACCCATATCTACTAACTCTTTGAGGATCAACTTAATCTTGGCCTCTGAAAGTACGTCGCGTTCAGTCAACTCAATGGTCAAGTTGTTAAAAACCGCCTTGGCTTCACAGAGTTTTTTGATATAACTGGGGCACATCAATAAAAAGCCGTTAACGTTAAAAGACACTTTAAAATGACTATTTTCAACTAGAATTGGCTTTAAGTTTCGTAGAGCCAAATCTATCTGATACAACGACAGCTCAAGTATTGTGCCATCTCGTTCAGCCTCTGGAACAAAGTAAGCCGGTCCAAGTTCTCCTTCTAATGGGTGCATCCAGCGAATCAATACTTCGACGCCCTCGACTTGTTGATTTTGGGCGTTCACTAAAGGCTGATAAACATTGAATAACTCTGCACGGTTAATTGCATCTAATAAAAGCGTTCGGCTGCTTAATAAACGTTTATCATAGTAGTTCAGTAGTACGACTAACCCAGCCCAAGATGCCATGTACAACAGACATAATACCAACAGCCATAAAGGGTTAGGCATGCCTAAATACCGAGCCGGTTTACTCACCACCACGGCTAACCGAGGCACGCTATTAAATGGTTTAATATATAAATACTTATGCGACTGATCATCAAACAGCCCTTCCATCTCTATGCTGCGCCTGAGCGGAAAGATTTTCCTGTTTAATGGCAAACTGTAGCGCCCTTGCAAAAACACAGGTACCCCAGTGTCAGTATCCACCACGGCGACAAAGTCTAGCGCTTTGTACTTTCTCAGATGAAGGGTGTCGTTAATCCAATCGGTAGGTAACAGTGCGTTGACTTCATAGCCATCATGGCGAGTTCTAGATAAGACAAACGCAGGCACCTGCAAAAACTCAGAAATAATTGGGCCATGGTAGCGTAAGCCGCGTTTTTTAATTGGCTCAGATAAATACATGGGCTTGGCGAGGACACCAAATGAATTACAAACAAGATCGCCACGCGGTGTGACAATGCCTATTTCGCTCACCGCCGGAGTCTTAAAAACAAACTGTCGTATATGGCGTATGGTGTCGTCACTACATTGAGTATCAAAGCTACCCGATTGACGAAGAAACTCATCTACAATGTCTAGTTGTGACTCTAAATCAAAAAGTACGCGCTCAGCCATGCTTCTCACGGCAGCTTTTTCCGACTCTTTGTGTTGGATAAAAATAAATGTGAATAAAAGCCCAAAGATGAATGAGCAAATCAACCAAGAAACAAAAAAATTTTTGATGCTGTTTGTCCAAGAATGTTTTCTCTGACGCAAGCTAACTTCCTAGAATCAATTTTATGTAAAAAGTCTAAAATCAAACAATTACAGATTTATGACAAAGGGTCTATCCTTGCAGATAGACCCTTTCGTGACAACTGTAAAAGCTACCTAAGTAGCTTTACACCAATCTGGTATTAAAGGTTCTTACTAGTGCCTACTTCAACACGTGTTTTTAACTTTTGACCAGGTCTAAAAGTAACTACACGCCTTGCAGAAATAGGTATATCTTCCCCAGTCTTAGGGTTTCGACCTGGGCGTTCCTTTTTATCACGTAGGTCAAAATTGCCAAAACCGGAAAGCTTTACCTGCTCTCCATTTTCAAGCGCTGAGCGGATTTCTTCAAAAAACGCTTCAACTAAGTCTTTGGCATCCTTTTTATTTATCCCCAATTTTTCAAATAGGTGTTCAGCTATGTCGGCTTTAGTAAGCGCCATATCTAGTCCCTCAACGATGCATTAAATTGTTTGGCCAATTCGGCCACGACTCTGTCTACAACCTCATTGATATCTTTCTCTTCGAGCGTTTTATCAACTGCTTGTAGGGTTAGGGCGATGGCTAAACTCTTATAATCGGGTTCAATGCCTTTGCCCTTGTACACATCGAATAAGTTTAGGTCAACTAATTGATTTCCGCCAACTTTCTCAATGCTTTCTAAAATATCGCCTATTTTTACATCATCTGCAACTAAAATAGCAATATCTCTGCGATTTGATGGGAATTTTGAGATACTTACGGCTTCAGGCAACTTTCTTTGCGCCATTGCAGCCACTTCTACCTCAAATACAAACGCCGTATCGTTTAATTCTAACGATTTTTGTAATTGTGGGTGAATCGCACCAATAAAGCCAACTTTAACGCCATCAGCATAAATTGCTGCTGACTGACCTGGATGTAACCCATCACACGCTTCTGCTTTAAAACTAAATCTAGCAGGGTCATTGCAAACTGCAAGCAATGCTTCAACATCGCCTTTAATATCAAAGAAATCTGCCTTTCTACTTGCAATTCCCCAATGCTCATTGTGCGTGTTTCCGTAAACGATACCACCAAGCACGGCACTTTGACGGATGCCGTTTTCAGCACTTTCATCTTTGATGAACTTTAAGCCATGCTCAAAGAAGCGAATACGAGATTGCTGACGGTTCTGGTTATACACTAACGCATTTACCAAACCAGGCATCAGGCTGACACGCATCGCTGACATTTCAACTGAAATTGGGTGTGGCAACACGAGCGCGTCACTTTCAGGGTGCAGGAGTGCTTGTTTTTTAGGGTCCACAAAGCTGTATGTAATCGCTTCCTGGTAGCCACGAGATACCAGCTCATTCCTGAAGCGAGACACAGGCAGTGCAGCTTCTTGATGATCAGTCATCTTAAGTGCTGCACTTGGCGCTACATTTGGAATGTTGTTGTAACCAAATACACGTGCAACTTCTTCAATCAGGTCTTCTTCAATGCTGATGTCAAAACGGTAGCTTGGTACCTGAGCTTGCCACTGTGCATTTTCAAACGTCACTGCTAAACCTAGGCGCGTAAGAATATCGGTCACCTTTTCGTCTTCGATGTGGTAACCGATCACACGGTCCAAACGCGCACGACGTAAAGTCACTGATTTAGCCGTGGGCAAATCAGCTTCTGATACAGCCTCTACCACTGGACCGGCTTCACCACCTACGATGTCAAGCAATAGTGCCGTTGCGCGCTCCATTGCATCGCGCTGAAGCTGGTGATCTACACCACGCTCATAACGGTGAGACGCATCAGTATGTAAACCATAGCTACGTGCTTGGCCTGCAATCGCTAATGGATTGAAGAAAGCACTTTCAAGTAGGATATCTTGGGTGCCTTCTTTAACACCTGACGCTTCACCACCAAAAATACCCGCCATTGCCAGCGCTTTATCATGGTCCGCAATCAATAATGTTGAAGTCTTAAGCTTCGCAGTATTGCCATCTAATAATACTAACTCTTCATCTTGCTGTGCTTTACGTACTTTAATTCCGCCAGAGATCGCTGAAAGATCAAAAGCATGCATTGGGTGGCCAAGCTCAAGCAATACATAATTCGTGACGTCGACAACCGGGTCGATAGAACGAATGCCTGAGCGACGTAACTTTTCAACCATCCAAAGTGGTGACTCAGCGTCTAAGTTGATGCCTTTGATAACACGACCTAAGTAGCGAGGGCATGCATCACTATCAACAAGTTCAATCTCAACTTTGTCATCAATAGTTGGCTCAACCGCACTGATTTCGATCTCTGTAACATCTAAACCGTTTAATACACCGACTTCACGCGCAAGGCCTTTGATGCCTAAACAGTCACTGCGGTTTGCAGTTAAATCGACATCGATTGTTACGTCATCAAGCGCGAAGTACTCACGAATATTTTGACCAATCTCCGCATCTGCTGGCAATTCTAAAATGCCATCAGAGCTTTCAGCCATGCCTAGCTCTTCAAATGCACATAGCATACCGTGTGATGGTTGACCACGTAGCTTGGCTTTTTTGATTTTTAAGCCATTTGGCAGTACCGCACCCACTTTTGCTACCGCGACTTTTAAACCTGCGCGACAGTTTGACGCACCACACACGATGTCTAATAATTCTTCTTCGCCAACATTTACTTTCGTTACACGTAATTTGTCAGCATCAGGGTGTTGACCGCATTCAACAACTTCGCCGATCACAACGCCGTCAAAATCACCCGCAACTGGGTCCACGCCGTCTACTTCCAAACCCGCCATAGAAAGCTGTTCAGATAGAGCATCCGTATCGATCGCAGGATTAACCCATTCTCTTAGCCACTTTTCACTAAATTTCATTTTTGGTTCGCTCTTATCTGAATTGGTTTAGGAATTTTAAATCGTTTTCGAAGAATGCACGCAGGTCATTTACGCCATAACGCAGCATAGTTAGACGTTCTACCCCCATACCAAAGGCAAAACCAGTGTATTTTTCAGGATCAATACCAACTGAACGCAATACATTTGGATGCACCATACCGCAACCAAGTACTTCTAACCACTTACCGTTCTTACCTTTAACATCAACTTCAGCTGAAGGCTCAGTAAACGGGAAATATGAAGGGCGGAAACGAATTTCCATATCTTCTTCAAAGAAATTGCGAAGGAAGTCATGCAAAATGCCCTTAAGCTCAGTAAAGCTCACATTCTCATCAACCATAAGGCCTTCAACCTGATGGAACATTGGCGTATGTGTTTGGTCGTAGTCATTACGGTAAACACGGCCAGGAGAGATGATACGTAATGGCGGTTGCTCAGCTTCCATAGTACGGATCTGAACGCCACTTGTTTGCGTACGCAATACAAGTTTCGGATTAAAATAGAACGTATCGTGATCAGCACGTGCAGGGTGGTGCTCAGGAATATTCAACGCATCAAAGTTGTGGAAATCATCTTCAACTTCAGGTCCAGACTTCACGGCAAAGCCAAGCTCACCAAAAAATGTTTCGATTCGCTCGATTGTGCGTGTTACTGGGTGTAGGCCACCCGTTGGTGCCGTGCGCCCTGGTAAAGTAACATCGATCGTCTCGGCTGCTAATTTTTGCTCTAGTGCGGCGTTAGCAAGCGCTTCACGTTTTTCGTTAATCGCAGTTTGTACTTGGTTTTTCGCTTGGTTAATTACTTGACCCGCTTCTTTACGCTCTTCAGGCGCTAGTTTGCCTAGGGTTTTTAGTAGTCCAGTAATTTCACCTTTTTTACCAAGGTAGTTAACTCTGACTTCCTCAAGTTGCGCAATCTCACTGGCACTTGAAACAGCTTCAAGCGCTTGCGCTAAAATATTCTCTAAGTTCATTCTATACCTGATCTGGTTGAGGTAATTTGCCTTTTCTGAATCAGTTATGATAACTGAAAGATGGGGCTAGATTCTAGCCCAAATTCACAGCTTTAGGGTGGCTTTTATAAAAGGAATGGTCAGTTTTCGCTGTGCGGCCATAGATGCGTGGTCTAACTTGTCCAAAACATCCAGTAAAGCACGCATATCTCGGCTCAGTCGAGTCAGTAAAAATCGCGCACATTCATCACTTAATTCTAATCCTCGCATATTCGCGCGTTTGACCAAAGCTTCTGCTTTATCATCGTCACTCATTGAACGGATCTGAAACGTGGTGCCCCATGCTAACCTAGACTCAAGATCAGGCAGTGCGATGTTTAACATGCTTGGTAACAGATCCGCCGTCATAACAAGGCATTTACCCGCTTCATTAAAGCGGTTAAAGAAGTTAAACAGCGCCTTTTCCATCGCGTCATTACCTGCGACTAAATGCACATCATCAATACAGACAACGTCAAGGCCATCTAACCCTTCTAGGACGTCAGGACCAAATTTAATGACTTCTCGCAGTGAAATCAAAATGGTCGAGAGCCCAAGCTCTTGTGCATGTATGCACGTAGCATAGAGCAAGTGTGACTTACCAGAATCAGCAAGCCCGCATAAATACGTAAATTGAAAATCTTGTTGAATTTCGTTCAACGCTTTTTTTAAGTGCGTCACCTCTAAAGACTTCTCTCCCCCGAAATAGGAAGTAAAAGTTTCATCGTCAGGCAAGGTAACGGGTAATGCCAACTGCATTGGATCTAACATCACTGCTGCCCCACCCAGCTATACCTTAAATTTGAAGAGCTCGCCACTTGGTGAAACGCGCGCGGATCAACATAGACTTCAAACGACTGCTCCAATTTTAAGGATTTCTGCAAATCCGAGACCGAAGACATATGCTCTACTTCAAATTGCACCTGTGTTTTGCTGCGGTAAACCACATCCACACTATTTACGGTGCTGATAGTTAGGAGTTGTCTTTTGGCGCGCTCTATTTTATCAAATGTACGAAGGCCATCTACGGTTATAACGGTACTGTTAGTTGCATATGACTTATTTGGGTCAATAACATATTCACTGGCCAGCGCCGATGACACCTCATTCACCATCGCGATCAAGAGCTGCTGCTTGTCACCCACCAGTTGAACAGACTCAAACATCTCAGCGTCTGTATAACGCCAATCGAGTTGCCAACTACTTGTATTCGGTTGTTTAAACAAACGTCCAGTGATTACTCTCTCTGCATTATATCTCGCAGATGCGGCCTCGACAGGTTCCGAAAAATTGCCCCAGACTTCTGCTATTCCGACCTGAGCTCTATCTGTCAGATCCATCAAAGGAACAACAACGGGGACGCCCCACTCTGCCGCAGTATCGTAAATAAGGCGCTCCAACTGCGGATAGCTTTCTTGAGTGACAAAGTCGCGTCTGAGGTTGTCTTCTATGACCAACCAAATGGCTATCAAGGGTCGACGATTTCCCCACAGGCCAAACCCACTGTCTCTGACCAGTTTTTCCACTTTTTCTGCTTCAAAGCGCACTTTAATCTTTAACTCGCCTTCTATATGCTCAATATATTCATACTTGAGCATATAGTCTGAAATACGTCTTTTACTTTTTTGAATGAGGGGGTGGTTGCCATTCCCAGTCTTACCAGTCAGCTTTTTGATCACCTGATCTAGCGCATCTTGACTGGCCTTTGCCCTGGTCGCTCGAGTTTTATCATCAACAACCAAAGTCGCTTCATAGAGATCAGTCACCTCTATGGCATAAGCTGAACTGCACATCCAAAGAAAACAGAGTAAAAAAAGTTTCTGTGCCATTACCAACCATTTAAACAAATATAAAGTTTGATCCTAATGCAATCATACACGCTGGTAAAGCAATGCCTAAACATTTACTTAGCAAAATAAATTTGGTTCTTTCCTTTTCCTTTCGCTTCATAGAGTGCTAAGTCCGCATCGTGTATGACGCCTTCAGCATTAAACGGCTTATTTATAACTGACGCTATACCGATACTGCAGCCACATTTCACCTCAATACCTGAACCGAGTTTAATCGGTGAAGAGATAGATTGAAGAATACGTTCAGCCAATAACTCTAGAGAAGCCGTGTCCACTTTTTCTGTGATCATCACCACAAATTCATCGCCACCAAGTCGACAAATAAAGTCGTAGCTTCTCAGTACCTGGTTTAGACGATGACTCACTGTTTGCAGCACGAGATCGCCGCTTTGGTGACCGTGGTTATCATTTATGGGCTTAAAGTCATCTAGATCCAAGTACAAAATATAGACCAAGACATCGCTTCTTTGTGAGCGCGCTGACAGTCTTTCTAATTCTCTGAATAAGAATTTACGATTTGCAAGCCCTGTTAAGCTGTCGTGCAAAGAGTCATGCTCTAGCTGTTGCTGTAAAGCTTCTCTTTTTTCAATTTCTTGTTCTAAGTTCTTTAAACTTTTTTCTAATTCTGAGGTTCGCTCAGAGACCTTTGCTTCTAATTCCGATTGATAATTCTGTAATACGCGGTTGGCTTCTAATAAGGCTTGCTGATTGTTGAAAGCATCTAATGCCGAAGATATCACATGGCTGATGGTATATAGCACATCAACAATCATACCCGAATATTCATCTTCTTTGCGGTAGGATTGAATTATAAACGCCCCCAAATGCTGGCGACGATTTACCAGTGGAAAGCAAAGCCACTGCATTGGGATCGATCCTAAAATATTCACCTCATTACTTTGCATGAGAGCTTCAATATCGGTTTGTTTAAAGTTACAAACATCATTTGCTTTTAAAGCGTATGCTGTAAGGGAGTGAGAAATATCATCCAAAGATAAGTTTTCCAGATCTTCCGCCTGCATATCATCTTTTACATCATGAAAATACGGAAAAGAAAGGTTGCCATTTTCTTTGTAGAGCACAACGAAAAAATTGTCTGCGTAGGTTACTTTTTGCAAAATGCAGTGAATATCTAACAGAAATCGTTGAATTGAATCTGACGTGTTTAAGCATGCCACAATATCGGTCATGCTATCTATCACATAGCCGCTGTCTACTGCATCTACAGCTATCTCTTTCATCTCGTGTCCCTCATTAATCTGAATTTACTTATTTATCAGCCAAACAGCTCAAAGTTTAGCCATAACTTTAACCTTTTGCAGTATTTGAAAAATGACATAATTGTGTAAACATAATATTTTACACTTAATTTACAAAAATAATAAGCGTACTTTTATGGATCGGCAAACCTTCATCATTTTTCATATTTTGGCTATTGTTGTTGTTATCGGCAGCATGCTCACCGGCTTGAGGATAGCAATAGTAAGCCAAGACTGGTTATCGCCTGTCTCTGTACTCCTGCCTCAAGGTCAAATGCACCTTTGGCACTTAGGGTTTGGCGTTACCATCACGTTAATTATTGCCTGCTATTTATGGTACTCATTTACAAGGCCTTTTCGTAGCGTTCAATCAAAATACCACAAAATTATTAATTACTTAGGATATTCCTCTTTACTATTAATTAGCCTTTCTGGTTGGATGATTTGGGCCAATTTGTTCACTGACACTGCACGTACTATGCATCAGTTTGCAATTTGGATGATGTGCTTTTATCTGTTTTTACATTCTTGGATCTACATTATTCAAAATGGTCGCACGGTGCTACGGGTCCTACTTCCAAAACGCACTTCTATTCGCCATATAGGGCTCGTATGCAGCATACTCACGGCCTCAATAGCCGGATTATTTTTAATCAAAAGCTCGACACAGCAGTTAACAGTATTAACAATCAATGACGCAACCTTTATCGACATTGACGGCAAAGCGAATGAAGACGCTTGGCAAAAAGCGACCCCAATTTCTGTTATGACAATTGGTGGGGCCAACTTTAAACAAGGTGCGACAGAAGTCACCATCAGAGCGCTTGCAAATAAATACGAGAGTTACTTTTTAATTTCTTGGCTGGACGAGACCAAAAGCACCAACCACTTACCTTTATTGAAAACACGTAGCGGTTGGCAAGTCCAAGAAAACGGCTTTTACAATTATGATGAGCGTACTTTCTACGAAGATAAGTTTGCCGTAATGCTATCTGATGGGTGTGAAGCCGGTGGTGATAAAACCCTTCATTTAGGTGACAACCCAATAAAAAATAAGCCCAAAAATTGGCATGGCAAAGGCTATCATGCCAGCTTAGATGGAAAAACTCGGGATCTTTGGCATTGGAAAGCTGTTCGTACCAATGATATGTACCTTGCTGATGATAACTTTATTGGACCACCCGCACAGCACCTCAGTGGTCAGCGTCGTTACACCGCCGGATATCAACCAGACGGAAAAGAAAGCGGCGCCTATGTCATGAATTGGCAATGGTATACCCCCAACGGAATTGTGCCTAAGCGCTTACCTGAACACGCCCTCCAGACGTCTCCCTCCCATGATTCGGTACTTCCGTGGTTTGGCTCAAGACCTTATGACGCATCTCACGACCGCTACCCAATAGGCACGCTTTTGTCTTCAGTTTTGTATCGTTCTAATCGTTTTGAAGGAGACCGCGCAGATGTCAGAGCACGAGGTGAGTGGCAAAATGGTCGATGGACCTTGGAGTTAGTACGAAAACATAACACTCAGTCACAATATGATGTGGCGCTAAAAACTGGCACCTGCATGTGGGTGTCCGCCTTTGATCACGCACAAGTTGCTCATACTCGCCATATTCAGGCAATTAAGTTGAGGTACTCACTGTGATTAAACGCCTTATTTGGTCAGCCATTATTTTTGCGTTGTTGATAACTATTTGTTTGCTACCGAGAGAACATCCTCAAATATCGCATCACCAGCGTTTTACGAAGATCGCTCAGTCAGGCAACCCGCTTTTACCCTGGCAAGGACCGTGGGCATGCGTGCTAGACAATAAACACAAGGTACTTTGGGAGGTAAAAACAGACAATGAAACCATTCATGATGGATATTGGACGTATTCTTGGTTTGACGGCCAACACGGTAAAAGCAACTTTGGAGACTGTTATTTTGAGCCCAATCGTTGTGACACTGACGATCTCATTCGCCATACCAACAAACAGGGATTGTGTGGTCAACATAATTGGCGCTTACCCAGTGCTGAAGAGCTCAATAGTTTAGTGCAAGATCCCAGCTCTCCATCTCAACCGTTTATTGCCAACGATTACTTTCTACATATCAAACGGGGCGACTATTGGAGTTCTGAGCACAATATCACGCTCCCTTCGCAATACCGTCATCATGGGAAGGGCGCAACAGCAATCAATTTTCATTTTGGTAAACCAGGCATCTTGCCCTACCGAAATGCCGCATTTGTCATGTTGGTTGCAGATATACCAACAGCAAACACACACCCGCAGCTAAGTCGTCGCGCAACAATTAAACAACATCAATAGGAATAACAACTATGAGAGCGCTCCACATTGGTATCGCTAGTTCGTTACTTTTGGCCAATACATGTTATGGCGCAAGTGACTATCACCGTATTATTTGGGATGGTAATCCAAGTAGCCAAGCAACAATTGGTTTTACCCCAACAGGCGGTTCAAATCATGTAATCAAATATGGTACTAGCACCAATGAATCAAGTTGGACAACGAAATCCGTTACCGCAAGTCACACCTTTGCAGGTAGCTTAAACAGCCAATTTGTCAAACTTACTGGCCTCCCTGCAGATTCAGCCATTTACTATCGCGTCTGTGACAGCACCGGATGTGGCCAACATTTGTGGTTCAAAACCGCCCCCGCAACGACGTCGACAGGATTTGTCGCTATTGCAGGCGGTGACACGCGGACAGGTTGGACGACACGCCGTTCAGGGAACCAAATGGTCGCCAAAATTAGACCTCTGTTCATCATGCATGGTGGCGACTACACAAATGCAAACTCGGCATCTGAAATGAAAGAGTATTTAAAGGATTGGCAACTCACGTTCTCATCAGATGTGATTGGTGGTCAGAGTTATAAGCGTGTTTACCCTTTCATTGCGACCCACGGAAACCATGAGGATGACAACTATAAAACGCTGTGCCAAGTGTTTGGGGTTGATTACAATAGTGATGGTCAGTGCACAAACGCAGACACTTATGGGGCGTTCAATGTCGCCAACCTACTCCGTGTCTACACTTTAAATAGCCAGTACAAAAATAGTGGCTGGTCCAGTTATGCAACCGCAATGAATAATTGGCTTAAACAAGACTTGCAGAGCCAAGGTAACAGTGCCAAGTGGCGTGTTGCTCAATATCATAAGCCAATGTACCCACACTACTCTGGCAAGTCAGATAACACGATACTGCACACTTGGTGGGCAAGTGACTTTTACAACAACGCGATGAACCTAGTCGTTGAGTCCGATACACACATTAACAAGATCACCGAAGCGCTTAAACCTTCGGGCAGCAACTTTGTAAAAACCACGTCTGGTGGCACCGTTTATGTTGGTGAGGGAAGTTGGGGCGCCCCAGCTCGTTCTGCAAATGATCCTAAGTCTTGGACTATCGATCTGGCAAGTATTCAACAGTTTAAAGTACTGTCTGTCACCCCAAATAAACTTGACGTACGCACTGCACAATTTACCTCTGGCGCGAATACACTCACGCGCGAACAACGTGCTGCAGATCCACTTGCCTTACCTGGCAACGTCAGTTGGTGGTATGCCAGCGGCCTTGGTGAAGTACTGCCTTTAGTGCAAAACGCGGCTGGTCTGTCAGTTATCGAAACCCCCATTGGCCCAGAGCCAAATGTGCTAGAGAATGACGTCCCAGTCAACGGCATCAGTGGTGCTAAAGGTGCAAAATCGGTATATACGATGGACGTCCCAGCAAATACCACGCGTTTAACCTTCTCTACTAGCGGAGGAACGGGCGACGTCGACATGTACGTGAAATTTGGTGCAGAACCAAGCACGTCAAACTACGATTGTCGCCCTTACAAGGACGGCAACAATGAGTCTTGTACCATTTCCCCCATCCAAACCGGCACCTATTACGTGATGCTAAACGGCTATGCAGCATACAGTGGCGTTTCATTGGTTGGCTCGTACAGTGCGACGACAAACCCAGGCAACAGACAAGAATGGACGGGCCTAAGCGCGAGTAAATCTAATTGGACTCACAACACATTCGATGTGCCAGCAGGGACTGCCAAATTAACGGTGACTATTAGCGGTGGCAGTGGTGATGCCGACCTATATGTACGCTTTGGTAGCCAGCCAACCACTTCAAGCTATGAATGTCGCCCTTATGAAAACGGCAACTCTGAAACCTGTACGATTACTAACCCAAATGCAGGCACATGGCATTTAGGTGTAAGAGCATACGAAACATATAGTGGCGTTAAACTCGTCGCCGAATACTAATTCGCGACCAGCCCCTTGTGATGTAATAGATAGCCCATATCTATTAGAGCATTATTACAAGGGGCAAATTATGAATTTTCTACATACGATGGTGCGTGTCAAAGACTTAGACGCATCACTTAAATTTTACTGTGACCTGCTTGGTCTAGTCGAAATAAAACGCAAAGACAGTGAAAAAGGCCGATTTACTTTGGTATTTTTAGCCGCGCCAGGCCAACTTGAACAAGCGCAAGAAACCTTCTCTCCTACCATTGAATTGACTTATAACTGGGATCCTGAGACTTACACGGGTGGCAGAAACTTTGGTCATTTGGCATTTGCCGTAGACGATATTTATGCACTATGTGAGAAGTTACAGCAAGCGGGCGTGACCATCAATAGACCGCCACGCTGCGGTCATATGGCATTTGTAAAATCACCGGATGGTATCTCTATTGAGTTGCTGCAAAAAGATGCACCTAAAGCCCCACAAGAACCATGGTTATCGATGCCCAATACTGGTAGTTGGTAAAACGTTTAATGAGTGAAGCGCAGCTTCACTCATTAATCTGCAATATGATACGAGCTCACTAATTGTTTCATGTGTTTTTTAAAGGCGATTGAGCTTGTGGTTTCTAGCAGAGCACGGAGTGAATTTTTGCTTCTTTTGGGTACTAATATTGCTCGATAGTATTTTTGGTGAGATTGATGCGACAGATACAGGCTCGTCCACCAGCCATGCTTTCTTGCATAGTAAAAAAACGTTGGGCGGCTGACCACTGCGAAATCAATTTGCTGTTTTAACACCAACTCTAACAGGGCTTTTTCATTTTCTACATTAACGCGCTCGAGCTTTTCAAGCTTTTCCGCATCATGTAATTTGGGGTAAAAGTAACCTTGCACGCCGCCATAGCGTTGACCATGGAGTGATGTCGGGTTTTCATAATCAAACGGGCGTTTTACACTCGACACAAACTCATCGGTATCGTAGAAAAGCGGATCGCTCCAAAGGTATACTGTCTGGTCATTATCTCCAAACCAGATGGGGTTAACACCAAGTACTGCGCCAATGAGCGTGTCTTTTTCCAATTCTGCGCGGATGCGGTTTTTGGACCTGAAAACCAATTGGAACTGCACATCATCATGAAATTCATTAAGCAACCTAACAATGTCAAAGTAAAGCCCTGACTTGTCTTTTAAATCCATGATATAAGGCGGTTTATCATGATACGTATACAGGTTTATACGGTTTGCTTGTTCACCCCAAGTGGTCCAAGGTATCCACATGAATATGCCAATGATAATTAGCTGGCGCAACATAACTCCTAAAAAATGACTGAATGGCAATATACTAAATCTATATCTTACCCATTCAGTCATCAAGTTTTATAGCACTATGTTACTGACAGCTTCCGTCGTTATATTTCACTAGGATAGTTGCCCCTTGCGGCGCACCTGAAACTTTTACGTATCCCCAATATTGGCTTTGGCCAGATAAATTAATGCATTCACTGTTGCCATTTCGAGCAGAGCGCGCTTCAACATTAGTCTCTGTTGGCCAGCCTTGATTGCTGTATTCAAGCGTCAAGTCACCACTGCCGTGTGCTGTTTGAATACTAATGTTGCCTTGCCCTTGAACATTCTCGAGGCTAAACCACATTGGCTCTTGGCTTGCTAAGCAGACTGGTGTGCCTGCAACCAATCGACCATTCGACACACCGCCTTGCGTTTTACATAGGTCCGGTAGAGTGGTCGGTGGTGCGTCAAAATCAGCAACAAGCGACACATTTTCATATGCGTTATATCCACGCAGCATAATGAAGTAAGTCCCTGCGGTTGGCGTTGCGATGTGACAACGTTCAGCATTACCTCCGACATAAGGTCTACAGTCATACGTGTCAAGCGTTGGTTGTTGAGCGTGTCGAACATAGAGATCAACATCCCCACTACCACCCGATGTTGTCACGCTTAAGTTGGTTGCCCCCGCAGGCACTTCAATTTTAAAGTGTGTCATCTCATCTTGCTGTGCGGCGACCGTAATTGACTGACCTTTTTGCAATTCAGCCACCCCATCACCCGTTTGAGACACTGTAGCCGTTGTTGACGCAGTGGCTCTCAATCCTTGAGGGTCGCTCACAGTGAGAGAAACACTGTATTCACCCTTGGTATTGTAGCGATGTCTTGGATTTGCTTCGGTGCTTTGGTTGCCATCACCAAATTGCCATAGATACGTTAATGACTGACCTTCAGGATCTGAACTGCCTTGGCTACTGAATATCACGTCTTGACCTACAGAACCAGAGTATGGCCCATTGATTGCGACGATGGGGGCTTTATTCTCACCTCCCCCTGCCAGCGCTTGTGTCCACTGGGTAAATTCCTGAGCATAACGCTGCGACCAGTCGTTTGTTGTCGCCTTATAACCGCTCCAATTACCTTGCCTTGTTTGCGACAACATCACTTTAAGCTCTTCAAAATGACGCTCAAACATAAAGCGAACCGCTAAGTAGCCCCACCGATAAATTCTGTCTTGATCAAAGCCTGCGTAAGTCGTTTCGAATATTTCACCCAATTGATAAGTGCTACCATCTTTAATGGTGTCAATTGCCGCCTGATTGTCATTTAGATTCGCCACATATTCAGCAACACCTTCACTCCACCATACAATGGCTTCTGTGGGCGCATTAAAATCACCGTACAAATCAAATCGACCATCAAGATAATGCACGTATTCATGCTCTAAGTTCCAAACAAAATGGTCTGGCTTTGCATAACTAGCCTCATAAGCAATAAAGTTCGCTTGGTTGCCAACTTTGCTCGGATCGCCTTCGAGGTACATGCCGCCATTATTGGTATTAATTTTAAAAATTGCTTTGGCGTATTTTGCATAGTCACTACTACTATCAAAAATATTCACCTGCAACATGGTGTTGTTGTCATCAGCAACCGGCGTGTTATTAGTTTGCAACATGTCATGAAAACGTGTTTCTTCCAATGCCATTGTTTGACATGCAGACAGGTGCTGCGCATTGGTCATATTTTGCGAACGAATACGAATTGTCGAGCTACATTGATAAGTTTGAGACAGTGCTTTGGCAGTGAGATCTTGCTCAAAGTTACAAATACCAAAATCATTACAATCTGCGTAGTAGGTAGCCACATCTGCCGCAGCTAGCCAAATGCCATCGCCATAACCAAAGCTTTCATAGCGACTAAACAGTGCTTTTAATGCGGTATCAACAGAGGGCTGAATTGCTGCATTTTTATAGGTTTTTAAACGCGCTAATTCACTGGCTGAGTTAATGATCATGTATTCTGCATCTGACCCGATCATCCAGCTTTGCTTGCTAAAGTTATCGAGCAGGCTCACCAGTGTCGTATCTGATTGCACTAATGACACAAAACGCGTGTTCCATTGGCCTCGATACAAAATAGTAAACACGCCGTTGACGGCACTGCGCATGTTCCATTTATCAGCATAACTTTGATCCCAGCGTTGCAACCACGATTTAACGACAGGTAAATACACATCCTGCATTTCAGACGAGTCCATCGTTGTGATCACTTCTTGTAACACGCGACCATGTGCGTCACTGTTGTCATAAAAATGACTGTTATTTACAAAACCATCGATGGCATTTTTAACGACCGCCTTTAAGTCCGTACCAAATGTCACCGAGTCATTATAAAATTCTACGTAATACCCTGCGCGAATGAATAAAAATAATGACTCCAATGCTGTGCTGCCGTTGCCATCGTAGTTGGCCGTTAAAGTTCTTGCGTATTCAGCGGCGGCCCGCATTTTCGCCGTTGTAAACACCGCAACTTGTGTTGCACTTGGCGCACTAAATAGTTGGTTCACACAAGTAGTACCTTGATTCTCTACCACGCTGGCAATATTGCTTGCACTGGCTTGTGCCAACTGGTTTAAATCACACTCAGCTGCAATTTCATTGGCCGCAGACAACATGCCATCTGCTGTCATCATATTGGCTAAAACAAAAGGCACATTGCTTTGCGCAACAGGCGCTTTCTCATTGTGCTGTGTGTGATGTTCGTCACCATGTGAAAGATGCACTGGTGAAGATGTTTCTAAGGGTTTAAACGTGCGTTCAGCTTGATGCTCATGGGCGTGTAAACCGAATGCTAATACCGGCAAAGACAGTACTATCGCTTTAAGTTTCATATTTTTAACCTTTTTAAAATGTGTATCCAAACCCGCTAATCGGGAACATATTTTTAACACAACAGCAATATTGCATACAATATATTTTATATAACTTTACGTAATAAACGGAATGATAATTAAACGCTTTAATTATTTTTTGTTAACTAATTTATTCTAAGACGATGGAAATCGCCTAAATTTCAACGGGGATTTTTTATTAAAAATAGATAATTAACAGAAGGTTACAAAATAAAAGAAAGGAGGTTCAAACACTGTCGGCAACGCAATATATGATGATAATGTGTCAACCATATTTGAATTTTTTATAAGAGTTTTAACAGGTTTTCACACTGTTTTATTCAAAAATTGAATATGAACAATACCTTGATTACGCATTGTCACTAATAAAGTTTGCTTTTCTAACCGCAGTGGATAATCGCCGTCAGGGACATTTCTCTTGGTTAGGTTATTGAGTCCCTCAACAAGTCCCAATGTTTCGACCGGTTCAGGTTTGGCGCCATGCTGATGCGTTTGTTTCATGTAATCCATGCCTTGATCAACACATTTATCAACGACCGCTTTTGCGACACGCTTACCCGCCTCACTTTTTAAAGTTTTAAAAAATAAAGACTTAAAAATTGTAGAAATCATGATCTTACCCTGCTTGAATAATTTGCGACTATTTTGCCACGCGAAATTATTACACTCCATTACACCAGTAAGTTAAGCAGGATAAGTTGTTTCTGTCAGCCTATTTAACTAGACAAATAGTTTCTAAATGTGTCACAAAAGTAGGACCTAGACTGTGGGCGAACTATGGTAGTGTCTTGAGCTTTGCGTCTATCAACCGGGCTTCGCTGCACAAGGGATCGCAACTGATGATCATAAAATTAGCGATGCTGTTAATGTGATTGAATTCCTTCATGTTTATATGTGCAGCTGCACCATGCGTCACAGCGTTAAGAGCTTGAACCAACGTAATTCTCTCAGATGGATCCAGTGCACGTTGCTCGCAAGAATATTGTGCGGGCATCAATTCTATCTCGCGCTCACTGGCAATTTCGGCTAACCTCAGTGGCGCGAGGGGCTCACTCGGAAAGTTACTTTGAAGGCACAAATTACAGCCATGCTTTAGTATGCTCTTGGCAGGTACAAGTAGCTCATCATAGTGGTAATCATTCACCCATTTAAATCCGCTTGTAGCCAATCGACCCACACTTAAACCGACCGACGTTCTGCCACTCAAGCGGTGTAATTGCGCGGATTTGATCACTTCACAATGGTCCAATCGAGCCAACTCATCAATATGACATTGATGTGTTGGATAAGTAGAAAAAGTACAAAGATCACTCACGGTGTCCACTAAGCTGTTAAAAAGCAACGCTACAAATTGACTTTGAATCGCGGCCTCGAAATGACATACCCCCTGCTTTTTACCCTGCTCAATAATTAAATTTAAAGCAGTATCAAGTTCACTTAGCTGCCAAATGAGTTCTTTATCACTGAATGCCCAAGGTAGAATAGACATCCCTTCAGCGGTCACAAAACCATGCGTGCAAAGTGAATCAACAAAGCTTTTTATCGAGGGCGATTTCCCCAGTGCACTGTTGGTGACTCGTTCAATCAATTTTGAATTGACATACGCAGAAGAAAAGTCACTACTCACAATGCATACGGGTCGGCTCAACCCTAGCCCATCCAAAGCAGCGACTGTTAAGTGTTCAAGCGGCCTGCCCCAGTTCAATAAATAGGGATCTAAACCAAAGCAAAACAAACAGTCCCCTTTTGCTAAACTGCCATCAAGATAAGCCAGTGCATTCAAAACATAGTCATCTCGGTAATCTTGACTTGCCCGGGTTGCCGCCCCATTCAGTCCATAAAACCCTAAATCGGCATAATGACGACAAAGCGCTGACTCAATGAGGTAACAGTGTGCCTGTACGCAACTCGGGATTATGCTCTCTGTGGGTTGTAACTGCTGGATTCTTACCATGCTATCAGTGTGTTTTGCGGCTTGATACACCTGATTAAAGTGGCCTAACGCTACGATACAGCCATTGTGTACCGCGATCGCTTCAGCAGTCTTTACCGATTCTGAAAATTCGGAATATATAACACTTCCATGTCGCGCGTCGTATATGTCTACGTACATGTCGTTGCGCCTTGGAGCGCGCGAAGCGCCACTATTTGAAAACAGATCTGGCGTGTATTTATCGGCTAGTCGATTCAGCCATGTCTGCATAAATGGACTTTCCATAGGGTGGTTTCGCAGCATTGGGTTTAGAAAGTGCATCCCTTATCACTCCCGAGTAACATTATTAGCGTGTCTAGTGGTATGTAAAAATGGTCTTTATTAGGCTAGTTAACTGCCCAGTCAAAAAACATTACACCCCATTACACTAGCTCATAAAAGACGGAACAACCGCTCGGTGAAGACCTTTTTTTACACAAATATGACGCAATGACACGCCTTTACTCATTTTTCGGGGAAGACCACTAAGTTTTGTGATCTCCCCTTCTCGTCACCGTGTTTTACTGTACACTACGCGCGTAAATTACATAAAGTCTCAATATACGAATCAAACACTTGGAAGTGATATGGCAAACTTTTCAACGCATCTAAAAGCCTCTACTATTGTCAGTGCGACACTTAGCTCTGTGATGTTAAACTTATCTGAGATTAGCGGCTTTCAAGCATTGGGGCTGTTTATAGTGGGTTCGCTTGCGGGGTTATTGCCCGACTTAGATTCAGACAAATCTCGATCTTTGAATAGCCTATTCAGTATTTTCGCAATTCTTGTCGCAGGCATTCTACTGCTTAACTTTCAGTTTGATTCTATCTTGGAAACATGGATGCTTGGGTTATGTGTCTATGTGTTGTTTATGTATGCCATAAAACCCATTTTTGAGCATTTTACAGTGCACCGTGCGACGCTCCATTCCATCTCGGCGGTATGCATGTTTTGTGCTTTAACTTTCCATAGTTGTCTGCTGCTGGGTGTGACGTTGCATATGGCCGTGCTTGCCTGCGCTTTTGTGATGGTTGGTGCATTGACACACCTCATACTTGATGAGTGTTACAGTGTAGATATTGACAATAAAGAGCTAAAAGCCTCCTTTGGTACGGCATTAAAACCCATTGATTTACGTTACCCTGCAACTTCTTTTGTACAGGTTTGTATCACATTATCCTGTGTCTATTTTGCTAAGCCACACTTTTCAGCCATTGGTGATTTACTTTACACGTGGGCAGATAAGTTACATGCATTGACCTTTTTACCAGACTTTTCTAACTATCCGTGGCCATTCCAACTGTCATGAGCTTTTTCAGCCCCATAACTGCGCCTCTCACCAATAGATAAGTACACGTCGGCTTCGCAGTGCGATGTCTGTCAGACATCGTAACCATCGCAGTAATTTCGTGAACTCGACCATTTGTGGTAAGTTACGCTCTCAAAATTTTTCGTTACCTTAAATAAAGGATATCCGATGGCTGAGTTTTTTAACCAAATCAGTGGCCTGTTGTGGGGACATATTCTTATATACCTATTAATAGCAGCCGGTGTTTTCTTTACAATCCGACTGGGGTTTATTCAGTTTGCCCAGTTCCCTCATATGATCAAAGTCATGGCGAATAGCCGCAACGGTGCAGGAGAAGGCATCTCGTCATTCCAGGCATTTTGTACGTCGCTCGCGGCCCGTGTGGGTACGGGTAACATGGCCGGTGTTGCTGTTGCTTTGTACTTAGGAGGAGCTGGTGCCATTTTTTGGATGTGGCTTATCGCACTCATTGGTATGGCTACTAGCTTTGCAGAGAGTGCTCTTGCACAGCTATACAAAGTAAAAGATGAAGAAGGTAACTACCGTGGTGGCCCAGCCTATTACATGCAATATGGTCTGAACAAACGCTGGATGGGTGTGCTCTTCTCATTGTGTTTGATCCTTGCGTTTGGTCTGGTGTTTAACGCTGTACAGTCAAATTCCATTGCTGCAGCATTTGAAGTGGCATTTGATGTACCTAAATATGTTATGGGCATAATTCTAGTGATTGGTTCGGCCATTATCATTTTCGGTGGTCTAAAAACAATCGCCCGTTTCGCAGAGCTTGTTGTTCCATTTATGGCGCTGGCCTACCTACTCGTAGCGCTTTATGTATGCTTTAGCAATTTCGAGCAACTGCCAGCGGTGTTTAAGCAAATTATCAATAGCGCGTTTGGCTTGGAGCAAGCGGCTGGTGGCGCGGTTGGTTTCGCGGTGATGCAGGCCATGATCCAAGGTATTAAACGCGGCCTATTCTCTAATGAAGCCGGTATGGGTAGTGCCGCAAATGCAGCAGCAAGTGCCACACCAAATCCTAATCACCCAGCTTCGCAAGGTTATGTACAAATGTTGGGCGTGTTTGTCGATACCATTGTTATTTGTAGTGCAACCGCAGCACTGGTTCTACTTTCAAACCAGTTAGTGCCGGACTCAGGTGTCACAGGGATAGCTCTGACACAAAAAGCCCTTGTTGAACATGTAGGTGACTGGGGCGCGGTATTTATCGCAATTGCGATTTTCTTTTTTGCGTTCACATCTATTGTTGCTAACTACAGCTACGCTGAAACAAACCTAATTTTCTTACAAGAAAACAAAATGGCCATGATGATTTTCCGTGTCTGTGTACTGGGTATGGTTATGTTTGGTGCGGTTGGTGAGTTAGGCCTTATTTGGACGCTTGCGGATATTTCGATGGGCCTCATGGCGATTGTCAACGTTGCGGCACTGTTTATGCTTTCAGGGATCGTAATTTGGCTAGCAAAAGATTACCGTGCGCAGTTAAAGCAAGGTAAAACACCAAAGTTTGATCCAAGTAGTCGACCAGAAATCGCCAAAACTCTACCCGCAGGGATCTGGCACAAAAAGCAATAATACGCTTATATTCAGCGGCAGTTGATCTGCCGCTTTTTGCTTTTTAGCCTTTTCTTTAAGCCCTAAAACCGCTTTCAAATTCACTTATTAATCAAGGCTAAGCGCAGGCAGCAACGTTCAATAGAACACAACAATTGTTATAGTATAACATTTCAAATATAATCCATTTAAATCGTCACATCGCTTTGATTAATCTGGAGCAAGCAATGCAAAGTACACGCGCCGCGATTTCGGCTATTCCAACCAATATTGTCACAGGCTTTTTAGGTGTTGGCAAAACCTCAGCCATCAAGCACTTACTGTCTAAAAAGCCTGCTGATGAGCGCTGGGCTATTTTAGTGAATGAATTTGGTGAAATAGGCATAGACGGCAACCTACTGAGCGGGCAAACGCAAGACTCAGTGTATATTCGTGAAGTACCTGGCGGATGCATGTGCTGCGCATCCGGACTGCCAATGCAAATAGCGTTAAACCAGCTACTCAATGAAGCCAAACCGCATCGATTGCTTATTGAGCCAACCGGCTTGGGACATCCATTAGAAGTCTTACAACTCCTTTCTAATGACTACTATCAAAAGCTATTGAACTTAGAACAAGTTGTTACCCTCGTTGATGCTCGAAATATAGAAGACAGTCGATACACCGCACATGCTACCTTTGTCCAACAAATTGCCATTTCAGATGTCGTCATTGGCAATAAAGAAGACCTGTATCAAGCGCACCACAAAGATGCCCTCAAGCACTTTTTAAGTGAGCAAGGGTTCGAAAACAAACAGTTACATTTTTGCCAGCATGGGCAGCTCAACACGCAGTGGTTAATTGGTCCCACACAAGCACACATAAAGCCACCGTGTCATCACCATCACCACGAAGCTAACCCCGCCAGAGATATCAATGCAGAGCCAATTCCGCAAACGGGCTTTTTATCGGCCCAAAACCAAGGTGAGGGCTTTGTCAGTGTGGGTTGGCGCTTCTCAGCAGAGAAAATTTTCGATAGACACAAACTACGCCAATTGATCACGAGCATTGAGGCGGAACGTATTAAAGCGGTGTTTATCACGGCACAAGGCATTTTTGGCTACAACAAAACCCTGGATGGCGTAACTGAAATTGAGCTCGACGAGTGTATGGAAAGCCGTATAGAGATCATTGCTCAGACGGAAGACGCACAATGGCAAGATAAGCTGCTGAGCTGTTTGAGTTAAATTTTTAATCCATGGTTGCGACGCTTCGCAACCGATTTAATGAGGAGGAAAAGCAACGCGATACCAATCTCAACTGCTGTAAATCAGCGTTTTAACATGTGAAAACAAGAAAGATTATAAAATGAAAACAAACACATCATTACTCATTGCACTGCTCGCACCACTTGCGTTCATCGCATCCGCGCATGCAACTGCAATCAAACAAACGAAAGGCGACTTCGAAGACAAGTTTCGCCAGCTCGATGAAGTACTGCCAACCCCCAATGTTTACCGCAATGCAGCAGGCGAACCTGGCCAGCAGTACTGGCAACAAAAGGTGGATTACAAAATCAAGGTCTCGCTTGATGAAGAAAAGCGCCGCTTAACCGGTCATGAAAAAATCACCTATCACAATAACTCACCATACAAGCTCAAATACCTTTGGGTTCAGCTAGATCAAAACATTTTTAAGAATGACTCTATCGCAAATACTGCCAATAACTTTGGTGGTGTTGGACGCAGAGGACCTTTCACGCAAGCCGGTGATGACAATAAGCCTGCGAAAATTAGCCTAGGAGAACTCAGACGCCAACAGTTTATGGCCGACAATGAACTGGGCTATGAGATCAGTGCAGTGACTGACAGCCGAGGCAAAAAACTCAGCTTTACAGTTGTCGGGACCCAAATGCGCATTGATTTGCCTAAAGCGTTAAAGTCTGGCGATTCGGTTAAGTTTGCCATTGATTTTGCATTTAACATTGTAGAAGAAGATGCAGTTTCTGCTCGCTCTGGATATGAACACTTTCCAGACGATGCACGTCCTGGTGGCAATGATATCTTTTTATTGGCGCAGTGGTTTCCAAGACTACACGCTTACACAGATTACGAAGCATGGACCAATAAAGAGTTTTTAGGTCGTGGCGAGTTCACACTCGAGTTCGGTGACTATGAAGTTGAAATTGAAGTACCAGCCGACCACATCGTCAGTGCAACCGGTGTACTTACCAACCCGAAAGATGTACTTACGCGCACGCAGCGCGCACGACTAGAAGACGCAAAAACAGCAAAACGTCCTGTTTTTATCGTGACCGAAGCGGAAGCACTTGAAAACGAAAAAGCAGGCTCGAATAAACGAAAGACCTGGAAATTCAAAGCAGATAATGTGCGCGATTTTGCATGGGCTTCTTCTCGTAAATTTATGTGGGATGCCCGAGGCTATCAGCAAGGTGGCGAAGAGATGCCACAGGTTATGGCCATGTCTTTCTATCCTAAAGAAGGCGGCGACCTTTGGAAAAAATACTCCACTGAATCAGTTATCCATACCATGGAAGTGTACTCACGCTTCTCATTTGACTACCCCTATCCAACAGCTCAGTCAGTAAATGGCCCGGTGGGCGGCATGGAATATCCGATGATCACCTTTAACGGCCCACGTACTGAATTGCAAGATGACGGCACACGCACTTATTCACAAGCTGAAAAACGCTTCTTAATTGGCGTGGTGATCCACGAAATTGGCCATATTTACTTTCCAATGATCGTCAACTCTGACGAACGTCAATGGACTTGGATGGACGAAGGCCTTAACAGCTTCTTAGATGGTGTTGCTGGACGTGAATGGGATCCAAATATTCCTTGGGGTGTAGAACCTAGAGACATTGTAGGCTACATGAAATCAGAGAACCAAGTGCCAATTATGACGCAGTCAGACAGCGTTTTACGCTTGGGGCCTAATGCCTATACCAAACCTGCTGCGGCGCTCAATATTTTACGCGAAGTGATTTTAGGGCGCGAGCTGTTTGACTTTGCATTTAAAGAGTTCTCAGAACGTTGGCGATTTAAGCGCCCTACGCCGTCTGACTTTTTCCGCACGATGGAAGAAGCGTCGGGGGTTGACCTAGACTGGTTCTGGCGTGGCTGGTTTTACTCCACTGATCATGTCGATATCTCACTCGATAAGGTCTATCAAATGCGCTTGGATACGCATAACCCAGATATTGACTTTGCACGCGAGCGCAAGTTTGAACAAGACAAACCAGGCTCTTTATTCGTTGAACGGAATAAAGCAGAAGGTAAAAAGCTGTGGATTGATCTAAACCCAGACATTCGTGACTTTTACGACGACAACGACCGCTTTACGGTAACAAACAAAGAGCGCAACAAATACAAAGAGTTCCTTGACGCATTAAAACCGTGGGAACGTGAAACACTGACACGCGCCTTAGAAGAGGACAAAAACTACTATGTGCTTGAGTTCTCAAACATCGGCGGCCTAGTGATGCCTATTCTGCTTGAGCTCACTTTCGAAGATGGTACAACAGAGGATCAATATATTCCTGCTGAAATTTGGCGCAGAAGTCCAAAGCACGTACGTAAATTAATTGTCACTGACAAAAATAAAGTACTCACACAGGTTGTTGTTGACCCAGGTTGGGAGACAGCCGATGTGAATATTGAAAACAATCACTATCCTCGTCGTATCATTCCGTCTCGTGTGGAAGCTTATAAAAAGGCTAAAAGCAAAGACAAAGTGAAGCGCGATATCATGCAAGATATTAAAACTGAACTAAAAGTTGATGACGCAAAAGAGGATAAATAATGGCTCGATATGTCTATTTTTTGATTGTCAGTCTCATTTTGACTGCGAGCACACATGCTCTGGCACACCAGCAAAAGGCATCTGAAACAACGGCTTTGTTTAATAAAAACACCGGGCAGTTGGAGTTGATGCATCGCTTTTATCTACATGATACTGAGCATGCTGTGCAGTCATTATTTGACAAAAAAGCGGATATTCTCAACGCCAAAAAAACACAGCAGCAATTTGCAGACTATGTGGCGACGCATTTTCAGTTGAGAACATTGGACGACAAGCCCATTACACTCACAGATGTTGGCTTTGAAGTTGAAGGCAAGTTTTTTTGGGTATATCAAGAAACCACCCTCGCTGATACTGTAAAGGGCATTAAAATGTTTAATGGAGCACTGAGAGATCTTTGGCCAACTCAGGTCAATATGGTGAATGTTGAGGGTAAAGGTAAAGTGCAAACTTTGTATTTTAGTCACAACAAAACGTGGCTCGAAACGCGTTTTTAAACCCTCTGTCTATTTCAAGGAGCGACCTTAACAGGTTGCTCCTTTTTCATTATCTCACAAAGATATAGGTGGTTTGTTCAACCGCAATACCCGCTACATTGCCCGCTTTATACACCCCTCCAGCATACGCATAGATATTATGGTAATTCAGCATCGAGTAATCAGTGCCTGTACTACTACAGCCCGATGTTTCATGCCAGTAAAGTCTGAACTGGTGCTCTCCTGTCATGCCATGATTTCGGCCCAGTGTATCTTGCAAAGGAATACAACTTGCGTTGTTCAATACTGCGATATCCGCAATCGCAAATACACCCACATCACGCATGGTCACCATGAGTTCTTGACTGTTATTTTTATAGTGCACCCACTGAGGGTCGCTTAAGTGATAATTATCATCGAACGAAGTGATGTTTTGTGTCGCGGTGAATAACACCTCAAAATCATGAATGTGATTATACGCTTTACCTGGCACATAACGGATCCCCATCAGGGTCCAACCGCCCCCTTCCATTTCCATATCACAGTAAGTGGTAAATTCAGACATGCCGCCAATGCCATCCGGATCGAGCGTGTAATAGCCTGATTGTGCGGCAGGATCTTTGTCCAAAATCGCTTTACAGCTAGTATTTCCAATCGCTGGGTGGACGTTTTTATTTGCACGAATAGTCGCGGTATCCCCGCCGATTGATGTGATGTCTTGCGCAAATAAGTGACCATTAATATCAAGCACGTTAATTACTTCGTGTACGTGCGTCAGCTCTGCATCACGGGACTGCTCTTCTTGTAAAAATAGCTCGTGGCTTTCGAACTGCACAGGGAGCTCATCGACTTTAATTTGGTTGAGTTTATAGGCCTCGCCTGAGTCCAGATTACCTGATTTACTCGGGGCATACACTGCTAAATAAGCAACTGTTTGCGCGACGCGTGTATTAGCTGTCGTCTGTAATTCTTGGTATTGAATTTTGGCATTAAACCCAATCTGGTTCACTCTACTGGCACGCGCCACATAGGCAAAACCCCCATTGTCAGACTGTGGGCTTAAGAACAAATAAGGTACTTGGTCATACTGCTGCGTAAAGTTAAACGTTTGACTGGCAGTACTTAAGTCCACTGTGCCCACTTCCCAAATAGAACCGTCTTGCATGGTATGCGTACCCGCACTGAGTGTAAGGGTTGAAATGGTTTCGTCTGAATGTGCCCCATCAAGGTATTCCCACTCTTTAAAGCTGATGGTAAACGTTCCATCTAGGTTGCTTTGTAACGCCACCGCGCCTGGCTCTTGGTCTTGGTTACTTGCAATACCTGAGATCACGACTTCGTTCGCTGTGGCGTTTACCAGTGCGCCATTGTTGCCCGTCGTATTTTCGACCAATACAACCGCGCTTGCAGAGCAAGCGGCCAATACTGATACGGTCAGTAAAGTGTGTTTAAGCATAAGCGTTTCCTTTTTGCCATTGGGTATTTGGCAGCATCGTTGCTACCTTCTGATGCAGAGGCTAACAAACTCGATGGTGTGGAGATAGGCTGAAACTAGTAAATAATTAAATTTTTCATGATGTTAGGAATAAATTACTACCCCAATAGGACTAAAAATGTGCAAGCGGTTAACGTTTGCAAAGTCAAGCACATCTATTTTCATACAAATTTAACAGGCCACATTTGCCTAATTTATGCCAAAAAACACAGCGCACCTCACTCAATTTTGGCTATATGATGAATTAATGTCCAAACAAACCAATTAGTTATTGCCTTTTAAAATAAAATCATTATAGTGACAACCAAGTCGGCATATAGCGCAGCTTGGTAGCGCACTGTCATGGGGTGTCAGGGGTCGCAGGTTCAAATCCTGCTATGCCGACCAGCTTTTCCCCTTCTTTTCATATAGTTAGAAAAGAATTTTGAACTGTAAAATGTTCCACCTGCAAAATAACTGCAAAACCTCGGCCAAAAAACACTATAAAACTCACGCTTATTTACTTACTTCAGCAAGCATTTGAGTCTCAGCAATCAACATAGAATTACCAGCAAGAACTAATGTATTTTACACAGCCCTTATATAGGTCTCTCAGAGTTAGTATCCAAGCTCCAAGTGCCGTGGTTGTCACACAATAGTAACCACTACTATCTTGAATGCGTTTTAGATGTCAATTCTTTAACTAGAGAAGCTTTATAGATTATTACTTAACTTTAAAATCAACCAAGCAGACAGTCTTGGACTTATCTGTTTCATGATAAGTAGAAAATGAATGATAATACCTCATTTTAATATCACGACCTTCATAGGGCGTTATAAGTTGTATAAAGTCCCCTTTAAAGCACAGTGGCATGGTGTGATCTTGCGAACGCAACCAATCAGCTTGAGTATTAATATGGAATTCACCTTTGCTAGTATTGAGCTTTAAAATCGTCCATAGCCCATCATCACCTCTTGTAGTTTTATTACCCGGCCAAGTTTCCCTCAGAACTTCTGTAGAAATAAGTTTTGCCTCAAATGTTTTTACTTTATGAAAGTTATTTATATTCTCATAATTAACATAATCACTATGTATTTCCTCATAGTGACTGCCGTAAGTTGCTATTTGATATAAAAACAAAGCGAAAACAAATCCAACACAAAAAATCTTGTGACTTAGCTCGAGAGTTTTTTGATGTTCTTTATGTTTATAAAAGATAAAAACTAATGAAGATATTAATACGAAGGCGATTAACTTAAAATTGATAACCTCACTATGTATATCTAGAGAGCTTGTCATCGCAGGAGAATAAATTGTTAAGTATTCAGTCAGTATCTCGTCTGGCTGGATTTCTGGTCTTACTAAACTTGTAAAATCGGCAGAGAAAAATAATGCTATGCCTAGCATTATTATGATTATCACTATTTCTATCATTCATTGCCTCTTCTACATCCCAGGCTGTTTTTTGAGAGCGAAGTTTACCACCTTTATCCTCGACACACATTAGCTAATGTTAAATTTGAAACCCAATAAAACGACTAGCAACCAAGAATTTAGCTATATGATGTTAATAATAAATTTTTATAAATCAATGAAAAGTGATTACACACCTAAACCGCTCAAAACACCAATAAACTCATAATTATTTGCATACTACAACAAGCATCAGAGTCTCAGCAATCAACATAGAATTACCAGCTAGAACTAATGTATTTTTACCCAGCTCTTATATAGGTCTCTCAGAGTCTGGGGGGCTATTGGGCACAACAAACATTATTAGTTCTAAATCTAATTTGAGAGGGTAATCTTCCCATTTTTAATAGCTATCAAAAATAGAAAGCTATGATCAACGAGCTGACGGTTGGACAAACTCGTATTTGGACAAAAATGCGTTAGATACCAATGACAGCCATATGCCAACAACTATAATTCGTAACGCCCTGTTAAGGTGTGAGCAACGCAATACCGAAGCTCCCGCATACCACCTTAAACACAAAAACCAACGCATAGTAAAAATGCCACGCTTTGCGAATCACTCTTAAACAGATTGTTAGGCAGTTTCCCCAAGTACTACTTTACTGATAAAACCGTCGGTACTCAGAATCTCTGTTTGAATACCCCAATACTCATAGACGGCCTGAACTTTCTTTGAAAACCTGCCATCATCAGTAACTAAGATGTCAGCGATAGAGCCATAAATCGCATGACTAACATCATGCATTCTTGAACGGCTGTTTTTGACAGCTTCGGGTCTATAGCGAATGCTTTCCAGATAACAAAATGTGATTTCAATGCAACGCTCAAATGCGGTGTGTGACTTTAATATTTCTGGATAGTTGAAATCTCTCAAGCCAACTTGCCTTGCAGACATAGTCGCTAAAAAATCTAAATGAAACCTGCCATTTAAAGCTAGAGAATGCTCCTCCTTCAATAAAAAAGAAGAACTTTCATTAGACATTTTTTGTGCCGCTTTACCTGTAGGGTCTGTACTCTTATACAATTCTAGCTGCTCGCTTTCTTGCTGCTCAAGAGGAGGATTTAAATGATAGAAATCAATAACTCTTTTGAAGCAGAAGGACGGGTGTTCAATAGTAATATGCATTGGTCTATCCGACCCCGGAAACACCTCTCTATTGCCTGTTAACTCAGATATGCTATCTATTTCTTCGAGCACTCTCTGCTTGACCTCTCGGTTACTTGCCGCCATAAAAGGTACTGCAAGTTCTTCCATATGAGCAGGACTATATAAAAAACTATTCTTCTTTTTTAACTCTAATATCGCATTGACAAGATCAGAATTTTTTCCTGCTAAATACTCAGACAACACGTTCTGATCCAAATATATTTTTTTATTTTCCATAATTACTCTTTAACTTTCGTCACAGCTATTGCCTAACGCCTCGCGTCCTTATGGTTAAAGCGTTTGTTAGGACTAGCATTCTTCAGGGCAGTTAGAGAACTCCCCTTTACGATCAAGCCCTTTAGACCTTTATATGCAAACTCGCTACTAGTTGCAAGCTTCTGACATTGACTTAATCCAATATAGTGTCGAAAGTTGGCTCTGTGCCAAACGCAATCGTTCAGTATCATAGTCTATTGCTATGCATTTTCTAACTTGGCAATGAGATTACTTTGTATTGCTCTCCATTTCTCATTAACTCCGTCCTCTACCCAGAGCTCTTGAAGCTCAGAACTTGAAAGTACTTTTTGAACGGCTCTTAGCGCTTGTTTCGCATGCTCTGCTGTTATTTGAGGCTTACGACCAGTTAGCCAACCTTGCTTGCGATTAAGCCAATTTCGGGCTTCATCTGGCAACAATGTATAATCGTTTGATATCGCCGCTGCAATGACTTCTGAGGCTGCCAAAGCTTCGCAGCAAATATCTACTTCCAAGTACTCATTCTCATTTAACACCGACTGTATCGGTGACAGTAGAGTATTTACCCCTTTTGACTTCTCCAACTCCCATATCCAATCATTGGCACTATCATTGCCAAAATTGTCTTCACTCCATGCACCCAAAATAAAACTCCTCTTGTACACATAACGTCTTCGTTAATGGGCAAATTTAGTTGGCTAAACTCGTTGGGGAACGAAACACAGCCAACTGTATTTTGTCCCAATTTAATAGGTCGTTATGTGAACTTTGCTTAAATAAATACATTCTTAATAAAAATAAAAGCAATGATGGTACATAAAGCTGCCAGATATATTTTGAGCTTGGTTTTTAATTTACCCGCAATAGTTATTTTCGGATTTAGTGAATCATTTTTTCTCTTTAATGCGATTTTTAAAAAGGGAGCCAGCTTCTTTTTGATCAATTTTTCATATACTTTTGCTTCTCTTAATATCTCTTTTTCTGACTTCGGACCTTCATTAAAGTTTAACTTGGGTGCGAACTCCAAAACCTCTGATTGTGCTTTATAATATTCCAACTTCTCTTCATGAGTTAAAAAAGAAATAGTTTCTTCATTTAGTAAATCCATTTAAAACCTCAGTTCACATAACATGTTTATAGTGAGCGACTCGCGCATTTTTCAACTAAAGCGTCGCTCGTTATTCTGAATGACTTATTTGTAACAAACCTCTTAACTAATTGCTAGCAATACCAAAATGCAGTGTTTTAGCTTTTACTCAGGAAAAAAGCGAGCGACAGGGTCGTTTTCCTGACTATGTAAACAATATACTTTGATGAAAATGGACATAAATGGATTAAAGTCGGCCGATGGCTCACAGTCAGAAGCGGACCTTTAATGCGTGAATCTGAAACTCTGTTGGGTGGCACCTTCGGCTTAACTAATCTGCCTTTTGACGTAGGTCGGGATAAGGCGCGCCGCCATAGGACAAAACTTATGAATTTACTTTGAAACAACGCGACCACGAAACTTAACCTTACCACCATAAACACTGACTCAACGATGGAATGAAAAATGCCAAGCGTGAGAGTCACGCTTAAATGCTTCGTTATATTTATTGTGGGCTCACCAACTTGAAGTGTTCCAACACCAATAGCATATCTTCTGACGGCTTAATATTTAGTTCTTCACATTCTTTTGAGAAAAAGTCCCAATGAACCTTTCGCCACCAACTTAACGACTTATCGCCCTCACCCTCCGATGCAGCAAACTCTGCGGTAACCTCGTTGTATTTGCACTTACTCACCGATGTTGTTTCAACAATACAAACAGGCTCACCGTTCCAATTTGTTACGACCATCAAATGCCCTGCTTCAGGCATAGCTTCACCTTGCTCGCTATACCAGATGTCTAGGCTACAAGTTGCGGTCTTTTCACCTTTTACAACAAGGTCTGCACAAAGATTTGCGTTGTATTCGTCTGCACAGAAATACTCTGCGCTAAATGAGGTATATTTTGATGCCACATCAGCGGGCAAGGAACTGAGATATTGTTCTAAAAATGATTGACTTCTTTCATCCATGATTCTAGCTTTTAAGTTGATTAAAATATAACAATTTAATATCCGACCCATGGGTCGTTTATCTGATTGGTCCAGTTTTAGCACAAATAATAACATGTTGCTACATAACACAATTTAATGGCCATGGTGTAACTCCCCCATAAACTGAAATAGTTCATAAGTAGAATTTCTATCAATATAAGAAGGAAATTTTACGATGCGAAAAAGTAAGTTCACTGAAACACAGATCGTGGGCATGACCAAAGAAGCTGAATCTGCCGCACCCATACTAGAAATACATCGTAAACACGGCGTTGGTCAAAGTATGTTTTATAAGTGGCGTTCCAAATATGGTGGGATGGAGGCCTCTGATGTGAAACGTTTAAAAGAGCTTGAAGGTGAAAATCGCAAGCTAAAAGATATATTTGCGACTCTCAGTTTAAAACATTCAATGCTTGAGGAAATCATCTCAAAAAAGCTGTGAAAACAAGCAGACGCAGAGCCAGAGTCGAACACTTACGAGCACGGTTTGAGGTTAGCGTGGCATTAGCTTGTTACGTAGCGGGTTTAGGTCGAAGCGTTTATTACTATAAATGCAAGCGACCATCGGATGATGATGTGATTGATGCTTTGTTAGCGCTTGTTGAGCGGCACCCTAGGTGGGGCATGCCAAAGCTGATTAAACGACTTAGGCATCAAGGCAAAGTATAGAATAAAAAGCGTGTTGAGCGAGTGTATAACATGCTTAAACTTAACCTTAGACGAAAAGAAAAACGCCGTGTACCAACACGCACACCGTAGCCATTAGTACCGAGCAAACATAATGACTCGTGGTCGATGGATTTTATGAGCGATGCGCTTAGTTACGGACATCGCTTTAGAACACTGAATGTGCTGGATGATTACAACCGCCAAACATTAGCGATTGAGGGCGATACAAGCCTCACGGCTGAACGCGTTATTCGAGTGTTGGAACGGTTCATTGCATAGTGCGGAAAACCAATAAATTCGAGTGGATAATGGTCCTGAATTTACATCGAGTGCTCTGGAAAATTGGGCTGCTGAAAAGTGCATAAAACTTGAGTTTATTAAACCAGATAGTCCATATCAGAACGGTTTTGTTGAGCGATTTAATCGCAGCTATCGAGAAGAAGTATTGGATTTATATCTGTTTGAATCACTTCAGCAAGTTCGTGACATTACAGATGAATGGTTAGATATTTATAATTATGAACGGCCTCACGATGCACTAGGAGATCAAACTCCAATGAGCTATCTTGAGACAGCATAATTCTACTAATGAGCTGTACTAAAGCTGGGGTAGTTACAGTAATTCAATGGTAATAAAATAGTAGATCAACTTTTATGTACCTATTTTGCATTAAATATTACTATCTTTTTCCAGCCAGCAACGACGCTTTTTGACTCAACTCCAGCGCCAACACCATTGCGCTCACTAAGCAAACACTTGAACTAGCAACATTATTAAATTTCTTGTCTTACCCTCATTTTGATCTATATACTGTATATATAAACAGTATAGGTAACGTATGAAAGTAATACCCATTAAGGCACAAGCGGGCATAACAGGATTTGAGTCTCCCGCAGCCGAATACCGAGAACTAGGACTGTCTTTAGATCAATTATTAGTACAACACCCCAATGCAACATTCATTGGGCTGGCCTCTGGCGATTCAATGCAAGGGGTGGGAATCTTCGACGGAGATCTACTTGTCGTAGACAGAGCCGTGCAACCACAACAGAATGACGTGATAGTTGCGAATTTTAATAACGAGTTTGTTTGCAAACTTATCGATATGGAAAACAGGCTATTACGCTCTGCATCTTCCGTGTATTCACCCGTAAAGATCAGCGAGTGCGATAACTTTCAGCTTGAAGGCGTTGTCATAGGCTCAGTGCGCATGCACCGCGCCAACTCGGAATTAACGAAATGTATGCACTAGTTGATGCCACCTCGTTCTATGCGTCTGCTGAAAAGGTATTTGATCCAAGCATACGTAAAAAGCCAGTGGTGGTCCTATCGAACAACGATGGCTGTATTGTCGCAGCTTCCCCCGAAGCGAAAAGACTGGGTATCCCCAAATTTGAGCCTTACTTTAAATTGAGAGACATGCTGCAAAAGAATGGTGTAGTGATTAAATCATCTAACTATGAGCTATATGCAGATCTCTCTGACAAGATGATGAACACCATCAATCAATTCAGTGATAGCCACTATATTTATTCCATCGATGAGTCATTTTTGAAATTCGACGGCTATAGCGATGTGGTTTCATCCTGGTATGACTATGGCCATTTAATACGGCGCTCAGTGTGGCGTACAACAAAATTACCCGTCGGGGTAGGCTTTGGCCCTACCCCTACCCTCGCGAAAGTGGCAAATCATGCAGCAAAGAAGCTCCCAAGTGCAACCGGTGTTGCTGTGATCGATAGTGAGCAAAGTCGCAAGCACATACTATCCCAAATGAGTGTCGGTGACGTGTGGGGCATCGGTAAAAGGCTCACTAAACAGCTGCACCTATTCGGCGTCGAAACAGCGCTAGACTTGGCTAAGCAAAAACCGCGCTTAATGAGGCAGCAATTTAGCGTTGTGCTCGAGCGCATTGTTGCAGAACTCAATGGTGAAGCATGTTTATCGTGGGATGAGGTAAAACAACGAAAGAAAGAAGTGTATAGCACTCGCAGCTTTGGTGAACGAGTGACCGAACCGTTCTCACTTAAAGCCTCATTAGCTACACACTGTTCTATCGTGACCAAAAAGCTACGCAAACAAAACTCTCTGGCAAAACGTATTGTGATATTTGCGCACAGCTCACCGCATGAAAATGATTACTACAAAAAGTCATTCATAAAAGAACTTCCTGTTGCCTCAAATGATGCAACCGTATTTGCGAATGCTGTGGAAAGCGTATTTAGCCAACTATATAAACCGGGCGTGCGATACTATAAAGCCGGTGTAGGCGCAATAGAGCTAGAAGATGATGTATTTCAACAGGCCGATATGTTTAATCAGTCTCAGGATAAGCCAGCCCTCATGAAGTGCTTAGACGAGATAAATCATCGATATGGTTCCACTGCTGCACGTATTGGTTCTCAGTTGCAGACCAATAACTGGGAGATGCGCAGAGAGTTTTTGTCTCCACGCTATACGACAAGATGGCCGGACATTCCGGTGATAAAGTGTTAGTTACCTATAAACTCGGTTATTTGCCAAAGCTCACCTGAAGGACCCCATAGAAAAATGACTTTTCCCCAGCGCTCTTCTTGAATTGAGTTATATTTAAAATCAAAACCTTCTATGTTTACTATGCGTTCATATGCTTCATTTATGTCTCGCACAGATAATTGGAGCACTAAATTGTTTGCTAAGTCGTGGTTATAAAATCTTTGTAAAAAGAAAAAACAATCGCCATTCTCGAATAATGAAAGGTCTTCAGATACATAGTCCATTTTAAAGCCCAGCGCTTGATAAAATGATTGGCTTGTTTCGTAATCTTTGCTCGGAATAAACACCCTGATATTGTCTGCTTGCACGGCTTTCTCCTTAACGATTCTCATTGCATTATGGGTTGTTTTACACTCGTCAAAGGGGTAAAACATAGTCACGCCTAGTGCAGCAATATGACCATTTTTGAATTCAAACTTCAAGGGGTCAGCATGGCCTTGACTATTAACGTTGTATCCAGCCCAAAACAACGCCGAATTATTATGTTTATATAATGAGCAGCCCAGCCAGAATTAGACACAGCACTTTCATCTGAGTCTTTTAATAGGCCAATGAAGCAGTAAAATGATCACCCCTAAAGTGCATCGTTTGTCACATCACCAAAAAGAAGATACGGCTCATCCAATTCCCATCGATACGTAATCATTTAACGGCACAAAATAATAGCCCCAAATTAGCAACCTAAACGCACAGCCTGCTGTTATTCCGGCTTAGGGAAAGCACATGTTAAGTTATACCAGCCCTATTCCTAATCCCAATATCATAATTATGAAATACAAAGGACCATGATTAAACTTCGTCAGTAACCAAAAATATAAAAATGACAAAACAAAAGAAATCAATGTAGCTAGTGCTATATAAATTAGGCTTGCGCCACTCATAAAACCAAAAATCATTGGTACAGTGGCATAAATCCCAGCACATAGTATCGGCTTTTCCGTAATGGCTAGAACTCTTAATAAGGCAAGCAGCAATATTATTTTTACAATCAAAATGTGACCTGTCATTGAAAAGTTTCATAGTAGAGGGTTGGGTCGCTCCTTACCCAAAGCCACGCTAAATTTCCTAAATTGCCAGTATATACGCAAACGCCATTTTCCCACCGCCATGCTCATATCGACAATCACGACAGTACGCCAACGCAACTTCAGCAGGCTGTTTAGCTAAGCATTACCTTCCTTTATACAATTTAAGTTTAACCATAACGTGCTCCTGTTTGGAGTTGTTTGATTAGATTCTAAAGCGATTCCTTAGGCCTAGACCAATTAGAAATATAAAAATAAACGAAAAGAAAGCATGTAGGTAGCTCATTAGGGTTAACCATCTAATTCGCTCGCCTTGATATAGCAGCTTCATACAGTCTTCTCTGGTGCGTTTCGACACAGATATGAATGGCGTTACTATAGACACTGACAGCTCAACTGCCAGCATGTATTTGTCAGTATTGTTCAGCATCTCATTGTTTGACTCAACTGAAGCATACCCAGCAAAGACCGCGACACAAAAGGCGAACCACAGGAAAGGCTGCAAGATACTTTGGCCGTAATTACTCGTGACAGAGTACATGCAGTCCAGTAATGATTGCCAAATATTGAGTTCTATCCATCGACTGGCCCTTTGCTCATCAGCATGAAATGCCAGTGCTCTTTTATAGTTTTTATTCGACTCTGCAATTTCTTTTAACCTACACAAGCGCTCCAAATCACTTGAATTTACAGCTTTCTCAACCCCGTAATTTCTCACAAAGCTTCTTTTTAACTTAACGGTTAATTTACTTAGGTCTACATGGTGAGCTGTTTTTGTTTGCATTAAATCAGGTATGCATTCGTAATTTCCTGATATTGAGAAGGACTTTTCAAATGCTGCCCCTTTAAAATCAAGCGAAGTGATCTCTTCAGAGTTGATTGGCCTAAATATCAAATTAGACACAAATGTCGTGTTTGTAAAAAGAGTTACACTTTCAAAGATAGTGTCTGTAAAGTAAGCGATACCAGTAAACGTGGCGCTATCAAAGCTCGCTTTATTCTTGAAAGTCGCAAAATCAAATTTTGCGGAGCTACTTAGACATGTATGGCTAAAATCGGCCTCATCATTGAAAATAGAACCACTAAAGTATGCTTCAGAATTAAAATTCACAAAATCGAAGTACGCTTTTCCGACAAAAGTGGCCTCAAAAAGCGCTCGCTTATTGAATGATGCATCGCCAAAATAAGCCACTTGACCGAAAGTTGATTCGTAAAAGCTTGTGTATTCATTAAATAACACCCTGCAAAAGTTCACTTTACTCTCGAAAAGGACGTCATCAAAGGAGGCTTCGCCATTAAAAATTGCAAACGAAAAATCGACTTCTTCAGTAAAAGTAGCCCCTGTAAAGTTCGCTTCGCCTTCAAACTCCGTACCTAAAAAGGACGCACTCCCAATAAATTGCGCCCCCTTAAAGTTGGCGTATTTGTTAAACTTATAACTACTAAAACAAAAGTTCTCATTCCCCTCTACGCTACCTTTTATCAGGTTTTGTAAATCCTCATTGTCTGGAAAACGCGTTTTTAATGCTTCATAGCTAAATACGACATTCTCAAAATGCACGTTCGCATTGGGATTTTCACTCATCCACTCATTCCATGCTTCACGGCCTTTTAGCCACAAAAGAAGAAGTTCATCACCTCCAAGTGATATTACTTGAATGGATTCTTCGTCTATTACGAGCAGATCATCTAATTCCAAGTCCTGTTCCATGCATAATTCTCTTTGTGGCATTGAGGTTAATATATTACTAGTTTGGACAAAGGTGCGTTAACCAGTAATTTTTTGCTTTTTTCAAATGGTATAATTTAAAGCTCAACGCGTTAACAATCATCAATGTCAGTATTAATGCACATTCTTAATATCTAATCTAGTGAGAGAATGGCATGACCCCCCAGTTACATTGAATACCCCGTTAGTCTGAATACTTTTATCTCGTCTTAAGCGGGCTAACGTAACAATGGATGGTTCAAGACGCTGTCACTACGCGGCCAGGCAACGTCTGAAAAAGTCGCTTCACAGTAAAGTAGCCCACCTGTATTTGTGCTGTATATTCGTCATTAAATTGCACTTCATATCCAAAGGGCAGCAAAACATAAAAACGTCACAGGCATTCATATCAATGACTCTGACCCCATTGTTCTCCTACAGGCATTCATATCAATGACTCTGACCCCATTGCTCTCCTAAATTGCACTTCATATCCAAAGGGCAGCAAAACAGAAAAAACGTCACAGGCATTTATATCAATGACTCTGACCCCATTGATCGCTTTATCTTCCCTATTTCTCCTTGAATCCCCGTAACAATCTCCGAGCTGAGCCACAGACAACAACGTAAACTCATTGGCTCTGACCAATAAGCGAATCATCAAAGGAGCACTCTTATGTCGGATCACCCTCTTCAAGGCCGGGCAGACCCGAATGATAAGTCGTCTGCAAATCCCGTTTCGGCAATCAAACAAATCGCCACTGGCGCTTCTTCGGGGCAACTGTTGGGCGAACAACTGTTGATCCGATACGGTAAAGCCAACCATATCGAAACGCCAACCAAGATAACACAGCAACAAATGCTCGATACTTTTGTCGTGAGCGGACTGGACTTTGTCGGTCAGGCTTCTCATGGATACGGTGCTAAAGGCGTCGGTGTCGGAATTAATTTCGGAGTCGACATTGGTAAAGCAGTACTACCTGGTTTTGCCACCGCGGGTGCCAATGCAAATGCAAAAGCATCTGGTGCCAGTGAAGTACTGGTAGCGCTGACACGTCAGCCCTGTGTACGTGATATCCACCCAATTTGCTTAATGACCGCAAAAGGTGAGCTGTGGGAAATGGAGTTAGGTATTAACGCGTCTGTTGGCCTAAAAGCGTCAAGCTCAATTGATGCAACTGGACAATCAAGCACTATGATGACCAGCAAGGAAGATAAAAAGCAACAACAGCTAGCAGCGCAACAGCAGTTTGGTACCTATGGCACCATGGCGCTAGAGCAACTAAGCCTTGAAGCCTCAGCCAGCATAGGCGCCGAGGCCAGTGCCAAATATCATGGCGAATTAATGATGCTAAGGGACCCTTACCCCTCTTGGTATAACAGCGTTAGAGATCCGTCGCTCGAAGATGTCTTTTTTGATTTGGTCGACTACGGTAGTAAAGCGGGCAGTAAATCGAGAATTAAGCTGTTCTTTGAGCGAGAGAATAAAACAATCGGCCCATTATTTAAAGATTTAAGCTTTTGGCAAACCATTCTCAAGGCCATAACCGCTGGCAATATTCCATTTGAGCAATTGCTACAGAGTTTATCCGACGCTAGCGCTTGGCTATTACATATTCAAGCGATCAACGATCGTGGTGACAAACAAGACATTATCGCCACGTTAGACGCGTTAGCCAAACAAATCGAAACCCAACAAGAAAAGCATTGGATTGTGCGACGATTCAATAAAACGGAAAAACGTGAGGTAAAATTAACTGCGCTACAGTATTTTGAACAGCAAGGTTTTAACTTATTGCTGCCCAACAAAGGGTTAAGTGGTTATGCCAGTTTAAAAGACTGGCAGAACGCCATTACTTGGGTTAAAGAGGCCCTGTCTTTGGACCCTTCAAAACTAAATGAGCTGCTCGGCGAGGTAAACCACCACCAAAAAGTCGTGGCGTATTTTCAGAATAAATCCGACAAGTCCTCGCCACCAGCACCAGACTATGCAAGCAGGCGCAATCGCTTGAGTTTTGTTAACCTATGGGGCCATGCCGCAGCTGCCGGGGCCGGAGCAAAGATCGCCCTCTCAGGAAAGGCAACCCCTGCCATTGCTTTGGCTACTCAAGCCGGAGTCAGTATCAATGGCGAGAAAAAGTGGACTAGCTATCGTTTACAACAATTTGAAGTTGCTCCCACTGATGACGAAACGCAGATCTGCGAGCGTATTTTTACCCAAGATAGCAGTATCACTTATTCTCAAGCAGCCATAACCGGCGAAGCCGCGCTAAACATTTCCTTAGCAGGTGTAGATCCCGTCAAAAAACTCTCTGGAAAAAAAGCGAAAGCATCCGAAAACAAAGTGTTAGTCAATACCTTAGGCTATCAATCAGCTCAGTTTACCTGGCAGCCTCTATTAAAAGCAACGGAAGTACAGCTGGAAAAAGGCACAGGGCTAACCTATGGCTATTCCGTTACAGTCGCAAACCTAAAGAAAATCATTGCCAATGATCCCGGTAGCGAGCAGTTGCTAAACACGCTCGCAGATCTGTTGCATGTCTCTGCAACCGACCTACTCACGGTCATAAACGCTGGGGCATGGATTACGCAGAGCGAACTACCGGCTCCGGTCCTCTTGCTGGAAAGTACGTTTGCCGTAGGTGAAGGTTCAAACACACTAATTACTTGGGATGAAGATATCGAGCCAAAACTATGTAAGGACGCACGCAGCCAACTTGTCGAGCGTTCGAGCGCTGAGATACTGGCCGATAAAACACGTGCAGCGACCGAGAAAAAGTGCTTACAATCGATCCGGATCCGCTACAGAATAGCAGACGTATTAGACGACAGTACCACCTTCAAGCTAGGAATTCCCATAGGCATATTTAATGTCGGTGTCGAACTCAACGCCGTTGCACGCGCTGGAGCAAGTGGCATCGTTGACCTGACCACTCATTGGTTCGGCAAAGACTCAGATGCCCTGAACAGTAAAACAACTTACCCAACCTCAAGCGTACCAGCAACACTATTGTTGCACCAATAAAAAGCCTGAGAGAAGAGGCTACGGTGTTCGCGCTCCAATAAAGCGCGAATGCCAAACAACCCAATAACCCCTTTACTCCCAAATACATAGGCATCACTCAGTCTCTTTAGCCACATTCAAACCAGCCCTGTACAGGCGAGACAGCACAGTCCAATGAGGTCGCTTGCATATAGTCAGACGTGTTGCCATGTAGCCCGCTTAATTGATGAGACTTAAACAGGTTCCATTTCATACTGAGCGCTTCACCTAACAAGGCAGCTAATCATTGGTTCAAATTCCCTTTCTTGCTATGATCCCCCCGAAAAATTGACCCATATCGGGCATTAAAATTTCTGGAGTATAAATGTTTAAAGTCAGTGCCAAGCTCTTAGTTGTATCTTTTTTGGTTTCGGGTTGTGCAACAACGACGGTGGATTATGTGGAACCAACCATTGGGGAGAGAGCTAAAGTACGGTTTGTTGCTTCAGGCCATCACGGAGGTGAAACGATGGTGGTCGGATTTGATAACGCAGAGTGTGGAAACGCCAAAAATCGGGTATCACTCTATGCCAAGATGCATGGCAGTTTCATCAAGTCAAAGCAAGTTGGTGTGCCGTTGTGGCAATATGGCGACTATGCGGCGAATGCTAAAGAATATTATTTCGAAGCAAATAAGCCACACCACTTTCTAATTTATAAAAAACATTCAGGAGTAGGTACAAGTATCTCTTGTGGCACCTTTGTCGATATGAAGTTTGAATCAAAAAGGAATTATGAGATTGATTTTAATACAAATAATTGCCTGACTTCGGTCTATGAAATTACCAAGCAAAATGGTGAATACAGTCGCGTGCTAAAATCTAAAGGCAACCGCCATATTTCAAGTACTCCAAATGCCTGCATCACAGAGTATAACAATAGGATCGGCACAAAAGTCCCACTGAATAACTAGCCTAGCAATCCGCAAAGTGTTCCTTGAGTTTTTATTTTTTAAACCCGAGGAACATGAAAGAAGCGCAACGAACTCACGGCTTCGATCTAGACCGTTTATTCACCATTTTGCGCGCAGACCTTAAAAAATAAATAGATACTTGATGCGCGGTGGGTGTTGTAGCCCAAAATACACGTCTCCGTTATCAGACACTTTATAGCAAACCTTCGTGAACGGACATGCGATTTCACCTTGTGCGTTAAAATTAAATGACGCTCAATAAGGTTATGCTCGTTTAACAAGCGCATACTCCCGAGGCAGGAAAACACGCGATTTCAAATGACCTGCCAAAGACAGCACAACAAGCGTTAGACTTTGAAGTTGATGAAATGATTGCCAAAATGGACGCAAATATCAAAATGTGCATTACCCTGTATTAAGACCGAACCTCAATTGGCTCACACGTACTTACTCAACGCACTGAAAACTGATTTTAAACTCTGGTCTGGTGTCGAAAACACAGATAGCCAAAGTTGCTGCCCTACTATTTTGGGAAACATTGTCATTTTATGAAATAGACTGTTGGCTAAAGCATATTAGCCTACGAATCACATATAAGGTGATAAAAAAGCCCTACTGAGTACACGTGCCACTATGTATAGGGAGAGAAAACCTTTCTCTGTGAGCAACAAGTTGTGATATTGAAAACCCATTTCACATTGCAATTGACTAGATTTCAGGCGAGCCAATGGCACTCTTTGCCCTCCTCGCCAATCTATTAGTTAAATCGTGATAAAATGAGCACCGACACACCCCCTTGCTCGTTTGGTGCGGGATTACGCACCTAAAAATATAGCGCTAAAACTTATAGCCAAGATTAAATATCAAGCGTGCCTCTTTCTCTTCTTCGTGTACTTCTCTACTAAACAGGATGGCATGTTCTTCAGTCTTGAAATAGCCAATACCAGTGCCAATTTCCCAACCGGAATGATGAAACCCATTAAAGTGATAATTGTATGTCATGGCAACGTAGTCCCTGTCTCCCCCAAAGATACCGAACATTCGGCCACCATTGAGCCCTATTGAAACATGCCCGTCACTGGATACAGGATACTGAGCGCCTAAAGACAGGCCATATAGTCCTAAAGCAGCAAAATACCGGCTTTTTTCAAATTTAAGTCCACCTTGTATGCCAATGAAACCTCCATATTGTGTTCCACCGCCTGTTGAAAATTCAAAATCCGCTGATTGAGATGAAAACGACGCAAGCAGAACAATGAAAGGGAAGATAGATTTGTGCACTTATGAGCTCCTTGTCAATGCAAAAAACAATAAATCGACAAAAACATGTATTTAAAATAGGGTCAAACTTTACCTCCTCATTTTAAAAAATACAATTTTTATATAATTGACAGCGTATTGCTTGAAGCGCTTATCTGTCTAAAGCTGTTCAAATGACACTAAAATACGATTATGTAACCAGTGAGGGAGTGAAAACGTCTGTTTAACTACAGACATATTTGAATTGATTTGAGTTGCAATACTGACAATGATCACATATTCCTTTTAACGGGCCACAAACTATATACCTAGGTAGCTTCAAAAAAGCCAAGCAACTCTGCTTGGCTCCCTCACCCTGTTACAAGCTCAACGCACGATGTCGAACCGAATTAGGCATATATTGATCAACGCTAAAGGCGTTACATTCTGAATAATTAGTTGGCAATGGGACTTCTAAGTAACTTTTGCTAACAGACTTGTAAGAAACATTCCACACTTGACCCGATACACTCAATTGATCGTCGTTGAAGAAACGAGAATACGGTCCAACGAGTTTTTTACTTGGCTCGAAAGTTAAATCGGCATTAAAGGAAAAGTTACCCGTAAAATCGATGTACGCATTGCTGTAACGTTTATCGACCGTATAAATCAGTGCAGTATATGGCTTAATGTCTTCTTTTAGTACTTCTCTAATCACCTTAGAGGTATTCGTTGTTGACGAGCTTTCTTTAGTAACATCAACGACTTTAGTCACTCCTCCACTTCCACCAAACGAAAAAATCTCTAATTGTAGCTTTGCTTCAACCTTGGCATTCGACGTCGTGGTCACCTTGTCAGTCACACGGATCGTGTTGCTTTCATTAAAGGTTACCGTCACTTCTTGATCTAGTTTTCTCGGTGTAGATGTACAATTTTTTACCGAATAATATTCAAACTCTACCGTTTCTGGAATTGCAGGCTGCTTGATTGCAGAGTAGTCAGTACCTACATCATACAACTTAATATTTGATACAAGTGGTGGTATGCCCACTTTTGCCATCAGTCTACACACCATGCCCGAGAGCCCGCCGCTACATGTACGTGAGGCAGCAACGTTATATGGGTGGTTTTCATTGTCTCGAATGTCGTTGTGTACTTTTTGCTGTATTAATTCATCGACTTTAATTTCAGCAGCGTGTGCTTGAGAAACCGCAACGGCAAGTGAAGCAGCGATTAGACTGGTGCAAGTTAACTTCAATTTCATTTTTAATTCCTTCAAATTTACTAATACTTCAAAAGCAAATTACCAGTTCCCTGATAATCATGAAGAAAATTAATTATCAACAACCAAACACAAAAAACAACCAATTGTTAATTTAATTTTAACGAAATTTGATAATAATCAACAAAAACAATAAAAAAACAATTTTTACAATCGTCTTTAATATGTTTTTAGGATATTTCTCACAACCTAAATTGTAAAATCAGACAAAAATAAACATGAATATAGTTAATACATAATCCAATTTGTTAATCCTAAAACGTCAAAAAATTATTGATACTATAAAAAATAGCTATACCTTAACAATTAAAATTCATACAAATAGCATCCAATCCATTATGGGTCCCATAATGGGGTTCCCACAGTGGGCCTGTTTATTTATGCACACTTTGTTACGTCTCATTGCTTTACATTTATTCCTTTTAGGTACAACGTGATAATATAACAATAGTGAATAAGGCAATTTACGATGAATCGACGAGAACTTTTAATCGGCGCTGGCTATGGACTTGGTATGCTTGGATTGGCCTCCTGTTCCTCCATCTCTAAAACACGCTCAAATATACACACCAGATATCGTCACTATGCTCCATTGAAATCTACAATGCAGAGAGTCACCCATTCAGAGGTGGGACTGCGTCCGTTTAGACCAGAGGGGTATCGATTAGAACGTGAACCATTGGCGCATAAAACGCTCGTGCATAATTATGGTCATGGTGGTGGTGGCATATCTCTTTCTTGGGGGACTTCAACTGTCGCCGCTCAATTGGCAAGCCAACCGCGGGTAAAAGACATTGCGATTTTAGGTTCAGGTGTTATGGGGATTACCACTGCTCTAATATTGGCGCAAGAAGGGTTTGATGTCACAATTTATGCCGACGACTTTCCGCCAAACACAACCTCAAATATCGCAGCTGCACTCTGGCTACCCAGTAGCTATTTCGATAGAAATATTGTCACTCCAGCGTTTTTAGAGAAAGATAGGCATATTATTCGTGGCTCATTTTCGCGTTTTCTTGGTTATGTCAACGTGCCGCGCTACGGTGTTTCTTGGCACAATTACCACCTACTCCTACCTCAAGCAAGAGACTCTATCAGGCAACTACCTGGGGGCAATGATTTATATCCAGAATTAGCGACGAGTACAGAAGACAATTTGTTCGGCTATCCTTACCAAAGTTACATGAAAGCGCTGATCATTGATCCCATGTTGTATTTACCCGCTCTATTGCAAGATGCACAAATTGCAGGGGCAAAGCTCAAGCAAGCCAAATTTGAAAACCTAGATCAAGTACTCGCTTTAAAAGAGCGTGTTGTTGTCAACTGTACCGGACTCGGCGCAAGTAAGCTCTTTGCCGATACAAGTATGTATCCTATCCAAGGCCAACTAACCCACCTGCTGCCACAACCTGAGATTAATTACGCCTATGTCGTACCAACACCAGAGGGCTATTTGTATATGTTTCCACGAAAAGGATCGATTGTAATTGGTGGCACAGCCGTAAAACGGGCTTTTAGTACAGAGCCCGACCAAAAACTGACAGCGCGCATGGTGCAAGGTCATGCCGAGTTAGCCAAAAATCTAATGCGCTAAAGCTTAAATTGGGCTTTTTGGCCAGCGCCAACCACTTGCTGTTTTGGCACCACCAAACTGACATACACTCGTCCCAAAGACTTGGGTAATAACAAGGTAACCGCGTTCACCTTTTGCTTCGCTATGGCACACCCAAGTCTAAAATAGCTACGCGAATGATGTGCTTTTTGCAATTCATTCAGTTTACTTGGGAATTGGTTCACAGTACATTTAAGCACTTCTCCATCAGCAGTGACGGTAGTACGTTGCAAAACCATTTCTTTTAATTGCGTGACTTTTTGATCATTTCCTTGATTGGCCAGCAGTACCAGCTCTGTATCTCCCAGTAACCAAGCTTCATGACTGTGCAGCACCGATAGCCAATGTGCAAAATTGGTATTCACTAAGATATCTAGCTGACCACTTCTAACAGTAATCGTCGCCGTGGTTTCTTTTAATGCATGACTGCGCGCATCCGTACACACACAGAAAAGCCACAAAACCACACAACTCAACATGACATACCTTATATTCTTCATCGACAATATGTCCCCGTTTGAATTGCACCATTATTTGAAATTGCTTTCATTTCAAAATCATAGCAATTTTCCTTATCTTTACTTGGGGTGTAAGTGACGTAATAGTTTTCACCCTGATAGTCATAGCGCATGGTTCTTTTCCCATCGCTGTCTACTGTGTGTGTTAAGTTCTGAACATCGCCGGGAGGCGGACGCAGATCACCTCGATCTCCGCCACCTGTCAAAGGCGCAACGCGCGGTAATATGTTAGTGTCTATTTCACCGACCAAACATTGAAATACATATGGGGGGGCTTTCGATAGATGATATCTATATCCAAAAGTCTCATCAGAAATACCATTGCATAGCTCTAAATCCCCTTCGGCAATAGCACTGCCATCGGGGTAATTAAACCCATACAGTGGGTAGCCATCGTAACCCCAGCCAATTATTGTCTCATCATTCAAGTTTTCCATTGCATCCATCATACATGTGGGCGCAGCATGGTAATGGTAATCATCTCCTCGCCCTGCGTGACCACCACAATTATCCAGCTGCCCTAATGCTACGGTATCAATGCTCGGGTCGTAGTTAAACAAATCTAACTCTCCAGCCGCCGAATAATCATAAATAGGTACGCCATTCACCGCGATACCCAGTGCGGCGTCAATTGTTGTTGGACTGGTTGCTGTATGCGGTTCTAATTTAATCGGAGCGGCATAGCCCACGGCAGGCACTGGGATCTGCTCATTGGTTGCCGTGATCCCATTCATTAAGTCATGATCTGGGTAAGTATCAGACGTGATGTAGGCATAATTCTCATCGCAGGTCACACTCACATCGCTTTCAGGGGATAATGCAACCGACTGTTTAATACGTTCACAACGCGTAGGCTCAAGCGTTGCCGTATTACTGATGATAAATTCGAACGTCAGAGACGCGCTTAACTCACCATCGCTAAACGTAACCTCTTGTTGATAAGTACCAATCCCCAAGTTTGCAATATCAATACTCTGAGGGCTCAACGCAATATCGTCACCATTGACATCCGAACACGTCAAATAACTGTCTAATTGGATGCTTGTGCTGCCAGCAGTTACCGACGGCGTCGTTGCCTGACCACATTGAGGCACCTGATTAGTGATCTGATAGGGTAATTGCACAGTCACTTGTCCGTGGCCATCAGATACAGAGACTGCGAGTGAATATTCACCTGTTACCACGCCATCACTGGCGATGACATTGGGCGAAAACGTTAAAGTATCCCCGTTTGCATCGATGCACTGCATCGCACTGATGATGGATACTGCACCACTCCCCCTTGGTGCTATAAGCTGAGTTGCTGTACATACGGGCAAGGTGTTTTGCTCGTTGGATACAGCAGCACTCGTGTCTGATCCCCCCCCTCCACATCCCGCCAACAAAGCAGACAAATAAAACACGGCACCTAATTTCATCATCGTGTTTGACATAACCAGCTCTTCTAATTTTTGGACCAAATCAATGCAACTATTTTATTTAGGCTACACAACTGACCAGGAAAATACTATTTTGAAATGTGCAAAAATTAAGGAAGTTAGGACATACCTTGCGCCGGTCGGATTGTGTGTATTAAAGCCGACCGACATTCAATGTGCGAGGACCATAGTCAAATTGCTTAAACTAGGGCTATAAATTAGATGTGTTACAATTCTGCTTCCAAAATAGCAAGGGCCCTTTCTTCGGCTTCATCGACATTGCCATCCGCTTCAATTACTTTCACGACAAGTTCTTTCGCAAACTTACGCATGGGTTCATCAACAATATGATGTATACGATGTCTTATGAACGATTCAATATCATTTTGCTGAACAGCGAGCACTGACTTCCCTAGACTATCTTCAAGGTAATCTTCAATGGCAATACTGGAATTCCATTGCAACCCTTTTGCCCAATCATAAACAACCTGCTTTTCACTTTCATCGATCTCACCATCTACACCAATAAAAAGTAGCGCAATATCGAGTAAAGATTCTTTTTGCAGTTGATCGACACAAATTCCAGTGTCAAAGTGACTTAATAATTGCTCAAATTTCATTTTTTCTCCTTACGACTCAGCGGTACACCCGTGGTGACAGTCAGTCATGACTTTTACTTTGCTTAACATAATCTACATTTTTACGTTTGTCATAGCGAAAAAGCACATTTAAGACAGTTAACATTTTTTGGGGATGAATTAAATCGGTCGATACTGGCTACTTACACAGTAATCATTGTCAGCATGCAGCAACCCGCCCAGCTATAACGCATTTTTAAATAATAAATACATACATTAAGTTAATCGTTAGACTACGGTGGACAAATCATTTTATTTTTATAGAATAAAAATGGAATTACATAAAATAGGAACAAATATGTATAATAAACTACAAGGACTGCTTCTTCTAGCAACTATAACGACCCCACTTAGCGTTTACGCAAAAAGTAAAGTAGAGCCTTTACAAAGTCGCGATATGGACTCGCCACGTATCGTTGGTGGACAAGAAACTGCAGAATTTGCGTACCCATTTATGGGAAGCCTTCAATTAGACAATGGCCATTTTTGTGGCTTATCGTTTATTGGGGAAAACAAAGTACTGACGGCAAGCCATTGTATTGAGGGATTTCAAGCGGATCGCTTTACCGTAAAGTTCGAAGGCCATGATCTGACAGACGAATCGCAATGGCAGACTTATAATGTCGTGGCTATGTCCATGCATGACCAATACAATCAGGTGTTGCAGTACAACAATGATATCGCCGTGTTGGAGCTGGACCGTCCAGTAGAAAACATTACGCCAATCAAACTCGCTAACCAAGAAATTAGAAATAGCCTAGTCGCCGGCGACAATTTAAAAGTTATGGGATGGGGTCGACTCAGCTCTGGTGGCGAAGCGCCAGACAAACTACAAGAAGTCGATGTGCCATACGTCACCAATGAAGTGTGTAATAGTGCAGAGTACTACGATGGTAGTATTTCTGACAAGATGATATGTGCTGGTTTTACTGAAGGTGGTAAAGATTCATGTCAAGGTGATAGCGGCGGCCCTCTTATCGTACAAAAAAATGACGAGTGGTTTCAGGTCGGCGTTGTTAGTTGGGGAGAAGGATGCGCATTACCAAATAGGCCTGGCGTCTATGCAGACGTAGAGTCACTGTTTTTTTGGGTACAATCAAAAATGTCAGGGTTCGGCTTTGGTTCAAACGAACAACATGTTTACATGGAAGATCAGGCATCAGTCAAGATTCTCAATACATTCAAAAATACATTAGATCAGCCACTGACAATTGCAGACTTTAGTCTTTCACAGCATGACGAAGGTGTTCAATTCTCGGAGCAGAACTGTGCCAATACAGTACTTGAACCGGGGTCGCAATGCCAATTTACGGTGTTAACTCCTGATAACTCAAAACATGCTAACTATACGGTTGATGCCAGCATCACGTCCCCCTCCATCAGCGTTTACTCAGCCGTTTTTGGCTACACAAAACTGGCCCAATTTAATGAAAATATCAATGAATTGATGTCAATACCGACTAGCATCCAATGGTCAACAGGTGGTAATGAAAACTGGTATGTAGATGCAACACCAGAGCAAGAACCAGCGCTTATAAGTGGCGATGTGACAGACCGTGACGAAACCCCTGAGCTAACGGAGCTTTACCAAGAGTCAACTCTGATGATTGATATCAATGATCTTCATATCAAAGATATTGGTTTTGATTACCTTGTTTCAAGCGAACGTGGATACGACTTTGTTGGAATATTCCATAACGGGAAACAAGTTCACATCGATAGTGGGGACGACAGAGAATACAAATCTTTCGATCTCGAGTTAGAAGAAGGCGCTAACCAAATTCGCATCGAATACTTGAAAGATTATGTTGTCACCGTGGGTGATGATAATGTCGCACTCAAAAATATCAGAACAACGTTTGTCAACACGGAGCCAACTATCGAGCTTGCACAAACCGAGTTGGATGTACGAAGTGAGCTTGAATTTACGCTAGATGCAAGTGCTACGACGGACAGAGAAAATGATGTGATTACGTATTCTTGGGTCAAGCTTGAAGATGAAGTACAACAGGTAAGTGACGAAAGTGTCGTGACACTCAAAGCAGAAAAGACCACAGAAGATGTAACGGTCACCTATCAACTTACCGCAACGGATGAATATGAGGCATCTGCAACAGCACTTGTTAAGGTAAATGTGATTAAAAACAATGCACCAACGCTTTCTTTAACGAGCAGCAATGCAAGTGTTCACGAAGGGGATGCACTGACGATCAACGTTGTGGGAGCAGAAGACCCTGATGGCGACAATATTAAGATTACGTGGGAACAGACATCAGGACCATCAGTGACTGTACCGAGTGACAGTAGTCAATTTAGCTTTACGGCACCAAATGTCAACGAGACCAGTACCTTAGTATTTTCTGTTACGGCAACCGACGACTTTGGTCTGTCTCACTCTGAGACCATAAGTGTTGAAGTCAAAAACAAAGATAGCGGCGGTTCGCTTGGCATATTTAGCTTGTTTATGCTTGCTCTATTAACAAGTGTAAGACGCATTAAAAATTAGGCGATATTAACTAATTCACCCAATAAAGCATGGCCTTAGGAACTAAGGCCATGCTTTTCATAAAAACTTTATTTTTCACTTTCCATCATTGACATTTTTATCATCTGGTTTGGGTATTTTTCCAATTGAGTTAAAGCGACTTCTTGGGTTTATCTGAGTTGGCCGTCCAAGCAATAAGTTATTTGGATAAATAATTATTTCTCTGTCTTCGGTAATAAACTGCGTATTAAACACACCGATGTTTGAAATATACCCTTCAATATAGTTATCACCATCCAATACTCTGACAAAATTCCCTCTGCGGTAGGCACTGTGAAACAAAAGGACAAAGTAAGCCGTGATATTGCTCAATACAGACCAGTTAGCAAAAAGTGCCAATGAAATGATGATCATGTGGCAAAAACTTAAGCAAGATGTCGGCGTGTCAGACGCACACAATAGCCAGCTTTTCGTCGGATCGATGATGTCTATTTGGGACATTGTCTTGCAAGATTGGTTGCAAAAAATAGACCGTAACTTAGACGATGTGCAATTGCATATTCACAATCACTCCCCCATCGAATTACGCAAACAGCTATTAAACCGCCTGATTGATATCGCATTCATTTTTGAACCCCCGTATGTTGATGATATAGTCACTGAAAAGGTCGGTAATGTCCCACTACAGCTCGTATCTACAGATCCGCATGCTGCAGTTAGCAGCTTAAACAACATGATACAAGTGGACTATGGTGAAGCAGTGAATAGTCAATTCGATAGAGACTTTAGTGAATCGAGCACTGTGCGTCACCGTATGAGTCAACCGAGGATCGCACTCAACTTTATTTTAGAAGCGAGTGGTACTGCCTACTTACCCAAACAAATGTGCTTCGAACATATCCGCAAAAACAAGTTATTCTTGGTTGAAAGTGCACCTATTTATAGTCGGGAGATCTTCGCTATGTATCTAGCAAAAAGCCACAAATCTCAACTTATCCAAGATTCGCTGATACTCTTTCCATATACTCGAAACTAGCGCAACTTTTGTTTGTTAAACTGATAAATAAAAGTTATCAATCAGCAGACTTATTAAAAATTTTATCAAGTACTGGGAATTTATTTGTCAACCGTCCAAAGTTTTTTGCTAACTCGCTCCCAATCGACCGTTGCCTATGAGTCAAAACCAAGATATTGGTTACCATGAGCGCAATGATTTGCCCTGCTCAGCCTCAATCGCTCTTTGTAAATTGCATCTTTCTTTTTAAAACTGCATTGCATATTGCAATAGTTGATATAACTAAAATTAAAAATCATTAAATATCAGAGTTTTAAAATTGGTCTTTCATTTGCAAACTCCTAGACAGCAAAATCAAAAACGTTGGAGAGTCACATGAAAAAACTATTAGCAGGTGCCTGCATATTTTCCGCGGGGTTATCAGCCGCCCCATTCGATACATGTCCTTCTAAAGCATTTCTTGTACAGGGCAGCACAGCAACCATGTACGGTGTTAATTTAGTCTCTGGTGCATACAGTACGTTTGCCGACAATGTTGGTACAAACAACAAGCTCAATGGTATCGGATTCAGCGTACATGACCGTTACATCTACGGCTGGGATTACAGTAATCAAGATATTGGTCGTGTTGGTAAAGATTACGTACTCGAACCCATTATGACCTCTGGATTCCCAGACACAAATTTCTATGTCGGTGATGTCGCGATACACGAAAACGCATTTTACGTGTACAAAAAAGGGGGCAGCCTCGGGTTATACAGAGTGTCATTAGATGAAAACAGCAGTGATTACCTGCAAGCTACGCGCATTGTGGATGGTAGTTCGTTAAATTTAAACATCTTCGACATGGCGTTTGCACCAGACGACAATGCAAGTCTAGCTTACAGCGTTGACAGCAACGGTAATTTACACCGAATTGATGTCTCAAATGGGACCAGTACAAATCTCGGAAATGTCGGTCAGTCTGGTACCTTCGGGGCCGTTTATTTTGACGTCGAAAATAATTTCTACATCAGCAGGAACCAGGACGGACATGTTTATAAAATAGACATAGACAACCCAGCCAACACGCAACTTTTCGCCTATGGCCCCTTGTCAAACACCAACGATGGTGCACGATGTGCAACCGCCCCCATCATTGACGACACCGAAGATCCCACCATAGATTATGGCGACGCGCCAGACAGTTACGGCACATCATTGGATGCCAATGGTGCACGTCATAATGTGGGAGACCTCTTTTTTGGACAAAGTGTCAGCGCTGAGTATTTACCAAAAGACAACGACGATGATAATGGTGTCAGCTTCCTAACTAACTTAGAGACGGGATATGACAGCCTAGTTTCTTTCACACTCTCTAAATCTGGCTTCGTCAATGCGTGGGTTGATTGGAATGGCGACGGACAATTTCAAGACGCTGAACGTGTGATCAGTCAATATCAAGGTAACGCTGGCGAAAACAGAGTACTTATACCGGTGCCTGTTGACGCCGTTGAGGGCAACACTTGGGCAAGATTCCGCGTATCAAACAACAGCGATATCGCGCCTCAAGGGGGTATTGATAATGGCGAGGTTGAAGATTTAAGTGTAACAGTTGTTGCCAGTAGCATGATCCAGAATTCAACCTCATGGAAAACGGCAGCATTTGAAGACTTGTGGCCTCAAAAAGGCGATTATGACTTTAATGATGTCGTTGTTAGATACCGCGTAATCACGAGCCAAATCGGTAACCAAGTGGTTCGCTACAAAGTCGAGGGCGCGTTGGTTGCTGTGGGTGCTGGCTATCACAATGCCTTTGCTATTCGCCTAAAAGATATCGCTCGTCAGCATGTAAATGAGGCGCAGATTGAACTTAACATTGACGGTGTCACACAAACTGACAGCCCGTTAGAAGCAAACCGCAACGAAGCCATCGTGGTGATATTTGCCGATACAAGAAGTATGGTGCCCGTTCAGCCAGGCTGTAAGTTCTTCAGAACAGAAACAGGCTGTACCGACATCCAAAGAGCGCCCTACCCGTTCGACATTACGATACCGCTTTCAACCAGCTATAACGCAAGTGTCGCGACTAACGGTAAAGTGGATCCCTTTATCTTTGCTGTAGATGGTCATTATCATGGCACAGTTGTAGATCAAAACAATGGTCGTGGATGGGAAGTACACCTGAAAAACCATGAACCAACAGAAGCATTCGATAGCGGTTACCTAGATCAAGCTGATGATACGTCATCAACCAATGGATATTACCAAACTTCCACTGGGCTGCCTTGGGCACTGATCATTAACTCCGATTGGGATCATCCAATTGAAAGAGTTGATATGTCAGTCGCATACCCACAGTTTGCTGAGTTTGCCCAGTCTGCCGGCGTGCAATACTCAACTTGGTTTGAAAACCCAGTCGCAAACTATCAGTACACCATCAACAACTCAGCACAGAACTAGGAGACTATCATGAACAAGGTTATCGCAATTCTAATCACCCTATTATTAACAGCATGTGGCGGCGGATCTGGTGGGTCTGATGGGCAAAGTCAAACACCAAGCAGTACGACAAATACGACTAACACCACTGCTCAAGTCTCGACAAATACGGATACGCAAGCTCAAACAGCGACTGAAGAGCAAGCAGCGGAAGAACAAGTCACTCAAGAGACAAACAGTGACGAAGGAATGGAAGCCGTTGTCGTTGACGAGAGTTTTGATTTCCAAACAGATGTGCCAGTGTCAGTATCAATAGGCCCAAATGTAGTAAGCAGCCGTGCGTTCATCAATATTTGTCAGCAAGATGCCACGCTCACAAACGATGATATGTGCTTTTTGAGAGCCCCGCTTGATAGCAATGGGCTAACAGTACAACTTTTATTACCCCACTCTGAACAAAAACTGAAAGCTGAGATTTGGTATTACAGCACGAACACCGAGCCACTTGTTTATAACTGGGAATTTGATGGTACGGCGCAGCAGCAAGCATGGGTAATCAATTAATAAGCACCTAATTAACAAGTTTCGTGTTGACTCACGATAGTCCAACGTAAAGCATATCTCATCTTGAGGTATGCTTTTTTAAATAAATTAAAACAATAATTTAAAATAAATTTTTAAAATTAACTCGACATTTACTGCCGTAAAAAATTAAATAGATCCACCTTGATAATATAAATAATTTAATTAAAATCCTGCTCGATTATCATTATTAAGATATTAAAATCCTTTCCAAATATAATCAAAATAGCTCTACGGTTAATTGCATTAACAATTCGCGGAATGATAATAAACACTCAAAGGAAAAATATGAATAAACTAGCACTTACGATAAGTTCTCTTTTAGTAGCTAACTTCGCAGTAGCACAGCAGCAACCAATTTCAGGTGAGCATATACTCACTATAGATTCACACTTAAATGGTATTGTGGAATCCGGTTCAGTACAAGAAATCACAATTACAGGTGACAAAGCGCATTTTTACGCCGAAACACTTAATCAGTTTGTCTCCGGCTCAACAGAACAAAATGGTAATGTGATAGATTTTAAACTGTCGGACAAAACCCCATCAAAAACCCAATATTTTCTTGGCCAAGTTGATATCCAAGGAAACTACAGCGGCAGCTGGTTTGCAGCAAATGGCGAAAAAGGCGATTGGTCACTCAGCCCTGTTCAACCCAATGCAGCTACAAGCTGTAATGACATCCTCGCAGCAGGTTTAAGTCGCGGCGATGGGGTGTACGACTTGTACAATGCGTCGGGTGAAGTGGTCAGCATGTATTGTGATATGACCACAGACGGTGGCGGCTGGACGCTGGTAGGTAGCTACCCCAAAAACGAAGTTGGTGGTAAAAGCTCTATTAATCAGTATGGCGATATCCCAGAAACAGATCCAAATAACGTCACTAAACTTTGGTTATTTAAAGGCGATTTAAGTGTATTCTCTGATGTGAGAGAGCAAGTTAGTTGTGCCAGCGCCAATTGTGGTGGCGGATTCAATGTTTACGGTGTGAATTTCACTACCGCAGAGTTAGAACTCGTTCGATATACTTGGGGTTACAATGAGCGTGTTGACTTTATGCCACAACGCACAGACAAACCAAGCTGTACGAAGAGCCTCGAACCAGGCTCTGAAGTATTTCAAGGGTGTGTATCACCAAGTTATGTGTCGATGACAAGTACACATTCGATTGTGGGTTGGCAAGGCGATGTAAACGGCCATTATTGCTGGGTTGCTCGGGGGACGTACAAACCAGGCAGTAAGGGCTCTGGTCAATGTATAAACCGAGTAGAACCAAATGGTACCCAATGGGCACTGCTTTGGATGCGCTAATCTGGCGTTAATTTAAAATGGGGACCCAATCGGTCCCTTTTTTGTTTCCAACTTCATATACCTCGAAACGTTACTCGAGTTTATTAATCCCCTCTTGCGTTCAAAGCAACACACACGCTGGTCACTGCAATGTGTCCCCTCATCATCACCTTGTATGATCCATACTGCATTACGGGTAAAAAACGCCCCTACTTCAGTTTTGATGGAAGCACGCGCAATACAACATAACCACTTTCTTAAATCGTAACATCAAAGGTTTTTAACCTAAAAAAATAAAAAATTAGAAATAAAAATTCTAAAAAATAAATTTAATTTAAATATTATTATTTTAATTAATACTTTTGCATGATAAGTTAAAAACTCAGCAATCGAGCTGACATTCATAAAGGAGATATATGATGAAAAGCATTCAGCTAACCAAGAAAAAACTGAAAAAATTATCACTCGAGGACAAAGCAATCGCAACGGAAAATACTCCTGCGGTCGCAGGTGGTTTGTCCGCAGCGCTGTGTTTAACATATTCTTTTGACAGTTGTTGTACTATTCCTGAAAACAAGCCTCAATAAGCGGCTGTCACAGTTTATGACAAGTCGAAGTGGCATGCTCTGTGCCACTTCTTCGGGTTAAAAATAGAACTTATTTGGGCGCCAATTTACAGCGTATTTTAGCCAGCTTATGTTGCGTAAAGTCATAGGCTTGTTGAGCAATTTGGTAAGCATTTGGATAGCTATTAGGTTCATCGACCTCTGGTACCCAAAACTTACGTCTGCTCAATCTGAGTCCATGATCAAACGCCCCTACAGCGTTAAAAATTTCAACGGCAATCGGACCGTCGAATCGTGACAAAATGGGGGTAAAAATTCCCTCCCAAGGTAACCAACAATTTACGAGATCTCCCCTATCCGGTGGAGAAGCTTGTGCATAATGTAATCGCCCTTGATCCGCAATATAGTCAATCTGCGCTTTAAACACCTCAGGACCATCACCATCCAGTGTCTCTTGCGCACTGTCCAGAACGACACCTACCGTAGGATCATCAATCCCATCCAAAAAGGTGATCAACTGCGCCAATTTATTTGGCCCCGGCGTTTCCCAATGACTAATAGGCTCAATAGCTAACTTAACCCCTTTTACAGCAGCGTACTGCCCCAATGTCACAAAGCTTTGTTGCGCTATTTTATATCTGGCTTCAAGTTCGTCCTGTAACTTATCACTCCACACCGATTCACCATTTGGTGCGCGAAAAACAAAGCCCCCATAGGGGATCACCAGTGGCCCCATCATAATTTCGCCACCCAGTGCAGCAGTAATGTCGATACGAGACTTTAAGTATTCAATCCCATCTGCACGGATCTTTGCACATGATGAACTCGGGTCACAATCAGGCGTAGCCCCAACATTCGTAGCGACCTTGATACGTGAAAACCCTTCATCATTCATGCGCTTACGAAAAGCAATGTAAGCTTCAAGCTCTTGTTGGTAAGACGGAAAAGCGAATGCGGTTGTAGCTTCTCTACCGGGATGAAACTCAAAGCCGGTATAACCCATTTCAACCAAGCGGCGGATATGCACCATGGCTTGGTCTAAAAATATCGGATCTTCGATAGAAAAATTTGACCCAAACATAAAAAAGCTGAAGTACATATCTGTATTTTGTTGCATAAGAACAATTCCCTTTGAGATTTACAGGCCTGTTACTTCTTGCAAATACTTACGTGCCATCTGAGCATAAAGCAAAGGATTCGCATTGGCTGGGTTTTGCTCTGCTTCGACGATTAGCCAACCAGCAAAGTTTTTGTCTGCAAGTGCTTGCAGAATTTCTTTAAAATCAAGGCAGCCTGCAGGGTCACCTGGTACGGTAAATACGCCGCGTAAAATTGCTTCTTTGAACGATAAGTCATTCGCAAGGCTGTAATCCATGACATCCTTGCGGATATTTTTTAAATGTACATGTTTAATACGCGACCCGTACAGATTGATAAACTCCAAGTTGTCCCCGCCAGCAAACAATAAATGCCCGGTGTCTAAGCAAAAGTGTACACAGTTTGGATCCGTCAATTCAGCAAGTTTGGCAATCGCATCCATCGTCATCACCCCAGTGCCCATGTGGTGGTGGTAGCACATCGTAATGCCCTGACAATTTGCTTTATGACCAAGTTCGTTTAACCCATCAGCGAGCCTGCGCCATTGATCTTCGTTAAATTTAGGCGCATTTGGCACCAGTGCGATCGGCTGCTGGTGTGAAGATCCCCCTAATTCAGCCAGTACCAAATCACCGCTTTGCATCTGTTTTAAGAACTTAATTTCCTTTTCAAAGCTCTCGAATGTTTGCTGATGCATATCATTAATTGTAAAGTAAGTGCTTACCCACGGCTCTGAAATTTTAAGTCCTCTAAGGTCTAATGCCTGCTTTAGCGCCTCAGGATCAGACGGATATTTATGACCTCGGCTGCACCCTTCAAAGCCTGCCAACGCCATTTCGCTTACAATTTGCTCAAATGGAATGCCTGTGTCTATATCCAAAAAGTCATCATTTACCCAACCTGTCGGTGTAATACCAAACTTCACTGTGTTTGTTGGAAACATGGTTGTTCTGCTCATCTTAAACTCCCTGTTGGTGATCGTGTATTTAGCTAGCCAAAACTCCCTAACGCCTATTAGCTAGTGTGATTAAAAGGCTTAAACTGCCAACAATTGTCAAAATTGATGCTCGGTGGCAAGCTCCAAGAACCATATCCTGGCCCCTTAGCACCTGACGGATTGGCATCAATCGCTTGCCAAAGTAGTCCTTCCGCATAGGAAGCTGAGCTGACAAAGAAGGTCACATCTTCATCACTCATGCCGTACGTCTCGCGCCAAAACTGGGCCATTTGATACCATGTCCCCGTATACCAAAGCTTGATGATATTACGCGCCACTGGCCCGAACTTTTCATTGCCGATAATGTGCTTTCGCAGCGCTTCATTAAATGCCTCATGATCTGTGGCAGCCTCGTAAATAGCGGCAAAAATTGAAAGTAACTCGTCTACCATCACACAACCGACAATGCGAGTTAACGTATCGTAATAGCTTTGTACCTGACCAGTGCCATTGAGCGAATAGGCATTAAAATCTGTCAAAGCGCCTGATAGTTCTATAAACTGTTGAATTTGATAAGCTTGATTTGTCATGACATCTTCTCCGAGGGACATTGCGCTTGCTTGTCTTTCGAGGGCTGTTCATAGGCCATCTCAAAAGTCGGCCCACCGTGGTATTCAGAGTCACTGGGAATTGGGTTACGGATCAATTGGCTTGCATGTTCCTTTAATCTAAACATGCCACATACCGCTCCCAATAAAAGATCCTGTTCCCCTTTGAATGCTTTATTGACCGTCGACAGAAATTGCTGATAGTTATGATTAAACGCACATGCAGCCGCATAAATTTGAGAACCTTTTGGATAATCTTTCAGTTTCGGGTTTCGTTTAATCGGATAAACTTTGTCAAAATCTACTTCAAACTTATTACCAGATGGCTTGCCTGGTTGGTCACCTACTCGATAAAATTGACCATGCTTTAATTGCTCGAACCGATAGTAATGAGAAATTTCACCTTCTGAGTCAAAAATCTCATGACCATGCCCTTCTCCTTGTTCAATGATCAGTGACAACGCTCGAAAAGCACTGTCTTTGTCTGTAACCTTAACAATCTGCCCGCCACCAGAGTAATAGTACTCATTTGAAACCTGCAAACTTGGATCCCCAGTAAAGATGGTTTCTCCGCGTTGATTGGCCTGTTCTTCTAAATATTCAATCCCCTCTTTAATGGCCGTATAAAAATCACCAATGCTGTAAAAACTGTACTCAGGTGCACTTTTGGGCTTCACTGCTCTTAGCTGAAATGCGTGATGATTTGAGCGCGCCAAGCAGCCTTTGGGGCCGCTATACGTAGTGTCCTTTGACGTTTTCGAAGGCCGCTCTATTCTTAAGAAAGTCTCTAGCGTATCGGGTGAAAACTTATCAATGGACACAGAAAAATCAGTTTCCCCATCAGGTAGTCGTGTTGGAAAGTCGGGAACAAACCCAACAGCAGTAAGATCCGGATTTTTTCCTAGTGCATTTAATACGTTAGCAGATAACGTCATATGCAGCATCTCTTCGACTAGCACAGCACGAATGGCCGCCGCCGCTTCTAGGTTGGTTTCAGGGTGTATGCTATACAGCGCCGTAAGATAGGGCGGTATGGTCGCATGCTCCAGTTGAATTGCCGCGTCTAACATATCGTGTAAATCGTCTATATTATTGATAATGCGATCATTCATTTTCAGCTCCCTTTGCCATTTTATAGTCGGAGTCCATGACAACACCAACAGAGTAACGGCTTAATTCTTCGATGATATGCTCGCTCGTTTTATAGCACAGCGCCGCCAAAGTAAGCGTTGTATTTGACGTGCCGATACTGGGCATACTGCCTGAACCAATTAAATATAAATTGTTGTGATCCCAGGCCTTTTGGTTTTCATCAACGACAGAGTTCAAAGCGCTTGTGCCCATGACATGTGTCCCAGAAAAGTGGTTTCCACCTCTGAAGTAGTAGTCTTCCCCTTCATGACTAAAGTATCCGTAGTCCAAAGGCGAATATTTTGAATAATCTTGCGCGCCCAGTCTCTGAAAAAACACCTTGGATGTATGCCTCGAATAGGCAATACCTGCTTTAGAGTAGTCGGACAACTGATAATTAATAATGGGTCGCTGATTCCCCAAAGCATCTAAATACTTGTTATCTACCGTCACGCAATTACTTTCCTGCGCTGGCTGCTCCACCATAAACGCAAACAGCAGCTGATTTGAAATTCTATCTACCACACTTTGACGTAATTCACGGCCAAATTTATTCTCTTCATCCACCAGCGTTTCGACATCTGAAAAAGGCGACCCGGTGGCCCAACCCCAACCATCATTGTGAATATCTACCCCAAATGGAGCTTGCGTTTTGCGACTGGCGCCATATCTAAAGTCAGCAATACCTGACGTACACTTGGTCCCACGCATGGTACCCGCTGCCTGAGGTAACAATCCCCAAGCAAGCAAGTACGTATGATCCATCAAATTTTTCCCCATAAGACCACTGGAACTTGGCAATTGTGAGGCCAACATTAAGCGTGCATTTTCAATTGCATTGGTCGCTAAAATAAACCGTTTACCTTGCACTTGATGCACCGTGTGCTCTGTTGAATTAGTCGAAGAGTAATGTTTAAATTCTATGTGTTTTATGCTGTTATCATGCTCATTGACCACCACTTTGCTCGCCACAGCTTGAGGTAAAAAATCCAATCTCCCCGTTTTGGCCGCCGCGGTGAGTGTTTTTCGCGCATCATACTTTGCTTGTACGGGGCAAATCGGGACGCAATTGTTGTTTCCTTGACAACGACCACCTTGCTCAACTTGGTAAGTACTTAACGCCCCCACTGGTTTAAAGCCTTGGCCATCATTGTAACGTGCGTTCGGCACGCCATTTCGGCCTTGCGGAAAAGGTCTAACTTTGACGGTATGGGTTTCACCTGCCAATTCAAATTCAGTCCCATCTACCCCCTGTGCAACAAGCTTGTCTAAATATGAAGGGGGTAAACCATGCATCGGATAGACATAATCAGGTTCATATTTGATGCCGTAAAAACCCTGCTCTTCCACGTTTGCTGATACTCCAATCTCGCGTTCTGCCAACTGATAGTAAGGCATTAGATCTTCGTAATTGATTGGCCAATCAAGCCCCACGCCATAAGTGCTTTTGATAGCGAAATCATCCGGTAACATGCGTAAAATTTTGGCCTCCCAATGCATAGTTGTACCGCCAGTGACTCGTGTATAGGTACTATCTAAGGCCAAAGGGCCATTTTGGACCAAGTACCCTTTAGCATCGACAACCCCAGGTTTCAATTTGCTCACATCAGTCGACCGTGGCATTCTGGCATTGGGGTTATCGGGGTACGGAGAGTTGTTGTCTTTAGATGCATTTGCGTAATAAGTGCTCAGGTAAGATCTAAACCCTTTGTATGTCATATCTTTGGCTGGTGCGGCTTCGAGCATCAATACGTTGAAACCTTTAGCTGTAAGTTCTTTGGCGGTGATTGCCCCACTGATCCCTGACCCTACGATTACGGCGTCGTACTTCCCATCGGCCGAATTTTGAACTGCTGTGTCAGGCGTTACTTGTTTCATTGTTGAATTTGCTTCACTCATACAAGTCTTCCCGCTGTAATCCATTAACAATAGCATTAACATTCAAGCTAAATTTCAGTGTAGCAGATAATTTAAAACGCAAATAAAAAACTAAAACCCGCAGTGTATGATTTTAAACAAGTCCAAAAACCGTCTCTAAATTCAGTAAATTTGTTCAAAAAATGCTTAAAATAGTGTAAAAATTCAATTTTAATAAAAAATCATTATTTCTTCCTGTTTCAAAATGGAAGATTAAAATACTTTTCTTCACAAATTAACCACTTGTTAAAAAAACTTAAATATTGCCGTGTGGAGCTATGTTTTGCGTATATACTTCCTGTTGCGCTGCTGCGCGATATAACGGATTGCCAATGTGAGACATTGAGTGCGTTTAAAAAATGGTTGTATGTTTGGCTTCTCACACAGACATTCCGAGAATTTCAACCTGATTAACTCTTGGAAAACTTATGACAACTCAAACTAACGCGGTATTGAATACAGATGACACCTATGCAACATCAATTGCCGCAGATCCGCTAGACAAATGGATAAAAACGGCCAGAAAACATGTGCTGGATAAAATGGTCGCCAATATTTCTCCAGAAGATGGGGAGCGCGGTGCGGTACTGGCTTCACCATCCCGTTCCAATCCAAATTATTATTATCACTGGGTCAGAGACGCCGCTCGAACTATGAGTGAGATAGCAAAGCTCAATGGACTAGATCGCAGAAATTTTAAAGATCAATATTACGACATGATGATTGACTATGTTGAGTTCTCAAAAATTAACCAGACGACACCAACAGTCAGTAACAGCCTTGGCGAACCTAAGTTTTATGTAACCGGACAAGCTTTCAATGGACCTTGGGGCCGCCCTCAAAACGACGGTCCGGCACAACGTGCGCTCACAATCACACGTTGGGCAAATATCTTGCTTGCCAATGGCGAAAAAGACTACGTCACAGGCACGCTTTATGATGGAAAAGAGCCCTCCTTTAGCATGATTAAAGCGGATTTAGATTTTGTTGCCAATCACTGGCAGGAGCCCTGCTTTGATCTGTGGGAAGAAGTTGATGGCACTCACTTTTACACGCGAATGCTACAACGTACGGCGCTACGTGAAGGTGCCGATCTTGCAACAATACTGAACGACAAAGGCGCAGCAGATTACTACAACACGCAAGCAGATAACATCGAACAAGCCATGGGCGATTTCTGGGATGATGAAAAAGGCTACTTTGTCTCAACGCTCAACCGCGTAGGTGGACTAGACTATAAAGCATCCAATTTAGATGTGGCCACAACACTGGGCATTTGTCAGGCTTTGTCTGACGACCATCCATTTTTAAATCCCCATGAAGACAAAGTATTAGCAACTGCCTATGCCTTGCACCAAGCTTTTGATCCGCTTTACCCAATAAACGCCATAGAAGAGACCACCTCTGGTGACGCTGTCGCGCCAGGGATTGGACGATACCCAGAAGACAAATACGCAGGCAGTGCGCCACTTAGTCAAGGTAATCCATGGTTTTTGTGCACGGCTTCACTGAGTAGTGTGTGTTACAAAGCCGCAGCTCTATTCTTAGCGCAGAAAAGCATAGAAATAAATCAATACAACATTAATCAACTCATGTTGGCGCTGTCATTTGAGGATCCGAGTATCACTGTAGAGATTGGCGAATGCTTTGGCCATCGGACCAAGACTTTTAAAGCCATTGTCCAGGGCCTCAAAGCACTTGGCGACGCCTACCTGCGCCGAATTCAAATTCATGCGGGTGAAAATGTCTCATTGGCAGAGCAGTTTAGTCGTTACGACGGCTTTATGACCAGCGCAAATGACTTAACTTGGAGCTATGTATCAGTTGCTATTGCGATTGATCTTCGTAATGCCCTAAAGATCTAAATCATTGGCCCCACCAAAATAAGTGGGGCCTCAATACTGTTGTTGCCCAACAACCAGAGTGAATCGTAGTAGGACCTTACTAGCGGGTTGACTGCCTTTCGAAAGACAAAGCGGGGTGGAGCGTTATATGGACATAACATTATATGGTCAATTTGACAGAAGCCTGCCATTTAAAACCGAGCTAAATATGGCTAATCGATGTGCAACGCGCTCCCTTAGCATGTTTTTTCGCCCCCTCGCTGTCGACTGGATAAACCTGCTTATATTGGTCAAAACATCATTGTACTGTTGGCGTAATGACATCTCAGTTCCCACCACAAGCAATGGATGAGTAGACGATATGAATATACCGATCACCAACCCCATCAAAATAGTTGTAAAACACGTAGGCGATGTTTACATACATACTTTTATTTCTTCTTACGAGGGAGATAATATCGCCAATGCAACCCACATCATTGAAAGTAAAAACGAGCTTGTACTTATAGATGGTCAATTTTTAAAGCCCTATGCCAAGCAATTTAGAGCGTACGCGGACAGCCTAAAAAAGCCGATTGCCCGCTTGTATCTTTCGCATAGACACCCTGATCATTGGTTTGGATTAGGCGATGCGTTTTCAGACATTGAGATCTATACGCTACCTGAGACGATCGAATTTCTTAAAGAGCATGGCGAAGCATCGCGAGAAGATCACATGGGTAAACTCGGCGATCTCGCGCCAGATAAAGTCGTAATCCCACAACACGCGGTCAGCCCAGGCGTTGAATTTATTGATGGTGTTCAATACGTCATTGAGCGTGTTATCGACACCGAAATAGACTATGGTATCACACTCAAACTGCCTGAGTTAGGCGTATTTATTGTGCAAGATCTCATTTATAGTGGCACGCATCTATATCTAACCAAATACCTTGATCATTGGATGGAACAGTTTGAGGATATGTTGACCTCTGACTACGAGATTTTCTTACCAGGTCACGGCGCCCCCGCAGACAAAAAGGAAGTAACAGAAAACTTAAAGTATTTAATTGCAGCAAAGCAAGCAATTGATGATGGCTTAAAAAATCAAGAGTTCAAGCAATTTATGCTACAAAAGTTCCCAACACGCCAGTGCCCGGCGATTTTCGATATTTACCTACCAAGACTGTTCGATGGCGCAAGCGAATATTAATAATTTAGATGAATCACACAGGTGGATTAGCATGGATACACAATATACTGTAGGACAATACCTCACCGAAAGACTAGAGCAACTAGGCCTAAAACATCTCTTCTCAATTGCCGGAGATTACACCATAGAGTGGATTAATGAGCATATTGAGCCAAGTAGCATCGAGTTAGTTGAAGAAGTGAATGAACTAAATGCTGGCTATGCCACTGATGGGTATGCCAGACTCAATGGTATTGGCGCGATGTGTTTTACATACTCGGCCGGCACGCTGAGCGCGGTAAATGCAGTGGCAGCCTCGTACGCGGAAAGAGTACCAGTCGTCGTAATAAATGGGGCTCCCAGTATAAAGAAACGCCTTACAGCTCAGCAAACTGGCTTCATATACCATCATATGATAGATGGAGAAACTGACTTAAATATCTATAAAAACATCACTGTCGCAGCCATTAAGTTGGATGCGCCCGAACTCGCCCCACAACTAATTGACTATGCGCTCACCCAGTGTATTTCGCAAAAACGCCCTGCGTACATTGAGCTTTTAGAAGACATGGTACAACAACCCTGTTCACCACCTGTGGGCAAATTGGCACCGTTGAAGACCATTCCCTCAGATGAGGGAGTCACCCAGTCTATTGAAACAATTAAACACGCACTTGAGAAAGCTAAGCGCCCGATCATTTGGCTCGGCGCCGAAGTAGACCGTATGGGATTGCATGAGCAAGCCAATGCATTAATTAGGAAGCTCAACTTACCGTATGTCACAGAGCTCATAAGTAAAGCAGTGTTCTCTGAAAATGACCCGCTCTTTGCGGGTGTATTCGACGGTCAGGCTTCCTCAGATGTTACCCAAGCCTTGGTCAAAGAATCTGACTTTATTCTTGGTTTAGGCGTTTGGCTTTCAGACATCAATACACTTGGTCAGAGTGTCGACTATGACAAAACGGCATTAATAGCATGGGATACGGTAAAGCTGGGCACGTACTTTGTACCACAAGTGCCATTGGGAAATTTCATAGATGAATTAGCCATGCAAAGCATTACTTGCGCACCGCCTTGTGCAATTCCTCACTCGACACAGGCGCAGCCACAAGACTTCACAGGCAAAATCTCTTATCAAGGTTTTTATGATTTTATTCAGAACAAAGAGTATATTGGAGACAATGTTTTGATTGGCAGTGATGCCAGCCTAAATTTCTTTGGCAGTTTGCTACTCAAAGTAGGTACGCCAAGAGGCTTTGTTGCGCAACCCACTTATTCGTCCATTGGGTATATTGGCCCTGCTGCGACAGGTATGAGCCTTGCAAAGCAAGACCATCAACGTGTGTTTATATTCACAGGAGATGGGGGATTTCAAATGACACCTCAATGCCTCTCTACGCAAACACGGTTTGGCCTCAACCCAATCATTTTTGTCATGGACAACGGCGTATATGGCGTCGAGCAATGGCTATATGATGCCGAGATATTCTCAAGTGACCAACCATTTTTTGACTCGTGTATTTTACATCAATGGGATTATTGCAAACTTGCTGATGTATTTGGCTGTAAAGCTTGGCAGGTCAATACCTATGAAGACCTCAATGAGGCCATCTTAGGCGCATTAGAAAACGCCGATTCACCTTCACTTATCCAAGTAAAAGTGCCGCCTAAATCGATTCCAGATAACGCCAAGTGGAAGAAAAAATAAACCCGTTTACTTCCGATATCCCGGTAAGCCAGCACACTTTACTGGCTTTTTAGTGCATTTCAAACTCACGGTTATTCTTTATCGACTCCATGAATGTGTATGGGTTATCCACACCTATGCAGATCTTCTTAATCTGCCCAATTGGCTCTACCAATACAATTTCGACGTTTGGTACACCTGAGTAATTATAACGCTTTATACTTTTATCACGGGCAACAAACGTATCATTGCCATTGATGCTGGCTACATTCGACAGCGATACCGTTAATGGCTGGAATAGACCATACCGAATGCGTAAATCACCTCCGTCGATAGAGATGGGTCTTCTCACCATTGCTCTATATTCCGCTAAAAAAAACACTAAACTCAGCACGCTTAAAATTGTCACAACATTTGCGGCCATTGGAGACCACACAAAATGCAAAAGCAGATGCGTTAAAGGCAACTCTAGGGCAATTAAAAATACAAAACCCAGCAGGTTACTTTGAGCGCCATCTTTTTGATGATAGGTAAAATGCTGTGTTCCTCGATAATTTTCTGGCTTTACACGCTTGGCAAATAAAGCGAAAGTCCACATTCTTGTTTCAAAATTAAGTATCGTTGCAACAGCACTTTTACCTAAAAACCGTTCTATGGGTTGTGATATCGCCACGTCAGGATCAACCTCCTGATTGAGCGCCGTTTTAATCGCAAGGATGACCGTCACGATCGCCGCCGCCTCAAACAATAAAATGAGCGCAGACATGACATAGCGCCCATTTTCAAGATAGGGCCATATCAACTTACTATTTTCTGGAATAATGTAACTGCCCACCCAAACTGCAAGACAACAAAGAGTGAGGGCCTTTAGCAACGCTTCTTTTTTATTTTTCACTGCTAAAAAACAAATAATGGGTAAAACGATCAAGGCGTCGAGTAAATACAAGAATTCGAAGTTTGCTTGTCCAAAGTCGTTCAAGCGGCTATTGCTTTGGTAGTAAAATCCCCACCAAATTGAAATTGCAAGAAAGAACACGAATGGAAACTTTGAAACAATTACGGGCGACACAACCAACCATCCAAAAATAAGTTTTTGATACCCATAAAATACCAGAACTATTTTAGGTACACAATTGTGTAACAACAATTAATGAATGATTACATAGCTAAGAGCGGGGCTTGCTTGCACGTCAAAGAGAAATGCCAGTCGATACCACAATCAGAAAAGATAAACGACGTAACAGAAGAGCGCGATTTCATATCTTACACAACCCCAAGTTACACGCCAGAGGACGGGCATAACAGCATTTGAGTGATTTTAGAAAGACGTTTTGGGGGACTCATTTGCTGACTCACCTAGGTAAAGTCAGCAAAATGTTTTTATCCTGGTTAGAAATCTTTTAAGAAAATAAAGTGGTAGATTGCGTGTTTGCTTTTCAATGCTTGTTTTGTCGACTCACTCAACGGATTAGATTTGACATTGAGTAACATTAAATTTCGGTTGTTTGAGATCGAGAGCGATTTCAGATTATTGTTGCCCAGCCGCAAAACTCTTAAGTCAGTCAAATCGTCGATATTAATACTCGAAAGCATATTGTTACTCAACGACAGCTCTGTGATTGCATTATTTGTCGGCAAAAATACCCAGCTAATTTTGTTTCGACCCAGATCGACATACGTCAAATTCTCATTGTTGGAAAGGTCGGCTGAATACAGCTCGTTTCCTATCATACTTAACACTTTCAACTGTTTATTTTTACTTAGATTGACTGAATCTATGTCGTTCATCGACAGGTAAAGTGTCTCTAGATTAACATTATTTCGAAGGTCAATATCCGTAATTTTATTCGCAGACAACTCCAGTCTCGTTAACTGCAAATTTTGGCTGACATCAATGTCTTCAATATCATTCAAAGATAAATTGAGGTTTTCCAGCGATGGAAAATACTTCAGTTCACTAACACGCTCAATCATTGCCTGTGCACAGTTTAACTCCGTCACTTGATCAGTATATACCCAGTTATTCTTGGTAGCCTGCATTTGTACGCAATGTTTAAAGTTACCATCTGAAAATGGTATGTCAGCTATTCGTTCAATTGCGTAACCGGATACTGAACATAACGTGAGTAGCGTGCCTAGTATAAATTTATTTTTTAGTTTAATCATTTTAAGTCCATTTTATTGTATGAGTAGTTCATGAAATAAATTTATTCTATGGACAGTGAATTAAAAATGAACACCATGTAAGTATTTAAATAATTATGTGAATTTTTTAAATGCTTAATAACAAATGAATATACTTTCAACATTCAACGCTAAAAATATTCTTTGTGATTAAGCATATGGATATTCAGGCAGCTCAATTAAACGGAATATGTCTTAGCGCTGTACATTTTTATGGTAATAATACATCCATGTACAACCCCCCCCATAAAAAGAGGTATTTATACCTCAAGGCAGGGGACGCTTTCTGGAACATTTAGATCAGCTAATATTGAAGTGTATGCATTATGAGCATTGTCACTCAAGTAAGGCTCCATTCGTTTGAATAAGTCTAAAAGGCCGGCACCATGGCGAGCTTTAAACTTTGGGTATCGACCCGCTAATTCCAACTCATTGGCCGCCGTTAACTCACATAAAAGTATAGTATCCGCTTCACTTAAAGGAAATTCTTGCTGTGTAAAGCGGTTTCTAAATTGAATTGGCTGGTCACTTCCAAATTGCGGAAATACAAAGTCTCTGTCACATGCGCAATATAGATAAACCAGTGCTTCTTCTTCTTTGCCGATCAATTCAGCAATTCGGTTGCGCTGGGCCAAAGAGACCATGCTTTCATCAAAGCCATCGGTGCCATACGCCGCGTGAAACAAGCCAGCAACTTGCAACAACTCACCGCTTCCCCACTCTTTCAAAATGCGTTCCGTACCCTGTAAATGAGATTGCAAAGAACCGTCAAGGTGTTGAAAATCCCCTGCTCCCAGCGCCTGTAACACCTTAAATTTATCCATAGCTCACCACCCAATTATTATTTTCTCTCGATTGTACCTTAAAGATTTAAATTGATAACAGGGTCCGCTCACTTTTTCTAGATGTCACTTCTGCGGATCCTACTTTCCTTGACAAGTCTATAATTTGGTAATCAATTACTCCTTTTATCTGTTTGCTCTTAAGTTATAATTCTGCATCAAATAACAGCAATACATTTACGCGTGATGCGCGAGCACTCAAAAGGGGATTTATAATGAAAAGGTGGCTGATAGTATGCGCAGCGTTATTCAGCGCGACGTGTATGGCTAAAGAAGCGAATACACTATTCGCCGTTCATTCGGTAGAACTAAACCAACAGAATAAGCCAAAAGAAAGAACGCTATTTGAAAAAGGTGGACGCTTTCAAATTGAGAATATGGCAGATAAGTCAGTTAAAACGATTTATATTAATAAAAAAGTCAAAGGGGTTTACCTTGAAGCCGGAAACTATTGTTATTCGTCGGTATTTATTTCCCAATCTCAACGGGCACCGATTGTCAACCCAATCTGTTTCACTATTTCCAATACTCATGTAAATATCATAGGTACTTTTGTGATAGGCACCAGAGTCACAACCAAGGGCGCCTATGCATTAATTGTTGACATCAAGCAAAACTATACAGAAATTGCCCAAGCGGCAAATCAACCAAACGCAAAGCCAGTCCCATTGTTCAAACCTGAAGGTTAAAATAAACAGGATGGGGGTATACAACACGATACCGCCCCATTCTCTACTCTAATTCGCTTCAACCGGTGCTTGTGAGCTGATCAATCCTCGCCCGCTTTTTAGTGCTGCACTTACTTCTTTCTTCTTGTGCGCTGGCCAAGAATACGCTTTTTATCGCGTTGTTTGCGAGATTTTGATGAGTTTTTACGATTGTCTTTAGGCTCTCGAGTTAAATCTGGCGCATACCCCTCTAACCACTGTGGTGTTAGACGTGTATCTAAGAGTACTTCGATTTCCTCCAGCAACCACTGCTCATCAATACTAACTAATGATATTGAATGTCCGGCATTGCCAGCTCTACCAGTTCGACCAATACGGTGTATGTAATCTTCAGCCACATAGGGTAGTTCAGCATTAATAACGTAGTTTAGTGCTTTTATATCAATACCTCGTGCAGCTACGTCAGTTGCAACCAAGACCCGTGTTTTGCCACTTTTAAATTGCTCAAGAGCACGATCTCTGGCCCCTTGAGATTTGTCACCATGAATAGCTAACGTAGCCAAACCATCTTTGTTAAGCTCTTTCGCGTACTCATCCGCACTTTTTTTAGTGCGTGTAAAAACCAGCACTTGCTGCCAATTATTTTTGCCTATTAAATGTGAAATTAACTCGCGCTTACGCTCCTCATCAACCGCATAAAATATTTGATCGACTTTGTCTGCAGTGCTATTTTGCTGCTCTACGCCCACCCGCTGCGGGTTATTGAGCCAAGTATTTACCTGCGAAAGGACACCCTCATCCATTGTTGCAGAAAACAGCAATGTTTGACGTTTTTCTGGCATTTTGCGCATGATGCGCTTTATTTCGCCAATGAACCCCATATCCAACATACGATCTGCTTCGTCAAAGACCAACTGTTCAACAGTATTTAAAGACAACGTTCCTTTAATCATATGATCAAGCAATCGACCCGGTGTCGCCACAACAATGTCAGCGCCTGCTTTTAATATCTTTTCTTGCGGGCCAATATTTGCGCCACCATAGATACACGCTACTTTGACTTCACTGAACTTTGCCAAGCGTCGAGCGTCTTTTGCAACCTGCTGTGCAAGCTCTCGTGTGGGTGCAAGTACCAAAGCACGTACAGCACTCTTGGTGTGTGCAGCGGTAATTAGCTGATTGAGGATCGGCAGCATAAAGGCTGCTGTTTTTCCAGTTCCTGTTTGAGCTGTGGCGAGTAAGTCATCGCCTTGCAAAACAATTGGAATGCTCAAATTTTGTATTTCCGTTGGCTCGACAAACTCGAGATGAGTGAGCGCTTGATTTAATTCGTCAACAAGATTTAAGGATTGAAAAGACATAGGTGCCTATTGATACAGCCAAAGATGCGCGGAGTATAGCAAATACGCCTTGCGCATGTGTACTAATACGCATCGCAATCTCGCTTCTCCATATTTGATCTGTATTATCCCGCTACACTTCATACCGAATCACTCATTGGAGAACTTATGGCAGACCGCGAATATGACTTAGTTGCAGTGCCTCACACCGCTAGGCGCGCCTCGCTCTCAATGCTCATGTTGATGCTGGGGTTAACATTTTTTTCTGCCAGTATGTGGACAGGTGGCAAGCTTGGGATTGGATTAGCGCCCTCCCAATTCTTCATCACGGTCGTAATCGGTAACTGTATTTTGGCAGTGTATACCGCAGCATTGGCCTACATAGGAGCTTCTACCGGTTTGTCTACTCATTTGCTTGCCCGCTTTTCGTTTGGTTTGAAAGGGTCATGGTTACCCTCTTTATTGCTTGCTGGCACGCAAGTTGGCTGGTTTGGCGTCGGCGTTGCGATGTTTGCCCTACCCGTTCAAAAAATAACTGGAGTGGACCTCAATACGCTTATCTTAATTACCGGTACGTTAATGACTGCCACGGCGTATATTGGGATCTCGGCGCTGATGGTCTTGTCCGCAATCGCTGTACCAGCAATCACATTGTTGGGTGGTTTTTCGGTATGGCTCGCATTAAAGGAGGCTGGCGGATTCGGTCAATTGACAGCACAACCCATTGAATCGTCAATGAGTTTAGCCCATGCCATTACCTTAGTCGTGGGTTCCTTTATCTCTGCAGGTACCTTGACCGCAGATTTTATGCGCTTTAGTAAAAATGCCAAAGTCGCTATGTTTATTACAGTTGTGGCATTTTTTATCGGTAACAGCTTAATGTTTTTATTCGGGGGCGCTGGCGCTGGTACGACAGGTCAAGCTGATATTTCCCAAGTAATGATGTTACAAGGTCTGATCATTCCCGCGATTATCGTACTTGGTTTGAATATATGGACAACCAATGACAATGCGCTTTATGCATCCAGCCTTGGGTTTGCCAACATCACAGGGTGGCCCAGTCAATGCCTTAGCATCGTCAATGGTGCAATCGGCACGGTGTGTGCCCTGTGGCTATACACTCACTTTGTAGATTGGTTGGTCTTTTTGTCTGCCGCGATCCCTCCCATCGGTGGTGTCCTAATTGCACACTACTTTACTAATAGAGCACACTATCGAAACATTGAGCACAGTGAGTTCACGTCGATCAACTGGTTCGCATTGTTCAGTGTTGCAACCGGGATTGCTGCAGGACATATTCTGCCCGGTATTGTGCCGCTCAATGCGGTTATAACGAGTTTAGGTTGCTTTTTACTATTTCAGAAGATGACTCGGTTGAGGGCGTAAATACCACACTGAAAAGCGGCTAAGTGATTAAAATAAATAACTTTAAAAGTGCGACAATTTGTCACATTTAAAACAGTGTTAGGTTCTTTATACTCGCCGCAGTTTTTTTCACTGAGTTGTTTTTGTGTTTGCGTATTCAAAAATCTCCCTCGGACTTTTCCTACTTGGCTTTACACAATTTGTTGCAGCCGAATCCCCCGCACAAATAGAACGTTTAGAAGTTACCGGATCGAAGATTAAAAATATCGACCTCGAATCGGCAAGTCCTATTACAACACTCACAGCTGACGATCTCGCAATAACCGGTGTGTCCAACTTGAAGAGGTTTTACAAAGCCTCAGCGTATCTGCGGGCCAAGCAGGTAATGCAAGCAATGCCTACTGGACGAGCAATGGTTATGCCACTGCGCAGGTCAACCTGCGTGGAATGGGCATTAAGCGTACATTGGTGTTGTTGAATGGCAAACGCCTCGTCGCGGGCGGTACGGGTGCCAATGATAGCCCAGATCTTAATATGATCCCTATGGCATTAATTAAACACATTGATATTCTTAAAGACGGTGCCTCAGCGATTTATGGTGCAGATGCCGTCGCAGGTGTGGTTAATATCATCACAAAATCTGACTTTGAAGGTGCACAACTCAGTGCGAAGTTAGGTCGAAGCAGTAAACAAGATGCTGAAAATACAGAAGTGAACTTCTCTCTTGGCAGCACTCTGGCGCATGGCCACATCTCCGTTAATTTAAATTACGTAGATAACGGCAATGCGCTTCAATCCACCCGTAACCCTTGCCCGCTGAGTGAATCTGACGGTGAGTTAAACTGCATCTACTCAGGCACAACCATCGGAGGTCGCGCCACATTAGCAGACGGCTTGGAAGTTCAATTTAATCAAATACCCACTCACCATGGCGACCATTTCGAAGTATATGACAGCCATAAACATGGCTACAATTGGTTTGAATCGCTCAATGCCTACAACCCGATGAAACGGATTAACTTAGCCACTTTCTTTGACTACGAATTTTCCAGTGATATTCAGATCGTAAGTTCACTGCTGTACGCAAATCGTCGCTCAGACCAAATTGTCACGCCAAGGAGATTCAAGCCTGTCGATGTCGCGGCTGATTTTATTTATAACCCAACAGGCCAAGCTCTCACGCTTAAACGCCGCCGTAATATAGAAATTCCGAATCCAGCGTTTTATCAACAGACTGATACAATCCAAGGGACTGTCAGTGTAAACGGGACCATAAAGAACCATTGGATTTGGCAAGGTACCTATAGTTGGGGCAGAAATACGGGTACTGACGGATGGCGTTATGACTTTGATGATGAGCGCGTTGCCCAAACGCTTAATGCAGCGCTTTGCAGCACCTCGGTCAATGCAACGCTACCGTGTGGCGATTATTTTGGTGTTGGTGAGCTTTCGGACCAAGTAATAGACTATGTGACTTATCGCCGAGAGGGAACAGGTGGAAATCAGATACACGCTCTCAGCATTGATTTAAGTGGCGACCTGATTGAACTCCCCGCTGGACCCTTAGCATTTGCAACCGGAGCGGTATACAGAAAAGAGAAAGGCTGGCGAAACCCAGATATAATCGCGATGCAAAATGGCGAAGAGGATGCCATTTCTGGCAGCACGGATGTAAAAGAAGCTTTCATCGAGTTATCGGTCCCCATTTTAAAAGAGGTGTCAATGGCAGACTCCATGAGTGTTGACCTAGCCCTACGCTACTCAGATTATGCGCATTTTGACGCAAAAACCACTTACAAGTTAGGAGTTACATGGCACATCAACGAACAAATGATGTTGAGAAGTGTTCGCTCTAGTGCATTTAGAACTCCAACCATCACTGAACAGTTTGGTGGTACCAATGTTGAAAACCTAATCACGATAGACCCATGTGAAAACGCAACGGGTCATATTTTAAATAATTGTTTGGCTGCGGGTATGCCGAGTGATTTTATACAAGATGGTTCAACCATTAGAACAGGTGGAGGCGGTAACCCTTTTATAGGGCCAGAAACAGCACATACTTTTACCTTTGGATTTGTCTACCAAGGTGAGGCGCTCTCAGCGACGCTAGATTACTTCGATATCGAGGTCGATAATGCGATTAAATCTATCGCGGGTTCTCATATGCTGCGCTTATGTTACCGTGATCCCGTTGCTTATGCAGCCTACTGCAACAGCTTTATGCGAGACCCTAGGACTCGGCAAATTACATTCCTTGAAAAACGACCAATGAACGCAGCCAGCGAGCACGTATCCGGCTTGGATGTGAATGTGCGTGTGGGCGGTAACATCGAACAATATACGTACCGAATAAATTGGGATACAACTCGCTTACTCAAACACGAGAACACGGCTTTTGTCGGCGCAGAGAAAACACAGCTGTTGGGGAAAATTACATCTGATAGAGGTAGTTTTACAAAATGGAAGTCCAATTTAACCGCGACTGTGCTCGTTTCAAACTGGCAGGCCGCTTACAGTATGCAATACATTGGCAAAGCAGAGGACGAAAATGGAGGAGGCCCAATTGGCAGCAATGTGTCGAACGTGTTTTATCATGATGTGCAAGCCAGTTACAGCTTTGACAATTCACTCACATTATCGATTGGTATCGACAACTTGTTTGACAAACGCCCGCCATTTTTAACCTCTTGGAATGATGCTAATACGGATGTGTTTACATACGATACAGTGGGCAGACGCGGCTACTTAAAATTGAACTACACATATTAAAAACGCGAGATAAGTGACCGAGTGCCGCTTGCATATATGCGAGTGGCATTTCACATAAACATCCGATTTTAAAGGTCGCCATTTACACGGCCTCAACGATAAATACGCGCATCAATTACATTTTATCAAAGATTATTTCAAAAAGAGTAATATATAATCAACCTAGCTCTTGTTAAGATTAGGGGCAATGCAACTGAAAGGATAATAAAAAATGCCACCTAGCTTAATTGAAATAGGCTTACCAATCGCGCTCATTCTAATCATGATGGGAGTTGGCTTAAGCTTAACGACACACGACTTTGCACGTGTCCTCAAACAACCCAAAAGCTTTTTTATCGGTGCGGCTTGCCAGCTGTTCTTGCTCCCTCTGATGGCTATTGCTGTCATTGCGATAACAGGCCTTAGCACGGAGCTGGCGATTGGGCTATTTATACTTGCACTGTGCCCTGGCGGTACGACTTCAAACTTGTATACGTATTTGGCCAAAGGAGACGTGGGATTATCGGTGTCTTTAACCGCTATTGTTGGTTTTATCACCCCATTTATTTTGCCATTTATGGCAGCCTGGGCAATTGGCTTTTATGGTCAAGGTACCACACCTATCGAGTTTCCAGTCTTAAAAGCATGGATTCAACTTATCGTTGTTGGCGTCATTCCTGTCATTATAGGGATGGGCCTCAGAGCCAAATGGCCTGAGTTTGCTAAAAAATCGGGACCATACATCAACTGGTTTTCTGTGTGTGTTCTGCTGTTGGTCATAGTCAGCATATGTCTTCAACTAGGTGATAAACTCGTTGACTACATTGTCATGGCTGGCCCTGCAGTTATTCTCCTCAACCTCATAACAATGCTGCTTGGCTATGCCGTAGCAACACTGTACCTACAAAATAAAGCCCAAACACGTACAATTACGCTAGAGGTCGGCTTACAAAATGGTACCTTGGCACTACTCGTGACAACGGGCATTCTGAAAGATGAGATCATGTCTATCGCACCTAGCATTTATGGCTTGTTTATGTTTATCAGTGCGGGGATTTTTGTCGCATGGGTGAGGCGTTCAGCACCGCCCGTTGAGTCTCATGAGCCGGTATAACAAAAGACGCCACAAGCAATCCCAGATTTAGCGAACAATAAATAATGGTATGTAACCAACTACTTGGGAGTTAAACCAAGCTGCTCGTTACAATATAGAACGTCTCATTAGCCGCTCTGAACGCTAGAAAAGTTAGGTGTTAAAAACACACCTAACTTCCATGACGTTTAGGCGCGCTTCGCAATATAACGTGCCTATTATTTGGATGAATAAAATGTCATGAAACTTGCTTACAACAACCTAAAACTGGAGTGGAAAAGGTCAATGTATAACGGCGATGAGGAAGGGTAGCAGCAGAGCCACCACCCAAGCTGTTTGCTATGTCCTATCAAAAACCAATGGCATGGCATTATCAGCCACGTCAATGACATTGCCATCGCGATAAACGCACTGTCCATTTACGAATGTATAGCGTATTTGATGTGAAAATTGATGACCCACAAACGGAGACCAATGGCAGTGATAGAGGGTGTTATCGTGCCTTATGGTGTCGCCTGGCTTAGCGCTGACGACTGCTAAATCAGCAAAATACCCTTCTCTAACAAATCCTCGTTCTTTTACTTTATATCGTTTGGCTGGGTTATGTGCTGTTTTCTCAACAACCTGTGTCAACGTCATATTACCCTGTTGAACTTGGTCAAACAAAGTAAGCAGCGCATGCTGTACCAATGGTAAACCGGCTGGTGCTTTAGCAAAAGTCTGCTGTTTCTCTTCCCAAGTATGTGGCGCATGATCAGTGGCAATAATATCTAGTCTGCCACTGGTCAATGCTTCGATTAACGCAAGTCTATCTGATTCCGCTTTAATTGCTGGGTTACACTTGATTAAATTGCCTAAACGGTCGTAGTCCGCCTGATTGAACCACAAATGGTGTACGCATGCTTCAGCAGTAATTTGCTTTCCATCAATTGGACCTGGCTCAAACAGATCCATTTCTTTCGCCGTCGTGATGTGCAATACATGCAGCTGTGTCCCATACTTCTTAGCTAGATCTACCGCATATGATGAAGATTGGTAACATGCATTCGCATCTCTGATCACAGGATGATCTTGTATCGCCAGCTCCTTGTTGCCTAGCTTGGCTAAATTACTAGCGATCACATCTCCTTTTTCACAGTGTGTCGCAATCAGTACTGGGCACTCCTTAAAAATCGCTTCCAAAGCACTCGGGTGCTCTACCAATAAGTCTCCTGTAGATGCCCCCATAAATACTTTCACGCCACATACGATACTTGGGTCACAGGCTTTGATTTCATCTAGGTTATCTGGTGTAGCGCCCAAATAAAATGAATAGTTTGCCGCAGAAGTGCGGGCCGCAATTTGATGCTTATGCATGACCGCCAATTGATCTGTGGTGGCAGGACTCACATTCGGCATTTCCATGTAGCTGGTGATCCCTCCAGCGACAGCTGCGCGTGATTCGCTACCAATTGTCCCCTTCCAGTCGAGACCAGGCTCTCTAAAATGTACTTGATCATCGATCATGCCTGGGATTAAAAAGTCTCCACCGAGATCAATCACCTGCTCGATCCCTGTGGCGGAAATTTCTGGAGCTATTTTATCAATCCTTTGCCCTACGATACGCACATCACATGATTCAACTTTTCCTTCATTGATCAATTGTGCATTTTTAAAAAGAATATTCGCCATGGATACTTCACCTATAAAAAGTGTTAATAAATCTAATCTGTGATCGGGTATATGTATACGAAGTCACTAACGACTCAACTCAATCGATGCCTCTTCCGCCTGTGCTTGACAGCTTTTGCAAACACCTTGAAATTCGAATTGGGGCGAGTTGAGTTGATAACCACATGCTTGGATCTGCTGCGACAATTGACGCATGAGCTGGCTAGACATATGTACTTCATCGACCTTTTGGCAAACGGAGCATATTAAAAACTGATTGTGTGGATGGGGTTTATGGCAGTCGATATGAGCACAGCAAATGTACTTATTGACGGTGTCTAACTTATGTACCAGATCTGCCGCAACTAATAAGTCTAAAATACGGTAAATAGAGACGGCAGGTAGGGTAAGCGCTAAATGCTCTTTGCAATATTGCGCAAGCTCATAAGGCGACAACGCTTGGTCAGCCATCATCAAACCTTGAAAAATAGCCACTCTTTTTTCAGTCGCTTTGATCCCAGCATGGTTAAAAACTTCTCTTAAGTAATCCTTATTACTGTTTTTTTGACACATATAGCCCCGAATACTGTCGCATTTTAATTTGTTATATTATAACATCTCACACAATATCTATCTATCGCAATAGCTTTCCTGTCAAATTTTGCGCGTAAAATAAAATTCATAGTAAGTTGTGTACAGATAAAAGTAAGTGTTCAAACCTGCAAATTTTTAGGGGTAATTAGCATGGTCTCGAGAAGACAATTCACCAAGGGGTCAGTTGCTCTGGCTTTTTTAGGTCTCAATAGCAGTTTACTCGGCTGCTCACGAAAACAATCACAGTTGCAAACACCAACCAGTACAGGCTACGGCCCACTCATTGCGGATGAAAGAGGTTTGTTGGATTTACCGGCAGGTTTTAGTTACGAAGTAATTTCCTCGCTAAATGACCCGATGGACGACGGGCTAGTTGTTCCAGACAACGCGGATGGCATGGGGTGTATTGACCTTGGTGATCATCGAGTTGCGCTGGTAAGAAACCATGAATTGAGCCCGAAACATCTCAAGACTGCCGCACCTGCTATCGCTCAACATCAAAGCGAAAAAGCTTACGATACAATTAAGCAAGGTGTCGCTTTACCTGGCGGCACCACCACCATCATTTATGATCTACAAAAACAGAGAATAGAGCAACAGTATTATAGCCTAGTTGGCACGATACGAAATTGTGCGGGCGGCACCACGCCTTGGGGAACTTGGCTGAGCTGCGAAGAAACAGTGAGAGTACCTGATAACGAAATTGCCAAAAGTCATGGGTTTATTTTCGAAGTCCCCGTCGACAAACCCGGCTTGTGTGAGCCTATCCCATTATTGGATATGGGCCGTTTTAACCACGAAGCCGCTGCAGTAGACCCTAGAACAGGGATCGTCTACCTGACTGAGGACAGAAACGACAGTTTATTCTATCGCTTTATACCCAATCGTAAGGGCGTTTTAGCGGCAGGTGGAACGCTGCAAGCACTCGTCTTGAAGCATGCCAACAAATTTGACAGCAGAAATTGGCACGCACAAGATATGCCTGTGTCAACCTGGTATGAAGCGAGTTGGATAACACTGGATAACCCACAAAGCCCTGATGACGACCTACGAGTAAGAGGACATGCACTGGGAGGCGCGCTGTTTGCCAGAGGTGAAGGCATCCATTTTGGCAATAACGAGCTATATTTCTGCTGCACCAATGGCGGTGAAAAAGAACTTGGTCAAATTATGCGTTACCAACCATCAGCATACGAAGGTAAGCCGGAAGAGGAACAACACCCTGGGCAATTGCAATTGTTTTTGGAAAGCAGTGATAAATCACTATATAACTTTGGTGACAACTTAACGGTGACCCCACAGGGGCATTTACTGGTGTGTGAAGACCAGTATACTGCGATCACTAAAAACCATTTGCGTGGAGTATCACCAGAGGGGGCTGTTTACCCATTTGCTAAGCTCAACGCTCAAACAGAACTTGCCGGTGCTTGTTTCTCACCTGACGGAGAAACGTTATTTGTAAACCTATACTCCCCGACAAAAACACTCGCGATTCGCGGTGATTGGGCTAGTTACAAAGCATAGCCAAACTTCAACTTTAGCCAATGATGAAATATCATTGGCTAAGCTCTTTTTTTCAATAAAAGTGACTGTTTGTCTCCTAATACTGAATCGAACATACGCATGGCTTCGGCTTGATGTGAACCCCATAATTTAGCATCAAAATGCTTTAGCCAATATACTGCCGTGCTCGCCATTATGTGATTTGCAAAGGCACTGCCAGGGCACTTTGAGTTTCCTACTCCATACACAAATAACGACGGGGGCTTGGGACTATTGGTAAAACCGAAGGCCTTGCAAAAACGTGATGGATCAAACTTGTTTGGCTCACTGAAAATCTGCTCATCTTGGTGGTGTATTTGCGAAATAAAGCCTAACCAGTGCCCCTTAGGCACGACAAATTTCTTCCCATCAGTTCCTTGAATCATGATATTAGATTCTACCAACCTGTAAATGGGCTTATTTCCACGCAATCTAAGCACCTCTTTAATAAGCGGCAACATATCAAAATTGGGGTTCGCTCTAATTTCATTGGCATAAAAGCGATGCTGGACAAGCGTTCGATAAAACGATTGCATCGAAGGTAAGATATTCGACAGTGAACCCCATAAAAAATATAGCAATACTTTTGCTTTATCTTCTTGACTTATCGTTGAGCTGCTAAATAACCCTACGTTTAACGATTGTATGAGCGGGGTTTGCGCCTCAACGAGCACTTGTTCAAGTCGTAAAAGTAGCTTTTCTTTGGCGCGGCTTGCGACATTAAAAGCTTCCCTACATTTAGCAACAGTAGGTGACAAGCTTTCACTAAAGTTAAAATATTCAACTATGGCTTGGTCGTTCGCTAAAGCTTCACCAAAAAGTGAATACAGGCTTGCCTTTACCATGGTATTGAGTTGCAATTCGGCTAACTCAATTTCGCAATATTTATGTGTACTTAAAGAGCGCTCAGCAAATTTATGACATTCAAAATCGAGTCTTTCATTGTAACATACTTTTGTTTTTTCTAGCTTTTTACCTTTTAGTGCGAGTACAAAGTCTCGATTCATTTGGGCAATTTGTGGCTCATCGCAAAATACATTGTCGATCTCAAATTGAGTCCTAATTTCCACAAGTTCAGGATTTATATCCATCTTATTTTTTGTCACGACATCACTGAATAGGTCTGACTCCTGGACTAATGTGATTTTTGGCCCATTAAAAATAGACAATGTGAATATGTTTCCAAACTGAGCCACACACGATTTAATATAATCAACCAAGTTTAGACCATTCATTTGGCTTACGTCGGTCAATGCAACATGCACAGGTTGCTCAAGACTATTTTGATTTTGTTCAAGTCGGTTCACACCTTCCATGACTTATATCCCGTTTGTTGGAGCACTAAGCAACAAAGCTTTTTTGCGCAACAACAAAAATTTGTGTTGAAGTATTGGTGAGGGCTGAACCTGCCCAATCGCCGTGCCATTCTAAAGGTACTAAGCCACACATTTCTAACATGTGGGTTAGTTCAGCGGCATTATAGAGACGCACCTTAAACTCATAGCTATATTCTTCGCCTTCTATATTAAGCGCACGATTGGTTGTTAATATTTTACTGTGTGGATCGTATTGCGTATCCAAGCCTTTAAATTGACGTGCAATACCATTTTCACTGCCCTTTACTGCCGCAGACTCACCGTTGAGAACATTTAACAACAGACGTCCACCGGGCTTAAGTGCGGATGACATTTCTTGCATCACCTGCAAGTTAGTTTTATCGTCAAAGTAGCCAAACGAACTAAAAACGTTAAATATTCTGTCGTACTTTTCTTTAAACCTGAGATCACGCATATCTCCTTGCATAAAATTGACAGAAAGACCGGCTTCTTTTGCAAACTGTTGGGCTCGTTCAATAAACAAAGCATTGTAGTCTAATGCATCAATTTCAAACCCTTGCTCAGCCAATAACTTTGCATGACGCCCAGTACCACAAGGAATATCAAGTATCTTCATGCCCTTTTCTAATGCAAGAAAGCTCTGAATTTGCTTCGCTTGTTGCTGGTTTAGCATTAGGTCAAAAGAGGCACTCTCTAAATGACCTGTAATTAAGGGATTAAAAGCTCGCTCGTAATCAAAGAGAAATTCAGACAAGTTCTACTACCTCTTACATTTGTCATTGCAACCAGTAATAGGCTGTACACGTCGTGGTACAGCCTTATTCTGCTTATTTGTTTTTTGGACCGACGCCTGGCTTTCTATCCACAAGACAAATAACACATCCACAGAATCTTGCGCCCTTGTTACGCTCTAGGTTTTTGTTTACAAGTGAATTGATGATTTTTGATTTATTCATGATCTCTCCAAAAAATGGTTGATTAGTATTTTCTAAGGTTTTTAATGTTTTGCTCAGAGTAGATTTCTGGATATTCTTGATACCACTTGAGCAAAGTGTTTTCGCCCAAAGCATCATAAACGTACGAGTATTGAGCCTCTAACTCAGCCTTACGCTCGCTTATAAATACACTTTGGGCGTTTTCATAGTCGCTTTTCATTTGCTCTTTTTCGCGCAATGTTGTCGGACTATGATGTAAAAACTCACCAAAAAATTGAAGACAAAAAGCCTCATAATCTCGAGTAAACAGAATAAAGGTGTGCCACATTTCATCGATGATTAAAATTTCCTTATGCACATAGATTTCTGGACCTGACTCATTTGAAGCTTGGTGCATTAACCACAGTAACTTTTTCATCTCTTCGAAAATGGCTGCGGACTCATCTCTGGACACATCGAACGATTCCGTAAATTTGTCAATAACATTGTCATTTTGATATGACATCACGTTTGAATATCGTTGTTGCTTTTCGATCGATTGAGGGATGGTGTATAGATTATCCATGTTGTTCTGTTGTATATCCTTTTGTCTTGACGGGTTTACTCTATCATTCAAGGGGCGCGGTCACAACTGGAAAAAATGACAGTTATGAGAAGTACTTAGGCAAAGGCTGGCTTAATAGGTATTTGAGCACTCATGCACAAAAACAGCGCTACAAACACAAAGGCCCAATCGCATAGGCAATCGGGCCAATTATTTTTTAAGCTATCACGTTGAAAAGGTTTAACCTAGTATTAGAATTTATTACTTTGCAAACGAGACAATACTTTTACACCCAACTTTTCGGCGACCACACTGAGGCCAATACCCAACCGCTCTGCAATGGCTTTTTTCGCTTTGTACGTCACTTTATAAAGCTGATGGGTGGTATTTAACTCAAGCAAAATATCATCACTGGTTTTAATTTCGTCAACGAGAGCAAACTCTTTTGCGTGAGTTGCAAACCAGTGTTCACCCGTAGCTACTTTATCCATGTCTAAGTTCGGTCTATGCTCTGATACAAATTGTTTAAATAACGTATGAGTATGCTCTATTTCGCTTTTAAACTTCTCACGACCCTGCTCTGTATTTTCACCAAACATTGTCAAAGTTCGCTTATATTCTCCAGCCGTTATTTGTTCAAATTCAACATCATTTTTCTTCAAAATCTTATTAAAATTAGGAATCTGAGCAATCACACCAATAGAGCCAACAATGGCGAAAGGCGCCGCAACTATTTTATCCGCGACACATGCCATCATATAGCCACCACTTGCCGCGACTTTATCGATACACACAGTGAGTGGTAAACCTGACTGTTTAAGCCTTATCAACTGTGAAGCTGCTAGCCCATAACCATGCACAACCCCACCACCACTTTCTAAATTAACCAACACTTGATCTTTTTCTTTATCGGCAACAGTGAGTACTGCGGTGATCTCTTCACGTAAATTGGTCACTTCGTGGGCATCAAGACTCCCCGAAAAATCGATCACAAACGCCTGGCCTTGAGGTTTGTCCTTTGCCTCTTTTTTGCTTTCCTTGAGGTAGGCTTTTAATTCCTTTTTATCCAGAGTTTGGTGTAAAAATGATTCTTTTGCCTGCGCTAGTTCATCAGAGAGATCCTTAATTTCAATCTCACCCGATTTGGATTTCGGCTTTTGGCTTGCTCCCACAATCAAAATGACGATGGCGCCAATCGCAATGACCACTGTCACCGCCTTAGCTAGAAACAAACCATATTCGAACAAAAATGCCAAAGTTATCTCCTGAATATTTCGTTAACCAAAAAAAAAGCCGCTAACGAGCGGCTTTTCAATCTTGTCTTAAATGCGATTACTTTGCAATGACTGTTGTATCAGTAATTGGCAAAGATAGGCCTTTTGACGCTAAATAAGTCGCTACTTGCTTTTGCATCTCTAGGCTTGCTTGTGCATGACCTTGCGCAGTACCACCAGTCAACTCGTCAAAAGACGTTGTCAGTAGTGAACTGTGGTGCCCCTGTGAGAAGTTCACTACATAGCGTCCCGCTGTGCCATCCGTAGACAACTTAGATTCAGTTGCAGTCTCTAAGCCCATAAATGCAGCCAGCGGTGTGCTGCCACCCAGCGGGTTACGTGCAGCCGTGTTTGGTGGAATAACTTGATCGGCTTTGTTATCACCTTCACCACCCACAACGACGCTCATGTAAATTGGTGAATTAACAGCCCTTACTAAAGGTGCGTAGTTAAGCGGATCTGCGCTGTCTAGCACTGTCTGTGATGCATAAGCAAACTGATTAACTGTTGCATCGATTGTTGCCAATGCCGCGGTGTCGCCTTCAGCTTCCAGTGTCGCAGTAAATGTACTGTATGCACAGTTTGTAAAGCGACTTGGGTCTTGTGCAAATGCACCGCAATCAGTAATCGCACCTTCACCTAAGTATGCGGTAAACTTTTTAGAAATAGCAAGATCAGACGCACCAACTAGGACGGCTGACTTTACAACTGGGCCAAAAGAAGCTGACTCAACTAGGAAGTTCGCAATCCCCGCGCCACCACTTGATAATGCTGCAGCCCCAACTTTAAACAGCGGCTCAGCAGGCTTTAATACTTCTTCTTCAAACGGAAGGTTAGCATGGGCGATAAAGCTTGGTGCAACAACAGATCCAAGCGACTGACCAACAAAGCTTACGTCGTTCGTATTTAACAGCATTGGGACTTGAGATGCCGCATTGATTGCATGTAAGCCCAAGCGAAGTGCCAATAAATCAGCGGTAGATTGGCGCAAATTATCACGCGCAACCAATAGCGACTGCAAATTCATGTAGTGTAAAACACTGTTTGTAGATGCGTTGAATTCATCGATTCCATCATCGTTAAGGTCAATGCCACGCTCACCATGTAGTGGGTGGTCAATTGCAACGGTCGCAAAACCCGCTTGCGTTAACGCCAGCGTTAAACCAAGCATGTCTTCTTTTTTACTGGTAATACCATGCTGCATGATAACAACTGGCCATCCTGTTTCAGGGCGATTTGTTTCAACCATTGGCATTGTTATTTGTACCGGCGCATTAGCAACCCATTGCTGCTTAGGGATTGGGTTATATTTAGTCAAGAACTTTTGCTTGTCTAGCCCAAGATCCCTCAACTGACCGTTGGATAATGCACTACACAACGCATCATTTGATTCAGGATCAGTCACCGGCGGTAGCTCACCTGCCGCAGCTTTAACCGCCGCAAGTGCAACGCCATTATCACATTGTGCTTCCCAGTAAGTTTCGGCTAGTGCTGTGCTGTCAGTATTTTTAGGAAGTGGAGAGTACATTGGCAACTGTACATTACCTTTGATGTATCTGACACCCTGAGCTAACGCAAGTACTTCATCCGAAACTGGAATCTGTAACATAGTAAATACATCAGCAACCGATACAACGCCCTGCGCTGGTACCGTCACCATTGGCTGTCTTTCAGTTCCAATGGTTGAAGCCAACAGTTTCTTGATTGAGCCAACCACAGCCCCGGTTGACTGAGTCGTCATAGCCGCCGTGTAGACAATATCGGATGCACTGATTGATTCACTTGAAACAAGTGCCTGTTCATAACTGCGAATCACAGCTTGAAGGGATTTTTGAGCGTCTGTGACCAATGGCGCCTCTTGGCGCAATAGGGTATACGTTGACGACGGTGATAAACTGCGCCCCCCCTCTACATTATCTTTAATGCCTGTAGTCAAAACAGTGATATACGTCGTGTTTGTTTTAAATGGCTTAACCGGGATCACATTGATGTTTTTGCCATCCTCACTAAGCTGAGATACGAAGTCGCCTGTAGGGCCAAAAGTAAGCTCGTTAACTACCTTACAAGCCAGTGCCGCAGAGAACCCTGTACAAGCTTCAGTTTCTGGATCAGCACCCATTACGACTTCAAAAATTCGCACAGAGCCTGGGGTTGCAACTGAGGTTGCATCTATTTCAACATTCGCCGGTGTGTCTAACGCGATTTGGTATGGCATCTGAGTTGACCAACCGTCAAGACCACCAATCGCTAAAGAGGGATCAGCGTAGCCTGCTTTTGAAACCAAAGGCATGGATTCAGAGTCGAGTTCACCTGGAATGTTAAGTGTGCCATCTTGTGTACCGCTAAATAAGATGTCATTAGGTATGGAAATAACGCCATTGGAAGGATCAAACTTTACCGATGCAACGGGTGTTACAGGTTTGGTATCTTGTTTTACATCTGCTAGCGTTTCACCGCCACCACAGCCCGCTAAAGCGGCTGAAACAGCAAGTGGTAGTATCAGTTTCTTCATTATATTGGCTCCGACATAATTTTATTATTATTGTTTCTCGGTCGAGTCTCACCCCTGCCTTAAGATGTAAGCACCCATAAGCCGCCGAGAATAATTCGTTAAAACTATGTAATTTTGCTTTTAATAAGACATTAGACCAGTTTAACTTAACGCAAAGTGTAGCCTTTCGCCACTCCTATTTGCAATAAATTCGATAACTTGCGTCATGACTATGATAAAATATAGCAAATGTATTTGTTAGAGGTCCAATATGCACACATATGATGCAGCTAGCAACACGCTAGAAAATAAGGTGATTTTAGTCACTGGAGCAGGAGACGGTATTGGCCGTGTCGCAGCAATAAATTATGCGAAACACGGTGCAACAGTTATTCTTCTTGGGAAAACGACCAGCAAATTAGAAGCGGTTTACGACGACATCGTGGCAGCTGGTTATCCTCAACCTGCTATCGTCCCATTGGACCTCAAAGGTGCAACAAAACAACATTATCGAGATTTAGCTGCAACCATCGAACAACAATTTGGAAAATTAGATGGACTACTAAACAATGCCTCTATTTTGGGCACAATGGGACCGCTCGAGCACTTCTGCGTGTCTACATTTGAAAATGTAATAAAGGTGAACGTTACTGGCCAAGCAATGATTACACGCTTTTTGTTTCCTGTTTTACGTAAGGCGCCCAAAGCATCTATCGTTTTCACTTCTTCTGGCGTTGGCCGACAGGGTCGTGAGTTTTGGGGGGCTTATGCTATCTCAAAGTTTGCTACAGAAGGTATGATGCAAACATGGGCAGCTGAAGTGGGCAAAACGAATATTCGGGTTAACTGTATTAATCCAGGCGCAACACGAACGAGTATGCGCGCTACCGCATTTCCAGGCGAAGATGCTGATAAGTTAAAGACGGCAGAGGATTTGATGCCAACTTATTTATACTTGATGTCTGATGACTCAGCAGATGTGAATGGCCAGTCAATAGACGCACAGCCAAAATAAAATACTGAGATCAAAAAGGGCGCCATCGCGCCCTTTTTTAGTGCCTCGCTAATATTAGCGACGCTTATTTTGTTTCAGCCTTTGATTGTGCTTATGAACGGCTTTGCGAATGCGATTCACTTTAGCACGCTTGTCTTTGCGCTTTTCTGGCATCACAGAGAGCTTTGTTTGAGTCTCTGGGCGCAGACTTACCGACTTGCGAAGATAATTCACATCTTCCAATTTCAGCTCTTCCCAACCGCCCTGAGGTAAACGTTTGTTCAATTCAAGTTGGCCATAGCGAACACGGATCAGTCTTGATACGTCAACCTCTTGTGATTGCCACAAACGACGTACTTCACGGTTACGACCTTCAGTCAGCGTCACATTAAACCACTTATTGATGCCTTCACCACCACGTGGCTTGATAGACAAGAATTTGGCATGACCATCTTCTAACTCTACACCGTCAGTTAACGTTTTAAGCGTTTGGTTCGTTACTTCTCCAAATACTCGAACTGAGTACTCACGCTCTACTTCATACTTAGGATGCATTAAACGGTTCGCTAATTCACCATCATTAGTAAACAATAATAGGCCTGAAGTATTAATATCCAAACGACCAATTGCAATCCAGCGATCACCTTCTAAGCGTGGCAATCTATCAAATACGGTCCGTCTGCCTTCTGGATCTTTGCGCGTGCATAACTCACCTTCCGGTTTATGGTACATAAGTACACGACATATACGCTCTTCTTTTTGCTCAATCTTAACCACATGGCCATCAACCCGAATAACCGCATTTTCTTCAACACGGTCGCCTAATTTTGCCACCTTGCCATTGACACTAACTCGATTAGATTCAATGTACTTTTCCATTTCACGACGCGAACCAACGCCCGCTCGTGCCAATACTTTTTGTAACTTCTCACTCATTCTGATTGTTCTCTCACAGAAGGATCATTTAACATCTGATTTAACTTTTCACTCTGCAATTCAGGTAACCTAGGTAGGCCATCCAAACCAGCCAGCGAAAAGTAGTCTAAAAATAACTTAGTGGTTGCATACAGCGCTGGTTTTCCAGGTACTTCTTTATGTCCCACAACTTTTATCCACTGCCGCTCTAACAAACTTTTCATAATGTTCGAACTGACAGTCACGCCCCTAACCTGCTCTATTTCACCACGCGTGATGGGCTGTCGGTACGCAATTAACGCCAATGTTTCTAGTGTCGCGCGAGAATATTTGGGGGCCTTTTCTTGCCACAACATATTCAGCCAAGGGCTCAAACTTGGACATGCCTGAAAACGATACCCTGTGCCAACTTCAACCAGTTTCACACCGCGTGTTTCATAATGTTGTGAAATTGTCTCTATGGCCTGTTGTAAACGACGATCCGACACACTGATATCTTGTAACACAGTGTCTTTCATGTGCTTTTTCGACAAGGGTTTATCCGCCACAAAGATAGCAGCCTCAACCAATTCGACCAATTGTTCGTCACTTACTCGGCGTGTCATGTCACAGTAATTTCATAAGGCTAGTAGAAAGCGCGGTATTATGACAGAGAGCGCATTACTCTTGTAGTTTTAATGACAAATAAATTGCACTACTGAGATTTATTTGCACGATGGAGATCAGTTGTTCTTTTAATAGTTCCAGCATTGCAATAAAAGTGACCACCACACCACTGCGTCCCTCTTCAATACTGAATAGCCCACTAAATTCGACTGGGTTTGGGTGTTCACTGAGATATTGAAGAATCAATGACATTCTTTCTCGCGTCGACAAAGCTTCTGCACTGACTTGGTGATGTTCAAACTGCTTAGCGCGTGCCATAACTTCACTCATTGCCAAGAGAAGTTCCTTGAGCTCAACATCCGGCAACGAATCAGTGTTGTCGTCTAGCTCCTCAATCAACGCGTTGGCGATAAATATATCGCGGTTCACACGAGGGACTTTATCAAGGTTCTCGGCGGCCTGTTTAAACTGCTCATATTCTTGTAAGCGCCTAACCAATTCCGCTCGAGGGTCTTCTTCTTCTTCAATTTCTTCATGCGTAGGCAGCAACAACCGTGACTTAATTTGCGCAAGTAATGCAGCCATTACCAAATATTCTCCCGCCAATTCCAATTGAAAATCCTGCATCATTTCAACATAACGAACGTATTGCTGAGTAATGCTCAAAATAGGCAACTCGAGAATATCGAGTTTATGGCGTTTTATGAGATATAAAAGTAAGTCTAATGGGCCCTCAAAGCTCTCTAGAATGACTTGCAATGCATCAGGCGGGATATATAGGTCTTCTGGTTTTTCTAAAACGGCTTCCCCTTTCAGGAAAGCCAAAGGCGTTTGCGGTTGTTGCTGTTCAGTCATGTTTATTCAAATGGTGACACATCGCCACAACCATGGCGTAAGATTTCAATATTGTCTTCAGACATATCAATCACAGTGGTAGCCTGCTCGACGAGGTATCCACCATGTACAATCAAGTCTACCTGCTTTTCAAGTTGCATCCTGATATCATCAGGATCTGACTCGGTAAATTGCTCACCAGGTAAAATCAACGAGCACGACATTAATGGTTCATTTAGCTCTGCTAAAATAGCGCACGTTATTGGGTGCTCGGTCACGCGGATCCCGATGGTTTTTTTCTTATCATTCAGCAATCGACGTGGCACCTCTTTAGTTCCCTTTAAAATAAAAGTATATGGGCCCGGCGTGTTATTTTTGATCATTCTAAACATCTGATTGTCTACTCTTGCGTAGGTAGACAACTCGGATAAGTCCCGACACATCAAGGTAAAGTTGTGATGCTTTTCTATCCCTCTGATGCGCTCAATTCGTTCTTTGGCTTGTTTGTTGCCAAGGCTGCAGCCAATGGCGTAACCAGAGTCAGTTGGGTATACCACCACGCCACCTTTTTGAATTATTTCGACAGCTTGACGGATCAGACGTATCTGCGGATTATCTGGGTGAATATGAAAAAATTGGCTCATGCTAACATTCCTCTGTGGCTCCCCAAAACTGCCATACACCTTGGCAATCTTTTGGTAAGTATAGGTTTCTTCCTAGATCCAACCAACTGGTTGGGTAATGAAAATCAGAGCCTTGGCTTGCAAGAAGATGATACTCACGAGACAACTGCCCCAAAAACTGTCTTTCGGTAGGTGCTTGTTGCGGCTGTGCGACTTCCATCGCTTTGCCCCCAGATGCACTAAATTCGTCTAATAGTTTTCTCAACCACTTGTTGGACATTTGATAACGCCCAGGATGTGCAAGTACCGCAATACCGCCGGCACTGTGGATGGCCTCAATAGCTTCTGACATAGTGCACCAACAACTGGGCACATAACCCGTTTTGTTACGCGCCAGAAACTTTTTAAACACCCCTTGGATATTCTTGGCAACGCCGCGTTCAACTAACGCTTTAGCAAAATGCGCTCGAGTGATTTCTGCGCCTTTCGCTAATTCTAGCGCTTGCGCATAAATGCCTTCATAGCCACGCTTTTCAAGTCGTGCACCAATCTCTTTGGCGCGCGCTCTGCGTTTACTTTGCTGAGCTTTCAATAATGTCAGTAGAGGTGTTGACTCAATATCAATGTTTAACCCCACAATGTGTATTTCAAAGCTTTCCCATTTAGTTGATATCTCAACGCCATTTATCAACTCAAGCGTAAGATTATGCTCAGCAATATATTGCTGAGCAACGGGTATACCAGCCACGGTATCGTGGTCAGTCAAAGCAAGTACATCAACGCCTTTTTCTGTTGCGCGCTCTAAAAGTTCTGCCACATCTAAACGCCCATCAGAAAAAGTACTATGACTGTGCAAGTCATATTTAATCAAAATTTAATCCTCTAAAAACAAACGCTCGTATTATATCATGCACAGCAATCAGCGTGCGTTTTTATTTACTTAAAAAGTCGCAAACAGACAGGGAAAAACAGCCCAATCACTCAGTCTATATTCGTATAGCTCAACATTAATTAATGCTATTGGTTATTTTTTGATTTTTGTACTTGACAGTGTGTACTCGAGTAAGGTTTACTGTACCTACTTAAATCGGAATAACGAAAACTTTACAAATGAATCTAACACAAAAAACAAAAATCGTTTGGTGGTGGCACTCGTAACAGCGGGTGTGATTCGTTATGTCTGACGACTTATAAACCCGCGCTGAGCTCGCGGGTTTTTTTATGGAATTTTTATAATGTTTAACAATTTTTGCAACAATTCATCTACAAAATCTTGGTGGTGGTGCCTGAATTAGCGGGAAGGCATTGTTGTAACTAAATACGCACCCCCCGCAAGTAAAAATACTTCGGGGGGTTTTTTGTACTAAAGAGGAATGAGGTTTGATTTTTAGTCATATAACTACAACACCGGGCGAGGTGACAAGTATAAGGCAGCGGCGCGATTATATCGCAAGTCCACTCTCTTTATATGCGTCCCTCAATACGCCCAATTCGCTGTTACTGGAGTCAGCTGAAATTGATTCCAAGGACAATGTAAAAAGTATTATTTTAGCGGATGCTGCTTTGAGAATTGAGTGCAACGGGCTTGAAGTAAAAGTGCGCGCACTCTCAAACAACGGTGAACAGTTACTAAATTATCTCGCAGATAAAGTAGAAAACTGCACCGTTGTCAAAGAGTATGCTGTTCTAACGCTCACTTATAATACACAGGATCTTAGTTTAGATGAGTACAGCAAATTAAAAGCAGACAACGCATTTAGCGCACTGCGCACTTGTATTGATTCTATAAAACGTAACTCAGACACGCCGTTTTCGGTATTTTTAGGTGGCGTATTTGCCTACGATATGGTGGCAAATTTCGAATCTTTACCGGAAGTGCCTGATGGCAAAAATGACTGCCCTGATTATGTCTTTTATCTCGCTGAAACAATGGTATTAATAGATCATCAAGCAAAAACCACCGAGCTTATTGGTAATGTTTTTAACGGCCCTGATGTTCATGCCAATTGTTTTGAGGTAGGCAGACAACTTGAAGAGCTAAATCGTCAGTGCGACGAATATGTCTCTTACAAAGAAGGACCCGAAGATTCCGAACATGAAGTAAATGTGGATATCTCGGATGATGTGTTTAAAGCGCAAGTGACGCAACTAAAGAAAAACATTGTCGATGGCGATATTTTTCAAGTTGTCCCCTCTCGCACTTTCTCACTGCCTTGCCCTAGACCCCTTGCGGCATACAAACACCTAAAGAAACAAAACCCAAGTCCATATATGTTTTATATGCGTGATGAAAAGTTTGTTCTATTTGGTGCATCGCCAGAGTCAGCATTGAAGTACTGTGAAGAAAGTAACCAAGTGGAAGTCTACCCAATCGCAGGGACTCGCCCTCGCGGTAAATTTGCCGACGGCACAATTAACCCTGACTTAGACAGCCGTATTGAGCTTGAATTACGTGATGACAAAAAAGAGCGCGCTGAGCACTTGATGCTTGTAGATTTAGCACGCAATGATGTAGCACGAATAAGCGTGCCAGGTACACGCCATGCTAAAGAGCTCTTAAAAGTAGACCGTTACTCACAAGTCATGCACTTAGTGTCCCGTGTAGTTGGTCAACTGAAGCCAGATCTTGATGCATTACATGCATACCAAGCTTGCATGAATATGGGTACGTTGGTTGGCGCACCTAAGGTAAAGGCAGCACAGTTAGTTCGCGATACAGAAAAACAACGTCGTGGCAGCTACGGGGGTGCCGTTGGCTACCTAACTGGAGACGGTGCGATGGATACCTGTATTGTGATCCGTTCAGCCTTCGTGAAAAACGATACGGCTTATGTACAGGCGGGTGCAGGCGTTGTATTCGACTCAGATCCTCAAGCTGAAGCAGACGAAACAAAAGCAAAAGCACGCGCAGTGATCAAAGCCATTCAGTCAAGCTATCAAGGAGTGGGCCATGACGCCTAAAGTATATTTTTTAGATAACTTTGACTCATTCAGCTACAACCTTGTTGATGAATTGTCTCAGCTGGGCAGTGAACTCGTCGTTTACCGGAATCACATCGATGCTCGCACCATCTACGACAAAATGTGTAATGAAACTGCGCCTATTGTATTGGTATTATCGCCAGGTCCGGGCAAGCCAAGCGAAGCTGGTTGCTTGCTTGAGCTGATAGATCTTTGTAAAGGCAAATTTCCAATGCTCGGCATATGTTTAGGTCAGCAAGCGCTTACGCAAAGCTATGGCGGCACCATTGGCCATGCTGGCGAAACGGTGCATGGTAAATCTTCATATATTGATGTTGAAGAACACCCAGTTTTTGCTGGCCTAGGTAAGCGTTTCCCAGTGGCAAGATATCACTCACTGATGGCAACCAGCGTACCTGACACACTCAAAGTGATTGCGAAATACCAAGATATTCCAATGGCTGTATACCATACAACAGACAAGGTTATCGGGTATCAATTCCACCCTGAGTCTATTTTAACACCAGATGGTGCCAAGCTACTTAAGCAAAGCATCGACTATTTGACCTGCTAGGAGGCAACATGGAAAGTTTAAATCAATTGATTGACCAACAGTCGCTAAGCTTTGAACAAACAACCGAGTTATTCAGCCAAGTAATGCAAGGACAGCTTTCTGAAGTGGAACTCACAGCAGCGCTGATTGCCTTGAAAATTAAAGGTGAAACAGCCGCTGAGATTGCAGGTGCCGCAAAGGCGATGCGCGACCACGCAGTTGCTTTTGACAATAAAGGCTTAGATTGTGCTGATAGCTGTGGCACAGGTGGCGATGGTACCAATACCATCAACGTCAGTACTACGGCTGCTATCGTAGCAGCGGCTTGCGGTATTCCGATGGTTAAACACGGCAATCGCAGTGTTTCCAGTAAGTCTGGTTCAGCTGATTTGCTTCGTACATTAGGTATCAATTTAGAGATGACACCTGAGCAAGGTGCACACTGCCTTGAAAAAAACAATTTTGCCTTTTTGTTTGCCCCGCTCTATCACAGTGGCGTGAAGCACGCGATGCCAGTACGCACCAAGCTTAAAACACGTACCCTATTCAATATTTTGGGCCCTCTGGCAAACCCAGCCAAGCCTGATATTCAGTTACTTGGTGTTTATGACCCAGCGCTTTGCCGCCCTATGGCTGAAACGCTGCAAATGCTAGGTACCAAGCGTGCGATGGTCGTTCATGGCGCTGGCTGCGATGAGATAGCGCTTCACGGAACAACACAAGTTACCGAATTAAAGGATGGTAAAATCACAGAGTACACGTTAACACCAGCAGATTTCGGTTTAGACAACTACTCGTTGGAGGACATCGCAGGAGATACGCCAGAGTACAACGCTCAAGCAACACGGGACATTTTAAGCGGCAAAGGTAAAGCTGCTCACAACGCTGCCATCGCAGCAAATGTCAGTGCTTTACTTGTTATGTCAGGCAAAGCTGCCGACCTAAAATCAGCCACTCAACACGTGCTTGATGTACTGGCGTCAGGTCGCTGTGAAGAAACATTAGCAGCCATTGCGGAGGTAAGTCATGGCTAACGTGTTAGAAAAAATTGTCGCAGATAAGCGTATTGAGCTTGAAGCGCGCAAAAAGATGCTGCCACTGAGCGAATTTAAAGATCAGGTCGTTCCAACTAAACGCGATTTTTATGGCGAGATGTCAAAGTCTGGCACACAGTTTATTTTGGAGTGTAAGAAAGCCTCTCCTTCGAAAGGGTTGATCAGAGAAACCTTCGACCTCGATGAGATCACAGGCGTCTATGCACAATATGCCACCTGCATTAGCGTATTGACTGACGAGAAGTACTTTCAAGGCAGTTATGAGTACCTAAGTTACGTCCGTACAAAGGTCAATCAGCCACTCATTTGTAAAGACTTCTTCATTGATGAATACCAAGTGTATTTAGCGCGCTTAAAGGGAGGAGATGCCATCTTGCTCATGCTGTCAGTATTAGATGATGTGGCTTATCGAGAGCTTGCTGATCTAGCACACGCATTGAATATGGCCGTACTCACTGAGGTTAGCAACGAAGAAGAAGTCCATCGTGCACTCCAATTAAACGCAAAGCTGATTGGTATTAATAACCGCAACCTAAGAGATTTGAGTACAGACCTTGCGACAACAGAGCGTCTACGCACCTTAATCCCAGACGAAAAAACGGTTATCTCTGAGTCTGGCATTTATACGCATAATGATGTTAAACGCCTCACGCCACACTGTAATGGCTTTTTGGTCGGCAGTTCTTTAATGGCTGAACAAGATTTAGAAGGTGCATGCCGCAAACTTATCTTAGGTGAAAATAAAGTCTGTGGATTAACGCGTGTAGATGATGCTTTATCAGCCTATGACGCGGGTGCCGTTTATGGTGGATTAATTTTCTACCCGAAATCACCGAGATACGTTGACTTTGATTGCGCTCGTGCCGTTGTCGATAGCGCACCACTTAAATATGTCGGAGTCTTTGTCGACGCACCAGCTGAGCAAATCGTTGAATATGCACAAAGCCTGCGCCTGAGTGTCGTGCAATTGCATGGCCACGAAACCCAAGAGTTTATCTCCAACCTTCGCAAGCAATTGCCCGTAAATTGTCAGATATGGAAAGCACAGGGCATTGTTGATGAGTTCCCTGCGCCTTTTGATGAAGTAGATAAACATCTTTACGACACCAAGACAGCAAACGCATTTGGTGGTACGGGTAAAGTATTTAATTGGCAACTACTTAGAAGTGCGAAAAAGCCGTTTATGCTCGCAGGTGGGCTAAATGCAGACAATGTCAGCGATGCATCATACTTGGGTGCGGCTGGATTTGACCTTAACTCAGGGGTAGAAACGAGCCCCGGCAAAAAGTGTCCAGAGAAACTACGTGATGCTTTCAACAATATTCGAAAATACTGAGGTGGATATGACTAATACAGGATATTTTGGTGACTTTGGCGGCATGTACGTCCCTGAGTTGCTTGTACCAGCGCTCAAACAACTTGAGCAAGAGTTCAACAATGCACAGCAAGATGACAGCTTTAAAGAAGAGTTTTATTCGCTGCTAAATGAATATGCAGGTCGCCCAACTCCTTTAACATTGTCTCGCAACCTAATTAAAAACCCGAAGGTAAAACTATACCTCAAACGTGAAGATTTGCTTCACGGCGGCGCGCACAAAACGAATCAAGTACTGGGTCAAGCACTGCTGACTAAACGCATGGGTAAAAAAGAAGTTATTGCAGAGACTGGTGCAGGGCAACATGGTGTTGCGACCGCACTAGCGTGTGCTCTATTGGGCTTAAAGTGTCGCGTATACATGGGCGCAAAAGATGTTGAACGTCAACAACCTAACGTTTTTAGAATGCGCTTAATGGGTGCGGAAGTGATCCCAGTAACAGCAGGTTCAGGCACACTAAAAGATGCCGTGAACGAAGCAATGCGTGATTGGTCTGCAAACTACAAAACCGCGCACTACCTACTTGGCACAGCGGCTGGTCCTCATCCATTCCCAACTTTGGTTAGAGATTTCCAACGCATGATTGGTGAAGAAGCAAAACAGCAAGTCCTTGACGCTGAAGGCCGCTTACCAGACGTTGTTATGGCGTGTGTAGGCGGTGGTTCCAATGCAATTGGCATGTTCGCTGATTTCATCGATGAAAAAGATGTCAAACTTATCGGTATTGAGCCGGCAGGTAAAGGTCTTGATACCGAAGAGCACGGCGCGGCGCTGTGTAAAGGTAGCCAAGGTATTCTTCATGGGGCATATACCTACATCATGCAAGACAATGATGGTCAAATCGAAGAGTCGTACTCGGTCTCTGCTGGTCTTGATTACCCTGCGGTAGGCCCACAACATGCCTACCTGCATCAAACTGGTCGTGCTCAATACGTCGGTATTACAGACACTGAAGCGCTAGATGCATTTCAAGCTCTGGCAAAAAATGAAGGGATTATCCCTGCGCTTGAATCAAGCCATGCCTTAGCTTATGCACTTAAGTATGCAGAGCAACAAACTGAAGAAACCATAATTGTCGTTAACTTAAGTGGCCGTGGTGACAAAGATCTTGCCCATGTACACAACGTATTGAATGAGCGAGGTGAACTATGAGCCGATATAGCAACCTATTTACACGTCTAAACGATGCCAGACAAGGCGCTTTTGTACCGTTTGTCACCTTAGGTGATCCAACCAAAGAAATCAGCCTAGATATCGTAAAGAGCCTGATTGATGGCGGTGCAGACGCACTTGAGCTGGGTATTCCATTTTCAGACCCAATTGCGGATGGCCCCGTTATTCAAGCGGCTAATATTCGTGCCCTTGAGAGTAAAATCAATACCCAAGACTGCTTTGAGATTATTCGCCAAATCCGCGAATACAATGCAGATATTCCAATTGGCTTATTGCTATACTCAAACCTTATTTTTGCGCAAGGAATCGAAGCCTTCTACCAGCAAGCCAAAGAGGCGGGGGTTGATTCTATCCTCGTTGCAGATGTCCCACTACACGAATCTAAGATGTTCAGGCAAGCTGCACAACAGGCTGACATTGCGCCAATCTTCATCGCAACGCCTAATGCAAGCGACGACACGTTGCGTCAGTGTGCAAGCTATGGTCGAGGGTATACCTACCTACTTTCTCGCTCAGGTGTAACAGGCACCGAGACAAAAGCTGAAATGCCCGCGGATACCATGATCAATAAGTTGGTAGAGTATAATGCCGCCCCAGCATTGTTGGGCTTTGGTATTTCAGCGCCAGAGCATGTGAAAGCTGCCATCGATTCGGGCGCAGCCGGTGCAATCTCTGGTTCTGCGATCGTGAAAATTATTGAAGAAAACTTAACTGAGCCTGCGCTTATGTGCGAGCGATTGCGTGAGTTTGTTGCAACCATGAAGGCTGCAACACAGAAATAATTTTATACTACTTGGCTAAAGCGTCTTTGAGCGCTTTAGCCGCTTTAAACAACACTTTATTTTGCCCTTCAATCATGATCTCTTCTCCCGTTCTTGGGTTGCGACCAGGCTTAGCGGGATGATAGCTCAAAGATAATGTGCCGAACCCAGCCAAAGAAACAGGATCACCTTCGGATAAACGCTTTGAAACTGCGTTCAGAATACTATCTAGCGCTGCTTTTGAGTCCTTTTTGGTCAGTTCACTGTTTGCGGACATTGCTGATACTAGTTCGCTTTTATTCATAGAGTTCTCAATTTATTTTTAATTGTGCGGAGGCTAGAAGCTTAGCCTTCAAAAGTCAATCTTGAACTTGTGACAATATCTTGATACAACGCAATAAAGGCTTAATCATCGAGGAAGTGAATGACTTTTATACTAGAGTATTTTCCCCTAATCCTGTTTTTTGCAGTTTACAAATTTATGGATATATTTTGGGCCACTGGGGTGTTAATTGTCGCCTCCGTCATTCAAATGATCTATCAGTACTTCACCGATGGAAAAGTATCCCAAAGACACTGGGTCTTTTTTGCCATCGCCCTGTTACTCGGTGGCATGACTATTCTATTCCAAGATGAACAATTTATCATGTGGAAAGCAACTATTATCTACGCGATACTCGGTGCCAGTCTGCTTGTATCCCACTATGTATTTAAAAAGAACCTTGCCAAAAAAGCGCTGTTAAGCGTTTTGAATAGTGCGATGTTGCAAGATCAGAAAACGAATAAAGACGACAAAATGCAATCCGATAACCCTGCAGCGAAGTTAGATATTCCAGAGATACTATTTGAAAGGCTAAATCTTGCTTGGTCTGCCCTATTTTTCTTTATTGCAATACTCAATTTGTACGTCGCTTATAATTTCTCCCTTAATTTCTGGGTTAATTTTAAGGTATTTGGGCTGATGGCCATTACTTTTGTCGCCATCCTAATTACTATTATGAAGGTCTCCAAATACCTTCCTGAAGACGACTGAACCAAGCTCAACACACAGTCCTTCCGCCCCGCCTAGAAAATGCGTAATCTTTTTCCAGATTACGCATAATTCTTGAGACACTTGCTATATTTTATTGATACAGCATCGCTTGAGGTAAATTCTTTGAACGCACGACAGTTTCGTTGGTTTGAGCTATTCTCAATCTTTTTTTTGCTCCCGTTTATCGCCTATTATTTCCGCCATGATTTAGCCAATTGGCTCTTCCCTGCTCTTATCATTATCATGTCGGTGTGCACCTACTTATTGCTCTCGGATCCACACTTCAAGCGTTTTAGATTAACGAGTCTGGGACAATTCTCTGCCATCAAAAAACGGTTGTTTTCTATCTTTTTTATTGGTGCACTATTTTCAGGTATGCTGTACGGATTAATCAGCCAAGAAACATGGTTCGATTTGCCCATTAACTCGACCACTGATTGGTTGGTTTTACTCATTGCTTATCCCATTTTATCCGTACTACCCCAAGAGCTTATATTTAGAAGTTACTTTTTCCACCGCTACAAACGTATCTTACCGAGTAAAACAGTGAGGATATTACTCAGTGCCAGTGTATTTGCGCTGGCCCACTGTGTGTATGACAACTGGATGGCCATTATCATGTCTTTTTTTGGTGGACTGTTATTCTCTTACACCTATGCGCACAGTCGCTCTCTAGCAGTTTGTGTGCTTGAACATAGTTTGTGGGGATTGTGGTTATTTACGATAGGAGCAGGGAAATACTTGGATGCAGGCGTGACATTTACATGATATGTGGGGTTATTGCCCCACATATCATGTGCTTTACTTAAAAGCCAAATAGGCTGATAGCAAAGTATTTGGTTGCGACTGTGTTGACAAAAATCAGCAACAAGATCACTGGAATAAACGTCGACAGCGAGAAGTTCACGTATTTTTCCATAAAGCTTCCTTTGTAGCCTTCATTGCCTTGCGTTAGCTCTTCAGACAAGTTGGCCTTACGCCAGCGATAAGTTACAAATAAGCATAATAACAACCCATTGAAAGGTAAGATGGTGTCATAAAATACATCAGAAATAATGTCAAAGAAACTCTTATCGACCCCGCCCCCGTACTGCGTAAACTTAGTTAATCCTTCAACCATACCAAATGACATAGTACACAGTACCGTCAAGATACCGGTCGTCACAGCTAATACAGTCAATGACTTTTTACGCGTATACCCTTTCGCTTCCATTAAGCTGGCTGTAGGGACTTCAATAATCGACACCAAAGACGTTATCGCGGCAAAGAAAACAAGCAAAAAGAAAATGCCCGCTACAACCGATGCGCCGACATATCCGATATCAGCTTGCAATGTCAGTAATAACTGCGGCAGATATACAAAGATCATTGATACTGAAGAATCCGATAATTCTTCAGGGTTTACATTCGGGTTAAAACTAAAGATTGCTGGCAGTACCATTAGACCCGCGATAAACGCCACTAATGAGTCCGTCACTGCAACCATTTTAGAACTACCTACAATGTCTTCTTTTTTAGAAATATAAGACGCATATGTAATTAAGATACCCATGCCCAATGACAATGAGAAAAATGCTTGCGACAATGCACCATTTAAGACACTGGCGTCCATTTTAGAAAAGTCAGGTACCAAATAATAACGCACACCGGCCATTGCATTATCTAATGTCAACACATACGCAACGAGACCAATGAGAAGTACGAAAAGCGCAGGCATCATTAACTTTGCCGCTTTTTCAATGCCTTCTTTCACACCGCCGACCAAGATCAAATTAACCAATACAACAACACCGGCCATATATCCAAACACGGTGTATTCATTAATAAATACGCCGAAATTGTCAGGATTCGCAAGCTGATCAAGATTTCCGATAAAGGTCTGAACTAAATAACCGAAAATCCATACGGTAATAACCATATAAAAAACAGCGATCATGAAGGGAGTTAACACAGCGAGAGCACCGGCAAAGGACCATTTCTTATCACCGCCAGTCAGCGAGTGATAAGCACCATACGGGTCTTTCTGGGCCTTACGACCCAGTGCCATTTCAGCGATCATGACAGGCAAACAGATAAACGCAACAAACAGTGCATAAATAATCAGAAACGCCCCACCGCCATTTTTGGCAGCAGATACAGGGAAACCGACCAAGTTTCCGATCCCCACAGCGGAGCCAGCCGCTGCTAAAATGAAACCCAGTCGGGAGCTAAATTGCTCGCGGTTTGCACTCATTAAAACAACCTTATTATTATTTTTCACGATAGTCGAAGGACTGTAACAGCCAAGGCCTGCGGATTTCAAGTCCCAAACAAGATTCTCTTCAGATAACGCCTATTCATTTACATTTGGGGACAATCCAGTCTATGATACGAAACACAAATTTAATTACGCCTTATTTCTTACTATTATGCTTTACATGATTTACTCAACGGATGTGGAAAATTCACTAGAGAAGCGTTTAAATGCACGCCCAGCTCATTTAGCACGTTTAAACGCGCTAAAGGATGAAGGTAGATTGTTTGTTGCGGGGCCTCTCCCTGCAGTTGATGATGAAAACCCAGGTGAAGCAGGTTTTACCGGCTCTTTAGTGATTGCTGAGTTTGCCTCTTTAGAAGAAGCGCAAACATGGGCCAGTCAAGACCCTTATATTGAAGCGGGTGTTTACGCGCAAAGCGTAGTCAAACCATATAAGAAAGTTTTACCTTAACCAAAAGTTCAGCGGTGGTTAAGTCTTAAAAACTTAACCTCCTGTTCAAGATGTTAAGCAACCCTACTGTGGAGCTTAGAATGCAGTTGCCAAACTGTCTTGCTGTTGCCGTTTTTGCCTGTGTGTTGGTACTTAGCCCCGCACAAGCAAAAAATACACAAGACACCATTAGCAAAAAAGAAGCCGTACAATTAGCAACGACTAAACAACCAGGAAAAACCTTAAAGATTTCTCTTGAAGGCGACTACTATGTGGTACGAATTCTTCAGAGCGACGGCAGAATCATTGATGTTAAAGTTCACAAAGTAACGGGTGAAGTGAAGAAGGATTGACAATGCGAATTTTAGTAATAGAAGATGACGTTCAGTTAGCTGAAAACTTACGGAACGTCTTAGAAAAAGAGAAGTACAGCGTAGATCTTTGTCACGATGGCGAAAACGGCCTTTTTCACTTAACGGAGTATCCACTTGATTTGGCTGTAGTCGACTTAGGTTTGCCAAAAATAGACGGTATAGAATTGATCAGACGCGCCAGAGCACAGGATATAAAGATCCCTATCTTAATCCTTACAGCTCGTGATCGTTGGCAAGAAAAAGTCGAAGGGCTAGATGCAGGTGCGGACGACTATTTAACGAAACCTTTTCATGTAGAAGAGTTGATCGCGCGCTGCAATGCATTAATTAGACGTAGCGCTGGACAGGCTAACCCAGAGATAACCATTGGTCCAATTACACTGCACACGCGATCTCAACAGGTATTCGTCGGTGATAGAGAATTGTCACTTACAGCATATGAATACAAAGTACTTGAATACTTAATGGTTAATCCACACAAAGTTATTTCAAAGTCAGAACTCACGGAGCATATTTACGATCAAGACTTTGATCTAGACTCCAATGTCATTGAAGTATTTGTTCTGCGTTTGAGAAAGAAACTTGACCCAGATGGCACATTAAACCCAGTAGAAACTCTGCGAGGTAGAGGTTACAGGTTTAAAACCCAGTGGTAAGTAGCGCACAAATTTCACTCAAAATAAGGCAAGGTTTCATCCTTGTCTTTGTTTTAATCGTTGCCCTACCTGCGTTGTTTTTCTCAATTGGTCGCGCCTATCACGCGACACTGATTGACGCCACGGAAAAAACGCTCGAAGCCCACTTATACTCACTGATCTCTGAAGTTGAATTTATTTCAGATGGCATATCAATGCCAAGAACCATTCTCGCTCCCGAGTTAAATAGACTGAATTCAGATACCTATGCTTTGGTATATCAACAAAATACGTTAGTTTGGTATTCAGAATCAGCGGTTAGCCTAACGGTCACGCCCGATGTATCTCAAACTCAGGCCGGTGCGTCAGAATTTAAAAAAGTTGAGTACAGTGGAGAGGAATTTTGGCAACTCAGTTTGACGGTTATTTTAGGTAACGCAGAGCAATCACAACAGGCTAAATTCATCTTACTCAAAAAGAATTCGGCTTTAGTTGCACTCATGTCGGAATTTAGGGACACACTGGTCAATTGGATGTTGATTATGGGTGTTGTCATTGCGGCATTAATGGCTTTTGGTTTTGTGTGGAACGCACGTCCGCTTCAGCGACTAGACAAAGAAATCAAAGAAGTAGAATCGGGCGAACGTGATAAAATTTCCGGATTGTACCCTGTAGAATTAAACACCATAAAAGCAGACTTGAATTTATTGCTCGACTCACAGCGTCGCCAAAAAGAACGTTATAGGGCGTCTTTGAGCGATTTAGCCCATGCACTTAAAACGCCGCTGGCAGTGTTAAAGTCAAGTTCACTGGCAAACGATGCCGAAGCACAAGAGCAGCTTGACCGTATCAATGCCATGATTGAACACCAACTAAAACGTGCTGCCACAGGCGCCTCTGATACTTGGAAAAAACAAACGACAATTAAACCCGTGCTAGATTCAATTTTGAATGCGATGGGTAAGGTCTATCATGACAAGGCAATTCAATTCTCAGCCTATTGCGCTGACGATGCCGCATTCCTTGGAGATAAAACTGATTTAATGGAAATATTGGGTAATATCATCGATAATGCATGTAAAGCATGCGCGCATAAGATTGATATCCAAGTAAAAACGACCTCCAATAGAGGCACTGTATTTGTCATTAGTGATGATGGACCGGGGATCCCGGAGAATAAACGTCAAGAACTTCTCAAGCGAGGTACTCGACTGGACACCTATGAAGCAGGTCATGGTGTCGGTATGGCCATCGTTTCTGATCTGGTTGCTTCATATCATGGCAACATCATTATCGATTACAGTGAACTTGGCGGCGCTCAATTTACAATAGAATTTGGCTATGAGCAAAACAACTAACTTTTTTATTTTAACTGTTGCCGCAATCAGCATCGACGTCAGTGCAGGCACGGCTTCACTGGCTGATTGCACACACCTTGATTCTGACCACCCGCAAAAGGCGAAACGCTATCTGATGTGTTTGGATGGCAATATTGAGCTTTTAGAGCGAGATAGACAAGCATGGATCAATAAGCTGTTATTAGACACAGAGAAAATCGAAAAAGACACGGGTAACACCCAGCTCATGCCAATCATAAAACGTAGTTTATTAAGTCAAAGCCGTTATATGGAAGATTCTTGTAAATGGCGATACTTAAAAGAACTCCCCAATTCTACCAAAGCAGCTAAAGTGTACAAGCGCTGTAAAATTTCATTTTTACAGCACCATACCGAAGAGCTTAAAGCTAACTTTTAGACTCATCGTAGCTACCGAGCATGGTCGCCAACCAGCGACCATCTTCACTGTTCTCTAACCCTATCTTTACGACCATTGTGAGCGGTACGGACAACAACATACCCACTGTACCCAATAACCAGCCCCAAAATATCAAAGAGACAAATACCACAAGGGTGGATAACCCGAGCCCTTTGCCCATATATTTTGGTTCAACAATATTCCCCATGACGGTATTGATAGACAAATACCCCACAGCAACAAGACCACTCACTACCGGGCCATGAGTTACTAAGGCCAGTAAAACAGGGGGAACAGCGGCAATGATAGAGCCAATATTTGGAATATAATTGAGCAAAAATGCGAGCACGCCCCACAGCACGAAGTAATCCACCTCTAATACCCATAGTAAAGAGCCAGCCAGAATACCCGTCGCAAGAGACACCAATGTTTTTATGGCCAAATAGCTGTTTATCGAGTTTAAGAAGCGGTCAATCTGTTGCATCTTCATTTGCGGATCGTCCAGAGCAATATGCACTTTTTTACTGAGCATTGGCGCTTCGAAAAGCATGAAAACAACGGTGAGTAAGATGAGAAATATATTCGCCATGACGCCACCAAACCCTGCCAGCATATTAGTCGCAACATCGATCATTTTTCCTGGATCAAAAAGCGAAATTAGCTGCTGTTTATCGATCAGGATGTTGTAATTTGCAGCAGTGTTAACTAACCATAAAAACTTATCTTGTAACGCTACTCGATAACTAGGTAGCTGTTGCGAGAAATCATTGAGAGACTGACCAACTAACCCCGCTAAGCTTGTACCAAGCAGAGCGACAATGGCAATAATAATAATGATCGCAGCCCCTTTTGGGATACGGTAACTAGCAAAAAACTTCAGGAGTGGATTACATATAATGGCAATAAATGCAGCCAGTATAAATGGCACTAATATATCGTTTGCAAGTTTTATCCCTGCTAATACAATGAATAAGGAAGCTAAAACAACTAAGCTTTTATTTATTCCTGTTAATGATGACACTATTGATCCTTATGCGAGGTCGCAACGTTGAAGGAATGATCACACATAATTTTTATATGTATCTGCTACTATTGTAATTGAATTTGTTTTCAAAACACTAGGGTAAAACTAAAAACATATGTAAACCAATCACTATTTGGGCGTGGAATGAATATACTGATCACTGGAGCTACAGGACTTATCGGACAAGAACTTTGCAAGTTTTTAGTCAACAAACACAATCTAACCATCTTGACCAGAAGCGAAGTCAAAGCACGACAAGTTTTGCCACAAAATGGACATTTTATTTCGCAGCTTAGCGAGGTCGATTTTAATGAAATAGACATCGTCATTAATCTCGCTGGTGAGCCGATTGCTGACAAGCGTTGGAGTGATAAGCAAAAAGCGGCGATCACCTCTAGCCGTGTAGGCTTGACGGAACAAATCTCAACCCACATCAATGCTGCTCAAAACCCACCCCACACATTCATATCAGGTAGCGCCATAGGGTATTATGGTAGACAATCAGCTGAGACAACCGTTGATGAAAGCTTCAACAAACCATTCAATGAATTCAGCCACCAGCTTTGTAAAGACTGGGAGACCGCCGCATTAGCCGCTAAAAGTGATAAAACGCGAGTGTGTCTGTTGCGAACGGGTGTTGTTTTATCTCGCCATGGTGGCGCACTCAAAAAAATGTTACCCGCTTTCTCTTGGGGGATGGGCGGCCCGATGGGCTCAGGAGAACAAATGATGTCCTGGATACACATTGATGACATGATCCAGCTGATCCTTTTCTTAATTAAGCACACGGAATTAAAAGGCGCCTTTAACGCCACAGCCCCCAACCCAGTTTCCAACAAAGAATTCTCTTACTGCTTAGCGAATGTGCTTAATCGACCTGCGTTATTTTGGCTGCCAGAAGGCTTTTTAAAGTGGGCTTTTGGTGAAATGTCAGACATTCTAATTTACGGTCAAAAAGTCGTACCTCAAAAAGCATTGGATGCCAATTATCGGTTTAGGTATACCTCTTTAGAAGAAGCGCTCAAGCAAATCATGCACTAAGCAATAACAATGCCTCGCGATTCAAAGAGTGTCAGCCTAACACACTTTTTGAATCCATTTATATTTGATAATTAACAACACTGCACCGCTTTGTTTTTCAACTACACTAACCGTTAACCTCCATGCTTAAAACCATGTCATCGCCATTCAACATGTTTTTGACGTGACTGTGGGCCTATAAAAGTTGACTTAATAAGGATGTATTAACATGTCACACATAACACCTATTCCCCTTCCAGCTCCTTACATTTGGTCTGATCATGCAAGTGCTTGCGAGGCACATATAAACCAGCTAGCAGTCATTTTTGAGCAAAAGCCACATTATAGATACTTATATTTAGGTGCGCTCTCTGAACTATGCATTGAGACGACCATTGCACGCAGACAAGACGTTGCCAACTACTGGTTGCCTTACCTTTACCAGCAGCCTGGCTTTACACTTAGTCATTTTTTCGCGCAATGGCTAACATATACGCCATCACCGAGTAACCCAGGCGAGTACATTGAGTATTGGGATTACTTCGTTAATACAGAAGCAGGCCTTCAGCTGACGAACGAATCGTGCTTTAGACATTGGTTTAAAACCTTTTTAGATTGCCATGGCATTTGGATCAACAGCACCGACTCCACTGCCACATTACCCGCGTGGATAAAATACACGGGTACACATGCTCACCCCTTTGATATCAAAGAGTACGAAAGGCCCGATCCTAATAGCCCCTCAGGTGGCTTTGAATCATTCAATCAATTCTTTTTACGAAACCTAAAACCCAATGAGCGTCCAGAATCAGACAGCGTTGTTGTCGCACCTTGTGACGGCGGGATTTTTTACTTGGCGCGTGAAGACACAAAGTCGAATCAACATACTCGCTATTTGCTACCCAATAAATCGGGCGATGAGTTTAACTTAATTGAGGCCATCCCCGGCTATGGCCGTTTATTCATTGGCGGGCCATTACTTGACGCCCTGCTATGGTTTACAGACTACCATCACTTTCACGCACCAGTCACCGGACAGGTAATAGAACAAGGGCTCTATGCTGGCGCTTATAATTATGACTTTGATGATTTCGATCCCAGTAATCCTTATGGGCCTTTGGCATCCGCCACCAGTGATAAGGCTGGTTGGTACCAAAAGCTCGGTAAACATCAACGTTATGTTTGGGTTATCAAAACCGAAAGTGTAGGTTTGGTGGCCATGATAGCAATCGGATTTTGGGGTGTCGGCAGCATCACTAATGCGATTAGTACTGGTGAAAAGATCGAGAGAGGACAATATATGGGCCATTTTGGCTACGGTGGCTCTTCAATCTTACTCGCATTTGAACCAGACAAACGCCTTGAATTTAAAGTTGCAGACAAATCGCTCAAGGGACCTGATAAACCAAGGTTAATAAAGGTGAGGCAGGCACTAGGCCATCAAAAATAACCGTTTATCTCAAAGTGCAACGGTACGCACTTTGAGATACCGATACGCTTTTTTACTTAACAAAGTAAAGTAGCTCATTTTGTTGATGTCGTGAGCTTTCGTCACTGCCATAAGGCCAAACATCAAAGCGTGTTTTAGAGTTAGGAACTTGGATAACTGATGCACCTTGGTAGGTATATGATTCAACACGAGTTGAGTCTTTATCGCCGAGAATGACACCGGCAAAGTCCCAAGATACATCACAGTGAGTATCTTCGTGGTGCCAGATCAAGCCATACTCACCCCAAGTGGACAATGCCGCTAAATTATCGTCGGTATAAATGTTGCGACAGTTCGCATTGTTCATTTTAGCCTGATAGATCTGCGTAATGCGGCCATGCTCATCTTTAAACATCATGCCACCTGTCACAGTTTGCCTCAGTGCTTGCCACCTTTGAGCTGTCATTACTGAGAAGCTGGCTGGTGAAATCACCTCACCTTCTTGAATATTCACGATATTATCTTTGTGGTTAGCGAACAATGTCCAACCACCTCCTTGATAATCCATATCACACCAGACTTTGAAAGCATCCACGCCGATGCCTTCGCCATCAGGGTCAATCAGGTAGAAACCCGTAGCAGCAACTGGCAGCTGTGTCTTTATATCTAAACAATTACGGCCAGTCGGTGAAAGTATCTCTTCTACCTCTTTTAAACGTGCAATCACTTGTGTGTAATCATTACGCATTGTTTGGTACTGACTTTCCAACTGCGCTACACGATTTTGCAAAGATTGTATTTGCTCCTGCTGTGCTGCTGATTGAGATGCAATGCTTTGAATTTGTGTATCTAAATAACGCTTAGTGACCAAATGAGACGGGTGCAAAGGATCGTCAGCTATTGCGTTTCCAATAACATGTAGTGCCTCGTTTGGAGTAGATGTACCCACGCCTACCTGCTTGAGAGTAGTCACGCTGGTCGCCGATTCTTGCCAATCCGTATCAGCAACGACTTGAGGCAGTGACTCAGTGTCTGTTTGAGCTGACACTTGGCTCACTAAACCTAGGCTCGACGTCAATACAACTGTTATTAAACTTAACTTAACGGTGTTATTCATAAATATGCTCTATCATTCAATTGCCTACTAGATTTTACAATGGTGAACAATACACATTTATGGGATAAATATCTTAATAAGGTACAAACAAGTTTTTTAACACCAGCTAGGTAAGAAATTTAATAGGAAAATGGCCAATAAGGATAAATGAAGCAAGACGCTGCTACCACAGACCATACCAACATCGTCAGCCAATACATGCCGGGCTGCGCCTTTCGATTATACGGATGCCATAGATATGCTTCGCCCCGGATCAAATCAAACAACAACCAAAGCACCAATGCAAACCCCAACCAGTAACTCCAAGGGAAACCAAATAACATATTACCTCCAATTTTCATCGCAACCCTCATTACCTTAAGCTGATAGTGTGATTGCTTCGCCCTACACGTCTTTAAACGCCCATTTATTGTCAACCTGACAATTTAAACTATACTCTCACTTCAAGTTAATTGTCAACATGACAATTAAAATCCGCATTGCTATAGTATGCAAAATCATAAAAAAGGTAAAAACCATGCCTAGACCTAGTATGGCGGCTCAGCGCCAAGAAGAGATCTTAGACGCCCTTGAAGCGTGCATTTTAAAATACGGTATCCAAGCGACCTCTCTTGAAAATATTGCCGAAACTGCAGGTGTCAAACGCACCATTTTGCGCCATTACATAGGTAACCGAGACGATATTATTTGTGCTCTGAGCAGTCGCCTAAGGGCCAAATACACGCAGCAATGGCAGCAATTGCTCCCTTGGTTACCAAGTAAAAATAAAGCAGAATCTATGATCGACGCCTTGTTTACTGTGGGCTCAAAAGAACAAATCAATGCCACGATAGTGGGCGAAGCAATTTTCTCAGAAGCGAAACGGTTACCACCAATTAAAGCAGACCAAGCGCAAATAATGTCAGAGTTTATTGAGCACGTGAGCAATATTTTAAAGTCTCAATATACTGAGGCCTGTGATGAAAGAATCGAACTTGTGGCCCATGGTATCTATGCTAACTACTTATTGTCTGAGTCATTTTTGCCACTCACATTTGTGGACCAAGTACATAAACTTAAATCTAGCACCAAACTGTTATGTACCACATTGACAAAAAATAAATCCGACCAATAAATTTTCATATTGACAATTTAAAAGTCGAAATTTAAGCTAGAATTAATTCATTGCCATATTCAGGACAAGATATGAAACTAGCCGGGTCAATATTATTATCTAGCGCCATTGTGTTTACCGTATGGGGGGTTGCGCTATTGCAGCCAACACCTGCGCGCGCTATTACCGCACCAGCGCCGCCAACAACCAGTGCACAATCTAAACCCATTGCCAACAACGTTGCGGTTGTCTCACCAGAAAAAACCAATCGACACACCGTGAAGCAATTCGATGAGCTAGTGATTGAAGGCAACACCGCGACACTTGCAACTTCACAAGTCGAGCAACTGTGGCGCGAACTGAGCAACAATAAACGTCTTAATCAAAAGTTGCTTCGAAACCCCACCACCATCTACGTCTATTATCGTGACTTTTCGGCTAACTATGACAGCGCAACAGTTACTGTCGGATACGCAACTACTGACTTGTCGCACACCAAAGCCGCTACAACAATTGCTTCCGCAAAATATGGCAACTTATTGAAAAAGAAAAAATATACGCCTTCCCAATTATCGAAGGCTTGGCAAGAGATAGATTATCGACGTAACCTAGAACACGTCATTGAGATCCATTACCTGTCAGAAAATAGTGAGGTACTCGCAACAGAAGTGCTCGTGAACTATAAGGAGCAATAACGTGGATTATCTCATCATGCCTTTTTCTGTAGACGATATATGGTGGCTCGAAACCTTCATCGATGATTGGTTTTTTGTCATTGCCCTCGCTCTATTTGTAGTAGAGTTACTGCGATACGCCTTTAAAAAGCAAATCACTAAAAACCTACTTGGTGATAGCATAACAAACTTTGTTACACTGGGTTTGTTCATGCTGCTGGTCAGTTTTGTCGCGCTTGCCTATATCGCCGTATTCTTTTTTGTCTACGACAACTTTAAGCTGGTTGAACTACCACCGACTCTATGGACAATAGGGTGTTGCATTGTATTGGCCGATCTTGCTTATTACTGGGAACATCGCTTTTTACATAAAAATGGCTTTGCCTGGGCGACGCATACCGTGCACCATAGCTCACCGCATTTTAATATTTCAGTCGCGTATCGCCATGGTCCATTAGACTGGCTGTTCCCGCTGTTTTTTTACTTACCATTGGCTTTGTTAGGGTTTCATCCATTTATTATCCTGCTTGCAGAGGTGATCGTGCAGGTATACCAAACTTTATTACACACCGAAACCGTGAAAAAATTACCTCGCCCAATCGAGGCTATTTTCAACACCCCTTCCCATCATAGGGTACACCACGCAAGGAATACTCAGTATCTTGATAAAAACTATGCGGGCATTTTCATTATTTGGGACCGACTCTTCGGCACCTTTGCCAAAGAAGAAGAAAAAGTAAAGTACGGTGTCTACCCACAATTAAATAGCGTGAATCCGATTAAAGTATTCTTTAGCGGTTACATCAAATTGGCACAACAAATGGGTGTAATTTCAAAATGGTCAAATAAGTTTAGGCTGCTGTATAAGCCGCCAATTTGGGCATGGCAACAAACTCAACGCAAACGCCATAAAGCCACAGAAAATACAAAGCAATGATGAACTGAGTGACACACGACGACGCTATCACTGACTCAGTTCACCCTATTCTTGCAATTACGCGCTTTTGAAAAGAAGCGCACTTAATGACTTTCTAACAGATCTAGATAAGGGTCTGTTAGTTCGTCCCAGCCTCCCCATGAAAACGACACTGTTATGATTTTTAACTACTTTTTTAAGTAAATAATAACTTTTAAAAGCATGGTAAGCGGTGTTTCTACTCTCTGTGAAAGCAATGTCACTTTCCAAATATCGTGCAAAAATAAGCGGTGTCATACTGGGTTGTAGACCCAATTGCAGTTGATCTGTTTTAAGCCAAAAACGTTGTATTGCTCTGCCCGCAGCCACATAATCCCCCCTGTTTTCAATTGGCGCTTCGCTATGAATTGTAAAGTGACAACTGGCACGCATACCGGGGATGAAGTCGAGTTGAAGGCGTGGTGCAACTGTACCAAACAAGTAGCGGTTAAAAAAGGCGACACGCTCCCAGCTCTCAAATAACCAGTGGGTTAACCTTGCCGTGATTTTATCTAAGCCGAGCGCTTGCTCGGGGATCTTTGTTTCACTAAATTGTTTACCCCAGTCGATGATTTCTGCATGCACCAAATAAGCTTCTTTCATCGTCAATCTCGTTTTTGCGTTGTGTGCATTTAACCACGCAAAACGTCTTTTTTCTGCCGTACTTTGATACCATTGCACTTTAAAGCCTGGTGGTAAGCTCTCTACTAAGCTGCGCTTTTCTTCCTCTGATAATGCTCGCGTGCCCATTGCTTTTCTTTGCACCGTGCGGGTTTTAATATTTGCAAGAAGAGGATCAGCGATAACCGCGTCGCTCGGTATTAAGGAAATTTTATAGATGTCACTGACCCCATTACTCGGTGACACGTGCACCTCGACCCTGCAACCAAATTTACTGGCCGCAATTTCAATAGTTTCTAATAATATGCCATGCGCAATATGACTGGAATGGCCATCTAAGTCATACACACTAGATGCACGCGTATTGTTGGCATGCACATTAAATGTGGTTGCATCGAGCAACTCGAATTGCCAAGGTTGACAGTTATCGCCACTTGGGGCCCACTTCGCCAGCTCAATCACTTTACAAGCGAGTGTTAATGCCCCTGATTCTTCATCACAATCATTATTTTGTGAACTGTGAACAAGCCCGCTAAATTGCTTTTTTGCCAGTTTAAATGCGAGTTTTTGGATTGGATTTCTATTGCCAAAAGGTCTCCAAACTTTATTGAGCTTATTGCTAAAAGCATCAAAGTGCAGGCTATAAGGCGCGCAAATAATAGGCCCCCTATTGAGTAAAATTTTTGCCACTTGTGCGACAACTACCCCAGCGGCCAGCTGACACCCAGCGACATTCGAAGGGCCCTTTTTATTCGCTAAATCAACCCGTGTCGCGTCCACCAAAGCATGTCGTTGTAAATTAGAAGGTGTGAGACCCAGATAAAATTTTAGATATTGCTCATTCTCTGAGTCACCCTTAAAATCAAAATACGTATCAAACGACATTTTGTCAGGCAAGAAATTGATGTAAGCCGTACCGAATCCGATAGGTGCCGCCGTCGTCGCGGGGATTTTACCATCTCTACACCGCGAGAAAACGAGTCTTCTAATATCCAAAACAAAAAAGTCCAGCGCATCAACATAACAATCACACCCTTCTAAGAAAGCATCCACATTGTCTTTGGTGACACCTTCAGGAAAAGCTCTGACCTCAATTTCAGGGTTGATATCTTTGGCCATCTCAATCATGGTCTCCAACTTCTTTTTGCCGTAAGTGGACGTAGATGCCCCAACCTGTCTATTGGTATTTTCACAATTAAACACATCGAAGTCTGCAAGATTAAACTGCGTGATCCCGAGTCTGACCAATGCCAATAAGTGACTTCCCCCCACCCCCCCCATACCAGCTATCGCAACCCGTTTATTTTTTAGGACATCTTGCTCAGTTTGCGTAACCCAACCAATATTTCTTGAAAAAGCGAGATCATAGTCAAAATTATGTGCCATTTTCTTTATCCTTATTCTTAGTTTATTTCGCCTGATTTAACGCCAGAAATCCATCCACTTGTGGCTGAATGAACGTATGAATTGTGTTGTATAACTCAAGCATTTTGGGGTTAGACTTGTGCAAAAAAGGAGACTGTTCGACCGGTAAAAAATACACTGCACGGTTTCCTTTATGATCGATGTCTGGACTGATTTTTACCAGCTCTAGCCCAAGCATGCTGACTCTTCGAGCCAATTTAGGCGAGACAAGAATAAGCACACCCGCCAAGCCCAATGCTTTTGCAAGCGCAAGGTTGCTGAAGTACATGCCCGCAGACATTAAAGGACGAATATGCTCTTCGATTTTGAACGTCTCACACCCTTTTTTTCTTACTTGAGGCAATATGGCAAAACGTGATGCCTCACCAAGACAAGCTTGGGAAAATAATTGACGATGCTGTTCGCTTTGCGGATCAGTTAAATAGTGCGCACAGGGCAATGAGCTAACATTGCCAATGGGGCTTGTGATGAGTCGATTGCACCCGATGTATTGATCACGTTCATTATGTTTGAGTAAGAGATGCAAAGCACGCTCGTCATGTTTATCTGACTCCTGCTTTAATGGACTCTCTGGCTCCCAATTTAACTCGGCGCAGTAAACTTGGTGACGAATACCGTACACTATCTCCTTCTCGGCTTGTGTCGTAGCCAGTTTTACCGTGAACGCGCGCGCAAATCCCTCAGATATTGAGTTAACCTGCATAAAACTCCCTTGATTTATATTTTATTATGGTTTGGAGTTTATCTGGACGGCGAAAAGCATAATCTGTGAAAATCGTGTTTTATTCGGTGTTTGTCACGCCAACTTAAACACCGGTTTTGCTGGGCAAATTTGCAGTTACTCCATATATAAAGTGGCTACTTCTTTGAGTTTATCTATGATCAGTTTTTGATTTCGATTATCAACAAACGCAATTTGGTTGGATGTAAATACCGTGTGTTTGGTGTCCATCGCATACAGACGAACTCTGCCTGTACTTCCCCAAAATGTATTGATGAGCCCCTGATCTTCACTGGGAAATGTGTTTAGTTCGTTTGAGCGATAACGCAAAATATTTGTTGACGAAGGAGCTAACTCAGCTTGCTCAGTATAGTTTTGCAACTGCAAGCGAATATCGACATAGTTATTCTCACTGATCTGAACACGCATTAAAGCTAAAGGTCGTAAAGAAGTACTTACTCGCCCAGTATTAGACGCAACGACTTCAACATCAAAGTAAGTGTACAGTTCTAATTGCTGGGACTTTAGTTTATGTAGCTGTGTCTCAATATTGCGAATATCATCACGCAGTCGCTCATGACGAATACTGGACTCGAGGATCACGTCATTGATATCCTCTTTCACATCATTCAGTAAGAACTTGAGTGCAGCTATGTTTATCTCGGGTTGCGCTTGCGAACCGAAAGCCATTTGTGAGTAATTTCGCGTAATTGCCAATACTTGCTCTTCAAAATATTGCGCTTCTGAGTCGTCAATATAGTTACTCAAATCCCACGCTTTAAGCTCACTGACTCTGAATTCCACTAATGGAAATTGATGATTAGATGGATCTAAGTAGGCCTCAATCCGTGCAATACTTTTGAGTAAACTGGCTTTTGTCAGTGCCATATTTTTTAAATCTTGTTTTGCTTTTTCATGGGCACTAAATAATGTACTTAACGTAAATTCTGGATAATCGATCTTATCTCCCCTGCGCCCTTGCAGGTTATACTCATACAACTGCTCTTCAGGTATGTAGGGCTCTAGCAAAGCCAGTTCGTCCGTATCGAGTGGGACAGTAAAACGAGATGATTCATTGCGACTGATAGAGGCCAACTCAATGACCACCTCTGATGTCTCAACAAAGTAAATTTGCCATACAGGAATAGCCGCAGCAGAGACCGTGCCTAAAATGGCAAACAAAATATTCCGCACGTTATGCTTTAATTTTTCTGTCCACCTCAGTGTCTCTGCAACCTGTTCATTGTTCATATAACCTCCTGCCCTAACATTGCACCCAAGTTAACCAAAAGGCGTGCCATCTACTCGTATGCAAATTGGAGGTTTTCAGCTAAAAAGCTTAAAACGAATGAAAATTACCTCTGATGTATGACTTGTTGCGTTATCATTATCAACCAATGCAAAAGGCTAACAACATTAATTAGCCGTGCAGAATCATAAAGGCTGATTATACTTACCTTTACGAGCATTAAAGAGTATATTGATTGTCCTACCGTCGATTGAAGCCCATTTTAAAAGCCACTTTACACAGCAAGTATTTACTCTCGCTGAGAGAGGCCTTCATTTCATTGATACCCTATTTTGTCAGCAGTGCACTGGCCATATTTATTCTTAACAGCGCTCTGGCGCTCAATATAATCACCACAGGACACGCTTTATACGAAAGTGCTTTTAATGCCGCCTCTTTAATTTTGGCTTTATTTCCCGTTATTGTTGCCATTTCAATTGGCTTTTTTGTGTGCAAAAACTATGGGCAAAGCGGCATTGTCGGAGCCATGTTGGCATTGTTATGTTTCTCTTTGCATGGGCACTATATCGTTTCAGATCAGGGTGCGTTTTCACTCAATCCGACAGGCGCAGCTCCCTATGCCATTATTATCCCTAGCCTCAGTAGTTTGCTGCTCATCTTCATGATTAAGACATTGCCAAACTTTACGGATTACTTTCATCAGGTTAGTCGGTTCTTAAGCGAAAAGTTACTCATCATTTTGCCTTTCTTTTTGGTTTTTCTTAGCTTTTACGCTTTTATGCCCTTACTCAATGTCATAGGAAGCCATGTCGCGGTATTAATTACCCCAGATCCAACTAGTCAGTCTATTGCAGAGCTGACTTTTCAACGCATGGTCGTGATCCATGGTTTGTGGTTTGTCGGTATCCATGGCGACAATACTTTTAATATGTTGTTTAATGCCGAGTATTTATCACAGCCGATTTTAGCCGACCTACCAGCTAAAACCTTTTACGACACGTTTGTCTTAATGGGGGGAACTGGCTGCTTTGCCGGACTTATAGTCGCCGCATTTTTCTTAAAAAAAGGGTGCCATGAACGCAACATTGTAAAGTTATCTCTGCCATTTACGATCTTCAATTTTTGTGAAATCGTGCTGTTTGCACTACCGGTATTTTTGAACCCAATCATGTTAGTCCCTTTTGTTATTACACCTATCTTTAACTTTATCGTTTCTTACTTCGCTATCAGTGCACAGTGGGTATCTGTGTCGAGTGTCAGTACAAGCTGGATGTTACCAACATTAATCAGCGGCTACGAAGTATCAGGTAACTTCTCTGGTGTGATACTGCAAATCATATTAATTGCGGCCAACGCGCTTATTTATTTTCCATTTTTAAAAAAACAAAGTGAACAATTTCACTTTATTGATGCCGTAAACAAGTTAAGTGATACATTGAATATTGCCGAGCAATTAAGGCAATCAAGTGAACAGGACTATCTTTCACACCGAAGAGACATTGAAAATTCAAACAAGGCATTACAACAAATACTGACGGAAATCAGCAATGGTAAGTTGAGATTATTTTATCAACCGCAGATCTGCCAAAAGACCAAACATATTCGCGGTTTTGAGGCATTGTTAAGATTGCAAAAGCCAGACGGATCAATAGTGGGGCCCTATTTCTTAGAAACACTCATTAAACACGACAGAACGGATATTATTGATACTTGGGTGATTGAGCAAGCACAACGCGATTTACTGTATTTTGCAAAGAGAAGCTACAAGCCGATAATTAGCATTAACGTCAATCCCAAAGTGCTCAGCGATAACCAGCTTATTACCTATGTTTGTGACAGCTTCACGCAATTTCCCGATCAGTTAAAAATTGAAGTGGTTGAGTCGGGGTACTTAAGTGACAAACGTACCGTAGTTTCAAATATCGAAAAGCTCAAACAGTACAAAATCAAAACCGTCATCGATGACTTTGGAACCGGGTATTCAAGTCTATCGATGCTTGCAGATCTGCCCATTGACATCGTGAAGCTGGATAAATCCATGTTGGACAAGGCACAAACACCAAATGGTGAAGGATTCTACACACATGTTGTTGATCTTTTACACAAAATGAATAAACGCTTGGTAGCCGAAGGGGTTGAAACACGCACACAATTGGACTTTATTAGGCGTTTAAAAGTTGATACCGTGCAGGGGTGGTACTATGAAAAAGCGATGCCCAAAGATAAGGTGCTAGACTTTGTGAAGAACTATATCCCTGAGTGAGTGCACACCGCGCGATTCTTAGCGCTCTCCCGCGTAAATCCAAATACGCCTATCATAAATAACAGGAAAATTCGCACAAGAATATGCTTATGATTCAGTAAGCCAGATCATCAAACTCATTAGTAACGAAAGCAGCATACTTTTTACAACATTGGTGTGGTATACACATATAAAACGGTTTAATAATAACGCATAGTTTAATCCCAAAGGGAAAATATGGTTTCATCTATCTTGCTCGCTGGATTGAGTCAAAGCCTCGTGATGGTTGCCTTCCTATCGAAGAAAACAAATCAGCATCCGCATTTTAAGTTACTCATGTTCATTCATATTGTATTTGCCACCGACTTATTTATTCTCTTAGCTCGCCAAGAAGCATGGATATCAAACAAACTAAATGCCTGTTGGGGTGCAATATACGCCATTTTATACTTTGTTTTTATACGTACTTGCATAGGTAAAAAGCCCTCGCGCAAGCAGATCATTATCTATTTTGTACCCTGGATCCTATTAAATATTTCTGTTTTGGACTTCCTTCTGGCGCCAGAGCGCACCCCGATAGAAACAAGACACATTTTATCTGGGCATATTCTAGTACTGATCTATTTATTTTTTGCAATTTGGTCATCGATGACGGTCTACCACTATCAAAAATACCGTAAAGATTACCTTGCAAACTTAAATCAAGAAAATCTGTGGTTACTTTGGGGGATCTGTGCCAGCTTATTTCTTGCCATCAGTACGATCCCTTTTCAATTTGTATTTCAAACTGACTTACCGTTGCCGCAGCTACTGATGAGTTTTGTCATGTTTTTCATCGCTTATGCCCTACTGCTTAACCCTGCGCTGCTTAGTTTCAACCCTAATTTAGAAAAAAATAATGATATGGAACAGATAGATAACAGCATTGACGTACAGCTTGAACAACAGATTTACCATCTTCTGGATGAACAACTGGTATTTACTAATCCCGAGTTAAACCTAAAGTCGCTGGCTGATTTGCTGGAAGTTAAACCTTATATTTTATCTCAAGTCATAAATCAACATATTGGAGAGAAGTTCTATGACTTAATCAATCGACGTCGAGTCGAGTATACCTGCCAACTATTCAACGACCACCCAACTAGGCCCATATTAGACATTGCGCTACAAGCCGGGTTTAATTCAAAATCGACTTTTAACGCCGCATTTAAACGATACCTCGCTGTGACTCCTTCGCAGTATAAGTCCTCTCTGATAAGTAAAGATTAGCCAATTCGTTCGTCCAGTTTAGCCAATTAGACGCAATATTCCTGCAAAAAGGCACTCTGATATTTTCATTAAGGAGTGTTTTATGATTTTGATAAAAAGAAAACTTTGGCCTGTCGTGGTATTCGTTCAAGTCCTCGGAGCATGCAGTAACGATACTGAACAGTCTGTACAAATGAATCAATTGGATACGAAAAAGGAAAGCAGGACACACCAGCATCACTACCCACAGCCAACTGGCAATTTTAATGTAGGCGTCAAGACGTTTGATATCGCCAGTTATCAAGAAGACCGTGTCAGCCCAGTTTTAGGCGTGCTGCGAAACTTACATATTACCGTATTTTACCCTTCCGATACATTGAACCAAAACTATCACCCCTATTTTGACAAATGGGGGAAACAAGCAGCTTACCTCGAGGGTTTACGCCCTGCTGATGCACCTAATCACCCTGAACAACATCAATTATCTGACATGTCTTCTTGGTCAATATTGGATGCACCAATCGCGCAACACGAGCGCACGGGTTGGCCTGTGCTTTTTTACTCCCACGGGTTAGGGCTTTTTGAAACCGACAACAGGGAGTTGCTCGAGACCCTAGCAAGCCATGGTTTTGTCGTTGTCGCAATCAACCACACTTATCTGGCTGGTGTCACGACATTTAACACTGGTAAATCGACTCATTTGTATCTGCCAGAAGAGCAGCAAGACGTCACAACACCGCTTGGCAGGACCTACTTTGACACCACTGTCGCCGCACAAATTGGGCAAGATGTGCAGCTCACACACGAGTGGCTGTTATGGCACCAATGGCATTTAGACCACCAAATTGACTTACGTAATATTGGCACATTGGGTTTTAGTCTTGGCGGCAGTGCCGCCATGAATGGGTGTCAACTCATAGCGTATTGTATAGCCGCAGCCAATATGGATGGCATTGTGCTGGGTACTGTTGCGCAACAACCTTTGAATAAGCCTTTATTGCTACTAAGCGCATCAACGCCTTTTTCACAGTTAAACAGTACGTTTACCGCGAATCAAGCAGAAACGCACTTAGTCACTATCATTGGCAGTGAGCACAATGACTTTACCGACCAAAACCGTTGGATTGTTGGCTACCCTTCAGCAGTTAACCCCGACGTCATGCACCAGATAGTCAAAGAAAGTATGACGACCTTTTTTAAAGCACACCTAACAAACCAATCATTTGTATTGCCTCAAAGGCATGGTGTTCATATCATCAGCAAGTAAACATCAAGGAGTAATACGTTGTGTGTATTACTCCTCTCTAAACGCTTTTGCGCAATCAGATAAAGTAACTGCACCGCATGTAGCGAATACGGTCATCTCCGGTATCTTGATAATAAAAGCCAGTCGTGTAAGTGTCTCTGCCATCCACTTTGCCACACACCACAGGGCCATTAATATCTGCGTACTTGTAGCTATGGGTAGAGGCAGTCGACTTTCCTATCACTCTCGTGCATTCGAACCGCTCAACACTTCTGTCTCCTCGATCATAAAAATACATCCCTGTTACAACAAAGCCACTCGCACAGCTATACCAGTTATTACCATTCCCATTCATGTAAACATCATAAACCTGAGAAGAGGATATCGTCATACCGTCAATATCTTTCGCTTGAAAACCGTATAAACTCCTATCTTCAGACGCATTCAAAGCACTTAGGATATGCGTGGCAAGTCTGCGATTTTCATATCTTGCTATCTTCCAGCCAGTGCCTGTACCTAGCATGGTATAAAACTGAAAAGCTTGTGTGCTGACATCATGATGCATTGACGGGAATGCCAAAAGATCCGTTTGTGGAACTTGGGCAGCTTGAATCAGAGGTGAATAAGAATGTAGTGCAAACAACAACATGAACAAAACAGAGGTTTTCATTTTATCTTCCTTATACAGATGTAATTTCCCTACAAAATTAGTTCACCTTCCTAGATAGAAATATTACGTATGCTTACACTGGGATCCATAGCGCGAAAACACACCGTACTCAACAGCATAAACCTATCTGGGTCACAATAAAGCGTTTTGCTTGTACGGTCTAACTTTCTTGCTCTGCGCGCGAAAACCAATCTATCACCTGTTGCAAGTAAGCTTCACCATACTTAGCAGAAAACTCTTGAGTGTGACGATCACGCTCATTGCTAAGCGACGCAATTCGACTGCGAGCATACTCAGGGGTTAACTTTATATTGCACTTTACTGTGATAGCATGGCGCCACTGCTCGTAGCTTTGAAAATAAAAGTGGTTGGTTTCAAGCATGGTATTTCAGTTCCTCATTCAGTGTTTGGCTGGGTCACTCGCACAAATATTGTCGTCAGAATACGCTATTCAAAACCTTCATTCGGCATCGTAACCAATCAAAACTCGTAATCATTAAACGAATTTACGCTGAATAACTTTAGTCTTAATCGCGATCAATACATACCACACAAGCCACTTGTTTAAAGATTGGTGCAATAAGTAGTACTGCGTTTACACGACAAAGTCTATGTAATACCTGTGTAATTAATAATTATTACGACTTTCCTATTTTCTACTCTGACACCTAACCAGTAAGGAAAGACAAATGAATACATGCAACATTGCCTTAGCAGTAACTGCTATTTTATCCGCGAGTTTATCCGCACACACTCTCGATAGTGTCGCAACAATTGATGACTCTCTTTGGTTACAGCCTAACTTTTCCCTTTACAAACAATCAGCTTGGAGAAATTACTGCGCTTCAAGCTGGAATCGTCAGCTGTTTTTTTGCTCAGAGTCTGGTTCCGTAGACGCAAAAGGATTTAAAGTGAATGCTGCAACAAGTCCTTACTATACAATTTCTCCATCAAGGTATAACGACAGATGCCTAACAGATCAAGGATACGCCACCTTGGTAAACTCAAACCCTTGTAACGGCTCTAGCGCACAAAAATGGCAAATTTGGTTAACCGATGGCACGATTTCTGTGCGACCATCAGGTGACTCATTTCGCGCAATGGGTTACACCGATATGGGGTTTAATGAGTTATTTTTGGATGCCCTTGGCGCGAACCCAAGCACAAATCACCCATTGCCTAAGCAGAGTATATGGCAATTCAATTTGAGAAGTGCAGCGCAGGGCAACTGGCATAACTCCGGTGGCCAGGACTACACCCACCCTTACAATCCGGAGTTTACCTTCACTCAACAATACAGTGATTATGTTGAACTCTCCTTAGATGGGCATGCTGGGGATGCATACTTAACACTCATCAAACCCAATGGTGACATCCTAAGAGACGATGATAGTGGGGAAGGATATGATTCTAAGATCCGTACAAATTTACCAGCAGGCACCTACAAAGTGGTTGTAGGAACATACCGCGCTAATTATACCGGCAACTATACGTTGACCATTACAAGCCCGGGAATTAGACGAAACAACTTTTCTGTATATCAATCTAGATAGCACTGAAATAAGGCGTATGAATTTAAGCTTGCGTGAGGTCTAACCGGTCCATCCACACATACCGCATCCCATAACTATAAATAAAAAAAGCGCGTACAAGACGCGCTTTTCTCTGTCAAAAATTTTACAGGTTAAACAACTTTAACCGGTACTGCTTGCTCAGAACCAAACTTAGTCGTTAGCTCTTCTTCAAGCGGCGTAAACGCTGTTAGGTCAATGCCTTCAACCGCAGCTTTATACTCGTCCATAGTTGGGAAACGGCCAAGTACAGTTGAAAGTACAACTAACGGCGTTGAACCAAGTAGAGACTCACCTTTCTTCTCTGATGTATCAGCTACAACACGACCTTGGAATAGGCGCGTTGAAGTTGCGATTACAGTGTCACCAGGCTCAGCCTTTTCTTGGTTACCCATACATAGGTTACACCCAGGGCGCTCTAGATATAGGATGTTTTCGTACTTAGTACGTGCAGCTGTTTTCGGCTTTTCATCGTCAAACTCAAAGCCAGCGTACTTAGCTAGAATTTCCCAATCGCCTTCCGCTTTTAGCTCATCAACAATGTTGTATGTTGGTGGCGCAACAACCAATGGCGCTTTGAAAGAAATTGAACCGTTTTGCTTTTCAAGGTTGCGAAGCATTTGCGCGATGATCTGCATGTCACCTTTATGAACCATACAAGAACCAACGAAACCTAAATCAACTGGCTTGTCGTTATAGTATGAAACAGGACGAATTACATCGTGCGTGTAACGCTTAGATACATCTTCGTTGTTTACATCAGGGTCTGCAATCATTGGCTCAACGATTTCGTCAAGGTCAACAACCACTTCAGCGTAGTACTTAGCATTGTCGTCCGGTGCAAGCGCTGGTTGCTCACCAGAGTTGATTCCTGCAATACGTTCATCAGCAAGGTCGATAAGGCCTTGAAGCGTCTTAGCTTCGTTTTCCATGCCCTTGTTGATCATGATCTGGATACGGCTCTTAGCCAGCTCAATTGACTTGATAAGCGTTTCATCGTTTGAAATACAGATTGATGCTTTCGCTTTCATCTCTGCAGTCCAGTCGGTGAAAGTGAACGCTTGGTCAGCCATTAGAGTCCCAATGTGAACTTCAATGATACGACCTTGGAACACGTTCTCGCCGCCAAATTGCTTAAGCATTTGCGCTTGAGTTGCGTGTACAACGTCACGGAAGTCCATGTGCTCTGCCATTTTACCTTTGAAGGTCACTTTTACAGAGTCAGGGATTGGCATAGCCGATTCACCCGTTGCCAGTGCAAGTGCAACAGTACCTGAGTCAGCACCGAACGCCACGCCTTTAGACATACGAGTATGTGAGTCACCACCAATGATAATAGCACGGTCATCCACAGTAATGTCATTCAGTACCTTGTGGATAACGTCAGTCATTGAGTGGTAAATACCCTTAGGGTCACGTGCAGTGATAAGGCCAAACTTGTTCATGAATGCCATAAGCTTTGGAATGTTAGCTTGCGCTTTCTTATCCCAAACTGATGCTGTGTGACAACCAGATTGGTATGCGCCATCAACAAGTGGAGAAATCGTTGAAGCAGCCATTGCTTCAAGCTCCTGTGACGTCATAGGACCTGTTGTATCTTGCGAACCTACGATGTTTACTTTAACGCGAACGTTAGAGCCTGCATGCAATGGCGTGTCAGAAGCAACACCTACTGCATTACGGTTGAAGATTTTCTCAACAGCCGTTAGGCCTTGGCCTTCATGTGAGATTTCTTTCGAAGGCGCATAAACCGTTGGCGCTTCAACACCTAGCGTTTCTGCCGCTAGCGTTTGAAGTTTCTTACCGAATACGACCGCGTAAGAACCACCCGCTTTCATAAACTCAACTTTTTGTGGCGTGAATGCAGAAGAAATATCCGCAAGCTCTGCTTCGCCGTTGAATAATTTTTTCGCTTTAGTATCGATAGTAAGCAGAGTACCAGTCGCTACTGAGTATGCTTCTTCTAATACTGGGTCACCATTTTCATCAGTAACTGTATTGCCATCAGCGTCTACTTTCTTAACCCAGTTTTTAAGGTCAAGACCAATACCACCCGTTACATCAACTGTAGTAAGGAAGATTGGCGCAATACCATTTGTACCTGCAACAACAGGTGCGATGTTGATGAATGGAACGTAAGGGCTTGCTTGAGTACCTGCCCATAATGCAACGTTGTTCACACCAGACATACGTGAAGAACCTACACCCATAGTACCTTTTTCTGCGATAAGCATCACTTTCGCGTTAGGGTGCTTTTCTTTAAGCGCAACGATTTCTTGTTGTGCTTCAGGTGTGATCATACATTGGCCGTGAAGTTCACGGTCAGCACGTGAGTGTGCTTGGTGACCTGGAGACAGTAAGTCAGTCGAAATATCACCTTCACCCGCGATGAAAGTAACCACTTCGATTTTTTCAGCCACATCAGGAAGCTTCGTGAAGAACTCAGCATTCGCGTAGCTTTCTAGGATATCTTTCGCAATTGTATTACCTGCTTTGAATGCGTCTTGTAGACGAGCAGTATCCGCATCGTATAAGAATACCTGCGTTTTAAGTACCTCAGCAGCTTGCTTCGCAACTGCTTCGTCATTGCCAAGTGCAAGATCAAGAAGCACAGCAATTGAAGGACCGCCTTTCATGTGAGAAAGAAGTTCAAATGCAAAGTCAGCTGAGATTTCAGCGACGGTCTCTTCACCTAGGATAATTTCTTTTAGGAATTGTGCTTTAACACCAGCAGCGCTCGTTGTGCCTGGCAGTGTGTTGTAGATGAAGAATTTAAGAGAATCTTCACGGTGCTCATGCCCAGCGTCTTTGATTTGGGCAATAATTTCTGATAATAGCTCTGCGCTATCAATTGGTTTAGGATTTAGTCCTTGTTCCGTTTTACGGGTCTGGATTTCATCCAAGTACTCATTATACAAACTCATATAAACCTCGTCAGGCAGTAATACGCATAGATAAAACAGGGTTATTTTACCCTATTTTAAAGCGCTCGTAATCATTTAACTAAAAAGCACTTTTTAGTTTTTATTTGGGCCGCAAAATACACTAAACTCGCTATGTTACGCTAATTTATAAAGTTAATGCGCGGTATAAATACCATTTATATGATAATGATTCCCATTTACCAAACTAATATTACTCAGGCCCCCATAAACCTTATGTCATTTAGGTCAATAGTCAATTTATGTACAATTGCGCAATGATTTCTCCAATCTCTGCACGCACCTTTCTTGCCTCCACTTTTGAAAGACGACGTGCCGCTCCCTCTCTTGCACTGGCTATTGCCGTCATCATATAAAGGGCTTTGCTGTGTCCTTCGACAGACTTAGTGCGTATGGCAACATCAACAAAGGGAATATAATCCGTTTTCAGTGTGGCAAAATGTGCATAGACAACCAATAAGTCTTGTTGAACAGGGTATGTTTTGTCTGCGCACCAGCAGCTCAGGTTTAGATTATTCATGCCTTTAAGTAGTATGCTTGGCGTTAACATAATGGTTTGCGCTCGCACTAATGGGTGAACCACATTTAATGTTGTGCCTTCAATCATCCAACGTAATACTTGGTGAGACGTCAGCTCCAGTGTTGAGTCTACAACATGCGACTCTATCGTGTTTCCACCTTTATCCACGACTTGAACTAAATACCCTTGGTAATCTTGCGATGACGTAAGCTTGAAGGTTACCGGTCGTAATAAGGCGAACCCGATTACCACCAGTAACGTTGCGAGAACCAAGCCGAAACAATATTGTTTTTTGATAAAACTAAGCAATGTTCATCTCCAACACTAAGGGTTAATTCTCAAAGTCACCGGATGCACAAACACCTCTTTTTGCGCTGCATCACGCAAAATAATATTGAATTGAACATCCGCTGCTGAAATTACCTGAGATGCTGAGAGCTCATAATTCACACGTAATGTGTGTTGGTCCACAAAGCTGGCATTGCTGGTTTGTACACTCAAGCCCGCTGGCATTTCAGAGAATTGACTGGATAAGTTGCGTACTTGTGACATAACTTGGCTATCAGCGCTCACATCAATGGCGATCGTTTTGCTTTGTCCCTCTATCAGAGTGACCACTTCAATAGATGAATTTGATGCAATCTCAACGGGTACTTCAACTACTTCACGCTGCGTCCCATTTGTCGCTTCCACGGTTACCGTATGCACACCATCGGCCAAAGTAAGCTCAGTCATAAATGATCCATCGGCACGTACACTCACAGCATTGCCATTTACCATCACAGATGCCAAGGGTTCATCAACTTGACCTGTGATGATGATACGCTCAGCGTTGAAGACATCATTCGGTTTCGGCGTCGACACCACCAGCCCAATGGGCGCTTCAACGACCTTGATCATCAATGGCGTGACAAGTGTAGAAATGACTTGATTCGCTTTATCTTTCATCACGATAGACAGATCGGTTGCATAGCTATCAGCCGTCACCGTCTCGCCAACCACAAACTTAAAATCAAAACCGCCGCCATTGCCCGAGCAGTAAACGTTGACCATTTTAAAATCGATACCCGTGTACATATTCGATAATTCATAGGTGTATGATTTTAATGCTGACATTTGTACATCACTCATGTCGATATGGAGACTTCTCACCGAGCTTTCACTGCCTTTGAGTACCTCGATAACATTGCCTGGTGTGGCTGAATTCACTTGTATTAAGCGCGTTTCTTTCACACTTTGACCTCCATAGGTCGCACTGATTCGCACGGAATGTGCTCCAGCGAATAGATTAATCACCTTTGAAAAATGTCCTGCATCATCCACATCCACGGCCACGCCATTTACTTTGACTTTTGCAGTTGGGTGAGAAATATGACCCGTCACAACAACACGCCCATCTTCATTTGGGCTACCGTCTTGAGGGCTTGATACCGTTAAAGTTAAGGGCTGTGGTAACACTTCAAAGTTGATCAACTGAGACCGAACCTGATAGCCATTATCTGCACGAACCGTCGCTTGATGCTGTCCTTCAAAGAAGTTCAATTGTTTTGAAAATTGCCCTTGCGCTGAGACTTGCGCCGCTACGCCATTGATTGTGACATTCGCAAGGGGGTCATTCACCGTCCCGCTAAATGTGACGGTGTTACTCGACAGCGCCTCCCCTTGCTCAGGACTGCTCACTGATAGTCTTAACTCTGACACCAAAACGTTAACTCGGTATTTTTGCGAAATTTCTTGGTGCTGCGTTGCCGCTGTGACTTCAATTTGGTTATATCCCTCATTGAGCTGCAATTCATGAGCAAACCGGCCTTGGCTATCCAGCGCTACCGCGATGCCATCGAACAGCAGGGTTGCACCCGAATCACTCACTGAACCTGTGACAGTGTATCGTACTGTTGGAATTTGTTGATTTTGCGCTAGATTATCCAATTCTAAGATTAATCGGGGTACTTCAACATACACGACGATGTCTACTCGACCTGTGTAGATCACTTCCCCGCGAGAGTTGAGCAATTCGACAATCATAGGAACCGTGTAAACACCCGGCTGAACAGAGTCGCGCACCCAGACATTGTACATAAATACAATCGTATCTCTGGGCGTGCCTTTCATTGTTTTGTATCTGAAATCAACTTCCACGCCCCAAGGCGCTTCTTGCGCTTCTCTAAACCTAAATCTTGATGTTTGTGCAATGGCTTCTACGGTGGCGACAAGATCAAACTCGCTATCAACCGATGCATCTCGAGCCACTGAAATATGAGACTGAGTTGCTACAACACGATTCACATTGAGTGTTTTTTGACTTTCCCCAAAGTCATTTTCGGCAACAATTTCAATGACATTCATACCTTCGTTGAGCGCGTATTCCAATCTAAAATTGCCATATTCTGGATCAACCTGAACAGCAGAGCCATTGATCGTCACTGACGCAGTGTAATCTTCTACAGATCCCATGATGAAAACATACTCATTGGTAGTGGTTTGATTTAGAGACTCTGGCAACTCAATCGTCAGGTTAGGGCTTCCATACTCAATTGAGAACCGAACAACTTTTTCTGTTTTACCAGCATCATTACGAGCACTTATTACGATTTGATGCTCCCCTTGCGAATAATCAGCGTGATGGAAAAACTGGCCACTACTCATTTGAGATACAGGTTTACCATCTATGGTTAACTCATTCACAGGAATACTTTGATCAATTGTTCCCTCGATCACGATATTCTTGTCACCGGCACGATAGATTTTGAACACTTCACTTTGACGAGGACTGGTCACGGTAAACACAGGTAACGGCATTTCTTTGCGCGTAAAATGATACGTGCGCTCAGACACTTGATCATTAAGCGTTGAATGCGCTTTGATTGACACTTGGTTTTCGCCAATTTGTATAGGCATTTTTACATATTGATACGTTTCAACATCATAGCTCACCGCAAGTGCACTATAACTCTGCTCAGCAAGCTGCCCATTGATGTATACTTTTGCAAAGTGGTCATTCGGTGTTTTCACTTGTACATCAACCACGGGGAAATACGTTTCGCTATTGGGTTGCGGTGAAACGACTTCAATTTGTGGTGCAACCTGCGTATTTGCTAGCACGTCGACAAAGCTAATATAGCGTCTATCGTGCTGTATCACAGATTGATTATCTGGCACATTCAGGTAGTGGTGTATGCGTTGTGCACCAACCGTTGCCCCGCCAGCGTTGGTTTCTACACCATAACGTACATCACCGATAAAAATGCCGTCGTTGTTAACTTGCCCTGACATCGTTTGAATAAACGACGACATGTTAACTGTGTCATTATTTTTGTTGATTCTCGCCTGTGACCATACATTCCCCGGATCATAGTACGTGATAATTTCGTCTAAATAGTTATTATTAAAAACTTCGCCCGATGCTAACGTATAAACAAATGGCGTATATTCCAGCCTAAACTCTTTACTAATCGACTCCCCGTTTGCGTTAAATACCTCTAGCTTATACTGTTTTTCTGAAGCATCTACACGCCCAGATAACAGTAGGTACTCATTGAATCCATTATTTAATGTGCTTCGCTGTACCCGAATACCTCGACCATTGAGTTTTGCGCTTGATGGAATAAAGTTGGCAACACTTGCTACAACCGAGGTGCTCGTAGAATATACTTTCCCCTGTTCAGCATGGTTCCAAATATAAACTTTAGGCTGTTCTGAAATGTCTACATATTGCGCAAAATAGTTGAACTTTTGGTAGTGAAGTACCTTGTCTTGTTCATCAAAGGCACTAATTGGATTGGCAATATCTGAGATATCTCCCACATCCACCAAACGTTGGAATATTTCGTATTCAAACTCCAAAATGACCGTGCGACGGTTGAGCTCATCGACGCCAAGATCTTCAACGATTTTACCATTGCTTATGTGGCCATAGGCACCGTAGCGTGAAGACGCACCATCCGGTACAGGCGCCTGAAACAATCCTCGTCTTTTGCTGCGCACCCAGCCAAGGTCAAATCGAAATGTTTTTGCTTTACTAAAAAGCGCATTATCCATCGTGAACGATGCGCGTACAGTATCCGGTTGTAAAACTTTAAGTTTCAAAGTTCGCTTATCATAATGCACAATGCCCTGCAATTTCTGAATTCGCCCATCGGTGAACTCCAATTCCGTAGTCAGTACGTTGCGGCCCTCTTTTATCTCACTGTAAAACTCAACAGCAATAGACACATCGCTTTCACCATAGGCATTAATCCAGCGACCATTGTTAATTCTGGCACGCTTTAATTCACCATTTGTCGCGATGTTAATCGTTGGCCAATTTGTAAATAAACGCGCTCTATCCACCACATTTGTGTAACGCGCGCGGATATGATTTTGATGCACTTTTAATTTGTATTGTGTACTACTTCCTTGATACTGCGCCATCACTGTCAGCCAGTTTTCGCCAGCTGTGATTGGCAGGGTTATCGAGAATAGTTTCCCATCCATTATTGCTTGTTGCCCATTCACCTTGACGACAGCCCCCTCTTCAGAGACCCGTCCTTGCAACAAAATTTCATCGCCAGATACGTGCTGATTATGGCCATGTGACGTTACTTTAATGTCTACACTGTCTTGGGGATAATAGTCGAGCCTGTACGTTTCTTTACTGCGATTTCCTTGACGGATCAATTCAAACTCTAAGTAATTACGGCCAGCTTCCAAGGTGATCGGCATATCAAAATACCCATCATCAAGAGGCACGCTGACTCCCTGATATATCAATGCGTCTGCTTCAATCACATAGCCTTGGAACCGAGTATTCGAAGAAGAGACCTCATCACCATCTTGATGAGAAGTCACTACCATTACAGCACCGCCCCCTTCCTTTATGGTGGTTAGATTTAGCCATGCTTCTTCACTGTACTTTAAAGTACCGAACGCATTGTTCACCTCAATCGGCACACCAAACTGTTCTGAGCCATATTTAGGGTCTATGCTGGTCGTGTTAAAACTAATGCGCACACCAGGTACATGCTCTGAAATCACGTTTCTAAACGAAACCAAATACCCGACCTGTTGCATCTCGGGGTAGATGCTGTTCCATGCAGAATACTCGGCTTTTAATGTCTGGCCTTTACCATAATACGTCACATGGGACGGGATTTTAACCTCTTTCACTCTGTCAAACATTACCGACTGAAGTAGATCGAGGTCCACATTCGTCGCCGCGGGCAAAGTCACAGAACGAGGTTGGCTACGAAGCGAAATCACTTCCTCTGAACGCACACCATATTTACCAGTGGCCACTATTTTAATGGTATTGTCACCTGCTTTAAGTTCAATTGGATATGCAGCAAAGTACTCTCCTTGTAAGTTCGCAGGTACCTCATTAACCGTAATACTCGTTGCATTGTCATATCGCCCTGCAATCGTCACGGCTTTAGCAAAAACCAATTGGTCTTGTTGGTGAGATACCAATGAAATACGAGGTGGCTCTGCATACTTTATTGTAAATTCATAGAAAATCGGTGAACCATTTTGGTCTCGCCCTGAGATAACCACCCTATTTTCACCTTCTTGTAAGGTGAAATCTTGCAAGCTGAAGCGACCATTCACCACTTCAACGGCTTCTCCGTTAATCATCACAAGCCCTGACAAAGTATCTATGTAGCCACTCACCTCAACTGAAGAAGTAGAAACGACCTGCAGTTGTTCAAGATTGTTAATACTGACACCATGCTTACTTACCTGATGCGATTTGGTCGTGAATGGCGATATAACCTCTACTTGATAACCTTCCGTCACAGCTAAGAAGAAATCTTCACCAGCAGGTTCATCATCAACAAATAATGCGGTTTGATGTAGTCCAGTTTCAGTATTAATGGCGGTGATTGATTTTACTTTATCTGGTCCATACTCCGTTAAAAACTCAAAAGCGGTAGCCGTCGCTGTGCTACAAGGTAAGGCTGTGAAATTTACCCCAGCTTTGAGGTCAACAGGACGACAGATATTATCTTTGGTAGTTTCAATCAAGGCTTGGTTAGCACTTTGCACGACTAACGCCTGATGCATAGTGAGATTAAAGTCCTCACCTGCCCATTTTTCTCCATCAAAGGAATACTCTTTTTCGATATTTCCTGATATATCAATAGTGGCAATTCGGCTCACATCACCATGCTCACGTAATACATGACTTAGTCCCGAAACCTTCGCTTGCTGTAATAACTCGACAGGGAAATAGACGTAGTTATTTCCTCTTATCAAACGAATATTGGGTATTAATGCGTTGCTACCTTGTGCCAACTCTTGTGCGTTGCTCACACCATCATTGTCAAAATCGGCCTCGCCATCTGTTATTGTATTCGACCACGAATAGGGGTTTTTGGGATCGGTAAATAACGTATTTATTTCGATCTCATTTTCTACCCCATCGCCATCTATATCATGATCACATGCATCGCCAAACGCATCGCCATCGATATTATGTTGGTCTTCATTGTGCACTTCTGGACAGTTATCACTGACGTTTAAAATGCCATCGCCGTCTAAGTCTTGGGGCGTTATATCACACGCGTCACCTTTACCGTCTGAGTCACTGTCAAGTTGATCACGATTGGGCGTAAACTGACAGTTGTCATCGGCCACAAAAGCACTACCCGCGAGTAACAGATTAAGCAGCTTAGTATGATCCGTTGAACTGTAAGCTGAATATGCAGATCCATCCGACGCAGTCATAAACAAAACTTTGCCCTGAGTCGGTATATGGCTCGGCAATCGGATCGCTAACGTCTGCTCTGTTGTCTCTATGGTCAACTGACTATGGGGCTGATTCACAATCACACATTCGCAATTATCAGCATCCAACACGACCAATAACTGACCTTGCACCGCTTTTTGCTCCGGCGTGAGTGGAAATGCTTTGTATTGATGGAGACTTAAATCAAACTCGCCAAGTAGAAACTGCTGGTTATCGCTTAGCGCTTGTTTTACAAAGTGCAACTTAGCCTTCGCATTTTTGGCAAAACGCAGATTGGCACTTTTCACGCTACGTAAATCATACAAGCGTAACGCTCTATCAGATGGCTCACCTAACTGTTTGTAATCTAAGACCGTATCATTGTCATCGTCCGTGTCACATTTATCGCCCAAACCGTCCAAATCGTTGTCATTTTGATGCGGATTGGCATGCAGCGGACAATTGTCAACGATGTCCCCCACCAAGTCTGCGTCACTGTCCGTTTGCTCAGGGTTGGCAATGAAAGGTGCATTGTCTTTATAATCTTTTATGCCATCATTGTCGTCATCGTCGTCACATGCATCACCCAATGCATCATCATCAGAATTTCGCTGGTCTGGGTTAGCCAATGCGGGGCAATTGTCTACACGGTCAGCAACCCCATCATTGTCAGCATCCGAATAAGGTGGGTGCGCTTGGGCATCTTTTGGATCAAAGCCTTGTTTAATTTCTTCCGAATCAGAGAAACCATCTCCATCAGTATCTGCCGATAATGCATCCGTTTTATACACAGACAGCTCTTCATAATCAGATAAGCCGTCATTATCTGAATCTGCACTTGTTGCAGACACGCCAGCAACTTTTACCTCTTGATAGTCGCTCAGCCCATCACCATCTGTGTCTGTCGAGTTCGAGTTTGTGCCCAACGTATACTCTTCGAAGTTGGACAGGCCATCCTTGTCCAAATCTAATGCAGCGTCATTGACGTGGATATTCAAACCATTTTCCAGTTCATACCAATCTGGTATGCCATCTGAGTCGGTGTCTTTAACTTCATCAATATACAACGGGTAAGGAATGACCTGTAATCGCCCCACTTTTGAATTTTCAGCTAATGTATAAGATTCGTTAGACAAACCACTGGCTGTATGTCCCTTGATCTTTACATTGCTTTGAAGCAACTGAATGTGCTGTTCGTTATTGGCGACATTTGACAAGCTTACCGCTGCCATATTTTCTGGTAATGAGTCACCCACAATATGGGATAAAGGGTAGGCTCCGTCCGGAAAATGAAAATACACTAAGCTGCCTTGCGAGCTTTGTTCACTTTTTCTTTCTATATATGCCGCTAACGTATCATTTAATACGACGTTTTCTCGTGCCATTGTTTTTACATGAAAAAGAGGCCCACTTTGAGGCAAACTCTGGCTCGTCCCATCCGTATTTTCTTGTTGAATACGAAAATAATAGTGTGTATCTGGCGCTAAACCATGAACTCGAGTTCTAAATAGTCCCTGCGCGTGCATAACTTGTTTGATGTGTTCATTGTCAGCATAGATGAATTGACGAACGTTATGCGCGTGGTCAAAAGGCACTTCGCCTTTTGGGTCCAAATACACGTGCACTGTACCCTGCGTATCATTCGGCGCAGACCAAGCAACAATAAAAGATCGCGTGCTGACATCAGATGTTTTAACACTCGAATGAATTAACTCAGCCGCGGATACAACTGAAAACAGCAACCAATATAAAACTATCGCAGCTAATAACTTGAATCTCATCGTATCCCTACTCCTGACATTGAATCGATGTGGGGTAAATAAACGAACAGCTTACTTCTTGCGTTGCATTACCAGCTGAATCAGAAATGCTTAGCGTAAAGGTATTACTACCCGGTTGAAGTTCGGACGCTTTTGGCTCGTAAATTAATTGGAAATGCTGAGGACTCGTTTCGAGTACTGCATCATTTACCTCTGCTATTTTGTGATGCTCTAGCCAGATTTGTGCAAAATTAGGCGCTTGTGCCAGCTTGATGGTGTCTTTTAAATTAGTACCGTTTACAACATCCCCATTTGGCATCGTAATTTCTAACTTGGACAAGTCGATACCACTCATTTTTTTTATCCCCGGATAAATGCTTGTATCTTGGTTAGCTCCAGAGAAAACATCTTCCGCCACAAAGGATAAACTCACAGCTTCTGGATAAAGATACACATAACCAGTTAGGTCTTTGACAGTGCGCTCATAGACCACATCTATCCAGGTACCAATGCCAGGCCTTTCCTGAGATGCACCAACCGCTACACCATGCGTGTAACTTGGCACCAAAGCCTTGACAATAATCGGTTTTCTAGGATTGTAATCACCCACACTGGTGACTTTCACGGCACCCGCTCTGTGCATGTATGAACGCGTGTATAGCGGTGCTCGGCATCTCAAGTTACTGGTATTCTCCGTACACACTAATCGACTATCAACCGCCTCGATTTCAGTGCCAATTTCTTCTTGATTTAAAACACTGAAGAATATCTCCTCTGCTTTTTGGCCCGTGGGCACAATGTGAGAAAAGTCTTGTATGCGGTTGATATCATTGTATACATACATGGCTTGGGGGCCTTGCCAGTGATAACCCTCAACCGTACCATCCTCAATAAGCTCATAGACATCTGCCCACAACACTTTGTCAGAAGTCACTGGTAACTTAGTCAGATCTCGAGTGAATGCGTGTGGTTTAAATAACAGTGCTTCTTTGACTGGCTGGCCAACTAATTCATTGATGATTGACTTCTCAGCCACCAGCCTTGGCCCCATATCAATATCTAGGTCAAACTCAATCATGTGTGAGCCGACTTGTAAAACGAGTTTGTATGTTTGTGCAAGCCCTGGCGTATCTCTTTGACCAAATTCATCGATTGTCGGGATCACATTACCCACACTTACAGAGCCTAGCCAAATGCCTCGTTCATCAGTGCGGTTACGACTCAACTGAGCCCCATTAATCCGACCGGGCAAGATTTCGATACCCGAATCTGACTTCGGTGATATCACTTTAATTTCAGCATCAGCCACAGGGTTACCAAACTCATCTTTTGCTATCAGGCCCACTCTGTTGTAATTCACTGTCAGCAATGTGACCTGAAACTCGGACATTCGACTTGGCGTGAGACTCGCAACTGACCCAGCCCTTGCGTCTGCTGTGTAAACAACAGGCGCCGATTGACCTGGAACTGACATCATCACGACTTGAGGTATTGCAACCAAAGGTTGTGACAGGTCACTGGCATCGTCGTTTAAATGCAGCTTTTCACCCAGTTTGTGATAGACCTTTACCTGACCTTGTGCATCAGTTTCTGTTCGAATTACCTTTTTATCTGTGCTCCCTGACTCAACGCCAAGTTTCCCACCACCTGAAACGACAATCCACTCAACGGGCACCCCTTCGATGCCATTACCGTCTGCATCTTGAAAAGTTGCTTGCCACGGCTCCGGTAGCTCCGCACCAACTGGGCAGAGGCTGCCACAGTTTTGCTCTGTTTTATCAATTAAGACCTTAGCGACAGGCGCGCTGATGACTTTGACATGCATCAGTACAGGCTTTATCTCTGGAAAACCTGGAACACTAATCAACAACTGGAAGTTTTCAACCAAATCAGGAACTACCGCGTTCACAGCTACCATCCCGTAGTTGTCCGACTTAAGCGTTTCAAGATAGACATCACCCGAAAAATCACTCGCACGTAATGCATGGTGAGAACTTGCAGCAACGCCATCACGCGTAAGCATGGCACTTAACTGTGACGAAGGGGCTTTTTGAGAGATAACCACATCTGCGTTAGCAACCGGCTGTCCGCGTTTGTCTGTTAGTAATAGTAATATTGGTTGCTGGAGCTCAGTGCCTCTTACCGCCGTTTGCAAATCACCTTGTAAAATAGAGGTTCGGGCAGCGCCTTGCGGGGCATCAATATCAAAACTCAGTTGATAGTTACCAATGGTTTGCGCTGATACGACGATGGTATAAATACCCGTTTCTTGCAGCGGAAAGTTTTGCACACTCACTGTACTTGCTGGGGTGCTGGCATCGCGCTTGAGTAGCAACCCGCCTTTTGGCGTCATCAGCTGCAAGCTTAACTTTGGTTCGCTGTCTACAGGTGTCAACTGTAAGTTCAGTTTCGAGCCTGCCAGCGCAACGAAAGTGTACACATCTTGCTCGCCAAGTGTCTGGATTGCGCCATTGACTTTCATACCTGAAAGAAGTTGGTTTGCGCCATCCGACGCTTCATTAATATGCTGATTTTCGACAACCAGCGTTACTTCATTACTTGTTAACTCGTTGCTTGTTACACTAAGCAGGTAATCTCCCTTCGCTATATCGCTCGGTAATTGGGCTAGTAACGTATTGTGCGATGCACTTTGTACGGCGAGACGTTGCTCGCCCAGCAGAACAACATTTTTACCGACATCAGCAATGAACCCTTGGCCAGATATCAACACATAATCATTAGGCAACGCCACGCCTGGCGAAATATGGTTGATAATTGGTGCCGCGACTTCCTTTTTTGACAGCTCGAAAACGCCACTGTCTATAAGCATTCTCACTTCAACGGCCATACCGTGAGAAATATCAAATTTATCGCCAATGATTTGCGCGTCTTGGTAACGTGTTTCAAGGTGCGTTTTAGTTGTAGCATCATAGTAGCGAATACTTTCTACTTTAGCCTTGGGGCCTAATGTACTTAAAAATTGATAAGAGTCGAAATTGGCTGGTGGACAAGTGACCGAGACCAGGTTTAAGCCCTTTCGCAGTTCAAATGCATGGCAGTGGGTTTCACCAGGAAACAGCAACTCACCATCCGTTTCACTGCTAACCAGATAGCCTTCTCCCTCTTGAATATCAAATTGAATACCCTGAGGTTTACCATCCAGCATAAAGGCAAACTCAAAACCTCCCGTTTCACGGTTAAATCGCTCAATACGATTCACACCAATAAATTCAGATAGTTGTCGCAACAAATCATGAGACGTGAGGCCAAATGGTACTTTTTGCGGATAACCAAAGTAGTTCAAGCCTTTTTTTAAGGCAAAACCAAATTCACTGGCCACCTTTTTATTAATGTAAAAATCGATGTTTTCGGTTTTTGAACCTGGAGTGACTTCAAATAACTTAGGCTCTTCAGCCCCAGCTTCATAGGAGGACTCCGCAGCATCAAAATACTCTCTTTCAAAAAACGTTGAGTCTGGTACACCTATCATACTGGTGAGTTGTTCTGCTTCGAGCCCCGCGTGGGATGCATCCAGTGGTTCTATCTTTAAGAAATACTTGCCAAGCGGCACATGTAAACGATATCCGCCACCGTTAACGCTGTAAGTGCCTACTACTTTTTCTAAGGTCTCGCTGTTAATTGCATAGATGTGAGCACCATTAATTGTATTACCAGATACACCATCTACGACCTTTCCCTGAATGGTGCCGTAGCGCTGCTTCGAATCGTCATCGCCCATGTAACTTGTCAGCGTTGCGATATCATCCGCTTTCAGCTTTGCACCACGCTCGAGATCGTTATCGCTACCAGGGTACATAACACTGTATTCAAACGAGCTGTGATCTAAGCCTAAACAGTGTCCTATCTCATGCAGGGCAACGTTATGAACTTTTTGTTCTGAAAACGCCTTCGCGCCATCAAAGAAAATATCTGCGTCAAAAATCGTACCGGCAGGGTAAACACCGTGGGGAATATCACCATTGCCATCACCATCTAAATCGTGATTGTCTTCATTGATGACAATATCATTATAAAACCAACTTGTTGCGCAAACAGCCAGAACGTCTTGAGCAAACTCCATCTCGCCATTACTAAATGACACGATATTGATGCCATCTATAAATGGACTCAAGCGGCTTCCCAACCCTCTACCAGTTTCTAAAGTGGTGCCTTGATACACAAACTCAACGTTGCTGTCAGGTAGTGACTGCCAAGCCGAAAAAGCTTGCTGCAACCTCTGCTCTAAGGTCGCAAACTCAACCGCTGCGTACCCCGCTTCGTTCAGGTGCCATTGATAAGGTAAAAGATCTTGGTGCCAACGCAGCGGAACCATTTGATTTGACTCGTTGATTATCCACTGAGGGCTACCAGCAAGCACAGGAAATGCTGCCAACGTACAAAGTCGGCAAATCCAATTTGCAATTTTCATGAAGTTGGTCTTTTTATTAGTTAATACAGTTGTGGCTCACAGCAAGCTGCTTAAGATGCCCTTGTGATGTGTGTTTAAACAAAGAAACCCCTACTTTTTGAGGTAAGGTAATTTCGCATAACGTGTTCAGTACGTAGTTATTGTCCGCCACGCTATTTAAGTGAGCTAATTGCAAAGTCATATTTGCCGCTGAGTAATTGGGGTCCCAAACACTGGTTATGGCAAGTGCGCCATCAAGCGCTTGCACAGGTACAAGCAATGCAAAATTAGACAGGTGAAATACGCTGTGTTTTGACTGCGCCTTCACCGCAAGTGGAAACTCTGCAATATCTGGGACCGCTAAAAAGTGCAGTCCATCTACAGAAGTTGTGTTATTCACTTTCAAATAAGGCAAAGATGCGCTCAATTGCATTTGTTCGAGGCTGGGCAAATGAATCTCAATGCCATGGTTGGCAAGCTCAGTGATATGTGAGTCAATATTTGCTTGCTTTACCCCTAAGTGCAGATGCCTACTAGGCAATTTACTACCTTCAAAAGACAAAGCCGTTTTTAAATAGATCTCACTCGTTTGCGCCGTGGTATTAAATTGTAAATACGCAGCCTGCGCCGTCCCCACGATAAACGACAGAATTGTCGCAAACAATACGCTCACTTTTTCCATGTCTTAGTTGCCTTCCTTATCAGACTCAACGTGCGCGTCTTTGCGCGCGCCCACGGCTGATTTGTCTTTAATAACAACCTGCGGCTGGTGCTTTAAACTCGGTAAACCGGTTGCACCATATGCAATTGACTGTGGGTTAATACGCTTAACGATAAATTTATTTGTTAGATTTACTTTTTTTATCTTTTTATTGTTCAGATGAATCTCTTTTGAAGCGGGTTCAGCGCGGTTTACTTTGTTTTGTACAGGCACGTTAGTTTTCACTGTTGGCACAGACTTCATTGGCAAAAGGTGTGTTTGCTGAGCTTCGGTCGTTTGAGTTTGCATCAAGACATCCAAAGCATGCACTGCGCTCGACTGCTGAACAGCATTGGCAGCGTTTATACCGATAAATGTGAGTAATAAAACAACAATAAGCTTATACATTGTCCTTTTCTCCCTTTACTCTAGTCTGTTTAATCAATTGCCAGATACGCTTTTTAGCATTGGGTAATGTTAACACTTCTTGCTGAAGCACAGCTTTGCTGGACTTAGCAACAGATGGCTGTTGTGCTTGCACATCTATTTTGTGAGGTGGTACAACTTTCAGTTGCTTTAAAGCTGGCAAAGTCACTTTATCTGTGCCAATGCCACTTAGGCGTAGCACCGAATCTGCGCCACTTACTAATTGCTGTGCACCAGATACCGTATTACGGGTGAAGAATATCGCTTCATCTGCCACATTTAATTTAACTTGATGTGAAATAGACTGAGATATCATGACATTTAACGTCGGGTGCATGGCGCTACCACCCGCTTGGACGATATATAATTCGCTTTTCCCAGCTATCCCATAGGTACTTGCAACTAAATCATCTCTCACCAAAATGCGATGGCGTGTCACAATCTTACCGTCGACCCATTCACTGCTTTTCGACATAACTCGACCTTGCACCACATTGTCAGCAGCGCGTATCTGCTGAGTAAGATCAATGGCCCCAGCCTTGTAACTGCTGATAAATATCAGTAATACTAACCAAATGCGTAAATACATCGGCTTATAACTCCTTTTTCTCTGGTGTTGCTGAGCCCTGAGAAACATTTAATCTGATTTCAGGTGCACTGCTGTCGAACAGCAAAACATGATTTTTGTCATAACCTGGGTGATATGCAAATGCGCCTTTTTCCTCACTGCTCAAACCAAACATGTCACCCGGACTCGTTGTGTCAGAGTGCCAAAAGTAGCGATTTTCTCGAGAGGTAAACTTATTTTTGCCATCATCAAAAATTGTGAATTCAGGGCCTGACCGAGTCACATAACGTCTTGCTGGAGATTGCGGGGTCGCGTCCAGTAGTGCACCGTGATTTAAATCATTACTTGGAAAGCCTTTCGAATCTCTATGATTATTTACATCTGCGGCTTTCACCAGCAGTGTAACGCGGCCATTTAAGTCATCACTGAACAGGCTTTTAAGCGCATTCGCGGGCACACGCACTCGCCAGCAATTGCTCGTCTCACTGCCTTCTTCACCAAGTATCTGGCATCCTTTGTAAGTATCTGAAGGTAATATCGAAAACGATAAATCGTTGTTGTCAAAAACAGCCTCATTGCCATTGAATGACAGGCCAAGTGAAAATGCACTGTCTTTCAACTTCGGATGTCTAATCACTTCGTTAAACTTGAGCTGCACAGTTAAATCCTGTTCTTGAGTCATGAAGCTCAAGTGCGGAATTGTCTGCGCCTTGTAGCGCCCAGAGATATAGCTGAAATACTCTGTGCTATGGCGACCTTGGCCTCGCTCATCCGTCATTTCTATACGCCCATCTGATTTGACCTCACCTAACCACCTCATACCATAGCTTTTACGCTCTTGTTGAATAACCTCAACCTGCTGCAAATAAGGTGGCAAGTTAGCAATGTCATAAAAAAACTGGCTATAACCGACTAAAAACTCCATGGAATACGGGATGAGCTTTTCTGCATAACGTTCCAAAAGGCTATCACCTCGAAAACACCTTAACTCCTGCTTTGACCAAAGATCGCATGTTTTTATCAATGGGTTTGAGGCTGAAAATGGCTTGGTAATATCTTGTCTTATATAAACCGGTCTCAGTAAAACCTCTCCGGGCGATATCTGACGCCCAGCAACCTCCCCTTCATAGGTCACGCCTTTCATTGTTTGTTCTATATAGTAATACCCTTGCGGTCCACCAAATGCGCTGGCTTCCCACCATTCGGCGAACAAACTATTTAACTTTCCGGCAAGTTTAAACTCATGAACATTGAAGTCTCCCCTATCTCCAAAGCTATCTGCAGCAGCATGCATAATCTCATATTGCGGCAGCGAAGATCTGGACCAAACATTGAGCTTTAAGCCACATGCATCTATCTTTGGGCCCAAATCGCTATCAAAATCAGAAAGCGCTCCGAAGTAGAACATTTTGCTTAGCTCACCCTTTCCGCATAGCTTATTAGCCGCACGATAAGCCGCTTTCGTTGCTTCTACATCAATATTCCAAGCTTTTATATTATTCTCTATCAGTACGGATATGGGGTGGGTAAACAGCCTCGTATCTCTCATCTCAACGTCATAAGATAAGTCCGCTTGAAATAATGCCGTGTTGTAAATACCTCTGGACATATTGTTAGGGTCAGTCAGCGTGTTGAGCTGCGAATAACCTTGAGGACTTGTCTTACGCGACCAAATTTGGTCCGCTGAAGTAATTAATTTGTGCTTTGCTACTTCAACAAACCACTTGTCTATATCTTGCCTATTTATAAACTCATATATTTTACTTGGAATAAAATGTGCCTCGTAATCATCTGGCTCCCCTAGCTGGTCTTTTAACCGAGTTAAATGTGCATCATTGTGCACATGAGCAATAGACATCATATCTTCTGCGTGGTGTAAAGCATGACCAAATAACCACATCGCTTTGGCGCCACTCAGCTCTCGGCCATGCTGTTCCAAAGTCCAACTTTTGTCTGGTTGCGCTTCTCTTAAATCAGTTATGCTGTTTATATAGCCCATTGTTGTAATGGCTTTATTAAAAAACCGCCCCGCTGTAATCTCACTGGGCTCAACGGTCCCATAAATCCAATCGACATAATATGTAATAGAGTCCAACCAGTCATCGATTGACAATGGAGAGCCCGTATAAGCATGTTGAAAGTGAGACATTACTCTGCTGTCTGGCGTATCCTCCATCACAACCCCATCAATCACATTGAGACTTAGCTTTCTAAACGCTTTGTAGTTTGGAGCATCATCGTTTTCATCAATCGCCTTTTGATCCTTGTCATCGAATGACGGGTCATAACCCCATAAATAAGGGTAAGATGAATCTAGAGGAACTGTATAGCGCGCTTTCCCATATTGCGCCGTGCGATATTTCGGGTGATGTTGGTAAAGCTGATGGTATGCATTTACCTCGAAGTCCTGACTTTCAATTGATTTGATAATCACCTCTGTAATTCGTGGGTGACTCGTATTGGTGTCATGCGCTGAACACCAATCGCTAGAGACAATTGCCGAGACTAAGATGATCGTTTTTATAGTGGTAGGTACGCTATAGTCCATTATATTCCATTATTCGATTAGGTTTTTGTATTTGTCTTTGACACTTAACAGAACTCCAACAATCTGTTTCGGGAACACTGAAGTACCACTGCTTAAAAATAGGGCGATATTTCTCTATTATTTTTTGTTTTAGAACGCCCTCAAATTGAACCAGATAGTCTCGCTTTACACTTTGGATATGGGATACAATTGAACGCCCTAGTTCAAATCGACGGTTACGATATTGAATTTCTAATTTGTCATAGTCATCGCTGTCTGGCACTGCTTGTGCCATGTCGAGCTTCGCTTTTACCGCTATGTCGCTCCATTGCGCCATAAATGTCTCGAAAGGCGTCACGACAATGTCCACTTTTATTGGGTCATCCGCTTTGCTCGGCGCATAGCCTTGACTCAATACGACTTTTTTATAGTTGGGGTGCATAACGACAAAAGTAATGCTTGCGTACGCGTTCGGGCGAAGTAAATCAAGATGCTCTCTAGGAAATCTAATCGCATCTCCGGCGAATCCGGTTTTGACGTGGTTATATCCAAATTCAATACCACACCCTCCATGTCCGCAGCTTTCTGAGTAGCCTGATGTGACGACAAAAGGAAAATTCGGTTTACTGCCATCACTGGTTTTTATGGTGATTTCAATAGGCCCTCGATAGCCAAAGGAGTCATCTAAAAAGTCACAACTGGCTAACAGTGATGACACCAATATCAATGTGAAAATACGCAAAGCCATAAACATAAGTGACACCTTTTAAATAACTCTTAAGCCCATTTATTTAATAGAAATTATAGGGTTATCAGCACTACCCGAAATGGAATAGCCTAGTATATTCGCTACCTTCGACAGCTCTTGCTCTACAATTAGGCCTTTATCTGAGTCAACCAGCAACTTTAGCTGCTTCAAAACATCTTTTAGATTATTTTCTAAAATAAAAGCAATTGCCTCTGCGCGTTCATACTGATTCATTTCTGAGGCATAGGTATTGACTATTAGCGCTTGTTTTTTAACGGCATTGGCCCTTTTAAAAGTAATGTATCGAACACCCAGATTTTGCAGGTTTTTGTCCAAACCCACGCTCGTGAAATTCGCTTTAAAGTAGTCAAGGCTTGCCACTTCAGCTAAACCTAAAACACCTAAAATCTTGGTTTCAAAGCCATAGTTATCAAGAATAGATTGGTTGAGTGCACGTGTTAACTGCGCGATTGCCACTGAGTCATCTTTCGAACTCAATTTACCAAACACCCAACTTGCTGGCCCTCTAAAAATTGGGTGTACCTTTTCACTGGCGAGCAATTTGATATGCTTCTCTACATCATTATTTGGATGAAAGGTGAAATACAATATCGCTTCGCGCAGCTTGAACCCGCCAGCCATCTCGTCATTCAGATAGCGAGTAAAGTACTGTTTACTCTGGGATGATGGACCTGCAATGAATATATTAAGTGCAAAGCTTTTATGCGCGATTGCAGCAGTGCTTGTCTCTGATGCCAACTCAATCATGCTGTTTTGCAAAGCCGAATATAACCTTTGTTCGTATACATGGTTAGAAAGTCTAAGCTTTGTGCTTAAGAGCGCAGTATTAACTTTTTCAAGCTCGCCCAAATTAGCATTGTCTTTTAAACGTTCATTTTGATATTCGGCTTCTAGCGCGTTTAACTGGGTAACGAGCTGCGGTATCTGATCGAGGCCTTTATCTGGTTGTGAAGAGAGCGCATTAACTTGCTGAGTAATGCGGCTTACATCAGCAAGAGATAATGCATTAGCAGAATAATTAAACAAAAATAAAGCAAATAGCAGAACTATTTTAATCTTAAAATTCACAATTTTTTGCTTTAGAACCATTAATACACCTTTTATCTCGTCCCTGAACGGCGAACGAATTATATGAAAAACAAGATCCCTGTCAAGAATAATAATTAAAAAGTATTATTTTTATGTAACTAAAACAATATAACCCCTCCAATGGAAGAGAGTTTCGTTAATTAGTAAAACTCTTCCCGATTTGATATGAAAATATTATTAAACTCGTAAACTCTATATATATTTGTTGACCACCAAACAATGCAAATATATTATCGCGCCATTTTTAGTCAAACTTAGACATGGACTTGCAGTAATGAAACCCCAAATAGGCCTCCTAAACCTGCTCTTATTTTCCCCATTTTCGTTCGCTACCTGTGATATTGTTGAGAGTATCAAAGGCGTAAACGTGAGAGCCGAACCTAACTCTTCATCGGCTAAGGTTGGTTACTTTTCAAAGGGTGGACAATACGCATTAATTCAAAAAAGCGGAAATTGGTACAACTATTGGTATGACGGACAGCCGCGCTGGTCTTATGGCAAAGGTTACTTAGAAGAAAAGCAAGGTGAGTGCACCACATTGACCAAGGTGCAACAGGTACATGCTGGCCTAGATGATACGAGTGAGGTATATGGCACTGCACCCAGTGAATCAAAATGGGTCATTCAATCCCATACCCCGAATTGGTATGAAGTTTGGTTTGCTAATCAAAGAGCTTATTTAAAAAAGCAACTAGATCATATTGATATAAATATTTTGTCGCGCTCTAATGAGTTCGCATTTGTTGGTACTTACTATTCTTATCAACCCATTACTTCCTTTAACCTAAACATTACTTGGCAATTAATCTCTGCCCCTACTGGCCATCAGTTGGAGGGCGACACTTTATTTTGGCAGCCTACGGAAAGTGATTTGGGAAGTCACACTATCAAATGGCAAGGGACAGCATCGAATGGCCAAATCATAGCGCATGATTACACGTTAACCGTACTGCCTGCGACGCAAGCAAACTGCCAAGTTGTTGAAAGTATTAAGGGCGTTAATGTCAGAGCGCACCCAAATGGAAGCGCACAAAAAATTGGCTATATTCGCTCAAAAGAGCAGTATTCCCTAATTGGTGAAAACGGCAATTGGAAAAACCTTTGGTTTGAAGGCCATCAAGCTTGGTCATATGCAAAAGGGTATTTAACTCAAGGCGGTGGGCGGTGCATTGCAATTACCCAAGAAACGCCTGTCAATATCTCTGCTGAGATTGACTCTAATCAACAGGCTCTGGTGCAGCCAGATACTCGCTTTGTAGTACTTCAAGAAGTCGATGATTGGTACCAAATCCGCTGGCAAAATCAGCTTGGCTATATTCGCAAATCCCACAGCCAGCTTTTGCCTGTTCACGATAACTGGCAATTTGAATCCACCCCAAGTGGTAAAGCATACGTAGGGGCTTCATTTCAATATTATCCACGCTTAAATAACCAACAAAATGTAACTTTTAAACTGACGCAATCACCTGCAGGCATGACGCTCAATGATGGCGCGCTAGTTTGGAAGCCTACAGCACAACAAGTCGGCAAGCACACCGTTCAAATTACCGCTATGGATGTCAGTAAAAGTGAACTTAAGCAATCTTTCGATATTGAAGTTTCCGAGTTGGATCAGGCCTCCTGTGCAATCGTGGAAGGGGTCAAAAATGTGAACGTCCGCGCCAGTAATTCAAGCGCCAGTGAAAAAGTTGGCTATTTACACGCCACAGAGCAATATGCGCTTTTAGGTCAAAATGGTAATTGGGCAAATATGTGGTTTGATAACGAGCCTCGCTGGGCCTACGCAAAAGGCTACCTGTCGCAAAGTCAAGGAATATGTGCAGAGGCAATCGCTCAATCTGACGTGTACAATGCGAATAATGTGATTATTGGCAATGTACCCAGCGGTTCTGTTTGGGTCGTAGTTCAACAAACCAATGACTACGTTGAAACTTGGTTTAATGGCAACATTGCTAAAATCAACAAGCAGCACTTGCGCATAGAAACCGAGCAAAGGCAGTATGTATTTACCTCAACACCAGATACCCAAGCCTATAGCAAGCAACAATACAGCTATGAATTAAGTGTAGATTCTGAAGGACCGGTTGAATTCAGCTTATTGAATGCACCCAGTGGCATGTCTCTCAGCGGCAACCGAATAACTTGGACACCGCCTGAAGCGACCTTTGGGCAGTTCCCTGTGACTGTATTGGCGACCGTAGATGGGCAAACGATTGAACAGTCATATTCAATTGATGTATCGGCATTGTTTCCGCCTTGTGATACTTAACCTGTCAACCTACTCAAAAGCAAAAAGCCCCAACATTTGGGGCTTTTTCAATTCAGATTAAATTTAGTGCTACCTTGCAAAAGAACTGTCAATTCAGACCAGATGACGTCGTCAAGTTTAAACACTATATCGTCTAGCAACTGTGTTTATCACCGCCTTTTCAATAATGAGTAAAAACCGAAAAGGGTTAATTTTATACGCCAACTGAGCATTAAAAAGGCCCTTGCGGGCCTTTACACTAATTTATGCGTTGAGCACTTTAAGTAAACGCTCGGAGTCTAACTCTTCGCCTTCCGCTTGTGCCTGAGCCAAATAACATACAAGGTAGAAGTCGAGTTTACGCGACTCGCCTTGCAGTTTTTCATCAAGCAATGCAACTTGCTCTGCCATTCTTGACTGTTGCTCACCTTCTGGAGATTCCACATTGGTCAAAATTTCTAGCCTCAATAAAAGGCTATTGGCATTCAAATTTAATGCGTTTTTACCCTGCCAGCAAGCTGGAATGTCACTACCCTGTTCAACCGCATTCACTAACTCAGTGAATTTTTCTCTATTTAAAGTGGAGAATAGTTCATTCAATTTAATATTAACTTGCTCAAGCAGTGCTTTTTTGATTTTACTCAGGCCGCCCAGGACTTCTAATGCAGATATGTCTTCTTGAAGCTGGTTCAATTCAGACTGGGTTTTTGCCTCAATCACCGCACTGTCGAAATTAGCAAGTACTTGCCTTTGTTCAGTTTCCAGTTCGGCATTCTCGCGTTTTTGCTGTGCGACAAGCGCTTCTCGCTTAGCGAAAACTGCATCATTGTGCTTTCTGAAGGTTTGCCACAGTACATGTTCATTTTTACTGCCTGCAAACCCAATGCTTTGCCACTGCTTTTGCAGTGTTTTTAGTACTTCGCAAGCATCAGCAACATCGTCATTATCAATCTGTGTCAGTGCTTCATCAACTAATGCTTGCTTTTGTTGCGCATTATTATGGTGATGCGACTTCAAACGCTCATTAATTGCTGTGTACGCATCACGATACTTTCCGTTCAACGCTTGATAGGTTTGCGCATCTAAACTACCTGCACCACGCCACTGTTTGTTAATACGATTAAATTGGCTTTCCAGTTTGCGCCATGCGCCTTCTTCCTCAACTGCAAACGCAACAAGCGCTTGCATGTCAACAATGAGCTTCTCTCTGTCAGCAATGATTTTTTTACGAGCTTCCTCTTGCTCTGCAAAGTAGGCTCGGCAAGGCGCAAATAACAACTCAACTTTTTCATCAAACTGCTTGGCTTGCTGCTTTTCTTCTTCGCTTTCTATACGGCCAAGTTCATTCCAACGTACACGGAGCATTTTTACGTCAGCTGCACGTGTTTTTGGATCAATGTCTGTTTCTTTTAACTTTTCATCAATCTGCTCTAACAACTCTGTCCTTTTAGGCGCAGATGCATAACGTTGCCAGTCTTTCACCTCTGCAAGTTGTGCTTGTAATGACTCATGCTGCTTTGCAACTTGCTCTTTATGGCCTTCAGTCAATTGTTCATAGCTTTCTATAAAACCATTAAACACGCCAAACGCAATATTAAAGCGACCTTGCTCAATAAGCCTTTGCACATCTCGCGCTTTTTTACGTGCTTCTTTGAGTAATTGCTGTTGTTTATTTACCAGCGGTTTCATTGCAGCTAAAAACGCTTTCGAAACTTCACCTAACTCCGCTTTTGCCTGTTTTTGTAATTCAAAAGGCAACGCCTTGAGCGCATTATTGCAAGCTTGGTAAGCCAGTTTTTGTTCACTTAACAACTTATCCAGCTGTTCAATGTCTTCGCTCGCTTCCACTTTGGTTAAGGCATCTAAAGCTAATTGAAAGTCTTTGCTCGCCGTAATCATTTCTGGCAATTTGACCAACACGCTTTTGAGTTCTGTTAGTTTGGTGAAAAATGGCTGAAGCTCTTTTGAGTCATGATATGGTGATGTTTCAAGCGATGTCAGTAATTGCTCGTACTGAGATTGCAGTGCAGCTTGTGAGTCTACATCTAACTCCTTCACTGCGTTGTTTACGACAGACTCAAAACTGGCGCACTGAGTCTCAATCTCTGTCATTGCAATACGCTTGTTTTCTTCGGCTTGTTGCGCTGCGAGTTGTGCTTCATGCTGCGCTTTTAATTTGCTGATATGAACCGCAAGTTTTTCTGTCAGATTTTGGTATTTTTCAGACTGAATATTCAGCGTTTCTTCATCAAGCCAATTAAGCTCTAGTGCCTGCCACTGCTGGCTAAGCTCATTGAATTGAGTATCTACTAGTTGGTAATCTACCTTCTCACGTAGTGCATTAAACTTAGCTAGGATCAACTTAACCTGCTCAGCAACCTGTTTTGGCATAACCTTTGCCAGCTTCACTGATTCCATATGAGCATCGATCTGTGCTTTCGCATCGCCCTGAGCATGCTTCAATACGGCCTTTGCGAGGTCATATTGAAAAATCAATTCTAGTAATGCTACCTGAAGTGACGCCTCACCTTCTTTAAATGCTTTTTCAATTAACTTCGCATTAGCGATACGTTTTAGTAACTTCACTCTTTGAGTTGACGCAATATTCGAAAATGCGAGTTTTTCTAAGGTTTTTACTGGCGCGTAACGATCAATATACTCCTCTCGGATCTCATTGCTCAGCATTTGAGAGCCGGAGAGCACCGCTTGATTGATGTGTTGCTCCGCAACCTCTTTTAACGCTTGGTCTTGCTTGTAGACTTTCCACCATAGACCTAAATCATCGATTTTATTTAGGACTTTTTTTCTTATTTGTATCGAGTCGTCCTCTAGCGCTAATGTTGTAAGTGCTTCCGCATCCTTGGTTATGTCTAATTTATCCACCGCCGCTAAACGCACTTGCGCTTTAGGGTGCTTCCATTTAGGTGTAAATAAGTGTTTAAAGATCATTTTCAGTGAACCTAGCTATTTCGTTTTCTGCTTTAAATTCTTTTTGCAATTCTCGTTTTGACTTCTGAACCATTTCACCGTCTTCATTAATCGTAAATTGCTCATTCGACTTTGCCACTTTGGCTTGATACAACATGACGAGTTGAACAGTCTGCTCTTTTTGTGCCTCAGTTAATTCAGTGCCATCGGGCCAGCGGCCTGTTGACGCACCATATTGCAAGCGCTCAAATAATTCTGGGGTAATACTACTTACCAAGTTTTCTACATTCATCGTCACTTTTTCTTTTTCAAAATTACTAAGATCACACGATTAACTAAATACCAAACCATACCTATCCCGATGGCTGATTTAGCAGCATACATCTCTAAGCTGCCCTCAACTGGATGTTGCCAGTACATATATAAAAAGCCACCTAAGAATAAGATCAGAGCTAAGAAAGAGTAATTCATAATGCTCTGCTGTTTCTTTATACGGTTTCTTACAGATAAACGACGTAATTCGTCCTCACTTATTTTGCCGAGCTCTACGTCGCAATGAGGGCAAATTGTATGCTTAGAAGAAATCGATTTATTACAACTGGGGCATTGGGCAATTGCCATACTCTAGTTACTCCGAATAAAAAATAAGGCGCCTGATGGCGCCCTATTCTACTTGGTTTAAGCTAGTTTGTCTTATTGGAAATCACGAGATTTTTCGATTTTATCGTCTCCAGAAGCTTGACCTTGTTCTTTTTCAAACTTTTCCCAATAATCATCAACGGTTTCTTTCATTTCTTTTCTCAAAACCATTATGCCGAACAAGTTTGGCAGGGTCATTACTACAATCCCTACCGCAGCTAACTTCCATATAAGCGTCGTATCTGCAAACGATGCCCAGAAGAAACCAGCGACATAGAACACACGATATGGCATAACTGAGCGTGGCCCTAATAAGTAGGTCATGGCACGATCACCATAATATGACCAAGCAATCGCCGTAGAAAACGCAAAGAGTAACAGGCCGATAGACACAATGTACTTACCACTGTCGCCAAAGAAACCTCGGGTAAACGCCTTCGTCGTCAATTCGGCTGAATGAACCAAAGATTTACCTTGAATGGTAATACTCGGGTCAACGGGTGTACCGTCTTCAATATCAACCGTACCAGTGTATTGATGTGCATCTGAAATACCAAAGCGAATATCTTCACCAATTGAACGAGAGTGAATCACCGTAAAGTCCTTATTCACAGCGATACCTTGAACAACTTGTATGGCACCATTGTACTCTTCAACTTGGTGATCAGAGTGCCCATTTAAATACTTATATAGCTGCGTTCTATCTGCCTCATTCGCTTCGTCATAATTGCCTTTGATAAAAGTCATGCCAGAGCGTTCAAACTCAGTCTCAAATTTTTCTGTCCACACGCCCGAAGACAGAATAACTAAGCCCGTCAGTGTACAAATGATGATAGTGTCAATAAATGGCTCAAGGATTGATACCATACCTTCCGACACTGGCTCATCCGCTTTTGCAGACGCGTGCGCAATAGGTGCAGAACCTTGACCCGCTTCATTCGAGAACAAGCCCCGGTTAACACCGCGGTTAAATGCATAAGCAAAAGACGCACCTAAGAAACCACCTGCGGCAGCAGACCCTGAAAATGCATTCGTGAAAACGGAGACAAACGACGGACCGATGTTTTCAATGTTGTAGAAGATAACTGCAAACGCACCAAGTATGTATACGGCAGCCATCACTGGTACCACTTTAGACGTAATCGCGGCGATACGCTTGATGCCACCCAAAATAACCAAAGCGAGTAAAATTGATAACACCGCACCTGTTGCCATTCTTTCAAAACCAAATGTGGCTTCCATACCTTGTGCAATGTTATTGATTTGCGGCAAGCTACCGGTACCAAATGAACTGATCACCGTTGCAACAGCAAAAAGAACCGCCAGCCATTTCATGTTTAAGCGTCTGTCCATGTAATACATTGGACCACCCGCCATTGTGCCATCAGCTGTTTTTACACGGTACTTATGAGACAAGGTGACTTCTACAAATTTAGTCGTCATACCAAAGAATGCGGTCATCCACATCCAAAACAGCGCAGCTGGACCACCGATAGAAATCGCCAGGGCAACCCCACCAATGTTACCCGTACCAACCGTACCAGATAATGCCGTCGACAACGCTTGGAAATGCGTTGTATCACCTTCATGTGCATTCTTATCGTACTTGCCCGTAACAACGCGACAAGCATGTTTAAAATAGCGAATTTGCGGGAACTTCAAATACACTGTAAAAAAGAAACCCACCCCCAATAATACATATGGAAACCACCACGAGCCTCCAAGCATGGCATCTAGGCTATCAAGAAAACTTCCTAATACGTCCACGACACTTCCTCTTCTAGTTGTTGTTATATAAATAAAAAAGGCAACCCATTGAGCTGCCTTACTGTTGATTATCTGAGTGTATCTACAACTTTTACAATTGCAGCTAATGTATCTTGCCCAAACTGGTATGAACGTCTATCAGACCAGCCAAAGTAGGGATCTGGTAAATCTGCGTTGTCTTTAAATGGCATCTCAATGGTATAAGATAACGCTTTGAACTCTTCACCCACAGCGCATGATGCAACCGTTAAATTAGCTTGACCAGGTTCATCTTTTGGGTAACCGTAAACATCTTGGAAGTCTGGCGTTATAGTTAATAATGCGTCTTTGAACTGGTTTTCTAAGTTTGCTAAACGCGCATCATAACTAGGAATACCTTCACTGCCAGCAACAAAATTGTACGGAAGTGCCTCATCACCATGAATATCCAAGTACATATCAAGACCAACTGCACGCATCTTTTCTAACACATAATACACCTCAGGCGAATTTTCAACGCTCGGCGTTTGCCATTCACGATTTAGGTTGACGCCATTAGCATTAGTTCGTAGGTGTCCTCGTACACTGCCATCCGGGTTCATGTTAGGTACAATGTAGAACACGGCTTTTGACAACAATGCGGCTGCATGTGGATCTTCGTCGTCAAGCAACTTTTCTAATAGCCCTTCAACAAACCATTCAGCCATCGTTTCACCCGGATGCTGACGCGCAGTTATCCAAATTTTCTTCTTCGTTTCACTTGGCTCACCAACAACCAACAAACTGATGTCTCTGCCATCAATCGTTTCACCCAGCGTTTCAATCTGACATGCATCGTGACTTTGCGCTCTGTACAGTAAATCTAGGTGACGTTCGTAGCTATACGGTGCAAAGTAAGCAAAAAATGTATGGCTATACTCTGGTTCGAAATCGATAACTAGCTGGCCATCTTTATATGTGGTTGGAACTCTAAACCACGTTTGTCTGTCATATGAGGCGACAGCCTGATAATCATCCCACCCTTCTGGGTAAGCCGATTCAGCCAATTTATTGATATGTAATTTGTGCTCGACAAAAGGCGTTGACTCGAGTCGAAAGTGAAACCATTGAAAGAAGTCTGAGTTATTGTCTTTATTGATTTCAAGCTGTATATCGTGAGGCTGCTCAGCCGAAATTACCTTGATATTACCGCTGTCAAAATTACTTGAGATTCTCATATTTACCCTAATCATTTGGCAAAATTCTTGCCTTAATATTGCCTACGTTTAGCAAAACAACGAATTGTTATTCATGTTAGCTAGATGTAGCTAAAAACTGTGAAAAGCCTAACACACATGACGCCGATCAAAAACTAAAAAAGCCAGCAAATGCTGGCTTTTTTAATGGTCATACCTTTATTACGGCAGACTTGGGAAGGCGACTTCAGCCATATCACGCATTACACGTACAACCTGACAGCTGTAACCAAACTCGTTATCGTACCAAACGTATAGTACAACGCGGTCACCATCTACGATTGTTGCTTGAGAGTCAACAACACCCGCATAACGGCTACCCACTAAGTCTGTAGATACGATTTCTGTAGACGCAGTGTAATCGATTTGATCGCGCAGGTCAGAATACAGAGACGTTTCACGTAAGAATTCATTTAATTCTTCTGCTGTTGTCTCTGAATCTAGGTTCAAGTTAAGAATGGCCATTGATACATTTGGTGTCGGTACACGGATTGCGTTACCCGTTAATTTACCTGCTAGCTCTGGAAGTGCTTTAGCCACAGCTTTAGCAGCACCCGTTGATGTGATAACCATGTTCAATGCAGCACTACGACCACGACGCTCAGCTTTGTGGTAGTTATCAATCAAGTTTTGATCATTTGTGTAAGAGTGAACGGTTTCTACGTGACCATTCTTGATACCAAACTTGTCGTTAAGTGCTTTTAATACTGGCGTAATGGCATTTGTTGTACAACTTGCCGCTGAAACAATCTTGTCTTCACCTAGGATGTCTACATTGTTTACACCGTAAACAATGTTCTTGATGTCACCCTTTGCAGGCGCAGTAAGCAATACTTTAGATGCACCTTTTGATTTAAGGTGTTTACCTAAGCCATCTTCATCTTTCCAAACACCAGTGTTATCGACAACAAGTGCGTTTTCAATACCGTACTTAGTGTAATCAACTTCTTCAGGAGTATTTGCGTAAATCACCTGAATGTAGTTACCATTTGCTTTAATCGCGCCTTTTTCGTGATCTACCGTAATTGAGCCATCGAATGGGCCATGGATTGAATCACGACGAAGTAAACTTGCACGTTTTTCTAGGTCACCATCTCGGCCACCACGAACAACAATTGCGCGAAGACGTAAATCAGCGTGAGAGCCGCCGCGCTCGATAAGCAGGCGCGCTAATAAACGTCCAATACGGCCGAAACCGTAAAGTACTACGTCACGAGGTTCAGGACCTGTACCTTTATTTAATAAATCAGCAAGCTCACTGTTCAAGTATTCTTCAATTGAACGGCCTTCACCTGCATTCTTGTAGATGTATGCATAAGCTAGCTTACCTAAATCGATGCGGCCAGGTGCAAGCTCCATTTTGCTGATAGCTTCTAGGAATGGGAAGCTTTCACGAAGACGCAATTTAGTCTCTTCAAAACGTGCAACTGTTTTATGTGCTTTGATCACGTCAATTGTGCTTGTGTTAACAAGTGGACGGCCATAAACAGCGATTTCAACACCTAAGTTACGATATAAGCGACCGATGATTGGTTGCATATTTTCAGCGTAATCTTGGCGCTCTTGCCAGCTATTTTGATATTCTTGCTCGTGAGATAAGGTCATTTTTTCTGCCTAATAAACAATTTTTTGAACGGATAGCCCTATTGGGCATCGCCATTCTAATTTAATCTGCAATTATTCTCCACTTTTACCTGACATTTCCTCAAGTTTTCATAATAGGAACGCCTGCCGATTTTACAGAGACACTAAAATTGAGACACTTGGCTGCGCTGTCGCACTGTTGACGGTGTAAAATTCATAAAATAGTCGTACAAAAATCACTATCTGGATTAAACTTAGATAACATACATCGAGATTAGGCTGTTTCGAAAGATGCAAAAATGGTATGTTGTGCGCGTGTTCAAATTATTTAGGATAAACAATGGCTAATAGGTGGATGTTTTCTATTGTCAGTGCTTCTTTACTTTCATTAATGACAGGGTGTGAGGAGCCTTTGACGCTGGCAAAGGTGTGTGATGAAACGCCAGGCTTTTGTAATGACCTCAATAAGGATAGTCACTGTAAAGAAGAGAGAGCCACAGTTATAATTAGTCGTTACCTCGAATATAAAGCGCCCAATGACGACAACAAATATCAATTACTGAAAAACTTTGAAACCTACAATACTTGTATCTCATTGGCAGCCAAGATAGAACACATCAAGCTCAAAGAAAAAACCACTTCCCGTGTAGAGGGGCACCTCACCAGCCTCAAAGAGATGAACCGAATATACCAAGATACTCGCGGTTCTGATCATCCTGGGCTGCTTTATTACCACTGGTCTAGAAACAATAGCCAATTTGCGATGAATAAGCTGCTTAGGATGCAAGATGAACCGTACGTCAAGGACAGCAGCGAAATTCAAATGTTTTTGGCAACATATTATGCAAAATTTGATGATGACAAAACCATTGATCTGCTCTATCGCGTTTTAGAGTTGAATGAAGCGGGAGAGACGCCTGACATTGAAGTCTATAAAGCATTAGTGAGCATTTTCTATAAACAAAAGAAATTTAAGCATGCCTATACTTTTGCTCGCATAGCACAGCTGTCGGGTTTTGAAGCGGTGGACATAATCGATATAAAACATGAATTGACATCAAGGGGAAGAAATATCGGCGTACTTGAGCAATTGGCTCTCAAAACACGCGAAGAGATAGAAACAGGTAAATTTCTATCTCCCAGAGGTTAGCGGCTAACGCGCTGTTAGCCTTTACTTTTCAATTCAGTCGTTACCTGCGCTAAACCGACTTGAGAAATCCGCGACACTATCTCTTTTTGTTTCGCACTCAATAATGAGATTCCTTCGGCGACCAGATCATACACTTTCCACTGACCATTCTTACCTTTGCGGAATTTAAAATGCAGATCAATGTCTGGCCCTGCGCTTTCTTTAATGATCGCTTTAATCGTTGCATATTTACTGTCTTTGGGAACAGGTCCATTTTCGAAAACAATTTCCTGCCCTTTGTATTGCATCAGTGCGCTAGCATACGTCACTTCTAGATAGTGAGTTACCGCACTAATAAACTCGATCGCCTCTTGACGTTTCAGGCCTTTAATATGTTTACCTAATAATTTTCTTGATACAAATCGTGTATCGATGTGTGGCATTAAACGTGCTTTCACAATACCACGCATTTCCTTAGATGTTGCTTTGCCTCCTGCATTCACTTCTTTTATGTCTGCAAAGAGCCCGTCACCAACCTGTGTGATCAGTTGATAAGGCGTCTCATTAGCCATCGCCATCGTTGAGCAAACCAATAAAAATAAAAAGCTGACGACTTTTTTCAATTTCAAATCCTCTCAGAATAAATTAACGTCCCACATGGCTCAAATGTGGGTTTATAACAACGTATTCAACCAAACCTTTAGACATGAATATGTTAAGCCATATCCTAAAGCTATATGATCGCAAAAGTTGTCAAAAATTGTATTGAATTTTACAGAATGAAACATTCTGCTTAGTAGAATGGACCAGAGAATCGAGTGTTCTGTTTCAAGTCGATGCGGATTTATTCGTTAGCGAATAACATCAACAAGTTACACAACGTAATACACAATCAGCTCACGTGCCGATGTATACCTACCCGCTCCAAAACCCAGACAGATTAAAAAAGCGGACGAGTATATCTGAATGAACCTTAATACTTCCTTAACGCCGTATGAATTACGCCACTGCTGGTGATCCACCCTTTTACTTCCCCTAAAGAAAGTGGCTCACTGATATTGAAGCCTTGAATATAGGTGCAACCTTGTTTAGTTAGGTACTGCGACGTTTCATCATTTTCGACGCCTTCAGCTACCACCGAGCACTCCAACTTTTTAGCTAAAAAGAGCGTCGTCTCAATAATGGCTCTATCCTTTTCTTGATCTAGACATTTTGTTACAAATGATTTGTCTATCTTAATTTGGGAAATAGGTAACTCTTTCAATATTGAAAATGACGAAAAGCCAGTGCCAAAATCATCAATACTCACAGAAAACCCCATATCGATGAGTTTCTCAATCAAGTGTTTCGTTTGTTCCACGTCCGTCATCACCATACTTTCCGTCAGTTCGAAAATAATCCTGCTCGGATCGACCTTCTTACTTTCGATTTGACTGTTCAGTACATTAATTAAATTGTTACCGACTAAGTCTTGGCACGACAAATTGATATGTACGGTTAGATTGGCATTGAGTTTGAGTAGTATATTGAGGTCACTGAAGACTGTGTTTATGACATATGCACTTAAATACTTGATCATATTGTTTTTTTCAGCGATTGGAATGAAACGTTCAGGTAAAATATATGCACCATCGTCAGAGGGCCAGCGTACCAGCGCCTCTACACCATGTACTTTACTGCTCGACGCGTCGACTATCGGTTGATAAAAAACCGTCAAATCCCCTCGCGCCAGCGCACTTTTAAAATCATTAAGCATATGGAATTCAGACACCACACCTTGATGTAACGCTTTGTCGAACAAGACTAAGCTCTGCTTGCTTCTTTTTGCGGCATACATTGCAATATCAGCACGCTTAAGCAGCTCAGACGCAGATGTCCTCTCTTCAGGTATGTTGATAATCGCACCTGAGCTATAAATAACATCAACCGCAACCTCTTCAACCACCAGCCCGTTATGCAAAGCACTCAAAATCGCATTGTTTTGCGCAAACAAAGCGGATTCATTCCTCGCTTCACTGACAACAACAAACTCGTCCCCGCCTATACGAAATAATTCACTCCCTGGTAAAAGACTATTTGCCAAAGTCTGTGCGAATGAAATGAGTAACTTATCACCAAAAAAGTGGCCCATTGCATCATTTATTTGCTTCAAGTTATAGAGGTCATATAACACCACAGAAAATCGAGTGTCCTTGCGTTGCCGCTGTTCAATACATTTGAAACATTGTGGCCTGTTTCTTAACTGAGTTAAGTGGTCGTGTTGCGAGTTGTACTTTTCTAAATCGACCGATTTTTTTAGTTTTGTGAGGCTGGCTTTACTTAAGTTCACCACAACGATGACAAACAAACCACCTAATGCCAAAATGGTCGATAAACCAAACGTAATATGAGAGGCATCTACACTGTCGTAAACATAAGCGGCAAACCCTGCATAACCCAGCACAAAAAAACAGATCAGAGCAAATAAAACGCGCCAACCAGAAGCTTGAGCGATACGGCATATCTCAATAGCGGGTTTAAACGATACCACTAAAAATGAGAGCCCAACGAGGATCAAACAAAGGCTTAATGTTTCCAAAAACAAGACCCAAGGGGAAAGATTGTTTTAGTATAGTTTAATATTCAAAATGTGCGTGCTCATTGTTCACCATGACGCGGTATCTAAAGTCCAATTAAGCATTTTTCAATATGATGTACATTCGGTCTTTTAAAGTCAGACTGCGTTTTTTTAAGTCAACCAAAAGGGTCTCATCGTTTGGATGTGCACGGTCTTTCATGATTGCAATTCTATGCTCCAACATATTGTAATCATTAAGCAGTTGCGTAAATTGCGGGTCGCACATATTAAGCTCGCAGATTTTAGACTCAAACTCAGGCAACTCTCTAATAAGGTTTTCGTATCCTACAGTCATATCCAACTCCTGCAACGCAAAGGTCTTTCGAGTTTGTACGCAGAGATCGTTAAATGGCATCCGCAAAATTGGTGCAAACTCATAACCTTAACGACGATTAAATCAAAATTTAACGCGTAAATGCCCCTCTTTGTAAAACAAAATAGTACGCTCAAATATTACTAACACCTTGATCTAACGCAAGCTAGCAAGACCCTCTCTTTTTAAAAAATCGACCAAACAGGCAAATACTTAAACCTAATGATAAACTTTCACCAACAATAAGCTCCGACCTCGTTTTTCAACTAGCCGCGTTCGCGCAATTGTTGTAAAATACGCGCGTTTCTAAGCAAATCTATACTGTTATTTTGAGGAAAACCTGTGAGCGAACAAAAACAGTCTCTGAGCTATAAAGACGCAGGCGTTGATATCGATGCTGGTAACGCATTGGTTGAACGCATTAAAGGCGTAGTGAAAAAAACACGCCGCCCTGAGGTGATGGGTGGTATTGGTGGTTTTGGTGCACTATGCGAACTACCAACGGGTTATAAAGAACCTGTTTTGGTTGCTGGCACCGATGGTGTTGGTACTAAGCTTCGCTTAGCCATTGACTTAAAAAAGCACGACACGGTTGGTATCGACCTAGTTGCAATGTGTGTGAATGACCTGATTGTTCAAGGTGCTGAGCCACTGTTTTTCTTAGACTATTATGCAACGGGCAAACTAGACGTAGATACTGCTGCTGATGTAGTTAGCGGTATTGGTGCCGGTTGTGAGCTTTCTGGCTGTGCGCTCATCGGTGGTGAAACTGCAGAAATGCCAGGTATGTACGAAGGTGATGACTATGATATGGCTGGCTTTTGTACGGGCGTAGTAGAAAAGTCTAAAATCATCGATGGCACAAAGGTAAAAGCGGGTGATCAACTCATTGCGCTTGCATCAAGTGGTCCACATTCAAATGGCTACTCATTAATTCGTAAAGTACTTGAAGTATCTGGCGCAGACACGAACGAAGAATATGCGGGCAAACCCCTAGGCGAACATTTACTTGAGCCTACTCGCATCTATGTGAAACCTATCCTCGAGCTGCTTAAAGAAGTTGACGTACACGCACTATCACACATTACGGGTGGTGGTTTCTGGGAAAACATTCCTCGCGTATTACCTGAGTCTGCAAAAGCGGTTGTCAAAGGTGATAGTTGGGAGTGGCCTGCCATTTTCAACTGGCTTCAAGAAAACGGTAACATCAGTACACATGAGATGTACCGTACATTCAACTGTGGTGTTGGTATGATATTAGTCGTGCCAGCAGAGAAGCTAGCGCAGAGCATTGAAATTCTATCAGCTCAAGGCGAAAATGCATGGCACATCGGTGAAATTCAAAATGCCGAAGCCGGTGAAGAGCAAGTTGAAATTCTTGGTGGTGCCGAGTAATGGCATCCACTCGGATCGTTGTATTGATCTCGGGAAGTGGTTCAAACTTGCAAGCCATAATTGACCACTGTCAAAGCGGCGATATCCAAGGTGATATCGTCTCTGTGATCAGTAACAAGGCAGATGCTTACGGGCTTACGCGAGCGGAGCAAGCACGCATTCCAACTCAAGTTTTAAGCCATAAAGCGTTCGATAGTCGTGAAGCCTATGATGAACAACTTGCGAAAATAATTGACTCTTGTAATCCAGATTTAGTTGTATTAGCTGGATTTATGCGTATTCTAACTCCTGACTTAGTGCAAAAATTTAAAGGAAAAATGTTGAACATTCATCCTTCTTTGTTGCCTAAGTATCAAGGGCTGAACACCCATCAAAGAGCAATTGACGCAAACGATGAGTATCATGGCGCTAGTGTGCACTTCGTCACAGAAGAGTTAGACGGAGGGCCGGTTGTCTTACAGGCAAAAGTACCTATTTTGCCAAATGACACAGCTGATGCATTAGCACAACGGGTACACAAACAAGAACATGTCATTTATCCTTTGGTGGTCAAGTGGTTCAGTGAACACAGACTAACAATGGAAGCAGACTATGCAGTTTTTGATAAACAACCCCTTCCAGCGCAAGGCGTCGATCACAACTAAAAAATACATCAACAGCGCTTTGCTCATAGGCATGAGCGCTGTTTTTTCTTCTTCCCTTCAAGCCTCGACACTCACCGAATATTCAGCCGAATACAATGTATTAAGAAAAGGAAAAATTCACGGCAAAGCAACTCGGGCGTTCACCCAAGTGGCAGACAACACCTACGCTTTAAGCTACGAAACAGATGTTAAGTGGATGATCTTTACAGAGAAGCGGACTGAGCAAAGCCTATTTAAATATGAGAATGGCGAAACTAAGCCCTTACACTACAGTTTAAATCGTGAAGGTACTCGTCCTGACAAAAGCTTTAGAATCAAGTTTGATAGAGACAACAAACAGCTGTTTTCGAAAGAACATGAGTACCCACTAAAAGTCGAATGGGATGAATCTCGTCAAGATGTACTTTCTTATCAAAATCAATTGAGGCATGAACTGAAAGCAGGAAAAACCCAGTTTAGCTACCCAATCATTGATAAAAACGGTAATGTCCGGTTGTATAATTTTAAAGTGGTAGGTACAGAAACCATCACTTTACCTGTTGGCAACGTAGAGACGGTCAAAGTTAAACGACTTTACGATAGTAACAAACGCCATGCAATGGCCTGGTTTGCACCAAAGTACGATTATATGTTGGTACAAATGCTAAAAGGCAAGGATGGCGTTGAACAGTTTCAAATTCAAATGACTTCTCAAACACCTAAAGGCAAAGAATAGCCAATGTATTGAGCAGGTGCTTTATGCACCTGCTTTTGTTATACCTTTTCTCCGAGTTTAAACAGCACAAACTCCCCTGGCTCCATTTTATTCCACTGTTCGTCATTGGTAAGTGGTCTCGTCGCAATTACGGTTACAATGTCATTTGGCGTAGTCTCTTTTTGAAAATCAACCACCATGTCCGCATCAATGAGGGTTGCTTTACCAAAAGGCGCTCGACGAGTGATCCAATGCAGATTATTACTACAGTAGGCTAAAACGAACACACCATCCGTTAAGAGCATATTAAACACGCCTTTTTCTCTGAGCTGTTGCGCAAGCTTCGCAGCATAACGAAATACACTCGCCATATTAGATGGCTTTTTAGGATACTTTTGACGGATTTTATCTAGTAACCAACAAAATGCTAGCTCGCTATCCGTATTCCCGACAGGTTTATAATATTCTGGTTTGAGATCTTTGTAATTGGATAGTTGCCCATTATGTGCGTACGACATTTCCCTTCCCCATAACTCCCGCGTAAATGGGTGGGTGTTTTCTAAACATGTTCTGCCGCGATTTCCCTGCCTGATATGACTAATCACTGACACACTTTTGATGGGATAGGCCTTCACCAATTTTGCGATCTCTGAACGACAGCTTGGTTCAGGATCTTTAAAAGTACGGCAGCCTTTGCCCTCGTAAAAAGTTATACCCCATCCGTCTTTATGAGGCCCAGTATTTCCGCCACGTTCTAATAAGCCAGAAAAACTAAAACAAATGTCTGTTGGCACGTTGGCTGACATGCCGAGCAATTCACACATAAAACACATATTCCTTAAAAATCAAAATCATAAATGATTATTGATTATGCTAACACCCTTGCTGCCATGACTCTGGCACAAACGCGATATACAACACTCAATTTTTTACTGAGTCTACCATTAACTTCAGTGTGCTCCAACTCGGCGAAGCAGGTATAAATACCAGCTTTACAGCACCACAACGTGTTAATTCAGTCAGTTAAAATGACAGCACTGTCGAGCATGGACTATTTCACCAAGTCAAATGGACTTGGCATCGCATGGGAAAATAAAATGCAATGTACAAGCTGTGAAAATGGTATTTTGAAATCAACGCCACTTGATGGATTGTTTAGCGGTCATACCTACTCTAATTGCAATGGGAATGGAGTATTAATAGAAGATTCAGTTGCTTGGAAAGAAAGGAACGAATATGCCACCTTTTCAAATTCCGTCTTATGACCCGAAGCGTGCCAGCCGATGCCCTGTATCTGGCTCAATTGCGCGTAAGTTCAAAGTTTCTGAAAAGTCAGATTTTAGAATCGACTACAGCGTCACTGTTGGCGGTATATAGCTTGATGCTGGTGAATGGGCGTTATTGAAACAGCTAATTACAGTAGAATCATTAAATACCATCACCATACAACTAACCCAAAGCCAAATACGTAAACGATTGACAATTCGTTCTTTTAGCAACATGTATTTAGACAAGTTTGGTGAATCAGACTGCACCACAATTAAAGAAATACGCCAGTGGCTAGTAAATCCCCTTCAAAAAGCAGACCTACGAGCACATCTCATGGTTGAGCTCCATACTCTGCCGAACAGTAAAGTTGTTTGTCAAAACGATGAGTCATGCAATCCACCTTCCTGAGTTTTGAACTCAAGAAAAAGTGCCAACTAACAACGTGCCCACCAACATCAGTTCTCTATGGTGGGCAAATGCCCAGCTAAATAGCTATCCACCACATTTATTAAATTCCTCAGACGCCTTTTCATAGACAGTACAAAAGTCTTCGTTACCATTACTCGCTTTTATTTGTTGGCCATCAAACAAGGCTGTAATAACTTTTGATTTGGTAATGGTTAAACGCTTATTTCGACACGATTTTACAGCCATTTCACCACACTCAGAGGCGGTTGCAGCTTCTTTAAATTTAGAGCATGCTTGCTTACCTTTACATTTTTTAAAGCTGATCTTTTCTTTACCCGGACAAGCCGTTCTTAGGTACTTGATTTCACAAGTGCCTGCTTTTACCTCTATTGGCATAGCACTAAGTACTAGAGATACAGCGCCAATTGCGAGTAGTAGTTTCATTGTATTCTCCTAAGTTTTAAATTGGCTCATCATGGCTCTAAGCGTCTCTGCCATTTCTGCGAGCTGCCGACTGGCCTGTTGATTTTCTTTAGCATGACTCGAGGTGAGATCGGTGATTTCATGCATATGTTGAACATTTTCGTATTGGCTCATCGCGGCCAAGCTTTGCTCTTCAGATGCGGCTGCTATCTGTTGGCTCATATCTTTAATGGTTTCGACACTACCAACGATTGACACTAGGGTATCTTTCACAGACTCAATACCCTCGACACAGGTCTGAGTATCTTTTTGAGACGTCGACATGGTAGTCACTGCATCTCTTGCCCCTTCTTGCAATCCATTTATGGCTTTTTCAATTTCCTCCGTTGCGTTTTGAGCACGACTGGCAAGTGTCCTCACTTCATCTGCCACCACAGCAAAGCCTCGCCCCTGCTCTCCGGCCCTTGCGGCCTCAATAGCCGCATTGAGCGCTAGCAAGTTGGTTTGCTCTGCGATACTGCGAATCACCGCCAGCACCGAGTTTATATTATCCAGTTCACTACTGAGCATCGAGATAGCATTTGCTGACTTTTCGATTGACGCTTCAAGCGCTTTGATTTCAGCAACATTATTTTGCAAACGCTGCTCGCCGCACGAGGCTTCAGAACTGGCTTGCTTAACATGCTCTAGGGTTTCATGAATGCTGTTCGTTACCGAGCTGACAGTTTCTTTCATTTCAGAAATTGAACTGCTCATTGCCGTCATTTGGTCACTTTGCTGAGACGCACTACTGCAGCTTTGTTCAGAAATAATATTGGTTTGCTCTGCTGTTGACGCTAATAACTGAGAGTTACTCGACACCTCACGTAGTATTGATGCTAAATTCGAAATGAGTTGCTGCATGTTCTCAGCAAGTTGTCCAAATTCATCTTTTTTAAAATCTGAAAATTGAACTGTTAGATCACCCTTTGCCGCGCGGTTTATCAAATCAACGATCGCGTATAACGGCGCACGAATGCTGGTTATCACGTAATATGCAATAATGGCCGAAAGGATTACCATCACCACCGTCAGTGACGTCGTGACGGTTTGACTGTCGTCTATCGCGATTTTTGCTTCTTGCTGTGCTTCGTCTGTTAACACAATAATCTGTTTGTTTAACTCTTCGAGCTGCCTTTGCAATTTGGTCGCAGAGTCTTTGGCACTCTGAATTCCCCCCCCAACCTTTTCCTTTTCAACCAGTGTGTTCACTCTAGCCAAAAGTGCACTGTCAGGCCCAATTAAAACCTCTTTAAACAGTGCAAAGTTTTCCGCCATAGTTGCCACTTGCTCAGTACCAGCAATACCAGACGCTACCCTGATTGACGCAAATTGAGTGTCCATTTCGTCTAACGTGTCTTTTGCTACAGACTGCACATTTAACACTTCAAACTTAATGGTTGATCTCAACCCTGTATTGACCTCTTCAACTAGGTTTTCTACATTTTCAACAAAACTGTTTACCACATCGGAAATTGACTCATCATCCGATAACCCATCTAGATCATAAGCATAGCTCAGTGTTTCGTCGCCCATGTCACCAAACTCACTCGCCAGTTCAGTGGTTTTTTGTGTAAGCGTTACAACCCGAACAACATCTGAAAACGCTTTGTCGGACGCACTAAAAAAAGCGTTATTTAACTCGCGCGATTGCTCAAAGGTCAGGTTGAGCTCGGCGACAGGCTGGGTCAGTTCTTGCAACTGCCCTACTGCGCTTTGATTAGTGCTTTTTTGCGCGGTGTACACTTGTTTGATGGCGTTTATCTGACTCAACGTCGACGCCTTCTCAAGTTGTACTAAAGAGAGTTGAGACAACAATACAGATTGCAGCATGTTATTGCCCGCAATCAAAGTTGGCACACTTTGCTTGGAAACCTTCTGTACGGATCCACCGATAGTTATGTTCCCTGTCAAAGCTACTGCGTAAATAATACAAGCCAAAACTACAACTGCCGCAAATCCACTCATTACACGAGCTGAAACGGTTAATTGCATTTGATGTCGATCTTGTTAACACTTCATACATAGATATATAGTCAACTATCTACTGCTTTGCGAATAAAAAGTGCTCGGTAAGTGCGTTTGTTGCGATATATCCATAAAATTGTACTTTTGTCAGGTAAGTACATCAAACTCGCGCTTTTATAATACCTTGTTTATATAAATACGCAGTCAAGAGTGTCATAATGCCGCTAATCTCATATTTCTGGCATGCAATACTTGCAGTTACCACTAACAGCAGGTAACGTTGCGCCGTTTTAAATTATTTAAGGTGTTAAATTTTGATTTCTACAGCGAATATCACGCAGCAGTTTGGCTCAAAGCCACTTTTTGAAAACATCTCCGTCAAATTTGGCGAAGGTAATCGCTACGGCCTAATTGGTGCGAATGGCTGTGGTAAGTCAACTTTTATGAAAATCTTAAGTGGTGAATTAGAGCCAACAGGTGGTAATGTCAGTTACGATCCACAAGAGCGGGTCGCGAAACTAAATCAGGATCAATTTGCATACGAAGAATTTACCGTTATTGATACTGTTATCATGGGCTACAAAGAGCTTTGGGAAGTAAAAAAAGAGCGCGATAGAATTTACTCCTTGCCAGAAATGAGCGAAGAAGAAGGGATGATTGTCGCTGATCTAGAAGTTAAATTCGCCGAAATGGATGGCTATATGGCAGAATCCAAAGCTGGTGAGCTACTGCTAGCAGTCGGTATTCCTACCGAGCAACACTTTGGCTTGATGAGTGAAGTTGCACCAGGTTGGAAACTACGAGTGTTGTTAGCACAAGTATTGTTTGCCGACCCACATATCATGTTACTTGACGAACCAACCAATAACTTGGATATCGACACAATTCGCTGGTTGGAGCACACGCTCAATGAGCGTAACTGTACCATGATCATTATTTCGCACGACCGACACTTTTTAAATAGTGTGTGTACACATATGGCTGATCTCGACTATGGCGAGCTACGTGTTTACCCAGGCAACTATGATGAATACATGACCGCAGCATCACAAGCCAGAGAGCGACTACTCGCAGACAATGCCAAGAAGAAAGCACAAATTGCAGAACTGCAAACGTTCGTAGCACGTTTCTCGGCAAATGCATCAAAAGCAAAACAAGCGACCTCTCGTGCAAAGCAAATTGATAAAATTCAGTTAGATGAAGTGAAAGCCTCGAGTCGTCAAAACCCGTTTATTCGATTTGAACAATCGAAAGAGTTGTTCAGAAATGCCCTAGAAATTGAAAATCTATCTCAAGGCTTTGAAGACGACCTCTTCAGCCAGTTTGATGGCATTTTTGAAGTGGGTGAACGTGTCGCAATCATCGGCGAAAACGGCGTCGGTAAAACAACATTGCTCAATACCTTAGCGGGCCAATTACAACCACGCGATGGCGCATTTAAATGGTCAGAAAACAGCAACATTGGCTATTACGCGCAAGATCATGCTGACGACTTTGAAAAAGACATGGACCTAATGGAATGGATGGGGCAATGGCGTCAAGAAGGTGATGACGAACAAGTGCTACGCAGCTTTTTAGGCCGTATGCTGTTTTCTCAAGACAGTATTAAGAAGTCCGTAAAAGTACTGTCAGGTGGTGAACAAGGCCGCATGTTACTTGGTAAGCTAATGATGCACAAACCAAATATCCTGCTAATGGACGAGCCAACTAACCACATGGATATGGAATCTATCGAATCATTGAACACCGCACTCGAGCAATATAAAGGTACTTTGTTCTTCGTTTCACACGACCGTGTGTTTGTAGACTCTCTGGCAACACGTATCTTAGAAATCAAAGATAATAAAATTACAGATTTTAAAGGCACGTATTCAGAATTCTTAAAGTTCAGAGGGATAGAGGATTAATCTATTTGGCGCGGCTATTCGCCGCGCGCGTTTTCTCGTTATTGACTTACAATAACATGGCGTTTGACGACCTGCTCAATCGTGTTAAAGGCATGTATACATGGTTCACTGAGCCCGCAATTAAGAAAATACACGATACTCACATCTAATTCAGGTACGTAGATATTATTTGATATATATCCATGATTGCCACCATTATGATGAAACACCGTGTAGCCATTAAACTGTTCCTTCCAAAGCCCCAATACATAATCTAGATTCGCCGACACCTTCACTCGGCTGGCATCTCCCAACAGCGCCTCTCGCGCCGCTTGAGACAGCAAAACTTCATCTCTAAAAATACCTCTCATTAATGCCGCAACATCGAGTACAGATGACGCGATAGGGGTTGAAGCGGCTGTCACCTTGCTTAATATAGGACCTGTATTTATAAATGCCCCTGCTTGTTTTTCATAACCGGGTGTAAGCTGTGCAACATGATGTTCAATGCCAACCGAAAAGGTATCATTGAGCGCTAACCTGTCTATGATTTTATCTCGCATCGCCAGTGCGTTAGGGTGGTCTAACACACTATCCATTATCATCCCGACAAGCACATAGTTACTGTTCGAATATTGACCCCCCTTCCCCAGGTTTAAAGTAGCCTGGGTGCCCATAGGCAAATCTTAGTAAGTCCTCATTGGCAATACCGCTTTTATAATTTGCCATAACAAATTCAACATAAGCGTCCTTACTGTCGGGGTCCGAGTAACTATAAACGCCGCTACTGTGATTGAGTAACTGCCTGAGCGTGATTTGATCTGAATATTGTATCTGGCGAGTTATATCATGTGACAACCAGTTGTCTATTGTCATATCTAAGTCTAAGCGCCCTTCCTCACACAATTGCACCGCTAATAATGCAGTAAAGATTTTTCCACTACTTGCTAAATGGTAAACTGCACTTGGCTGCAATGCTTCTTGCGTCGTTAAGTTAGCAACGCCAGCGCTTGAGGTAAATGTATCGCTGGGTGAAGAGACATGTAAAATGATGCCATGAACTTCATGTGAAATCAGGTTATTTATCAGTGTCTGATAGTGAAACCGCTTAACCCCTTGTTGCGGTGATGGCTTTATTTCTTGGTCAGGTTGAGGGAGTGTGTTTTCATTGGTGATACTGCCACAGGCACTTAGCCCTAACAAAGAAAATGTAATCAAAGCTGTGCATTTTGGTTGACTCATTTTGGTTTCCATATCGTTGTTCTTTTGAATCAGGTATATGGTGCATCAAAATTTGAATACGTATCCGCTGGTCGCCAAATGTACCAATGTGTATCAATATTAATTTTTTCGCTAAAAAAAGGGCCAATGGCCCTTATTAAGCATACACATTCTTACATCGACTTGCGCTTCTCAACCCAACGCGCGATATCTTTTTCAACCAAAGCCAGTGGGCGAGCACCTTTTAATAAGATCTCATCATGAAAAGAAGTCATATCAAACTTGTCTCCCAATGCTTGTTGTGCCTCTTTTCTCAGCTCTTCAAACTTGAGCATACCCAGCTTATAACCTAGCGCTTGACCGGGCCAAGCTATATATCGATCAATCGCAGGGACAACATCACTCATGGCAGAACCAGTTGCTTCAGCGAAGTAAGCGATCGCTTCATCGCGACTCCACTTTTTGAAATGCAGTCCCGTATCAACTACTAAACGCGCAGCCCTATAGGCTTCCGCTTGCAATCGACCCAAGTCACCAAATGGGTCATTTTCATACATCCCCATTTCATAAGCGAGTAATTCAGAGTAAAGTGCCCACCCTTCAATATAGCCATTGAATGAAGCGTTTTGGCGCATCAGTCCAATATCCGTTTGCAACATATTCAGGGCTATTTGGAAGTGATGACCTGGCACTGCCTCATGATAAGTCAAGGTTTTCAAGCCAAAGCTCGGTACCGCTTTCATATCTTTCAAGTTAATGGCAAAGACACCAGGGCGACTGCCATCTAACGACGGCCCATAATAGTAGCCACCAGGTGCGCCCGCTTCAACTTCAACAGGAATACGCTTCACTTCTACTTTTTGCGGCGGTAACGTTGAGAAATACTGTGGCGCTTTCTCATTAATCACTTCAATTTCGCCTCTTAAGAATGCCAATAATTCTTGGCGCCCTGCGTCGCTATTGTCAAATAAAAAGCGCGGCTCTTCATTGAGTTGCTTCATACGGTCGCTTACAGAGCCCTTGGTATAGCCATTGGCACGCAAAATTTCGTCCATTCTTTTGCTAATACGGTCGACCTCGGCAAGCCCAACTTGATGAATTTGCTCAGCGGTCATATCAGAGTCTGCAAGATAAGTGATGGCATGCTGATAAAACGCTTCGCCATTGGGCTGCGCCCAAATCCCAACTTTATTGGAAGCCTGCTGCGCTAGTGATTGCATTTCATTAGTCACGCGTTTAAATGCAGGATAAACCTGGTTAGCCATGACATCAGCAGCCGCTTCTACATAGCTATTCTTCGTTTGTTCACTTAAACCATTCAGGCTATTTAGCTTGTCTTTAAAAGAGGTGACTAATATATGCTCGTTTGCATCAGGCTGCGTATACCCGTTTAAATAAGCCAGCGTATTTGGAAATAATGGCTTTGGCAAAATAACACCACGCTTGGCATCGGCAAGTACTTTTTCTCTTACTTGATCCACCATGTGAGCGAACGCACCAAGTCGCTCAACATAGGCTTTCGCATTCTCTTCGCTTTCAATACTATGCTGATTTTGCAGTACACTCGGTACATCCATCAATGGACCAGATATTTGGTTCACAATATAAGGTAAATGGCCACCCCACGTGTCTACGTAACCCGCTGCAAATACCTTATCGCCAGCGTAATAGCGCGCGATTACTTCATTCACTTGGACATGTAAAAGGTCTCTGTCAGACAATGCCGCAGATTGTAATTGCTTTAATTGCGCCGCCGCGCGGTCCATATCAATTTGTAAAGCTTGCATCCCTGCCACGGAATAATCCGGTAGACGATTGGCGTACACACCATAATCGGCACTGTCTAATTTAAGTGAAGTCGCCATTGCAGGCTGATGCGCGATGAATTCGCGTGTATATTGTTCAACGACCTTATCAACGTCCTGGCGACTGACCGCGTTTTGCGACGCCACTTGAACACCGCTCTTTATATTGCTGGAGGTTGTTTCCTGTGCACATCCAGTTATACCTATTATTACCGCTAAAGCGAGTGCGTTTAGCTTATTCATGTGAGCCACTCCCAGAGTATATTAACTAATTTCGGCTATAGAAATAGCATATTTGTAGACAATATACAGCCATATGAGACAAGTATTGGGCAACCGCTTAACTTGGACAAATCCATACTGCATGATAAGCAACAATATCAAATTCATAAGACTTAATTACACGTTATCTCGACACCAATTTAAATAAATAAACCATTGATAATAATACTTATAAAAATAGACACCACGACTATACAGCGCGCAACCATGTTCTAAATCAAAGTTTAATAAATGTCATTATAGGTACAATTGTGCTGAAAAATCGACTTCTTAAAAATGCATTGCCCTAACCTAAAATCTATATGTGATTTCAGGATTGGCCACAAAAAAGGAAATAATGATGAAGTTTAAGCTCACCTCAATTGCGTTCGGGATAATTGCTGGTATAACCGTGGCACCCCACGTACACGCGCTCGATACCTCTATACATAACCCAAGTACACAAGCGCACAACGCACACTATAACTACACCGACTATCAGCCCTGGAGCCAAATGCCGCCTTCCCAATTAAGGCCTGTTCAGGTACCGCTTTTTATTTCAATTGGCTTTGATGATAACGGTTCAAAAGAGGGGATGGATTGGATCATCGACTTTACGCGAAACCTGCATAATGCGACAGGTACAAACAACACTGCCACGTTTGATGGTAGCCCCATTAGGTTCAGCTTTTACAATACACCCTCGTACATTGAATCAATCGCGAATGATCCTGTCGGAATTAAACACGCCTGGAGAGAAGCATGGTTAAATGGCCACGAAATTGGCAACCACACATGGAGCCATCGAGATGGAGGACCGGATACCAATAACTTCTCCGAGCAAGAATGGATCGAAGAGCTGACCGTTACACAGACTTGGCTAAGTAAACCGTTTGATGCGACTGAAGTAGATACTGGCGCAAACGACGCAGCTGGACCAGGTATTCCTAGAAACGAGATTGTCGGATTTAGAACACCATACCTCAATCACAATAATGCTCTTTTCTCGGCTCTGGTGAAGGGTCATTTTGTATACGATACAAGCATCGAAGAAGGTTGGGGCAGCCAATATAACGGTACCAATAACCCATGGCCTTATACGATGGATCATGGCACACCAACCAAACGGGTTGGTAAACCCGATGTAGGCAATTTCCCAGGCCTTTGGCAACTCCCTTCAAATGTCTTCGAAAAGCCTCTTGGCGGCAAAATGGTGGCGTTTGATACCAATATGTGGGTTGGTAGTGCGATGAGTAAAGAAGAAGTACTTGAGATCTTAAAACATAACTTACACTTGCGCTTAGCAGGAAATCGCTCTCCTTTACTATACGGTGCACATGCAAATATTTACGCTGCTGAGTATGACAAAGGGGGTCGAGCAACCACTTATCTAGAGCGCCAACAAGCAATTGAAGAGTTTATTCACTACGCATTGAGCTTAAAAGTAAATGGCCAACCTGTGGTGCGTGTCGTGCCCTTTAAAGATATTGTGGAATGGATGAGAAACCCAAAACCACTGACAGATGGTAAAGTCGTGACTGTACAGAGTATTGGCGCCAGCCCCACCTTCACCCAAGGCAATGTCTACCGCAAAGGCGACCAAGTATATCATAACGGTCAATACTTCGAAGCCAAATGGTATGCAGACACGGCACCAGGTACACTCGCGATAGACTATGACCCATGGAAGTTAATTACCAAGAAACAAGCAACCAAAGTGATACACTTAGGATCCGTGACGCCCTCAGGTGATACGTTTGGTGATGTATTGGTCAGCCCTCACAAAGGACAAACTTTTTTATTTGAGGCGGCAGCAAACGCGCGAGTCAAAAGTGTCACGCTCAATGGTATCAATATAGGCGCACTGACAGAGTATACCTTTAAAGATCTCACCTCAAACCAGACACTGACCGTTGAGTTTGAAAATAAATAAGTGAACAAGCCGTCCTAGGGCGGCCTTTCTAATTCATTTCTTCAAAATGTATTTACGGACAGCCCGATTGTGCTCTTTCAGTGATTTAGAAAAGTGGTGCTCGCCGTTGCCTTTTGAAACAAAGTAGAAATAATCCGTCTTTTTTGGCTGCACTGCAGCCAACAGCGCATCCTGTGATGGCATAGCAATCGGTGTGGGTGGTAAACCATTAATGCGATAGGTGTTATACGGTGTATGCTCTTTTAAATGAACACGTTTGATGTCACCCTGATACCTCGCTCCTAAGCCATAAATGACGGTTGGATCTGTTTGAAGCCGCATGCCCTTATTCAGCCGATTGTGAAATACAGAGGAGATGGTACTGCGCTCTGCAGCCTTCCCTGACTCCTTTTCTATAATCGAGGCCAATATGAGGGCTTCATATTTATTTTTAAGCGGAATATCCGCCTCTCTTTTCGTCCACACCTCGTCAAGCTGGCGCTTCATTTTATTATGCGCTCTAGTTAGCAATGCTGATGCGCTTGTCCCTCCCTCATAATGATACGTTTCAGGATACAACCATCCCTCTGGGTGTGCATTACCAAACTGAAAATGAGCCTCGACATCAACTTGTGGTATGTCAAAAACCAAAAATTCGCGCCCTTTTAGTTTTTCAACAATGGCTTGATAACTTTCACCTTCAATAATTGTAAAAGTGAAATCAGCCTTAATGCCTTTGTTGATTTTGTTGATAGCTGACCATACCGTCAGGGCGGATATCTCATATACGCCCGCTTTTAAAGTAAAAAGGTTTGGGTTTAACTTACTGTACAACTTGTAAGGCAAACAGCTATCTAACGCACCTTCTGCTTGCCATTTATTACATAGCTGGTTGAACGTATCTCCGCTCTCTATCTGTACATATTGCTGGTTAAGAGACAAAGGCTCATTATGTATCCGCGCATACAGACTGTAACTCAAAAAAACAACAATGGAGGCTAATAATGCAACAACAAACAACACGTAGCGGATCATTCAGGTGCTTCTATCTCTTCTTTTAATTGCAAAGCAGTTTGCACATCAAATATTTGTTTGTCTAGTGATTTAACTGGCACAAGTCCCATCAGGCTGTTACATAGATAGATGGCATCCGCCTGCGCTAAGTCCTGCCGCTGTACCCTTTGCGCTGTCACTTTAAATTGACTGCACACATGTTGTAAATATACACCGGCTATGCCACACATATCTAATTTTGGCGTAAAGGCGCGACCGTTTTTAACTACTAGAATATTACTTGCCGAGCTTTCTATTACATTACCGGCTATGTCTTCGACAATGACATCGTCAAATGCACTGTGCTGCGCTCCGCGTTTAATCATCACTTGTTCCAACCGATTAAGTGTTTTAAGCCCTGCGAATAAAGGCTGATGCCCCAGCTGTATCTCGCTGTAACCGAGCGACACGCCCTTCTGCTGCCAGTCATGATAATGGCTTGGTAGTTCCCCTTGCGTGATAATGAGATTTGGGCTCGGTTCTTCTGGTACACCATACCCTCTTCCGCCACAACCCCGGGTAACTAATACCTTCAAAAACCCCCTCTTGCGCTGCCGTGCGATCTCTAGACATTCATTAGTCAATTGGGCATAGTCCAACGGTGGAAAGCCCAGTCTTTTTTCACATTCTTGGAGTCGTGCCAGATGATAATGCCATAAAGAAAGCTTTTGGGAGTCTATTTTTACCGTTGTAAAAAAGCCATCTCCATAATTCAATCCACGGTCTTTGTCACTTATGTCCATACGTTTCTCCAAAAATAGAAAAGCCCGGCATAGCCAGGCTTATCTCAGTCTTGATATTTAATTTAAATCTTTTTAAATAACAAGGAACCGTTTGTTCCACCAAAACCAAACGAGTTACACAAAGCATAATCAAGCTTAGCATCTCGCGCTGTATGCGGAACATAGTCTAAATCGCACCCTTCATCAGGGTTGTCTAAGTTGATCGTTGGCGATACCTTTTGGTCAACCAACGATAGGATGCTGATAATCGACTCAACAGAACCCGCAGCTCCTAATAAATGGCCCATCATTGACTTCGATGAACTCACCATTACGTTGTTTGCAGCATCGCCAAAAATCGATTTGACCGCTGAAGTCTCGGCGATGTCACCCGCTGGTGTAGATGTACCATGAGCGTTGATATAACCGATTTGCTCCGCATTAACACCAGCATCATTTAAGGCATTCTCCATCGCCAGTGCAGCACCGGACCCATCTTCAGGTGGTGATGTCATGTGATAAGCATCTCCACTCATACCAAAACCAACAAGTTCAGCGTAAATTTTTGCACCGCGTGCTTTAGCGTGCTCGTACTCTTCAAGTACGATTACGCCAGCGCCGTCTGCAAGTACAAAACCATCACGATCTTTGTCCCAAGGACGAGACGCGGCTTGTGGATCATCATTACGGGTAGAAAGCGCACGTGCAGCACTGAATCCACCCATGCCAATTGGAGTAGATGCTTTTTCTGCACCACCTGCAACCATTGCATCAGCATCGCCATATGCAATCATTCGCGCCGCATGACCAATGTTATGTAAACCCGTTGTACATGCCGTGACGATTGAAATGTTCGGCCCTCTTAGTCCATGCATAATGGATAAGTGGCCAGAAATCATGTTAATGATAGTTGATGGCACATAAAACGGAGAAAGCTTACGAGGACCACTTGCAATTAATTTGTGGTGATTTTCTTCGATAAGCGTTAGACCACCAATACCTGAACCGACTGCAACGCCTACGCGTGCTGCGTTTTGATCAGTGATCTCTAAACCTGAATCCTTTAATGCTTGGACACCAGCTGCGATACCATATTGAATAAACAAGTCCATTTTTTTTGTGTCTTTTTTGGACATGTATTCTGTCGCATCAAAGTCGTTGACCAAGCCAGCAAACTTAGTTCCAAAACTCGATGTATCAAAATGCGTGATATTTGAAATGCCACTGCGACCTTCTAACAGGCCTTGCCAGGTTGACTGAACATCATTACCTAGCGGCGTCAACATACCTAAGCCAGTTACTACGACTCGACGTTTAGCCACGGTTTCCTCCAAAAAGGGATTTGAATTTTGCGGGGGTAGAATGAATGAGGGCAGCGAGTGCTGCCCTTCAGATCCGTTAATTACTCAGCGTGAGCAGTAACGTAGTCGATCGCTGCCTGAACAGTCGTGATTTTCTCAGCTTCTTCATCAGGGATCTCTGTGTCGAACTCTTCTTCTAGAGCCATTACTAGCTCAACAGTATCAAGAGAATCAGCACCTAGGTCGTCTACGAAAGACGCTTCAGATTTAACTTCTTCTTCTTTAACACCTAGTTGTTCAACGATGATTTTTTTTACGCGTTCTTGGATGTCGCTCATTCTTCTTTCCTTTATTAAAACGCTTTTGCGTTAATTTTCAGATTGCGGCGTAGTTTACGGCGCATCATGTATGGATTCAAGGATTGACCATGACTTTTTTGTCTGGTCAAACCTGTTACGAAATATTTTTTTACTTTATCGCCTATTTTAAGCCCAATTTCAAGCTCGTTTGCGGCAAGATCACAAAAATTTAAATTAAATTGTAATCTTTAAACCATATACATCGCACCATTAACATGCAATGTTTCGCCTGAAATGTACGCCGCAGCATCTGACGCTAAGTATGCAACTGCTGCTGCAATCTCTTCAGGCTGTCCTAAACGACCTGCTGGCACGTTTGCAAGCGTTGCCGCTTTTTGCTCATCAGTTAGCTCATCAGTCATATCAGTTTTGATAAAGCCCGGTGCGATGACATTAACAGTAATACCACGAGATGCCACTTCACGAGCCAATGATTTAGAAAAACCAATGACACCTGCTTTAGCAGCTGCATAGTTTGCCTGACCCGCATTACCCATTGTACCAACAACCGAACCAATGTTGATAATACGGCCACACTTTTTCTTCATCATTGGGCGAAGTACCGCTTTTGATAAACGATAGATTGCACTTAAATTTGTGTCAATGATATCAGTCCACTCATCGTCTTTCATACGCATAAGTAAGTTGTCGCGCGTGATACCCGCATTGTTAACAAGCACATCTATGTCACCGAAATCAGCTTTTATCTGCTTTAATACAGCATCAATTGATTCAACATCTGTGACGTTCAGCTTGTATCCTTTACCGTTTTCACCAAGATACTCACTGATTTTTTCTGCACCTGAATCACTCGTCGCAGTACCCAACACTGTCGCACCCTGTGCAACCAATGTTTGTGCTACTGACTTACCGATGCCTCTACTTGCACCAGTCACTAAAACAATTTTACCTTCTAGACCAAAAATATTTGACATTTTTCTTCTCTATTATTCCGCACTTTCAACTGACGCTATATCATTAGCAGCAGCACATTTAACAGACTTATCAATTCTCTTCGCCAGACCAGTTAGTACTTTACCTGGGCCAAATTCATACGCGGTAGTCACGTTATCCGCAGCAAGTTTCTGCACTGTTTCAGTCCAACGAACAGGGCTAAATAACTGCTTAACCAACGCTTCTTTAATATCTGTAGCACTTTTCGCTACTGCAACATCGACGTTATTAATGACTGGATATTTAGGCGCAGAAAATTCCAATTTCGCCAAATCTTCAGCAAGACGCTCTGCTGCTGGCTTCATAAGCTCGCAGTGTGAAGGCACACTTACCGCCAATGGTAAAGCACGTTTCGCACCGGCTTCTTTACACGCTTCACTTGCGCGCTCAACAGCTTCTTTGTGACCTGCAATTACAACTTGACCCGGCGAATTATAGTTCACAGGTGAAACAACTTGGTCTTGCGCCGCATCAGCACACACCTTCGCGATGGTGTCATCATCTAAACCAATGATGGCAGCCATTGAGCCCGTACCAGCTGGCACGGCTTCTTGCATGTACAAACCACGCTTTTCTACCAATTTTACCGCTTCAGCTAAACTGATCACTTCGGCACACACTAAGGCAGAGTATTCGCCTAGGCTATGGCCTGCGAGCACCAATTCAGCATCTACATTTTTTTCAGCCCAATGACGGAAGATTGCGACACTGGCAGTTAATAAAGCAGGCTGTGTTTTGTCTGTTCTATTTAACTCTTCTTCAGGGCCATTCAATACCAAAGCTTGTAAATCATACCCTAGCGCCTCTGACGCCTCGGCAAAAGTATTTTGTGCAACTTCAGAAGATGCTAGTAACTCTGACAACATGCCTACGCTCTGAGAGCCCTGACCTGGAAAAAGTAAAGCTATTTTTTGTGACATACGATGCTCTTTTAACTCGTTTTCATTTTGCATACTCACATGCATTGCATCACCAACATCGGTAAGCACTCATCAGTGGTATGACTTGGATTTCTACTTTCAGACTCAATGATGAAAAACGACAAAAGCGGCCCATCGCCAGAATTGTTTTAATCTTGACTAACGGAAGCTTCTTCTGTTTTTGCCATTTTTTCAAAAGCAGTCTGTATCTTTTCGGGTATGCGTCGATTAACCTCTCTAACAGCTTCATCGATCGCTGCTAAAAATGCCTTATTCGAAGCATTTCCGTGACTTTTAACGACAATACCACGCAATCCTACCAGACTTGCTCCGTTATACTGGTCGGGGTTCACCTTTTTATAGAGTTTTTTTATCACCGGCCGTAGTAAAAATGCAAGAACCTTGTAAAAAAAGTGTTTTTTAAGCGCATTCGTGAATTTTAGCATGATAAGTTTGGCAATTCCCTCACAGGTTTTCAGTGCAATATTGCCAACAAACCCCTCACATACAATCACATCTGACCTACCTGAGAAGATGTCACTGCCTTCACAATAACCTTGGTAGTTCAAGTGCTCACATTCACACATTAACTTAGCAGCCTGCTTGATGCCATCATGCCCTTTAATATCTTCTGCGCCAATGTTTAGCAAACTCACCTTCGGATTGGCTTTATCAAGTGCCTCCCCAGCCACAATCGATCCCATAATGCCGAATTGGAACAGCGTCTCCGGATCGCACAGTACATTAGCCCCTAAATCTAACAAGTAGACGGGCTGCTTCTTTTCGGTTGGCATGGATGTAATGAGAGCTGGTCGTTTAATGCCTGGTAGCATTTTTAAAACATAATGTGCCATCGACAATAACGCACCAGTATTGCCCGAGCTAACACATGCCTGAGCTTGTCCAGATTTCACCATATCGAGCGCAATACGCATAGAAGAATTACGTTTATTCCGTAATGCATGTGCAGGTTCACAGTTGTTCGTTACAACTTGCTCGCAGTGTTTGATAAGGAGTCTGGGATGGTCTAAGTATTGTTCTTTTTGTAAGGCTTTGCGCAATACATCTTCATTACCGCAAAGTAACAAAGTCAAATTTGGATATTTTTTTACGGCGAGGATTGCCGCAGGAATAGATGAACGGGGGCCGTAATCGCCCCCCATCATATCTAACGCGATGGTTAGATTAGTCAGCATCAAGCAATCTCTTACTTAGAAATTACTTTAACGCCTTTGTAGTAACCATCAGCAGTTACGTGGTGACGACGATGAGTCTCACCAGAAACTTGGTCTACAGTTAAAGCTGGTCCGCTGATAGCATCGTGTGAACGACGCATGCCACGACGTGAACGTGTCACTTTGCTTTTTTGTACCGCCATTAGCCTTCTCCTAAGAATCTTTCTTAAGTTGTTTTAAAATCTCAAATGGATTTGGTTTACTTTCTTCTGCTTCAATTTCACCAAAGCTTGCTGGCTTATCAGAAAATGAACACGAAGCTTCATCATGCATAGGAACTATAGGAATCGCCAAAATCAACTCATCTTCAATAATTTGTCGAAGATTGATTTCGCCTTCTTCATCTAACTCCACCACATCGTAGCTTTCAGGAAGATCTTCCGACTCTGCACCTAATCCGACTGGCGAATACGCAAAGTCTTGAGCCAAATCCAACCCTAATTCATCATTACAACGTTGACACAACACAGTCAGTCGCGCTCGAGCTGAGCCTCGAACCACCACCAAACCTTGCTGATCAATATCGCAATGAATAGTTACCGCTATTTCACCTACCTGATCCTGCACAACTTGCTGCAGTCGAGAAAGTTCTTCAAGCTTCACAATGCCGTCATAACTGGCTCGGCGCTGTGCTGCCCTGCCTGGATCAAGAGTGATGGGAATTTTCACCTTTTGCATAGGGGCTGCATCATATAGATTGTTAGTGGTTTAGTCAAAGTAAAAATAAACTTTCCTATTGTTTTTCGACTACTAATGCTTATCCTTGTGTCAATTATTTAGTTCAGGTACCCATTCGCTTATGAACACACCTATTATATTAGCCTCTAGCTCACCTTTTAGGCAGCAAATTTTAAAAAAATTAGGGCTTGCATTTGATAGTTTCTCACCAGATATTGATGAATCGCCTACAGAATTGGAATCACCTCAAGAGTTAGTGCATCGATTGAGTGAGAATAAAGCAAAATCGGCCATCGGTCGGTACGATAAAGGGTTTGTGATTGGCTCTGATCAAGTGGCAGTATTTAATGAGCAGATTCTAGGCAAACCACACACCATAGAAAACGCGATAAAGCAACTTACCATGTTCAGCGGACACTCTGTGACTTTTTACACCGGTCTTAGCCTCTACTCGATAGAACAAAACAAAAGCATCACCAAAGTTGTGCCATTCCATGTTCATTTTAGAACACTTTCACACAGACAAATCTCAAATTACCTTGATTTAGAACAGCCATACAACTGCGCGGGTAGTTTTAAAAGCGAAGGGTTAGGCATCTGCCTATTTGAAAAACTCGAGGGAGAAGACCCCAATACACTGATTGGGCTCCCACTGATCGAATTAACAAAGTCGTTTGCCGAATTTGGAGTCGACGTATTAGCACAGGCCGCCAATTAGTTGCTCAAATTGGTTGGCTATAAACGTCGCCCCCGCAGCTTCCAACTGAGTACCCGATGCGACACCCAGTGTAATGCCAATTGCATCGACTTTAGCACCGCGCGCCATTTCCATATCAATGGTGGTGTCGCCAATCATTACAGCATCAGATGGCGAAATGCCAAGCTCTGCCATAATTTGATTTAGCATGTCGGGGCTTGGCTTTGATTCTGCGTCATCGGCTGTTCTTGTGGTCACAAAGTAGTTGGCCAAATTTGTCTCATCGAGCAGTCGATTCAAGCCTACCCTGCTTTTACCCGTCGCAACGGCCACTTTCACACCGGCGCTTGTTAATACCTTTAGGACTTTCTCAACGCCCTCGAACAAATAAGTGGGCGTGGTATCTACTTCTTTATATATGTGCTTGTAAGTAGTCGCGAGCTCAGCACTGCGATGGGCATGGGCTGGAAACAAAGTTTCCAACGCAGTCTCCAAAGATAAGCCAATAATACTTTTTGTTTTCTCTTCCGTTTCCCGAGGAATTGAATACTGGTCAGCCACCATATTGATGGTATTGACTATCTTTGGAACCGTATCCATGACGGTTCCATCCCAATCAAGGATGACCAATTTATACTTCATGCTTGCCTCTTAACGTATTCAAGCATGCATTCAGCGCTTTATCCAAAGGAGCTTCTACATGCAAGGTCGTCTCTGTTTTAGGATGAAAGAAACGTAACTCACGCGCATGCAAAAACAGTCTGCCAAGGCCTTTTTTGCGCATTTGTGCATCAAATGCTTGATCACCATACTTATCATCACAGGCGATGGGGTGCCCCTTACACTGCGTATGTACACGGATTTGATGGGTGCGTCCTGTCACAGGAGAAGCTTGTACCAAGGTAGCCCCAGCAAATCGCTCCAAGACCCTAAATCGAGTATGTGACGCTTTGCCTTCTTCATGGTCAACACGCACGACACGCTCTCCAGATTTAAGCGTGTTTTTCCTCAGCGGTTCTGTTACATTTTTGTGTTTTGCAGACCATTCCCCTGCAACCAAAGCCCAGTAATTTTTCTCCATGGTTTTTTCACGGAGTTGCTCATGTAACCCTTTTAAAACAGCGCGTTTTTTAGAAATCAATAAACAACCAGATGTATCTCTGTCCAATCTATGCACCAGCTCTAAAGACTTCTCATGTGGACGCAGTGCACGAATTGCTTCTATTAATCCGTAGCTTAACCCGCTGCCACCATGCACGGCCATCCCTGACGGCTTATTTATAACAATCAGATACTTATCTTCAAACAAGATACAGTCTTCGAGGTTTGCAACCTTATCTAGGTTTTTCGGTACAAACTCACTTTTTTCCGCCGTTTTTATCGGCGGGATCCTGACTACATCATCCATTTGTAGCTTATAGACTGGCTTAACGCGCTTCTTATTAACGCGTACTTCGCCCTTTCTTAAGATCTTGTAAACCGCACTTTTTGGCACCCCTTTAAGGTGCGTGACCAAAAAGTTATCAATGCGTTGTCCTAGCTGATCTTCGGTGATAGTTACGAAGGTAACTTGTAAAGCATTCTTTTCTGACATTGCCTAATCACTGATTTGAGTAATAATTTAGTTGCTATCGCACAGTTATTAGTGGGATAATCGCCTCGCAAACTTTGCGAGCATTGCTTTTTATCGCAAATATACTGTCGTGATGCACATCTTGGGTGGAGGATCATACAGATCAGAGCTAATATTTCAAAAGCTTTTATCTCCGACTCAATACAATTATTACGTGTGATTGGCATAAGGTGAAGCGTGTAACAGTTCATCCATTACGGCCATACACGACAAACAAGTAAATAGAAGCAAAATTATCGTGTCTTGTGTAGATTTGTGGGTTTGTTTAACCCGAGCGAGTTCTGTAGGCAAAGTGAAAGCTAATTTTTAACCCGCCTTTGAAGAGATCAGGCAGTAAGTGTTAAAACAGACTAAGTTCCCTTCTCCCCAGTCGTGAGACTGCATCAGTAACAGGAACACTTAAACAGCCTGCATTGGCGCACAAGAATGGTGTAAGTTAAATTTACCGGACCAAAATAAAGCAAATAGTTGGTAGGTAAATTAAAGTAAATAGAGTACATAAGAATATGAAACGCATGCTAATCAATGCGACGCAGCAAGAAGAAATGCGCGTTGCACTGGTTGATGGCCAGCGCCTATATGATTTAGATATAGAAAGCCCAGGTCACGAACAAAAGAAAGCCAATATCTATAAAGGCAAAATCACTCGAATCGAACCCTCCCTTGAAGCTGCATTTGTCGATTATGGCGCAGAGCGTCACGGCTTCCTTCCTCTTAAAGAAATTGCGAAAACCTACTTCCCAGAAGGTTACACTTTCAATGGCCGCCCAAACATCAAAGATGTAATTAAAGAAGGTCAGGAAGTCATCGTTCAAGTAGATAAAGAGGAACGTGGTCAAAAAGGGGCCGCTTTAACGACTTTTATCAGCGTCGCTGGTAGTTATTTGGTATTGATGCCAAACAACCCTCGCGCAGGTGGCATTTCGAGACGAATCGAAGGTGATGAGCGAATCGAGCTTAAAGAAGCCCTGAGCCGTTTAAAGCTTCCTAAGGGAATGGGACTGATAGTTCGAACGGCTGGTGTAGGCAAATCGTTCGAAGAATTAGAGTACGATTTGAAAGCACTACTTGTGCACTGGCAAGCAATCCAAGAAGCTGCTGAAAGCCGTAAAGCGCCGTTTTTAATTCACCAAGAAAGCAATGTCATCTTCAGAGCGATCCGTGATTACTTACGACGTGATATTGGTGAAATTCTAATTGATAAACAACGCGTATTTGATGAAGCTAAAGCCCATATCGAACGCTTTAGACCCGATTTCATCAATCGTGTTAAGCTTTACAAAAATGATGTGCCGCTATTCACGCACTATCAAATTGAAAGCCAGATCGAATCCGCATTCCAACGTGAAGTAAGACTACCTTCAGGTGGCTCAATTGTCATTGATCCGACAGAAGCCCTTACATCTATCGATATCAACTCGTCAAAAGCAACCAAGGGCGGCGATATCGAAGAAACAGCACTCAATACAAACTTAGAAGCTGCCGATGAAATCGCGAGACAACTTAGGCTCCGTGATTTAGGTGGTTTGATTGTTATTGACTTTATCGATATGACACCTCCGCGTCATCAGCGAGAAGTTGAAAATCGTTTGAAAGAAGCCGTGCGCGCAGACAGAGCCCGTGTACAAATTGGCAAAATTTCACGCTTTGGCTTACTAGAAATGTCACGCCAACGTCTACGTCCGTCGTTGGGTGAAGCCAGCCAGCACACCTGTCCACGCTGTAGCGGTCAAGGCACAATTCGTTCAAACGAGTCAATCGCCCTGTCAATTTTAAGACTAATTGAAGAAGAAGCGATTAAAGAAAATACAGCGCAAGTAAATGCGCAAGTGCCCGTAAAAGTTGGCTCATTTTTATTGAATGAGAAACGTCGCGCAGTACAGCGCATTGAAAAGCGTCACAATTGTCATGTGGTGATCATTCCAAATCAACACTTAGAAACGCCACACTATGAAGTCGTGCGTTTGCGTAAGGATGATGTACCTGAGCTTGCCAGCTATGAGCAAGTTGCAGAGCCTGAAGCTGAAGCTGTAGAAATTCAAATGGCACCCGTGGTGCAAAAAGAAGAGCCTGCGTTAAAAGGTGTACCTATGCCTTCGGCACCGGCACCTGCGGCACAACCAGCCCCACCACAAAATACAACCAATTCAGCGCCTGCTAAACCTGCAGAACAGAAGCTTGGTTTATTAGCACGAGTTGGTAACTGGTTGAAGGGCCTTTTCTCTGCGGAAGAAGAGCAACCTAAAGAAGAAGAGAAGAAACCACAGAACAAGCGTCGTGGTAAGCATGATAACCGCCGCCGCAACCAGCGCCGTAAAGGCAAAGGACGCAATGAATCACAAAAAGATGCCAATGCATCAAATGATTCAGCAAAGAACGAAACGAAAGAACGCAATGAAACGCAAGAGCGCTCTGAGAATCGTAACAAGCGTCGTCGCCAAAACAACCGTAAGCGCACTGACGGTGACAAAGCGAAAAACAACGTTGTAACAAACGAGCAAAAAGATGATGTGCAACAGGAAGCCAAAGAGAAGCCTGTTAAGCAGCGTCGCCAAAGACGAAACTTACGCAAGAAAGTGAGAGTAGAGTCTGAGCAACAAAAAACGCAATCTACGAATGACGTCAAGCACACTGTCTCGGAGCCCGAATCACCTGCGAAAGTTGAACAAACCGTCGCGGTTGAAACCACTCCGGTGTCTGCGCCTAAGCAAGAAACAGCTGCTGAAACCGCGACAGAGACTGTGCAAGTAAAGCAAGCACATGACACGGCGAAAGAATCGAAGATTGTTGAATCTCAAGTAGAGGAAGTTACAACGCCTGTTGAAACTGCGGAACCAAGCGACCAACTGCAAGTAAGTCAAACTGAAGAAGACATGCAAGGTGATAAGCGCGAAGCAAAAACGCGTTCTAGACGCTCACCTCGTCATCTGAGAGCAGCAGGACAACGCCGTAAACGCAGTGATGGGCCAAACCGCTCTTCAACACCTGTATTTGTGCCTGTTGCGGATCAGGCTGCTGCTGAGTTTGAGGCGCAACAACGCACTGAAACACAGCCTGAACAGGATTCGGGGCAAGACGATGTGATTGCAGAGACAGCACACATTGAGGAAAGAGTCGTAGCCGAACAGACCGCTGAAACAACTGAGTCACCTGTTGTTGAGCAAGTTGAAGCGCCTCTCGCTAAGCAAACCGAAGCCCCTGTGGCTGAAACAATTGTTGCTGAGCAAACCGAAGTCCCTGTGGCTGAAACAGTTGTTGCTGAGCAAGCCGAAGCCCCTGCGGCTGAAGCAATTGTTGCTGAGCAAGCCGAAGCCCCTGTGGCCGAAGCAATTGTTGCTGAGCAAGCCGAAGCCCCTGTGGCTGAAACAGTTGTTCCTGAGCAAGCCGAAGCCCCTGTGGCCGAAGCAATTGTTGCTGAGCAAGCCGAAGTCCCTG
>NZ_JAKGBI010000032.1 GCF_021530565.1 Pseudoalteromonas sp. SMS1
TTCGGCGCTCCTAATCCATGTGACATTTCCTATGTCTGCACATCCTGTGCTAATTCCTCTGTCGTCTTGACTCCCCTTCACCTTGTCCTTCGGCGCTCCGAACTTCCCGTGTATACCTGTATCCTACTCGCCATCCTAGCGTTTGCTTTCTGCTGAATCCTTTTATCCTTCAACACGAATAAGTTTAAGCGAATCAGCCGTAATAAATAGGATATATTCTCAATAAAAATTCTTAAAAAATACTGAAACAAAACAAAAAGACAATAAAATACAAAGACTTAAATAAAAATTAGAGCCTAAACGATAGAACACTTCCCAATAAGACTCACACTGATGTAGGAAAAGTCTCACAGTGCTTTTTCCAATTTGTCAGTTCGCGGCTTAAACAGTAATTCACCCGAAGCTGATTTAAATGATAATTGCCTGATTAATTGATAGCCATGTGATTCAAAAAAATTGACCTGATTGCCCTGGGTTACAAAGACCGCCAATCCAGCTACTTCTGGGTTTTCACTGACCAGCGTATCTAAAGCGGACAACAAGTAATGTCCATACCCTAACCCTTGGTAATGTGGGTCTACAGCAATAAACGATAAAAAGTAGTAGCCCGTATACTCACTCAGTTGAGCTTGTATTGTCCGTTCTTTTTCAAGTAGCTGTTGCATCTGTAACCGACCGGCTGCCATCATTAGACGTAGACGCCAATTCCACCCCCTGTCAGCGTCAATTTCTGATTCTGACACAAATGCGCAAGCAACCGCCACGAGATTATCGCCTACAAACACCCCCACAATTGGCTGCCCAGCTTTGCTGAAACTTGTTAGCTCCTCTCGGATTAAAGCACGTAATTTAGACCTATACTTGCCTTCATTCGGCTCATTGAAAATATTGATAAGCAGTGGGTCTTCATGGTATGCCTGATATAACAGGCTCGCAGCCACTCGAATATCCTCGGGTGCCAAGAACTTAACGTTAATTTCTGTGTCAGGTGCGCGTTCTTCAGTTGTTGTCATCATTAGATCCCTGTATGTGAATATCGTAGGCTGAGTAGATTAGGTTTTGCGTGTTTGCTATGAGGGCATTATTCAATGTCATCAATGCAAGCTGCTTCTACTATAGTTGTAGTATGTTTTTCGTTCAACAGAGGTCAGTATGGATACCAGTTACCATTCTTTGAAAACACTATTTGCACAATTAGGCTTAGAAAACAGCGACGACCATATCTCTCACTTTATTGACCACAACAGATTACCAAGCCATACCCTCATTAAGGATGCGCCATTTTGGAATGAAGGACAAAGGCACTTCATTGAAGAATCTTTAAGAGAAGATGCTGATTGGAGTGAAGTGATTGACGAGTTGGATGCTTTACTACGTTAGGGCAACACTGAATTGCTTTTACGGCAAACTGAATGATGCGGTGTCCAAGTGATTTGGTAATCATCTTAAAAGTGGTAAACTGCGTTTTATTTTTTGGTAGTTTGTTATGCATCCAGCAGTTCAACACGCCATCCGAGCATTAATTTCGGAAGGCAAAACACCCACTGTCGCGACAGTTAAGTCAAAGCTGACAGTACCGGTGCCCATGCCCGTATTAATTGCAGCGCTAACCACGTATAAAAACAACCCTAATGCAATAGACGCCCCAGAGCCTATTGAAACGCGTGATGACGTCAGTAACCAGACTCAACTCGATAGAATTGAGGCCAAGCTCGACAAGCTGTTGTCTCTGCTAGAAGGGCAAAAGTAAAATGTTTGTTGTCGATCTCACTTTTGACTGCTACCAAGACACCACCTTAGATATGGCTGAACAAGCGATAAACCGTTTAGTTAATGCATTGCGCTTCAATGGCCAGATTATTGGCGATGAATTTCCGACTGTATTAAAAGATGGCTATTTTGTCACCCGTGTAATGTGTCCACTAGAGGACTCTTTACATCCATTGCACCACAGCCCCTTTGTAAAACATGCCATTGAACAGTTACAACAAGCGGGGCTATTAGCACCAAAAGTTAAGGTGATTGGACAAGATATTCACGCCAATGGCGCTGATCAGTGCCAATCTCCTTCAAGTTATATTCTGTACACAACCTATGTGCATACGTGCAGCCCACTTTACTGTGGTGATGACTTTCTACCAGTGCCACTGTATAAGATCCCGGCCATTGCAAATGGCGATTACAAGGCACTGATTAAGTGGCAAGAAGATTGGCAAGCCTGCGATCAGATTCAAATTAACGGGGCAACACGCTGTGAGTTTGCAGCTTTAGAAGAGTTAACCAGTCTATCTAGTGATTTAACACGTAGAGGGCTCGATCTCAGCAAACGTATTCGTTATCTCACAAAAAAGCCCGTGTATTACTATCTATATCGTGTTGGAGGTGGGAGCCTAGTATCTGAACAGCAGAGAAAGTGCCCTAGCTGTAACGGCGATTGGGCACTAGATGAACCTTGGTTCGGTATTTTTGACTTCAAGTGCGACAACTGTCAGTTGGTCTCAAATATCTCGTGGGATTTTCAATAATTAAACGCTTAATTGTTCAATAAATGCGCCTAAATTAGCCGCCAAGATATGATGTGGTGGCTTTCCTACATACTCAAGACACACCTCACCAGTACTTAACTTAACCGTGATCAGGAGATCGTCTTTTTCTGTTAGGCCAATAAAAACCGTGTCGTCTTGCTTTAGGCGGCGCTTCATAAGTACGTGCCCAGTAATATTCTGTTGTAAGTTTACAAAATCATCTTCGTTCCACACTTGTAACAGTTCAACCTCGTGCCCTTCAAATGTCGCAAGTACATTACCAGCAAAAACGGCACCATAATAAGCATGCAATGGCTCAGGAAATTCGACTTCCAGCGCTTTTGCCAGATCAGCTAAGCTCCCACGCGGCCTTCTCGATATCGCTTGCCACTGGATCTGTCCATGCGCATCCGGTTGGCCTTTTTCACAGGGACTCGGATATGCCGTGTCATGCTGAATTAGAGGTAGATGCCCTTGACGTTGCTCAGTTGCACAAGCAAAACGCTGATGCAGCGATTCCATCATATTTGTAAAAGAAGCCATACTGCCAATCTCATTTTTTATTCGCTATAATTCGGGACATTGTAACCACTATTGGTGAAACATGACAGATTACAACAATGCGCCTGAACTAAAAGCTTCCGTATTAGGCAAAACAACTGACTATGCATCTCAATACGATGCCGCCCTTTTACATCCGATAGCAAGAAAGCTAAACCGAGATCAAATTGCAGTCGACGAACAACATCTGCCTTTTTTTGGTGAAGATACTTGGACTGGATACGAGCTGTCCTGGCTCAACAGTAAAGGAAAGCCGCAAGTTGCGGTGGCGACATTCACATTCCCATGCCAAAGCTCGCATATTATTGAGTCAAAATCATTTAAGTTATACCTAAATAGTTTTAACCAAACGCGTTTTGAATCTCAACAGGCTGTGCTGCAACACCTTAGCGATGATCTGAGCAAGGCCGCACAGTGTCAGGTGATAGTAAAGCTCTATGGCCCAGATGAATACAATTGCTTGCCATTTACGGCACTGCCTGGCGAGTGCATCGATGCATTAGACATTGAGGTAGATATCTATAGCCCGACAGATGGTATGTTACGTTATGAAAATGAGGAATGTGTAACTGAAACTTTATACAGCCACCTATTAAAATCGAACTGCCTGATTACCTCGCAACCTGATTGGGCGAGTATTGTTATCCACTATGAAGGGAAAAAAGTTTGCCGCGAGTCACTTTTGAGGTATTTGATCTCGTTTCGAGACCACAATGAATTTCATGAGCAATGCGTAGAGCGTATTTTTTGCGATATTCAACGCGCACTTAACCCGACCAAGTTAGAGGTTTACGCACGTTATACACGTCGCGGCGGGCTAGACATCAACCCATTCCGCTCCAGCGAACAAGATACCACCAGCTTTGATATTCGCGTTAACCGCCAATAAGTCAATGTTTTTGCTTGAGTGCCGTAAAGAACGGCGCTCAACTAAGTCGTCTTTCGTCTTGTGGGTACTGTTATTGAGCACACATCCGCATAATTGGGCGTGAATTTAAACCAGGGTTCAGGGCGATTGGTACGCGCCGCAATTAGCTCTTCAAAAAGTACTGTACTGGTATCAAATACTTCAAATTCAGCACGGTCTTCACTGTCAATATCTTTCAGCACATCAACACGTAAAATCGGATTGAACGGGCGCGCTTCGCTGGGGGTTCTCTGCAATTGCTGAACATGCTCCATTCCCTCAAGTACTCGTCCAAATACGGTGATATTGCGATCCAGATAACGCTGCGGTGACAGCGTAATATAAAACTCCGTTCCACCACTATTGATACCATTCCCCCGTGCCATCGCAAAAGTACCTGTACAATGTGTCATCCAAGTTTTCGTCGCGGGACTATTTTGCCCAACAGCAAACCCGTCTAAAAACCCCGTTCTAATTGCATATCCATCAGAGCCGTCCAATGCTGTAATAGACAATCGTTTATCTGTTTTGAACGACAGTTCCGCATCTAACCGCTTTTTACCTTTTGTTGGTATTTTTGTGTCAGTATGATCACCACCTTGCGCCACAAATCCTTCAACAAAACGGTACACACTCAAGCCATTATAAAACTGCTCTCTGGCCAACAACTTGATATTGTTAACATGATTTGGTGCAAGTCGTTCATTGAGCTCTACATAAACAGCGCCTGTTTCTAATGTAATACGAAGAATGTTGTCACTGTTTACCTTACGCCACGCCGATTCAGGCGCTGAGCTAATAATTTCATTCGGCGCACGAACGTGTTCTTGTGGCCTATCTTGTTGCTGCATACATCCCCCAAGCATCCACAATGCTGAGGCGAAAAGCACATTAGTTTTTTTCATTTTTTGATTCTTTTTTATACCATAGATATTGATTTTCTAAGGGCGCACTAGGCGGTAAGCGGCGATTTGTGAGTTCAATTAACGTTCGCTTTTCGAGCGCTAACTCGTTTATCAAACCACTAAAATATTGCTCAAATAACTTTTCAAACTGACCGTCTTTTAAGGCTTGATTTATGCCTTCGGACAGCGCGTTATGCAGCGCTTGATCAGACTTTTCAACAAACAAATATACCGCTGATGGATAGTACAATAGGAGCTTTTGCTCTGCATATGTTTGATACCTACTCGCCAATTCTGGTAACTCTAGGATACTAATTGGTATTGCATCAAACCGATTAGATTTCAACATATTCAGAGCCCCAGTGAAGGTTTTGAATTCGTTTACAGACAACTGATTATCAATGAATATACTGTGATCAGGCCAATCATAGCGTAGGCCAAAATGAAATTTTTGCAGCTGAGAAATATGGTTTAAATGACTGAACTTTGCTTGGCTGTGCTCATTGATCACTAAAATACGATATCCCAACAGCCCTTTGACAATTGGAAACCGCACCGCCCGTGCCATATTTTCGCGGCGAGAACTGGTAACTGACCAAAAGATATCAATGCCATTTTCTTTGCCCAACAATCGAATCGCACGGCTTTGAGTTGGGATATTATCAACATACCGGAGCTTGTATGTCTCTTTCTGATAAGATAATGCTAACTTGATTAAATCTACAACATAAGGGTGTGCGCCCTGCGTAACTCTAACAACTTTAGCTTCTTTTGCTACAGCAGTATGACAAAATATCACGACGAGCAAAAAGCTCAAATAGCGCATCAACCACCCCAATCAAATTTATACAACAAGTCTATACTATCGTAGAGACCACTCGTCGCTTCAATGTAAAGTTTTGAAAATATTCGATAACGTACAGCTATTTCACTGAGAGATGCGAACACTCCGACTCGATAACTTACCTGTACACTAGGTGTAATGTACCCCGAAAGCTCTACCTGTGTATCGTCACCGCTTCCTTTTGCAGCTAAATTGACATCCTTTAATCCGAGTTTTTTTCCCGCTTTTGTAAATAATCCTTTACTTTTATCGATGCTCTTTGACAATAAGAACTGCGCCAACATAGTATTATTTGAACTCTCTCCAGCACCCAGTGCCTCACCGTTCAGCAGATAAGCCAGTGCTTCAGCCTGATCCATCGCTGGCTCTGAGAAAATTGTTAACTCAGGCGCCGCAATGCTCCCTTGTACTGAAACCCCTGCGATAACGCCATCTGCTGTTGTTTCAGGGTTGCGGATTGCTCTAATGTTCAAATAGGGCTTATCCAGCGGCCCATTAAACCCAAGTTGCCCAGTTTCAATAATAAGGTCCTGACCAAACGCAGTGTATTTCCCTTCTCGTAGGGAAACTTCGCCCGCAGCCAGAATGGCTGTATTAAGCTGCTTTTCTAAAGATAGTTCACCATGTAAATATGCGTCCAGACCCAACGCAACAATACGTACATCATCTAACAGTTTGATATCAATATCGGCTTGATAATCAAATAAAGTCGCTTTTTGAGTCTCTTCAGCATCATCTAATATCACCTGATCTTCACTCACTAAAATGGCGCCTTCGGGTAACTCATTCAATGTAAAACGTGCAAAAGGCACGTTCACTTCGCCCATAATATTGAGGTGCTCTCCTGCAAGTTGAATGTGCAAATCTGGTGAAACCGCGACTTCTGCACCAGCCATTGGCGTTAAAAATAAACGCTGACCACTGAGTTTGACGTCTAAGCTCACATCGGGACGCAGCGCGGCCTTGCCGCTAATAGTGGCAAAACCGTCTTGCGGTGTCTTTAATTGGCCATTGAGTTCAATCAAGTTGTCGCGTAAATCGACATCTAAATTCAAATCTGATATTTGCATCGGTAAATAGCTTGATAATACGGAGACCTGTTTCGCGCGCATCTGCCCGAATATCAGCGGCTGGCCAGCGTGAGATGCAAATTCAACACGGCCACCAAACTGCCCAGCCAATTCGATATCAGGCCAAGCAAGCGCCCTTAGGTAGGGTGTAAATTCATTAAGTACAATCGCATTAACATCCACGAAGCCTTTCATGTCTTGGGGATTTTTAACATTTGGAAACGCCACTTTGCCGTTAAAGTTACCAAGCTTTTCTAGCTGTACTTGCCAATCGACCTCAGCACCATTGCCATCCCCATTTAGCAACACATTCAACGTATCAATGTTTAAGGTCGCCTCTTGCAATGTTTTTTGCTCATCTGCCATGTCTGTTTTAGGTTGAAACAAAACAACTTTGCCATTTGTGAGACCCAATTTGCCCACCAGTGTATCAAGTTGACTGTTAGACCACTGTAGGGAACTTTCTCCTGTTATGCTGCCTTCTGCAGTCATCGTATCAGGCATCCAAGCTGACGCGACTTGCACAGGCACATTCATCAAAGACACGGAAGCGTCACCGGATTGCTCTTGCTGATTTGCAGATAAACATGCTTGACCAGCTGCAATTTGCCAGCAATGCTGCGATACCGACATGCCAGACTGTGAAATTTGCAGATCGAATGAGTTATTTAGCGCCATTGAGAACGACTTAATTGAGAGCGCGCCGTCATTGACTTGTCCTAGCCAACGCTCATTTTCTACTTGACCAGTCAAGGTTAAAGCTGCTGACGCTTCCTCACTGTTAAGCGTGATATCTGCTGAATGCGCACGGCGATTGCCCTGCGCATTCAGCGCTATCCGGCCATTTTCGATGCCAGGCAGGTTCGCCTCAGAGACGATGAGTGCTAGTTGTCCAGCAAGGTCATTGTTTAAATCAACATCAGTGGCAAGCTGCACATCTCTTAAAGAAAGGTTGGCATAGTCAACTTCTGATATCTGTGTTTGCAATTTAACCTTTGGTGCAGTGGCAAGGCCATCAACAGAGCCTTGTCCACGCATGATGATATTAATTGGTAAGAGTGTATTTGCACTATGCGCAACATCAAATTTTGCGGTTAAATCTAACGCTTCTCCAAGTTCACCAATGATATTGATATTGCTGTCACCATAAGACAACTCAGCTTGCTGCAAGTGGCCTTTGAATTGGTCGTCAATCTGGCCTTTAAGTGCAATAGACAGTGGCAGCTGTGCAATGTTGCCATGCAATTTTAAATCGTCAACTTGCGCGACCCAAGAAACATGTCGCTGCTTAAAGCTTAGCGCATAATGTCCAGATAAAACCCCAAGATCTGATGACGTTAAGGGTGTATTGGGCCCTTGCTGTATTTGCGGAATCGGCAACTGTTCCAAGGTCCCCTGAAGATCTAGTTGTATTCCTTGTTGCCAGTCAAGTTGCGCAACTAACTCCGTATAAGCCTGCGCCATTGCAATGCGGCTTTTTGTCACGTCTAAATGAGACAAGCTTCCCCGTACAGAAGCATCAATATATGCACGTTCTGCTTGCTCATAAAGCGATTTAAGATCTGCATGGCCCGTAATAGAAAACGTATAATCATTTGCATGACCTCGCCCTTTGAGTCTAAACCCAGACAAAGATACCAACTGCTCAATCGGGGCCTTATCCAGTCTTGTATCAAGGGTAAATGGCCAGTTTTGCTGTGCTGGTGAAAGCGATAAGCGACCCTTAGCAGATACTTCACCAGACACCTTGGTTTGAATATTTAGTTGCTCCAAGTCACCCTGTACTCCTAAGGTAATTGCGCCCTTTGAATGTGACAGACTAGCGCTCCCTTTCACTGTATTTACATTCAAATCATACTCTAAACTCACAAAGGCGCTGCTTTGTCCATATCGCACCGCAAACTCCTCAATATTCAACTTCTGTGACTTTGCGAACATATCAAGCGCTAGGTTGTCCAGCGTCAACGGCGCTTGTTCATAGGGTTGATAAGTTAACTTTTCGATTCGAAAACTGGGCAGCGCCAACGCGAGTGGGAGCTTGATACTTGGTAATGACAGTGGTGATAAGTTTTCAGGGAGTTTGCTTGGTTTTGCTTGCGTAGCAGCGAGCTGCTCAATGGTTAATTGCTGACTATGCAGCTTGGCAATCTGCACCAATGCGTTGTCTGCCGTTGCAACAAGTTGCAAACGGTCTAACGACACTCTGTGTCCACCAGCCTTCACCTCCAGTAAGTTAATGTTTAACGATGAAACACCAATTGATACTGGCAATGAAATAGGCTCGTCACCCAACGTCGCTTCAGGTTTATCGCTAACAACCGCTTGCTCACTCGCTAAGTGACTTGCTAACGTCTCAACCTTGAATTTTTCAACGTCAAACGCGATACATATGGTGGCACAATCAAACCACGTTAAATCCAAGTGGGCGTTATTGGCCTGCAAACGAAAAGCCGCAGATTCAAATGAGAATGAAAAGTGCCCGCCAGAGAGGAGTTTACCTTCTCGCAACTCAATACGCACCTCTGGTACAACGTAATTAATGACCCCCACTAACAGTTTATTGCCCAGAACTGTCGATATTAAAAAGACCATTACCATGAGCAATGTACTTAGTCCGACAATTAAACGCCTTTTTACTTTGCGGTTCACAAACGCTCCCATCTTTTATATCTCAGGACCAATGACAATACTTAATCGTGTACTTCGGCTTGGTTTACTGAGCCCCCAAGCGTGGTCGACTCTAATCGGCCCAACAGGCGTAAGGTACCTAAAACCAAACCCGGCCCCCAATGACCACTTTTCACTGAAGTCATTGGTTGCTGTGCCTATATCTACAAATACAGCAGCACGCCAGTTGGGCAAAAATTGATAGTTATACTCCGAACTTGCAGTTACTAAATACTTCCCCCCGGTCAATTGCCCTGCTTGCCCCCTTGGCGAAATAGATTGAAATGCAAAACCACGTATACTTTGATCACCGCCCGCAAAAAAACGCAAGTTCAAAGGCGTTTTATCTAACTCACTGGTCACCATTACACCGAGCTCGCTACGAAGCATAAACAAGTGTCGCATTTTATACTGCCTTAACCATGCTTGCTTCCAATGAACTTTTAACAAAGATGTCGAGGATATAACACTGTCATGAGCGGCTTCTAACGTAACTAGCTGCTCACTCCCCCAATACGGTGTCATCCCCCCTTTGCTTTGCTTTTTCGCAAAACTGATACCCGGTATCAACATTTCGGTATCCAGCTTGAGCCCTAACTGCTCACTTTTCTCGTGCTCACGCTTTAGAAACGCGGTCCGTACCCAGTTACTCTCAAGCAACCACTGTCTTTGCAGCTGAATATTCCAAGATTTGCTGTTCACGCCTTCCGTTAATTCATCTTGTAACTGATAGCCGCCAAGTATGCGATATATATCCGAATTGGGGTCGTTGACTGGAATTGTATACGCCGCAGTGACATCTTGCTGACGCTGCGATAAATTGAGATCGGAGACAAATGAGTGACCGTCTTCACTGACCCATGGCTTGCTCCACTTCCCCCTAAATTTGGCGCCTAAGTCAGTACTATAGCCTCCACCCACTTCAAAGCTATGTGCGGGTTTATCGATAACGTCGACGCGGATCGGCACTTGATAGGCTTTTCGGGATTTTAAGAGTGGGTACACTTTGACATTGGCAAAATACGGCGTCGCACTCAAAGTGAGACTATAGTCACTCAAAAGCTTGGCTTGGTATGGGGTGTTTTGAGAAAAAGGCACCAATTTTTTGATAAATTTTTGTGCTTGAGAATCCCCTGTAAGCTGCAACTGTCCAAACCGATAACGACGGCCTGAATCAATCACCAATACAGCCTGTGCAGTCCCCGCTTTTGGCGCCACTTCCAATCGGCGTTGTTGCCATACATAATCAAAATACCCTCGCTCCAATAATGCGCTTTCGAGCTCAGCTTTGGCCGCACCATAAACGTCATGGCGCACCACCGTACTTTTTTTCAGTGCGATTGATCCAATGATAGCTTGCAGCGCGGTATCTTCTTCCCCCTCCCCGACAATACGAACCTCGACACTTTGCCAATGAAGCGGGGCTTGCAGTGATAGAGTCACCTGTAAAGTCTGAGTGTCTAATTCATACTGCACTGTACTTTCATACTCATAGTAACCTATGGCTTGTAGAGCAGAACGTATATCTTCATCAATGGCTTTTTTGCGGCTGTGGGTGTATACCACACCTTGATATTTTGAAAGGTACTGGGTGACATTGTCGATAGCAGTTTGTACTTTTGATTCTACATTGACTTCTTCAATGACTTGTTCAGCCCCCGCCAAAGCAGGTCGCAAACTTATGCAAATAAAGATAAGGAAATAGATGATTTGTGGCACTTAAAGGACTCTTTGATTCAACGTTATTGTTATTTGCGCAGTAAATGATTATGTGCATAAGTCAAATTAACATACCGTACGCACTTTTAACGACAAAAACTTCACTGTGATGCTTTTTATTTGATCGTGGATAACGGACAATATAGCCAATTCTACTAATTGAGTAATGATATGCAATTTCCAAATGATGACAATGGTCAGCTGTTATCTGAAATCGCCGCTGAAGGCGTCGATCTTACGCAAATGCAAAAGATTGACTTCTACATACTATTCGAACAAAAGGACAATGCAGAGCGCTTTATTGAAGCAATCAGCAAAGACGACTTAGCGCCGCATACCAAACTGGGAAAATGCCCAGATACTGGCGTCTGGGAAGTTTTAACAACCGTAACGATGGTACCTGCGCACGAGTTACTGGGCCAGACGGAACAATACCTCGAGTCCATCGCTAATGGCCATGAAGGTTATGGCGACGGCTGGGGACTCATGGCCGAATAAACAAGCATTGCGTATGTAGGTACTTTGGCCTACATACACTTCAAACTAGCTTTTATCCGCTACGCGATAACTTCCCTCATAATCAAATATTTTTTCACTAATTTGCCAACCATATTTCTTATGTTGTTTTGCTATCACAAAGTCTGGTGGTGACAAAAGAGCAATATCAACGTCAATGGCATTGTCCCACTTCCCGACTCCGCAACCTGATTTTAAGCGCTTGGCAAAATTGCGATGAAAGTAATAGCGACTCCCTTTATTTGAAAAGTCATACACCTCACTGACATCTGCGCCATCTTCATCGAAATAGGTCACTTTAAGTACCTGTGATTGAATCACCTCAGCGGTCATTCCGCAGCAGCGCAGCACCAGCGCGCTTTTTAAATTCAGTGCATCTCTAAGCTTATCATCCGGATCCGCCATCACTTCACCGCAGCTCAAACACTGACGAGCGGCGATATCATTTTCAGCCCCACAGTAACCACATTCTTTAAATTTAAATCGATAGTCACATTGCATCGATTCATTGCCATCGTCGCTTTCCAATACCCCTTGGCAACGCCTACCGTAATGCTCCAATACTTTGCCCTGCGCATCCAATTTCCCCCAGAAAGTATTGGCAAAACCACAACCAGGGCAAAGAACCTGAACAGGTTCACTATCTGGGTTAGGTTTTTTCGCCCCCACTTCCGGATAAAATAGGTCAAAATCATTACCGGCATAGTCAATCACAAGGCAATCTTCTTTACCTTCATCTAAACGCAGGCCTCGACCTACTATCTGTTGATACAAACTGACAGACTCGGTCGGCCTCAAAATCGCTATAAAGTCTACATGTGGCGCATCAAATCCGGTCGTTAATACAGATACATTGACGAGGTATTTAATCTCTTTATTTTTAAACCGCGCGATAATACTGTCACGCTGTTTATTCTCCGTATCTCCAATAACTAATTCGGTTTCATTTTCAGGTAAATAATTCACAATTTCTTTTGCATGCATCACTGTTGCAGCAAATATCATTACGCCTAATCTCGATTTAGCTTTTAACAAAATATGATCGATAATGCTTTTTGTTGCGCGAGTATGACTATTCAAAAGCGTATTCATATCACTTTCGCTATAACGACCTAAGCTATCCGACGTCAACGACGAAAAATCATAATGCTCTATTGCGGGGTCTACTTTGTTAGGTGGAGTTAAATATTGATTACTTATCATATAGCGCAGAGGTAATTCATATATACATTTTGCAAATGGACTATTCTCTTCTCCTCGAATAAATCCGTGATAGTGCTCACGATAGATCCAGCCATGCCCCAATCGATAGGGCGTTGCAGTCAACCCCAGTAACATAAGCTTTGAATTAAACTGCTTGAGGCAGTTAATCACTTGCATATATTGGCTATCTTCTTCCGTGCTCACCCGGTGGCACTCATCAATAATCACGAGAGAGTAGAAGGTATTTAATTTTTCAAGGTTACGCGCTAATGACTGGACCGACGCAAATGTCACTTGCTGGTCAAGCTCTTTTTTATTCAACCCAGCAGAAAATACGCTCGCTGTTAAGCCATAACTTTCATACTTTTGTGCGTTTTGCTCCACCAGCTCTTTAACATGTGTTAATACCAGAATTTTTCGTCGAGCAATTCTTGCAAGCTCAGCTATGACCAAGCTTTTCCCCGCTCCGGTAGGCAACACAATGACCGCTGGGCTGCTGGTTTTTTTGAAATGAGCGACTGTATTGGAGACAGCCTCTTGTTGGTAGGGCCTGAGCGTGTATATAACAAACCTCTTAATCGAAACTCAACCTGATAGAGGTTTGAGTATACCACTTTCAACGTAACGCGTTCTACCAAGCTTGCATCTGGCATGCTTCATTAGACATATAAAGAAGATGTAATAATTTCAAACTGGTTGTATGACTTTGTAGAATCAATTGAATTTTTTCTAATTTAATGTAGGTAGGAAAAAGTTCTGAATTCAAAAAAAGATTTAATTAAAATGTGAAGTTATTTAGCAAATAAAGCTCATTTATTGGAGAATAGAAATTGCTTGTAGAGATTTTAAAAACAGACGAGGCATTTAGTGCCTCGTCATGTCAACCGAATAGTTCCTTTCGCTTTAGCTCTAGATTTTAAAATATTTTATGTTTATATCTTATAATCATCTAAATTTACATTCGCGAATGCCTTTGGTGTTTTACCACGACCTGTCCACTCATGTACTTTACCATCGATCTCAATTCGATATTTTGGACTGACTTTGCTGCGCTTGTCCGTAGCACCAGAACCAACCAAGTCATCTAGCGTTAATCCCTTTTCTTTAATCAAAGCTAGCACTTCTACTTTAGCTTGCTCTTGCTCTTGCTGTTGAGCAATTGCTTCTTGTAGTAGCTCATGAGCTTTAGTTAGATCATTGAAGCTAGCAGTTTTAATAAAAGACTTTATTTCACGCATTAGATTTCTCTCACAAAATGTTGATTACAAATTTCATTGAAGTATTAAAAAGCTCTAATACTGAGAGTATATTATATTTATATAATTTCAAATTAATAGCCATTATTTTGCTGACTTTTAATATTATTTAAAATAGGTACAGATTAACTATTTACTTAATTTGTATTAATTCTTTTAAAATTAACTTTTCACAAAAATTAATAAGCCCATGTTTGTAAAGGAAATAAGTTAATTTGTAACGATAAATTTGTTCACCATAAACGATTTAATCTTGATATTTAGACAGTAACATACTTTGCATTTGTGGTTCATTTTTAGGTGGCAACATATCATGCTGTTGATGTACAAAAGCACGCTTTAAAACAAATTGGTGTAATAAGCCAGCCCTTGCAATGGCCAACCTGTCAGAGAATGAAGGGGGTCAGAAGTGACGAGGGGTTAATGAAGGTATTAGGAAAGGGCTCAAGCAAAAGAGCCCCCACACACATCGTAAAGATTATGATTCCATAACTTGCCAATCTATGTTTGCGCCCGCTTTAATGGGAACTACATGAGTATCACCTAAAGGATAGGACTCTGGTACTTGCCAAGTAAGCTTTTGCAACGTAATCGTATCCTGATTGCGCGGTAATCCATAAAAATCAGGGCCAAAGAAGCTTGCAAAGCCTTCTAGCTTATCAAGTGCACCCGCATCTTCGAATGCCTCAGCATACAACTCTATAGCAGCGTGCGCAGTATAAGCTCCCGCACATCCACACGCCGCCTCTTTCTTATCTTTTGCATGAGGCGCTGAATCGGTACCTAGGAAGAACTTTTTGCTACCGCTTGTCGCTGCATCAATCAGCGCTTGCTGGTGTATGTTGCGCTTTAAAATTGGTAAGCAGTAGTAATGAGGCCTAATTCCCCCCGCTAGCATATGATTACGATTATATAGCAAATGGTGAGCGGTGATTGTCGCAGCAACATTGTCTGGCGCAGATTGAACAAATTCAACAGCATCTTTTGTTGTAATGTGCTCCAATACAATCTTTAAGGTAGGGAAAGTGTCTACAATTTTCGCTAACTTTGTTTCAATAAATACCTTTTCTCTATCAAAAATATCAATTGAAGAATCCGTTACCTCACCGTGGATAAGTAACAACATGCCGACTTCTTGCATCGCTTCCAGTGCCGGATACACCTTTTCAATGTCCGTCACACCAGAATCTGAGTTTGTCGTCGCACCTGCGGGATATAGCTTAGCTGCAAATACATGACCGCTGGCTTTGGCTTTTCTAATTTCTTCAGGCGTTGTGTTATCCGTCAGATAAAGCACCATTAGCGGCTCAAAACCCGCTTTTGGTCCGGCAGCCATAATGCGATCTCGGTATGAAAGCGCAGTTTCCGTACAAGTAGCTGGCGGCACAAGGTTAGGCATAATAATTGCCCGGCCCATGTAACGACTAATATCACGAACGGTATCTTTAAGAACGTCACCATCTCTCAAATGAACATGCCAATCATCTGGTCGAGTAATAGTAAGGGTCTGATTACTTGTCATTGCTGTTTTCCACTGCTGAATTTGCCCGATCATAGGCGCTGTCAGGCCGATAGTAAAGTAGTTCAGGTCAATTTATAAAACCAACTTAAGCCGTTGATACTTTGTTATGACTACGCCTATTTAAGCGCTAGGTAGAGCGAAAATACGCTGTCTATTATTTAAACCTTCGCAACGACTCGCTAAACCGTCTTAAAGTTAAGTAGTTACAAAACTCGTTAAGTGCTTGTGCTTTTTTTTTTACAGTTTCATGAAAGTTAATTTCCGACAATATTTGAGATTATCACTATATCTAGGATAACGTGTGCCTATTGTGCAATCGAGTCATGCCTATGCTGTCAGAAAAAAAACTAGAATCAAAAACCGAACAGTTGAGCATTATTAACCAGTTTTCATCCTCTTTATTGCAAATCACCCACTTAGATGAATTGTTTGATTATGTCACATCTCAGGTGGTCAAACGCTTAGGGTTTGTTGACTGTGTAATATATCTAACGGATACCAACCAACACTTCTTAGAAGCTGTTGCGAGTATGGGGGTGGCTCATGACAGTGAGCGTTATGAAGTTTTACAACAAAAAATCTCAATTGAAACCGGTATTACAGGGCATGTAGCAAGGACAAAGCAGCCTTTTATTTCTGGTGATGTCTCACAAGAACCCATGTACATCGCAGACTCTCGGCCTGCACTGTCTGAATTGTGTGTGCCTTTAATTTATAAAGAGCACTTCATCGGCGTGATTGATTGTGAGCACCCAGAGCAAGACTACTTCAGTGCCAGTCACTTGCAAGTGCTCTCTACCGTCGCCCATTTACTCAGTGCAAAAATCCATCAGGTAAGAACCGTCGATCACCTCACCGCTACGGTATCACAACTCAATGAGGCCCAACTTATTGAGAAGTGCATACTCAAAATTGCCAACATTACCTACCACTCTCGTGAGTTAGATACATTTTACGATGAGCTGTACCAAATTATCTGCACTCTCTTACCTGCTGAGAACTTCTTTATTGGTATTTATGATACTCATAAAGACATGCTGGAAATAGAGTACTTAATTGAAGGCGGCATAAAATGCCCAGCGCAACAGAAAGTATCCAAGTCACAATTAAAACAAACAGCGTCCTATTATGTGATCCGCTCACAATCCGCTTTACTTTGTAATCGTGAACAATTCCAGAGCTTGATAGATGACGGCGTCTTTAATATGGTCGGTCGCTCTCCGTTCGCTTGGCTAGGAGTGCCCTTCGTGGTCAATGAACAGTATCAAGGCGTCATTGTTTTACAAAGCTATGAAGAAGAAGAATCCTTCAACAAGCAACACTATGCCATGTTGACGTATATTAGTCGCCAAATCAGTATGGCGATCGATCGCAGGTTGGCTAAACAAGCACTGGAGCATCGTGCTTTACATGACGAATTAACAGGGCTAGCTAATCGCTATTTATTAATTGAGCGTATTAAACACGCGATTTTGTCCTTGGGAAGGAGTCAGACAGCCAAACTGCATTGTCTGATTTACCTTGACCTCGATAGATTTAAAAGTATTAACGATTCTTTAGGTCACGAGGTCGGTGACAAATTCCTTATTGCCATTGTGGACGCAATCCAAACTTGTATCCGTAAAACGGATACATTTTCTCGACTTGGAGGAGATGAATTTGCCATCTTTATGGAAAACATCAACAGCGAGCTCGAGGTGTCACAAGCACTGACTCGGATCACAGATGCCATCGCTAAACCATTTGTTATTGATTCCCACATTCTTCAAGCATCAAGTAGTATTGGGGTCGCATTTACTGAAAAAGACTCGGATAATGCCATTACTTTGCTGCAGCAAGCTGACGCCGCAATGTATGAAGCCAAATCAGCAGGGAGAAGTCAGGTCCGCTATTTTAACAATGCAATGCGCAGTAAATTAAAGCACCAAGCGGACATCGAGAACGATCTACAGCATGGTATTAAGAATCAGGAATTTGAATTATTCTTCCAGCCTATTTTCACACTAAATGCGCCCAAAGTCGTTAGCTTTGAGTCATTAGTCCGTTGGCACCATCCACGAAATGGGTTGGTTGCACCGGATCAGTTTATTCCTATCGCAGAAAATACCGGTCAAATTATCGAGCTAGACTTACATATCCTCGAGTTGGCAGCAAAGCAGCTCGCACAGTGGCAACAGCAGTCGCTACCCAATGTAAAAGTCACCGTAAACGTGTCATCGAGACACTTTGCCAGTTTAGAGTTTATCGACCATATTCGTCACTTGTACGAATCATATGATTTACCAAAAGGGAGCTTGTGCCTTGAGATCACAGAGTCTGGGTTGATTGAAAACCTAGGGCTAGCAACAAAGATTATTGAGGGGATCACCCCACTAGGCGTACAGCTGTATTTGGATGACTTTGGTACTGGGTACTCAGCTTTAGGGTACCTTCACCAACTGCCTATTCATGTCTTGAAAATAGATAAAAGTTTCGTAGACCAACTCACAACAAAAGAGACCCCATTGATCGACGCGATTTTGTCATTGGCAAAATCGCTTCATTTGGAAGTTGTGGCTGAAGGTATAGAAACGCCAAAGCAATGGGCGCTGCTAAAACGTAAAGGATGTCAACTTGGGCAGGGTTACTTAGTTTCCAAACCCATGCCAAGTCAACAAGCTATGTCGTTTTTGGTTGCTCAAAACACCCAGGCTTAAGCCCGTAGCAAGCTAAGTATGTAGAAACTCACCACGGTTTTTACATACTGTTTATGGTGTTAACTCTTCTCGCAGTGCTTTTGCAGCACGCACCATATTAGTGAGCGCCACTCGGGCTTCTTGCCACTCTCTGGTTTTTAGACCTCTGCCAAGGTTTACCTAAAAAGATTCTACAGGGACTTTCTGCGCGGCTTTGTGTATTTGTGCTTTAATTCACGCGCTCTGCGGCACGTTTGGGTAGTCAAAATATGCAAATGCATCTATTAACGCCCTATTTGAGCGTGATACTTCAAGGAGGCTCACATCAGCACCCATATCAACAACGGCTGACATTATGTCATTGAATTCAGCGTAACATATATGGGGTGTATTGGAGTCACCCCTTTTACGAGGCTAGCTGATACTCTGAACGCATAGGCAGTCCAGCTTAAGTAGTCGACCACTGTAACGCCTTGAATGTTCATCCTTCAATGCCGGCTCATCGCTTGTTTGTGTTGTTCCACTCGGGCACCTCACTGACAGTAAAACCACACCCCGTTCGCGCATAGCCTCGCCCAATACGAAACATAGCATCCGAATCGACGATATGAGTGCTTTGTCTATGGCGCTGAAAAACAGCCCCAATTTACAACGAGGTGTTTAGCATATAGTCATATCAGACAAAGCCCCCGAGCGGTGTCAAATCTATTCCCGGGTTTGTCTGAATAGCTCTGTTTTATCACCTAACTTCTCGCCCTCTCTCACGTCAAGCTTGCTGAGTACCCTTGCCACCCTAATCATCTTCTAAAGCACACTTTAGCGCTTTTTTTATCGATACGCGGGAAACCTAAATTGTGAATAGTCGCCATGATGAGTCTCGCCTCTTTGACTCTATAGCCATTTAGATAGCCAAAAAGATAGGCGTTGAGTAGAATTTTCTCAACTGATTGATTCTCAAATGCAACTTGAGCAAAATTAAATTGTATTTTTTTTAAAAAAAGTTAAATAAATAATGACAACGCTGTCAAAAATAGTGTTATAGTGATTTAGTGAAATTTTGAACAATCGCTGATGGATTTGTAGACGTCTAGACGTTAAATAGGCTATCCTGACAGCGTAATACGGACGTAATCTGAGTTTTACTCACATTAAAAATGAGATTTATTAATGATGATAGACATAAAGCACTTAAAAACCATTGCTACCCTGAAAGATACTGGATCACTGGTGAACACCGCACGTGAGTTATTTTTAACTCAGTCTGCTTTGTCTCATCAAATTAAAGATCTAGAGAACAAATTAGATTGCCAATTATTTGAACGCAAAACGCAACCGGTACGCTTTACCCCACAAGGTATGCTGCTGTTAGAATTAGCCAGTGAAGTATTGCCCAAAGTTGAAGCCACCAAATGTCGTTTAAAAGAGAGCTTAAATCAGCCAATATCTCAGCTCAAACTGAGCGTTGAATGTCATGCTTGCTTCCACTGGTTGCTGCCAACAATCAAAGAGTTCAATAACTTCTGGCCAGATATTAAAGTAGACTACGAGCAGGGCTTTAGCTACGACGCGATTCCTGAGCTACTGAATGATGAACTGGATATTGTGCTTACTTCTGATATTCGCGAACCAGAACAACTAGAGTATGCACATGTTTTTGACTTTAAATTAAAACTCATCGTCGCGCCTGACCATGAGTTGGCCAAAAAAGCTTATGTCACTGCGCTCGATTTAAAAGATGAAACCATCATTTCTTACCCGATACCCAAAGAAAGACAAGATATCTTTAAGCACTTTATTCAAAATGCACGCTTCGATGGCACGCTGAAATCGGTCGACCAAGGTTTATTGATTTTTCAACTCGTCAGTGCTGGCATGGGTGTGGCGGCTTTACCTGATTGGCTAGTGACACCATATGAAAGCCAGGGTTTGATCAAGTCAATTCCTCTTGGCGCTTTGGGATTAAGTCGACCGATGTACTTAGCAATGAAAAAGAGTATGAAAGACAACCCTGTATATCGTCATTTCTTGAATACTTGTAAGCAATCTATTAGCAGATAAGCGTTACTCCAGTTAAAATAGCTCTAACGAAGAAAGTGAGAGCTATTTATGTTTGAACTGAAAAAAGTCATTGGTGGCTTGCTTATGCCACTGCCTTTCGCACTGATTGTTATTTGTTTCTTACTTCTGTTTATCAGTAAGAAGAACATCAAAAGCTACACGTTGTGCATGCTAAGCGTTTTATCTCTCTGGTTTGTGAGTACCCCACACTTTGCTGGATACCTGATCACGCCAAAAGAGCGCGCAATCAAACAATTCGAACACACCCGACACAAGTATGTCGACTACATTGTCGTACTTGGCGGGGGACTGTCTCCAAATACTAAGCTTCATCCCAACTTACAATTGTCCAACCCCAGTGTGACCAGACTTGTTGAAGGCATGCGACTCGCGCATATTTACTCAAATGCCACCTTAATTGTATCAGGAGCCGGTCATACACCCACCAATACCACGAGCCACCTGATGTCACAAACGGCGCAATCACTCGGGATCAAAGCAAGCCGAATTCATCTTAATGCCAAAGCACGAGACACTGAATCAGAGGCCAAAGACTTAGCGCCGATGCTCGTAGATAGTACCGTCGCCTTGGTTACATCAGCCAGTCATATGAGACGCGCTCAAGACCTCTTCGCAGCACAAGGCGTTGATACCATTGCGGCACCAGTTGAGTTTTACAGCTATGACGCAACCCCTATCTACAAACGCTTTATTGCATCCAGCACGGCTTTATCGTCTGTGACTAGTTACTGCCATGAGTGGCTTGGTCAACAATGGATATCATTAAGGCGCGCGCTAGATAGTGGCTCTGTCTAGCTCAGCTGTACAAAAAAAGTGCTTCAATTGCACAAAGTTACATCTAACACACCAATGAACTGTGCTTAAAATCGCAAAAAATTGAAAAATTGCTCAAAAATAGGTATAAATGTCGTTTATCCTTAACCTGCGTATCCACGTACAAAACGACTGGGATCTACGATGAGTAAACTTGATAAGACTGAAGTTCTAAGCGCATTTGAAGCAGCTTATGAAGCGGTAAATGGCAAGAAGCCTGAAATTACAATTAAACCAGGCTGGTACAGCATAGACGGTGGCAAAAACATGCGTTTAGCTGATGTTGCAGCATTAACCGAAGAACTAACTTCAGGTAACGCTGGTGCAAGCGCTGAAGAAAAACCAGCTGAAAAAGCGCCTGCTAAAAAAGCATCTGCTAAAAAAGCAGCGCCAGTAAAAAGCAGCAAAGTTGCAGCCTTTACTATTGTAAAAGCAAATGAAGAGGGTTATACCGCTGAAGAAGCTTGGATTGTAGAGCTTGCTGAGAAAGACCACGACTGTCGTCTTCCTCGTGGTGTAGTGTAATAAATACATCACCCAGGAGTGGTGTCGTTAAGACACCTCTCTGCGCCTATCATTAAGTCGACAAAAAACGTTGTCTGGTCACACGCCCCCAATACTTATCTTCATAATGATCTTCAATTAGGTTTTTCCCCGGTAGATCAGCGATAGCACTTAACCAAAACTTGGTCGCATAGTGTGCGCCCGCAATTTGTTTAATGATCCAACGCCCTGGCATTAAATGCCACAGTGCATGAGAAAACTGCGTCCCTAACTTAGCTTTTCGATAAAGCGGAACAATGTAAAACTCTGCCACTTCGTGCTCGTCTGGCGAAAAGCGTAAAACCGCAGCAATGCCAGCTGGAATCCCCTGCACATAACAGATATAGCCTGTGACCATTGGATTGCTTAAATCAGTATCAAGCTCAAATAACCCGCTGGCTAACGGCGACTTCTCTGTGAGCGTTGAAAACTCCGCCTCGTAAGCTTGCGCTAAGTTGTTATACACAGCTCGATTATTGTCAGTCACTTCTACAATGTTCACGTCAGTTCGCTCTAAATAGACTCAAAGGCCATATTATATGATTTAATTACGATTAAATTATGGACTTTAAAGCGATGCTGGAGCACCGACTTCATTGCATGCGACAATTTCCTGTTCGCATGCCGCCATCGCACACCACTTCTGCAACGCGGGGCAATCTAGCGCATGTTTGACATATCCTTTCGCTTCATCATTTAGTGTCACACCGTAACTTTGAAACCTAAGTAAAACAGGAGCGTACATGGCATCTACAATAGACCAGTCTCCAAATAACCAACCGCCAAATTGACAAAATTGTTCAGCAAAGATTTGCTCAATTCTGCGAATGTCTTTTTCCAACGACTCTGTAAACACAATGTCGCGCTTGGCTCTCACATTCATTGGCATGGCACTTCTCAACGCATTAAACCCACTGTGCATTTCGGCACTGAGTGATCTAGCTTGGGCCCGTAGTGTATTGTTGTGGGGCCATGCCTCCCCAGATAAATAAGTTTCATTGATGTATTCACATATTGCCAGAGATTCCCAAACCACCAACCCATCATCAATTAAAGTCGGGACTTTAGTTGTCGGAGAGACCGCTTTTATCGCGTCATAAAAGTCCTTTGTGCCGAGATCTAGCTTTACCTCTTGAAATTTTAGCTTATGCTTTTCCAGCAATAGCCATGGTCTAAGTGACCAAGAAGAATAGTTTTTATTACCTATATATAGCTCCATAAAATACTCCTTATTTGATTGATACATTTATCCTAGGGCTTAATTTGATTGAAAACTAACGTATAATTTAAATACAAAGCATAAGAAATATTGATATATGGAACTGGATTCACTAAGAAGTTTTCTGGCATTTGTTGAAACGGGTAGCTTTACACGCGCTGCAACCCAGATGCACCGCACACAGTCCGCAATTAGTATGCAAATGAAAAAACTCCAACAGGACGTGGGACACACCTTGTTTATCAAAGAAGGACGACAATTAAAACTTACAGCACAAGGGATCATTCTTGCAGGTTATGCTAGACAAATCATTCACCTGCAAGAACATGCAATGACCAACCTCGCTAAAACAGCCCCTTTGGTGCTGCTGCATTTAGGCTGTCCTGACGACTACTCAGAGTCCATTTTACCTATCTTAGTCAAATTGCTTCATCAGCACATTGATCGCCTAGAGCTCAATATTACTTGTGCATCTAGCCCTGAACTGCAATATTTACTTGACCAAGGACTGTTAGACTTGGCTGTTGTCACACGTACACCACAAACAGAGGAAGGTTACTTACTGTGCCAAGATCGTGGTGTTTGGGTAGGCACGCAGGATACTCCGCTTTTATCTCAACCAACTTTACCAATCGCAGTGTTTAAACGCGACTGTCGTTACCACCAAGCCGCTATAGAAGGGCTTCTCAAACAAAAACGAGCGTTCAAAGTGATGGCAAATAGCGCGAGTGCGAGCGCTTTAAGAGGACTCATTCGACAAGGTTTAGCGATTGGCGCAATGGCAAACCTGAGCAGAAATGGCCTACCAATCATCGAAGATCCACACCTTCCGTTTTTACCCAATGTTGAGATAGTCGTTGTTAAAAGTAATGCAAAAGCCTGCGCGATTTCAGATGAGCGACTTTACTTCATTACCGAGTGCTTTCGGGCTGAATTTAACTTAGCGTAAGTCAAATCTCGTATATTCTCACGGTCCCTTACATTTTCTGACAACGAGTCAACAGACTCTCACACGCAAGCGCCCTAAACTGAGTCTCAAGTTAACCAAATGGAATATGCGTAATGAAAACTTTATCTCTACTCTCACTGGCGTTGGTCTCTGTAACTTCTTTCTCAAGCATGGCATCGATTGAGGATGACAAACATCGTGTCGGTATACAGGCCTATGGTGGCTCAGCCTCTTACAAAAGCTCAAGCCAAGATGGCGACGGCGTTGGACAACTGTATGCCTACTACAACTATCAATTCGACAAAACTTGGGCGTTAGAAGTGGGTTTAAATGGTGGTACAGATTCCGACGATTGGGAATGTACAGATACCAACAATAGGAAGTTTACTTGTACTCAACTAAATAAAACGCTATTTGGTCTTGGCGCAAATGACTTGGACTATGGCAACCTCATTGTTGCAGCTAAAGGTCAATACCAATTGACCGAGCACAACTCCCTGTACGGTAAATTAGGTGCCAACTTCTACGATTACGAGCTTAATCGCGGAAATACGACCCTAGTAGAAGAAGATGGTACAGGGTTCGTTGCGGAACTTGGTTGGCAATATGACTGGAACAATGGCATGGCCATGAACGTCAGCTATCAGTACCTTGATATGGGCGACTTAGATGTATCTAGCTTAGGTATTGGTCTTAGCTACCGCTTTTAATTTCTTCAAAAGGAATATATAGCGAGATTGCAACACCTCCCAGCTCGCTATGACTCGCGCTCACATTCCCTCCGTGAGCGCGAATAATTTGCTGACAAATTGCAAGCCCCAAACCTGACCCTCCATGATCACGACTGCGCGACCCTTCGCAGCGATACAATCGTTCAAAAATTTTCTCAAGATCTTGCTCTGCGACCCCTGGGAATGAATCTTCGACAGTCACCTGCATATGTCCTTCATCACTTTCAAAATATACCTGTGTGCGCCCTTCGTTACTTGTATAAAAATGGCTATTTCTTAATAGGTTAAAGAGTACTTGACGGATCCTCGCAGGATCAACAAAACACACCGTGTTATGGGCACAAGCAGAAAACGTCAATGATTGAAGCTTGGTCGCATACATAGGCTGAAATTCTTCAACAATTTCTGCAATCAACAGGTTCACATCAACAGGTTGCTTATCCAAAGTCAGCACATCATTATCAAACTGCGCTGATTGGTAAATATCCTTGATCAAGTTGTCTAGGTGACTTATCTTTTTTTGTATCTTTTCAAAGCCTTTAGCAGGATCTGGCTCAATATTATGCTGCATGGCTTCGACTGTAAGCTTCAGTGCTGCTAAGGGCGTTCTTAGCTCATGAGACACATCTGCAAGTAGTCTATTTTTTTGTGTCAAAGACTCCGCCATCATATCCGACTCTAGCTCGATATACTTTTGCTTTTGTTGTTGTCGTTTATAAATATAAATCGCAATTGCCATAAAACATAACAGCAGCGACACCCCCATACCACGTTGCAGTTTGAGGTTCTCTAATGAGGCTTGTTGCAATGCTTGCTCATTTTGAATCAACTTCAGTGCTTGCTCTTGACGGATAAATTCTACATTTTGACGCAATGTGAGTGCCTGCTGTTTATCTAGATCTTGGTATAGCAACGCCTTTATCTCAATATGCTGTTGTAAACTCAACAGTGCCCTTTCAAATTCCCCTAACTTTTCCAGTGCTTGTGCTCGATATTGATACAATTTAGCCAAATACGAATTGCCTATACCTGGCAATGTTAGTACTTGTTCTATGTTTGTCAGCGCCTGAGCATACTGACCTTGCACCAATTCAATTTCTATAATGACTAACCGGACTGTTCGCTCTGTGCGGCTGGCTTGCGCGGCGATTGCTAAGGACAGTGCTTCTTGGGCAACAGATAAAGCTTGTGACAACGCATCTTGCGCCACATAAATTTTCGCTAAGATACTTAATTGCCAAGCCAAATCGCTACTCGAACGGCTTGCTCTAGCCAGTTCAATACCAGCTTGGCTATGACTCAATGCTTGCTCTATTTCACCGAGCTGAAGATGTACTTGGCTCATTTTGCCATGGCTATTGGCAATGTGGATAGGATCACCAAGTGACTGATCAACTTCAAGCGCTTGCTCAAAATGCAACAGAGCTTTACTCAGTTTATCCATGTCACGATAGATTTCGCCAATATTATAAAGTGAGTTTGAGATCCCTTGCTTATTTTGTCGACTGCGTTGGATCTTTAGGGATCTCTCATGAAAGCGTAGGGCTAACTGAAGGCTGCCCATATAATCATATATCACCCCAAGTTGATTATAATACGTGGCCAATCTAGCTTGATCATTAATCGGCTCAACCAGAGAAATTGCATCCTTTACAACCCTTTCGGCCTCGCTGTAACGAGCTTTATAGCGTAATCCTCTGGCCAATGCATGTAATATGTCACTGCGCAGCGCCACACGCTCTTTAGGCACCATACCCAAGGCCTGCTCTAACAAAGTAAAACTAGTTTCGATATTACTTTGATTTTGCTCAATTTGCGCGAGCAATAACTTGATTAGTGCTGGCGCTTCGCTAAATTGTGCCATCACAGGCAGGTAAGATTCTAATAGATATAAGTGCTGCTTGGCCTCTTGATACAGACCAAGTTTGATTTCGGCTCTCACTTCAACAATTTTTAATTCATACCATAAACGGGAGCTTGGCTGAGGATGCAAAAAAAGCTGATTGAGTTCTGAGATTTTTGTAATTGCCAGCTTTGGATCTTGATCTAGGAGTCGGTAAAGGTCGGATAGCGATTTATCCAGTGATCCTTCATTGCTGTGCACAATTGGTGCTATACAAAGAAATAATGATAGGACTATAAGGCGCACGAACAACACAATTCTAAGTGACTCTCAAATAATAACTTATCTATGGACAACTAAAGTGTAGCTAGAGTTCTCAATAATCACATATAAAATTGAACTCTTGCGATTAAGTCGACTAAATTAACCTATTTACTCTAGAAGTGCACCTTGAGTTTTGCAATAAACATATAACTAAACAGGTGGGTGCTTGGCTGAGCGGCATCTTACGACTCAGCCGACGGCGTATCATTTAACTATTGAGTAACTGTTGTTGCAGCAATTGGATGTCATCTCGCACTTTGGCGGCCTTTTCAAATTCTAACTCACGCGCATAAGTCATCATCTGCGCTTCTAACTGTTTGATTTGCTCTGTTAACTCCGCTGTAGAAGCCCTACTTGCCTTGTTTGAATTCAACTTGCCTTGTGAAGTGCTGTGCGGTATTGCTTCACTTTCTTGCACCTCTTCGCCCAAATCCATTACGTCAGTTATCTTCTTATTCAAGGCTTGCGGCGTGATACCATGCTGTTCATTGTATGCTTGTTGCTTAGCACGTCTACGTTCAGTTTCATCAATCGCCGCCCTCATTGAGCGCGTGATTTTATCTCCATACAATATCGCTTTACCATTTAAGTGGCGCGCAGCGCGGCCGATGGTCTGGATCAAAGAACGCGTCGATCTTAAAAACCCTTCTTTGTCTGCATCCAATATGGCAACTAGAGAAACTTCTGGCATGTCGAGGCCTTCTCTTAAAAGGTTGATCCCAACCAAGACATCAAAAACCCCTTTTCTCAGATCGCGAATGATCTCCATACGCTCAACTGTATCAATATCGGAGTGCAAGTAGCGCACCTTCACGTCATGATCATTTAAATAGTCGGTCAGATCTTCTGCCATCCGCTTTGTTAATGTTGTCACGAGCACTCGCTCTTTTACCTTGACACGTTGGTATATCTCAGACAATAAATCATCGACCTGCGTTGTAACTGGGCGCACTTCTAGCTCAGGATCCAATAGCCCTGTCGGCCTAATCACCTGCTCAGCAACTTCTCCATTAGAGCGTTCTATTTCGTAGTCGCCCGGTGTCGCAGATACATAGATTGTCTGAGGTGCAATTGACTCAAATTCTTCAAATTTGAGTGGTCGGTTGTCCATTGCAGAAGGCAGCCTAAAGCCATATTCAACAAGGTTTTCTTTTCGGCTTCGGTCTCCTTTATACATCGCACCAACTTGAGATACCGTGACATGTGACTCATCAATGACCATCAGCGCATCATCTGGTAGATAATCGAGCAAGGTTGGAGGGGGCTCGCCTGGTGCTCTGCCCGACAAGTATCGGCTATAGTTTTCAATGCCAGAGCAAAAACCCAGTTCCTGCATCATCTCGATGTCATATTGTGTTCTTTGCGCGACTCGCTGTTCTTCAACTAACTTATTCGCTTCCATTAAGTATGCTCTACGATCTTTGAGCTCTAGCTTAATTTTTTCGATGGCATCTAGGATTTTTTCTCTTGGTGTTACATAGTGCGTTTTTGGATATATCGTGGCACGAACTAAGTGTTTATCAATGGCTCCCGTTAACGGATCAAACAGGCTGATGCGCTCAATTTCATCATCAAACATTTCTACACGTACGGCCTGCGTCTCAGATTCTGCAGGGAAGATATCAATTACCTCACCTCTAACGCGATAAGTACCGCGAGAAAAATCCATATCATTACGAGTATATTGCAACTCTGCCAATCGTCTGAGCATTGCACGTTGCTCCATGGTCTCGCCCACTTTAAGCAACAGCATCATTTTCATATACGAGTCTGGATCGCCAAGACCATAAATAGCCGACACAGACGCCACAATAATGGTATCTCTGCGCTCCAATAGCGCTTTTGTGGCCGACAGTCGCATCTGTTCAATATGTTCATTAATTGACGCGTCTTTTTCAATAAACGTATCACTGGCAACCACATAGGCTTCAGGCTGATAATAGTCATAGTAAGAGACAAAATACTCAACGGCATTATTTGGGAAAAACTCTTTCATTTCGCCATATAGCTGCGCAGCAAGCGTTTTGTTATGCGCCATTATAATAGTTGGACGGTTTAACTGATGGATAATGTTCGCCATCGTAAATGTCTTACCTGTACCTGTCGCTCCCAGTAAAGTCTGGTGTGCAAGTCCCGCTTCTAGCCCTTCACATAGTTGCGCTATCGCAGTCGGCTGATCACCATTGGGCGTAAATTCTGATACAAGTTCAAAAGCTTCACTCATGATACTTTCACCTCTAAATCTCGTTGCTGCATGCGTGCTAGTGTCTTGCTAAACCATGTATAAGAAGATATCGCGGTAAACAAATTCCCTATTGCAGCACCAATGAATAATCCTGTCAGTCCTGCGATGTGAGAACCGATGTAAGCACATGGAATATAGAACACAAATAATCGAACAACACTCAGGATCAAAGCATTCATCGGTTTATGCAAAGCATTGAAAGAGGAATTGGTCAGTATAATGATACCTTGCAATCCGTAACTGAGTGGCAATGTATAAATAAATAGTTTAATAATCTCGATGACTTCTGGTTCATTACCAAATGCTTGACTAACCCAATGCGCTGTCAGAATAAGCAGCAAGTAAGTCGCAAACTGCCACGCCATAACAAACTTCAATGTTGTACGATATGCTTCTTTAACCCGATCGTAATTGCCAGCACCATAGTTTTGACTAACAAATGGTGGCAGTGTCATTGAGAGAGCCAAAATAACCAAGCAAGCGATTGATTCAATGCGGCTACCGACGCCAAAAGCAGCGACAGCTTGTGCGCCATAAGTCGCAACGATGGCTGTCATCACCGCCATCGCAATGGGCGTAAGCATATTTGCCCCAGCAGCCGGTAACCCAATCTTCATTATCTTGGACACCGCCCCCCAAACACTTTGATTGCCACTAGAGCAGCTAAGTAAGCGCTTTTTAATGGCCAAAAGATAAATAATGACGACAACACACACAGCCCATGCAACAACTGAAGCAACCGCAGCCCCCTGTACCCCTAATTCAGGGAACGGGCCATAGCCAAAAATCAGCAGCGGATCTAATATTGCATTAATCAGTCCCCCAAGGCCCATGATCATACTTGGGGTTTTGGTATCTCCTGACGCACGTAACACTGAGTTACCAATCATCGGGGTAATTAGAAACACGGATCCGATAAACCACACATTCATATAATCATGGATATAAGGCAAAGTCGTACTATCTGCACCGAGTAAAGTAAAAATAGGGTCCGTGAGCCAATAACCAATCACCGCAAGCATAGCGACTAAAAATGCAGCAAGTAATAATGAAATAAATGCGTCAAACTTTGCTTCTTCTAAATTCTTACTACCTAATGCTTTGGCTATCACAGCTGATGTGCCAATTCCTAGCCCGATCGCCAGACTAATAATGGTAAACGTCACTGGAAATGTAAAACTCACCGCTGCTAATGGTTTGGTGCCCAAAAGGCTGATAAAAAATGTATCAACCAAGTTAAAGCTCATCAGGGTAATCATTCCGAATATCATCGGAACTGTCATTCTCTTTAAAGTAGCGGGAATAGAACCGCTTAAAATATCACTGCTAGAGTTTGATTGGCGCACTGCGGACATATATTTTTATACCTCTTTTGACAGCCCATCATTCTAAATCATCATACTGGATGATGCTATGCTATTCTTTAATACGGATAAAGAAGGCAAATGGAAGAGATAAAAGCCTTTCCAAGCAAAAATTGATTTTTTCACCCTATTTTGCTGCGATTGCTGTTCTGTGTAAAAAATGTCAAATTTATTTCAGTCTTCACGCATCAACGGCTCACTTTTTGCACATAAAGCGAACGATATTGAAATATTTCTTTTAAAATATGCACAGCGTCCTCCCTTTTCGCACCAAACACGCAACCTTTTGATTATTAAGAATTTTAAAAAACAACAAAAAACTATTGCTTCTCTCTAATGCCACGGTTTGCTTAGCTTTAGAAGAGTTCTTAAAGATTAATAAACAATGTTATCCACAGATTCCGTGGATAAGTTTGTAGAGCCTTTAAAAATAAAGGCCTAGACAAGGATCTTGAAGCCCGTATAAAAAGCGTAAAATGATCTATTTATTTTACACCCCAGATCCCCTATAAAACCGCCCCCCTTCATCAGCTAGGTAGATGAAATTAATAAATATGCAACTTATTCCATATTGGAAACAAAAAGCATAACCACTTGTTTTTAAATGAGTTAACCGAATTAACAAGCAAAAATATGCAGTATCCCCCTAAAATTTGAGTAAAATATTTATCATTATTTTGAAAACTCTTCTTTCTGCCAACTCACTATAAAGATCACTTCTTAGATCAAAATTAGAAAATTCGCCGATCTAAAAGAAAGTGCAAAAAACAGCCCTTTCGGATGTTTTTAGCGCACTAACAGCAAAAAGTGACCAATATCCAAATTATGCACCTCGTCACATCCACCTAATTAAACGACAATAGATTTTACTTTCTGATTTTTCTTGGTCCAGATCCGTGTAAAAAACCTTCAATAAATGAAAGCGGCGCCGACTTTAAGCTTCGTTTTCAAAGAAAGCTGCTTAAAAAAAGGCTGAATTGTCGATTAATCCATCGAACAATCAGTTTTTTTGCACTCTTATGATTTTTATTGTTGACACTTTGCCATGTCGTCATTAATATTTCGCCCCGTTGAGAGACATGCTTCCCCCTTAGCTCAGTTGGTTAGAGCGACGGACTGTTAATCCGCAGGTCCCCCGTTCGAGTCGGGGAGGGGGAGCCAAGTTTCTAAACGTTATAACGATTCCCCCTTAGCTCAGTTGGTTAGAGCGACGGACTGTTAATCCGCAGGTCCCCCGTTCGAGTCGGGGAGGGGGAGCCAAATCGTTATATGTGTTGTTCCCCCTTAGCTCAGTTGGTTAGAGCGACGGACTGTTAATCCGCAGGTCCCCCGTTCGAGTCGGGGAGGGGGAGCCAAACACACAAATCTACTCTATATTGTTCCCCCTTAGCTCAGTTGGTTAGAGCGACGGACTGTTAATCCGCAGGTCCCCCGTTCGAGTCGGGGAGGGGGAGCCAATTCCCAGAATGTATTAGACTTTTTTCAATCAATGCTCTACTCTACAAGCACCTATATCAGTGATTTTTCGCTATAATGTCAATACGCCTCTTGGCATGACAGTAGAGATATTTGCAGCGGTTAACGCCCTTCTACTGGCACCAACTTGGTACTTTAACAACATATAGTGACGTTATTAATTCACGTAACTTAGCACTTACACATTACTAGAAGGCAATTCTCCTTATTTCAGGTAGAAGATAAATAATGGCTGGCTTTAAAAAACTCATATTTTTACAATTTATTTCTTGGTTACTTTTTTCTGCGGTTGGTAGCTTTTTTGTTGCCTCTAGCTTTGATAGTGCCGTTAGTAAAGCACAGATGAGTGCTCAGCAGATGGTAAGTAATTATATTCAGGAAAAAACAATGACAGATATGACTCCTGAACATATACGTCTGTCTTTAAGTAATGGTGATGTGTTTTCTACTTTTATAGTACGAGATTTCTCGGGCCAAACCATTCTTCAATTGGGTAAACCGACTCAGTTGCCCTTTTTAGCAGATATTATCGCAAATTCTTTTAACTCTATCCGTCCTCAGTTTGCCGTAAATAAAACCAAAGACATAAAAATAGAATTTGTTATTAATGCACAGAGCCAAGCATCGTTGTTACAACAATCGTTATTGTTGATGTTAGTCATTTCAGCTTTAGTCGCATTTATTCCTATCTTCTACATGCAAGCAATTTATAAAAAGCTTAATCGCAACGTCAGTATGACCGTAGCAAACGCGGTTGATGTCTACATTACGCAAAACCAAGTCACTGAAAGCATAGAAGAAGACTTTAATACAGGTAAAGTGACCGAGCTGGGCGCAGAATTAGCCCCCTCATTTAATCGGCTTGCACACTTTTTGAAAAGCAAACAAGAAGACATTAAATCTGCGGCACATTCTATTAAGCAAGAGGCCTATAAAGATGTTGTGACAGGGCTTGGTAATCGCAATATGTTTGTAGAATATTACGAGCATCAAATCGAACAAGCCAATAATAAAAGTTTTGGTACTCTGGCGATGATCCGTTGTAGTGAATTACAAATGATCAATCAAACCCGAGGATACCAAAAAGGTGATGAATACATACGTGCTGTTTCTGATATTGTAAAGCACGTGAGTGGCACCTACACCGGAAGCCAAGTATTTAGACTCAATAGCTCCGATTTTGCCGTTATTTTACCTAATGTCCCTTCAAAAGAAGCAGAGCAATTTGGGGAGACCTTACAAGCTAGGTTTACCCAGTATCAACAAAACCAAGAGCTCGCATCTGTTGCCAATGCTGGGATTGTGTCCTACGAGTCGGGTAAGCCACTCGGAGAATTACTGTCTGTTGTCGATAACGCAATGAGTATGGCGCAAAGTAAACAAGCCAATGCGTGGCATTTACAACGCGAAAGTGACATCGTAAACAATGTTGGAGCAGGGTTTGGTAACCAAAACTGGCGCCGAGTCATCCGAGAGGTCATTGACAGCCGACGTGTCAACCTGATGATGCAAAACATCATGCCAATTGGTAAAAATGTCAAAGCTTACGCAGAGATACAATCACGATTTAAAACTGAAGACAATCAAATGTTGCCCACCGCTTCTTTTCTCGCTATGGCTGAAAAGTTGGAAATGGCAATAGAGATCGACCAGCTCATCATTGACAGCTCTTTGGAGCTGATTAAGACCCGTAACTTTAATGAAAAGTTTTTTGGCATCAACGTCACAGCCTCAAGCGCACACAGCGACCAGTTTGTCATTTGGTTAGAAAGGCGCTTGCTCAAAGACGGCAATTTGGCCTCAAAACTAATTTTTGAAGTGAGTGAGTTTGGATTACAGCAAAATATTAAAGCGAGTAAACGCTTTATCGATATGGTTCACAGAGTTGGCGCCAGAATCACCGTTGAAAGATTTGGTGTAGGCCTTACCTCATTTAAGTTTTTCAGAGATTTAAAGCCTGACTTTATCAAAATGGACGCCAGCTATACCCGAGGTTTAGAAGAAGACAAAAATAATCAGTACTTTATGCGTCTGATGGTTGATTTAGCACACCGTATTGGTGTCAGTGTTTTTGCTGAAGGTGTTGAAAGCCAAGAGGAAAAACATATTGTAGAAACTTTGTGCCTAGATGGGGTTCAGGGCTACTACATTGAGAAGCCAAAAGAGATCTAAGCTAACGAAAATGGAGAGCGTCATACTCTCTCCATTTTTTGTCAACATTCCCTACCAAAATCCCCTTTCAATCCAAATAAAGTGTGCTAAATGTTGTGATCTCGGCGAGGAAAATTGTTAGAATTTCCAGTCTTATAACACGTTGAGAAACGATGATTGCAAGTTGAGGGGCATAAATGACAGAGTATATGTTGTTGCTTATCGGTACAGTGCTGGTAAACAACTTTGTATTAGTGCAGTTTTTGGGGCTATGTCCGTTTATGGGCGTCTCTGGCAAACTAGAAACCGCTATAGGAATGTCGTTAGCAACCACCTTTGTTCTAACCTTAGCATCGGTTACCAGTTACCTGGTAAATCAATATATTCTTATGCCCCTAGATCTGACGTTTTTACGCACGATGAGCTTCATTCTCGTCATTGCTGTCGTGGTACAATTCACCGAGATGGTCGTCAGAAAAACAAGCCCTACCCTATATCGTTTGCTGGGTATCTTTTTACCTTTGATCACCACTAACTGTGCGGTATTGGGAGTAGCATTGCTGAATATCACCAAAGAACATACATTCATTAGCTCTGCTGTTTATGGGTTTGGTGCCGCTGTCGGTTTTTCACTTGTTCTAGTTCTGTTTGCCGCTTTGCGAGAGAGGCTTGCCGTGGCAGATGTCCCAGTCCCGTTCAAGGGGGCTTCTATTGCGATGATCACCGCAGGTCTTATGTCACTTGCATTTATGGGCTTTTCAGGATTGGTGAAGATTTAACATGACGCTATTTTACGCGCTTATCGCCATCGGTGCGCTTGCACTCATTTTTGGGCTTATTTTGGGTTATGCCGCGATTAAGTATCGTGTAGAAAGCAACCCGATAGTTGAACAACTTGATGCTGTCTTACCACAAACTCAATGTGGCCAATGTGGGTATCCAGGCTGCCGTCCTTACGCTGAAGCCATCGCCAACGGTGATGACGTCAATAAATGCCCACCGGGTGGTGAAGCAACGGTCAAAAAACTTGCTGATTTAATGGGCGTAGAGGCAAAACCGTTGGCTGGTGGAGAAGAGGCAGATCCAGTTAAAAAAGTTGCTTATATCCGTGAGGATGAATGCATTGGCTGCACCAAATGCATTCAAGCTTGCCCCGTGGATGCAATTGTGGGTGCAACACGTCAAATGCATACCGTTATCGCAGATGAATGCACAGGGTGTGACCTGTGTGTTGAGCCCTGCCCTGTAGACTGCATAGATATGATCCCAGTCGCCGAAACAAAACAATCTTGGAAGTGGCAAATAAACGCTATTCCAGTGAAACAACTTGACTGAGAGGTTTAAGTGGAAACATTACTTGAACAAATAGAAAGCGGAAAACTGTGGCAATTTCCTGGTGGGATCCATCCACCTGAGCAAAAGTTCGTTTCAAATCAAACTGGTATTGGTACTTTACCCCTCCCAGAATACTTAGTACTCCCGTTAAAACAGCACATTGGCGCCAACGGACAATTGTTGGTCAATAAAGGGGAGCATGTACTGAAAGGACAAGTGCTCACGCGCCCAGGCACAAACTGGTCGCTGCCAGTGCATGCGCCCACTTCAGGTATCATTTCAGATATTAAACCAATGCCTTCCGCACACCCTTCAGCCATGCCTGAATTGAGCATAATTCTGACACCGGATGGCGAAGATAAATGGTGCGAACTCACTTCACGGACATCAATTGATGGTGTGGACAACAAAACGCTCATTGATATTCTGCACCATGCTGGCATTGCAGGTATGGGCGGCGCAGGCTTCCCTACCTATGTAAAAGCGGATAGTGCAAAACAAATTGAATATTTGGTTGTCAATGGAGTGGAATGTGAGCCATACATTACCGCCGACGACATGTTAATGCGCGAACATGCAAAAGAAATTATTTCAGGCATTGAGGTGATGATGTCAATTTTGTCTCCTCAATATACACTGGTTGGTATTGAAGACAATAAACCTCAAGCGATTGAGGCAATGCGCACCGCGGCTAGCCACAACGATAAAATACTGATTCGCGCGATCCCTACTAAGTATCCATCAGGTGGCGAGAAACAACTGATTAAAGTCTTGACGTCAAAAGAAGTACCTAGTGGTGGTATCCCCGCAGATGTAGGTGTACTAGTTCAAAATGTCGGTACTTTATTCGCCGTAAGTGAAGCCGTATACAAAGGAAAACCACTCATTGAGCGCGTGGTCACAGTCACTGGTAACACGATCCATACACCACAAAATGTCTGGGCCTTGCTGGGCAGTGAAGTAAAACACTTGCTCGATAGCCAAGGGTTTTCGCCCGTTGAGGACCAACGAGTGATCATGGGAGGACCGATGATGGGCTTTACTCTGCCGACCGTCAGAATCCCTGTCGTGAAAACTACTAACTGTATCCTTGCGCCAGACAACCAAGAGTTGGCAATAGCTGGCCAAGAGCAAGCTTGTATTCGATGTAGCGCCTGTGCAGATGCATGTCCACAGACACTCTTGCCTCAACAGCTACAGTGGTTCGCCAAAGGCAAGGAATACGACAAACTAGAAGAGTACAACCTGTTTGACTGTATTGAATGCGGTGCGTGTTCGTATGTCTGCCCAAGCGAAATACCTTTGGTGCAATATTATCGTGTCGCCAAAGCTGAGATCCGTGAGCAAAAACTAGAAAAGGTAAAAGCAGAACGCGCGAAAGAACGTTTTGAGGCACGTAAGATACGGTTAGAACGGGAACAAGAAGAAAGACAAAATCGTCACAAACGGCCAGCACGCAGCGCACCGGCAAAAGACCAGTCAAAAGTAACTGAAGCGCTTGAAAGAGTGAAAAAGAAGCGCCCAGAGCAATCTGCAGTGCAAGCCGCGATAGAACGTGCTAAAGCGAAAAAGGCGGCTGGAGATACCTCAACACTTGAGCCTGACAACAGTGCTGTTGCGTTAGAGCGCGCTAAGCGTAAAGAGCAAGCCCGAAAGTACAAAGAAGAAAAATCACAATCGGACACTGACCGTGCACCAAAGGAGGCTGTTGCCGCAGCCATCGCACGCGCCAAAGCGCGAAAAGCGGAAAAGGCATCAGAAGAAGCAAGCGCAGCAACACCAAACGATCCGAAAAAAGCGGCTGTGGCTGCGGCCATCGCCCGTGCCAAAGCCAAAAAAGCAACACTAAGCGCTGAAGCTGACATGGAAGCAGATAAAGAAGGGAGTACAGACGACCCGCGTAAAGCTGCAGTTTCGGCAGCCATTGCTCGCGCCAAGGCGAAGAAGACGGCGAAGACCACTGCAGAAACCGAGCAACATGGTGAGGAACCGGCCTCAGAGGCAGCACCTGACGATCCGCGTAAAGCGGCGGTTGCAGCAGCCATCGCCCGCGCGAAAGCGAAGAAGGCGGCAAAGGCCGCTGAAGAAGCTGAACAACACGGTGAAGAGCCAGCCTCAGAGACTGCATCTGACGATCCGCGTAAAGCGGCGGTGGCGGCGGCGATTGCTCGCGCGAAAGCGAAGAAGGCGGCAAAGGCCGCTGAAGAAGCTGAACAACACGGTGAAG
>NZ_JAKGBI010000033.1 GCF_021530565.1 Pseudoalteromonas sp. SMS1
ACCCACCAAATTACACAGACCCCGGGTTGTTAGCTCAGTTGGGAGAGCATCGCCCTTACAAGGCGAGGGTCACTGGTTCAAGTCCAGTACAACCCACCATTCTACTTCATGTCTTTTATCAAAGTTTATGACCAAGTTTGTTAATCCAATTAACTTAACACAGCCATCTTTTATCGAACTATTTTAAAAGTTAAAAGAAACGACTAGACTAAAAACATTGATAGCAACACATCTTATTCAATATGCCCGTTCAACCATTTGTTAATTCAAAAATTTTAATTGTGGAAGAACAACCTCTAGCACTGAGTTATTTGAAACAGTCGCTGGAACGCTTGGCTTATCGCAATGTATTTGTTGCAGAATCTGCAGCTGTTGCTAAAGAAAGCTGTCAATTAAATAAGTTTGAACTTATCATCTGCTCCTTTGATTTGAGTAAGCGACAAAATGGCTACCAACTTTATGAGGAATTGCTACAAAAACGCCTTATTAAGCGCTGCACAGGGTTTATTTTTACGTCTGCCGAAACAAGTCCCGAACTGGTACACAGCGTTGTTGAGTTACAACCCGATGACTTTTTGGTTAAACCGTTTACCATAAAAGATCTGAAGCTCCGCATTGAACGGATCCTCAAGAGAAAACAAGGTCTACGGCGGATCTATACACTGATAGACGATGAAAATTACTCCAAAGCACTCAAGTTTATAAATAGCGAGTTAGATAGCCAGCAACATACCTATTCTGTAATGTTACTAAAGCTCAAAGGGGAAACCCTGTTAAAACTGAAACGATTTGATGAAGCAAAACAGTTTTATAAGTCCGCTTTGGAATTACAAAAGTTCACTTGGGCTAAGCTTGGCTTGGTTGAAGCGCTTATAGCAAATGATGAAGATCTCACTGCGCAAAAGTTTCTCAAAGGCTTAATAGAAAAAAGTGAAACACGCCTAGCTGCACTGGATCTACTGGGTAGATTAGAACTCAAACTGAACAAGTTTGAACATGCTCAAAAAGCCCTACATGAGGCATCACAGATTGCGCCACGAAACTTATCTCGACAAAAGTCATTAAGTACCGTTGCCATGATCAATCATGATTATGAATGTAGCTACAATGCACAAAAAGAAATCGCAAACTTTGCGCGGTATTCAATCCATGATAGTCCAGAAGTTTACCTGAATGCAGCAAGAGCAGGGATCGATTTCGCGCTCGCCACCGATCAGCATGAACAGATCCAAAAAATAACTCGCCAAACACAGCAATATTTGAGCGATTTAAAGAAGCAATTTCCCAACGCCATCAATCAAACTCAAGTTGATGTGCTCAATGCGCGCATGCATTATCTGAAAGATGAGCATAAAAAAGCCAGACACCTAATGGAGCAGCTTGAAGATGAAGCAGTGATCCGCTCTGTAGATGCGGCGCTAGATAAAGCGAAAGCATTTCATGAATTAGGCTTTCAACACAAAGCACAGGCGCTTTTTAGCCAAATTATCGACCACTGTGAACGGCATCAAACACAAGAAGATCCAGTCATGATGCATTACTTGCATCAACAGCATGACGAGCGTAAAGATATTACGATGGGTCCAAAGGAATTGAACAATCATGCAGTAAAACAATTTAATAAGGGTGAACTCGACGTGGCATTAGAAGCTTTCTCGCAAGCTTTTCGTGTCATGCCTAAAAATGCAAGCATCGCTTTGAATTTGCTCCAATGCTTAGCGGATGCAACCGGTAAAAAAGGCATCACGTTTAACACAAATTTAGCCAAAAAATGCATGAGCGTGTTGCAAAGCGCAGAATTAGATTCGGAGCAACTTACACGATTTGATAAGTTGCTCGCACAAATGAAAGAAATGGGGCTCGCAAATTAAGTACAACTTTGTGAGGCTGAAATAATTAAGGTTACTGACTCACGGTTTCTTGCTTAACCATAGACAGTGCATTGACACAGTATCTTAATCCACTTGGTTTTGGGCCATCAGGAAAAACGTGTCCTAAATGCGCGTCACAGACATTACACACGATTTCCACACGCGACATACCATGCGAATCATCCAGGATATAAGCAATTGCACTCGGGTCCGCAGGTTGCGTAAACGACGGCCAACCCGAACCACTTTCGAATTTTTCTTGCGCATCGAACAAAAGCTCACCGCAACAAGCACACTCGTATTGACCCGGCTCAAACAGACTGCATGACTGAGAACTGAATGGTCTTTCAGTTCCTTTATTTCGAGTAATATGGAATACAGAGGGCTCTAACAAGGCTTGCCATTGCATCATGCTTTTCTCCACCCTTCTCGGTGGCTCTGGGTTGCCTTCAGTTGCCCATTTGAGGATATCTTGCCAAACTAACATGTTGATGTTCCTAGTAATCTTTTCTTGTTAATGTTTTCAGCTAATAACACTATTTCGCCTTTCTCGATGTATAGACACACCCTACACTAACTTCATGACATCTCTAGGTCTAAACAATACACCAGTTCCCATAAAATTAACAACTGGCCCATGTTGGCGCCGCTTTAGCGAATAGCCAAAATACGGACAACACTGCATCATTACAGTGCATTCAGCACACCCAACACACCTTTAAACCCTAAGTCCAGAGAACGACAAAACCCGACACTACCATTTAGGCGCTCTGTTCCTTTCGCGTCAAGCTATTTGGCTTCTGGTTCCGGCCAATCACTAAAAAAGCACGTTAAGTAACGACTATTAATTAGGTACAGAATTACCCAAGAAACAAGTACGATTTGACTCGCGAGATAAAAAGAAAATTGATAATGACTATTGGCGGCTTGCATTAGTAGCCAGCCTAGATCCAACATCGCACAGATAACCAACGGCCAACGCATATACACCCATATTGTCCCCCAACGTACAGCGCTCGTCGGACGCCTCATGGAGAACACTAATGCAGGTAACAATGCGATAGTTGCAATACCAATTGCAATAAAAAAGTGATGCTTGACCGGAAAGAATAGGCTCATGATATCTAAATCAGGGCGCCACGTGAGCGCTGACATGAGCCAAATTAGAAAGGGGCGTAAAAGCACAATTAAGGTCAAGTTGAAACCAAGCGGTGTTCTATAGACACCATATTTGTCCCAATACTCTGGGCCAAAACGACCGATTAACTTACTCACATAGCCCCCACTCTCTTTAAATTACATGCTAATCAGATTGATACATGCAGCTTACCCTTGATGTTGCTCCAACAGCGCAATAAGCCCTGCTTCATCCATAATTTCAATACCTAAGTCTTGCGCTTTAGTGAGCTTAGATCCCGCTTTTTCACCAGCGATGAGTGCGTCCGTATTTTTTGAAACACTGCCAGCTACTTTAGCACCAAGGGCCTGAAGCCTCGCTTTGGCGTCATTGCGGTTCAATTCGTTCATGGTCCCTGTTAGCACGTAGGTCAAGCCTGCAAGCGGCTGCATTTGCGCTGAAGGCGCAGCAATCTCAGGCCAGTTAATCCCGACTTCTAATAAGTCGGATACCACATGTTGATTATGCTGTTCATTGAAAAACGCGTTGATATGGTGCGCGACTATCACACCAACATCACTGACTTCCTGTAGACTATCAATGGAGGCGTTCATGACATTTTCAAGCGTTAAGTAATGATTTGCTAAGTTTTGCGCCGTTGCTTCACCTACTTCACGGATACCCAGCGCATATAAAAACTTCGCCAACGTCGTTTGCTTACCTGCTTCCAACGCATTAACTAGGTTTTTGGCTGACTTTGGGCCCATTCGTTCTAGAGACTCAAAATGGCCTTGACGCAGTTTAAATAGTTCTGCTGGTGTCTTTATTAACTCTCTGTCCACCAATTGTTCAACAATTTTGTCACCCAAACCATCAATATCTAATGCTTTGCGTGATGAGAAGTGTTTGATCGCTTCTTTTCTTTGCGCTTGGCAAACTAATCCTCCGGTACAGCGTGCAACGGCCTCCCCTTCGACACGTTCTACATGAGAGTCGCAAACAGGGCAAGTATTTGGGAACTGGATCTCCGTTGTATCATTCTGGCGCTTATCTAGAATAACTTGCGTGATCTGTGGGATAACATCACCTGCACGGCGAATGATCACATGATCTTTTACTCTGATCCCCAGACGGTCTATTTCATCTTGATTATGCAAGGTAGCGTTAGACACAGTCACTCCCCCCACAAACACAGGCTCAAGACGCGCTACTGGGGTAATTGCTCCCGTACGCCCCACTTGAAACTCTACATCCAGTAGTTGGGTGACCTCTTCTTGGGCTGGAAACTTGTACGCGATGGCCCAGCGCGGCGCGCGAGCAACAAAACCAAGCTGTGATTGCTGTTGCTTGTCATCGACTTTGATAACCACGCCATCGATTTCATAGCTCAGCGCATCACGACGGTTAAGAATATCTTGATAATACGCGATTGCTTGCGCAACCCCTTCAACTCGCTTTGTTTCTGGGCACATAGGCAATCCCCACAGTTTGAGTTGCTCCAATTGCCCATAATGCGTCGTGGCAAGTTCAGCGCCATCAACAGTGCCCATTGAGTAAGCGTAAAACATCAATGGGCGCTTCGCGGTGATCTTTGAATCAAGCTGTCTTAAGCTTCCGGCAGCCGCATTTCGTGGATTGGCAAAAGTCTTCTCATCTTTCGCCAAAGCAGCTTCATTCAATCGCTCAAAGCCCGCTTTGTCCATAAACACTTCGCCGCGTACTTCCACCTCTACAGGTATATTTTCGCCACGTAGACGAAGTGGGATATTACGGATTGTTTTGACATTTTCGGTGATATTCTCCCCGACTTGACCATCACCCCGTGTCGCAGCCTGGACTAAGACACCATTGCGATACAGAATTGACACGGCGAGTCCATCAAGTTTCGGCTCGCAACAAAAACTCAATTCTTTGCTCTCTAGTAAGCGCTCTTTGATGCGGCGATTAAACCCATTAAACTCATCTTCATCAAACGCATTGTCAAGAGACAACATCGGCACCTGGTGCGTCACTTGATCAAACTTGCTAAGCGCCATGCCCCCCACTTTCTGAGACGGAGAGTCTACGCTTAAAAATGCAGGATGTTGCGTTTCTAGCTCTACCAGTTCACGCATTAGCCTATCGTATTCAATATCTGGTATAGATGGCATGTCTAACACATAATACTTGTAATTGTGCTCTTCCAATTGCGCCTTTAATTCATTGATTCTATTACTGATAGATTCCGACATTTCAACCTCTTAATAACACAAAAGCCACCGGCTAATACCAGTGGCTTATTCTATCTCTTGCGCCTGCGCTCGCGTGCAGACGGATCACGCCAACACGTTATGCAGCAAACTCACGCACTTTCTCAACGTACGCTCTGATTGTATCTACCGTCAGTGGCTTTCTTGCACTATCAAGTACTTGTGCACCAAACTCATCAGATAACTTTTTAGCTGCGCCGTGCAACATGTTAAATGCCGCCATGCTATCGCCCTCACAAGGTAAGGTCATAAATAAGCTCACGCCAGCGGTACTAAACTGTTCCATATTATCAATATCAAATGTGCCAGGATTATACATATTCACAAGGCGAAACAGCACAGGGCCATTACCTGACGACTCTAAATGGCGATTAAAAAAGCCTTCTTCAGAATATTTAAAACCTAAGCTAAGTACGCTTGGTAGCAGTTTAGACCCTGCCATGGTAAGACCTTCTGGCATTTGAATGTGTAAGATAATAAAATCTTGTGGCTCAGGTGCAGACTGTGGCTCAGAGTTATCTTCAGAGGGCGTAGCCTGGCGCTCGTCCTCAGTATCGTGTAGCACGGGTTCATCAATTGTGGCGTTGGGTTCTTCTTCTACCGCCGTAAAGCTCATATCGTTGAGTTCTGGCTCAGATGTTTTTGCATCGCTTTTTGGTGCTGGCACATCCTGTCTGCGACCTTCTTTATCTTCTTTTTTTCTAACAGACCATAACCCATGAACCAGTAGTCCACCTATGATCAACGCACTGATCACGATTAATGCCCATCTTAACTCTGTGGCCATTGTTCACCTTTACTTATTATGTATGTGCCATCTGCACTGCTTGTTCTATGTCCACGGCAACTACACGAGACACACCTGGTTCCGCCATAGTTACCCCCGTCAGCCTTGCGGCCATTTCCATCGCCACTTTATTGTGACTGATATAAATAAATTGCACCGCTTGTGACATCTCTTCGACAAGACGACAAAAGCGCCCAACGTTCGCGTCATCCAAAGGCGCATCTACTTCATCCAGCATACAAAACGGCGCTGGATTTAATCTGAAGATAGAAAATACCAATGATAATGCGGTCAGCGCTTTTTCTCCACCACTTAGCAGATGAATTGTCGAGTTTTTCTTGCCAGGTGGCCGTGCCATTATAGTAACACCACTTTCCAACAAATCATCACTGGTTAGCTCTAAATACGCACTTCCGCCTCCAAATACTTTGGGGAAAAGCTCTGCTAAAGAGCTATTTACTTCATCAAAAGTGGTTCTAAACCGCGTTTTGGTTTCCCGATCAATTTTTCGGATTGCGTTTTCCAACGTCTCCAACGCGGCGCTCAAATCATTCAGCTGTTCATCTAAGTATTTCTTGCGCAAAGCCGCTTCGTCAAATTCCTCAATCGCTGCTAAATTAACGGCCCCTAACATCGCTAGCTTTTGACTTGTCGCGGTCAATTGACTTTGATACACGCCTTGCGTCATTTCTTTATCTAACGTAGCCAGCACGCCTTTCAAAGTTTGTTTCAATTCTAACAGGGGCTCCAATGCAGACTGCGCCTTCACAACTAAACTTTGCTCTTGTAGTTGCAGTTGCTGCTTTTGTTCCTTCAACTTGAGGGCCTGCGTCTGAGCGCCCTGTACGGAAAGCTGCTTTTCAGCCAATTGTTGTTTCGCCGAAACCACTTCCGCGTCCAATTGCACTAACTTATCCTGCTGTATTTGATGATGATGCAACAAATTTTGAATGCGTACTTTAATTTCTTCGCTCGGCGCATCTAGTTGACTTAATTGTGTTTTAATCGTCTTGAGTGACGCCTCGCACTGTTCAGCGCTTTGGCGTAAATGGGCTGATTTAGTCGCACTTATTTGCTGTGCACTGTGTGCTTGTTGCATCGCCAACTTGGCTTGATGCACGCGTTCTTGTTGTTGGTTCTTACGCCGCTGTATTTGGCTTTCTTCTCGCTTGTACTTTTCCGCCGCATCTTTATTTTTTGCTACGTGCAGCTCTAGCTGCGCCACTTGCGTCATATGCTGCACTTGTAAAGTGGCAAGATTGTCGTGCGTTTGGTCCAGTTCCACCAGCGTACTTTCGACTTGTGTCCTTTCCGTAATCAATTGTTCTGATTGCTGTTGCCACAGGTGTTGCTGATGCGCCAACATCTCCAAACGGCTTTTACTGCCTGCAATTTCCTGTGCAACACGGTGAATATCTTGCTTGACCTGCTCTGATTGGCACATCAATTCAGTCTGAGTATCTTGAAGATTATTGAGTATGTCTTTGCTATCACACAGCGATTGCTGTAACTCTGGTAAAAGCCGAGATAACTCATCCAGTCGCTCATATTTTGCAAGCTCATTGCTTTGATTCTCACGTGGCTGAGTAACAAAGTTTTCTCCGTACACTTCACCCTGCTTATCAATCGCCAGTATAAAATGCGTGCAGGGTGTAAACTGGCATGATTTGTCTAGCCATTTAATGTGATTTAAGAAACTTGGATAAACCCCTGACTCTACCAATGTCGCAACACTCTCAGGGTGCGGTCGAGCCTTGGTAACCCAAATGCCTGAATCATGGGGCTTGTCGGTTAAGCGTAGATCGGTGATCCCCAGTAATGCTCGTTCAACGACTTGAGTATATTCAGCGTTCACCTTTAATTGGCTCAAAAAGTGCTGTGCCGAAGCAGGCTCAGACATCCCAAGCAGCTCAGATAACATATCTTGTTCTGTGGTCAACTCCAGGTTTTGCTGCACCAGTCTCTCATGATCTGCGCTATGCATTTTTATTTGGTGTTCATAATCTTCGATCTCAGCGAGCAATTTTTGTGACTTACTTTGCAGCGCGGCCATGTCTTTGACTAGCCCTTGCTGTTTCGATTGTTCGACTGAAAACGCGTTAGCACTATTTTGTGTTTCAAGTGCGTCTTGCTTTACAACCAAGTCACTGAGCTTATCTTGCTGAAACACTCTGCTCTGCTGCACGTGCTGAAGTTTATTGGTGTGGCTGTTCAGTTCTGTTTGTGCTTGAGTTAATTGACGCTGTGCATGCTCTAAATTTTTCTCTAGATCTTGCCCATCATTGTGCAGCGTCTCGTAAAGCGCAGTCACTTCGTCTAATTCAGCTTCGCTGATTGCGAGCGCCTCTGCGGCATCATCGCATTGTTGTTGGTGAGTATTGCAGGCTACACCTTGTTCACTCATAAGCTCCTGGGCGTGCAAAAGCTCCTGCACCAGCTTAGTTTGCAACGCGTTTAACTCGGCGTGTTTCTCTCCCAAGTGTATTTTTTGTTGTTCTGCCCGGGTGAGTTCAGTGTGTGTTTTGTGTTGAGCTTGTTGCGCAGTGCTTAATGCGTCCGTCAAATGGTTTACTTGTTGCTCAAAGCTGGCAATTACATCGTTTTGGCCACGATGTGCTTGTTCAAGAAAAGTAAGCTGCTCGTCCAATTTGGTAATTTGAGCAACTTTGAGCTGCAGCTTGTCATTAAAGTCCTGCCACTTTAAAACGGCCAGTTGACCTTTTAAAGTCCGCTCTTGTGATTTTAACGATTTGTATTTGCGCGCGCAGTCCGCTTGTTTAGCCAATCTATCTAATTGAGATTGGAGCTCTTGTCGCATATCAAGCAAGCGCTCTAAGTTATCCCGCGTGCTCTTAATTCGAGTCTGCGTTTCTTTTCTACGTTCCTTATATTTGGATACTCCCGCCGCTTCTTCTAGAAATACTCTCAGTTCATGGGGTTTACTTTCGATCAAACGCGAGATCATGCCTTGCTCGATAATCGCGTAACTGCGCGGTCCTAAGCCGGTGCCGAGGAAGATATCCGTGATGTCTCTTCGACGACATTTACTGCCGTTGAGGTAATATAAAGATTGACCTTCTCTTGTCACGAGTCGTTTGATCGCGATTTGGTTTCTATCCGCAAGCGAACCAGATAACGTGCCTTGGGTGTTTTCAAATGTAAGTTCGACAGACGCTTGCGAAATGGCCTTGCGATGCGTCGACCCATTAAAAATAACATCCGTCATGGCATCACCACGCAGATTTTTGGCTGAGCTTTCACCCAGCACCCAGCGCACTGCATCGATTACATTTGATTTACCACACCCATTGGGACCCACGACACAGGTCATTTGATCTGGAAATGGGATCTTAGTGGGGTCAACAAATGACTTAAAACCAGCCAGTTTAATATGACTTAAGCGCATAAAGAGTATTTATTGTGAAACCAAACATTGTCTACATCACTCAAGCTACACTGAGCGGCGCATGTTATCAAGAATGATCCCTGTTGCCATCGCCACATTCAGTGATTCAGCACCGCCAAAAGCCGGGATCGTGACTGGCTGATTAATATATTCACTGAGATAGGATCTTATGCCATGAGATTCGCTGCCCATAAGCAAAACGCCACTTTGATTAAACGTTGCCTCGTGAACACTCTGTCCATCTAAGTAGGCACCGTATACCGCACCTTTGTATTGACTTAAAAAGTGGGCTAAATCAGTACGAACGACACTGATACGTGCAAACGACCCCATGGTTGCACTGATTACTTTGGGGTTTAGGTGATCAGCACAATCTTCGCTTACTACAATTTGTTTCAATCCATACCAATCTGCAACACGAATAATGGTACCTAAATTGCCCGGATCTGAAACCCCGTCCAATGCCAGTATCAACCCACTTTTATCAATACTTTGCTGTGCTGGAATTGGCACAATTGCTATTGCCGCATTGTTACTGACCAGCGTGCTGACTTTACTCAAAGCTTGTTCATCACACTCGGTGACTTTGCTGTATTTTAACTCGAGTTGATGAGCGCTGATAAATTGAGGCGTCGCAAATATTTGTTGTACTTCAACGCGGGCTGCCAACAACTCTAGTACATTCTTTTCCCCTTGTACTAAGTAAAGACCATGTTGCTTACGGTACTTTTTTTGCGCCAGCGCTCTAACTAGTTTTTGTTGGTTTTTAGACAGCATACTCACCTCATTTGGTCAAGAAGCGAAGTATATACAGAATCACACACAAAAGGCAGTGTAATTGCCAATAACGCAGCTTCTATGCTGGGTAAATTAAATTATTGTGCACGTTTTGATTACTTTGCAGACATAGCAATATACCATTACAATAGCAGCTGATTGATTACGTAGCTTCGGTATTTTGGAGTTCACGACTTCAGACACATCGATAATATGCCCATTTTAACTATCTGAGACGCAGTTATGTCCCCAGAGCTAAACATAATAATACTCAATGCCGCTATCTTGTTATTGGCTTACTTTGTTATTTACCCCAAGTATGCTGGCAATGACTTTAGGAAAATCTCTATACAAGACTTTATCGCCTCCATGGTGTCGTTGAGCATTGTTGGCTCTGTCTATTTTGGCAGTGGGGCGGCATTTAGCGTCATTTGGTTTGAAGTTACATGGCCTTGGTTTACGCTAATCAGTTTTACGCTAATTGAACTACCAATCTTTTACTGGTACGCCAAGCGGCACAACGTTAAGCTCCCCTAAAAATAAAAAAGGCATCATACGATGCCTTGGCTTTAATTTACATTAACTTTGGGGGAACTGTTACATTTCTTTATGGTGCAAAACGTGCTCAACAACCTCGTTAAAAGTACGGCTCGGTTTTAAAGCCGTCATAGCACGACTGCTGCTTTTCACCATATCGATAAAATCATAATAGCCAACCGCATGCTGACTTTGCTGGCTGACGACAAGTAAGTAAGCAAGACCATCTTCTTCCATCGTTGCCATAATATCACCTACTCTCGCATTTAATACTTGAGCACTAGACACTTGACGAAGCGCCGATAACGGCACCATAACATCACTGACGGTTAACTCATTACGGGTACAACCCAATGCTTGTGCTTTTGCCAGAATAAATCGGCTGCCCAATTGCGCCTTCGCAATAAAGCCCAATTGCTGGCCACTTACATCAATAACCAGAGCGGTTGCTTGGTGGGTTTTATCAAGTACCAATAACACCTCATCAATGGTGGCGTATTGGTCCACTTCCGTGGTTGGCAATGGATGTAAAAATTGTTCTGCGGGTAACTGCTCTTGTATTTCTCCCGCAGCAATAGTGTCGATTATATTTGAATGTGTTTTTGCTACGGTATTTGTATTCACCGCATTTGTTTCAAGCGCACGATAATAGCTCATGGTTCACCTCACGATTTTTAAATTAAATAAATAAAATTTAAGATTAAGCGTGTTTAGTGAGTTGGCGGGGCGCGGATCTGTTTGGTAAGAGTGGAGTTTGAATGCGCATTGAATCGGGTTGCTGGACGACATTGAACGCCTGCAAAATCTCGACTCGGCGCACTGATAATCAACGCATCATCTAGGTCAACATCTAAAAACTGAACATCAATGTCAGCTAAAGCTTCAACAACCTGCTGTCTTTCATCAGCCGCACTGGCCCCTGCCGCCGTTACACACAGTAACGTCGCAAAGCTCAATGCAAACAACACATGAAAGATCCGCATATTCGATGATTCTCCAAAAAAGTCTATAAATAAGTGTATGGACTCACCTAGACGTTTACAAGAGGGGCCCCAATACAAATTACCCTGTAGAATTGTAAGAGAGTGTGACATATATACTCTAACCACTGAATTTACAGGACTTTATTTGCAATGATGCAGATCAAAAAACCGCTACGTAAATTTTCAGAAGCGATTATAATAAACATCAACTGTTCCTAATTTAGAGTTTACTTATGCAATTAGCCAAGGGGATGGAGTATTTCATTGCTGGTTTTTCCATGCTGGGTCAAAAAGGACTTAAGCGCTTTGTTTTTATTCCACTACTTATCAACATTTTGTTATTTGGTAGTTCACTCTTTTTTCTTTTTGACTGGCTTACACAGGGGTTCGAATACCTCAGGTCAATGCTGCCGAGTATTTTAAGTTGGTTGGAGTGGCTGTTGTGGCCTCTGGCCATTGTCATTATTTTATTTAGTTACAGTATGGTATTTACTGTCATCACTAATTTTATTGCAGCGCCATTTAACGGTCTGTTATCTGAAAAAGTAGAGATGCACCTTACTGGTCAAAAAATTAACGACGATGGCTTTGCTGATATTCTTAAAGATGTGCCTCGCATGGTGGGCCGAGAATGGACCAAGCTCAAATACTATATGCCACGAGCCATTATCTTTTTCTTGATGCTGTGGTTTCTTCCCTTTCTCGGCCAATTGCTTTGGATATTGTTCACCTGCTGGATGTACAACATCCAGTACAATGATTACCCATTTGATAATCATAAAATTAGCTTCAGCCAAATGAAACAAGATCTTAAAGGCCAACAGGGATTGTCCTATGGATTTGGTTTTGCGGTGTTTGTATTAACCGCGATCCCGTTTGTCAATTTAATTGTGATGCCTGCTGCGGTGTGCGGAGCAACAAAACTCTGGGTCGAAAACTACCGACATAACTATCGCTAGGCGCTCATATAAACGTCACAATTCATCCCGATAATAGCTAAAAAAAACCATACTAGGATGTTATGAAAACTTTAGCTAAAATCGTCATCAGTACGGCACTGCTCAGCAGTGCCTGCGCCCATGCCACTGCACAACTTGGCCCTCGCCCTTTTTACTTATTGGATCAAATGGCACCGAGTGCATTAAAAACGAAGCTCTCTCGCTGTGCTCATAGACCCTTTTTTGTAAAAAGCGACTTTTCTATTGGCCATCGTGGTGCCCCCACACAGTTTCCTGAACATACAAAAGAGTCATACATTGCAGCAGCCAAAATGGGCGCAGGTGTTTTAGAGTGTGATGTGACCTTTACCAAAGACAAAGAACTCGTTTGTCGCCACGCGCAATGTGATTTACATACCAGCACCGACATATTAATGCGACCAGAACTTGCCGCGAAGTGCACGCAACCCTTTACGCCAGCAGACCCCGAAACGGGCACTCTCGCGAGTGCACAATGTTGTGCATCGGATTTAACATTAGAAGAGTTTAAGCAACTTAAAGGAAAAATGGACGGCGCAAACCCAAATGCCACCACCGTTGAGGAATATGTAAAAGGGACCGCCAGCTGGCGCACCGACTTGTACTCTGCGACGGGCACGCTCATGAGTCACGCTGAAAGTATTGAACTGTTCAAGTCGTTGCGTGTAAAAATGACTCCGGAGCTGAAGTCTCCTCAAGTACCAATGCCATATGAAGGCATGACACAGCAAGACTATGCGCAAAAAATGATTGACGAATACAGAGCGGCTCGCGTGCCTGCGCATCGAGTATTACCTCAGTCTTTCAATATTGAGGATGTCCAGTATTGGCGCCACAACACCCGTTATGGCCGAAAAGGGGTGTATCTTGATGGTCGCTATGATGACCCGAAGTTTGACCCAAGCAATCCTCAAACATGGCAACCTTCCATGGAAGAGATCAAAGACAGTGGGGTAAATATCATCGCACCGCCTCTATGGGTACTGCTGACACTCAACGATGCAGGTGAAATTGTACCATCTGAGTATGCACGCGCAGCAAAAGCTGCACAGTTAGAGATCATTACATGGACATTGGAGCGTTCAGGTCTAATTTCTCAAGGTGGTGGCTGGTACTATCAAGGGATCAGTGAAGCTGTAAAGGCCGAAGGTGACGTCTATACAGTACTGGATGTACTGGCAAGACAAGTCGGCGTAAAAGGCGTATTTAGTGATTGGCCTGCAACCACCACATTCTATGCAAACTGCATGAATCGTTACTAATCATGAACCACACAAACACGATGTGCCTATCAGGCACATCGTGCTTTCTCTCTCAGTTAAACTTCTATCGATTGGGCATGATTGAGACGGTTGGTCGGATCTAACAGTCGCTTAACCGCTTGTAATCTCGGATAGTTGTCTTTGTAATATAGGTACTGCCAGTTTTGAATATCAGTATCCGCATAATTGACATAGCACCCATCCATGACACCGTCTGGTACAGGCCCCTCTTTGCCATACATTTTCTCATACAGGCCATTCATCCACCCAATGTGGTAAGGATCCTGATTAGGCTCAAACCAATACGTTTGATATTGTAGTTTCATCACCGATCTGCGGTGAGACACAGCGGTATCCGACGATGAAAATGCATTGATTTGTCCCCCGTACGAAGAGATTTGAACGATCCCCCCTGGACTTAGGTAATCACCATGGCGTAATTCATCCCACAAAGTACGAATTTGAGACTCTGGAAATGGGTTATTCATATAAGCTGATTTGTTTTTTCCGCGTGCACCAATCAGTGGACCTGCATTGTATTGCGTTCCGTACCACCAAGGTAAGCTAAAGTAACTACCGGGCGGCGTGGGCCTTGGCGGCGCATTCTCTTGGCTTTGTTGTCCCATATGATCAGAAGTGCGCAGGCCTACTTTTGCTTCGGCTAATTGCGCAGACGAAAATACCGAATCTAAAAACTCATCAATTAATCTTGGATCTCCACTACTAAACAGCTGTATACGGATATCGCCACTACCAGCCACTGAGTTAGGCAACGACATAGAGGTATGAAGCGCATTAAAGCGATTATCGGGGCCATTATTTTTAGTCCAGAACTCACCATAATTTTTAAGTAATGCAGCAAACTGGGAATAATCTAAACTTGCCCATGGGATAGCCACCTCCTGCGCATGAACAAATGCAGGTACATCAGGCAAGTCTTTAAAATAGTATTTCGTCACAATGCCAAAGTTACCGCCGCCACCACCTTGGTGTGCCCAAACAACTTCATCAGCTTGAGCGGACTGACCCTTGAAAAACTTTCTTGGATAGTTTGCCTGTCCACCCCACTCATTAAATGAAACCAGCTCAACTCCCGCCAAGTAGTCACTTGATAGCCCGTATGAGCGGGAATGAATGCCAAAGCCGCCCCCACAAACATGCCCCCCCATACCCACACCAAAACACGAACCTGCTGGAATAATCTTACCAAATTCCTTAAACAGCGTTTTATAGGTATGACCCAAGTTTGCACCCGCTTCTACGACATAGTAGTCACCCTCTTTGTAGATACGATCCATATTACTAATATCAATAACAACACCATTGTCATTATTGACGAACCCTTCATAGCAATGGCCCCCTGCACGCACGGTAATGCGTTTGTCCTGCGCTATCGCATCACGTGCAGCCATATAAACTTCATGAGCCGAGCTGCAAGCACCAATATAAGTTGGTTGGCTTAAAAAGCGCATGTTAGATCCTATCAACATCGAGATGTATCTTGGATCATTACTATACACTTTATGATATTGCCCATATTCACCGCGAGCCTGTGCTGATGCTGAATTGAGTGCTAGTGGAACAGCGCCAACAGCACCGCCAACAGCAAGCGACTTTTTCAAAAAGCTGCGCCGTGAAGTGCCTTCGACGGGCTGTGAAGATATCTCTTTGTCATTGTTATCCATCGTACTTTCCTTACATGTTATTGTTATCGGCTACGTCACTCCGGCCATCAACCAATTCCGGCACGGAGCTTTGTGCAGCTTTTCCAATGTAGCAATAAAAAGAACAGGCCCTGTATAGAAATTAGACTAAAGGATAATGCATTTTAAATGCGTGAAATTGCAAACAGGCTTAATTTATTCAATCAATAGGTATGTAAGTACTTGCACGATAGTGTTTCAAAATATTTCTGGGAATTATAAATAGGTATATAAGAACACTGCTGTTGGATGTTGAAAGTCAAAGCTTTGTAGCAGTTTTAAATTCAAAGTGCGCTATTTTAAAATGCTATTTACGCCCTCACAAAATACGTGTTACGTCAAAGCGCTTTTATTTTTTCGTGAAATTATCGAAAAGCCGCCCGAACTTTAATGCTTATAAAGTACCGACAGCCCCCCTTTTATACAAAATTTAACGTCGCTATTTTACATTTGCTTCAACACGTTCCTTAACAAATTGATACCATGTATCAGACGTATCATTAATAATCTCTGCTCCTTTGGCGTTTGACTTAAACTTAGGGAATAATAAATAGCCATAACCCAATCTGAAGCTAGCAACTGTCTCACAGTTGGTGAGTATTTGACTTCGACCCACGCCATCTTTCCAAAACTTCTCGTCCTTATGAAGAGAGAAATCCGTCATAAATCGATGCGATGATTGTTTATTATATTCAAAATCTTGAAAAGATATGGTTAATTGCTTTCTTTCACGTCCCTTTACAACATCAAGTACATCAAATGTGGTAGTGATGATCTTATTTTCTCGCTTTTTACTTACCGCTTTTACAAGGTAAATATCAGCTGACCGTTGAATCATTTTCTCATGGTTTAACATATATTCATCAGTTGCTGCAGCACATGCTTCTGTTTCTTTAGTCATCATAAAGCAAGTTGATAACACGATTATCACTGCATAACTTTTTATTCTATTTAATATCATATCTACTTTCGAAATATTGCGCCCATGTCTATTTCTAGGGGTCTCGCTATTATACTTGTACATAAAGCTGTTAACTTTTGGTATTGCAATGCCTCATTAGAATGACCAAGACTTGTTAATGTGTCCTTTAAGTTACTTGGTGATAAAGCAGCATGCGTCAATTAAAACACTGGCAATTGTTTTAAAGAAAGTTAATAAATAGCGGGGGGTTAACACAATAAAATTTGCAACATCTACTTCCCTATAAATGCAACAAATTAATATTAGCTATACAGATTTTGTGGCACTTTTAGTACTTGGATGTGCACTGTAACTTCTTCACGATCATGGTAAAGGTGCTTGGCTTGTAACTTATAGCCCACATTGTAATGCGCAAGTTCATCGTCGATTAATTGCAAACATTCATAAACGCTATCAAAGCGCTTTTTCATCGGTAACTTTAGGTTAAAGATGAGCTCTTTGACAAACCCATTTACTATCCAATCGATCATCAGCTGCGTTACTTTACTTGGCTTTTCAACCATATCGCACACTAGCCAGTCGATATTGCGTTTTTCTGGGCGATATTTAAACCCGTCTTCTCTAAAGTGTTTTACTTGACCTGACTCCATCAACTTATCGTTCATAGGGCCGTTATCAATAGCGGCGACAAACATACCGCGCCTTACAAGCTGGTAAGTCCAGCCTCCAGGGCACGCACCTAAGTCAACGCCACGCATCCCTGGACGAACTCGCTCTTCTGCCTGCTCTTTGGTTAAAAATACATTGAATGCTTCATCTAGCTTCAATGTTGAGCGGCTTGGACCATCCGCGGGCATCCTTAGGCGTGGGATCCCCATAAAAAACGGTGAGTTATTGTCACTAAATGAGAACCCCACATATGCAGTGTCATTTGCCAAAAAAAGCACATGTAAAACGGGTTTTTGTGGCTTTACATTACGCGTTAGTTTATTTTGTTTTTCTAGTGACTTCGCCAGTGGGGTCGAGATCTTTTTACAAAATTTAGAGAGTTCTTTGCCCTCATTTGTATCAGGGGTCTCAACTCTCAGTTCACCACACAACGGGAAATCAGCAACACATTGCTTTATCTCACCTACCCGGTCTTCTAACGGCATGCCTGACAAAAGAGTTCCAGCAAACCATTGCCTTGCAAACACTAAACTTTTGAAATCGATTTGTTTGAGCAGTCTTTCAGCATCCTCTTTAGCAAAGCACTCAAACGTGACAAATCCTGTATTAGGCTTTGCTTTTACATAGCCTGCTACACTTTGTAGCTGAGCATGATGGTTGATTTCAGCGGCTGCATCATTTTCAAACCCACTGCGACAATAAATTACTACACTCGACATTTAAAATGTTCCCAAGATTAGAATGACTGCTTAGCTGACTTATATATCATTACCAGCCAACCAAGAATAAAACACAAACCACCTATCGGTGTGACAGGGCCCAACCATTTTGCACCAGTAAGCACTAGTAAGTATAAACTGCCACTAAATAGTATGACCCCAACGCTGAACAAATAACCTGCCCATTTTATTTGCATGCCCCATTTTATCAAAATTGCGACCGCTATAATGGCCAACCCATGGGTCATTTGGTATTCAGCGGCTGTCTTAAATATCCCTACGGCGTAGTCACTGACATGGCTTTTCAGTCCATGTGCTGCAAATGCCCCCAACGCGACAGATAACATACAAAATGTACTACCAATAATTAAAAACAGTTTAGCCATTAAGTACACTCTCAATAAATTGAACTGTACGCTCCACTGCCAATTGCCTATTTTGTGGCTCAGTAAAGCCACTCGCTTTACGTGGCTTTAATGAATGATCACCATCTGGTAACCAGAATAGCTCTGGCGTCTTACCAAGTGACAAAGCAGAAACTTCACTTTTGTTGCCAAACGTATCTCTCTCACCTTGTAGCACCAAAAAAGGACATGGAATCTCATCAAAATGATCGACCCTTAATTTATCTGGCTTTCCAGGTGGGTGGAATGGATAACCATAAGCAAGCACTCCACATACTTGTGCTTGTGTTTCACACACCAACATAGAGGCCATCCGCCCGCCCATTGACTTACCACCAATAAATAGAGGCAGCTTTGCATCTAACTGAGACAACACAAGCTCATAACGCGCTAACAGCTTAGGCGCACGATCTGGTGGACGCTTTTTGTTTTGCGCCTTGGCTGTTTCCATGTATGCAAAATCAAACAATGCGACGTTTATTCCTGCATAGGAAAGCTTTTTCGCCATATCCTGCATAAACTCGGAGTCACTGCCAGCCCCAGCGCCATGAGCAAAAACAAATTGTGCGACAGGCTCACTTGCTTTGAACCATTGGATTGAAACACGTTCTGTCATCTAAACCTTCTTGTTAAATCTGTTCTTGTTCGACCATACTAAGCATCCAGTCCTTAAAAGAAACTATTTTGCCTAATTCAGCCTGTGCTTCGCGACACACCAAATAATAGGCATTTTTACTCTCTAAGCTATGACTAAATGGAATAACCAGACGACCGGCGTCTAAATCCGGCTTTGCCAATACACTGTTACCAAGCGCGACCCCTTGACCGTGCACAGCCGCTTGTAAAACCATTGAGGAGTGGCTAAATATTGGACCTGTATTTGCGGGGACATTTCGGACACCAGCGGTTTTTAACCACGCTTTCCATGAACGCCGTGTAGTATCATGAAGCAGGGTATGATTGACAAGGTCATTGGGACTATTAAGTGGCTTTGGACCATTTAGTAGCAACGGGCTGCACAGTGGCACTAAATACTCCGTATGTAGCTTGTGGGTTTGTACGCCATTCCAATTACCTCGGCCGTAATATATCGCAACATCTACATCATCGGTCAGTGAGTTTTCATCCAGATCTTGTGCTTTTATTCGCACATCAATGTCGGGGAATAACTCATTAAATTTACTTAGCCTTGGCACTAACCACTGAATCGCAAAGCTTGGGGTCAGACTCACAGTTAAAGAGCCCTTTGCACCTCTGGCCAGCAATTTTTCGGTTGCATCAATTAATTGGGAAAATATATCTTTGATATCTAAAAAGTAACCCTGCCCTTCTTCAGTGAGCAACAACGAGCGATTTTTTCTTAAAAAGAGCTTGAGACCCAAATGCTCTTCTAATGTTTTAATTTGGTGGCTGATTGCAGCTTGCGTAACAAACAACTCCTCAGCAGCTTTGGTAAAGCTCAGGTGCCGCGCTGCGGCTTCAAAAGCTTTTAAAGCATTCAGCGGTGGTAACCTTCTCGACATAGCAGGACGCCTTTACATGTTTTTAAGTCAGGTTTTTTATATGAGCTAATGCGCAGCCGAAGCTGCGCAGGACTTTATAGGCTTGCGCTTGTATCTAGCGGTTCAAAGCTCTTTACCAACTCATCCACTGCTTTCATTTGCGATAAATACCCTTCTAACTTTGCCAGTGGCAGTGCGCACGGGCCATCGCACTTAGCGATATTTGGATCTGGGTGCGCTTCAATAAACAAACCCGCCAACCCAAGTGCCATCCCACTGCGTGCCAATTCTGCGGCTTGTGCTCTTCGGCCATCGGCCGAATCAGCACGTCCACCAGGTCGCTGCAACGCATGTGTCGCATCAAATATCACGGGAGCCATGTGCTTCATATCGTCCATACCCAGCATATCCACAACCAGATTGTTGTAGCCAAAACTACTGCCTCGTTCACACAGAATAACTTTTTCGTTCCCTGCTTCATTGATTTTCTTAATAATATGACGCATTTCATGAGGTGCTAAAAACTGTGGCTTTTTAACATTGATCACTGCATCGGTTTTTGCCATTGCCACAACGAGATCAGTTTGACGAGCAAGGAAGGCAGGTAGCTGGATCACGTCAACAACGTCAGCTACAGGCGCAGCTTGATAAGGTTCATGAACATCTGTAATGATAGGAACATTAAAGGTATTTTTAATCTCTTCGAATATTTTTAGGCCTTCGTCTAGACCAGGGCCACGATATGAGTTGATAGAAGAGCGATTTGCTTTATCAAAAGATGCTTTGAATACATATGGGATTTTCAACTTCGAAGTCACTTCGACATAGTGCTCTGCAATTTGCATCGCTAAATCACGCGACTCTAATACATTCATACCACCAAACAGTACAAATGGTTTATCGTTAGCAACTTCTGTTGTGCCAACTTTTATTATTTGTGTATTCATATTCAATTCCAAATTTAACTACATATGATGCGTCGCTTTTCGTATCACGCAGCATACTTGTGTGCTTTCAGCAGAGCTGAGACTTTGTGGTAAAAGCCTATCCATGACACATTTGTCCCCTGCCAATACTTGAATCTTTAATTATATCTTAAACTTGTGGTAATAAACGGGTGGGATACTAAGCATACAATCAAGTTTTAATAAACGCACAATACTCGACAATTAATTGACTGCTAATGAAGTCTAAGTTTCACCAGTAAACGCACACTGAACGTCATTTGTGGAGACATTTTCATTACGTCATAGCCACATTCGACACACGTATTCCCGCCGTAAAGCAATTACCAACCTTTAGAGAATATAATGTAACAACGACTTTGACTACTCACTGTTAGTCGATATATGGACATAAAATTTGACTTTATGCACATACATTTAGATGTGCCCTAATCGAATCAATGCAAAATATTATTGTGGTCCGCTAATTCTTCGATTTGGCTTTGAATGATGTCAATTGTCGGATCATCAGGGCATTCGTCAACAAAGTACTGTAAATCATCTTTAGCCATCTTTGGACAGTTAAGCTGATTCAATAAATAGCCGCGATCCCGTCTTTCGTATGGATCATCACCCAATAATTCCATCAGCAATTCAACACAACTTAATGCATGGCTGAATTTCTCGGCGGCAATAAAAGACCATTTTTGTTGTGCTAGATAGAGTTTAAATGCCTCATCGCCAACAACGATTTCCATGGGCTCTTGATCCTTTTCAGCATCGTTTTCAGGAGAAATATACCAAGATTGCTGACCTGAACTCGGGTCTATGATGTAACCTTCTTCACTACTTAGTGCAATATGTACCATCACTTCGCTTTGCATCAACGCAATTGTTGCATTAAACCCAGCTCGCTCAAGTAAATGTGTTAGTATCAAGGCTAACGCTGTGCTCGTGCCGCTGCGCATTTTCAGCACATAGCCGATATTATTAAGTAAATACTCAGGGACTTTTTGTCCAGTACCGCTAAATAGCCAAGTCGTATAAAAGGTATCTAACAGTAAGTCCACGCGCTTATGTAGATCTTTTTCCTTTACGCGCATATCATCAATCGTTAATTCGAACTCAGCTAACAAACACAGAGTTTGCTCGATATCAGCCTGTGCATCCCAACGCTGCTCAGCATAGATGCTTCTTAGTAACGCTGGAACCGAATAATTCATGCCTAACTCTTGTTGTTCATTAAACCCGGTATGTGTCATAGACTGTACTGCTAACCCACGTGTAAATAATAAGGACGTAGTGTAACACTTTTTATTCCATTCCCAAGTGCTATTTTCGGAGGGCGCTGTGCGAGCGAGGAACAAATGTCACACAGCGAGTCGATTAAATCAAGGTAAGGTTATAAAATAAACGCGTTTTTGGTGCCTGCAAGGTAACCTATCGCTGCAATGATGACTGTTGCACCAAGGAGTGCGCCAACCTGCTTTGCTTTTTGTGTTGATTTCGCAATCACAAACCCTAAGCCGATATAGCCAACGACTAAAACAATCTTTTCCATCAACCAAGGTTGAGATGACGGTGTTAATCCAGCCATTACAGCAAGGTATACTGCGGATACAAGTAGCACTGTGTCGGTGCCATGACTGGCGATAAAAACCGCTTTTTTACTCGCTATTTTGCCCGAAACTAGGCGTGAAATAGAGCGGGTGTAAAACAACGCAACGCTAAGCACTGCAAACGCCATGTGAGTATGTTTTAGAGCAATATAATCCATTTATGCCTCATAATTTATCCGGGAAGCGTGTCAAAATCGCTTCCAAATCGTCAATGATGTTATTAAACACCGAGACCAGTTTCGGGTCAAAGTGTTTACTACTTTGGTTGTTAATTTCTTCTACTACTTCAGGCAAGTCCCACGCTTCTTTGTAGCAGCGACGGTGCCGTAATGCATCATATACATCGGCCAAGGCAACAATGCGACCAAAAATATGAATTTCTTCGCCTTTGGCGCCTTTTGGATACCCACTACCATCCCACTTTTCATGGTGATCTCGAGCAATCAACGCCCCTGCATTAACGATTTCTCGTCGCGAGTCTCGCAACAACTGATACCCTTTTTTCGCATGAGTCTGCATCACTTGCCACTCATCGTCATTTAGCTTCGCAGGTTTGTTTAAGATAGCATCCGGAATACCAACCTTACCTACATCATGAAGCGGTGAAGCGATCCGCACTAGATCAGCTTCTCTATTACTCAAACCATACCCAACAGCAAGCGCATGACAAATGTGCGCAACGCGTTTAACATGATTGCCAGAATCCGTAGAGCGCATTTCTAATGCTTCACTGAGGCGATAAACCAGCTCTTGTTGCGTATCTTCTATTTCGGCTTGCAGCTGCACATTTTCATAAGCAAGCTGTACATTTTGAGAGAAAATTTCAATCAAATGTTTTTGCGTATCCGTGAGAAATTCAGGGATCCCCGAAACAAACAACATAGACGCATGGTTATACTCACTTGAGCAGTACGAGAATAGATAGTTATCTTTATAAACAATACTCTTTTCATTCAATGCTTTTTTACAAGCCTGATACTGTTCTTCGTTAAGCACATCTTCTATCGGCTTACCTTCACACTTCTCAAACTCACCACGCCCCGTAAAGACGATTAACGCTTCTCCGTTGGAGTCCGGCTCATTACTTGCAACCAATGACGTGGCATACATTGCTTCATCAACCGTTCCCAGCAATGACGTAAGCTGTTGCATCACACCTTCAATAAATTGTTCTATTGAGTGTGTCGCAAAAATATCGCGTGATGCTGTAATGATTTTTTCTAGCCCTTGGCGAGATTGGTCGATAGAAAGTATGTCACGGTATGAACGTAAACTAGACATTACGACGGTAAATAGCTTTTGCGCTGTCAGTTCTGTTTTTGATTTGTAGTCATTAATGTCGTAGTTAACGATGACTTGACGCTCTGGGGCCTGGCCTGGTTGGCCGGTACGTAGAATGATGCGGATATTATTATTTTTAGCCGTTTCCCTGATGTACTGGGCAACTTTTAGACCTGCATCATCGGTCTCCATAACCACATCCAGTAACACAATGGCTGCATCTGGGTGTTCTAACACCACTTTTTTGGCTTCTTCACCCGAGTAGGCACTTAAAAACTCGAGTTTTTTCTTTTGAAATTCAAAGTCGCTCAGAGCAAGCTTGGTGACGGCGTGCACTTCAGGCTCATCGTCGACTATAATTACTTTCCAACTGCCACTTTGCTCGGTTTCAGTGACATCGGTCGGCTCATCTGAAAACAAAAAATCATCCATATAGAGTCCTTAACGCTTGTTTCGACGCTCGCTAATTATCAAAAATACTACTGCATTCTATGCATCATTGTAACTTTTGTGCCAAAGTCACTCTATCACAGCCTGCCATATCTTTTATTGTAAGTATATTGCCATACCCCATTTGTGCAAAAATCTCTTTCACACCTTCAGCTTGCTCAAACCCATGTTCCACCATGAGATAGCCACCCAAAGTAAGATATTCCAATGCATGCTTTGCAATATGACGGATATCCGCATAGCCATTGTCGGGCGCCACAAGTGCTGAAAGCGGTTCAAATCGAACATCACCTTGCGACAAATGTATATCGTCTTCTTCAATATACGGTGGATTACTGACTATCAGATCAAAAGCCTGAGTAGGTACATTTGAAAACCAATCACTTTGCACAATAGTCGTATTGGTCATCCCCAAACGTTGTTGGTTTTTCTTCGCCAAAGTGACAGCATCCTCTGAGAAGTCTACACCCCAAAGCTGCCAACTCGGCATTTCTGACGCAAGTGACAACACGATGGCGCCCGTGCCGGTTCCCAAGTCAAGGACTTTCGCATTCGACGGAATGTCTAACGCTAGCGCTTTTTCTACAAGCGTTTCAGTATCTGGACGTGGGATCAAGGTACTGCTATTTACATAAAACGGTAAGCTCCAAAACTCACGCTCACCGGTTAAATGCGCAACGGGGATGCCTATACAACGTTGATCGATCAGGTGTTTGAATTGCTGATACAGAGGCGCTGGTAATTGGGCTTCAGGCCAAGTAAACAAGTAACTGCGAGGTTTGTCTAAAATATGCAATAACAGCACTTCAGCATCAAGCTTCGGAGAATCAGAGAAAGGGTTTAGACGTTGTGTTGCCCAAGCGATTGCTTGGGCATTTGACAAGCTGGTCACGTTAATCGTCGCCCATTGCCGCCAGAAGATCTGCTTGATGCTCAAGCAGCAGCGGATCGATAATCGCCCCTAGTTCACCACTCACCACTTCATTCAACCTGTATAATGTTAAATTGATACGGTGATCAGTAATACGACCTTGAGGGTAATTATAAGTACGAATGCGCTCAGAACGGTCACCACTGCCTACCAAATTACGACGTTCGCTTGCTTCAGCCGCTTGACGCTTTTCATCTTCAGCTTGCTGTAGTCGCGCACCAAGCACTGAAAGTGCTTTTGCGCGGTTTTTATGCTGTGAACGCTCGTCTTGACACTCAACGACGACCCCTGTTGGGATATGCGTAATACGAATCGCAGAATCTGTTTTGTTAACGTGCTGCCCCCCCGCACCGGAGGCTCTGAAGGTATCGACTTTAAGATCGGCAGGATTGATCTCAATCGCATCCGCTTCAGGGATTTCAGCCATAACCGCCACAGTACAGGCTGAAGTATGTACACGCCCCTGAGATTCGGTCTCAGGCACACGTTGTACACGGTGCGCACCTGATTCAAATTTCAGTTTGCCGTAAACACCATCCCCTTTGATATTGGCAATCACTTCTTTGTAACCGCCGTGTTCACCTTCATTGGCACTGACAACTTCAACCTGCCACTTTTGTGTTTCAGCATAGCGGCTGTACATACGGAATAAATCCCCCGCAAAAATTGCCGCTTCGTCACCACCAGTACCTGCGCGAACCTCAAGGTAAACGTTATTATCGTCTTTCGGATCCTTAGGTAACATAAGCACTTGTAACTGATCTTCAAGCTCTGAGATTGCAGTTTTGGCTTCTTTGTACTCTTCTTGAGCCATTTCGCGCATATCTGGATCTGAGTCTTTAAGCATTTCTTCTGCTGTAGCAACGTCTTCTTGTGCTTGCTGATAAGCCGTAAACGTTTTTACGACATCTTCTAATTCCGAATACTCTTTTGAAAGTGCACGAAAACGGTTCTGATCGCCAATCACTTCTGGATCACCCAGCATCGCCTCTACTTCTTCATGACGCTCAACTAAGCTTTCTAACTTACGATAGACAGACTCTTTCATCTAAATTTTATTCCTGTTCAATACCTAACGCCTGCTTAAGCAGTACCAATCGCTCCGTGTCCCCTTCCTTTGCCGCCTTTTGAATGGCATGTGTGGGCGCATGAGTGAGTCGATTAGTTAGCTTATTTGCTAGCTCAAGCAAGACTTTTTCTGAATCTTTACCCGATTGTAGCTGATTTACAGCCTTTTCCACGAGCTCTATTTTTATTTCTTGTGCAGAGGTTCTGTATTGACGAATCACATCCACTGACTTGAGTGATCGCTGCCAGTCGGCAAACGCTCGGGTTTTATCATCAATAATATCCTGTGCTTGCTTAGCCGCTTGCTCGCGACTCGCAATATTTTCGTTAACGATGGTTTGCAAATCATCAACAGTATATAAGTAGGCAGCGTCAAGCTCATTGACTTGGCTTTCGATGTCTCTGGGCACGGCAATATCGACAAACAACATAGGGCGGTATTTACGCCTTTTTAGCGCTTGCTCAACAACCCCCTTACCTATAATCGGTAAAGTACTGGCCGTGGAGCTGATCACTATATCAGCATGGTGCAGTTCATCCGGTAACTGCGCCAATGAAATCACATCCCCATCAATTTCTTGGGCCAAGTTTTTTGCACGTTCAATTGTCCGGTTGGCAACGGTGATATGCTGTGGATGATGTTGAGATAAATGTTTGGCCACAAGCTCTATGGTCTCACCTGCACCAATGAGTAACACTTTCGTTTTGTCGAGCTTGCCATAAATGTGCTTGGCTAAATTAACCGCGGCATACGCTACAGAGACCGCACTCGCACCAATGTCTGTTTCTGTTCGAACTTGCTTCGCCACAGAAAAGGTTTTTTGAAATAACCGCTCGAACATTGGCTGAATCACATGATGGACTTTAGCACTGTTGTAAGCTTGCTTTATCTGACCTAGGATCTGCGGTTCGCCTAGCACCAATGAATCTAGGCCGCACGCAACCCGCATTAAGTGATTAACCGCATCTTGATTTTGATGAATATACACATTCTCAGCCAGTTCTTGCTCTTCAATGTGATGAAATTCAGCCAACCAGCTGAGTAGTGCTTGGGAATTATCTTGGTCAAGGCTACAATAGATTTCGGTACGGTTACAGGTGGACACAATCACAGATTCGTGAAACTCTGATAGCTTATTTAGCTGCTCCAAAGCTCTAGACAATTGCTCTGGTGAAAATGCGACTTTTTCACGTAATTCAACTGAAGCTGTTTTGTGATTAATACCTAGTGCGATGATGGTCATAAATGCCAGTGTTGCCCGAGCCCTGCTTTAAAGCGGCTAATTTTACCAAAAATCAACCGAATATGGAAAGTAAGGAACCCCATTTGAAACAAATTCATTTGATTTTGCTCATGTTTTTTTTATTTCTTGGTGGATGTGCGCAATCTCCTAAGGGACCAATTAAGGGACAAGCAACCCTAAATACCCTAAATCAGTTCGACTTGTGGCAAGCGCGCGGTAAAATTGCCTTTATATCTGATGATGATCGCCAATCTGTTAATTTTAATTGGCAATTGCAAAACAACAAGCAAGCATTAACGCTAACCAGTTTTATTGGCACACAAGTATTGAAAATGACCGAATTCGCACATCACAGCGAAATCGTTGTAGACGGAAAGCCGTACACAGGTCCTGAAAGCGGCCCTTTAATAGAGCGAATAAGCGGTTGGCAACTACCGATAAAACAGGCTCCAAATTGGTTTACAGCAACACGCTTAAGCAATGATTATGAGTTAGATACACTAGGCAATATAAAAAGCGCGCGCTGGCAAGATGAGCAAGGCAAGGTGTGGACGATCCAATATCAGCGCTATCGCAACTTTAATGGCATGACTTTACCAGCCCGATTAACCTTGTCTCATCAAAGTATCTTGATAAAAGTTCAAATCAACGCATGGCAATTTGACAAACAATGACGAAATTAATTCTCACAGCTCCAGCTAAATTAAACCTGTTTCTTCACATAAATGGACGAAGAGAGGATGGTTATCACGAATTGGAAAGCCTATTTACCTTGTTAGATTTTGGTGATGAGCTGGCTTTCGATCTGATAGACACCGATGACATAAAAATTACCGGTGACGTGGAAGGTATTCCCAAACACGAGAACCTTATTTACAAGGCAGCGTCCGCATTATTTCCATATCGAAATGTCAAAAAAGGGGTAATTGTACATTTAACGAAACACTTACCTATGGGCGGGGGCGTTGGTGGTGGTTCATCAGATGCAGCAACCACTTTGCTTGCACTTAATACATTGTGGAATTGTCAATTATCCTTAGCTGAACTCGCCCATATCGGTTTACAACTCGGTGCCGATGTCCCCGTATTTATTAATGGGAAAACAGCTTTAGCTCAGGGAGTTGGAGAAGAATTAAGCACTTTTGAACAAGCCCATAAATGGTACCTTGTTATCGCACCCGGCGTGCATGTCAGCACCGCAAAAATATTCACAGATCCCGCTTTACCACGCAATACACCCAAACTAAAATCACCATGGAGTATGACTGAAACACGTAATGACTGTGAAGAGTTAGTTAAAAAGCTTTACCCCGAGGTTGAAAAGACCCTGACGTGGTTGCTAAAATATGCGCCGTCAAGAATGACTGGAACAGGAAGTTGCTGCTTTGCCAGATTTGATGACGAGCAAACAGCACAGCGTGTACTCCAAGATATACCAGCTTCTTGGCAAGGCTTTGTAGCAAAAAGTGCAAGTGAATCGATTACTCACAAGCAACTCGCTACGTGGCTAAACAAAGAGAAGTAAATTAGTTTAAGTTAGCCTGTATTGACTGTGCTATTTAAAGTCTTTGCATGTTAGTCCAAAAATTCAGTGCCTGAGGAACCCTACCGTGCCCGACATGAAGCTCTTCGCTGGTAACGCAACACCCGAGTTAGCTCAAAAAGTTGCAAAACGTTTATTTATCGAGTTAGGTGATGCCGTTGTAGGCCGTTTTAGTGACGGTGAGATCAGCGTTCAAATCAATGAAAATGTACGTGGTTCAGACGTCTTTATTATTCAATCAACTTGTGCCCCAACAAACGATAATCTTATGGAGCTTATCGTTATGGTTGATGCACTACGTCGTGCTTCTGCTGGCCGTATCACGGCAGTGATCCCATATTTTGGTTATGCACGTCAAGACCGCCGCGTTCGTTCAGCACGTGTGCCAATCACTGCGAAAGTGGTAGCAGACTTCCTATCAAGTGTTGGTGTTGACCGCGTTTTAACTGTGGATCTGCATGCAGAACAAATTCAAGGTTTCTTCGATGTCCCAGTAGACAACGTATTTGGTAGCCCAGTGCTTATCGAAGACATGAAAGAGCGTGATTTCGACGATGTTGTTGTTGTATCACCAGACATCGGTGGCGTTGTACGTGCCCGCGCTATTGCCAAGCTTCTTGATGACAAAGATCTTGCGATCATCGACAAACGTCGTCCACAAGCGAACGTTTCTCAAGTCATGCACATCATTGGTGACGTAGAAGGTCGTGATTGTATCATCGTTGACGACATGATCGACACCGGTGGTACGCTATGTAAAGCAGCCGCAGCACTTAAAGAGCACGGCGCTAAGCGTGTATTTGCGTATGCTACACACCCTGTACTTTCTGGCAATGCAGCAGAGAACCTACGTAACTCTGTCATTGACGAAGTCATCGTGACTGACTCCATTCCATTGTCAGACGAACTACGCGCACTTGATAAGGTTAAAGTTCTAACCTTAGCTGACATGATGGCTGAAACAATCCGTCGTATCAGTAACGAAGAATCTATTTCGGCAATGTTTGAACACTAATTCATTGCATGAATAAATAAAAAAGCACCAATCGGTGCTTTTTTATTGCCCTAATGGTTTTAATCTAACCATGATAATGCTATATTAGCGCGCCTTTTTTACCTACTGGGTAGACAAAAATTGTCAACTTGATAGGTATACGCCAGAAAATTTGGTCGCGAGTTTTCTGACATTATTAACTTTATATATTTTGGAGACAGTTATGTCACAATACGTTTTAGACGCTGAAGTACGCGTAGAATTAGGTACTGGTGCGAGCCGCCGCCTACGTCGCGCTGAGAAAGTTCCTGCAATCCTTTATGGTGCAGGCAAAGAAGTTGTTTCTCTTACTCTAGATCACAACAAAGTGATCCACATGCAAGAAGACGAAGGTTTCTACACGCACATCCTTACGCTAAACATTGGCGGTGAGTCTGTTGAAGCTATCGTTAAAGACATCCAGCGTCACCCGTACAAGCCTAAGATCACTCACTTAGACTTCCAGCGTGTTGATGCTTCTCAGAAGATCCACACTAAAGTACCAGTACACTTCATCAACGAAGAAGCTGCTACTAAAGGCGGTAACACTGTTGCTCACCACGTAACAGAGATCGAAATCACATGTCTACCAGCTCAACTTCCTGAGTTCGTAGAAGTTGATGTTGCTGCGCTAGAAGTAGGTGCAACTGTACACCTTTCTGACGTTGCTTTACCTGCAGGTGTTGTTTCAGTAGAACTAGCTAAAGGTGCGGACCACGACCAAGCTGTTGTTACTTTAAACGCTCCTAAAGGCGCTGCTTCTGAAGAAGAAGCTGAAGAAGCAGCTGAGTAATTTTTAAGGTGTTAACACCTTGAATAATATTCAAATGCTTGTGGGCCTGGCTAATCCAGGCCCCGAATATGCAAACACTCGTCACAATGCCGGTGCGTGGTTCATAGAAGAACTGGCAAAACGCTACAATTGCATTCTCAAACCTGACTCTAAGTATCATGGCCTTACGGGCAAAGTACTTATCAATAATCAAGAATTCAAATTGCTTATTCCCACCACTTATATGAATTTAAGTGGCAAAGCGGTCTCAAGCCTTGCAAACTTTTTTAAAATTCCAGCCGAAAACATTCTCGTTGCACATGATGAAATGGATATGGACCCTGGTATCGCCAAAATTAAAAAAGGCGGCGGTCATGGTGGACATAATGGCTTGAAAGACATTATCTCTAAGCTTGGCAATAACAAAGAATTTATGCGCTTGCGAATAGGCATTGGTCACCCAGGCCACCGAGACAAAGTCACGGGCTGGGTATTAGGTAAAGCACCGAAAGCCGACCAAGAAAAAATTGATGCAGTCGTTGATGAAGCGGTTCGTTGCATGGAAATTTTAGCGAAAGACGGTGTGTTAAAAGCACAAAACAGACTACATTCATTTAAGCCGTAAAATATTTTTATACGGCAACAATTTGATTAACTGAAGGTTCAAAATTATGGGTTTTAAATGTGGCATTGTGGGTTTACCAAACGTTGGTAAATCAACCCTATTTAATGCATTAACTAAAGCGGGGATCGAAGCCGCAAACTTTCCGTTTTGTACAATCGAACCAAACACAGGCGTTGTTGCCGTTCCGGATCCTCGTCTAGACCAATTGGCTGCGATTGTTAATCCACAAAAGACCATCGCAACAACGATGGAATTTGTTGATATTGCAGGCCTGGTAAAAGGCGCTTCAAAAGGTGAAGGTCTTGGTAACCAGTTCTTAGCAAACATTCGCGAAACAGATGCCATTGGCCATGTTGTTCGCTGCTTTGAAGATGAAAATATCGTGCACGTCTCGGGTCAAGTTAACCCAGCTGATGATATTGACGTTATCAATACGGAACTTGTTTTATCAGATATGGAAGCGGCAGATCGCGCAGCACAACGTAATGCTAAAAAAGCAAAAGGCGGCGATAAAGAAGCTAAATTCCAAAACGACGTACTAGAAAAAGTTAAAGCGCACCTTGATGAAGGCCTTACATTACGTTCTTTAGAGCTAACTAAGGAAGAGCTTGCTGCTATCAAACCGCTTAACTTCTTGACGATAAAACCGACAATGTATATCGCCAACGTCACAGAAGATGGTTTTGAAAATAACCCATTCTTAGACAAGGTACGTGAAATTGCTGCAGCTGAAGACGCCGTTGTGATCCCTGTATGTGCGGCGATTGAATCTGAACTGTCTGAACTTGAAGAAGAAGACAAGCTTGAATTCATGGCAGATCTTGGCCTTGAAGAGCCAGGTCTTAACCTAGTAATTCGTGGCGGTTACGAACTTCTTAAATTACAAACCTACTTTACTGCAGGTGTTAAAGAAGTGCGTGCTTGGACTATTCCAGTTGGTGCCACTGCACCACAAGCTGCTGGTAAAATTCACACTGATTTTGAGCGTGGTTTTATTCGTGCACAAACCATTGGTTTTGATGATTATATTGAATACCAAGGTGAAAGCGGTGCAAAAGACGCAGGTAAAATGCGTCAAGAAGGTAAAGATTACATCGTAAAAGATGGTGACGTGATGAACTTCTTGTTCAACGTTTAATTACCTCTCTTATAAATGACAAAAAAAGCCCCTACTTTGGGCTTTTTTTGTTTCAGCTAATCTCCCTTACCTATTGAAAAACTCCCCTGTCGCACTTTTTACTTTAAAAGGTACAAAGTACTTCTATATTTTTTTACCCTGATTGTTATCGATATTTGTACTTTCCTATTTGTTTTGGTATAAAAACAGGCCGTTTCGCTTAATTTATCTGCAAACAATCTGTGATAAGAAATTTTTTCAAAAAAAGGTGTTGACGGCATGGGGGCATATACGCATAATACGCCCCGCACCAGCGATGGTGATGAAAGAAAAAGAGATGGCTATGTAGCTCAGCTGGTTAGAGCACATCACTCATAATGATGGGGTCCCCTGTTCAAATCAGGGCATAGCCACCATGCTTTTTCAAGTTGATTAGCAACTTTAAAACTAACTACCCTAAAGTGCGGAAGTGGCGGAATTGGTAGACGCGCTGGATTTAGGTTCCAGTATCTTCGGATGTGAGAGTTCAAGTCTCTCTTTCCGCACCAAGTTCTCGATAAGAACTAAAATAATCGTTTCGTTGGAGTATCGCCAAGCGGTAAGGCAGCGGGTTTTGATCCCGCCATTCCCAGGTTCAAATCCTGGTACTCCAGCCAATGGCTATGTAGCTCAGCTGGTTAGAGCACATCACTCATAATGATGGGGTCCCCTGTTCAAATCAGGGCATAGCCACCATTTTCTTAAAAAGAAAATAAATGCGGAAGTGGCGGAATTGGTAGACGCGCTGGATTTAGGTTCCAGTATCTTCGGATGTGAGAGTTCAAGTCTCTCCTTCCGCACCATGTTCTCGATAA
>NZ_JAKGBI010000034.1 GCF_021530565.1 Pseudoalteromonas sp. SMS1
CCTGTGGCTGAAACAGTTGTTCCTGAGCAAGCCGAAGCCCCTGTGGCCGAAGCAATTGTTGCTGAGCAAGCCGAAGTCCCTGTGGCTGAAACAGTTGTTGCTGAGCAAGCCGAAGCCCCTGTGGCTGAAACAGTTGTTGCTGAGCAAGCCGAAGAAAGTGCCAAGTCAGTTGAGGCGACGCAATCTACAAAGCAACCTCAAGCGGAAGTTGCAAATGTAGTAACACGTGGCCAGACATCTGAACGCGTGCGCTTCAATAGCAGTGCAGCTTCACCGATGACCAAAGCAAGCCCTAGCGAAGAACCTGAAAATGTGGTCACCCCTAACGCCATGCCAGACGAATTACGAACAATAATCCGCTCTAGCAGCTTAGGTTCAGGTTCTAAAGCACCGACGGCACGTGCAAGCGCACAAATGGCCTCTCCAGCACCTGTGGAATAATCAATATTCTACGTGCTCATAAAAAAACCGACCGCTAAAGTGGTCGGTTTTTTTTGTATTTAAGACCGCCGACTCTCCTTCACTTCGCAAGTGACTGTTCCAACTTTCACTAAATGCTCGCCTGCTAGTGCATTACTTTTTTGATGGTATAAGTTAACCAGTTTACTTGCCTTAAAGCAGAGGAGTTGAAAGCAATATACGGCGCTTTTTGTTGTGTAACCTGATGGTGAATATTGTCAGACTGTTCTAGGGGATTCTTAGATACAGTCTGACATACATAGTAAGGTAGGAATTTAATGCTAAGCTAAATATACAGCTTTTCGGTTTTCAACACTTTTTTCAAATAGTGCTTGGTCTCGTCATAGGGTAAACCACTTTGTAATGCTTCTAAAACCCGCTCTGGAGACATGGAATTGATGACTTTTGAAGCGCTATAAATATTTCTAGAACCATCGCTATTAAACACACGGGCTACATTACCAGCACCGGTGTTATAAGCCGCTATCATGCAGTATTTCCTGCTAACGGGATCTTTAATATGACGCAAATATCTGTCATTGAGTAAATGCAAATAGGCAGTGCCCGCCTCAATGTTATTATTGACCACGAATAGGTAAGGCGCACTCATTGGTGCATCAATCTTAAATAAGAACCGATTGACATCAACACCGGCACTGGTAGGTACAACTTGCATGAGTCCATACGCAGGTATATGTGACTTAGCAAGCGGATTAAAGTGGCTTTCCGTATGCATCACAGCGAGTACTAAGCTCGAATCAATATCAAAGCGCTCGCTCTGCTTTGAAATATGCTCAGTGTAATGAGATGCACGCTTTTTAGCTAAACTGCCTTGTGGCAGTTTAATGGTCACCTTAGTGACTTTTTCATCGTTTTGACCGGCAATTTGTCTGACGGACTGTGCCAAATTCTGGATGCGTTTAACTTCTAACTGTTCGAGCTTAGCCTTGTCGGCATTTAGTTTTTCTACCACGTCGCTTGCATCGCTTTGCGTGAGAGCCAGCTTCTCATCCGCTTTTTTATCCAACAATTGCTTTTGTTCAATTGTCTGCTGCTTTATTTTTGCCTTGGCATCAATAATCGCATTCACTTTGAGACTTCGGTCTATTTTATAAGCTGCGTGGGGAGCGTCGCTGATCTTGGCTGTTTCACCATTTAAAAAGCTTTGTAGTACCGCATTTTCCGATTGTCTAAAACGCTCAAACTCACGTTTAATATCAGACTCCGATGGGGCGCCCTCGCCGTCGTGACGAATACTTAAAGTTAACTCATTATTTTCGAAGTCAATTTCAAGTCTAGACAAATTATCTTCAGAATAGGAGACATACTCATTGCGAGATGCAACCTTAGCTTCACCCCAGTGTTTGATTAACTCATCTCTGAAGGCATCATATTCTGCTAAATGTTGCTCTACAAACTGCTCATACTCTCCTAAATGGGCGGCTTTGAACTGTTCAAATTCACTGAGCGTCTGAGCATCTTCAGGTGAAGTTTGACCCTTGCTATCATACCCTTCCATTTCTTTTGATAATTCATCAAATGGCGAGGCGCTGTTAGCATAAGAAGCGCCAATTACGAGCTGAGATAACACGGTTAATGCTAGTACTTTTTTCACTTTTTAATCCTTACAAGCAAAAAACGCACCCTAGGGCGCGCTTTATTAGTTGGTCAATCTCGCAATTTCTTTTTCAAGATCTTTTTCAGCTTTGTAAGCTTTAAACTCTTGATAAAGGAATTTTTCGTCTTGAGGATTAATGTTTTTATTACTCTCCTTGATTACATCTTTGAACAAGGAGTGAGTTAGTTGTGGCGATAGCACAACCAAAGAACAATAGTAATCTTTACCTGCGATTTCGACAACATCCGCTTTATTGACGCGAGAGCCACGTAGCGTTTGTTTAGTCAGCTGTTTTGATACAGAACTAAACGTTGAACCTACTGTTGTCTCATCATTTGCATCTGTGCGATTGGCAAATGTCTTATCTAGACCTTCAATACGCGTTTCGATTTGTTGCGCTAGTGCTAAACGCGCATTTGCAACAGAGCTTTTTTGGTCAATAGATATGTTACCTGAAAATTTAACACAATCCGCCGCCGCAATACCGTTCTCAATAGTAGGGTTTAGTACCCAATCTGGAATATTTACTTTCGATTGAGAAGCAGATTGTTCTTTCGTTGAGCTACACCCTGCCAATATCCCTGTAACAAGCACTGTAGTAAGTAGCGATTTAAGTTTCATGGTGGTTTCCTTCGTCAGATTAATTGCCTAAAGCGATGAGTTAAATTTATCAAAAGGCAGAGCCAATTACAGTAATAAATTGTAAGAACGATTTTTTACAACTTTGTTCTTTAAAAAAACTAAAAAAATCTTAAACTTGGAGACAATATAACCGAAATTATTGATATAGTCACCGATATGTTTCTTACAAGTCATGGATGTCAACGTGCAATCTAATGTTTTTAATCATTTTTATCTCGCGACATGCCTACTGTGCCTCTCTTTAGTCACAGGCTGCCAATCCACGCCTGCAAATAAGAGCGCCATCCTTTTAGCACAACAAGGTAATTTCGAATCGGCTAAACAAGCAATCAGAACCGATTATTCGCCCAATGGAAAAAGTAAACTGCTGCATTATTTAGAGCTAGGCATGCTTAATCACTTGCAGGGAAACTATGAACGCAGCAATCGATTACTTACCGAGGCACAAGAAATCATTGAGGCACAATATACGATCAGTGTCGTAGAGTCTGCTGTGGCATTAGTAAGCGGACCCACCTACACAACCTATGCCGGTAAAGTCTATCATCGACCGCTTATAAACCTGTACAAAGCCCTAAACTACAATGCGCTGGCTAATCGTGCAGGCCCCAATAAACAACAATACTTAGATTCCGCAATGGTTGAGATGAGGCAGCTAGACACCTACCTGAGTAATTTGAAATCAGAAACAGGAGGTTATAAAAAAGACACCGAACAAGCTCCTACCTCTGACCAGTTAATCAATAAAATCTATCGGATAATCCAACCCATTTTTGCGCCTAGCGACTTGCTGGTAAATATCGATTATAAAGACGATGCATTTGCCCATTATATGAGTGGCATGTTGTTTGAGCGGAGTGAGGAATTAGACTCAGCGAGAATACAATATCAACGCGCGCTCAGTGCTTTTGAGAACGGGTTTGCGAAACAATACAACCTTGATGACAAAAAGATTACAGCACAAGTTTACACGGACCTCATCCGCGTTATGACTAAAGCAGGCGGCTACCACAATGAAATCCGTAAACTGAAAAAGAAATTCAATCACGCACCAAGGGGGGCTCAATTGCCCTTACTCAATGTTGTGCAAAACGTCGGGATCGGGCCACAACGAAAAGAGTTCAATTTACTGTTGAAAGCAGACAACGAATCCAAAGCCTTAGTCATGACTCCAATACTTTGGGGTACTGACAAAGAGCGTAAAGCGCAAATGCGATGGTTTCAAATGCTTTTTGCAGATACGAGTATTTTTGACATGGTGCAGAATTATGCATTGGGCGATATCGGCGATGTTGCAATGGGCGCCCTGACAAAGCGGATCCCATTGGGCTCGCTATGGGACGACGCTGAAGATGCAGGCCTAATCCAAGCCCTAGAATATGGCAGTCGAATCTCTGTCACCTATCTTGAGCCTTTGCAGCAACAAGTAAAAAGTTCTGAGGTGTGGGTCAATGGTCAAAAAGCAGCCGAGTTAGATAAAATTTATTCTGTTAGCCTACTGACACTGCAAGATGCGCTGAGAAATGCAAACTCTGAAATTCAGGTCGCATTGACCAGAGAAATCATCAAAGCGATTACAGCCCAAAAAACCATCAACGCAACCGGGCTCGATCAATCATTTGCTGGCTTTGCCAAATTTGCAACCTCGGTCGTCAACGCAGTTACCGCCTCCGCGGATTTAAGACAATGGCAATCACTGCCAGCCCAAATCAACTATGTACAGATACCGCTAACTAAAGGGACTTACGAAATCACTTTAAAAACCCACCTTACTTCCGGGAAAGTGATTGAGCAATCAGAAGCCGTTGATGTGTCAGACAGTATAACACTATGGCACACCCGCACGTTTTTACACCAGTCGCGTGTCACCGTACCAGAATCAACTTTTTTATAATGGAAAAATGTTATGAAATGTAATAAAACCTTGCTAAAAATCACACCGCTCATTGTTGCATGTACACTGGCTGTGTCAGGCTGTTCTTCGACAAAAGTACAACGAGTAGATGCAAATCAAGAGGTTGCATTGTCTGACAAATGGAATGGGAAGGACTCTCAACTCGTAGCTGAAGCCATGATCAATGATATGCTTAGCTTCCCATGGGTTAACGATCACTTACAAAAAGAAGGTCAAAGACCTGCTATCATCATCCAGTCAGTTCGCAATAAGTCACACCAACATATTGCAGTAGACACGTTCTTAAATGACTTAAAACGCGCTATTTTGCGCAGCGGCCAAGCTGACTTCGTTGCAAATCAGGATGTGCGCTTAGAAATACGTGAAGAACGAAAAGATCAAGAGCTTAACTCAAGCCTAGAAACACAAAATGAAATGGGTCAAGAGCAAGGAGCAGACTATGCACTTTCAGGCACCATCAATTCATTTGTTGATGAGCAAGGCGGCAGCCGAGTAACTTTCTACCAAGTTGACTTGCGCCTAATTGACATGACAACAAACCGTGAGGTATGGAATGGACAAAAGAAAATTCAAAAGCTGCAGAAACGTTCACGTTTTGGCTTCTAAATCACTATTCGCGGCGCTTATCGGCGTATCCGTTCTGACTGGCTGTCAATCCAATTCAGCCAGTCAGAGCGAAGTAAGCGTTGTACCACAATGGATTACTGTGGCGCCTACGTCGAGCTACTTGGTTTACGGCGTAGGCACAGCGCAAAATACCGGTGACATGCAACAAGCTAAACTTGCAGCACAAGAATCTGCGCGATTAGCACTTGCGAAGCAATTGAACGTAACTATCTCTGCGAATACGACAATTAAGCAACAAGCCGATGACAAGTCTATGACTTTTCATATAGACGAGCTCATTCAATCTAAAGTGCCTAGCATTCAGCTCCAAGGTGTAAAAATTGAAGATGAATACTTTAACGCACAGCAACAGACAGCATATGCACTCGTGGCTTTCAATCGCACCGAGGCTGTAATGCAAACAGAGCTTTCTATCAATTCGCTAGATGAAGAAATCGCTCAATTTAACTTGCAACACGCCGGCAATAAAACACTGACGCTGAAACGCGCAGTTGCATTAAAAGAACGCGTTGTGAAGCGCGGCAAGTTAAATCAATATTTACAGATGCTTCAGGCCGCACAAGTTGCAATGCCCGTTGCCGCGCGCAAGCAACACGCTTTGGCTGATGACATATTAAACAACATCAGTTTTAGTATTTCAGCAGACAGTGATCAGCATGGCAAAGTGAGAGATATGCTGGCTCGCGCGCTCACCAGCCAAGGTATTAAAGTCACGGAGCAAGCCGCTGATTTTGAACTGCGGTTTCGCGTTGATTGGCAAGACATGAGCAAATTGGGCACATATTATAGCCTTGCAGAAAGCTTTTTAGTAATCACAGAAGCGGGTGAAGAAAAAGCGCACTTTAACGCAAAAGTAAAAGCAGCCTCTAGCTTCCAAGACACCGCTAAAAGTAATGCAATGGGGAAACTTGCAGACAAACTCGGTCAGCAGCTCGCCCAATTCATTATTTCTGGTAAATCTTAAATTAAAAAAGGCCATAAAGGCCTTTTTTAATTCTCTTGTGAGTACTTTTCTAATTGATCTTTCAAATTAGGGGGAACGCCCTTAATGGTCAGCGTGTCATTCACAGGATCATAAATAACTCGTTCACCTAAATGCTTACGTTCAAACCCGACACTGACACCGCCGCCCATGCCAGAAAACTTAACCATTGCAGTAACGGTCTTTTTATCTAGTGGGAAAGACTCTTCTAATTCGTAACCTTGCTCTTTATAGAAGTCTTCGAATTGCACCTCAGAAGACTTCGACAAAGTATCTGATAGCCCTTCAATATCAGCATCCTCGCCACTGTTGATACAGTCATTGCAGTAATCAAAGACTTCTTTGCGGATCACGTCTTTTTCCGCTTTTTCAAATTGCTGCTCAGACAAATAGTCTTCAACCGCATGGAGCATGGTCTGAGACTGTTGTTTGGGATCTACCCCTTCTGCACACCCTAAAAAGTCGAGAAAAAAGTCCGCGACTTTGCGCCCTGCTCTGCCTTTAATAAACGAAATATACCTATTTTCGTCTGCTTGTGTGTCCCAGGCTGTGAGGTCGATACGCGCGGCTAATTGCATGCGCGAGATATCTAGGTGCCTAGAGCTTGCAAGATCCAACTCAGAAGTAATCGAGTAATGCTCTTTGATGCTGATTTGTGCAATCAACATATAATCACATCCCACATATTGATAATGACAGAATACTAAATAGCCAGTTTCATGAAATGCGTATTTATTCAGCTCTTCTTTTAGCACTTCAGTCGCTTGTTGCGTCATATGCCAAAACCCAAGCTCACTATTGCGATAACTTTGCATTGCAGAAGCCACGGTACTATTTTTATCGCCGTCAAATGCACAGTAACCTTTGCCTGGTTTGCCATTATATGCATGGTGCAATTGCTCGATAAAAACATTTACTCGATCATTAATCACCATTTCATCTTCACGTAAATGGATCTCTGTTTCTTCGTCACGCTTGTCTACATAATGTACAACAAGCTTTTTCACCTCAATGCTCATCTTTGTTTTTAACGCCTCTGGTGTTAGAATATGAAGAATTGTAACTCTATAAATTTGAACCAACCGATGCCAATTCAGTCTAAATATTCCAATGAACAAGTAGAACAAATTGTTGATAGCTTAATCAATGTACTCCAAGAGCACAAAGCACCTGTCGACTTGAGTCTAATGTGTTTAGGAAATTCTATCACGCACATTTTAAAAGAACATGTGCCAGAAGCCAAAAGACAGGAAGTTGCTGAAAATTTTGCTAAGGCGCTTATTCAATCGGTAAAATAACGGAATGAATCTCACACCTCACAGTCCTTTTTCGTCAAAAGCGAGTCAACTATTAAGTTGGGGGCACTGGTTTACCTTTGCCAATATCGGTTTAGTGCTGATAATTGCACTGACCTATTTGGCAGCGGATTCTGCACCGAATAGTATTGCTGGTTGGGCTTACATGCTTGTTACATGGTTAAGCCACACCAGTTTTATTACTTTTTGTGCGTTTGTGCTCACAGTATTCCCATTAAGCTTAGTCTTTCCCTATCCTCGTCACATTAGGGGAATGGCTGCCATCATCGCGACAGTCGGTATACTCACGTTATGCTTAGATGCGTTCGTGTATTACCAACAAGGCTATCACATCAGCTTGCAATCCTTACCTGAAATTGCTTCTTTGTTAGTCGGCATGATAAATGGGTTATCTGTTGCGACAGCCGTGTTTATCCTTTTATTGGTGGCCGCAATACTGACATTTGAACTTGTTGTCGGCAACCATGCTTGGCGCCATCTAGATAAGTTAAAATCGTATAGATTCCCCAAATATGCCACAGGCGTACTTGTTAGCTGTTTTGCTATCAGTCACCTCATGCATGTTTGGGCAGATGCAAATAACTATTTTGACATCACAAAACAAGATAATGTGTTGCCGTTGTCGTATCCCACTACCGCAAAAACGTTACTTGCAAGGCATGAACTACTCGATTTGAACGAGTATCAGCAAGCAAGAACGGTGCGTTTGGAAAACGCGACTTCTAACTATCAACTGCCTGCTAATTTACCACAGTGTGAGTTTAACGCAGATCCAGTTGAAATCATTGTTTTGACCCAATCACTTGACAGCAATACTGAGTTATTGAGCAAAGAAGCTTGGTCGACTCAAACGCAGCTATTGGTGCCAACAAACCCGTTAGATCAGTATTTTAATTTAGTTTATGGCCTACCTGCATACTACCGAACCACAGTGACAGAACGACGTTTAACACCCGTTTGGAACACAGCAAATACGCTTTCCCTTACTGGCGCAGTACCGTTTGATTATCTTAAGACAAGTATTGATGGTGGCAAAGTTGCCTTTGCGTTCCGTGATGAAGTGCCAGACATTCAAAAGGGTAAAAGCTATATCATCATTGAGAAAAGCAATGAAAAGTCTATTGTGACACAGACAAAACTGCACACAAACTTGCCTTATTTTTCTAAACATACCGGCTTAATGCAAGGTAACGACATAATGATGACGCTGTTAGATAAACATTTTAAATGTGGTGATTTAGCAAAGCAGACAATGCTTGGAAACGTCGTCGGTTCTGAGTCTGTAAACCAAGGAGTTAATTACTCTCAAGGTGTACTGATTGCGTATAAGAAAGATCGTATTATACTGGTTAACCATGATGGCAGTCATAAGCAAATTTCTGCTAAAGAAGGGTTTCATATTGACCAGAAACTAGATACCCCTTTCTTAGTCCAAAGTATCAAGCGACTAAAACAATTTACTGGTAAAGCATCTAACCTATAAAGGTTAGATGCTAATTAATATACTCATTTAAAATGAATATTAGTAAGTCCCTTGTATTTTATACCACCTTCCTTGCTGCCTTTTTATTCTTTGTCGTCTATATTTAGAAGTCAGGTAACAACAAGGAAGCTACAGCAATGACAATATTTAGGTTATTTTTTTTACTCTTTCCCCTGTTTTGTAGTGCAAAGTCGACTATCACCTATTATAAATGCGTTACCGATAAAAGTACTGTATTCAGTCAGCACCCCTGCTCCAATTCGGCGCAACAACTCACACTGACACATTCTGATCCACAAGCAAAAGTTCCTTCTGAGCAACACTTCAAAACGCTAAATGAACTTGAAAAGCGCCAGATTATTCGCAATCTGAAAAATGCTTTAAGAGCGAAAAAACAACATGCCGCAATTTTAGGTCGAAAGCGAGATGAAGCAGCCAGAGAGCAACAGCGCAGAGTCACACGACTTATGGATGATGACAAGCGCAAAGCTACTGTGCAGGATGTCAAACAGCAGCTAAAGTCAATCAATAAAGACTATTTGCAGCAAGTCAAGGTCCTCAATAAGGAGATCGCGCAAATAGAGAAAAAGCTAAAAAGAATGGAGTAACATAAGCCTGTGTATTCAAGCCTAGCCATGCTCGTACACGCAGCCTCACCTCGGTAATTTATCATCAACAGCCTGTCATAAAAGTTTTGTACGTTGAGTATGGCTTACATTTGGATTTGCTAACTGGCGAACTTTCGGGCTAGAGTAGACACCAACTTTAATCGTATCAGCCTATAACAGTATCACTGCGACTAAACATCGTTGGATAATATACTCAACGGCTTGCAAGGAGGCTAAATGGCCCCTCAAGAAATTGCTTTTTTGATTATTTCCGGTTTTAGAAAACACTACTCTTTATTTCAAGATATAACGGCTCAGGTGCCACACGCATTTGCTCAACAACAATGGCATATTATTGAAAAGGTAAATAAATCTAGAATAAGCCACTATGATGAACGAGTGTCAGACACTGTAAATATTCTCCGACTGCATTTTAACACGACGCAAATCAACACAACACTATGGTATCAAGTCAAGCAAGCGTATATTGAAATACTGACATTTCATCCACAAGCAGAGCTCGCAGAAACCTTCTATAACTCTGTTTTTTGTCAACTTTTTCATCATAGTTATTTCAATAACAATTTTATCTTTGTTGTCAGCTCACTCAATACCACAACAACACTCCCAGTTGAAGCTGAGTACCGCAGTTACTTTCCGGTTGTCGATGGGCTAAAACCGACAATCCACAAAATAATCTCAAATATTAATTTGTTGTGTGAATTTGGCGATCTTGAAGGTGATATTCGGTTATTACAGAAAGCGTTCATTAAACAAGCCCCCAACACACATCAACAGCACTTTAAAATGCGATTCGATATCCTAAGCACGCCATTTTATAGAAATAAAAGTGCATACATCGTGGGCAGAGTCATTTCCAGTAAAGGCGCACAGCCTTTTATCATTGCCGTACTTCATGACAAAAGTGGTAAGTTGAAAATTGACGCACTCATTACTGACAGCAGCCAAATGAGCCTCATCTTTGGATTTGCGCGTGCCTACTTTATGGTCCAAACACATGCCCCCTCTGCGCTTGTCGGTTTTCTCAATGAACTAATGCCAAGTAAAACACAGGCTGAGCTATACAATTCAATCGGTTTTCACAAGCATGGAAAAACGGAGTTTTACCGTGCTTTTTTAACACATCAAGCAAGTCACAATGAACAATTTTGCATTGCACCTGGCACGCCCGGGATGGTCATGCTGGTGTTTACTTTGCCCACTTTTCCCTATGTATTTAAAGTCATTAAAGACCAGTTTTCCGAAAGTAAGCCTTTTGGCAGAGACACCGTACTTGAACGATATCAACTGGTGAAGAATCATGACAGGGTTGGAAGAATGGCAGATACACTGGAGTATTCTAATGTTGTTCTTAATAAAAGTCAGGTAGACGCTGAATTACTGGCCCATATGAGAGATAAAATTGCGAATAGCATTGTTGAAGACGATAAGTTTATCGTCATAAAGCATTTGTACATCGAGCGTAGGATAACCCCGCTCAATCTATACCTTCAGGATGCAAATGACACCGACGCCGAGTTTATTATCAATGACTATGGGCATGCCATTAAAGAAATGCTCCATGTGAATATTTTCCCTGGTGACATGCTACTGAAAAATTTTGGTGTCAGTCGCCATCAACGCGTTATTTTCTATGACTATGACGAAGTACAATACCTCACAGAGATGAACTTTAAAGCGCTCCCTAAAACGTCATTAAATGACCTATATTGTGGTGAAAGTGCACTATCTTTTGCGCCAAATGACGTATTTCCGGAACAGCTATGTACTTTTGTATTAACTAACCCTAAACTCAGAGCTATATTTGAACGTCTCCACCCAGAGTTATTAACACCTGATTATTGGCAGCAAGCGCAGCGCAATATACGCCAGCACATAACGAAACATGTATTTCCTTATCCCCAAGATCAGCGGTTTGGACAGCACAATAAGAATAAAGGAACACTGTGAATATCAGTAAAATAGACCTCAACTTACTCGTGTACTTAGACACACTTTTAAGAGAGTGTAATGTGACGCGAGCTGCAAACCAGCTTAGTATTACACAACCTGCGATGAGTAATGGATTAAAGCGACTCAGAAACCTGTTTAATGATCCTATTCTAGTGAGAACAAGTGAGGGAATGGTACCGACGGAACGAGCCCTTGAACTTCAGCCAGTCATACGTGGCATACTAATGACGCTTGAAGAAACCCTTGCGCCAAATAGAGAGTTCGAAGCCAGTCAAAGCAAACGCGTATTTAGGATCATGGCCAGTGACTATGCAGCAAGTACACTCGCGCCAAAGCTACTGGCAAAACTCCACAACGAGGCACCAGACACAACACTAGATATCTTGACGCCAAGCGATGTAACTTTTCATGACGTGGAAAATGGCAAAGTCGATATGGCCATCAACCGTTTTGAAAACCTACCGCAATCGTTTCACCACAAACAGATTTGGAAAGACAGCTTTTGTTGCTTGGTAAAATCAAATAACCCGATAAAAGAAAACTTTACACTTGATGCCTACTTAAAAGCCCGACATATCTGGGTCAGTAAAACCGGGTTTGGTGTGGGTGTTGGCATGGACCCTGAAGATGTACAAAAACTAGGTTGGGTAGATGAAGCCCTTGCGCATTTTGGCAAGCATAGAAATATTGCCACATTTACACGTAACTATCACGTTGCTATTCATTTAGCAAAAGAGCAAAATTTAGTTGCCACATTACCCTCCAAAGCCGCGAATATTTATAAGGACGACCCATCGCTCGCAATATTGGAACCACCTTTCCCAATCCCTCCTTTTGAATTGGATATGATTTGGAGCCCATTATTGCACCGAGACGCAAGCCATATTTGGTTGCGACAAAAAATTGCCGAGATTGCAGAAGAGATAAAATAGCCCCCATGAAAAACTATCAAAAACTGGTAGCGCACTACCAATCAATCAGTAATTTTGAACATGTCAGTGCAATATGCAGTTGGGATCAGGCAACTAATATGCCCTCTGGTGGTGCAGAGAGTCGTGCACAAGCCATGGCTGAACTTGCGGTTCACCTGCATAAATTGCATACGGCAGATGAATTAGAAGAACTCATTCACAATGCCAGCCTTGAACAGTTAACCCCGCTTCAGCAAGCCAGTCTGCGTGAGATCAAACGTACGTGGCAGCATGCCTCTATATTGCCATCAAAGCTCGTCAAAGCAAAAAGTCTAGCCGGTGCGAAGTGTGAACATCAATGGCGTTCACAAAGGCAGCTAAATGACTGGGTCGGCTTTAAGAAACACTTTGACGAAGTGGTTTTACTTAGTCAAGAAGAAGCGCAGATTAGAGCCTCGCAGTTAGATTCAACGCCCTATGATGCGATGTTAGATATCTATGAGCCTGGGATGACATCCGCGCAACTTGACGTGTTATTTGGCGATATAGCCACTTGGCTACCTGACATTATTCAGCAATCAACCTCACCCAATATCAAGCAACAAAATGCACATTACCCAATAGAAGAGCAGACTAAGCTCGCACATGAGTTGATGGCCTTTTTTGGGTTTGATTTTAATCGCGGTCGTTTGGATACCAGTGTACATCCTTTCTGTGGCGGGGTAAGTCAAGATACGCGTATTACCACACGCTACGAAACATCCGACTTTTTAAACGCGATGATGGGCGTTATCCATGAAACAGGCCATGCGTGTTACGAGCAAAATCTGCCACAAGAAATTCAAGCTCTTCCCGTTGGAAAAGCGCGTTCAATGGCCATTCATGAGTCACAATCGCTGTTTTACGAGATGCAGATTGGTCGCAGTGACCCTTTCATTGAATTCTTAAGCGACAAAGTGCAGACCCACTTTACGCAGCAAGTTGAGCACCCAGCTGCAGTGACGCTAAAATCACAACTGCAACGCGTACAACCTAGCCTCATCAGAGTGGATGCTGATGAAGTAACCTATCCTGCCCACATAATATTGCGCTACGACATTGAAAAAGCCCTCATCAATGGCGATATCCGCACCGATGATATCCCAGCGCTATGGGATACTAAGATGAGTCAGTTGCTTGGTATATCAACCAAGAATAACTATAAAGATGGATGCATGCAGGACATTCACTGGACAGATGGCAGTTTTGGCTACTTTCCAAGCTATACGCTCGGTGCTATGTATGCGGCTCAGTTTAAAGCAGCTATGCTGCAATCAATTGATATTGACAGGCACCTCTTGGCAGGTGACTTTTCACCAATATATGCTTGGTTGAATGCTCAAGTTTGGCAGCATGCCAGCCAACTCTCTACCAGCGAGCTACTTATTAAAGCTACGGGCCACCCCTTAAACACCGAGTATTTTAAAAACCATCTGCAAACACGCTACTGCCAATAATAGTATTACACGGCACAAGACACATCTTAAAGACTGCACGCTTGCAGTCTTTACACACTCACTTCAAGGCCCGTTGTCTGCGTGTTACGTATCTTGTTAAGCAAAAATGACGCCGTTTCTTTGAGAGGCTGATCTTCAATCTGTTGCATGCGGTGCGCTAAAAAGCTGTCAAGACGGTTATCTTTTAGTGCCGCCAAACATTTTTCCAATGACTCCTCAATATACTGATTCAGTGATACTGACGTGCTCCATTCCAGCGAGTTTGCCCATCGCAATATATGGCTTAACTCACCAGGCTTTAATTCACCACATACACATTGGGCCATTAAAGCTATGTCTAACAGTGACTCTTTTTGTAACTGCTCGACACACACTCCACTGTCGAGATGAGAAAGTAATTGTTCAAACTTCATCAGTAGCTCCTTCAAATTGACGGTATTTACGGCTTTTATATGCCAACATTGACCTTATAAAACCTCCTTTCTAATGTCACTTAAAAAATATACATGTTGAGTTAGATACACTACCCTTAACATAGATCAGCAAGAGCCACCATCATGCCAAAAACCGCTGTATTTGTAGTCTCGCTATATTTCGCCTTGTCGTTTTCAGTTTTTAGCAAAGACGTTATATCAGTCCCTGTGGACAGAGATATCTATCACTATACAAAAAAGATTTTCAGCAACCGAGATCTAAAACACATCACACCTGAAGCATTCGACCACCCGCTTTGCCAGCGAGATATTGTAGATTTAGTGCTGATTCAAAAAGCGCTTATTCTTGGTAATTCGTCCATTTGATTTGAATTCGTTTTAATTGATCATGAAGAGCAAGAAGCAAATTTACTGAAGTCAGGCTTGCTGCTTGTGAGTGTTGATACAATGTGGTTGAGCCAAGTAAAACCAATCGCCAACAATGTATATATTTCTTCTCCCATAATTAGAAAAGGGGAATATTATGCAGGCATTTTTGCAGCACCGGACCATACAGACAGGATCGCAAAAAAAATTGGCGCTGATTTGTCTCAAGTAACCGCAGTCAGTAATGAAAACTGGAGTGTTGATTGGCAAACATTGAAGCAGCTAAAACCAAAAGCCATGTTTAATGAATCTGAATGGATAATCATGGCCAAGCTGGTTAGCCATGGTTGGGTTGATATTATGCTTGTCTCATTCAATAATTCAACCGATTTTAGGTACAGTGGGGATGGCTATGTAATTGAAGCAATTAAAGGAATTAAAGTTGCATTACAAGATAGTAGACACTTTGTTATAAGCAGAAAGCACCCACGCAGTCAACAAACCTTTCGTGAACTAGAATTGGGAATAAAACGACTCAGAGAGTCAAATTTTATAGAAAAATCATACAGAAGCTGCGGGTTTCTAACCAATTTGGTTGATAAATGGCGCGAAATACCCTAGAAAAATCGTATTTTTGCTTATTCGAGTAATCCTTCATATTTGATCCATTATATTCCAATATCTTTCCCCAAATTAGAAAAAAGACTGAATAGATAATAGGAATCCTTAATGAAAGAGCTAAGACTTCAGGTTAATACTTTATTTTACTTCGTGCTTGCCACGTTATCTCTAATACTTTTAAGCCTTGCAAAACTGTTCTTTGATCTGCAACTATCGCAAATAGCTGCCGCTCAGTTTTTCGTTGCAGTCGTTGCAACTCTTGCAGTTTCTATTCATTTTATTTTGGCACTTTCTGGCCAGAAATGTGTGACTATTTGTAATCAAGGTTTATCTCATTTCAATATTTTTGGACGCAGGAAATTTGTGCCATCAGAAGAAATATCGCACCTAACAACGAAAAGCTTCTTTGGCTTAAAAGCGATTCAAATACACACGAACGAAAAGCGAATTACACTGCTGGCGTTTAAAATCACCAAAAAGCAGAAAAAGTCACTACAGCAATTAGGGTACTTAGCGTAAAAGGTTGAGATATGGTGGCAAACTGCTTACGATGCAGCAGCAAACTCATAACATAGAGAAGAATCATGTCAAATCAATATCCCATTGGCACACCAGGGACACCATGGAGTGATGAACAGAAGCAGGCTTGGTACCAACAACAGCAGCGCCAACGCTCCTATCACACCGATGTCGCTCGCAGAGTAAATGCTTTGAGCAACATCTGTGTCGTCGAAGAGTATGGTGTTTTGGCATATGACGCTGACAATTACCCGCTCTTTGCACTGAAAAATAAGAATTACAACCCTGCGCACGCCACAATCCTGATCACCGGCGGTGTGCATGGATACGAAACCAGTGGTGTATTGGGTGCGCTCGCTTTTGTTGAGCGCTTCATCGAGCAATTTAGCGATCAATACAACTTTTTGATTTTGCCCTGTATCAGCCCTTGGGGCTTTGAAACCATTAATAGGTGGAACCCTGACGCCATTGACCCAAACCGTTCATTCTACAAAGACAGTCCAGCGCCTGAATCTAAACTAGCAATGGCGTATGTATCGGCGTATGAAGGCGACATCATTGCCCACATAGATTTGCATGAGACGACGGACACTGACAATAGTGAGTTTAGACCAGCATTAGCGGCACGAGATGGCAAAGAAAATCACAATTGGAACATCCCTGATGGTTTTTATCTTGTCGGACATACTCAAAAGCCTGAGCCCGAATTTCAGAAAGTGATCATCGACGAAGTTCAAAAGGTAACACATATTGCAGATGCAGATGAAAATGGCCAGCTGATTGGGGTAGATCTCGCCCAATTTGGCGTGATTAACTACGATGGTACTAAACTTGGTCTATGTATGGGAATGACTGACGCCCCGTTTGTTACCACGACCGAAGTCTACCCTGACAGCACCAACACAACGCCTACAGAGTGTATTGATGGCCAAGTTGCCTCCATTCTTGGTGTGTTGGCTTTTCTTGAAAATCGCAATTAAGACCTCCGTTACGGCCATTAGGCCGTAACTTCAGCATGCTCATAGATAATTTCAAAAATTTCCTTGAACGAGTGCGCTTTTTGCAAAATATTTACGGGGATATGCAGTGCCCTTGCAATATCTGAAGCTGAAATCATACCTCGTAAATTTCCATTGCTATCCATTAACAAAACGTGCTGATGGCCAATTTCTTTGAGTGTCTCTAATATGTCGCCGATGCGAGCATGCTCAACGCATTCATAAAACATCGCATGTAAATCTTCTTTTTTGGTCATCACATCTTCGACGGTTAAATCCGCGCGTGACACATTGCGTTTTTGCGCTGTGGTCAGCACTTTTCTACCAGTTAAATCTTTTGAGTTCACAACACCCACAAACGTGTCATCATGATCAATGACCAATTTGCATCTAACATGTCCGTTCACCATCATAAAAAGCGCATGATCAATGTCCACATCCTTCAGTATCACTTGCGGGTGGCGACGAGTGAAGTCTGTTACAACTTGCTCTGCTGGACTAAATATTGATAGCGGGTTCCCTTCATAATGCTCACAAAACTGATAAATTCCTTCCAGCTTAGTTGTGTTCAAAAGTTTAAACTCACTCATAAACCACCTCATGTGGAGTTAAAAATCGTAGCCATACAAAAAGGATGGTTCATTGTTTGATTTATCGCAAGGAAAATAAAAGGTACTACCTATCTGATATCAAAGTGCTGTAATCCCATGTAATAGATAAAATTAATAATCCCCCCTAGAATAGAGACATAGGTTAGTAAACATTACCAATGATATTCAATTGGCTACTTACTATTGAAGACCTTGCAGATTTCCCTTTATATGTGCCCACCTAGGTGGGCCTATTTTTTAGTTATCGGACGTAAAGCTTAAGCTAGAAAAAATTAAGCTGGGAAGCCTTACGCACTCAGAATCTCGGACTAATGGTAGCTACTAGCGAAATAATCAAGGAATACGAAGCATTTCACTAGTAGTCTACTTCTTTTATCAGGTAAAATTTCTGCAATTGATACGTGCTGCTAACCTTTAGCAATAATACGGAAATCTAGGAAAATCTATGGCTTACTTGATTGATGAGCAAAAGCTCGAAAAAATTTACCTCAAAAGTTACCACACCTTTGGACGTTTCAAGTTTAACGTTGACACATTTTTAGATAAACCAGGAATTTCAAGGCATCACGCTATCATCGAGTATACCAATGAAAGCTGGTTGATTAGAGATGTCAGTACAAATGGCATCTGGATCAATGACCGGAAAATAGATAAAAACTTACCGTATCAACTGTCAGAAAACGATAAAATTGACTTTGCGGCACCTGGGCAAAACTCTTTTGTTGTCTCAAGTTTAAATGCAAACTGTCAGTATTTCGTATCGCAGAATAATTCCAAACATGTCATTGAAATAGAGAATCAAATGCTACTTCCTAATGAGGAAGAAGCAACGCACATAGTCTACTACGATGCACTTTTGAATTACTGGTTTTTAGAGGATTTGAATACCTCAGATAGACAAGCTTTGATTGATGGCGGGATCACCAGCTTATTTGGCGAGCAGTGGCTATTTTATTGCGCAGGTGTTTCTACAATGACAAAGCATTTAGAACAGCAGCCATCGGTTAAACCCCTGTCTCTCAACTTTTCAGTAAGCCTAGATGAAGAAAAGACGGATTTATCATTGCATGTTGAAGGGGAAGAAATTGACCTAGGTAGTCGTAGCCATCATTACCTAATGTTGCTTTTAGCAAGAATCCGTATTGAGGACAAACAAGCTGGCCTTGATCCCGAATTGCAGGGTTGGATCTATCGTGAAGACCTTGCTAAAAAGCTTGGCGTGCAAATGAACCATATGAATATCATGGTTCACAGAGCGCGCAAGCAATTAAGTGAAGCTTCCCCGGAAAAAGCACCTGAGGCAGGTTACATTTTAGAAACCAACAACGGTCAAATTCGTATGAATTGCCAAGATATTACCATTCTAAAAGGCGCCCAACTAGAGACTCGGATTAGCCTCTAAACAATTCTCTTTGTGGCATACAAAACTAATTTCTGTATGCCCCTGCCTGTTTAATAATCTTATCCTCCAACTCTTTCAGAAAACCCAGTTTGAACAACACGTCGGTTAAAACAAACAGTGGTCCAATTAACAACCCGATTAAATCATCAACAAATGCAGGCTTTTTCCCTTCAAAATAGTGCCCGATAAACTGAAACACCCAACCCACAACAAAAAAGCCAATACCAATACTGTAAAACTCCCAACCTGTAGGCATGTTTGACGGCATCATATGATAAATTGCATGCGCCCCCATATAACCAGTTACAAGCAATAGTGTCATTATCAATCCGATTGTCAGTGATAAGTAAAAGTAATAGCCACTTACTAGCGCAATCAACAACATAGCCAGTGTTACCGTGACTCCCTCTAGGGCAAATAGTGGGAAAAATGTCAATATTATGACCGAAAACACAATCAGAGGTACACCAACAAGATGCGTTTTTATATTTCTATTGTCTCTATGATACAACGCGTATTGCACAAGTTGCTGTTCTAGGTTTCGCATTCTTACTCCCCTGAGTATTTACTTTAAACAAAGTTTAATCTAGCGACTTTCATCGCTAAATGTCAAATAATGAACAATACCTAAAACAGGCTAAAGGAGGTAAAAAGAGGCAGCGTGCACAGAATGCTAAGTATTGAGATATACATAAAAAAAGGCCGCCATACAGCATTTGGCGGCACATTCACTGGGCAATATTAAAGCAGCTAAAATGTCATCTTTGTGCTTGAAACATAACAATAGCCCAATATCCAAATGAAACAAATAAAAAGCAATTTATTTACCTTGAATTAACCTCATTCTTAATCCAGAGTTTCTACCTACTGACTTATTCATCGCTAACCTGAGTACTTGTGGCTGATAAACAAGTTCGAAATGATTCTTTGCTCGTGTGATACCAGTGTATACCAGTTGCCTGTTCACCCCTTGCTTTGCCCTTTGTATCGGTGGCAAGATCATCGCTGTGTGCTTAAACTCAGAACCTTGAGATTTGTGTATTGTCATCACATAAACTAATTCATGACTCGGCAATCGAGCGGGGTTAAAAGCCCTTAAAACCCCTTGTTCATCAATAAAAGTCGCCTGCAATATCCCTGCTTCATTGGGTAAAATAATCCCAATATCGCCATTAAAAAGCTTTAATTGGTAATCATTTTGCGTGATCATAATAGGCATACCAGCATAGTATCGGCTGTAGGGGTAAATCAGGCCTTTCTCTGCTAGTTTACGTTCTACCCGCTTATTTAGCTCGTTCACGCCATATGGCCCCTCACGCACAGCTGCAAGCAATTGATAATCAGAAAAGAGCCCGTGGATTACCTGTGCCGTTTGCTGGCTTTGCATTGCCATAATGTATTGGCTGTAGTGCTGTGCAGCTCGTTCAATTAACTGTGTATAAGAGTCATTGGTCAAGGTATGTAAACTCAGTTCATTAAACCCCTGATTCAACACCCAATCTAAGTGATGTTGGTCATTATTGTTTACGGCCATCGCCAACTGGCCAATACCACTATCACTTTTGAAACGGTGACTTTTTTGTAAAAAAGCCATCACATCTTGCAGACGATAAGCACTTTTTGAACCGGTTAGTTGGGGTTCACTATCAAAGCATACTTTATTGAGTAATTGAGCGCGTTGACTTGAATATGATGGGTTTACACCAAGCACTAAGTCGGCACACAGGTCGTTCAATATACAGCCCGTGTCGACCGACGCTAACTGATCTTTGTCACCTAATAAATATAATCGCGCGCCTGTTGGGAGCGCAGCCACTAACTTAGCCATTAACGATAAGTCTACCATAGAGGCTTCATCGACTATCAGTAAATCGAGATGTAATGGATTGCCAGCATGGTGCTTATATTTATTGCTGTTTGGAATGACGCCGAGCAACCTATGTATTGTTTGTGCTTGTTCAGGAATTCGCTCCGCCAATTCAGGGGCCAGAGAAAGCCTACCTTTGGCGCCTATTATTGACTCACTGAGTCTCGCAGCGGCCTTTCCAGTTGGGGCCACCAGCTTAATTGTGAGCGGGGCGTTTTGATAAAGAGACTGTAGTATTGCCAACAGTTTGGTTACCGTGGTGGTTTTACCCGTGCCGGGTCCTCCGGTAATCACACAAAATGCACTCAATGCTGCGATAGCACACGCTACTTTTTGCCAATCCACTTCTGATGTTTGTTGCTGAGGGAAGTATTGGCCCAGTAATCTGATGAGTGCTTCGTGATTAATCCGAATTTCGCGACTGGCCAATTCAGAAAATCGATGTGCCAAATACGTTTCATAGTGCGCTAACCTAGCCAAATATAAATGGTCGTTGAACAACACCAAGGGTTTACCTTCACCCACCGCGTTATGTTGCTTTAGCGCTTCTCTTGCCGCCGCTTGGTCTTTAAAGGGGCTCAACTCAATCGGCTCAATAATCAACTCGTTCTGTAACAAGAAAGGATTATACCAGTCAATATCGTTCAAAACTAAGCAGCTATTTTGACTTTTCTCAGCTTGCAATAGCAACAAGACGAAATAAAACACATCCCCTGTGTTGCCCTCACAAAGCAGCTTGGCTAGCGCAATATCGACATCACGGACTTTTTTTTGTTTGAGTAATACACTTTGAAACAACACATCATCAAAATGATCGTGGCTAAAATCCAAAGAAAACTGAGACATTACTCTGCCTCCTGCTCAAACAATGCATCCAGCATATTTATTTGCGCCTCATTTAATTGATTGAAATAAATACCGCCACCATCAGGCAGTGCCCGCAAGAATAAGTAATACACACCACCTAGGTGTACATTGGGCTCATAATCCGATAGGCGATATTTCAATAAGCGATGAAGCGCCACAGTATAAATCAAATATTGCAAGTGATATTGGTGTGACGACATCGCTGAGTTTAAGTTTACATCATTGTAATCATTAATATTGTCACCCAAATAGTTCGACTTATAGTCCAGGATGTAATACTTCCCTTGCCATCTAAAAATCAGATCGATGAAACCTTTTAGCATACCTTGAACGTCCTCAAACTTTAAAAAGCTGGGTTGACCTGTCAGTTCACTGACAACTTTATTAAGCTTGGATGCATGCAGTTTTTTTAGTGGTAGAAAAAACTCCATTTCGACCAAACAGTCTTTAGGTTGTAATTTCCCAAGCATCAACTCACCACATGAGGACAGCGGTGTTTGCAGGCTTTGCTCAACCCAACGGCTTACCGTCTCATGCCAATCCAAGTCGATATGATATTTTTCTAAACAGTTAGAAACCACTTCTGTCAGGGGCAGTCTTTCTGTACTTTGTGGCTCATGAGCCGCAGTGAAATCAATCTGCTCATAAATTTCGTGTAAACAGCTCCCCGCCTTTGCTCCCTTCACAAAAGTATAAGGCGACTTAATGACTGATTTTTTCAAAGTAGGTAAATCGAGTTCATGATGTTCATCCAACGCTCCGGAAGGACGTTCATCATGATGAGACAAGTAGCTGAGCTGACTGAAGCTCGTCGTGCGCCAATCACATTCTATGTGCGCTGTTTGTACTTTAGCTGCCAAGTCGTGATCTAATTCAGGTTCATCGACTTGAAAAATCACCGGCACCGCTTCTTGTTCTATTGTGCAGGACATTGCGGCATGTTGTGCACACAGTGTCTGCAATACTTCATACCATTCGTTGGCATGCTTGAATGGCGTATCTGCAAATAATGCAAAGCCAAGTGCCGTTTGATTAATACCGACCTTTTTACTTCGCCCCAAGGGCAGGTTGTACAAACCAAGCTCACAATAATGCACGGCACGAGTCAATGCAACGTAAAGCAAGCGGATATCTTCTGCCAATCGTTCTTTTGCTGCACGCGATAAAGCCGCTTCATCTGCATCTAAGTCGACAATTAACGTATTATCGCGATGATAAACCACTTCATTAGGCTCTCTGTAGCCCGTTGCAAAAGGCATGAAGACGATTGGATACTCCAACCCTTTTGATGCATGCATCGTCACGATTTTTACTAAGTTTGCATCACTTTCAAGACGTAACTGCGCGCCGTCTAAGGTCTGCTCTGCGCATTGAATACTCAACCACCGAAGTACTCGTTGCGTGCCTTCCAACTCGATTTGTTTGTGTTGTAATAATTCAGCAAGGTGCCTAAAGTCAGTAAGCCAGCGTTCCACTTCATAGCCACAAGCTTGCCAAGTATTGGCTAGGCGATTATTTACCAAAAGCTTTTCCAGCATCGCCATGGCACCACTTCGATACCAAATATGTTTTAGCTCGGCAAATAAGTCTAAATACCCCTGCCATTGCTGTTCATCTTGTGCCAGATTGAATATTTGTTCATAGTTAAGCGAGAAAAGTGGTGCAGCAAGCACGCCTCGCAATGCAGCTTCATCATAAGGGCCATGTAAAACATGCAGGAATTGATTCAATGCTTTGGCAATGGGTTGACCAAAAACACTGTCTCGTGCGAGATACACGGCACTCACACCACATGTTTTAAGTGCTCGCTTCATTAAGCTTGCTTCATTTCTATCTCTAACAAGAATACATATATCCGCAGCTTTGACTGGCGTCGCACCAATATGTGCGTGCCCCAGTTTTGCCTTGGTTAATAAGCTGGCAACTTTTCCTGCAAATATCTCTGCAAGTACAGGATAGGCATGCGCTTTACTCGTAACTTCTCCTTGGTTGTCATAAATACAAAACCTTAAAACACCGTCAGTGTCCCCCTCTATCGACAAACTATGCGCCGCAGATTTGCCTTGCGCATCCACTGCATAAAAAGGAATGGCCTCATTGAAGATAAAACTACTGTCATGCTGAGTAAAAATAGTATTAACACTTTCTACCACCGTTTTTGCCGAGCGATAGTTTTTAGCCAGTGTAAATTGACGACAGTCATCAACGGCTTGCTTTGCACCTATGTAGGTAAAAATATCTGCTCCCCGAAAGCCGTAAATAGCTTGTTTAGGGTCGCCTATCATAGTTAATCCGGTTTCATCGCCATGTTGATAAATCGCGCTAAAAATTCCATATTGAATGGGATCCGTATCCTGAAACTCATCAATCAAAGCGACAGGGTATTGCTGAATGATTTTACTTGCTAGTTCACCACCGGCCTCAGATCGCAATGCTTGAAACAAGTTACCCAAAAGATCGTCAGGTGAAATTGTCCTTTGCAGTCGTTTATGCTGCAGCAAAATTAGCTTTACCTCATCCAGAGCATGTTGTAACAAGGCTATGGGCAATTGACACTTGACCATGTGATGCAATGCAGACAATTCATCAAAGGTCGCAATCATAGGATGTTCGATAAGATCCGCATTTTTTTTATAGTTTTTAGGGTCACTTAATTGGGCGCGGTTCCATAAATTAAATGAATGCCCACTGCTGCCAAATTCAAAATACCAATGTTCAGAGTCCATATACTCCGATAAAGCTTGAATGTTCCCCTTGCGTCCTGGCGCTTTATTTTTTGCTAGCCCTGAGTTTTCTAAACATGCTATAAACTCCGATTCTCTCAACGCTTGTTTAAACTGTCCTGCCCGTTCCACATATGTAGCTCTAGCCGCCATCACGTCTTCTAGTTTTACCTTCGGCGTTAGTACCGCTGTGGACTTAGCTAAAAGCGGCAGAAGCTTTTTCATAAGACTTTGAGGATGGGCAAACTGTGCCAAAACAAGGGCTGTTTGCTCCTTATCGAGTCGGTATAAAAACTTGCGCCAATAGTCTTCTATCGCAACCTTAACCAACTCGGTTTCATCCAAAACAAACTCTAAATTGAAACTTAAGCGCGACTCAAAAGCATGTTGTTTCAACATCCTTTGACAAAAACCATGGATAGTAAATATCGCGGCTTCATCCATCGACTTTGCAGCAGCATCTAATAAGGTAAATGCTTTTTTCTTATCTTCAATTTCCGATAACAAAGCCACTAACAGAGGGTCTTCACAAGCAGCCCCCAACAAGGCATCTCTGGCATCGATAATTCTCGCCCGCACTCGGTCTTTTATTTCTTGTGTCGCAGCTTCGGTAAACGTGACCACTAAGATTTCATCGACGCTCAAACATGTACCAGCATTCTTGCCAGCAAGTCCAAGTAGATAACGCAAGTACAAGGCAGTAATTGTATATGTTTTTCCCGTTCCTGCACTCGCTTCAATCAAGTTGTGTCCATGCAAGGGCATTGTAAGTGGATTAAGCATCTCCATGCTGTGCCTCCTGCTCAAGGGCTATCATGGGCCCTAACATTGATTTACTTAACGACATAAACTCTTCTAAACAAGGCTCAAGGGAATTAAAATTTAGGGCGACATAGGGGTCTTCTGACTCTCCCAAACCAATATACTGCCCGCCAGCAAATTTTGTTTGTGCTTTCCCTAAATCGTCCGTGCTCGCATATGCATAGCTGGTTGCAGGAAAAAATGGAATAGGTCGAGTATTGATGAGCTTATAAAACTCGATCCACTCTCTCAGTAGCCGTTCTGCGGATTGCGTATCCAGAGGTTCAAAGGTCACTTGCTCGTCAAGTCCGATAACAATGGTAGGCATAGGAGAAACCACCAAGTTTGCCAGCAAATGACATATAAACGCCCTTATTTTATCTTTCGCCTTTATACTGGCTGGGCGATAAAACACCTGCTGTCCTGCACAGAGCTTATCTAACCACCCAACTAACTTGATGTCGTTGACTGTCATGGCAACTTCTACAGGGCCTCTGACATCTGTCAGGTGAGACTTCAACACTCCGAGCATCGGTAAAACACGCTGTTGTAAAGACTCGAGTTGTATCTCGCCGATATAGGCTTGCCCAAGCTCACCTCTTTGTAACAGCTGCGCAGGTTTAATTGGCATGTCATTCAAATTGCTCTCAACAAGCTCATGTAAATATTGATAGCGCGTTAATGGATCTAAAGTAAAGGGCTCAGAATCATCTTGATATTCTGTCGTCGGATTAATCTTAACGCCAAGGCAGTGCTGATAAAAATAGCTTTGTGGGGCAACACAAGCGCGCAGTAATTGACTCACTTCCAATTCATCCGGTGCACATTGTCGAATAGGGAGTGCCTCATTCGTTTCACACGCTTCAAATTGTAAAAGCCAATTGGTGTTGTAGCTTTGAAAATTACCTTGCTGATAGTGAATAGGGTTAAAGGGCTGTAATGGCGCTTGCGTTTTTAGCTTGTCACTGGGTTTAAGTTCGCAGCTTGGATAATAAAAGCTGCGATCAATATACTCAAATAATTCACTCACTAACACTGAGGGCACTTGCACCTCATTGTTAAAACATGAACGACCGATAAAGCTAACATAAAAATGTAGCCGAGCGCTCAACAGCGCTTCTAAAAATAGATATCTGTCATCCAATTTGCGTGATCGGTCACCTTTTCGGCGTGACGAATGAGGCACAAGATCAAACCCTATTGGCTGTACTTGACGGGGGTAATCAGCATCATTCATCCCCAATAAGCACACGACTTTAAAAGGTACTGCACGCATTGGCATCAGTGTACAGAAGTTAACTGCACCGGCTAAAAATCGTTGCCCAACGCCTTTTTCTTGGATCCCTTGCTTGATCAAATATGCAAGTACTCGTGGTTCTACCACGTGTGTCATGTCTCCATTGTCAAAGTGCTTTTGAAGCGTATCGGTAAGCTTAGTCAGCAACATCAAGTCCCAGCTTTGCTCCGTCTCTTCATGATAAAACTCACCTATCAATTGCTTCAATAACTCAGCTTTTTGAGCGAGGTTTGCGGGGGCTATGAGTTTTACTTTAGCGCTATTCAGCGCTTCTATAAATGCAACTAACTTACTCAATATATTAATTGCCATGCCCTCTACCAAATCTGCCGGATACACATTTGCATATTCGATATCTTCGCGCGCGCTGGCAATCCCAAGCAACAGGCGGTTTAAGCCATGTAACCATGTATTCAATGGTATTTCGGGCAAACCATGGTCCGCTTTATTACTCGCATCCAGACCCCACTTTATTGCTACCTGTTCAAGCCAAAATTTGATCTGTTCAAATTCACGCTCTTCAATCTCAAAGCGATTTGAGATGGCCTCAACCCCAAGCAGATCCATAATGTCCGACACACCAAAACGGCTAAATGGTAAATTGACAAGCGTAACAAATGACGTCAGTACCGGCTTTTCCTGCTCAATCGCCATGTCAGCTAACGCAAAAGGGATTTTTCTCTTGCCTTCAGCACTGCCAAATACAGCCTCAATGTAGGGGCTATAGCTTCCTACATCTGGCATCATTACTATCACATCCTTAGGGGTCAATTCTGGGTGCTGATTAAATAGGTTGAGTAAGTGGTCATGCAAGCACTCCACTTCCCTCAGCGGCGTATGACAATCTTGTAAGCTAACACTGTTGTCGTCGTCATTGATGGTCAATTTGCCATCATCATTAACAAACCAGTTTGGGTCCGCTTGTAACGACGCTCCTTTAAACGCCAATTGGTAAACTTCTTGTTGAATTTTCGACAAGAGGCTATCGTTAAAATCCTCGACAAACCCATCCAACCATCTCGCATCTAATTGAATTAATTGCTCTAAATAATCTCGCCCAAGCTTTCCCCAAGACGATAGAAGTGGGTTGCCGATATTATAGTAATCTTCCTCTTGGTCATTGTGCGCTTCAATGGCGGGACGCTTAACGTATTTTGCATTAATCTTGGCCTGCGTTTTTTCATCAACGAGATCGCCCCAGTAATGCTCACTCGGATTGAAAAAGAACAGTAACACATCAACTTTAGTGCCCAGAGCCTGAAAAACTTCTAACTGGCTGGTCGGCATGGCTGAAAGGCCAAAAATAGAGATACGCTCGGGCAGCGCTTCTGTGGGCGCATTGGTCAATGCCGTGAGTAACTGCTCGTGCATATTAGCTCGGTTATAAGCACTTTGACCAAGCTGATCGGTATATGCAATTAGCGCACGCCATAAATCTGGCTGCCAATTTGCAATAGCCACATCCACGTCAGTTAATGCGTCCTCACCCGTTTCCCACACTGCCAACCAATCAGGACGATACATTAAATATTGGTCATACACATCGGCTATTTTTTCGCATAAAGTGAATAGCTTCAGCCCATCTGGTTCGTCTCCCCCCGGCCCCCCTTGCTCAGTATCGATGGCCAAATAGTTCGCAAGCGAGGCATAGCCAGGTAAAGAAAGCTTCTCCGGCAAAATGTTAAATAGCTTCCATGTCATATTCGTTTTGTTGTAGGGGGATTCAGCTGGAACATCGGGCAGAAACTGTTGATAAAGACGCCAAATAAAGCTCAAAGGCAACGGGAAGTCTATTTGTGCCGCAACCCCAACGCACTGGCTCAAACCATTTTTAAGCCATTGAGACATGCCCGGTGATTGCACCAATACAACTTCTTGCTGGAATGGGTCATCAAGTGGCGCGGTTTTCATCACCGTATTAAACTGGCTCTGCAACGCCTCCATGCGATTGGACTGAATTATATGCAACATAAGCACTTAGCTGGAAAAAGACAGGAATGAACAGTGTAAAAAAAATGTCCTTATTAGAACAGTAAAATAATACAAAGCAGTAAGAATTGCTGTCTTACTGACCGATATTTAAAACAAATCGATATCGCTGCTCTCAATGTGCGTAGTAACTTGTTTTAAAGAGACCAGCTCTTCGTAAAAATTGACCTGATCACGGCCATGTTCTTTGGCGTAGTACAAAGCTTTGTCTGCATTTTCTAACACATTAATTGGAAAATCGTAGGGACTTATTCTCGCAAGCCCTGCACTCACAGTCAGCTTTTTCACAAATGGGAAATGCGTATGACGTACAAGGTTTAGAAATTTTTCCATTTTATCTTTGATAGAGTCATAGTCTGCCGGTTCGAATACAATGACAAACTCTTCACCACCAAACCGAAAAAGTAAGTCCGTTGAACGAAAGAAATCCTGCATTTTCTGAGCAAGAATCAATAACACCTCATCTCCACAAACGTGTCCATAGGTGTCATTTACACTCTTAAAGTGGTCTATATCAATCATCGCCAACCAAGAGGTAGCACCTTGATGCTGGCTTCTTGGATCATGACCATCTCTAATTGCACGATTTTGCTCAATCATTTGCTTTTCTAGCAGCTGCTTCAGCTTTTTATCGAACGTCTGACGATTAAGCAAGCCCGTTAATTTATCCCTTTCGTTTTCACGCAAAATGGTCAAATAGTTTTCGTAAATTCTCACAAACGCATTCAGCATGACTTGTTGCGCACTATCTAGCCCTTCACTTTTCACCTCGATGGCACCAACCGGCTTTTCATGGATGACGATCGGGAGCCAACGGCTTTCAATGCCTTTAGGATCTTGCATTGTGATACTACATGCCGATTGTAAGCAAGAGTTTAACTCCGCGTGAGGCGTATCTATCACCTCTCTGTCTAACCATTCATACTCACCGACATCACGCACATTCAAAGACAAGCTGCGCTCAACAGTACAAGGTCCGGTCCCACTCATTATTTTGTAAACAGAAATGCTCTGGCAAGCGATAAACTCTTGAATTGTAGACAACAAGCTATATTCAAGGGAGTCGATATCCCTTGTTTTGGTAATTCTAATTACCGAATTTAATAAATCTTCTTGCATAGTATGCCTATAAGGTACTCATTACATTCAGTGATCAGAGTAATGACGCCGTAGACCCTCACTAAGACCGATGAGCTATTGTGAAGATCATTTCCTCTGATTTTGATTAGTGGCAATATATGCTGCACTTTTGTTTAATTATCGGCCAGATTTACATGTTAGGCAATTGAAATTCGTCCCACTACATATTTCTCCGGTTTGTACCCCTTGCAATTACACATCAGTAACAACGCAGTACGTGCTAACGCGAAGTGCGCATGGTACCAAAATTACGTGTTTTGACTATCTATGTGACTGTTATCCAATATTGGTCATCTTGATATGCCGCACGGACACAGACTACTCAAGGAATAGACCGTCGTTACGTATTCTGTGTGGGCGAATCCAACATGCTCTACCTGCGGACTTTTTAACATCAGCCCACGATAAGCCTTTGAGGTGTTTTTCGACTGTTTTCGGCAGCTTTAAAGACAGCTGAAGCACTGACGCCAACATGCACTTTATTAACTAGTTCTATATTACAAAAAGTCAGCCTAGTTTACTGAGCGACGTATCGGGGCAGCAAGACTATGTTTTTATTGTCAATAGACAGCGTTTTGAAAAACGGCTTTGATAACTCGTCGGGCATTTGCATGCAGTCTGAGTGGTCTAAAAATTAAATAAGTGAAATACATCGAGTGATTTTAAAGGGAAGGAAATGGCGGAGAGGGAGGGATTCGAACCCTCGATAGGGGTTAACCTATACACGAGTTCCAGTCGTGCGCCTTCAGCCACTCAGCCACCTCTCCGCACTGAAAGCGGGCGTAATACTATGAAAACCCCCGCCTTTTAGCAAGTACTTTTTTTGTAATATCGCTTAACTGGCTAGATTACAGCCAATCTCGCATTATCCTTTTAAGCTTGCTGAAAAGTCTAGCATACGATTTAGTGAGCGCAGGGCACCTTCACGCAAATCCATATCGACAAAGACTTCTTTACCTTCAGGGCTAATAAGCGCTTCTTCAATTGCTTGTAAACCGTTCATAGCCATCCACGGACAGTGCGCGCAGCTTCTGCACGTCGCACCTTCACCTGCTGTTGGTGCCTCAAAAAACTCTTTATCAGGGCACAGCTGCTGCATTTTATAGAAGATACCGCGATCGGTTGCCACAATGAACTTTTGATTGTCCATCTCTTGAGCAGCTTTAATCAACTGACTTGTGGAACCTACTGCATCGGCAAGGTCTACAATCTCAGCTGGTGATTCTGGGTGCACCAACACGGCGGCATCTGGGTGCAATGCTTTCATGTCTTTCAGTGCTTTCGTCTTAAACTCATCATGAACGATACATGCACCATTCCACATGATCATATCTGCACCTGTTTTCTTTTGAATATAAGAACCTAAGTGCTTGTCAGGGCCCCATATGATGGTTTCCCCTTCAGAGTCTAAGTGCTCAACGATTTCAAGCGCACATGATGAAGTGACAATCCAATCAGCACGCGCTTTAACCGCAGTAGAGGTATTTGCGTATACCACAACTTTTCTTTCTGGGTGCTCATCACAAAACTTTGAAAATTCGTCGATTGGACAGCCAACATCCAGTGAGCATGTTGCATCCAAAGTTGGCATGACAACTGTTTTTTCTGGCGTTAGGATCTTTGCGGTTTCACCCATGAAGCGCACACCAGCGACAATAATGATTTCTGCATCTTCTTGTTTGGCACCAAAGCGCGCCATCTCTAGAGAATCGGCCACACATCCACCCGTCTCTTCGGCGAGTGCTTGGATCTCTGGATCCGTGTAATAATGGGCAACCAATACGGCATTTTTCTCTTTTAACAACGACTTAATTCGCGCTTTGTATTGCTGCTTTTCTTCGTCGTTCAACGGTGCTGGTTTTGGAGGAAATATATAATCCTCAGGCATGATTTGTTCTGCTAGACTCATTCTCTCGACCACATAGTCCACATTGCATAATTAGGCCGAATTATACGAAAATTACAGACATAATCCTAGTAAATGACAAGATTAGGAGGGAATATTTAAGAATAAAAGAATAGGACAAGAAATGGTGGGTCATGATGGACTCGAACCATCGACCAATGGATTAAAAGTCCACTGCTCTACCAACTGAGCTAATGACCCGCTCGGGAATATTTTAAGCT
>NZ_JAKGBI010000035.1 GCF_021530565.1 Pseudoalteromonas sp. SMS1
CACGTCATTTTCTAACTCGGGCACTGCTTCCTGCTGCGTGACGTCTTCACCGGCGTCGGCCAATAAGTCATCGATGTCACCTAAATCGTCTTCATCAAGGTCAGCCTCTAGCGACGCATCCAACACGTCATTTTCTAACGCGGACGCTTCTTCTGATTCTGCGAGTAAATCCTCAATGTCATCGATATCTTCAAGTACAGAATCTTGCGGCATTTCAACTGGACGCTCTTCTGTCGCTTCTTCAGACAACTCACTTGCCGCATCTGCAAGCAATGCATCAATATCATCAACATCCGCTTCCTCGGCCCCCTCATCTTGAATATCAGCCTCAAGGCTCTCTTCCTCTACCTGCGCAAGTAAGGCATCGATGTCATCTTCAGCGGCTACTTCCTCTGATTGCTCTGCTTCTGCAATCAAGTTGTCAATATCTTGCTGCTCTTCACTCACAGACTCTGTTGCGGTGTTGTCGATCAAGTCATCTATATCACCCAACTCGAACGTATCATCTACATCACTTGGGTCATCTTCGTCTAGTGCCCCATCCAACAAGTCGTCAATGTCGTCTGCACTTAATATACTATCTGTATCCACTTCGTCTTCGACAACTTCAGCAGCTGGCGCGTCTGCTGCTTCATCGATCAGACCATCAATATCATCCAGGTCTAACGCATGATCCGTTGCGGGTTCTGTCGGCTCATCAGCAAGCTCTTCACTGAGTGCAGCCAACGCATCATCACTGACATCTAACGTATCGTCTTGGTCATCCCCAACTTCATTGAACAAATCGTCAATATCATCTGCACTTAGAATTTCGTCACCGTCAGAAGCATTGTCATCCACATCTAACGTGACTTCATCTCCAAGTGCATCGTCGGCTTCATCAAAGCTCTGTTGAAGGAAATCGTCTAAATCATCGCCGCCTTCCGCGGTATCTGATTCATCATCAAAGACAATATCGTCACTTAGTAAACTGTCTAACTCGTCCTGATCGAGCGTGCTGCTGCCACTTTCAAACCCATCATCCTCGTCCAAAGAATCAAAAACAATATCATCGTCATCAGGTAAAATGTCATCATCGAGCTGCACACTCTCATCCAATGGCGTGATTTCATCAGCAATTGGCATATCTAAATCTAAAGGATCTACAGCGGCTGTCGCGGCTGCTGTTGCGGCGCCCGCTGTCGCAGCAGCAGTAGCCGGTGCTTGCGGCAAGAAATCGTCTTCGTCATTCACCGCTTCACTCGCTTGCTTACGCTTGCGTAAGAACATCACAAGTCCACCAATGACAAGTAAAGCCGGAATGGTTGCTAATAAAGCAATAACTAAAGGATTAGATAGCATCTTGCCAAAACCAGCTTCTTCTTGCGCCATTTTTTGCGCTTCTTGCTGAGCAATCATCTCGCTCTGCATATCTATCACAACTTTTAATTGTTGTTGGATTTCACTGTCTTTGCCGAGCTGATCTCTCACATTCTGCAATTCGTCAGAAATATCGCCGAGCTGTTTTCTCAGTTCGTTGTTTTCTTCTAAAATTTCCTCAACACTGCGAACTGAGGACTTGAACTCATTTTGCAATTCAAGCAGCTTGGAATCTTGTTCCATCCTGAGATTTCTAAGCTGGTTGGTGAGTTCTTTTTGCGCCTGCTCAACATCCACTTTGCGCGCCTGCGTCACGCGTTTTTTCGCAGCCTCAATATCCGCTTGATTTAACGTGCCATTTTTCTTGCGCTCCCAAAGTACGTCGTCTTGATCAGACTTTTGCTTTGCAATTGATGGGTTTACTCGACGTATTTCGGCCAAAGTTGGAATGCGTAGATAGGCACCATCGCGCATGTGGTTTAAGTTTTGGTCTAAAAACGCATTGGGGTTTTTGTCGTACAGCGCCTTCATCACCTGATAGACAGAAACAGAATCATCCGGCCTAATTTTCTGCGCAATTCGCCACAAAGTATCAGATGATCTGATGGGTCCGACGGATCGGCCTTCAAGCCCATAATCAACGCCTTTGGGACCCTTCAACACCGTACCTTCTTGAGTGTAAACGGGAGATGTTATGAAAGCCAATGCTAGGATACAAAATAAGGCTAAACCGCGCATGCTGTTCCTTTGTTTCAGGTGACCACTTACTCAACCAGTAAGCGAATAAAAAATTTGCTCATCTTTGCTTTTGCAAGCTCTGTTCCAATTGCAAACTATAAACCAGTTGTAAGGGAATATCCATTGCCAACGTATTGAATCTTAACATCGGGATGGTACTTTAGTATTGAATTGAAAATGTTTTATAAATCAGGAAGGTGGTAAATAGAATTGATTTTAAGTCGATGAGGGGCAAAATGCTGCCATACAGGTTTTGCCCCACACTTCAATTACAAGTAATTTGCGACTAACTCTTCAGCGATCTGAATGCTATTTGTTGCAGCGCCTTTACGGGTATTATCTGACACCACCCATAAGTTTAACCCCATTGGGTGGGAAATATCCGCTCTTAGACGGCCAACATACACGGTATCGTTGCCACTGGCATCTCCTACTGGTGTTGGATAATCTCGCTCATCTTCGATTAGCTCAATACCCGGTGCCTCACTGAGAAGTTGCTTCACATGCTCCAAATCGAAAGGCATACGTGTCTCTAAGTGAATAGCTTCAGCGTGACCAAAGAACACCGGTACACGCACAGCGGTTGGGTTGACCATCACACTGCTATCACCCAAGATTTTTTGAGTTTCCCACACCATTTTCATTTCTTCTTTGGTGTAGCCATTATCTTGAAATACATCAATTTGTGGGATCACATTGAATGCAATCTGCTTCGGGAATACTTCATTTTCCATCGGCCTTGCATTCATTAAGTTGGCCGTTTGTTTCGCCAGCTCATCTACGGCCTCTTTGCCCGCGCCAGATACTGCTTGATAGGTAGACACATTGATGCGATCAATGCCGTATGCGTCATAAATCGGTTTGAGTGCTACCATCATTTGAATTGTTGAGCAATTTGGATTTGCAATAATGTTACGGTTTCTAAAGTCTGCCAAACTCTGCGCATTCACCTCAGGAACAACCAATGGTATATCATAGTCGTATCTGAAATGAGATGTATTGTCGATCACCACACAACCCGCATCGGCTGCGATGGGCGCATATTTTTCTGACACACTACCGCCAGCCGAAAACAACCCTATATGAGCTTGTGAAAAGTCGAACTCTTCCACATCTAATACAGTGACTTTTTCACCCATAAAGTCAATTTCTTCACCAGCACTTCGGCTGCTTGCCAACGGAAATAATTTATCTACTGGAAATTTTCTTTCTGCTAGCGTTTCAATAATTTGCTTGCCGACTAGGCCTGTTGCGCCAAGTACCGCCACGTTAAATTTTTGCGACATGCTTATTCCTCATTCATTTCTGTGCGAAAGCCTAATTGCTGCAATTTTGGTTGATGTGCAAATGGGACTGAAATATTCAGTGTAGAAAACTCTCTTCTCACTGGGTATTGTTTACGCAGTACATCAAACCCCTGACTTTCTAAATTCGCTCGCATTAAACCATTATCACGGCGAATATCATAGATCAGATGCACAATACGTCCATAATCTGTCTCGGATAGCGTTTCATTCAGCTGGCATTGACTTACAACAGGTGTTGGTAAAAAGGCGTCTAATCGTTTGTTCGCAGTCACCCCTAAAGTCTGACACAGTGCTTCATAGAGCATCTGGGTTCCCCTCGCTTTACCTTCGAGCGTATGCCCAGCTATGTGTACCGATGCATACAAACACCAGTCCATTAACTCAGTTAAAATCGTCGGTTCGTTTTCCCATACATCCAATATGAGCTCAAGTTCTTGGCCAGCTTGTTTAGCCTGCAGCAACGCGTGATTATCAATCACATCACCGCGACTCGCATTTATCACCAGCATGCCAGGTTTTAAACCTTTTATTCTTTGCGCATTTAGCAGATGTTTAGTTTGGTGTTCGCCTGATTTAACCAGTGGTACATGAAATGTCACAAAGTCAGCTTCAGCCAGAGCAGTATCAATATCAACATGCTCACACAAGGCGCCTTGTTGTGCACGAACTGGGTCACACAAAATCAATTCAATACCACTTTGTTGTAACTTCTGCTGAAGGCACTGACCAATATTACCCACCCCCACAATTGCCAGCTTCTTCCCCTTCAACTCAACGTTGCGATCTTGGCTGTAAGCATATAACGCACTAATGACATACTCTGCTACAGCAATCGCATTACAGCCTGGCGCACTTGAAAACGCGATGTCCCGCGCTTTCAAATATGCCTGATCAATATGGTCTACGCCGATGGTCGCTGTACCTACAAATTTTATTGCGTGGGCGCCTGCTAGCAAAGATTGATTTACTTTGGTAATCGACCGTGTCAGCAATACATCCGCTTCTCGCACTTGTTCGGCGGTGATGGTACGACCATCGTATCGCTCCACCTCCCCCAGACTTGAGAAAAACTCTTCTACCAAAGGCATGTTTTGATCAGCCAAGATCTTCATTAAATTTATTCCTACACATTGCACGGAGCTCTATTGTAACTCAGCTCAGGATAAGACCCTAGTTTCGCCTTGACCCTATACCCAATGCAATGAACATCAAACATAACAAAAATAATACCAAGAGTTTGACACTGGGTTGCTCTGAAATATTGATCATTGGACTGAAGACAAACGCTTGGACATTACACCAAGCAAGGAAAAAAGCCGTATGCTGCGCCCCGACATAGGCATAACATGCACAGGCTATACTACTGATAAAGTTTATAAAAACTGCATTTTCATAGACTTCAACACTGAGTAGCATGGCAGTAAATGAAATCATAATGATACATATATTACTCAATTGCATAAATATCCCCTCCTTAGAACATTTTCGTAATATAGATAAGTTTACAAATTTAGCAATTGAACAATTTTTAAGTGATTTGGCTTATTGGCCAAGTAAAAATCTGGCTTCTAAAATGAACAATAACAGGCTTTTTTGCTTGAAATAACTGGTCAGACAAGCTAGCCTAACCATGTGGTCAGACCTCTAATAAGGAAGAACAACATGACACTTTTATTCATCCTCGCTTTGATAGCCCTAGTCAGTGTGGCTTGTTATCATCGCGCTAGCTGGAATACCTGCCTAGGTGTTGCTGCTGCAACGCTTGTGGTTGGCACGTTTGCCGATGCCTTTGGTGCTTTGTCTTGGCTTATCTTTTTAGCCATCACAGTGCCTTTTTCTGTCACTAATATTCGTCAACAGTATGTCGTCGCGCCGCTTTTTAAAGCATTTAAAAAAGTGACGCCGACCATGTCTGAAACTGAAAAGTCAGCCATTGATGCCGGAACCACTTGGTGGGAAGCTGATTTGTTTTGTGGCAATCCTAACTGGAATAAGTTGCATCAATTTCCAAAACCAAGACTAACCGCTGAAGAACAAGCTTTCTTAAATGGTCCAGTCGAAGAAGTATGTGCCATGTTGGATGATTGGGAAGCAACGCATGAGCTGACCGATCTACCTCAAGATGTTTGGCAATACCTAAAAGACAATAAGTTTTTCGCAATGATCATCAAGAAACAATACGGTGGTCTTGAGTTTTCGGCCTATGCACAATCTTGTGTGTTACAAAAACTAACAAGTAAATCGACACTACTTTCCTCCATCGTTGGTGTACCAAACTCCCTAGGCCCGGGTGAGTTGTTGCAACACTACGGTACTGAAGCGCAAAAGGACCATTACTTACCACGCCTAGCCGTGGGTGATGAGATCCCATGTTTTGCCCTCACCTCCCCGGAAGCTGGATCCGATGCGTCATCAATTCCTGATTTTGGTGTGGTATGTAAAGGTGAATGGGAAGGTCAAGAAACCCTTGGTATCCGTTTAACTTGGAATAAACGCTACATTACGTTAGCCCCCGTTTCAACGGTGCTTGGGCTAGCATTTAAAATGCAAGACCCTGATGGATTATTGGGCGATAAAAAAGACATTGGTATCACTTGTGCACTTATCCCGACGTCAACGCCAGGTGTAGAAATCGGCCGCCGTCACTTCCCTCTCAACGTGCCATTTCAAAATGGACCGACGCGTGGTAATGACGTATTTGTTCCACTGGACTTCATTATTGGCGGCCCGAAAATGGCGGGGCAAGGCTGGCGTATGCTGGTTGAATGCCTGTCTGTAGGACGAGTAATTACATTACCTTCGAATTCAACGGGCGGCATCAAAACGCTGGCGTTGGCGAGCGGTGCATACAGCCGAATTCGTCGTCAGTTCAAATTACCAATCGGTAAGATGGAAGGCATTGAAGAAGCCCTCTCTAAACTTGGCGGTTACGCGTACAGTAGTGATGCGGCACTCAGTATGTCTACAGGCGCCGTAGATGCAGGCGAGAAACCGTCGGTCATCTCAGCGATTTTGAAATACCACCTTACCGAACAAATGCGCGCATCAACGATCCACGCAATGGATATTCATGGTGGCAAGGGCATCTGCCTTGGTCCAAATAACTACTTAGGTCGTGGCTATCAAGGTGCGCCAATTGCCATCACTGTAGAGGGTGCGAACATCCTTACTCGCAATATGATTATTTACGGTCAGGGCGCTATCCGCTGTCACCCATTTGTACTTGCTGAATTAAACGCATGTAATATCAAAGACAAACAAGAGGCATTAGACAGCTTCGATAAAGCATTGATGGGCCACATCGGTTTTACAATCTCAAACCTTGTGCGTACTAAGTGGCTGGCGATTACAGACGGTCGTTTCAGTAAAGTGCCATTCAATGATGAAACCGCAGAGTACTACCGTAACGCCGCGAGATTCAGTGCTTCATTGGCACTAATGTCAGATATTTGTATGGCCGTATTCGGTGGTTCACTGAAGCGTAAAGAGCGTATTTCTGCACGTTTAGGCGACTTACTTAGCTACCTGTACTTAGTGTCTGCGACGTTGAAACGCTATAACGATGAAGGTCGTCGTAAAGAAGATTTACCCTTCGTTAAATGGGCATGTCAGGAGCATCTATATCTGTGCCAAAGAGCCCTTGCAGATCTGATCAACAATATGCCGTCAATGGCTTTGCGTGGCGCGCTCAAGCTGATGCTCTTCCCATTTGGCCGTCCCGTGCGTAAGCCAACCGACGAAATGGAACATGATATTGCTAAACTGCTGCAAACACCCAATGAATCTCGTGATCGTCTAGCGAGCTATATTTACACGACAGATGAACCATTAAATTTAATTGGTAAACAAGAACAAACTTTAAAAGATATCCTAGCTGTAGAGCCGATTTTCGATAAAGTATGTCGTGCAAAAGACCAAAAGCTACCATTTATGCAATTAGATAAAGTTGCCCAAATGGGCCTAGACGGTGGTATTTTAACGCAACAAGAAGCGGACTCACTTGCAGCCGTTGAAGCGAAACGCCTCGCGGTTATCAATGTAGATGATTTTGATCCAGCAGAGTTACTTGCCGGTAAGGCACGCGTTGTTGACAGTAATGCGAATGCCGCTTAACTAAAGCGGCAAAAAGAAAAGGCCGCGCTTGCGGCCTTTTTTATTTTTAGCTTAACCATACAGAGGAGATTAAAAGCGAGTCATACAATACACGCCCAATCGGTCTGCGATATAATTTACTCCAGTTATCCAAACAACACTTTGCTCAGCATGATGCTAATCACTAAAGTGGCCCAGACCAACGCAAGGCTTTTTGGTCGCTTAACGATGCTCCACATCATTAAAGGGCTTGAAAGTAAGACCACAATTTCAAACACACCAATGCCCAATAGCAATACGCCAATGAGCCATGTGATGACACAACACAACATTACCACACAATATTGACTTCGCTGCATAACTGCCAACATGGCAAGGCTTTGCCAAAAGCCATGGTGTAAAGCGATTTGCTTATTCGTGTCGAGCAGCAAACTGCTCCACCATAATAAATTGAATAACAGTGCCATCACACTGTAATAACTGCTCAAATCGGGACGTTCGGTAATTATTATTAACGCGCACCAATACGTCAGCGTGCTAACGCCTATGCGCCATAGCAACATCCAAGGCTGCTCAATAATAAGCTGTAACCAAAAACCATATGAAGATATTACCTTCACTTTGTAATGCATACGTCGTGGCTTTACCCAAGCCCCGACCAACATCATGGTAAATAACGCAAAGAAATAGACCATGACATCGTCGATCACATAGATCATCCCTACTGCTGTACACAACGTCAAGATTACGGCATAGGGGCGATAAAGCTGAAGCACAGCCAGCAAACACTGTAAAAGCATAAACACCAGTAGGTGCGGTGCTTGTAAAAGATTGGACCACCCCATAGAGATGGCCATCACACACGCAGCCAAAAACAAGAGATGACACAATAATAATAGGCCATTGTCCGCAACAACTTTGTGGATACGATTGCCTAGTAATGTGCTATGAAATGCACGTCGAGCACTGTCAAGAATTGCATCTTTAAGCGTCTGAATTAACAGACTCTGCATCAGTAGAAAACCAAATGACACTGCCATTGTCAGATGCACAGAGTCACTTTCCACCAACTTTCCAAGCCCAAAAAATATAGCCATGACGAGGCTGGGTAAATAGATAAAAAACATGGCACTGACGAGCAACGTAAATTGTTCAAGTTGCTTTCTCAATTCCCGCAACTCGGTCTTAAATGCTTGGAGTCGATATGAGTAGTAATGCAGCATACATTTTCCTAATCAGCAAATAAGGGCTGGCGCTCAAAGCCGATCTTGAAAAAAACCTCGGGATCGTGACAACTCATCAAAATTTGATTGTTAGTCGTGTTGAGATATTCAACCAACCGTTCAACACTGCGCGCATCGAGCGCTGCACTGGGTTCATCCAAAATTAGATACGGTGTATTTCGCATAATTGCATTGATAAGTTGTAGCTTTTTTAAATTGCCAGATGAAAGCGCGCTGATACGAGTGTCTAAAAACGCTGAAAATTGCAACACAGAAATGAGCTCGTGAGGCATAGAACAGCCCCAGCTTTTCATTGTCATACGGAGTACTTGTCGGGCCGTTAGAAAACCCGGAAACTCGATGGCATCAGATGCTAATGCCACAACACGCTGGGGCTCGCTATGTTGCTCACCATTCAGTAAAATTTTGCCATGATATGCGCGATCTAACCCTGCAATTAGGGTGAAAAGTGTACTTTTCCCGAGCCCATTTGCAGCTTCAACACAAATTCTCGGTGCCTGAAATACGGCACTATAGTTGTCAAAAACTGGATCTAGCAGGAATATTTTGGTCAGATTTTGAATGCTTATCATAGGCCCTCGAACGCCACTTTTTCGTCGATACTAACAAACAAGGACCTAAATAAGGAATCTAAAAAGTGTTTCTAAACATATCTAATAAGCCCTATTGAACGCGCTTAAAAGCGCGTCCTGCGTACTCAGACTCAAAGGTTTCGATGGCTCCACGCTTTTGCATTGTCACAAACACTTGACGCCCTTTTTCTCCACCAAAAGCAACATTAGTTGGGAACTGCCCCGTGAGTTTAACCTTACGTAATAGTTGTCCTGCAGGTGAGATAATGACCACCTCACCTGCACCATAACGCGCAATATACAAATTCCCCTGTTCATCGGTACGCATCCCATCTAGACCATGATCCGAGAATTGGTAGAATAACCGCGCATCTCCAAGTACACCATTGGGTTTGATCGGGAATGCCCAAACTCGCCTTTGCACACTTTCATTGACATACAAGACTTTATTGTCTGGACTTATCTCAATACCATTGGTGGTACCCATATTGGCTTTTAACCGTGTTACCTGACCACTCGTATCAATACGCCAAAGTTGACCATTGCCTTGTTGCCAGTTTGGGTCACTGGCAAATAAAGTGCCATCATCACTGATTGCAATATCATTTGGTTGATTCATGGCCGGTTCATGCGCATACACTGTAACGGTTTTCTCCGGTGTAACACGTAAAATGTTATGACCGGTATAATCTGCAATATACATATTCCCAACGCTATCAAAACGGAGACCATTCCCTATGCTGCCGCTGGGTAACGTCAAAAATAAGCTTGCTACTCCCTCGCTATTTACCTGCCCAATCGTGCCTTGCTGTGCGTAATTTACCGCATACAGCACCCCATTTTTATCCACCGCGGGGCCTTCTACGCCTTGAGTAAAAACACCGTCTGTCACCCAGTCTTGAGCTTTATAAAGATGCGACTCACTAGTATGACTTAATTGACAACCAGATATGAAACCCACAGCAAGTAACGCCATACGCTTGATTACTTTCATGCTCATTCCCTGTAAAAAGTTTTAGTATGCAATCCATATCAAAAGATGTGAATTGAGATTTATTCACCCCAATAACGTTTGCGCCTAAAACAAATACCGTCCCTTTAAGATCAGGCTATTCTCCTCTGGGGAAGTCCAATTGTTTTTAACGCGATCCAACCACGCTTGCTGGCCAATTTGGCCACTTTCTAACTGGGCCAAATGGGCGCCCCCTCTACGATAAACAAGGTATATGTCCGAATAAGCCCCCATACGATAACGCAATTTAAATTGTGACATCAGACGCGTATCCTCAAAGCTTGTATCTAAGTGTGAATTTTTACGTAGCCCAGCCACGTCAATCTCATAGACACCTTTTGTTCTAGCCTCCAGAACAGACCACTGTATTGTTGCCGAAAACTCTAAGTTATCCGCAATCAGTGCATTTGCTTCGAGTGTATTGATAAATAGCGTTCTATCATACTCTGACAATTGATTTTTTTGCGTGGCCACTAACCAACCATCACCATCGCGAAAATAGTTATTAAACTTGATATTCCAATGTGCATGCGGCATCCAAGTCATATCTAGTGCCAGCTGTATCGCATCGCCACTCAAACCTTCTTGATCGAACTCCACGCTGGCAGCCCAACTGAACACGCCAGTATATGGGCTCTGATACAGAACACGACTCTCGAGCGCACTCGGCTGCTGAAAAGGCATACTTTGAGCGCCAATATTGTCTTGCCAGCCAGAGCGCACAGTATCTAAATGGAAAGTCCACTGAGTGCCATTTTCCATCATGAGCTGAGCCTTGTACCCTTGACGTGCAGGTAACTTTAGTCCCGAGGCATTGGTTTCATAACTCAGATCGAATGTATGCGTTATGCGTGTTATCCAGTCATTATCCATATTTACAGCATGGTCATAAGATAACTTCGCGTACTGCCAATTATTACGCTTCATATATCCCATATCGCGATTATCAAAGCGGCTATCTAAACGTAAAAACTGTCCTTCGAGTTGTCTATTAGGTGTAAATTGATACCCTAAATTGATAGATACCCCGTTCCCAGTCTGCGAGGAGTGTTGGTCAACATGACTCACCAGCACAGCACTTTGAACAGACCACTTTTCGTCTTGATACTGGCTATCCCAAGCGAGGCTGTTTGCGTTTCGTGCTAAGAAAGGCCGTTCAACATGGGTTGCTAAAATGCCAGACTGCCAATTCTTTGATCGATAGCTATATCTGGCTGCATAAAAATCCTTTCCGGCCCCGCTCTCTAAACTGTTTTCTTGGACAGCAAATCCTCCCCACTGCGCATTTTCCCCTTGATGCACAAACCGCACAGCCGCATCAATGGGTGTGATAAGCTCACGCATGTCGTCACTCCCAGCACCGATTCTACGCGTGTGGATGAGCTTTGTATCTTGTAAAGCACCAATACTGAACACACTGATGTCTTGAGTGAAAAATGGCCGCTTGTCAGTGCGTAGCGTCTCAATTGCGGAGTAATTAACATCCACATCATCACTGTCCACTTGTGCAAAATCGGGGTTAACGGCAAAAGACACGGTTTGATGATGGGCCGGTTTATAAAATAGATCAAAACCAATATCGGTTTCATGACTTTGGCCTTGACGTGGTTCAAAGTGACGCTGATAGCTCATATAGGGTACAAAGCTAAGCTGGCTTTGCTGCGGAATAGCAACCTCAACTTTTGGCATATTTATGAAAAAATCACTGTTGCCAATAGTTTGTTTCTGATTAGAAAATATATTATTTGATTTTAAATCATAGAGTTGAATTCCAATGCCAATCGTTGCACTACCGTTTGCATCAACCTTTGGTGAAAACGACACACTGTGCCAAGGTACAAATATCTCGTTCGACCAATATTCAGCGTGTTCATAAAATGCACTTTCCCAATCTCCATCCCAATCCGTGTCGGTTGTGCGCTGCGGCGTGACAACCGCATCTTGTTTGCCACCTCCCAGTGTTGCGGCAAATAAGTACGCACTGCTGCCATCTCCTGAAAAGTCCAAATAGACACGATTAAACTCTCCCTGCATAAAGCCATCTTGCAAGTTAAATTGCTTTTTACGTTGCGTTACTGGTTGGTAATTTGTAATACCGACATAGATCCCCTGCTCATTCGCCAACACTTTCGCATTCACTCTGCTTTTAGATACGCGGTGTGTTGCAGGCACAACTTGATAAAACGTTGTAAAGTCGATAGCCGACTGCCAAGCTAACTCATCAAGCATGCCATCTATAGATATTTGCGCAGCAAAACTTGCTGGTGCATTCAGTACCATCCCTAGGGTGAAAAGACTTTGCTTAAACACTTTCATCCTACTACTCCAAATAACTGATATAACATTGTTACTAAAGCAAAAATTTTGGAGTGAAAACCTTATTTTTATCTGAAGAATGGCGTAATAAAGCTGAATAAGATTGACTTTACTCTGAGGCCCGTTACCTTTAGATGAACCTATATTGATAACAAGCTTGGCAGGAGGCCCTCGTGAGTCCCGCTCTACCTAATTCCTTAAACGAAGCGACCAAAGCAGCCCCAGTACGCTTTGGCTTTTTGCACTGGTACTTTGACAGCGAAAAAGATGAACTATGGAATGGAGAGACAAACTCAGTTAGCAAGCTCGAACCTCAAGTTGCTAGACTGCTGACAATTTTGCTCACACAACAAGGTCTTGTAATTAGTCGGGCAGCACTCAATGAGGCACTCTGGCCAAATACCATTGTAGAGGCGAATAGCCTATATCAATTATTGACAAAGTTGCGTAAAGAACTAAAAGATAATGCGCGTAGCCCCATTTATATAAAAACAGTACCTAAAAAAGGCTACTTATTTTTACCCGATATCAAGATTGAGCCAGCCCTCAAGACGTATGAAGCACAGGCAGTTGAGACTGTAGATATCATTACAGCCCCTGTATCTCTGCTCACAACTATCAAAGCTAAGTTACTTAAACACTGTTGGGCATTTATCTTTGCAACCTGCGCCTGTTTTAGCGCCATTGCTTTTTTTTCGTCCACGCCCTCAGAAATTCAACCGCCTCATTATGAGCGTCATGATATTACCTATGACCTTGGTGTGGAATTTAATATTGCCGCCCATGCGGACAGAGATTTACTAGCCTATGTAGAAAAATTTAATACATTGGAAATCACTGATAAGTCAGGCAAAAAACTGTTTAAACAGACCTTTGGTACACGCGTTGCTCACCCCACATGGCATCCCACAGAAGAAAAGTTGGCCTTTTGGCAGTACTTAGAAGATGCGTGCATCCTACATATTAGCGATGGCACAGCATCGATTTTACATAGCAGCCAACCAATTTCTTGTCACCTCGTCACTGCGCCATCATGGAAATCAGATAAAGAGTTAGTACTTACCATCAAAGAAAATCAAGGTAACCTAGCTTATCTATACCGCTATGAACAGAATCAACTGGTACAGATCCCTTTGCCAAGGAAGCCAGATGAAAGCTACATTGGCGCAGTACGCGCATGGGCGGGACAAATCTATTACTTAATAGTCGATACGAATTATCACACTAGACTGGTTTCGCTTGACGGCAAAGTACATATGTTGTGGGATTTTCCACTGTGGTTATTTAATTTTGACCCAGCACAACAAAGTATTATCAGTAATGATGGGAGTGCCCACCACAACCTCATAGGCAAATATCGTAGTGGACAAACCTATCCTATATTTGCCACCACGCAAGGGATGTTTTCTAGCTTGTCTGTAGACAAAATAGGCAATATCTACACCGCAGCAGAAAGCTGGCAAGTCAATATCCGCGATGAATATAACCTGCCCATATTTTCAAGCTCAAGTTATGACTATTTACCAGTCACAAACAAGCTCGGGGAAACTGTGTTTATGTCCCGTAGAACAGGCTACTGTGAAATTTATTTACACACTGGCAATCAGGTCAAGCAGCTTTCTTTTCATAAAGGGTACGAATATGTCGACTTTTTAGCGTGGGATCCAAAGCTGAGCAAAATTCTCGCAAACCGAGATCGCATGTTGGTTCTATATGATAGAAACGATGTACTCACCAGTTTCCATAGTCAACACCAAAAGCCACTCAAGCAGTTTGGATGGCATAACAATCACACAATATGGTCCAGTGATGGTAAGCATGTCCATACGTTCAATTTAGATGGCCATTTACTCAGTAGAACGCGATTTGAATCCGAATTCATCACCTACCATGTTGAGGACAGTAATTGGGTAGTTGTAAAAGATGGCAATTTATACCGCGCAGCTTCCCTAATTAATTTTAATGAACAAAAGCAATTGCTGGCAGAATTACCCAGTGATGCCCTGAACGCGATACGAAATCCCAGACTCAAAAATGGCCAGCTGTATTGGCAATCGTCTTGGTCCAAGACAGACCTTATTTGGAAAGCATCGCTGACAGCTCCTTTTCAAGTCACCAATATTAAAAAAGAGCCGTTAATCTGGCATTATGACATTGCGCCTGATGGAGCTTTGCTTGTCGCAAAAATGGAATCTGTCGAATCCGATATCAAACTCATTAAACCGCGAATTCAATAACCACACTGACCACATACCACACATTGAGCCAGCGTTTCTAACCCAGTACGCTGGTGACATTTTGCAAGTTGACAAATGCACTCGCTGACCGTTTCTTATTTCACTCCATAATCATTATACTTTTTAGTGATAAAAATAGGCTGACATAACAACAAATGGTGAAATAACTATGATGCGCTCTAAGTATTTGGGATTAGCAATCCCATTGCTACTCACTGCTTGCTTTGATGGCAGTGAAAACAATAGTGAAGTGGTAACCCCTAGCCCAGAAATAGAACAAGTGCCGAACGTGGCACTTACCGAAATAAAAACCCCATCACAAACCTTGTATCAACCAGGTCAGCCAATTTCTCTAGACTTTTCCATTGAAACAACACAACTAGATACCCAGCATATTGGTGTTACCTTTATGGCGATTCCCAGAGAAAAGGTTGCGCAATTAGAGACTGAAGAGCAGCCAGAAGGCTATAACTTAGGCACTCACTATATTGAACAGTTACAACCTGGTGTGCAAACCCTCTCTGCAACACTTATGTTTCCAAATGAGCAAATGCCAAGTGGCGAGTTTTTAATTGCCGCTTATGTGGATAGCGCGAAAGTTATTCCAAATGAAGCAGACCTCACTGACAACCGCTCGCGTGGTCATGATAGCAACGACTTAGTTACCTATGCCGCAGTGACTATGGATGCCTCTCACTTCCATGACTTTGTACTGGATAGGGCCGTCGTTGGTGACGGATTTGCAATGTTCCCTGATATTGGTCAAAGAGAGACTTCCTCCGAAGGTCAACCAAACCAAAAGCGCTCTGATATCATCGGCCATCTTGATGCCAGCAAGTTTGGTAATACGGCGAATACCGCTGAAGTCACCGCTGAAATCATCGTGGATGAGCAATCTTACACTGCCCACTTTTGGCAAGAAGGCCAAGACCATTACGCAGAGAAAATGCACATTTCGTTTACGCAATTTGAGCAAAGTCACTACTTCCCTTATGACATTGCTATAAACGGCGTATTACTGCATAAGATTCAACAAGCGTTTGATCCAAACTCGAGTGGAAACACACTACAAATTCGTTTTACCTTACATGATACTTCAGAGTTTGACGAAGCAAATACCAATAACAACACGCTGACAATCGATGTGCCATACAGCTTATATCAGGATACAACGCCAAGTGATGAGCTGTTGGCAAAACACAATTTGCCTAGCTTATCAGGCGACGATACCGCAAACAGAGCATCGCGCAGTGTCGCACCAACTCAAGATCTAAGCCTTACGTTATCACAGCAAACCGACGAGCAATTTGTATTATTGGACTTGTTTGGCAATACCTACGGTGACAAGTCAAAAGTGGCCGTTGTGCCAAGTTTTTTATCATTGATCATCTTAAAAGCAACTGATGGTGGCTACGCCTGGGCATCAACAGGCGGCGGGTTTGACCTGTATATGTTTGACGACAGTGTTGACCTTTTCTCCGCTGGCGCAAGCGGAATAGCGGATGGGGCAAATGGCACTTTGAGCTATGCAATGGGGGTGTCTTTTTTGGGTAACTCATTGATTGCAGATTCAGATTCTGTCACTGCACTTGATGAAAGCTATACCCATGATTGGAGTGAGGAGCAAAAACTCTTTTCTGCCACTTTTACCATCGCGATTGTGCCTGTCAGTGTCTCTGCTGGTGTGAAAGGTGAAGTGGGGGTTGGCACCGATCTCAAATACGAAGAGCAACGCTTTAGCATCGGCGGTGACGTCCTAACGGCAAGCTTAGATGCATATGCTACAGCGGGGATTGACTTGTTAATTGCGAGCGGTGGGATAGGCATTGACTTCCTAATCATTTCAGAAACACTCTCTGCCACGGCTTACACCGATATCAGTAAAGCAATCAGTGATTCTGAGATCAGTTATGGCATCGACATCAGTAATCATATGAAAGCGATTGAAGGTGAACTATACCTGTGGGTTAAGTATCCTGGCTATGAATTTTGCTGTTCATTTCCAACCAAAACAGCCACCAAAACGCTGTATGACACAGGCGCACTGTATAATAAAACTTGGCAGATGCTAGATTATAGCGACAGCATTAAATTTTAATAGAGTAAAGTATGAACCGGGTTATTCCATTACTACTTTGCACACTGACACTGCCTTTTGGCAGTGTCAGTGCCAGCGAAAACTGTGCTCGCTGGGGCGATTTTACAACGCATGCAAATACCACTATGACAACACTGAACTCACCGAGCCAAAACCGCTTATCTGTTACTGGGCAATTGGTATATCGCCCCTTAATTAAAAGCGAGCAATTTTATTGGCTTGGCTTGCAACTCGCTTCAGCAACATTGTCGTTGGACAACACAGATATTCAAGCGCGCTATTATGGTGTCCCCTTTGCCGTTAAAATTGCTGCACTATCAGGTGATGTACTTCAATACCATTTTGCCGCCAAGCTAAAGCCTGAAGATGAGCAAAAGCTGATTGCCATTTATCAGCAATTTCATGTAGAGCACTTAAAAAAATATGACCTGCAAAGCCCACTCATCATCGAAGAGAGCGATAACTTAGGGCGCTATAAAATTCGTTATCAAGCGCTTGAAAACGGCGCAATCGAAAAGCACAAATTGCACTACACCATGACAACACAAGGCACTCAGCTGTTCGCATTTAAAAAGCCTGAAATCAAGCAAGATGACTTTACTTTTACTCAATCTAGGTGTTGGATAGAGCAGTTCGAAGGGTTTAACAATACCCGTGTAGAAAGCGAAAAGGGAGACATTCGCATCGATGTTGCACAGTCCATAAAGTACATCGCAAAACATGATCCTATTGCTTCTGATATCGCACTGATGTCTTTACCGATGGACCCGCTTAAGTGGCCGCTCCTCTCAGCAGAACGAGTCTACCCTAGGCCACTCCCCGTTCCACTAGATAGCGCCACGGCATTTACCAATTTATTGCTAAATAAAGATTTACGTGCCTTATCAAGCGATGAGTTGTTACAACTGCTGTATGACAATCAGATATACCTCGCGTCACTCCACGCGTTAATTAAACAACATGCCTTTGAAGACAAGCAGCTAAGTCGATTGCTGTTGATGATTGGTAAAAGTGATTCCCGCAATGCTCAGCAACTGTTGGGGGCGCTATACCTAGATCTGGATTTGGATAAGAACCAGCGCTTTCGCAGCTTGATGGCCTTAAAGTATGCAGAGCAGCCATTGCCTTCGGAGTTAATTGATCAGCTTTATGAACATATCGACAGCGATGAGCTCAATAAAACAGATACTAAACTGGCCCGTACAGCCTTAATGGTAATGGGTATTATTGCTAAAAACCAAGCAGGCAGCGAATTTGCCGAACAACTGACCGCCTCATTGGCTGACAGACTGGTCACAACGCGAGATACTCACAAGCAGGCAACGTTGCTAAATGCACTTGGTAACAGTGCCGATGCGACGCATCAAGAGCGTATTTCTAAGTTTTTAGACAACAGCAATGCCAACTTACGTGCTACAGCCGCTGAGGCCCTTGGCAAGATGCCCAATGAGATTAGCCTCGGTTATATCGAGAAGTCTTTAAAAACAGAGTCAGACATTCAAACAAAGCAAGCACTGCTGTTTGCAATGGGCAACAATCACCTCAGTGAAGCTCAAGTAGATGACGTCCTCAAATTTGCACAGAAACATCAAGGGAATGAAGTTCGTGTCGCAGCAATCAATGCCGCAGCAAAGCAACGCGAACACCAAAGTGAAATCTTAGACAAACTCAAACCACTTTTAAAGCAAGAACGTGACCAACAAGTGCTAAGAGCGCTTATGCAAGCAATTCACGGCAATAAATAATCTTTATAGGGGCTGGATAGCCCCTATCTCTTCATATCTCCATACAGTCCTTTGCAGTGTCGCCACTCACCCACAACAGAGTCGGTTTTAAACATCTATGTGTGAAAAATGAATGCAAAGAAGTACGGCAAAGTTTAAAACTGTTGGGATAACTGAGAAAGGGAAAGCTTTTTTGAAATGGCGGAGTGGACGGGACTCGAACCCGCGACCCCCGGCGTGACAGGCCGGTATTCTAACCAACTGAACTACCACTCCGCAGTGGTATGCATATGTTCTTTTAAGATATCAAATGGCGGAGTGGACGGGACTCGAACCCGCGACCCCCGGCGTGACAGGCCGGTATTCTAACCAACTGAACTACCACTCCGCAGAGATATCTTATACGCTAAATGGCGGAGTGGACGGGACTCGAACCCGCGACCCCCGGCGTGACAGGCCGGTATTCTAACCAACTGAACTACCACTCCGCAGTAAGCGTATTGTCATATTTTTTTGCTAAAACACTAAAAGCCAAATGGCGGAGTGGACGGGACTCGAACCCGCGACCCCCGGCGTGACAGGCCGGTATTCTAACCAACTGAACTACCACTCCAAGTGATTTAGCTTGCTTCTTTAATTAAATGGCGGAGTGGACGGGACTCGAACCCGCGACCCCCGGCGTGACAGGCCGGTATTCTAACCAACTGAACTACCACTCCAAAGAAGCAATGCACATATGTAAGCGGTTGGCGGAGTGGACGGGACTCGAACCCGCGACCCCCGGCGTGACAGGCCGGTATTCTAACCAACTGAACTACCACTCCAGCTTACATCGCAATACAAAATTTATTGGCGGAGTGGACGGGACTCGAACCCGCGACCCCCGGCGTGACAGGCCGGTATTCTAACCAACTGAACTACCACTCCGCGATAATTTTGTATTTCACTGACAAGGTGTGCTCCCTGACAGCGGCGTGAATAATACGAATGACCCCTTTCAGAGTCAACTATTTTTTTGAAAAAAACTGCATTTTTAACGATTAATGACGTTACTCGCTGAAAATTACATCAGCTTGCCTATTCTACAAGCAGGTTTGAAGCATCGAACCGTAAAAACAACTCATCTCGGTATCTCCACTGAAGAAGCCGATTGTCAACTTTTGTCATCTGACATAGATAAATTAAGTACATCTCCTGAGTCAGAACCTGCTGTATCTTCTTTTTCGCCACCCGCACTTTCAGGTTCAAGCTCATCTAAGTCCATGTTTGGTTTTTTCTTCAGAAAGGGAATAGAAGTAGGCAAAGGAACTGCAAACTTTAATGGTTTATTTTGTACAAAAACGCGGATCACTAACCAACCGAGAATCAATATCAATACATTGCCTGCTACCACAATGAACACTATCAAACCGGTATTTACTTCTGGCTCTTCGGGTACCTGTGGTTGCATCAGCTCTTCTGGTGTGACGGGTTTTGTCAATTCGGGCACTTTTTCAATTGGGCGTTCAATTTCAAAGTTATAATCCGGAATTGAGGCCATAAATTCTCGGCCATTTATATTTTCACCAAATGCGGCAAGCTGCACGCTATAACGGCCCCAGTCATAATTTTTGATTTGTAATTGGCGGTAAAAACGCGTTTCTTCGTTGAGGGTATACACCTGCTCTTCGCCATTTGGGTAAAGTATTTTACCCTGTAGGATCACTGTTTCTGGTTTAATAATGTCTTTATTCAGTTTGATCACGAGCTCGTGTTCAAACTCTTCGTCGTCAGCAAGCTGTAATTCAAAAGTAAAAGGCGGTTCCGCTATCACGATTGGATCTTTCACCACGCGACGCTTTAGTATCGGGGTTTCAATAAAAAATTCCGGCTGCCATTCTCCGGCAGGAAATGTCAGCTTAAACTCGCCCGTAAAGACCCCATCTAGCGGCCGCTCATCAAAATCCCGACCATCATCTTTGAAATCCGTGACGCTTTGCGTACCAGCGCCAAAATTGGCATATGCTTCATTGTTGGTACTGACAAATTCGACGAATAAGGTCACAACATCTCGAAAGTAACCGACATCCACTGGTTTGCCATCATTGGTTACCTTGCCATTGACTTTAAGCATTTCACCACGAAATAGCAGTGGTGGAAGCGGATCTACGACTAACTCGATATCTCCCAGTACCATTATTCTGCTGTCTCTTTTTATTTGACCAAGCACTTGCCACGGTCCAGGCATCGGTTTATCTATGATAATTAAGTCATAGCTGATTTCATCAAACCACTCTAGAGACTCATCTTTAACGGCGTGAATTGAATAAATTTTACTGCCATCAGGGCGTACTAGCACAACCGCAGGCGCCCCCGTCGACCGAAAAAACAATAAAGTAATTTTTTCGACGTTATGATCAATGCGAAAGCGGTTATCTAACAGCGGGATCTCATTGGATACGCCATCGCGTTCTAGCATCGTAATATCAGGGGTTTCTGACAGAGCACTTAAACTGAGAAAAATGCTAAAAACCGCTATCCAAACTCGCATTGATTCTTACCTCTTTATTGCTGCCATAAGCTTTGCCCACATGCTTTATTAACAATCTCCATTCGCTCGGTGTGTGCCAGTTCTTCTGCTTCACTGGCGTGCAGCACACGCAGCGGTGGCCTGTCAGCCGCAAGTCTGCGGATACCTCCGCTCCCCGCTTGCTGCGCACCGTCTAACTGCTGGGCAAGATTGAGTTTCTTTTGACCCCCAGTCATTGCCAAATATACATCCGACAGAATCTCGGAATCCAGTAATGCGCCGTGCAGGGTCCGTTTCGAGTTATCTATGTCATAACGTCGGCATAATGCATCTAAGCTGTTCTTCTGACCTGGATGCAAATCACGCGCCATTACGAGCGTATCTAACACGTCACAAACATCATCCGTCGCAGGGAACCCTTGATTTAGCATCGCGAATTCATGGTCCATAAAGCCGACGTCGAACGGCGCATTGTGGATTACCAGCTCTGCCCCTTCGATATAGTCAAGAAACTCCTGCGCAACTTGATGGAAGAACGGTTTACCACGCAGAAACTCATTGGTAATACCGTGCACATCGATCGCCTCTTCTTCGATGTCTCGCTGAGGATTAATATAAACATGGAAGTTGTTGCCAGTGAGCCGCCTGTTCACCAATTCAACACACCCTATTTCGATGATTCTATGTCCGGCTTTGGGATCGATGCCGGTGGTTTCTGTATCCAGAACTATCTGACGCTTTACCATGGTTAATAATCTCTAAACTGCATTTTTCTCTATCCGTTTTTATTTTAACTTACTTTCGCCTTCGTGACATTGCCTAATCGCTCTCCCTTTTCAATCACTGGTTTTGGGACAACTGGATTTGTCCTTATCATTCACAGGCTACGGAAAACGACCGATTCAACCATCAACTCTACATTGAAGCTAAAATCACGACTCTCTAACGAAACCGACCTCACTTCAACGGCAAGCAGGTAGTCCCGTTTTAAAGTAATCGAATTATTCAATACTACCTCATACCAACTATATTCAATCAGTAACCCAAGCGTGAGTTGACCCCCTTGTTTCGCCGACTCTGTAAGCACACTCTGAGTCCCTCCTCACCCTTAAGGTAGAGACGCACACCATCATGCACTAACAGTGCCAAAGCTTAATTTCATTGGCTTTACGAGTTTGGGCAAAGTCAAACTCATGCCGAAATAATGTGCTAGCACAGGTTACCCCTTATACTCTTTGCTTAAAAAGGTCTGTTTAACTCCCTCGCTACATCCCAGTCGCCCTTTTTTCAGAAATGTGCACCTGAATAGAAATAGGGACGTTGTGCCACATGGAATTTATCATGTTTCTGCCGAGGACACTTTGAGTCACTTCAATGTCTAAACTGGTGTGATACTACGCACCTTGACAATAAAAAACGCTCTTTCCTCCAAGCATAGGCCACGGTCAAATTTGTACCGGCCTGTAAAAACACATAAAGTAACAACCTACAAAGACTATTTATTGCCCGCCCGACTTGCAACCAACCAAATTGCCTCAATAAAGCCCCTTAAACGTCATAGGGTTGGACAGCATACATTGATCAACTCGCATTCAGATAGCATGGTTTTTTCTTTTTTGCATACCGTTGGCAGTCTATCTTTGCTATGGTTAGCCTCTATCTGCCCACTCCATATAAAACAGGCGAATTCGTGCAAAACACCGTAGAAATTTATACAGATGGTTCATGTCTTGGCAACCCCGGTCCTGGCGGCTATGGGATCTATTTAAGCTACCAAGGTCATGAGAAGCAACTGCAACAAGGGTATCAGTTAACTACCAACAATCGCATGGAGATGTTGGCTGCCATCGTTGCATTGGAGACACTCACCCGCCCTTGCCAAGTGGTACTTTATACTGACAGTCAATACGTCAAACAGGGCATTGAATCTTGGATAGAAAATTGGAAGAAGCGCAATTGGAAAACCGCGTCAAAACAACCAGTCAAAAATGTAGACCTTTGGCAACGACTCGATAGTGCTTGCCAAAGACACCAGGTAGAATGGCGGTGGGTCAAAGGTCATGCTGGCAATAAATACAATGAACTCGTCGATGACCTAGCCAGAGATGCGGCATCTCAAGAGGAACTGCTCGAAGACAGTGGATACATCGCCCAGTCATAATCACATTACTCGCGCGTGCGGCTGTGTTTCAACCGGGCGCCTTTGACTGCCGGGGTCCATTTTGGTCTGGCATGCCACTTAGGTTTGATTGGCGTTAATGGCGTGACACGCTTTCTCGCTACGATCATGTAAACGCTGCCCATTGGCTTTAAATAATGGCGACAAAACCGCCGCCAAGGCGCAAATCGAGACAATCGAGAACCTCGCGCCAAGGATGCATGAATAAAGCGTTCGTCAGTAATAATTTCAAAGCCCAAGAGATTGAGCCAATCTTTTACGCGTGAAGGTGTAAAAAAGCGTCCAGACCATGGCAGCTTTTCTCCACTAAACGGTAACATATGTGCCAGGCCGCACAGGCTAAAAGGGTTGAATCCGGTGAGTACAATGTAGCCCCCTGGAATTAACGTACGATGCGCCTCTCTTAAAATATGATGAGGGTCTGAGTGGTATTCTAAACAGTGTGACAATATACATGCGTCAACACTGTGCTCATAAAAAGGCAGTTCATCAATCTCCGCTATCACCCCGATACCTGCATGAGGTGCACTTGGAGAAATACAGATCTGGTGATCTATTGGGCTTTCTGATGTATCGAGCTGCCCGCTCAAACACCCAAGCTTCAACATATGGTATCCAAACATGCGCGGCAACCACCTTGCCATGCGACGTTCAATTCCAGCCCTGACATAATCACCATGAGGAAAATCACGCCAAGACTGTGGTATGGGCCCTTGCTGAAAACTTAATGCTGGTTTCATTACGTACGCTCGTTATACTAGTTTACACCTTCACTTTATAGAGCAATGAGTTATGGCGCAAGTTCATCCGATCAATGCATTTAATGATAACTACATTTGGGCCATTTGTGAGCCTCACAGCCAAGGGACTTGGGTGGTAGACCCAGGTCAAAGTGCCCCTGTAATGCAATTCTTACGTGAAAAAAATAGACAGCTTAAGGGGATTTTAGTAACACACCATCATTGGGATCACACCGACGGCATAGCCGAGATACGAGAGAGCTTTCCTGACATACCAGTGTATGGCCCAAAAGACTCCCCCTACCTTGGGATTACGCACCCTTTAGTGAAAGGTGATTCAATAACGATAGCTGGCGCACAATACAATATCATTGAAACACCCGGGCACACTCTGGATCACATCTGTTATGTTAATGAAGCTCGCGCCTTTACAGGAGACACGCTGTTTAGCGGTGGTTGCGGCAGATTGTTTGAAGGTAGCGCGGAACAAATGTGGCAATCATTAAGTAAGTTGTCTGAGCTTCCTGATACATGTGAAGTTTATTGCACTCACGAATACACACTCGCAAATTTAGCCTTTGCAAACGCCGTTGAGCCAGATAATACGGCACTTAAAACCTATACTGTGTGGGCCACACAACAAAGAGCACAGAATCGACCGACTTTACCCTCAACCATAGGCAAAGAGCTGGCTGTGAACCCTTTTCTAAGAGCGAATTCAAACGCCATCTTACGTCATTTACCAGAGTCACTCGCCACTCCAACTGAGACAACTTCGCAAGTGTTTGCAAAACTAAGATTATGGAAGGACCAATTCTGACCCGTGCAAAATGCATAAATCGAATAACGGTTCATGTCGACGGTACTCAATTGTAAAGTTTAGTACTGTCGGGCACGAGGGCTGCTTTTTAATCCACCTCACCATGTAAAAGCAAATTTATTCAACACCCCAACGTTGCGTTCGGCTTTAAAAGTGCCACAGATAAAGGTAACATTGCCGGGTTTTTGCCCGACAAAAAGAGATTTATGAAAAAGTCACTGCTGATAATTGCGATAGTCGGTTTGCTCTCAGGTTGTCAAACAACTTTAGAACAAGCTGCGCCTCAACAAACTGAACTTTTGGATCATGCCAGCCCAGCGCAAATAAGTGAGGCCTTATCTCACGCGATTCAGGAACCGATTGAAGCTGACGAGCCCCCTCCTGTTTTTGATGACGTGTGGGAACGTATTCGCTATCAATTGTCGATCCCAGTGCCACAGAACCGACCAGTGGTCACTGAAAGAAACTATTATCAGCGCCACCAAGCATACCTAGATCGTATCTCAAAAAGAGCAGAGCCCTATCTCTACTTTATTGTTGAAGAAGTTGAAAAGCGCGAGATGCCTATCGAGATAGCGCTACTGCCAATTGTCGAAAGTGCATTTGACCCATTTGGTTATTCACACCGTAGTGCGTCTGGAATTTGGCAGTTTATGCCGCAAACCGGTGAACGTTTCGACCTGAAACAGAACTGGTGGTACGACGGCCGCAGAGACATCGTACAATCCACTCGTGCTGCTTTAGACTATTTAACATACTTACATAAAACACTGGATGGAGATTGGTTAAACGCGATTGCGGCCTACAATTCTGGCGAAGGTAGAGTTATGCGGGCGATCCGTAAAAACAGAAAGAAACACCTTCCCACCGACTTTTGGTCGTTGGACTTGCCAAGAGAAACAACGGCTTACGTCCCAAAACTATTGGCATTATCTGACTTATTAATGCGCCAAGATGAATTTAAAGTTAAGTGGAATAAAATAATCAATGCGCAAGTTGTGGATACTGTTGAAGTAGGCACCCAAATTGATTTGGCATTGGCCGCTGAAATGGCAGGGATCACACTGACAGAGCTTTATCGTTTAAACCCAGGGTTTAACCGCTGGGCAACTGATCCAAAGGGGCCACACTCTTTGTTACTCCCATTGGATAAAATTGAACAGTTCAAAACCACCCTTGCGAACACCCCGATGCAAGCACGACTGCGTTGGCAATATTACACTGTTAACAAAGGTGACAGCTTATCTGTTATTGCAAACAAGTTTGATACCAACATTAGTGCAATTAGAACGCTGAATAAGCTAAATGGGAATGTGATCCGAGTTGGACAACAACTATTAGTGCCATTAAGCGAAGGTGAACTAAAGAGCGAACACCTACCAACGGCAGTTAGAAAAGTCGCTAACCCCCCCCAGCCAAACAAAAAAGTACACACCGTTAAAAGTGGTGACACATTGTGGGATATCAGTCGAGAGTATGATGTGACCATTAAGCAGTTAGCTGCATGGAATAAATTAAAGCCGAGCTCTGTTCTAAAGCTGGGCCAAAAGCTAACCATCTATAAAGCCCAGCAACAAAACAAGACAGTGGGGTTGCAAAGTAAATCACGCACGATCACTTATAAGGTACGAAAAGGTGACTCACTGGCTAGAATTGCCAACAAGTTTAATGTCTCTATCAAAGACATCGTGAAGTGGAATTCATTGGCTGGGCAAAAGTATTTGCAGCCAGGCCAAAAACTCAAGTTAAAGGTGAATGTGCAAACGACTTAATCGCACACATCACTGTCAAAAAGGCCACGTATTGGAAACCAACGTGGCCTTTTTTAATGCACCTATAATGTGGCTAGCCAACTTTTTAGCCAAGGTTCTACAGGCTCCCAAGGCTCAAAATATTCCCCAGCATCCACGTCTAACCTCGGCTGCGGAATACGTGCGTTGAGCTCTTGAACCAAAGCATCTATCTGGCGACCGGCGCCACAGTAAGTATCACCATAACTGCTGTCTCCCAATGCCACAATGCCCACCTGTTTGTTGGTTAACATCGGCAATTGCGCTTGCATTTGTAAGAACAACGGGAATAGGCCATCAGGAATGTCCCCCTGTCCCGTTGTAGAAGATACGAATAGCACGTGTTCTGCGGCTTTTAACGTATCGATAGTCGGAGGCTCAGCAATATTTGCTTGATGGCCTTGTGCATTGATATGGGACTCTATTTGCGTAGCTAAGTTTTCTGCATTGCCGTAGACACTGCCTACAAATAGCGTAATTGACGCCATTATTGATAATCCTTCTCTGTTGATGGCCAACCTAGCTGACGGCAAATATCGAGCATGTCATCACCTAAATTAGCGCGTATTAAAATAGGTTGCTTTGTATAAGGATGTATAAACTTTAGCTCAGTTGCAAATAACATGAGACGCTGGAGCTGAAAATGATCACGGAAAAAGTGATTGTGCTTATTATCACCATGGTTTACGTCACCAATAATCGGGGTAGATAAGTGATTTAAATGGCGTCGGATTTGGTGCTTTCGACCTGTTTTTGGAAAACATTCCACCAGCGAATAACGAATACTTGGATATTTACCAAATGGAATATCAAGACTTGCACGGTGTAAACAACGCACCAATGTCTGAGCGTCTTGAGGGGCTTTGTCTTGATCTGCAAATTTATCGGCAATTTTGTCCAACTGCTCTTTTAACGGCTTATCGACAAATACTTCATCCTGACTATACCCCCTCACAAGTGCTAAGTAGCGTTTCTCAACCGTGCCATCAATAAATAATTGATTAATATCTCGTGCTGCTTCTGAGCTCAATGCAAAAAGCAAGACACCACTGGTTGGCCTATCCAATCGATGGACAGGAAAAACATGCTGGCCGAGTTGGTCTCGCAACATTTGCATGGCAAATTGTGTTTCTCGTTTATCTAAAAATGAGCGGTGAACCAACAATCCAGACGGTTTGTTAATAGCGACATAATTTTCGTCTTGGTAAATAATTTCTAACACGATGACGTTCCACCTTGAGAAATCACAGTATCGATTTGCTTTAAAATGGAAATAAGTGCATGTTGTTGAACATGACCTGCAAAAGCGATTTCAGCCATTGGCGTGATTGCAATACTGGTAGGTAGTGGTTGCTCTTCATTTATCATCTGTTGGATCTTGGGAATAAATACAAATTGCAGCCATTGCTCAAAACGGAGTGTGTCGCAACAAAAGGGCTGTGTTGAAGCTAACGCCGTCATATCAATCGGTTCAGATTGCCACAATTTTGCTTGTTTTAATTGATCTGCTAACTCAGCTAGGTGCTGTAAAACTTGTTGGTTCACAGGAGCTCCTCTTATTCTTCCTACCCAGCATGGATTATACCATTGAGTGCCCCCAAGAGCATTTAACTTGAACAACACACCCCAACCAAGTCTTACTACAGGGCGCAAATACCGCTATAATCGCCAACAATGTAAATTCAAGTGAGTATAAAATGACGGCGCAAATTTCAACTTTAGGTGAGCTATTAACTTCTGCTGGGACTCAGTGGCGTGTCTATGATATTGGTCGTAGAATTACCAAAATTGATAAAAAGCAATTTGCTCAAATTGAAAATACTGAAGCGCCTTATCCATACCCTTTGGGCAATCATGCATTAATCGCCATTCAGTTTTGGGACAATAAAGCGACGTTAGACCCTTATGTGTGGTTCTTGAAGTTCCCGCTGGATGAGCAAAGTAAATTAATTATTGCAAGTCGTGATCACTTCGCATCGATGGTGATTGAAGCTTTAGGCACTCAGTTAACTGGTGAAGAAGCGCAAGGTAAGTTGGATAACAATCCGTATGTTTACACCCCCAATGCAAATAAATTGGCCGCTTTTAACGCACTGATGAAGTGTGAATTAAAACGACCCGCTTCACAATATTATGAAACTGTAGAACACTATTTTGCCAACCCCGAACAACAAGACTGGCAAAGTATAGCGCTGCAAGGCCTCGCTGATTATGCAATGCGCTTAACACACGCTAATAATCAAGCAAACTTAATTTCGCGTTGGGCCTCATTGCCTGAGCAAGTGCAAACCCCCCTTGCAGCAATGCTTGAACACGTTGCTATTTCCACTGAACTCACAGAGTTCCTGCAAATACAGCTAGCAACACACTCACCGCAAAACTTAGCCAGCAGTATAAACTGCTTTAGAGCGATGTCTGGCAGTCATGGTCTTGGCCTCATTGCTCAGTCTGTCGATCATTTATTAGAATCCGACCTGTCAGAACAACCCGACGTACTTCTGACCATTGCAGGAAGAGGCTGGGAGACCCTAACCGATCCACAACGCTTATATACTTTTATGGATAGCGCTGCGCACACGACTCAAATAGAAGGACTTTTTGAAAGTATTTTCGCCGATTTAGTTGCAATTCCAATGCTCCGACCTCATGTATTAGGATTATTGAGAGCGCAAAATCGCAGCGAAACACTTTCTAGAGCAATTGGCAGGCTATTTTCATAAATGACAACACTTTGGCTTTTTATCATTATTTTTACGACCTGTGGTTTTTTCTGGTACAGCAGAGAAATCGCGGAAGCCGCTCGTGAGCATGCAGCACAACAAGCTGAGAAGTTAAATGTACAGCTTCTCAGTGTTGCCTGCCAAAAAAGGCGAATTGGCGTGCTGAAAAATGGTAAGTTAGGGATAAAGAGTCAATTTCAGTTTGAGTTTAGTTCGGACAGAGATACTGCCTACAAAGGAACATTGTATTTAGAAAATCAAATATTGGTTAACATGGATGTGCCGCCGCACAGAATTGTTGAGTGATTTCAAGAAGGTATTTGGGGTAAATAAAATCTACAGGTCTTTAAAAAACTAAGGCGCAACCCTTTTTGTCACGCCCCAATCCGACGAATTCCCTTGGAGGTATCCACTACCTCTGCCTACAACTAAACAAGCAAGCCGCCAACTTTCATCTTCCCCTGAACGGGTATATATCCAGCACACCCGATCTTCGTCCATGTCTTCGTCCTTAGCGCATCCAGCACTTTCCCACTTCACAAATCCTGTTGTGTGATTCCCTTTACGTTGCATCTCCTATGCAAGTACATCCACTGTATAGAATCCTTTATGACATTTCCTATGTCTGCACACCCTGTGCTAATTCCTCTGTCGTCTTGACTCCCCTTCACCTTATCCTTCGGTGCTCCTTATCCATGTGACATTTCCTATGTCTGCACATCCTGTGCTAATTCCTCTGTCGTCTTGACTCCCCTTCACCTTGTCCTTCGGTGCTCCTTATCCATGTGACATTTCCTATGTCCGCACGTCCTGTGCTAATTCCTCTGTCGTCCTGACTCCCCTTCACCTTATCCTTCGGCGCTCCTAATCCATGTGACATTTCCTATGTCTGCACATCCTGTGCTAATTCCTCTGTCGTCTTGACTCCCCTTCACCTTGTCCTTCGGCGC
>NZ_JAKGBI010000036.1 GCF_021530565.1 Pseudoalteromonas sp. SMS1
TCAGCTGGATAGAGTACCTGGCTACGAACCAGGCGGTCGGAGGTTCGAATCCTCCCGCGTCCGCCACTTTACTCAGGTGGTAAAATACAGAGTGCACATATCAAGTGTTGAAATACTGATAACATGACGGACGCGTAGCTCAGCTGGATAGAGTACCTGGCTACGAACCAGGCGGTCGGAGGTTCGAATCCTCCCGCGTCCGCCATCTCTTTAGAGATGGATGATTACTTCACGCAAGTAGTAAAACATGCGAAATATGCCGACGAGAGTCGGTTTTTTTGTGTCTAAATTTCGGGGAACTTCCCCCCGTTAAATACACAAAGCAAGCCGTGTAAGCAAACCCGCGATGAACCAAACTATCGGAGGTTCACCTTCCATAAATCATATCCCGCGTCCACCACCTCTTTAGAGATGGATGACGACTTCACGCAACTAGTAAAACATGCCAAAGATGCCAACGAGAGCCGACTTTACCCAGAAACTTGGTTCCTTGAGCACCAACGTGACAAAGAAATAAATACGCTTTCGTAGATCGTTTACATGTAAGTCTAAGGCCTTATTTATATTGGTATTGTCAGGCGAAAATGACGATAAAAAAGTGAAAAAGGGGTTCTTTTTTATTGGGGGTTCAGGCATATTCCCAATGTATTGAGTTGCTCGAGAGATCTTTGTGTTAAAACGTTACGATGTGCTTTTTATATGTATTATTCTACTTGCTGTTTTCAAGGTGAATACAGCCCTTGCCATAGAGGTGGGAGCCGCACAAACAGAGCGATATTTACCTAAATTAAAAGGCAAGCGAGTCGGCCTCATTGCCAACCAATCGGCGCGGGTTAATGGCACACATGTGGTTGATATCTTATTGGCTAATGGCGTTAATGTGGTCCGGATCTTTTCACCTGAGCACGGTTTTAGAGGAGATCAAGACGCGGGTGCACATATCGACAATAGTATTGACGTAAAAACTGGGATCCCCATAGTTTCTCTGTATGGTAAACAAAAACGTCCCCCTAAGAAGGCATTGCAAGATATTGATGTCTTGGTATTTGATATTCAAGATGTGGGTGTACGCTTTTACACGTATATCAGCACGATGCACTTCATGATGCAGGCAGCAAAAGATAATCATATAGCATTTCTAGTTTTTGACAGGCCCAATCCGAACATCCGCTTTGTGGCAGGCCCTTTACTCGATTTAAAATTTCGTTCTTTTGTGGGGATGCACCCAATACCTATCCTGCATGGTATGACAGTGGGTGAACTTGCAAAAATGATTGAAGGAGAAAATTGGTTGTCTGGAAACGGGCAATTAAAATTAGAGGTTATGCCTGTGTTGAATTACGATGCAACAGATGATTATACTTTACCCATCGCGCCCAGCCCTAATTTGCCCAACCAACAGTCGATTTATTTGTACCCTTCATTGTGTCTTTTTGAGGCCACAGCGGTCTCTGTAGGCAGAGGAACTGATTTCCCCTTTCAAATTTTTGGGCATCATCAAGTCAAATTAGGTCACTTTCATTTTACACCACGTTCAATTATTGGGGCTGCGCGTTTTCCTAAGTTGCAAGGGCATGAGGTATGGGGGGTGGATCTGAAGGCTAGCCAAACACGGGGTTTTGACCTCAGTTGGCTTGTTTTCGCCCACAGGCAGTTTCGTCAGCAGAACAAACGCTTTATCGTCCATCCTGACTTCTTTGATAAATTGGCTGGCACAGATATCCTTCGTTTGGCCCTCGAACAAGGTCTTAAAGTGCACCAGATAGAAGCTATTTGGCAGAAAGATCTCGACGTGTTCAAAAAACGCAGAGCGCCTTACCTTTTGTATGATAGGTAAGGCGCAGATTGGCTAGACGTTTAGCAAGTCAGTCATATATTCATTTGAGCGATCAGCGCGGCGCTGCCAATGTAAATTAGATTGAGCCAAAGAAATAAATAACACGTCGATCAAATAACCTAACGACGCTCTTGTGAGTACCGCAGAGTGCTTAATCGCTTCAGTTTCTTGAATGCAATACAGGCAGTTGTCAGCATAGTTGGCAAGTTCACTATGCCCATAGCGAGTAAGTGCGAGAATTTGACACTCATTGCTTTTTGCTTGTTGTGCCAGCTTTACAACACTTTTTACGACGCCCGAGTTACTTAAAAAAATCACCAAATCGTCTTTACCCATCGTTGCTAAATAACTCGAGGCGCTAAGTTCATCGACATGGGTGACAGCACACACACCTAGTTTTTGCAGCTTCAAGGTCAAATCTTGAGCCATCGTATGCGTAGAGCCTATCGCACAAACCATTACTTTCTTTGCCGCTTTAATAGACTGAACTGCTTGTTCAAATAATTCTGGCGTGTTCAATTTGCTTGTTGCCACAAGTGTTGCTTGTTGATTTGCAATCAGCTTTTCTGAGATATGCGCAATAGAATCATTCTGATCTATTTCATTGGACAGAGGAGTTTCTTCTTGGGTTTGTTCATTGAGCGCATCAACGACTGCCAATTTAAATGCGGGAAACCCTTTATAGCCGAGTTTCTGTGCGAATTTCACGACACTTGATTGGCTTACACCGGCTGATTTTGCCAGCTCAATGGAAGATAAACTACGAATCTTGGCGCCAGACTTTAACGTAAAGTCTGCTAATTTTGCCTCGCTCTGTGAGAGCGTCGGCTTTAAGGCCTTTATTTTTACAAAAGTAGACATGAGGATCACCTGGTAACTAAAACTAACTTAAACTGTCCATATTATAGGTTCAATTGGAACGATGTGATAGATTGTTTAGGAATATTATTGCGTTTTTTGATTTATGTGGTACCGGTTGAGGTACTTTTGTTGCATTTGTGAATTTGTAAATTGGAAATGCTTGTTTTTTAGGCATAACTATTTAAGCTAAAACGTGCAAACTTTGCACGCATAAATAGCGAGTCGTGAGTCGCGATATTGACTCGGCTCTTGATACTACTGCGATTACTCTGAGTCAAAAAATTACAAAAGGGAAACTATGTCCTGGTATTCTATTTTGCCCCCATTGATAGCCATTGCGGTGGTATTCTGGCGCAAGGAAGTGATTATAGCCTTACTTTTAGCCCTTATCTCGTCTGAATTTTTGTTGGTGCTTGGTGGTCAAGACCACTCCCTTTTTGCGACCTTTACCAATAGCATTGAGCGGATTGTGACAGTCGTCACCTCGGCGGGTAATAGCCGGATCTTGATCTTTAGTATCGTAATCGGCGCTTTGTTAGCTTACATTCGAGAATCCGGTGGCGTGGCAGCAACAGTACAAAAACTAATGCGCATCGGAGTGGCAAGAAATAAAAAGCAGGTCGGTTTATTGACCATGTTTACCGGTATTGCTGTATTTATTGAGTCAAATATGAGTGTATTGACATCCGGTATCGTTGCCAGAGGACTATTTGAAAAATTCAAAATGAGCCGTGCAAGGCTTGCCTATGTGATTGACAGCACGAGTGCACCAGTGTGCATATTAATATTGTTAAATGGCTGGGGTGCTTATGTACTGGGCTTATTAAGTAACTACGAATTAACGCAATCTGCAGTCTCTATTTTATGGGGCAGCGTTGCATTTAACTTTTACGCCATTATTACGCTTCTAATCGTGCTGTATACCATTCTCTTTGACAAAGTACATGGTCCCATGAAAGTGGCTGAACAGAAAATGCAAAAGCAAGAAGGTGAAATAGATGCTGGGCCACGTGCTTCAAAAGCGCGATTTATGCTCGTTCCATTGGCTACTCTTATTTTGAGTATGGTCGGGTTCATGTTTTGGACTGGGGAAGGGGTCTTGGCCAATGGCAGTGGCTCTAAATCGGTATTGTATGCCACGCTGCTAGCGTGCGCCATTGCATATATTTTACTGTTGGCTGAAAAACAGTTTACACATCATCAACTGGTTGAAATCGGTTTTAAAGGCATGGGGGAACTGCTGCCGCTGGTTTGTATTGTGTTGTTGTCTATGACGCTAGGCGCCAGTCTGAAAGAATTGGGGACAGGTGTGTTTGTTGCTCAATTGGTTGGGGCATATTTGCCTATTTATTTTATAGTCCCTGTGCTGTTTTTAACTGGGGCTGTGATGTCTTTTACCACAGGAACCTCGTGGGGAACGTTTGCGATCTTAATTCCAATTGGGGTACCACTGATCCAAACACTCGGTTTACCTCCTTCTCTTGTAGTCGGCGCGATTCTAAGTGGCGGAATATTTGGAGACCACTGCTCTCCAATTTCTGACACCAGTGCGGTTTCAGCACTGGCATCTGGTTGTGATCTATTAACTCACGTGAAAACACAGTTACCTTACGCACTCGTTGGAGGCATATTGGCACTGGCTGGCTACTTTATTGCCAGCTTTCTCATGCTCTGAGGCTAAGGGCATGCGTATAAATTTTTAATCGTTGTTGGGGCAGCAATTTTTAGCAGTTGTCCCTGATTATTTCTACTCAAAGCCAAAAGTACGCCTTGCTTGAGCGATGCATCACGCATATCTGGCGCATTTAGCTGATCTAATACACTCTTACGTACTTCAATTAAGGTGGTATTTTGGCAATCAGCGATAAACCATGCTCCGTCTTCGCTATGAACAAGCTTGCCATAGGATTGGTGGACTTCATTTAAAGTGGCTTTGGCGCCTTCGAATGAGCTATCTAATTGTTGTTTTTGTTGTTGGATAGTCGTGAGGTACTCACCTTCAACTAGGTGGTGTGTCTCAATCGATTGATATTGCTCAGTGTTAAAGTCAGTTGGTCTAATCTGAGTCAGAAATAATTCAAAATCGCTGAGTGTATTCTGCAGAGATAAGCTTCCAATAAGTGCAACTGCACAGCATGATGTTGCCCAAGCTGTCGTGCGGAGCCAAAATTGGCGCGTATGCTTACGATTCTCTAATCGACAGCGCCTTTTTAAGCGCCGGGTTTGTTTTGCCGACATTCTTTGCTGGCGTTTGGCATTAGAGTATGCCTGCTCAAGCTCATTCATTGTGGCTCTCCTAAAATCGTTTTAAGTTGCTGCTTTGCATAACGTAACCGTGTTTTAACCGTCTCTACATTGGTATTGGCAATGTCAGCGATTTGCTTCAGTGAAAAGCCTTCTAATTGCAGGCTAAGCGCTTCTTTTTGTGCATGGGGCAGCGTTTTAATTGCGCGATAGAGCTGCTTTGAGCTTGCTTCCGAAAAGCAACGGTCCTGTGTTAATTCTTTTTGGGTTATTGCTTCTTCATCTAGCACCAACTTGTTTTGTTTTCTCAGCTCATCAATGAGCGCATTTCGGGCTATTTTAAAAATATAGGCCTTTGGCGTACTTTGTGACTGATAGTAGTGTCGCTTCTCAACGATGGCTAGCCAAGTTTTTTGGCAAACGTCTTCTGCTACTTCCGGTGTGCATTGTGTACACAAATAGTGGTACAAGTCAGGATTAAAATTATCTATCGCCTGCTCTAAGTAGCGGTTCTCACCGCACTTTTTAAATTCATAAAGCGGATCTTCTACGTCTGTTTTATGCTGGATAAACCAGCTCTTGATCGCTAGTAGCATGCACTCTCCAGAATGTTTATTAATTGTAATTGGCTGTTCCATTGTGCAGCGATGAGCCGCTTAAACCAGTATCAAGCGGCTTGAGTCCAGTTAAGGCTCTTTAGCTAAGTTAAACTCTAGCATAACTGACTGGCCAGTTTGCACTATTGCTTTGCCATTGACCATCTGAGGTCGATATTTCCAACGCTTTAATGCTTTCAATGCTGCACGGTTGAAGATGCGTTTCGGTTCGGCATTTACAACTTGCGCATCAATGACTTGCCCAGTTGGTGAAATGCTAAATGTCAGCTGGACCCAACCTTCAATACCATCCCGTGCGGCAGTAACTGGGTAATTAGGGTCAATGCGCACAAGTGGCGTAGCTTGAGCGTCTGTGGGTTGCAGCGTATTATTCATCGTAATAGGTGCGCTAGTAAATTTGTGGTCTAAACCGATGTCCAAATTAACCCCTGGGATATTTGTGGGTTGAGCTACCAGTTTAGGCGGTGCTTTTGGCAGCGGCTTAGGTTGCGGTGGTAAGGTTTTCCGTTCTTCGACCGGGGTTTCTTTTATGTCTTGGGATATAAAGACATCGATTTCAGGCACCGGTTGTGCCATCAGCGGTCGCTCTTGACTGATCAGTTGATGCATAAATGCAAATAGGCCGAATGTCACTACAATGGCGCCTGTGAAAGACAATACCAGCTTGTTTAACGTATGGTATGGTGACGCATTTGGTTCAGTAATGGTTGTCATAGTCATAAGTAATCTCCCCTTTTTAACCTTAAAACGCGCTAGGTCAAAAAAAGGGGTGATTTTTTTTAAATTTTGTTTTTAACCAATTAGAATACAAAACAAGTTTGGCTTAGGGCGGTAGGAATGCAGTTACAAGAAATAGATAAAAGTCGTTATCGAAAACATCTAAATTGGGTCATTGGTACATGTATCACAGCTTTAACCTTGGGTAGTTTGGGGATCGCACACATATTGATCCAGCTATTTCCTGACTCAGATGGCAGCCATTTTCATTGGAACTTGCTGGGTGTCGTGGCCAGTTGCGCGATCATCACGTGTATTTTAAAACACATTAAACAGCACCCCTTTATGACTGAGGTCGTATATGTCTGGGAGTTGAAACAAGCATTAAATCAAATCACAAGGAAGATGCCGAAACTTAAAAAAGCGGCACAGCAGGGCAATGCAGATGCCATGCTAGCCATTCATTATAGTTATGTTGGCTCTCGTCAACTTTGGATGCTCGATGATAATACGATCACATTGGAAGAGCTTTCTATTTGGCAAGCTGAGTTGGACGAGTTGGCCGCGCAATATAAGGTTACTCTAGATGCTTCTCATTACCATGAGCAAATACTGCGCGCATTTTAAGTGGAATAAATCGTAAAGTTGTTTTTTGAGGTCTTTTTGATGGAGTACATCGCAACGTCAGCACATTCAACAAGGCCTTTTAAACTTTGAGCATGTGCCGGATAGTGGGCGATACCAATACTTGCGCTGACACTCAGTGCTAGCCGATGCCCATTTTTTTCATAAGCAACAGGGGTATTAATTTCATCAAGCACTTGCTGTGCTAAGTGGTTCACTTTTACGATATTAACGTCTTTGATAGCGATAACAAATTCATCGCCTCCCCAGCGACTGACCAACTCCGTATTTGGTACTATTTGCCCCAACCGCTTTGCTAGCTGCTTAAGCACCTCATCGCCTGCATTGTGTCCATAAATGTCATTCACAGGTTTAAACTTATCTAAATCGATGAGCAATAGGCTAAATTGAGTTTCAGAGTCAATCCACTCCATCAGGGTTAACTCTGCCCCATAGCGGTTATAAAGACTTGTTAAACTATCACGTTGTGCTCGATGGCTGAGCTGATTGAGCATACTTTTACGCGCCGTTATGTCTGCTAAAAATACTTGGAAATACCACTGGCCATCGCTTTTAGTATTAAGGATGATTAGGCTGAGCCATACAGATGAGTGTGTGAGTGGGTTGGTGAATTCAAATTCAGACTGCATGACTTGCTTGAGTTTAATGCTATTCTCGGTGAAGGTATAAAGGATATCTGGTGTTTTACAAAATTGCCCCAAGTTTTCTGGAAAACGTTCTTCACAATCAATGCCCATACCAACCAATAGGTCTTTAGCTGCGTCGTTGGCCAAGGCCACTTCACCTTGTTCTTTCACTAGAATAGTCGGAGAAGAGGACCGTTCGAACATTAAACGAAAACGCTTTTCTAATTTTTCTACCTCTATCCTGAGGCTTCGCTCTTGTTCAAATAACGTCTCGGTATTGGCGAGCATGATGTTAATGTCTTTACCAATTTTGCCTATTTCGTTCTGGTTATTTAAAGGGTCGATATAAATTCTTTGCGCACTGCCTGGTAGCACGCTGGCCAGTTGTTTACTTAAATTACCAAGAGGGCGCGAAATTAAGAAAAAGGCAAGTATCGCGAACAGTAGCAACATAGGTAAGACGACGACAAGTAGTGTCTGGGCGGATGAAAAAGCACTGTCTCTGGCATTTTGCTCTATATACAGGGTGTTGGGAACAACGCGGATAACACCGATGTTCTCTTGTAAGATAAATGGATTTGGTAAATAAAATGACAGCGCCCCTTTATCTTTGTAAAGAATACTTTTGGCAAGCACGGTGCTTTTGTTTGTCAATGCAGCAGAGAGGATAATATCGTTGCTAACGAGCCCATTAACTACCTCGTTGGCGAGGTCTTTGTCCTCTAAATAGGCTGCAATGGAGGCGGTCGATGAAACCGTCTGGCTTATTTGCCGCACGGTACTCTCCAAGCGTTTGAGTTCTGTGTCAAACACATGGTGATAGTATATCTTTGCGTATACTATTGAAAAGGCGAAGGTTGATAGGCTCAATAAAAGCATCAACCTAAAAATTAAACTGTGTCTACTGAACAAAACGGTACACTACTTTTAGTTCATCAGTTACTGCGTTTGCAGGTAAGTAAGCAATCGCACTTGGGGTTGTTATCACTTTATCTATTATAGCTTCTGTTGACGGATATGCTTGTGGCGGAGAAGCTTTACCACTGAATTTTACTCGAGACCAATAGGCATTAATTTGAGAAATGCTTCTGCCAGTGAGTGCTTTAAAAAAAACGCTCCGCAGCGGGTGTTCTTTTCGGTAATCTAATGTAATCGCCATATGCCCATTTGGGAAGGCGAGGTATTTACCCATATACATATCTATTAACTGGCGATGTGTGACTTTCTCTATAGGATTATTTTTATTGACAACAATAACGATTTCTTGCGCGGAGGCCGCTCTGAGCTCGGCGCTCGTGATCAGCAGTAGACTGGCTATGATGAAAAATGGGGTCTTCATTAGAATACCCAATTTAGGCTAATGCCCAATGTGTTAAAATCGGTATCAAGGTTAGGGTTGGTAAGTCCTTGATGTAAATAAAATGCGGAGGGTAAGCTTTCCGTACGCGTGTGCTCTAACTGCACTTTGATTGCGAGTGATTCGGATAGCTCAGAACGCAGTGTAAAAGAAAGTGTATTCTGGTCTATCAAATAAAAGTTAGTGTGTCTTGTAAGTGTGTTAAACAGCAAATCCAATTGAGGGGTAGAAATAAGCGGTCGAGCTGGGGTCCGATTATTTGATTTAGCTTGTGCAAAGGTGGCCATAATTGTGTGGTCGCCAAAGTAGGTACCAATCCCAATATAACCCGCTGTCAGGTGATTGAGCACTTGTGAATTTGAATCAATGTATGACATTTCACTTTGAAAAAACCATTGATTGTTATCATAGCGGGCGCCAATTGCCGTGTAATCAAACCGTTTGCCAATGAGGTTCAGAGAGTCAAGTAGGCTTGCTTTGGTGGGCCATATTTCATCTGGAACTTGAGCAAGTGCAGCCTGCAGCTGGAGTTGTTGCTCATTTTCATTACCAGCTTTGGTAATTGTATGATTGGCTCTCAATGTCCAATCGAGAGACTCCCATTGCAATACAATGCCGTAAAGAGATTTTATTTCCACATCCCAAAAGAAATTATCGTCACTGACGATAGGGGCTGTTGAGCGTCCGGCAAAAAATTTAGCGCTGAGTAATCCATGTTCATGGGAGAACGTATACTTAACGTCAGCGCCATCTATGTTCTGGTGGGGCACAATGGCGTAAAACTCAGTCGGTGGATGATCGAACGTATAGGTGTACCCGATATCTCTATGCTCTGTCATCATAAATAAATCCAGTCCAGTCCTGCCAAGGCGAAATTGCCAGTTCACTGAAGGAGAGTACCTCAGGAAGGCCATTTGGAGGGTATTGTCTAAGGTCTGTTCTTCTTGATCTTTGAGCAGAGCTTGACCGACAAACTGGAGTTCAGGTGTGGCTTGCCACTCTAATTGAAATCCGAGTGAAGAGGTACTAAAGCCAACTTCGTCTTTAAAAGTTGCGTTGGGCTGAGTGATATGTTGTCGGATGCCGGCATTTTCGGAGTCTGTAAGGGTAATGCCAAGCGTCGCGAAACCATCGAACTTGAGTTCATTGCAAGCGCCATTGAGTGATATGAATGATAATAGGAGTAATAGTAGGCGCATTAACGTCCAATCAGATAAAATAAACTTGTTCTTGTCTGTAAAGGTTAGTGCCTATATCCACATTTACCAGTTTTGTGTATATAGACTTGTAAAACAGGCTTACTGACACCATATCAAGAGATATAATACTTTTTGTGATACTATCACATTTTTTAATTTTGGAACTTTTCAAGTCGTGGCTGAAGTTAGAGCAAGAGTTGAGCTGAATGTAGGGCAGCGTAGTCATATTCCTGCAGAAATCGTGTCTTTTGAAGGGCTCAAAGATGGCGAAGAGCATGTTGCGCTGGTGTTTAATGGTGCGGATAAAAACCAGGCAGTACCTTTGATCAGAATGCACTCGGAGTGCTTGACTGGTGACGTGTTTCATTCCTCTCGGTGTGACTGCGGTGAGCAGCTTAATGAGTGTATTGAAGAAATGCACCAACACGGTGGGGTGTTGTTATACCTTCGCCAAGAAGGGCGGGGAATTGGTTTGTACAATAAAATCGATGCCTATGTGCTTCAGTCTCAGGGTATGAATACATATGAGGCTAATAATCATCTTGGTTTTGAAGATGATCTTCGTAATTTTTCTGATGCAGTATTGATGCTTCAAGCACTCGGTTTAGCGCACGTAAAATTAATGACGAATAACCCCCGTAAACTCAATGCGCTGCGTAATGCTGGTATTGAAGTTGAGAGCGTGGTGGGCACTCAAGCTCATGTTAAAGCGGGTGATTCAGGCAACCGCCATTATTTGGCGACTAAAGTTGAGCATGGCTCGCACATGCTAGATATAGAAAAAATTAACAAACCTAAGTCCGAGTAACGCGCGTTTTGCTTTGTTTGGCTCGGTGTCAAACAAAGCAAAGTAGTGACATGGCTTTACTTTACAGACGTATTTTTTAAATTAAAGTCATTTAGTGGTGATATCCCTTACAAACGTCCTTTCAAGTACCTCGTCGACACAGTATAATCAAGGCGATTTATAACTAAGCTAATCATTTATGTCTGCAAAATTTAGAACATTTAAAGCCGGTTTTGGGGTCAATTGGTTAAAAGCCGGGTGGGTTATTTTTAAAACTCAGCCCATGACTTTTATGATGATGTATATTTTCCTTGTTGTAGTTGGGCTTTTTCCGTTTGTTTTACCAAACCCAATTGTGCAAATGCTATGCGCGTTAGCGGGGCCATTTTTAACTGTCGGATTTTATAACGCGGTCGTTAACTTGCAATCTGGCAAATCCATTATGCTTGCAGATATTTTGCAACCATTTTCAGCTAAGGGTCAGCGCCTTAACTTATTCCGATTAGGCTTGTATCAACTTGGTGTCGCATTACTGCTAGGTGTCGCGATGACGTTGTTATTTGAACCTATTGTATCCGCGATGCAAAATCATAGCCCAGAACAAGATATGAACGCAGTGATGGCAGAAATTGCGGCTGCGATTAGCTTTTCTGATATTGCAATATTTGTTGCATTACAGTCTTTAGCAATGATGGCTTTTGCTTATGCATTACCGCTGATCTACTTTAAAAAGCAGGCCAATATTCTGGCTGCGATGAAGCAGTCTTTAAAAGTATTTTATTATAATATGGGCCCATTAAGTGTATTTGGTGGAATTGTCGCTCTGATGATTATAGCTTCTGCACCACTGTCCCTTATTCCTTTGATCTTTATTATGCCCATCGTATATATCGGCTTCTTTGTGTCATTTCAGGCAATCTTTGCAGAACAGGTATCACCTAAAGCAAAAGATGATCAGAATTCAGGCGATGATGAACCACGCTCTAAGACTGAACAAGTGGGACAAACTGGTCGGTTTGATGCTTAATGGAAGATAAAGAAAAACAAAAACTGAAAAACTACGCGATTTGGCTGCTATCTCGACAAGAATATTCACGTAAGCTTCTAAACGATAAGCTTTTACTTAAAGGTGCTAGTTCAGATTACGCTGAAGAGCTCATTGATTGGCTGAGTGAAATTGGTTACGTCGATGATGCGAGGCATTGCGAGAGCTTTTTAAATCGCCAGCTCGCCAAAGGGCTGGGAGAAAAACGCGTTTTAATGGAAGCAACCAAAAAAGGCGTTGAGCGTACACAGCTTCTTCAATTAATTGAAGAGAAAGAAGTTGATTGGTATGCCATTGCACAGCATACGTATGAAAAAAAATACGGCTATGCAAATAAAGAATTAGACTATCAAGAAAGGTCAAAGCGAGTTAGATACATGATGTATCGAGGATTTAGCTACGACCAAATAGATTTTGCTATTCAGGCGCAAGATGAAAATTAATTTTCATATCAAGTTGAACGCCTGAGGCACAAGCAGCAATAAAGGGTGAATGATCACATGCAGCAAATGACTACCGCACAGATAAGGCAGAGCTTCTTAGACTTCTTTGCCAAGCAAAACCACCAAGTGGTGCCATCAAGTTCTTTGATTCCAGGCAATGATGCCACGTTACTGTTTACAAATGCAGGTATGGTACAGTTTAAAGATGTCTTTCTTGGCGCAGAAAAACGTCCATATAACCGTGCTACGAGCTCACAACGTTGTGTAAGAGCCGGTGGTAAACACAACGATTTAGAGAACGTAGGTTATACTGCAAGACATCACACCTTTTTTGAAATGCTTGGTAATTTTAGCTTCGGTGACTATTTCAAACAAGACGCGATTAAGTTTGCTTGGGAGTTTTTAACAGATGTTGTAAAGCTACCAAAAGAAAAGCTTTTGGTCACGGTTTATCACACTGACGAAGAAGCGTATGACATTTGGGCAAATCAAGTGGGTGTGCCAGCAGAACGGATTATTCGTATCGACACCTCTGATAATTTCTGGTCAATGGGTGATACTGGACCATGCGGTCCATGTTCTGAAATCTTCTATGATCACGGTGAGCATATTTGGGGCGGTCCTCCAGGAAGCCCTGAAGAAGATGGCGATCGCTTTATCGAAATTTGGAACCTTGTATTCATGCAGTACAACCGTCATGCTGATGGCACAATGGAACCTCTGCCTAATCAGTCTGTTGATACGGGCATGGGCCTTGAGCGCATTTCAGCTATTATGCAAGGTGTTCACTCTAACTACGAAATTGACCTTTTCCAAGCGCTTATCAAAGCAACCGCTACCGTGACCGGTGCGCAAGATTTAGAGGACAAGTCGCTTCGCGTGGTCGCAGACCACATTCGTTCATGTGCGTTTTTGATTGCTGATGGTGTAATGCCTTCCAATGAAGGACGTGGTTACGTACTTCGCCGTATTATCCGTCGTGCTGTTCGACATGGTAATAAACTGGGAGCGCAAGGCGCGTTTTTCTATAAGTTGGTCGCGGCACTGGCTGAACAAATGGGAGAAGCTTACCCAGAGTTAGTCAAACAACAGGCGATCATTGAAAAAGTATTACGCATTGAAGAAGAGCAGTTTGGTAAAACGTTAGATCGTGGTCTCGCTATTCTTGAAGAAAACTTAGCCGGTTTAGAAGGCGATGTAATTCCAGGCGATTTAGTCTTCAAGCTTTATGATACATACGGCTTTCCGGCAGACTTAACCGCTGACGTTGCCCGTGAACGATTCATGACGATCGACGAGAGAGGTTTCCAAGCCGCGATGGAAGCCCAGCGTAAACAAGCGCAACAAGCCGGTAAATTCGGGGCTGATTACAATGAGCAACTGAAGTCTGAGAAAGTGACAGACTTTAAAGGTTATGATGCAGTTCAATACAGCGGTACTGTGGTGGAGCTGTTCTGCGAAGGAGAAAACGTCTCTGAGTTAACAGATCAACAAAAAGGCATTGTTGTTTTAGATCGCACGCCATTTTACGCGGAATCAGGTGGTCAGGTAGGTGATACCGGTTCACTTGTTATTTCGGGTGGCGAGTTTATCGTGACAGATACGCAAAAACTGGGTAATGCATTTGCACACCATGGGTATGTTGTTGGTCGAATTGGCATTAATGACAAAGTAGATGCACACATTGATGCACACCGTCGTGAACGCATCAAGAAAAACCACACTGCAACGCATATTTTACATGAAGCGCTGCGTCAAATCTTAGGGGAGCACGTGGCGCAAAAAGGCTCTTTGGTTATGCCTGATCGCCTGCGTTTCGATTTCTCTCACTTTGAAGGTGTGACAAAAGAAGAGCTGATTAAAATTGAAGAAGCGGTAAATGCTGAAATTCGTGCCAACTTTGCACTAGAAACACAGCTGATGGACATTGATGAAGCGAAAGCGAAAGGCGCCATGGCACTGTTTGGTGAAAAGTATGACGATGAAGTACGCGTTGTCTCTATCGGTGACTACTCTATTGAGCTGTGTGGCGGCACGCACGTGCAGCGTGCGGGTGATATTGGTTTCTTAAAGATAATTTCGGAAGGTGGTATTGCCGCAGGCGTTCGTCGTATTGAGGCGGTCACTGGTGAAGACGCTGTACACTATGTGGCGCAACAAGAAAAAGCGTTGTCTGACATCGCTGCACTTGTCAAAGGAGATAGTGCGAGTGCGCTGGAAAAAGTTGCGGCATTGCTTGAGAAAGCAAAAGGTCTCGAGAAACAGGTTGCTCAGTTGAATGATAAACTAGCGGCAGCTGCAGGCTCTTCACTCCTAGAATCCGCGGTTGAAATTAACGGTATTAAGTTACTTGTTGCAAACGTTGCAGGCACAGAGTCTAAAGCGTTACGTGGCATGGTCGATGACCTTAAAAATAAAATGGGTTCTGGTGTGATTGCTTTGGGTGTTGCCAATGGTGACAAAGTCAGCCTCATTGCGGGTGTTACCAAAGACCTTACGAGCTCAGTGAAAGCGGGTGAATTGGTCAATCATATGGCGGCACAAGTGGGCGGTAAAGGCGGTGGCCGACCTGATATGGCGCAAGCTGGTGGTTCACAGCCAGAAAACTTAGATGCGGCCCTAGACAGTGTTCCTGCTTGGTTGACAGAGAAAACACAGTAACTAGTGGCTTTAATCGTTAAAAAATTTGGCGGCACTTCTGTTGGCTCTATTGAGCGAATAGAGGCCGTCGCTGACCTTGTCATTCGTGCTAAGCAACAAGGCCACCAAGTGGTAGTGGTGTTGTCAGCAATGTCTGGTGAGACAAATCGACTGGTATCACTGGCGAAACAAATCGATGATAGGCCAAGCGCCCGCGAGCTCGATGTACTGCTCACAACCGGTGAGCAAGTATCCATCGCGTTGCTTGCAATGGCTATTATTAAACGTGGCCATTCTGCTGTCAGTTTATTGGCCGATCAAATCTCTATTCGCACCGACAATATGTTTGGCAAGGCACGTATTGAGCACATTGATGTGAATCGCCTGCAGCAAGAGCTCGAACACAATCGCATTACAATAATTGCAGGCTTTCAAGGGCGAGACCCTGAAGGCAACATCACCACGCTAGGGCGAGGTGGCACAGATACCTCTGCTGTTGAGATAGCGGCCGCGATTTCTGCGGACGAATGCCAAATCTATACCGATGTAGATGGCGTTTATACTACCGATCCTCGTGTTGAACCTCGGGCCCAACGCATGTCGCAGGTGACATTTGAAGAAATGTTAGAATTGGCGAGTCTTGGCGCAAAAGTTTTGCAGATCCGTGCTGTAGAAGCCGCTGGACGCTATAACATGCCGCTTCGTGTCTTATCTACTTTTAAACCAGATTCTGGAACATTAATAAGCTATGAGGAGCCCGAAGTGACCAGTAAAACTGTGTCAGGTATTGCTTATCAAAAAGATGAATCCTTACTTATTATTCGTCAAGTACCTGAGAATCCGTCTTCTTTAGCAAAAATCCTAACTTTACTCGCAGAGTATGACATTGAAATTGACATGATCAGTCAAATTAATCATCAAGCAGGTAAAATAGACTATGCTTTAAGTGTACATAGCAGTGAATATGCACAAGCGTTAGATGTATTGACTACAAATCGTGATGAGTTACATGCTGTCGATATTGAGGGGAATGCACAGGTTGCTAAAATATCTGCGGTCGGAGTCGGTATGAAGTCCCACTCAGGTACTGCGGGAATATTTTTCCAAGCATTAGCTGCTGAGAATATACAAGCGCTTTTAGTCTCCACATCAGAAATAAAAATTTCAGTTTTGGTGGAAGAGCGTTATCTTGAACTAGCCGTAAGAGCACTGCATGGTGCGTTTGGACTAGAAAATGTTGAATAAGCAATAATTTTGCTTACTTTTACATGAACTTTTAATTAAAATGAACTTGACGCGGAATCTTTTAAATTTTGGAATAACAGGAGCAAGAGAATGCTAATTCTAACTCGCCGTGTAGGCGAAACCCTGATGATCGGTGATGAAGTTACAGTAACAGTACTTGGTGTAAAAGGAAATCAGGTGCGTATCGGCGTAAATGCACCTAAAGATGTATCAGTTCATCGAGAAGAAATATACATGCGAATTCAAGCGGAAAAATCTAATCCGTCTACTGGCAATATGTAATTAAGAAAAATCGAACTTATTGCTAAGTTAGAAAAATAGCCACTAATATGTGGCTATTTTTTTGTCTGGCTAAAAATAAAGTCTAAAATTTCATCATTCAGTACATTATGTGAAATATACTGGTTGTGGCGATGTTGTTGAATGATGATACCTTGCTCCGTTTTTACGACTTGATGAATATCCTGCCATTTTACATAAAACGCACGATAGGGGTTTTCCGCTTTAATACCTTCTTCATCAATTGTGAGACACACTTTCGAGCCACTCGCGCGACTCAGCATTTGTCTTGCAACCCACCAGGGGCGTTTGTAATAAAAAGCAACGCCTTCTAATACTGCAAGTAAAAATAGAAAGTTACCCAAATACGCTTGGTTTAGTAGGTAATGAGATAAAAAGCCCAGCGAGATAAGAAACGTGATAAGCCCATATTTGGGTTTATGGTGTTGGCTCATTTTCACCGATTCGTCAAAGCATTCCTGAAAATAGCGTTTATCTAGGGTGAATTCACTTTGAAACACGAGTAATCCTCAAGTTGATAACCATGAAATTATACGTGGTTATTTGGCGAGTTTAAATCTTATTTCCCACATACTGATGTGAATACCTGTAAAGCTCGAGTACCGAATTTAGAGCAAGTCAAGCTAACGTGATCGAGCAAGGGTAACGTTTTCATTGAAATTTTGTCCTGTTGAGAAGTATTGCGTTAATTTAACTTTTTATTTTGGTATGACCAATTATTGGTGGGGTGATTTTAGTCTAAGCGCGTGAATCACAACGGTGTATTGTTGGCTATTTTTTGTCGATATCTTGAGTATTTTTCATATTTATTAGGCTTTTAATCCATTGTTTTGCCATGCTTAGAGACTAAGTGTGTGAAATTAATACAGAAACAATTAATGGTAATACCAATTTACAAGCACCTTTACATGAATAAATGTTTTGATATGATGTTTGAATAAATATTTACAAAAGTTGCCTATCTATTTCTTTGGGTGGGTATTAGTAAACAAATAAATAACAACTAAGGGGGCACAGATGGAGATCAGTGAATTGCTCATGCAAGCAGCCAATCTCATGTTAACGGGTATGGTTGGTGTATTTATCTTCCTATCAATTCTTATTCTCGCGGTAAAGGGGTTATCAAAACTCAGCGCATCGCAGCCAATCCCTGAACAGCCAACAACTAAAACAAGATCACAGCGCAGCGAGAGTGCGGGTGTGCCTGCTCAACACATTGCGGCAATCAGTGCGGCAATTGCACAATTTAGACAAAATAATTAAGGGGTACGCTATGTCAAAATTAAAACTAACAGAATTAGTACTTAGAGATGCCCATCAATCTTTATTGGCAACTAGAGTGCGCCTCGAGGACATGTTGCCTATCGCGGAAGAACTAGACAAAGTTGGATATTGGTCAGTTGAATCTTGGGGCGGTGCCACATTCGACGCATGTATTCGCTACCTTGGTGAGGACCCTTGGTATCGTATTCGGGCACTCAAAGAGGCGATGCCAAATACGAAACAGCAAATGCTCTTGCGGGGTCAAAACTTGTTGGGCTATCGGCATTATGCCGACGATGTTGTCGAAAAGTTTGTGACACGCGCTCATCATAATGGTGTGGATGTATTCAGAATTTTTGATGCGATGAATGACGTCAGAAACCTTGAGACCGCTATACGTGCCGCAATAAAAGTGGGCGCGCATGCGCAAGGCACAATTTCTTATACTGTAAGCCCCGTTCACAATTTAGATAAATGGATCGCGCAAGCTAAGCAACTTGAAGCCCTTGGTTGTCACTCCATCTGTATTAAAGATATGGCCGGACTGCTAAAACCGTATGATGCAGAGGTATTGATCTCAGAGCTAAAACGCACTGTGTCTGTGCCCATTGCGATGCAGTGCCATGCAACAACAGGCCTGAGCACGGCGACCTACCAAAAAGCTGTTGATGCGGGTATCGATATGCTTGATACCGCAATTTCTTCAATGAGTATGACTTATGGCCATAGTGCAACGGAAACGCTTGTTGCAATCGTAGAGGGAACGCAACGAGATACGGGGCTTGAGCTGGGACAATTAGAATCAATCGCAGCATACTTCAGAGACGTGCGTAAAAAGTATGCTGCATTCGAAGGCAGTCTTAAAGGTGTGGATGGGCGTATCCTATCTGCTCAAGTACCAGGTGGAATGCTGACGAATATGGAGAATCAGCTTAAAGAGCAAGGAGCAGGGGATAAACTTGATGAAGTGCTCAGCGAAATCCCCCATGTAAGAAAAGACCTTGGCTTTATCCCATTAGTTACGCCGACGTCGCAAATTGTGGGCACTCAAGCGGTACTCAATGTACTTACGGGAGAACGCTACAAAACCATTACCAAAGAAACTGCGGGTGTACTGAAAGGGGAGTATGGTACAACGCCTGCACCAGTTGATAAGAATTTGCAAGACAGAGTTTTAGAAGGTGCTGACGCCATTACGTGTCGTCCTGCTGACCTGTTAAAGCCAGAACTGGATAACTTAGAACAAGCGTTGCTATCGCATGCTAAGCAAGAAGATATCGTGCTGGCTGATGACGTTGTCGATGATGTGCTCACTTATGCGCTTTTTCCTCAAATTGGTCTTAAATTCCTAAAAAATAGAAATAACCCAGGTGCCTTTGAGCCAAAACCAAGCTTGGTTGCAACACAAAGTCAAGATGCCAAAGTTGACCAGGCAGCCACTGTACGCAAGCAGAGCAATGAACGTTACAGTGTCAGAGTCGATGGTAAGGTTTATGATGTTGTTGTGGCAGCAGGCGGTGAATTGCAAGAAGTGGCAGTCAAAGACAGTGAATTGATGCCTCAATCCGCGTCGGTGAGCTCAGGTGAAACGTTGAATGCACCACTGGCAGGAAATATTTTTAAAGTGCATGCAAGACCTGGTGATGACGTTGCGCAAGGTGATGTCGTTCTGATTATGGAAGCGATGAAGATGGAAACCGAGGTACGTGCGACCTCAAATGGTAAGATCGCGGATATTTTAGTGTCAGAAGGCGACTCTGTCTCTGCTGGCGATGCGATCATTGAGATGGCATAAGGGGGCGTAATGGACGGATTATTGAACCTTTGGCAAGCAACAGGGCTTGCCAACCTGACTTTTCCTGCCTTGTCTATGATAGCTGTTGGCTGTGGGTTATTGTATTTGGCCATTGCGAAAGGGTTTGAGCCTTTGCTGCTTGTACCAATCGGGTTTGGCGCTATCTTGACCAATATTCCGGTTGCTGCATTGGCGGAGCCAGGGGGGCTGCTGTACTACGTTTATTATATTGGTATCGATAGTGGTGTTTTTCCGCTGTTGATCTTTATGGGAGTCGGAGCACTGACAGATTTTAGTGCGCTGATTGCAAACCCACGTATGTTGTTGCTTGGTGCTGCCGCTCAATTTGGCATTTTTGCCACCTTATTTGGTGCCATCTTGTTGAACTTCATTCCAGGTTTTGAATTTACGCTACAAGATGCGTCAGCGATAGCAATTATTGGTGGTGCGGATGGACCTACCGCTATTTTCTTAGCGTCTAAGCTATCACCAGAATTATTGGGTGCAATAGCTGTTGCTGCATACTCTTACATGGCATTGGTACCAATTATTCAGCCGCCTATTATGCGCTTACTGACCTCTGAAGAAGAGCGCAGTATTGCGATGCCGCAGTTGAGACCTGTTTCCAAGAGAGAGAAGGTTCTTTTCCCGCTGATGGTATTGGCGCTGACCTTGCTGTTTTTACCGGCGGCATCTCCATTGGTGGGGATGTTCTGTTTAGGTAATTTAATGAGAGAGTCTGGTGTTGTCGATAGGTTAAGTAACACAGCCCAAAATGAACTCATTAACATCACCACAATTTTCTTGGGTCTAGCTGTGGGCTCTAAGTTAGCTGCCGATCAGTTTTTAACAGTAGAGACATTAGGTATTTTGTTGCTTGGGGCATTGGCATTTAGTATCGGCACCGCGTCTGGTGTATACATGGCGAAAGTAATGAATCGCGTTTCTTCTAACCCCATCAATCCGCTCGTAGGGGCTGCCGGTGTTTCGGCTGTACCTATGGCTGCAAGGGTCGTAAATAAGGTGGGACTTGAGTCTAATCCTCATAACTTTTTATTGATGCATGCTATGGGGCCTAATGTTGCTGGTGTGCTTGGCAGTGCTGTGGCGGCAGGTATATTACTCGCGTTAGTAGGTTAACAACACTCTCCAACCCTTTTGTGGGGCTTCGGCTCCACAGTTTTTCCCCGCTTTAAAGTCCCTAGTTGTTGTGTATAAATAACGGGTCAAATCTAATCCATCATGGTATAACTTGAGATAATGAGTTAATTAGAGTGGCTTTATGAATATTATTGTTATCTTAGTGTGCTTGGTGATTGCACTGGTGGTACTGATCCCACTACTTGAAAAGTACAATAAAAAAATTGGACTTGATAAAATGGAAAAATACAGTAAGTACATTATTCCATTGGCAATGGCAGGTATTGTAGTAAATATGATTTACTCAATGGTTCAAGATTAATGATTGACAGCCATAGGGCAGCACCTAAAGGCATTGCCCTATGATTTTCACCCTTTATTGATTTGCGGACTGCTGTAAAAACTGTTGAATAAATGCAGTCGCTTTCTGATAAGCCATCTCTAGCTCATCCCTTGCTTGTATTAATTGATCGCTTGTTAGCTCTTCTTCTTTACAGCGTGTTTCAAATGCTTCTGACAGCTTAGCCACGTGTTCTGCGCCAATTGTTCTAGAAATAGATTTGAGCTGATGACATGCCTCTATAATTTCACTTTGGCTCGATGAGATAACAGCACCATTGATGTCTCTAGCCAACTCACTACTTTGCTCTAAATACATTCTGAAAAAGCGCAATCTTTTAGCATTATCATCATTAACGTATTTATTGAGCTGATCCATATTAATGGGTGACTCAGGCATTGTCTCTTGATGCACTTCATTTACGACCAGATCAATTTCTGCATGAGATGATTCTGATGTGGACTGCTCGACGATCGGCTCAATCACCGATGTTGATGTATCACCGTCTTCATTTGGTTTCTCGTCTGCGTCATACACTGTCGCTGTGATAACGTCTTGCGCTTCCACTGCTGTTACAACATTGTGTACTTCTGGCGCAGGTGTGACGTCTGACGTAATTGGTATTTCAGCTTGTTGTATCGGCGCAGCCTCTATGGGGTTTGAAACCGCATTAGTCTGAAGGGTTGCATTTGCCCCCACTTTGGTCCCTGTCGCTGATTGCCACTTATCTAGTGTCGCTTCGAGTACATTAAGCTCTACCGGCTTTGTAATGTAGTCATTCATGCCCGATGCTAAGCATCGATCGCGTTCGCCTTTTAATGCATTGGCGGTTATGGCAATGATGTAAGGCTGCGCATTGATGTCTGGTGCTTGTTCTGCAATATCGCGAATTTTCGTTACCATGTCATAACCAGACATTTTTGGCATATGTAAATCGGTGAGGACAACAGCATAGTGGCCTTTTTGCCACATTTTCAAGCCTTCTTCTCCATTTTCCGCTACTTCAACACCATATCCAAGCAGGTGTAATTGGTCAGTGAGTACCTGCTGGTTCAAGACATTGTCTTCCACTAGCAGCACCAGTTTGTTTTCTGCTTTTGCATCTTCTGTGTTCAGGTAACTATTCATTGAACGAGATGGCTTTAACTGTTTTGGTTTATGTAATCCAACCGCGACCAATATCGCCGTCATGAAGCTCGTTTTGCAAAGAGGCGCGGCATTTAAATAGAAAATATGACCGTGGTTTAGCGCAGATTCATCCATTGTACTGAGCACAATCACCTGTTGGTCATTGTGCTCAAGTGAGTACAATAAGTCTCGTAACTGTTGGTTGACCTTGTCCATGCCATCAAGACCATCGAGTACCCAAACAACATCCTGCTCGTATTGGTGCTCACCCATTTCACTTGCTTCGTGCACAACGACTGAGTTTGCTCCCATGAAAGAGAGGTAGCGTGCGAGGATCGCGCGGCGATTTGGGTTGTGTGTGAAGGTAACTACTTTCCTACCTTCTAATACTCCTTTATTAGCGTACTCAACTTTGCCACTAATACTAAATGGCAACTCAACAACAAACTCGCTGCCCATACCGATATCTGACTGCACATTTATTGAGCCTAACATCAGCTCGACTAAGCTCTTACAAATAGAGAGGCCCAAGCCTGTGCCACCATATTCACGGGTAATAGACCCTTCGGCTTGAATAAATGGATTAAATATTTCTCTAAGCTGTGCTTGAGTCATGCCCTTACCGTTATCCGTTACCTTGAATCTAAGGGTGTAATGCTCGGACGTATTTTGAGCCACTTCCACTGAGATTTTAACAAAGCCTTGCTTGCTCTCGTCAGTAGATGTGAATTTGATTGCATTGCTACATAGGTTATAAAGCACTTGACGAACGCGCACTGCGTCACCCACCAGATTGCTAGGAATATCTGGCGCGATAGCAAGTTGTAAATCGAGCTTTCGTTTTTTGGCGACTGAGGAAAGAACGCGGGCGACCTCTTCGATGGTCTCTGACACAGAGAAAGCACTACTGTCTATTTGCAGTTTGCCAGCTTCAATTTTAGAGAAGTCTAGAATATCGTCTAGGATACCAAGTAGTGAGAAAGCTGAATCACGGATAATCGTTGTTAAACGATGCTGTGCACCGTCCAGCTCAGTTTGGCGAAGCAGGTCAATGGTACCAATCACGCCATTCATTGGCGTTCTTATCTCATGGCTCATTGTCGCTAAAAAGGTGGTTTTAGCCTCACTTGCACGCTCTGCATTTAAAGTGGCCTTTTCTAGCGCCAATGTTCGTGCCTGAACTTCGGTTTCTAAACTCGTTTGAAGTTGTCTTAATTCATTTTGTGCAGCTTGATTGCCTTTTATAATGTCGCGGATTTGGTTGATAAGTGAGTTGATGCCAATAGAGGTCTGCGATAACCCGAAGCTCAGGTTTTCAGTGATATGGACCTCATAATCTTTTTCAGCAACCAAATGGTCAAGTTCCGAGTTCAGCAGTTTTAGTTCTTTCGCTAACTTACCAACCACTTGCTTTTTCAAGAATAATGCAAATGCAATGGTAAGAATAAGCGCGACAATAGCTAACAAATAGCTTATCGGGTTATCTTCGGGGACTGCAACCTGTGGTGCTGTATATACCAAAATCAACTCACCTACAGGCATTTCATCCAAGGTCAAAGGTTGATGCACAATCGTTTGGTCATTAACGATGAGTTTGGTGCGTTGCTTGACGGGGGCAACAGGGAAGTCATCAGTTTGAAACACCAAGCTAGGTTTACCCATACCGCTGTCTGCATATAAGTAGGCATTAATATCTGGGTTACCTGCTTTCACCGACGTCAGCATTTGTTTGGCGTAGTTGTAACCAAGTTTCATCATGGTGTTGCTGAGCGGCGCTGCAAGGTCCTGAGCCTGTAGCACGAGATCCGGTTGACTGTGTATTGTCGTTTCTGTCTGCTTTGGCCATAAGTAGGCTGCAAGTGCTGACACACTGGCAATGATTAAAGTTACAAAAACAAACAGTGGCACAAAGCCTTTGATCTGTGCTTGTGAAGAATTTTCCATTGAAGTAATCCGAGCAAATAGCTTTCAAATCGAGTTTTTATGAATAAGTGTTAATCCTACCACCTACAATGGATGATTTCTCTACGTTTTTACTTCTTTATTATGATTTGTCGCGAGCGAGTGAGGGGGAAGCATGTATGATTTTCATCCTTTTTTAGCTGATTTTTGTCAGTTTTGCATGAATTGTGCGCAAACAAATTATATTGCAAAAAAATAGTTGACTTGAAAGGGTAAAACTCGTTTAATACGCCGCACGCCCAGATAGCTCAGTCGGTAGAGCAGAGGATTGAAAATCCTCGTGTCGGTGGTTCGATTCCGCCTCTGGGCACCATTTTTCGGTGCGCCGACTTAGCT
>NZ_JAKGBI010000037.1 GCF_021530565.1 Pseudoalteromonas sp. SMS1
TGCATCCGTTGTTGAACTGACCCGCCCAAATGCATCATAGGTGGATGAGCGTGTTTGTAATAAACCGCCCGCAGATACTGACGTTGACGTGCGTAGTCCGCGCTTGTCGTAGTTAAGCTCGGTATGGGCTTTTCCGAGCACAGACACATCACCAATGCGGCCAGTTCCCCGGATAAGGAAAGCTTTGATACGTGTAATGGTATTTTCTGGTTCGTACTTTTGTAAATCGGCTAATACGTCTTTTTCAACTGTACGCCAGATGCCTTTTTGACCATCATGTGGTAGTGGGATATGAACGTAACCCGCTGTTGAGAATGGCTCTGTGATATCACTGCGGTAAGTGACATATCTTTCACCCTGTGGGGTATCTAGACGCACGTAAAAGATATAATCCTCAGAAGACTTAAAGTCCCACTTGATTGAGGTCAGCGCATTGTCATCATCTGTAAAGTCATTGCGCGTCAGCATATAGCCATTATCTTTGCCGTTGCCTGATAACTCAATCACATTCTGGCCAAGGTCGCTGTCATATACAGGGGCTATTAAGGCGTTTGACGTTTGTTTATCATAGATACTCCACTGTCCAATTTCGTCAGAGAGTAGCACTTCCTGCTCACGTAGGATCTGACTTTTAACTTCAGCAAATGCATTGTATTCGAAATCAGTTTGGTAGCCTTCTACATCGGTCTTTGATACAGCAAGACCGCGTTGATTGAATTGGGTTGTAGACACTGCCGCTTCATCTTTGCTACGTAAACCTGATAAATACGACTGCGCAGCCGTGCTCATTACACCGCCAACAAGATTGTGGGCAGCATTTGTTAAATCGGCTTCAGAAATGGCTGATTTAAAGGCCAAAGTCGCGGTTCGTTGGCCAAAGCGGTTATATTGGTATTCCGTGACATGACGCTCTGCATCAATTTCAAACCTCAACTGCCCTTTTGCATCATAGAAATAACGGGTTTCATTGCCTGCCTCATCGATATAAACCGATTGATTACCAGCAAGGTCAAACTGAGCCTGCTTTGGGGGCGTAAGGGAGATACTGCCAACCAAACCAGACCCACGGATTAAAAATTCTCTGACGTTTAAGATTTCATTATCTGGTTCTAGCGCCTTTAAATCTGCAATGAGGTCTCGTTCGACACTCGTCCAATGCCCTTTTGCGGTATTAGCAGGCATTGAATAGATAATATAATTATTGACTTGTTTGGGCGCAAAATCACCTAAGCTATATTGGAGATATCTCTGACCGAGCTTGGTGTTGACATTAATATAAACCGTGTAATTTTCGTTATATTTGAAGTCCCATCTGATATTGCTCAGCTTTGAGTTCCAATCTTTTAGGTCCGCACCTTTTAATCTATACCCATTTTTCGTAGTGTCCCCTTGCAGTTTAATCACATCACTGCCGTACTCTTTATCATAAAATGTCGAGATGGTAGCTCCCGGCGTTGTTTCATCATACACTTGCCAATTAGCAGGGGTTACCGGTGTATTGTATTGCTCTACCTTCTCATTGGTGCTGACCTTTCTACCCAATAAATCATAGCGGTATCTTTCGCTTGAAATCACCTCGTGTTTTTCTGCAACATAGTTATCGAAGTAAACAACAGAGCCTTTCCCGCCTGGGCGCGGGTTATTGTAGAAATTCACGTAAGCCTTAGCCGTAAAGCTATGGCTAGACTCGGTGATAGAGACAGCCAACTCAGGTTGGCCTTTTGGCATCACTGTAATCGTGACATTGCCATCACTCGCTTTAAAACGCACAACATACGTAGTATTTTTAGTGAGGTACATAAGGGTTTTATTCGGCTCACCGACGCCATCTCTCACCACGCCTGATTGCACAATATTGCCATTGAAGTAGATAGTGTGGCGGTCAAGTGTTGAGCCCCAAGAGCCCATATTATCTAAGCCGCCATAAAAATAAGTATCTGCGAGAGATTCCCCCGTCGATACCTCAAACTGAATATCAACGTTTTCCTTTAAATCAAATGTTTCTTTAGACGAGATCCTTGGCCACTGGGAGCTAGTTGTCGCTAGCCTCTCAAATCGGACTCGCCCCCCTTCAGTTGTTATTGAGTTATGGCTGTCGCTAACAATATCAAATTCAGACACCATACCAGAATCAAAGTTGTCTGATGTGCCCTTTGCTTCGACCATCACTGGTTTTGATACTGAGTAATTATCAAAATAGATAACCGAATTTTTGCTTTCAGGGCGCGGGTTATTATAGAAATTCACATAGGCCTTAGCGGTAAAGCTATGACTAGACTCGGTCATTGATACGGCCAGTTCAGGCTGCGCTTTAGGTATGACAGAAATTGTGACATTGCCATCGCTCACTTCAAAACGCACGATATACGTGGTATTTGTAGTGAGGTGCATCAGCGTTTTGTGAGGCTCACCAACCCCGTTTCTCACCATGCCTGACTGTACAACGTCACCGTTAAAGTAAATAGTATGGCGATCAAGCGTTGACCCCCAAGAGCCCATATTATCTAAACCACCATAAAAATAGGTATCTGCAAGAGACTCTCCAGTTGTAATTTCAAACTGAACATTCAAGTTATCCTTCAGATCATACGTTTCATTGGACGAGATACTCGGCCAGTGTGAACTACTTGTAGGTAAGCGCTCAAACTTAACCCGGCCATTTTCAGTGGTAATGGAGTTGTGACTGTCACCTTTTATCGTAAAGGCTGACGCTTCATTTGTATTAAAGTTATCATCGACAAGCGTCACTTCGTTATAAACAGAGGGCGGTCTGTCTTCAAAGATCTCTTTTTTGACCACGTTATCCATGTCGTCATAGGTATAATACGTATATGTTCCATCGCTTTGGGCGTATGACTGTACTTTTCCGGTATTGGTGTAAGTCCATGCACTTGTGACCCTTTCACCCGTTGGCAATATTAATGGATTCCCAATTGTGTGGTTGCGCACGTGTCGTAAATACGTCGATTCAAAGGCCTTTTGACCATTGCTGTCATATTCATAGGTGGTCAAGGTGCCATCAGCATCTAGGTTGCCAATAATCTGCCTTTGTCCATTATAAAATTGATGGCTAATGCGGTCTTCGGTGGACTCAACTAACGCACCGATTGCGCCTTTAGTTATATATTGACGTGTGGCAATTTGACTACCAGCTGCATCGTAGTAATAGCGTGTAGCATAACCTTCTGCGTCTATCTGATACTCAAGGTTACCGGCCTTGTCATAGTGATAGGAGTGACTTCTATCACTATTCAATGCAGTGAGCTTATCCAGTACTTCAGCCTCTAGGCCCCCAGTCTTAATACTGTTGATAGCCCCTATCTTTCCCGTGCCTCGGTACAAAAAGCCATGCGCATTAACAAACTCATTGTCAGGCTCTAGCCTTTTTAAGTCTGATTCTAAGTCACGGCTGACCGTGACCCAGTCGCCCGTCCTCGACTTTTCTCCTAGAGGGAAATTTAGATAATTATCTGTTTTATGTGGCTCGTAACTATTTGCTCCAGAGAGAAAATTACTATAGGGCGTATAGAATAGATACCTAACTCCATTTTTAGTGTTGATTTTAATGAAGATTTGGTAATTGTCTGTCGGCCCAAAATTCATGTCCCAAGTTAATTTATTACTTGTTACTAGGAAGTTTTCCAATGCAACCCCGTCATTCAACCCATCGGTGCTCGACACTATCACCTTTGCACCATATGCAGCATCGTGCTCAACTTTCAGTTGAGCGGTTGCAGATTGATTAACGAATATATACCAATCACTCATTTGACTGGGGTCGTTTAAGTTGACCGCCTCGTCCTTAAAGGGAGTTGATAACTGCGTTTTTGCACTGAGTTGACCTTTGGCGTTGTACTCAAAGCGCGTCACGTAGCCTTGTGCATCTACTTCATATGCTTTTTGACCCGCTTTGTTATACACAAAACGTGTCTGTCTATCTTGTTCTGTATCAGGCATTACATAGAACGACTCACCCGATACGGTGAGTTCGCCCGCCGCGTTTAACCAGTTGCTTGTATTCACCAAGGTTGCAAACTGCGTGGTCGCAATCACTTGATTGGCTTTGTCGTATTCGAACTTGGTGACCGCCCCCAATGCATCCACTGTAAAACGTTTGCGTCCAGCTGCATCATAAAGCACATAACTTCTGGCGCCCTCAGTATCTTCTGTGGCCACCGCCCGACCTTGTGCATCACGGTAAATACGTTCAATACCCAGTTCACCGGCTCCTTGGCTTGTCCCTTTGGCCAGGCTCACTAACGCACCAGTATTGTCTAATGTTTGCGTTTCCCACAACCCGTTGGCATAGCGCGTTGAAATGGTTTGTGTGGCGTCATTATAAATAAACGAAGTCTGGGCTTGGTTGGCGTCGGTTTTTGACAGCACTCGACCCAGCCCATCATACGTAAGGGAAGATATTCTGCCGTTAGGTTGAGTTTCTTGAAGCAGATTGCCATGCATATCATATACATATTTTACGGTACTGACTGTGCCTGTACCCAGCCCATTCACATCGGTCTCTGAGTATGTGGTTCGACTGTTTAACTGCCCCCTAAAGTCATAGGTATAATCTGTGCGCTGCTGCGCTGCTTTGTTTACAGAACCTAGCCACGTTTCTAAATTGGTTAAACTTTTAATTGACCCTGCAAAAGTATCTTCAGTGTAAACATGTTGGCTAACTCGCTGACCAATAGCGTTGTAATTGTACTCCACCACCCCACCTTCAGCACTTATACTAAAACGTAAACGCTGTTTGGTGTCGTACACATTGTATGACGTGTTCTCTCCAATTTGCTCAGTGAGAAGCTGATTATCTTCGTTGTAGGTACGTATGACGGCGATACCGTTTGCATCGGTTTGTTTAGTTACATTACCGTAAACATCATAGTCAAAGTGAGTCGAGTGACCTAACCCATTGATGACTTGGCTCAGCCGACCTTCTGAGTTATAGGCATATTGCTCTTTGACTATTTGATGCCGTGCCACACGGGAAACAGATAATAATCGCTTTTTGTGGTCAAATACGTAATCTGTTTTCGCACCTCCAATCGTTACTGAAGTTTGATTGTCACTCACATAGTCATAAGTTGTTTGATTACCCTCTCCGTCTGTCAGTGATTTAACTTTGAATTCATTGCCATGTGCTTCATAGGCAATTGTCAGTGACGTACCATCAGATTGCTTAACGGAGTGAATGCGTTTGCTGGAGCCATGGTAGGTATACTCTGTTTTATAGACTTTGCCATCCGCAATGCTGTTGTCTTCAGGCGTTAAATCTACCGTAACAGATGACAAACGTTTTCGCGTATCATATTCATAGTGAACGCGAGTAAATGCACTACTTGTACCTGATTTCAGTTCAAGCTTTTCCAACAAGCCCGATGCATTATAAATCAGATCAGTTGTTTCAGTGCCAGTTTCGGTTTTAGTGATGATGCTCGTTGCGCGATCCGTACCACCTGAATAAGTAATACTGGTTTTATGGTCTTGAGTACTCTCAATTGTAGATAGGCGACCAAAAGCGTCATAAAGCTCTTCAGTCTGAGTGCCATCTATTTTGAGTATTGCTGCGCCACCACTCGTGAATTGCAGCGTATCATCAGCTCCGCGTCCTGACTTACTGACATAAAGATTACGTGTTGTATCGTATGTAAAGCGTTGCTCGAAGCCATCCGCAGTGGTTCTAGTGACAACACTCGACGATGAATTCTGTGATCCCTCAAGTGATATTTTCTTTAAAAAACCTAATCGCCATTGATCATTATTGTCTCCATCAAAGCCACCTAAACTGTTGTAAGTTCTTACTACTCCTAGACCTTGACCCAAGCCCGTTATGTTTTCATCCTGTCCTTGAATCACTAAATTGCCCGTAGCGGCATTCACAAACACCGATTCGTTAGACTGGCCAATCTGTTTGCCTGCCCCACCTGCCAGTGTGCTGTTAAATAGCCCGAGTCCTTCTGAGGAAAACACAATACCCATTTGCAATACCTTTAGTTAAAATAACGTCATTAACTACCTCTTCCTGTTTTTTTAAAAAAAGTTTAATTTTAAATGTAAAAAATTTAATTCATGCAATTCTATGAGCACAAAATCACTAGGAAAATGACAAACGTTATTTACAAATCATAACGCTCACGAAGTACCACCTTAATGAGAAGGAATATAAAAAAGACTGAAAAACAAAAAAACACTTTACTCGATTTTATCGTGACGAACTTTCAATTAATGATTTAACTTCAGAGACATTCACCTAATTATATTTTTAGCGACTTCTCACTTAAAAAAAATTTAAAATCATAGAAGTCAACTTTCTATCATTATACTTCTAAGACTAGACACCTCTTTTTTAAAACGACTTGTATAAATTGAATTAGAGTTATTCATCTTTATTGAATGTTCTTTAGGGGAATTGAAAACCTAACTAAAAACAATGAATGATTAGCAAGAAGGAAGTTGAAGAGTAAATTTGTGCCTGTCCACTTTAAGTTACCCTTATTTATAGAGTTTTCATACACAGCTACTCGCGCAGGATCTTAGCTCTGACATCACATAAATATGTGCCTGCCCCATCTCAAGCTCTCTTAAGTTTCCTTAGGCTTCGGCTGATCTTGCAACTTGCTAACAATAGAGTTATCAAATGCATTGAGTATTACAAATTCATAATATATCTGGTGCTTCTGTTAAGCCATCCGGGTGAACATACACTGTTAAAGTATTCTCTATGCCAAATGGCAAGTCTTCTAATTCAAACCATACAGTCCAGTACTCTGACAATGTTTCACCGGTCGACTCCCAGTAATACTCTTCTTTTATATGATTAATACCCGTTAGCCTCGGAATTTTTTTAGTACCACTTTGAGTCAAAGTTTCTATTGCCAAATTGCAAACTTGTTTTTCATTCATAATCAACCATTCCAATTAACAACGTTTCTTCTAGCCAAATATTTAGTGTAATTATTGGAAAAAAGAAATAGAAAAAGAAAAAATAGAACAGGCACATTTTAAAAGCAGCTTTTTGGATTTTAGTTGACACATTTGGGAAGTGACAAAGACTTGCCCCGCGTCGGCTAATGTTTCTAACTAAGCGTTTACTCTTTTAACATAAAAAACAGTGTACACACCATGTTATTAAGCAATAAATTTATGTCTATCCTGCCTTTACACAGTTTTTATATTTAAAAAAACTGACCTAATTTATCTGACTCAGCCAGAATGAGCATGTGTGTTCCAACTTAGTTTTTTACTTATTGAAAACCTATTCTTTCTCCATTGGTAAAATCACCTAGAATTTTACTCATATCTTTTGTTGTCCATAAAGCAATTAGGAAGTCTATTAAAGTATAATCAAAGTATTCAACATCATACCCATCTTGGCTTCTAACAGCCACTTTCCACTCACTCGATTCGCCTTCACATACCCAACATAGGTAATCTATATTATCACTATATCCAAATGGAAGAAGCCCTCCTTTTTCTGGAAATACTTTATAATCATAAAATTCAGGAAAGCCATCTAGGTTCTCAAGCATCATATCAATATTATTGCTGATTTTTTTGTGTACAGTATCTACCCCACCTTCCATTTTGGGTGAAAATAGATATAAATAGCTATAAAACCCACCAATATCGAATTTCATACAAATACTTTTATAATCATTAGGCAAAGTTACACCTAGTTTTTCTTCCAATTTTAAAAAGTCATCTGCTAATTTTGAACTTATTGCTACATCAACATTTTTAATTTCATGCAGGAGCATTAACATCTCTTTATTATCGTTCATGAAGTAACTTCAACCATTTTTTATTTAACGAAATCTTGATTCCACAAAATTGAAAAATAATAGGGAAAGCATATTTTAATAACTTTGTATCTGTCTCATCTTAAGTTTAAGCCTTGGTCAGCTGATGAAAGTCTCTGCTCCGTGCTTAGCCAGCTCACAATAGAGTTCCCAAATGCATCCGCGGAAGCTTATTAAATCAACGATTTTTCAACTTACTTAAATCAGGTTTTGATTGTTCTATTCCAAAATACTTCGTCATTTCGTTTTGAGCAATCTAGTTTCCCAATAGGAAACCCCATTTAAATTCCCCTTCATAGAAGCAACGATTTATATCTTCAGGAAAACCATTTATATAGTATTTAACGCCTTTTCCATGCTCTTTTCCCTCCTTCCACTCTCCTGTATATTTTGAATGGTTTTCTACAAATTTTGTGCCATTTCCATCTTCACTTGCTTTTAAAAAGCCTCCTAAATAAAATCAGCTGCTATTAACCCAGAGATACAAGCCGAAGCCTTCAGGCTTACCATCTTTACACTCTCCTTCATAAGTATCTCGGCTACGGTAATCTCCTATTCCATATCCATTTTTTTGTCCAATGTCATTATTTTCTCCTGAATATGAAACGTACATATCCGTTAACTTGATACCTTCTACAAGTACACCTTTTCGATAAAAAGCTTCATATACCTTACCATTAGCTAGGTGCAAAAATTCTAGGTGTTATACCATTCCCTATATCAAAACATAATAGGACAGGCACATTTTAAAAGCAGCTTTTTGGGTCTAAGCTGACGCATTGGGCACGTGACAAAGACTTGCCCGCTCTGCCAATGTTCTTAACTAAGTGCTTGCTCATTTCACATCAAGCATGGTGTACACACCATGTTATTAGGCAATAAATTTGTGCCCGTCCCACCTTAAGTTTGGTTGGTATGTTCAATGAATAGAGTGACACTAGGCAAAAAAGGCCAAGAAGTTAGTGTCTGCCCTGTATTAGGTTACTAAGCAGCTTTAACCGCTCAATTAAGCATGTGCAGCTATGGTCAAAGCTCTTCCCTGAATACTTGTCATCTCCACACAAAAATAGCACGGCATACACACCGAGATATTAAGTGACAATACTTGGTATCGACCTAGCTAACTTACCTCTTCCATGCTATTGCCATAAAAAAGCCATCCATACTTTAACATTCGTAAAAGCATAGACAGCTTCTTATTTTATGTACAAATTATAGGTTAGGTGTCTTTTATAATTCGTCTAAATTATTACTCAGCTTACGTTTATACACTTAAATCCACAATTTCGTAGCGTAATTTCGCCCCAACATTTTGTAACTCTATAGATATCTGATTCAGCTCTCTTTTACTCGCAATAGCAACTACTTTACACCTCATATCAAATACTTTCTTTGTTTCGATTGTCGTCTTGCCTGTTACTTTTTTCACTACAGAAAAAACCTTGGCATAGTGCTCTCCAACATCCTCAATAATCAACTTATATTGATTATTATGTACGCCTTGATAATTAACCATATAACTACCTCTACCAATGGCTCTTTATAATAAGTTTACGATTAATAGCTGACTAATTTACCTAATTTGACGAACAGTTTCAGAAAAACATAATAGGACAGACACATTTTAAAAAGCAAGTAACCTTGCCAGCGTTCGTTGGTCCAATTCAGCGCGTGTTGCTGGTTCACTTTTACAACTAAGTGACAATGATTGCTCATGATGTCATACGCCGAGTTTTCTATCGCAAACACATCACTAAGCAGCTTTAACCGCTCTATCAACCATGTCGCCTACGATCTAAGCTCTTCCCTGAATATTTGTCATCTCCACACAAAAAAGCACGGCGTACGCACCGTGCTATTTTGTGATAATAAGAAGTCGAGGACAAATCTATCAATGCTTTCCTTGCTCTTGTCATGCCTTTCAAAATTGACTTTAACTGGGTATTCAAACAGTTTTTAAAGAGTCTAGTTCTAGCAGTAAATTTCTGCCTGTCCTATCGTCAGGTATCAACATTGGCTTGGGTTTGCTTTTTCTTAATTCCTCTAACAATAGAATTCCCCAACGCATTACCAAAGGCATTGGCTAGCTATGGCAAGCTAGCCGATATTTCACTCAACTATTTTTCAAGAATACTAACAGCAGCAATCAACCATTCTTTGGTCGTCATTCTGTCTGCTTCTGGAGTGAAATTCGCTCCATAATGATAGATAAAATTGATGGGCAATTCTGACTCTTGAATTAACTTTTTCAATTCTTGTGATACTAATAAACAATTGGCCTCACTTTCCATTGATTTAAAATACTCAACACCTTTGATCGGCGTTGGAAAGTCCAAATCCCAATCCTGATGAAAATATCCCTCAAAAAAATACTCTAGTGGATCATTCATATTAATTCCCTAAACGTGATGGGTAAGTTGTAGTTATTCTAAAACCATTAATAGCTAATCGTCTCTATCTATAATAAACCGCAAACTATTAAAATGTTCAAGCTGTATACCTCCATTTAAAAACCCACTTCCAACATTGAAATCCAAAAGAAAAAATAGGACAGGCACATTTAAAAAGCAGCTTTTTAGGTCTAAGCTGATACATTGGACAAGTGACAAAGACTTGCCCAGTCTTAAGTTATTAAACTAAAAAAATACCCCAGCTTTATTAGCTGGGGAGTGTTTTATTTTTAATCAACCGTTTGCGAATGATAAATAAATAACAAACTTAATGCTGCATCGACATCTAGCAGTTCATTGTTAAACTCTACCTTGCACCACTGCTCAAATGGTACCACTTTTTGACTTGATACGATTTTTTTTAGCCACTCAAAAACACCACCCCCAGAAGATATATAACCAACCTTCTCATTGTTCAGGTAAATGTTCTGATCTGTATTAATCCTCAACTCACCTTTCTCATATCCCTTATAAACCCAACCCCAACCATTTTCTCTTTTTAGCTGTTGCCCGTAATAAGAAAAAAAGCCAGCTGCACCAACCTCAATCAGTTCGCCTTCATTTTGAACAATAAAGAACCTGTCTGACCTATCTAGTTTTCTGAATACATTGAATTTTATTTCTAAATCACTTTCTAAGTTGAACACCTCTTTTGAGTCAACAATATTAACTCTATTTCTGTATAACTTAATATACATTAACTATTTTCCTCTAATCTCCAAAGCAATGGATGGATCCCAACCAAAGACAGAAATAGGTAAAGACGTCTTAATGTTCAATGATGATCTTATTCCACCACTCGTAAGGTTATTTCGTACTCCAAAGGTAGCTTCGGTTTTAAAACCATTACGTGTAAACGGCTTGATTCCAATAGGCTTCAAATCAAATTCTTGAATTGCGTCTGACTGATATACTGATGGGTTTAATACATCACTGAAATTATTTACAGTCCACCGAAGAGCTACATTGCGCTTCCCTACATTATTACCAATCAATGGTAAAGGTGATTCTAAAAACTTACCTTTCGCTGAGAACCCTATGATATCTGAGCCAGCAAAAACTTTACCCTCAAAGCCATCTACATTCTTAACTGCAAGTGCAAGTCGGGCATCAGCCCCATTGTCGTGCATCATTTTCACCCCTTGCCAGAATTGTTCTGAATTACCCAATGCATATGTGGCTTGAGCTGCCACGAACTTACCTGGATGGTACCTAAAGGCCGCTAGCATGGCACTATCATTTAAGCCTTGAGCAACCCTCTGATCCCAGCGCTGGCCACCAAAATATGCTTTTTGTTTTGCAGCTAACAGCCTTTGGCTAGCCTCAAAATCAGCGTTACTAGCCACCAACTGAGGTCCAGCTAATGACATTATGTGCTTATCACGTGCAATTTCATAATGCTGTTGCTCATAAAAACTTAATTCATTGTAAGTTTCAGCATTCATTAAAGGGTTACTTGCTAAGTAATTCACTTTTGCACGCTGCTCTTGGCTTAATCCATAGGGATTGTCTGGTGTTGAGTCTAGGAAACCACCAAAAGGATCACTGTGTGATTTTTTGATAGTAGGTAACGCCATGTTTACTAGGTCTTCATCAACTTTGAAACCAAATTCATTAACACCCGCAAAATAACGATTTAATTCGTAATTTAATAGCTCTTGATTGACCTCACCTGATATAGCTTGATTCGTCATATCTTGAGAGCTTGCCGCAAGTGCTTTACCCAACGACCAAGCATCAGGGTCGGTTATTGGTGAGAACTTACCTGTATCTGATTCAAGTGAGCTCGCGCCATTTTGGTTGGCTTGTGATTGTGTATTATTACCGCTTGCTGGCTTACTCGAGAGCCTCCCAACAAGATAGTTCCCCAATGCATTTCCAAACGCATCCGTCGCTATATTCTTAAAGTTCCAGCTTGCCTCATTACCAAACAGCTTGTCTGAGCCATACCTTAATCCACTATTCGCAATACCGCCTAGTGTATCCGTTACAATATCTCCTGATGTCATGCCGCCGGCTAACGTATCAGGGTCACCGAAACCCAGTTCTGCACCAACGTAAGAAGTCAAAGCGGATGCAGCAACATTGCCCCACCTAAAGCTGGCTTCATTTCCTACCAACTTATTTGCGGCCACTGAACTTATCGCGCCAGCAGCCCCTAATGCGGCTTTACCTAAGCTACCTAATTGATATACCCCTTCAATCGCTTTACCAGCGCTGTTTACTGCATTGATCGCTTTGCCAGCTTCATTCAGTTTTGCAAATGCTTCAGCACCTCTCAGCACATGCCCTGCTCCTGCGGTTAAGCCAGCTGTCAGTCCTGAACCCAAAGCTGATTTCAATGAGAAGCTATCAACAACCCCCATGGCTTTACCAACAACTTGCGAAGCAACAGATCCCACAAAGCCGCCTACAGCAGCTGCTGTCATGCCTGCTGCTGCGCCACCAATTGCTGCGACAACAGTTCCAGCGCCAGCAATTGATGCACCTCCAAGCACCGCAGCCCCCGTTGCCATTACACCAGTTGTACCTGCAACACCGCCCATTGCAACGGCAGCCGCTCCCGCAGTCGCAATCGTCGCAACCACCGCAACTGCAATCATAATCACCGAGGCAAACACATTACACCCAGCCTCCGGTGGAGGTGGCACATATGGCATGCTCGGTGTGGTATCACCAATCACTTCGCCTAGGTTAATTGGTTTAAAGCTATCGTGGCCATTAAGTTGATTCGACCTTGCCGGAATATCCAGCATGGTCCCTTCGCTCAGCTCCGAGCTTACCCCTAGACCGTTTACATCAGCGATGATGTACCATAAATTTTCTGAACCATAATAAAGCTTGGCGAGACCTTTTAGAGTGTCGCCCGCTCTCACTTGGTGGCGAGCGAGTACGGTGGCACTTGTCTCATCTGCTGACTTGAAGTGCTGCTCTTTTATACTGTTGGAGCCATCTTTGTTTATTTCACCAAGGTAATTTTGGGCACTGTGCAAATAGTAACTACCTGTTTCTTTATTCATGAACCCTTTAGTTTCTGTAAACCCGACAGCAGAAGCAGCAGTGGTTTCCCAGTCAATCACTTCTTGTGTTATGTAGTTATAGCTTGAGCCTGTCTTGTAAGTGTCATCTTCAGTGAGTAACCGTTTTTGCTTACCGATGATTTTAGAGAGCACTTTGCCTTCTACATCGTAACGCATATATCGCGCATTAACCGATTTGTCACCGGTATAACGTGCATCTGTGATTTCTTCTTCTACTCTGGTTCGGTTGCCATTGGCATCATAGGTAGAGCGGGTTACTGCATCCATCAAATTTCGACTATCGGAGTGACTGCGATCTCCCCGAGCAAGCACTGAGGACTCTAAGTAATGCTCTCTACCGATATACTCTTTGGTAAATTGGTGATTCAGCTCGCTGACATCCTTGGGGAGGTCTGCCTTTTGACGGTAGGTATAGTTTGAAACTCGACCTGCAACCTTATAATTGTAGTCTTCAGTTATCGATTGCAGTGATAGATCTTTTTCATCCCATGCGCTTGAAATGTAATCCACCTCTAATGCAGACGCCACTTCACTAGGTAAGTGCGGTCTCAATTTTTCTTCAATCGTAGAGCCATTTACAGCTAGCTCGTCTACCCGAACTACCTCGCCTGCTGCATTATAATCTGTGAGCGTTACCCGACTAAGCGCCCCTTCATAGTAAATGAAATGATTGGGCGTGTTGTTGTCCTGAGCCTGAGAGTTTTGATTAAAGTCAGTTGACACGGCCACAACTGATTTGTGAACGGCATGTCGGCCAAAGTAACTTTTCTGCTCTATGACGCGTCCCATTGCATCGTATGCAAACGCACTCTCAGATAACCAACCTCGTGCACTTGGGGTTAAAGTGTCTTTAATCTCAAAGAGATTTTGCCTATCAATATTCCGCATGCGTTCAACTTGAGTCAGTTGCCCCCAGCTGTTATATAGGAATAGTTGCGCTTCGCGATTGCGGTCACTAATAACAAGCCTTTGCTCCCCAAGACTGTTGTATTCAATATATTGGCCTTGTGTATCAACCGATACTTGGTTATCAACTAGGCGGCCGCCATCCATTACTACCTGATTATTCTTATCGTACGTAAACCAATATTCTTGTGCTTCAGCAGCCGTTGATGTATCGGCTTCTGTAGTGCTGGGTGTACTCGTTGATGCCGAAACCGACATCGCTGCGATTCGCGGCTGTGCCTGTAACCTTGTTTCATCTACTGGGGTATCCAACGACATTGCACTGACACTGTGCGACACATCAAGTTCAGGTGCCGCACTCAAAGCACTGAGGCTTGGTGAGCTTGCGACAGAAAACATTGCACTGCTACCAAACGTGCCTCCCCCAAAGGCGGAGTGTATTACCAAATTACCAGATCTTGATACTGATGTTTTACCATCTGAAGCAGTCACAGTGATTATATAATTGCCCGGTGCACTGGGTGTACCTGATAAAACACCACTGCTATTGAAATTGAGGCCAGCAGGCAAACTAACCGCCGTATCAGTACCGTCATTACGTAAAACTGAAATACCGTAAGTTAACGTATCACCATCTGGATCTGAGAAAAATCGATTAAATGATATGGGCGCCATTGCGAGACCAACTGTCTGGTCTAGGATAATAAATTCAGATGAAACGGGGGCTCTATTGGAATCAGCCAAACTGAGCGTAATATTGGTATACGCACTGGCACCTGAGCCGTCCGTCGCCTTGATTCTGATTATATGGGACCCTGTCGGCTTGACTTGGCTTGACATACTCAATGATTGACTAGTGCTGTCCCAACTTACCCAACTTGGCTTTGAGACGACTGAGTACGATAACATATCTCCATCAGGGTCGTTGAACAAAGTATTGAGTTGCGCTTTGCTATACGACCAGCTCTGATTGTTTTGCATGCCGATTGTTGTATTGCCGCTCGATGCCACCGGCCCTCTATTCGTATTACCTACAACAACCATATAGTCTACAGTACGGGTTTCAAGCGCAAGTGCGTTTGATGACGACTCCCCATGGATTTGTTGCTCTCGACCTGGGTATACCTTTGCACTAAATGAGTATACACCTGCATCGACATAGCCAGGTTTAAATGCAAGCCCACGATTACCACTGAGTACAGACACAAAGCTAGGTGCACCAACCAGGTCAACTCGACTAATAGACGTAAGACCCGTTATTTCCTTTGTGAACAGTGTTTCATTGCTTTGTCCTTCACGGCTAAAAATGTCGATGACGGATTCATTCGCATGCCCTACTTTGAATGTCGTGCTATGCGTTGTTTGGGCTTCGCCGTCTGATGCGGTCACAGACAACCCATATATACCTTCGCTGTCAAAGCCCAGCTTACCGCTAAGCACGCCATTACTTGCCGACAAACCCTGAGGCATTAATGCGGCCTCTGTAATTGGATCAAATGCGTAGATTTGAAAACTCAGCGCTTGTCCATCAATTTCACTAAAATACGATTTGAAATCTAATGATATAGCGTCACCCTCAGAATAGCTGTAAGGCCCAAAGGGCTGGGTTAGCACTGGTGCATTATTGGTATCTTCTACCAGTATGTTTAAGGTCAAAAATGCATGATGACCAGATTTAGGATCCAACGCTTTAATTCTAACAACATGAGAGCCATCTGGGTTTTTACCTTCAGCGGTACGTAATGATTGCGTATTGCTGTCCCACAAGACCCAATCAGGCTTAGACACAATGCTATAAGTAAGCGGGTCATTATCTTTATCACCAAAGATTGTATCTAATTGAGATTTAGTAAAACTCCAATCATCAATATCTTTAAAGTTGATACGCTTGGAACCATTTTGAACAGTCTCGCCAACAATGATATCGCTCACTTTGTAAGTAAAGTTTCTCGTTACTTCTTTTTCGTGCCCCAAATCACCAATGTCGGCTTTTTCACCGCCTATTGAGTTTGACGCTTGCTGTCCGTGGATGTGATCGCGAATTGGACCGCCATCTATAAACGTCAATGAGAATGCTTGAGCTTGTGCATTAGACGCTTGCGCATTAATAATAACGGCTGTTTTATCACTGTTGAGTTGGACATTCGGGTTCCATTTTAAAACAACGTCATTTAGCTGTTCAAAACCGTGCATGTCAGGCGTAATGTTAATCTGATAATTATTGCCTTTTTGGACTGCAAAATGCCGAGCCCCCGTCACCTGAATTTTGATGGGTGCAATTGCTGGCGTTATTTCACCAGTTGAGTGCGCGATGACATAAATCTCTCTTACAGACCCAGCATGAATATCTTGTATCGAGCCACTGAGCACGCCTGTAGTAGGATCTAATACAATACCAAGATCAGTTGCGACACTTTTGATTTCACCACTTTGGATCATGTTTTGTATTTGCTGGTGAGTACTAAAATTGTCAGTGTATACTGGGTTTCCAAGGTTATCGTAATATCCCCCTAACGATACCTTCGACAGGTCTTCTTTGAACACCAAACTGTAAGAAACCGAATCCTCGGCGTCTCTTTCAATTGTTTTGTCTTTGATTTGGTTGATATCAAACTCGACCTGCTCAGCAAGCGGGATATTGGGTTCAATATGCCAATCAGGGAAGCCCCCAAGATAGTAAACTGGTTGATCCGCTTCAACTACCGTAATAGTGGCGTTAAATTCTTGAGGTGTAAGGTTATAATAATCGTAGTAAGTACCGGCAATTTGGTACACACCTGCACTATCATAATCAAACCCTCGTAAATTTTGCTCAAATAAACGGCTCTCATCCGCTTTTGAAAAGTGACCTTGGAATACCTTATCCGTATCAAAATATAAACCAGATAACATCGACATATTAAACATAACATCATCACTTTCAGCATCTCTTACGAGTGTATTAAGCCGAAGCTCTTCTGAACCTTCGTTTATAGACATCGAATTGTACTGATGTACGGGTGCTTTATTGTCTAATATATTTATTGTAAATGTCGTGGTATCCGAGCCGCCAATGTCATGTTTTGAATTGCCTGTCACTGTAAAACGATATTCCCCCGCAGGGATTCTCACCGTTTTGCTTGAACCTCTGCGGTTTTTAACTGCGATTGAGCTGTCACTAAAAACAAAAGGATTTGCATCAAATTGAGGGCCAAATTCTGTCCCCAGATACTGCACTTCCACGTCACTTAATGTCAGTCCTTTGCCTGCAATATCATCAAACAGTTCATCGACTGTCACTTGCCATGCGTCACCCTCGGTGTGTGTTTCACCTGCAAATGGTTTAGCCAGCACATTATCTGTCAGAGCTAAACTACCCACCACTTCTGAACTGGGCTCCTCATTGATATTTCTCGTCGTGACTTTAATATCAATGTTACCTCCACTGTAAGATTCTGGAATAGGCGCAATTTGGGTAAACTTAATGATCTGTTTAGTGCTGCTCACCTCGACGACTTCATAGCCAATCCAATCAGGTTGGAAAGTAATTTGTCCAGCATTCAAGAAGGTAATATCCGTTCTGCCAGGCATTAAACCTTGTGTATTTTCTACCGTGATCTCACCAAAACCACCGCCTTTAGAGCCTCTGGCAAATGCAAACGAATGTTCCAACACCGAAGAGTTGGTATTGCTCAGCTCAGAGATAACACCATTAAAACCGTTTTCGACTATCATGCTTCGGCGATTTCCGGCTGCATCATACGTATACCTCGTACGTGCAATAATATCGCCCTTTTCCCAAACAGGTGTTTTCCCTTCCGCTGCGGTGTTATTGTACTCGGTAGTTTTGACTCGTGAGATTCGACCGTGACTGTCGTAATAGGTGCGTGTTTCATGACGTATTACTCGCTCCAGATCATCCCACGACTGCTTTAGTTCTCGAATTCGTCTACCGACCAAGTCATATTCAAATTCAGAAAATGAACCGTACGTTTTATCATGAATAGATTTGACCCAACCGTTGTCATAGTAGGTGTAAACAAGGTTCTGACCATGCTCATTAGTGCGTTGAATTAAACGACCTATATCCTTTTTATCAACTTGATTGCCGTTCGAGTTTAGACCTTTAATATTGGCACTTGTGCCATAATTTTCACCGTAAACAAGCGTAAAGTTAGTTCCACTTAAATCATTGCCGCCCGTGAGCTGACCATAATCATTGTAATTTCGTGTTATACGCTCTTTGTTCTCGTCTTTTGCGTCATGAATACTTGAGAACTCTTCCATGGTTTGTTGCCCACGTATATTGTAGTCATAACGCTTGGTACGCCCCATTTCATCATGGCTGAATGTGACTTTGCCCTGAGCATCAAAATGATAGGCAACCGTTCCCCCTTCAGCGTCTGTTTCATGCGTTCTGTTACCTAGTGCATCATAGCCAAATCGGTTGATGAGTTGATAACCCAAATTACCACCCGCCATAATGCCATAGCGGCCTGTTTCGATTGTCTGCCCCAACTGGTCATAAGTCATGACAGAAATCTGATCTAAAGCATTCTTATCAATAACTTTATTGCCATGAATATCATGATACTGACGTTGAATATGGCCTTCGGCATTTTGATGTGCTATTTGGTTTCCGCGGTTATCATAGATAAAAGTATGTGTATGACCATTTGCATCAGTCTTACTGATCAAATTGCCCATGGCATCGTAGCGATAGGTATTTTCTGGTGCAGTAAAGGCTTCTGCACCGCTATCTGAAACCACTTTTACAATTGGTAAAATTTCTTTAATAACTTGATTGGCATGGTTATATTGAGAACGGGTAATGGCCCCCTCTTCATTGGTCACTGAGATAACATTTCCCCAGCGATCAAAAGCTTGATGCTTATTTGCAGCAAGGTTATTGGCTTTATCAATATACGGAGCTTTTATTGACACAACGCGGCCAAGCCCATCAACTTTATAATGAGTTTCTCCATTTAACGCATGGTTGGCGCTCACCATACGACCAGCTTTGTCATAGGAGAATGACTTGTAAACGCCATCTCCTTCATCACTTTTGATTAGGTTACCAACCGTATTGTAAAAATATTGTCCTTTATCATCTTTAACAACTTCGCCAAAGCTATTAAATTGGCTTGTCCACATAAAGCTATTAGAGTCTGATTTAAAGCCAGCCGACTTAGACACCACATTGCCATTTTTATCATAATCGTATTTGGTAACGAGTGCGTCTTCACTGCCAGTTTCGGCTGGTTGCCAATTTTTAATCGTATAGGTTGTGTGACCTTTGGTTAACTTAAAAGTCTGCGTACGTTCGTGCAGCGGCGCAACATGTGCGGCACTCGCAGTCAGCGTAATGTAATATGTAATACTGTCTTTGGCTTTTGCATCAGACAAAGTCAAGACACCCGTCTGTGAATTAAAGTCAACACCTGAAGGTAGCCCTTTGAAATCAGTGTAAGTTCTAACTGGCTCACTACCATCACCGTAAAGACCACCACCTTTCACTTCGATATCGTGGCTAAAGCTATACGCGCCCTCTAATGCCCACTTATAAAAGGTCTTAGTGGTTTGAATTAGACGATTTTGCGCGTCATAGTCGTGGGTTTGGTTATTACCATTTGCATCGATTTCTTTACTCAAATTACCGCGCGAGTCGTATTGATGCAGGGTTACTTTGTCTAGACTATTTTGAATGGGTGCGCTTAAATGACCAGATATACTCTCATGTGAAACGAGTCTTTCTGCATGTACACGGTGCTCTACCACATTGCCAAATATATCGTATTTGAATGAGGTCGCTTCCCTGCCCTGCAGTCCTGAACCCAAATCATCAATGTGCTGTTGATTGAGTGACATCACCTCCGAATCTATAAATTTGTCATGTGCGTTCGCTTTGGTCATCAACCGACCAAGTGCATCATATTCAAACAGGTCTGCTTTCTCGATATCTGCCCCCGAGTACAACTCGGGCTGTGCTAAATCTGACGAGGTTGTGATGGCAGTGCGTACCTTTCCGAGTGCATCATACTCACTGTACTCAATCACCTTACTATTATCGCGGTAGTTAAACTCACTGCTCCCTTTTTCCGCCACGCTCACATTGTGATGCACTTTATGGGTCAATCGACCCATATTATCGTAGTGGAACGAGGTTTCACGGTTGTGTCCAACCTCATCATTCCCCGCTTGACCTGTTGGCTGAGTTGACTCAGATATTGCGCCAGTGATTGCCTTTGCATATTCGATTTGCCCAGACAATTCACCATTTTCATTGTACTGATATGTTGTTAAGTAACCCACCTCATCTACATGACCGCTTCGTTGTCCTAGCACATTGTAGTAGGTGTATGCCTGAATCGTTTTTTCATCTGCCTTACCCCAAGTACCCGAAACCAACTGCGTCTTTTTAATTTCGTCACCAAACGCGTTGTACGTGAACTCCGTATACTGCTCACCTTGAGAGACTGAGACTTTCTGACCATCTTGGCGATATTGCCTATCAATTCGCCTATCATCGTTTGACGCAACAACAGCAATTTCGCCATTCGAATAGCTGCCCGCATTTGCATACCTGATTAGCATCGTTTCTCGGCCCAATGCATCAAAGGTACGCTCAGTAACATACCCCTCACCATCCCGCTCTCGATATATACGCCCTGCATTGTCATAAGACTTATAAG
>NZ_JAKGBI010000038.1 GCF_021530565.1 Pseudoalteromonas sp. SMS1
AGGGTGAAGGCGGGGATAAGAAAGTGAATAGTTTCACTTTCTACCGACTGAACGCGAGGCCTCTGGCCGTCGGCCGGACCATTGCCAAGCGCCAAATAATAGAAAACCCGATTCGAAAGAGTCGGGCTTTTTTTCGTCTAATTCCCTCGGTAACAGCTAAACGAGCTTATTTCTCCTTGCGCGAAAACAGCGCACTTTTTGTATCCTTTCTCTTGTACTACTGAGTTAAGAAGTTACCATGAAAGCCTAACGGGATCGTGTAGGGCAGCCATGCACGGCAGATAGGCCCAGCTGAGACATCATCGGCACGCAGTATGTTTAAACATGTTCGCTTACTTGGTATATGAAGAGCTGTTCCAATAAGGTAGCCCCCGGACTCTTTGTTATTCTGATTTACTAATACATGCTCTTCAACTAAGAAATCTTTCCCGTAGGTATAGATATCTTGTTTCTCTGAGTTGAGATCGATGCGCCTTACACTGTCACTCCAAACGTCACTTTGCACTGAGGAGAGTGTGAATAACTGATTGTTTTGCTTTCCCGTTAAATGACTATAGATCCGAGGGAATTCACTAATACCATCAACTATTTGTTTTCTCACTTTGCCATTTTTGTACAGTGTAAATAGCACTGTGTTTGCAGGAGAAAGGGGGACGTTATCCGAACCCTGCATTATCTTTGTCATATGCTGCAACACTTCACCATTGGGATAGAGGCTGGCATCAAAATGAATATTGCCCTGATTATCTTCCCATGCATTACCAAAGTGAAAAACAAACCCTGGTTCCAATTCGTATCGTTTCACTATGTTGAAGCGTTGCTTATCAATAATAAACACTTCCATCGCTTGCTGAGCATTAAACTGAATCGATGAGAAGTGACCTTCAACTGTTCTATTACGCTTCAAAGAGGGCATAAGCAGTATGATATGACGTTCTGTGATTAAAAAATCATGCAGCATGCCGCCATTGAATCCGGTGTTTATCATGCCAACATTCAGCAATTTACCAAAACGACTTATCTGATATAACACCACATGTCCTGATTGTGCGTATCCAAAATTCCAAATGGTGCCGTCGGCCTCCACTCTTGGGTGAGCGGAAAAAGGCAATCCTTTTAAACTTTGCTCATGTGGCGTATCTTCACCGATATTAATTTGCCCTTTGGTATTGAGGGTTTTGGGATCAATGGCAGTTGCAGAGCCTGCTTCCCATAGCGCCCAAAGTTCACCATTGATAGGTAATACATTGGTATTGGCAGTATTGATTGAATCTGGTGAAGGTATAGGCAGGCTATTCGTTAGTTTACTATCTGGTCCTGAGTAGAGGTACTTTCCCGCTTGCTCTTCTTGTCTGAATTTATTGGTTCGTACAAACTTGGCTTGATGGTGGACCCTGTGATTGCCAATATTAAACTGATGTACCATGCCATCCCCCTCAAATAAATGAAGGTAGCGCTCTTTTTGTCTGTGGTGTCGACCTGGACCGTTGCGATAAAACTGACCTGTTAGATCTGTCGGTAACTTCCCCTCAAGAGTTAACTCTTGAGAGGGCAGGTCGGTTTCAGTACCTTTAAAGCCAACCAGTTCAGGGTGTTGTTCCAATGCGGCGTTAAAGCGCTGTAGATTGAGCATTAACGATTCATTGGCCCTATTATTGGCTGCTAGGACTGTATTAGGCGCAATCGCATGTACAACCGGCGCTGCCACCATACCTTTGATGAATTGACGACGTTCCATAATCGGTGCTCCCTAATAACTTATGGCCATTGATTCAGCATTGGTGCCTTGTGAAATCGTGATAGTCATCTGTTCATAGGAGGGAGGACCAAATTGCATGGTGGCATTATTAGAAAAGCTCACGCCTTCTGTGGGTATACCAAATAAATTGGTATCTAGTTGTGCATTGTTATTTTCATCATGAAACAAACGAATGGCGTAAGTTCCTGGCTCTAAATTATTAAATAGGGTGGAGACCGTACCTTTTTTCGCTCGAACTATGGTGGCTGTATATGAGTCGCCTGCCAGATAAGGTTGCTTCCCTTTAAACATCTCAATGTATATTTTTCCTGGTGTTGCATTTACGTCATTAATAGTAAGCTTAAGTTCTGCCGCGAATAAGGGGGCGCTTATACATGCTAATGTAGCTATGAGTGTTTTCATTTTTTACTCCAAGTTTGTTACATAAGGTCCGCGCTCAATTGCGCTCTGTGGTAAAAAAGATAAAATGCGAAAGGGGGGAGGACAATTCATCTTTCGCGAAGGGAGTAAAAACTTCGTGAAATGCACTTGTCTGTTTTACGATTCGTGAAATTTAAAAAAATAATTAATAAATTCAAAGGGTAATTATGATATTGCCAATGCGGAAAATCGTCTCAGATTGCATCGTGGTATTTGCCTTTGCTAGCTTTTTAGCCTTTTTAAAACCATTTGGCATGCATAATGTGGGCTACTTTTATGCGCTTAGCTTTTGGTTGGTCATGTGCTTTAGTGGTTATGTATTGTATGCTCCTGCCATCAGAGTGGGTGATAAAGCCTTGGCGTCGGTAATAAGTGAGCGCTGGCGAAAATGGATATCAGTGGGGGTATCGACCGCTGTAGCGAGTGTGTTACTGGGGCTAATTGCTCCTTTTATTGTCGATTTCTTTTTTTCGTTACAGCAGAGCTATTGGTCCTCGGTAGCCTCCTCTACAGTTGCTAGCCTCTTCATTGGCGGTTTTATCACACTTATTAGTATCATTAAGGACTATGTTAAAGCTCAGCACCAAATTATTACTGAGCAGCAGCAGAAAATTATTGATGGGAGGTCCCAAGCAGCATCAATGCAAGCACGCCCTGCCATCGAGTTTATGGGTAAGCTGCCCATCGATAAGCGCGGTAAACTTCTCTGTTTACAGATGGACGACCATTATCTAAGGGTAATTACTGATAATGGTGAGCACCTATTACTGATGCGCTTTAAAGATGCACTTCAGCTACTAGATACTTTCCCTGGTTTTCAAACTCATCGTTCATGGTGGGTTGCTAAAGACGCAGTCAGTGCAACCAAAAAAACAGGGAGAAAATTAATCTTAGTACTGGAAAATGGCGATGAAGTACCTGTTTCTCAAACTTACCTCACCTCAACGAAGCATGCATTAGATCTACACTGACAATATATCGAGTTTATTTTTACGGCATATGTTTGGTCAAAATAGCACTTGTTTATTTAAGTGCGACTTGTGTCGCAGTTTCTTGCGTGTTAAAGTGCGACATATGTCACAGAAGGGGGTGGTATGAAACCGAATAGTACAGAACTAGAGATACTAAAGCTGTTATGGAGAAAAGAGCCAAGAACAGCGAGAGAAATCCATGATGCTATCGAAGCTGAATTTGCATGGAGTTATTCATCAACACGAAAAACGTTGGAACGTATGAGTGAGAAGGGACTTTTGAAAACCGGTGAACTTGGAAATAAAAAGACTTTTATGGCAGAAGTTGACAAGGTGCCAACGCTGGCGGCTTATGCTCAAGATTTTGCAAAATCGGTACTCGAGTTAGATGGACCGCTGCCTGTTGCCATGTTCGCAGAGAGTCGATTGATTGAAGCTGATGAGCTTGAGGAACTGGAATTGTTACTCGATAAACTGAATGATAAGGAACAGGAGTAATCCACCATGGTATGGTCCACGTTCATTGGCCTTATTTCTGTGGTCCTACTTTGGGTCTTTGTGAGCGGCGTTTTATTTTATACAGCAAAGCGTATGTCTATAAAATTCCCTGCATTTCCGAGACTTTGGTGGTGTGTGCTAGCGTTGACTACGTTGCCCATAGTGCCATTAGGGATGGATAGTTTAGAGGGCAGTGTGCCAAAAGTGCTGCTCGAAGTAGAGGGGTATGTCGAGCACTCGCAAATAAAGTTCAGTCACGCATATGCCAACTCAATGAACATTGATACGCAAGACCTGCCAATTTTGATATTGGCAATCGTGTTGGGGGTTGGTATTTATAGGTTGGTGAGATTAGGCGTCAATTGGTACAAACTGGCGAAACATCTGTCGATGTTGCAGTCAATATCTCTGCCATGGAGCAACACGCCTTGTATTGAGCTGCCAGTTAACACCTCCCCATTTGTGTTTGGTTTATTCAAGCCTAGAGTAGTCATCCCAGATTATTTTAAACAATTGGATCTAAATCAGCAGAAGTCGTTGATCTATCATGAGTTGACCCATATTCGTTATAAAGATCATATTGCTATCGTAATGTGGCGAGTTTTAAGCAGCCTATTTTGGTTCAACCCATTTGTGCGAAAAATGGAGCAGGCTTTTATCGGTGCGATGGAGTGCCGGTGCGATCAGGCTACTGTGACGACCTACCTTCTTAATAAGCAGCGTTATGCAGCAACGTTACTCGCCATTTTAAAGCGTTCCGTTGCGGTAACAGATGTGGCAGGCGCAGCCCATTTTTCATCTGACGCACTGACGCTCGAAGACTATAAGTCAAGGCTTAAAAATATTGTGGCACCAGAGCCCAATCAACCCATTCTTTTAATTTTGAGCTTACTTTGTATATGTATTGTACTTGTAACACTCAATATAAAAGCAGCGCCGTTTGTGCGTCCTGATGATAGGGCTTGGCACAATCCAATGCGTGATTTCAAAATTAGCTCACATTATGGGCACATTTCACAGTTTAGAAATATGAAACCTCATGGTGGCATTGATCTCGTGGCTCCGAAAGGTAGTCCGATAGCAGCTATTGCTGATGGATATGTATTAGTGGCTGACGATACGACCTTGCCAGATCGGTTTGGCAAAGTCGTATTGCTTCAACATAACAATGGCTATCAGAGCTTATACGCGCATTTGGATAGTATTGATGTTGAAAAGGGGCAAGCAGTGCAAGGGGGAGCACCTCTGGGTACACTGGGTGAAACGGGCAGAGTAACAGGCCCTCATTTGCATCTGGAGCTAATACATAAAGCACAACGGCTTAATCCGCTAGCAGTTTTAGATCTGAAATAACGATGGAACGATATCTAATTTTTTATGCTGCGTTGATTGTGGTAGGGGTAGGTTGCGCGCCGATAAAGGGCACTGAACCAGCCAAATTGACGGACAAGTCATCATCAAATAGTGCAGCAGCGAATTCATTTTCGCGATTAAGTTCAAGTGCGAGTTTATCACAAACGCCAGTAGCGGCCGTAGTTTCGGAGACGGTGACGATTAAGGCGGGAGAATCATTGATCAGTGCACTGAAGCCTTACAAGGTGATGCCCCGCAATGTACTGAATCTGGTTGCAGCGACTCGGCATTGGTTGGACCTCAACACTATTGCGGCAGGAACAAAGTTAAAGCTAACTCTCGATGAAAATCGTCAAGTGATGGTTGTGGAAATTGGACTCAGGTTTGCCAAAATGTTGGTCGCCCAGCGTTTGGGGGAGCAGTGGCTCGTGAGTGAGTCTAGCATGCAAACACAACAAATAGGGCGGTATGCTAAGGTGAAGATCGGCGATAGTCTATTTAATAGTGCGCTCGCAGCAGATATCCCTGTCAAGATTATCAATAAACTGATTTTGGTTTTATCACATTGTGTCGATTTTCAAAGGGCGCTGCACAAAAATGATGAGTTAGAAGTATTTTACCACGCAGCCAAACTCAGCAAACCTAATGTACTGAGCCCTAGTTTGCAAGCAGGTCCATTACTGTACATCAACCTCACTGTAGCCGGTAAACCGTACGCTTTATACTTCCATAGCGACATCAATAATAAAGGAGCTTACTATTTTGCGGATGGCAAACCTGTGCAAAGTTTTTTGTTAAAAACGCCTATACATGGTGCACGTCTGTCTTCGACATTTGGCCAAAGAAAGCATCCAATTTTAGGGTTTACACGCATTCATAAGGGGCTAGATTTCGGAGCGCCACTGGGGACCCCTGTATTTGCTGCGGGAGATGGCAAGGTACTAAAAGCCAATTGGGGAGGAAGCTTTGGTAACCGCATACTCCTTCAACATCAAAATGGCTATCGCACCTTGTATGCACATTTACAAGGGTTTGCACAAAATCTTAAAGCGGGAACTTTGGTTAAACAAGGTCAAGTCATCGGGTTTCTCGGTAATACAGGGATGTCACAGGCGCGGCATCTGCATTATGAAGTTCATAAGCATGGCCGAGCGATTAACCCCTTAAACCTCGATCCTGACTTTACTGGACACCGTAAGCTAAATACGCAGCAGCTTACTCAATTATCAGTGTCTATTGCTCAAATAAATACACGAGTGTCAGCTGCACGCAGTACGCACTTCGGCTCATCCCAGAAAATGACATTAATTGAATAAGAAAAGGAGCGTATGTGATGATGAGGTTTGTAAGAAATTTAGCGTTATTGGGCGTCATTCATTGTTTTATGAGCAGTGGTGTTTATGCTGCGAACAAGTTTGAAATTGACAACACGGATACGATCCCGATTACATCTCGTGTTAATCAACAAAGTTACGAGTTGTATGTCCGTTTGCCCAAAGGGTATAGCCAGAGCAAAAAACACTATCCACTCGTCCTTATCAACGATACGAGTTACTCGATAGCGACAGCCAGCGGTATTTTGCATCTAATTGAAGGGCGAGATATAGAAGAAGTGATTTTAGTCGGAATCTCATATGCCAAAGGCATGAATAAGCTGTTCAGCCGGACGCGCGACTATACACCCACTTACGCACCAAAAGAGACGGGTGGGCATTCGATAGCGGCACAACAGGTATCGGGGAAGGCGAATAATTATGTGCAATTTATCTCGGAGCAGGTTTTGCCGCTGGTGCTTGACCGGTATCGCATAAATCCAGCCCGCAAAACATTTGTTGGGCACTCATATGGTGGTCTGTTGGGAACCTATATTTTGCTTACAACACCGACACTCTTTGAGTCTTATATATTAGGTAGCCCATCCTATTGGTATGACAATGAAGTTATCTTCGATATTGAATCTGCATATGCCGACAAAAATCAATCATTGCCGGCTGAGGTCTATGTTTATGCAGGTGGTAAGGAAGGGGTAATTCAAAAAGATTTGAATAAATTTGTCGCGATCCTCAAAAGTCGACAATACACCAACTTTAAACTTACCAGTAAAATCATTCCGAACACCTCTCACTTCAGTGTTTTTGCCGTGCTTCTCACTGATGGGCTAATTGGCCTTTACAGCAAATAATGTGCGCTCAATAATGAGAGGTGGTTTTGGTACTGCCTCAATATTCAACGTGTTGAAATACCTATTTATATTATTCGAAATGTCGTTTGCTAATTGTTCATAGTGCAACACATGGTGAGTGTTGCACTGATAAAGTGAATCAGCGTTGAGCATAATTAGTACTGATTATTCGTTATGTTATAACAATATTTGCTTCGTTAAATTTTTGTGTAATTTAATTGACACATTTGTTTGATCATTTTATATTCGTTCTGTATCCATTAGAAGAACAATAAAAAATGAACAAACTTGCCTTTTTTCTGATTTTAACAGCTATTTCTGTGTCTTATTGGTTTCTTTATCAACCTAATCAGGTGTTTGAGTCGAATGATAGTGTCCAGAAAACTGCACCAAATGTTGCCGTTTATGTAAACAACGCCATGCCGGAAAAAGCAATAAGTTTACCTGAGCAAGATAAAAACGTTGCTCCAAATGCAATGAAAGTCATTGTGCCTGAAATGGAGCGATTACCACTCGATATTGGGGAAATTGCATCCATTTCAGATGATGCGCGAGAAGTGTTGGAAGCTGCTGGTGTATTAGTAAGAGACATTAGTGAAGAAGCTTATGTCGAGTTTGACTTAGATGCTATGCAGCAATTAGAAGTCGGGGATACGTTTGATTTGACCATCCCACAAACAACGGAAATGCATCGCGCAGAAGTGACACAAGTGGATGTATTTCCTAATGGAGACAAAAGTGTCTTTGCACAAGTAACTGGCTCTGATAATCGTTTTCATAACTCGGTAATGACAGTGGGTAGCAATGCGATTTATGGGCAATTTACGGTTTCGTCTGGCAACTATGTATTTGAGTCCCATGGCAAGCACGGCTGGATAGCAGCAAAGCGTGACCTATATAAGAATCATGTAGAACACACGCCTGTAGAGCGTGGTCCTGCTGAGGGGGAAAAAGATCTCTTTTCTCCACCAATAAAAACACAGACAACAAGAAAGGAAAATTAACATGAAAAAAGCAATCTTGGCGGCAACGCTAACTGTTGCCTCAGGTCTCACGCACGCTAATACCATTGACATTGCGATTTTGTACAGTGACGAAGCGGCTGCAAAGACATCCAATATTCAAACAAAAATTAATCAATTGGTGTCGTTTTCAAATCAGGTCTATAGTCAAAATAACGTTAATTTAAGACTCAACTTGGTTGCGTCGGATTCAATCGGAAGTGCACAAGTAACCGCTGATGAAAACTGGTTAAATTCACTCACTAACAGTGCTTCAATTGCACAGTATCGAAATACTCACCGTGCAGATATGGTCGCGCTTTTGGGTGTGGGTTCATCAGCTGGCAGCAATTTAATTAGCTGTGGTATTGCGTGGGTTGGTCAAGGCAGTAATGGAAATCTGTATCCATCGCAAGTGGATAAGATGTATTCAATCACGGCTGTAGACTGTGGTGCGACAACGTTTGTCCATGAGCTAGGCCACAACCAAGGCTTAACGCATGCGCGCAGACAAGGTGACACGTCTGGTGGGGTATACACAGATGGTATGGGGCATGGTGTGTACAATGTATTCACCAGCATTATGGCATACCCACATGTCTTTGGCAGCGCAACGCAATATGATTATTTCTCGAACCCAAACTGGACGGCACACGGCCACCCTTATGGTGTCGAAGGTGAGTCGTATGCATGGAAAACAGTGAATGCGACCAAAGATGACATTGCAAATATGAAATAACATGCGAATTTAACTTACAACATGTAAAGCAATTTAGAGCGTTCCGCACGGAGCGCTCTTTTTGTATCACTCTCTGGTAATTCCTTGCAATTTATTCTCAGTTTTACGTCGCGATTGCGATATAATATGCGCCCATAAATCTCTTGGGATAATGGTTCAGATCTTGATCTATGCAGTTGAATGTCTGAATTGGTTTCAGTATGTTGATGAACAGGTGCTCTCATAGGTCAAAAAAAGATGAATTTTTGCTCAGCGTAGTCGCGTATTGTGAAAAAGTGTCAACACGATTTTCGAATATTATGAAACAATTTAGTGCGTTACTTTCATTAAAAGTTTCTTTAAGTAGATGTTTCATAAGTACAAATTGATTGCCCCTAAAATTGTAATTTTTTTTTAAAAGTTCATAACTGTATATTTATAAAGAGATTTCTTGTTCACCCTTGGACGAGCGGTAGTTGATGTATTAAGGAATTCCTTGGTACACTTGTTGGGTGGTTGTTTTATGAATATTTACATATTTCGTATTATTCACTTAAGTTTCTTCATATCTGTTAATCAATTAAGTGACTGGTACAGTTAGCCGGGAATCATTATTTGCAAAAGGATATTATGCGAGCTTCGTTAGGGGACTTTGTTCTAGATCTTGAACAACGCTTGCTTTACCTTAATGACGAAGAGATCGCCGTAGAGCCAAAAGTAATGGAGTTATTGTTATATCTCTATCACTGTCGTGGTCGCTACGTGACTATTGAAGAGTTACACGAGCAAGTGTGGTCAGACCGTATTGTGACGGACACCGCGGTGCGTGGTGCTGTCAAAAAACTGCGCGTGATATTAAAAGATGAAGACATTACCTCACCAAGTTATATAAAGTCGGTGCCAAAACGAGGTTACAAACTCGTTTGTGATTCACAGCCAATTTCAGAAGAACCAATCTCGACAGATGAATCCTGTCACGCAGAGGAGATACTGCGTACTTCCCCCAAAATTGACACACCTATTGCGCCCGAAATCACGCGCCCAGCTAGCGTCAGGTTTAGCCAAAATACGCTTTTGCTCTTGGTGTTTTGTTCTTTGGTCGCTTTACTAGGTGGGTGGGCAACCTATTCGAGTCAAACTTGGCCATTCAGTGTATCGCAAATCGAAGCCTCGGATGTAAACACATTGACCGAGTTTAAAGGCGAAAAAACGTCGTTGGCAGTGTCTAAAGATGGGCGCTATATCGCTTTTACTGGGCGTTCATTTGAAAATGAGCTGAGTCAGGTATATTTGTATGACAAGTATGAAAAAACCATACGCCAGCTAACTACCAATGAGCCAAGTGCGATGTTTGTTCGTTTTGCTCAAAACGATAAAGCGTTAGTATTTAGCAACACACTAACGGGTAACTCATCTTTAAAATTACTGCCCTTGACCGTGGCTGAACCTGAAAGCGCCATGGTGACGCTCCTAGAAGGGCGCTATCTGATCGCAGATATTCAGCCTGGGCGTGCGAGCTCCGAAGTAATTGTGCAGTTGGCAAATGCCAATCAATCTCAGCTAATGCTTTATGCCATTGATTTAGAAGGTGATCAGGAAACGCGTCTCGTCACAGTCAGTCAATCGGACGAATACATAGTTAGCATGAGCACATCGCCAGATCGCCGTCGTATTGTGACTGCAAATATCAGTGCAGGACGGGCGCAGTTGATACTGCACGATCTGATCAGTCAGCAAGAAACCATTTTAATCGATGGCGACACACCAATCGATAAAGTCGTCTGGCGCAATGATAGCGAAATCTTATTGCTCAATGAAGACTCGATTCGCCTTTATGACCTGAAAACGAAGCAATTTCACATCGTGTATGACAATGTTTCAGCATTAATAACCTCAATGGAAAGTGACCACCAAGGTGGGCTGGTGGTGATTAAAAAGTCCCAAGAGCGTGCAGAGCGTTTATACATTGAGCGCTCGTTTTCCAATGGGGTGAGTAAGGTGATAGATACACAGCCAGAAATTGTATCTATGATGTTTGATTCATCCGACGACGAACTAAAGTGGGTGCGGGTTTTAAAAGATAAACGCAACTCTATTGGTAGCTTTAATATTAAGACCAAACATATCAATATTGTATATCAAAGTGATGGCAAGATAGAGCTGCTGGATGTATCTAAAGACCATAAATGGATAGTGTTTAAAGAGGATTATCGCCTTGCCGTATTTTCTGTTGAGGAGCAGCGGGTACATTATTTAACGTCGAGCTCCAATTCATGCAGTGACGGTGTATTCAATCCAAGTGGTGAATACATATTGTATGGTGTTCAAGTGGGTGGCAGATGGGAAATACAGAAATATGATATTGCGACAGGACAGAGCGATGTATTTTTAAATGATTTTAGAACTATTCGAACCGCATCAACAGGGTATGTCGTTGCGACAGAGGCGGGTCAATTAGCTTATCTAGAGTCACAAACTGCGCTGCCGCAGCCGCTGAATCACCGTATTGGTCTTGAACCGATTACACGATGGCATGTCAGGAATGATAAGGTCGTTTGGTCTACCTATGATCATATAAAAAGCTACTTACATTACTTTGACTTGAACAGCCAGTATTATCATGTAATGGAAGATTTTCTATTTAGTTTACACCCGAGAATTTCTGTTGATAGGAGCGGTGGGCGAGTCGTGTACTTGTCAGTGCAGATAAATGATGCCGCACTGCAGCAAATAAATTTTCATTAGCAATGGATGGTAGATATCGATCTGTTATTCAATTTTCATTTAAACAACAAAGAACAAAACTATGAACTCTACAAAAGCACTTATTTTTGCTTCACTTAGTACGTTGGCTTTCATTAATACCAGTGGACTTCCACCACCGGATCCGGAGTCTTGTCCCATAGTTGGAACTTGTAAAGACCCTCGAGAAGATGAGAGAGAGTCAAGGTAACATATCTCTATCGGCAGCTAGTTGCATCTCTAGCTGCTTCAAGTCCTATTTTCCCCCTATATAAACGCGTATTTTGCAACTCATTCCTTAAACGTAATACACACTTCGTAAATTATCTTTGTTATTTATGGATTTTAAGGTGTTGATATTAATGCTTATTTAATTGGTTATACAAAAGCAATACATTGGTTGTTGGAGATTTTGCATTATTTTTATAGTTTAGACAGCGCAACGAGGTCAGGGCATTGGGCAAGTTTATTTTGCGCTTGAAAACGTGTGTAAGAGAGAGTTAGTAATAAGCAGAATCAGCCAGGAAGCAGAATCAGCCAGGAAGCAGAATCAGCC
>NZ_JAKGBI010000039.1 GCF_021530565.1 Pseudoalteromonas sp. SMS1
ATTAAGTGATAATAAGAGGTCGAGGACAAATCTATCAATGCTTTCCTTGCTCTTGTCATACCTTTTCAAAACCCATTTTAACTGGATATTTAAACAGTAACCAAAGAACCTAGTTTAAGCAATAAATTTGTGCCTGTCCTATCTTAAGTTCAGCTAAAACAGCTAGCCGATATTTCCACATCTAGTAAAACAAAACACCACTCAATATAAACATCGCCATACTCAATACCGGTAGCAAAATCATCTTCCATACAGAGCGTTTAGCTAACCACCTCGTTTTAGCTAATCTAGCCCCTATCTCTTCAAACTTGATCCCGAAGCAACAGACTAAATAAGTAAACAAAATAGCAAACACAGCAGCCAAAATTATTATCAGGTTTACATCGCCTCGAAATGAGAACAATGTATCAGTAAGTACTTCATTCATAAACCTATAACCGACAGCGTTAAATGTATATAAAAGCGTACCAGCATGAAAAATCATCACCAGAAGAACTACGGTAACAAACCCCATTGAGGGTACTAACTTACCTGTTTTCTGGTTTATCGATGTTTGATAATAAAAATATAAATAGTAGCTACGAATAAAACTCAAAATGTTCACCTAAAACCCTCCCGGCCCACGCACTTTAAAATTAGGATTAATCCTTTGGTTGGCTTCAATCATGTCACCAAATTGATACATTAGACCTGTCCAACTCTTCTTCTCAACGCCCATTTCTGTTGGGTGGAATTTAGGGGTGTAACTATAACCAGATGCTTGCAAAGCAAAGTCTGTAATACCATAAACTGTTGCTGGAAGTGTCCCGACACCTGTTATTGATGCTAACGCAAAGGTGCTGTCCACACCGAATTTACCCCAATTGCTGGCGATATCAGCTTGATTAGCGGGGTTGTTCCAATTGTGATTTTCTTGATTGAATTGATAGTCGTATGCTTGAAAGCCCGAAACCATAGGACCAGCCGCTGTAAGTAAGCGCCCTGAAGTCTGCGCCAAAGAACTATCCATCAATCCAGAGATACTCCCAGTTAAACTCTTAATATCATCTACAGGTCCAAAGCCAAAGCTGTAATTGCTTACGCCGTTAAGCGGTGTTGAAGCTCCGCGACCAAAACTACCATCAAAAATGGTAGAGAGTGGCGCTTTGTCTGCTAGCGTCCAACCTTTGTTTTGCACTAAGCCAAAACTATAACTACCGGGTTTTGTCGCAGCAATACCGCTTAAAGCAGTATGAGTAGAACCTAGCCCACCTACAGTGAGCGATGCATAGCCAAGGTTAGTTGTTAAATTTGATTGCGTATTTGGAGAGCCAAACACATACCCTTCACGCCAAGGCCCCGGTGTTAAAGGCTGGCTCATATCCGTCCAATCAATGGAGTCTATTAGTGAGCTTTCAAGGTCAAAGCCTTGCGGCACTCTACCCATTGTCGTGGTATTTCTATCAATCCACGCTTGGTTATTAGCAATGAGTGATTGCGTTCGTTGCACGCTTTGTGCCTTCGTTGCTAAATCATTGTTTAACTGCTGCCTAATCATGTTTGAATGATTAACCAAATGATTGAATCTATCAAACGATGTGATTGGGCGTGTCGCATTCTCAATTGAGTTTGCGGCGGTTGCTAGGCTGTAATATGCATTATCAGATAAGCTATCAAGCCCTCCTGACGCTTCTAGTCTATTCCATCTTTCAAGGGCATTCTCTGGATTAATATCTACTGCGTCTTGTGAAGCAGGTGCTCCACCTGTTTTACCAATAGGTTGCGTTTGACCAGCGCGTTTTGGACTTGTCGCAGTGGTATTTGCTGATTTTGGTGTACTGCTTAAACCACTCACAATCGAGTTCCCCAACGCATTTCCAAACGCATCCGTCGCTATATTCTTAAAGTTCCAGCTTGCCTCATTACCAAACAGCTTGTCCGAGCCATACCTTAATCCACTATTCGCAATACCCCCTAGTGTATCCGTTACAATATCTCCTGATGTCATGCCGCCGGCTAACGTATCGGGGTCACCGAAACCCAGTTCTGCACCAACGTAAGAAGTCAAAGCGGATGCCGCAACATTGCCCCATCTAAAGCTGGCTTCATTTCCTACCAACTTATTTGCTGCCACTGAACTTATCGCACCTGCAGCCCCTACAGCGGCTTTACCTATGCTACCTAATTGATATACGCCTTCAATTGTTTTACCAGCATTGCTAACAACATTAATTGCTTTGTTCGCATCGTTTAATTTTGCAAATGCCTCAACGCCTCTTAACACATGTCCAGCACCGGCAGTTAGGCCTGCAGTCAGCCCTGAGCCTAATGCTGATTTCAACGAAAAGCTGTCAACAACGCCCATGGCTTTACCTGCTAACTGGGACACCGCAGAGCCGACAAAACCAGCCGTCGCGGCCATCGCTATCCCAGCACCAGTCGTTGCAACACCCGCAGCAGCAAAACTGCCAGTAAGAACCGACGTCCCCGTGGACATAAGAGCGCCATATGAGGCGCCAGCCAATGCCCCCGCCGTCGCAATCGTCGCAACCACCGCGACTGCAATCATAATCACCGAGGCAAACACATTACACCCAGCCTCCGGTGGAGGTGGTACATACGGCATACTTGGCGTGGTATCGCCAATCACTTCGCCTAAGTTAATTGGTTTAAAGCTATCGTGGCTATTAAACGTATTGGCGCGTGCCGGAATATCCAACATAACACCAGCCTGTAAATCAGAACCCGCGCCCAGCCCGTTAAAATCAGCAATGATGTACCATAGGTTTTCGTTGCCATAGTATAGCTTGGCCAGTTCTTTTAACGTATTGCCGGATTGTACTTGGTGTCGCGCCACAACTGTTGCTGCTCTTGCGTCTGGGGCTTTAAAGTGTTGCTCTTTAATCGAGTTTGTACCCGACTTATTCAGTTCACCCAGGTAATTACCACCACTATATAAGTAGTAACTGCCCATCCCTCTACCAAGGAATGACTCATCTTCCTCAAACCCCACATTACTGGCCACGGTTGTTTGCCAGTCGATCACTTCGCCTGATTGAGGGTTGTAGTATGACTTTTGTGTATTTAGATGGGATGCAGTCAATGTTTCCGATTGTTTACCCGTTACTTTTGAGATGAGTTTGCCTTCGGCATCGTATCTCATGTAACGCGCATTTACGTCCTTATTGGCAGTATATCGAGAGTCCGTTATGTGTTCTTCAATGCGTGTACGATTGCCATTTACATCGTAGCTCGACTTGGTTTGTGCATCATATAAGTGCTGGCTCTCTGGATGTGTTTTACTGCCTTCACCTTTAGTCAAAGATTCAAGATATTGGTCTCGGGCAATATACTCTTTAGTAAAGTTATGTACTAAGTTGGGTGTCTCCGCTTTTTCCGCTTTTTGATAATAAGAATAAGATTTCACCATTCCAGCGCCATCGTATACATAGTCTTGCGTGGTTGAATTAATACCGAGATTAGACTCCGACCAACCATCAGAAACAAAGATTGTTTGCGTCAATAAATCTGGTTTGACTTGTTGACGCAGTGTATCCTCAATATTCAAGGTTAACGCTTTTTCTTGAACCCAAACCACATCTCCGGCCGCGTTATATCGTGTCTCAGTGAGACGCTTAATCGCACCGCCATAATTGACAACAATAAACGTATTGTCGTCTTGATGGGCGTCAGCATCATTGGCGTTGTTTCCGCCAACATTAAATGTTTCCGAGCTCGTAGCACCATAGTACTCGCGTTTATCTGTCACACGGCCGAGCGCATCATAATCTAAACGGCTACTTGCTACCCAATTCACTAACGCTGGGTTAGATGCCAATATTGCACGCTTCTCATACAGGTCGTCTTCTTTAAGCCCTTTGTGCTGATAGCTGTCAACGGCTGCTACTTGCCCCCAACTGTTATAAATAAATTGCTGTGCACGTATGTCCCTCGACACAACCAAAGTCTGCTGCCCAACGTCGTTGTAGGCAATAAATTGGCCTTTTGATTTGGTTGTAATTTTACCACCCGATAAGCTCCCGCCATCATGTACAACACGGTTGTTTCCATCATAAGTAAACCAATACTCTTGGATATTGTCACTTTGTGTCGAAGTCGACGAAACTGAGCCTGAAGTAGAGTTCGAACCAGTTGTGTTTACAGCCCTCTCTATAGAGGTACCTAATTGCGCCTTTTGTGTCACAGAGTCAGAAGTTTGCGCTAAGAATTGGGACTCTTCAACCTGTCCACTGGCCTCTGTTCCAATTCCAATCCCCGGCGTATTACTGGTAAACCTAGGCTCTACTTCGAGCCGTAGCGTGGTTTTCGCAGATAGACCTTTTGGATCCTTCGCTGTTATTTGAATGTAAAATGTTCCAGGTGAATTTAAAGGACCCGAAATTCGATTCCCATTTAAAGACAATCCATTGGGCAGCCCGGATGCGCTATATGTTAATGTATCGCCATCTGGGTCTGAGAACGCATCATCAGGAATTAGATAATTCAGCCCTCTCCCCTGAAACCCAAACGTCCCAAGGCTACGATTGGCGACAGGGGCGCGATTAACGACCGATGGCAGTGTTACAGTAATGCTTTTAGTTTTCCAGCTACTCCAAGTACCGTCGTTGTCTTTTACTCTCACCTTAACCCATTGCTCACCACCGGTAAGGCCTGTTACAGTCGCACTGCCGTCACGGCCTGTAACGCTTAAACCCGAGGAACTTTGCCACTCATAGGCACTAATTGTGCCATCAGGATCATTACCTTTGGCCGTCAAGGTTATGCTCTTTCCTTTGAGTACACTGGCTCCCCCACTTAGCGTAACTGTTGGCGACCTATTGGGGTTTACATTGGCAATGCTCAGATTAAACTCAGCTTGCCCAGATAACTTTGTTGACTTTGTCTCGGTTGCAACAACTATGACCCGATAAAGACCAGCCGTGGTATAATAAGGTGTGCCACTTAGTACCCCTGAAGCGCTAAAACGAAGGCCTCCTGGCATTTCTACACCCCGATATTCCCACGCTCCTTCCCTGTTGCCATCGAGTTGATGTTGCTCAAGTGACAAATCGGCGGCTTGTGTATCTATAGGCCTAGTATCTGCCACAAATACTCGTTTAAAGAAATAGGCACTATAAGTTACTTCGTCGCCATCCGGGTCTTTAAAATTGGTCGCAGTATTATGAGAGAAAAATTGTCCTTCTTTTGCCTGTTTATCATTTATCGTACCAGTCGGTGCTAGATTGGCAGGGGTAGATGTATCAACAGGTACATGAACATGAAACTCATATGTACCTGTTACCTTGTTTCCTTCTGGATCTGGCTCATAAGTCTTGTAACCGATAATGTAAGGAGTACTGCGTGCATCTCCTGCAAGAGGAGAAATAACCAGTTGATTTCTTATAATTTTAACAAAACTAGCCCCTTTAGTTAACTCAAACAAACTTGCACCGTGACTTTCTTGCAATAGGTTGATGCTGTGAGTGTGTCCCTCTTTTACAGTTAGATGGTTTGTTGGTTTTACATTTAGCGTAAATGTTTGGGTACGCTTTATACTAGCGTCGTTTTTGTCAGATACTTCTACGGTGATTGTATGATTTCCAGAGTCCTCATAACCCAATTTACCACTGATCATACCTGACTGGTCATAGGACAAGGTTGATGGTAACCCCCTAACGACATACTTTAACTCCCTCGATGTGGAGTCGGCTGTAAAATATTGACTCAAATCAACTGAGAAAGAGTAGCCTTCTTGCCCTGATTGGCGTGCTATCTGATTCATTTCGATTGGGGCTTTCACATTCGAAATAAAGACCTCAATTTCACCTTTGAACACGCGTGAAGGAGACACTGAACTGTCCTTGGCCTCTACTTCCAGTCGGTAAACGCCCGATGAATCATAGGAAGGTACTCCCGAGAAAGTACCATCGGAGTTGAGGGTGAGCCCATCAATAGATGACACGCTTTCCCAACGACTTTGGTCATTTTGCTTGTAAATCTGTGCAGAGTACGAAAGTCTAGATATTTGCAAGGTATCAAAGAACTGAGCAACGCTAGAAGATTCACTGTTGAGTTGCTGATTTTCTTCAAGTAATAAGCTGCCATGAAAAATATACTCTGGGTTTTCTGAAATGGCGCCAGTGATCCCATTTTCTACTTTCATACTGCGGCGATTACCCACAGCATCATACCGATAGGTGACACGAGACAGGATCCTCTCTTTCACCCAATTAGGAGTGCCTGTGGCATTTGTATTTTTGTATTCATTGGTTTGCGTCTGCAATATCCGACCATGGCTGTCATATTTCGTTTCAGTCTCGTGGCGAATAACACGTTTTAAATCATCCCATGATTGAGTCAATTCTAACGTTCGGCGACCCGCTTTATCATATTCGAAGTACGAATAGGCATCTGTCGTTTTGTCGGTAATACTCTTTAGCCAACCATTGTCATAGTATCGATATTCGATGTTTTGACCGCGATCATTTTTCTTTCGGATCAACCTACCAATATTTGTTGTTTCAATTTCTTGGTAAGTACTATTAAGCGTTTTAACTTTGGTGCTGCCAAAGCTACGACCATAGGTGTAGTTAAAGCCTTTTCCACCTAAATCATTACCACTTTGTAAATTGCCGTATTCGTCAAAAAGGCGACTATTCTGGTGTTTGTTTGCGTTTGAACTTGAGTGCAAATTGATATAGGTTTCGCTTTTTTGTGTACCATCACTGTTGTAGCTATAAGACTTCTCTCTCCCTACTTCATCGCGCGAATAGATCACATTACCATAGACATCAAACTTATAGGACTTTTCGCCACCTAACGCGTCTCGCTCATGTGTCCGGTTGCCAAGCTCATCATAATCATAACTATTTACAGTTCGATATGTCCCAGACACATTGTCAACAACACCAAACTGGCCAGTTTCAACAACCCTATCCAATTTGTCATAATGAGTAGTTGTCACTTTACCTTCAGCATCTGTGGTCACCACTTTTCTGCCAAATGCATCATAGCGATGATAAGTTAAGTTACCTTCACCATCTTGTGTTAACGTTTGTTTACCTGACTCATCGTACTTAAAAGTATGTGTATTTAAGTTGGCATCGACTTTTTGGATCAATCGCCCAGCTTCATCGTAGTGATAAAGATTAATCGGTGTCTCTAACTTCGTTACTCCCGTTTCATCGGTTACATTAACTGAGGGCAAAATCTCTTTAATAACCTGATTACTGTGGTTGTATGCCATTTTTGTAATAAAACCAAGGGCATCCTTCAATTCAATAGTATTTCCCCAACGGTCAAACGTTTGCTGGACTTCAGGGCGGACCAAGGTGTTATTTTGAGTGAATTTAGGTTGCTTAATTTTAGTCGCGTTGCCTAAAGCATCCCGCTCTATGTCTGTTTGTCCATTAAGGGCGTGTATAGTACTCGTTAATCTGCCCGCTTTATCGTACTCGTGTGTTTTTAAAACCCCATCTTCTTTAGTTGTCTTCCAAAGCAAGCCTTCTTTATTGTATAGGTACTGACCATCTTCGTCTTTTTTCACTTCGCCAAATGCGTTGTAATAGGTGTAATACGATTTGATCGATGCATCGCCATTGCCATCATCTTTGCCCAATGTTTTGCGGCTTAACTGCCCATTCTCATCGTAAAAATATTGGGTATAGACTTGTTTTGAACTGTCACTACCAGAAGTGGGTTTACGCCATGAAGAGAATGCCGCAACTCCCTTACTTGCATCACGGCTATCAAAAGCTCGATATTGATTTTTATCACTATCTGGAGAAAGGTAATTGGCGTCTAAAGATATGGTTACAGTAGTATGACTAGTAGAGTAATCACCCGCTTGAATATGTGCTATTTTTCCTTTGAGTATCCCACTGTTTGGATCAAATGAAATACCGCTTGGCAAACCACCTAACTTACCACTGGTCCTTACGCTTTTCCCACTTGCATCATGATAATAATACTGATAACTAAATGAATAATGCTCATTATCATGATGCCATTCGTTATATGTTTGTCTTGTTTCGACTAATTGACCTAGCGCATTGTAATGATGGAGTACCTTATTGCCTAACGCATCATATTCAGAGATCAACTGACCACGCACATTGTACTCATGTTGTGTCGATTTATCTTGGCTATTAGCAGAGACAGTAATATCTAGTGAAGAAGAATTAACACTCCCCGTATTCGCATGTTCAGTACGCTTTACCATATTGCCAAAGGCATCATATGCCATTGTGGTATAACGACGACCAGTGGTAATTGTTATCGCTTTTGATTGTGTTTGGCTTGTATCAACCTGTGTTTTTGCAACCGACTCACTGGCCGTATGAATTAATCTGCCAAGCGCATCGTACTCGCTAATAAATTTGCCAAATGTTTGGCTATCAAGTTGCGCCAAGTCACCTGTATTTGCTGTACGCTTTTGTGATGAAATGGTATTGCCTAGGTCATCGTATTCAAAGGATGAGATCAGATGATTGTGGGACTCGAAATTAGCGACACTCGTAAAATCAGCAATATCTACATTTGACTGCACTTGATGCAGTACTCGGCCCATTTCATCATAGTGATATTCAATAACTCTATTTTGGCCAACCGTATCATTGCCAATCCCAGCATTTGGAATAGTATCTTCGCTTGGATTTCCAGCAATGGCAACCGCGTATTCAGTTTGCATTTTAACCGCGCCAAATGCATTGTAGTCCCACTTTGTTAGATACTTTCCAGCATCTAGCATGGCTACTTTTTGCCCGAGTTCGTTGTAATATGTGTACTGAGTTAATGCATTATAGCCAGAAGTATTAAACTCTCCTGACAACAGCTTTTCAGACTTAACCTCTTGACCAAATGCATTATATTTGAATTGCGTTGATTGATTACCAATATCTACTCGAACCTTTCTCCCAGAGTTATCATAGGCTGTAACAATGGTTCGGTCCTGCGATGTATTAGCCGCTAAATTAAGCGGGTTACCCGAGCGGATAGCGCCTTGGCTATCAACTAAATCAGACAGCACAAGGTCATGGCTCGGCCCTGTTCTTACCGTTGTTTGATCTGCGTATTGAATTAGCTTAACGACTTGTCCTAGCGCGTTGTATTGACGTTGAGTCACATTTCCTGCGCCACTTACTTCAAATCTCACATTGCCCGCATTGTCATACACTTTTAACTGAGTGACATGGGGGTTGGATGCGCTGGCCGGTTGGCTCAGATCGGCGCCTTGCGTTGATAGCACAGCACGCCCCAATACATCGTAAACAGTGCGGCTTTCGGTGGCAGGCGCATTACGTGTCGCATCTTGGTTCACTGACACCTGACGCCCTGCGAGATCATAGGTAAAGCGCGAAACGGCTTGCTCTGCATTGGCAACCCATCCGTTGCCTTTCCATACACCCTCGGTGATTTTGATGACATTACCTGCATCATCGTAGTCAAAAGACTTGGTGAATCGCGCTTGGTCAACTTGGACAAGTGCCCCATTGTACCAATAATGATGCGTAGCTGCAGGACCATGCTCATAGGCAAGCCGGCCGCTGTTGTCATAGGTATAATCCCACGTTGCCCCTTTTTGGTTGGTGTAAGTGGCTTTTAACCCATTGTCATAATAGGTGTAAGACTCCGTGGTGTTATCCGCATGAGTGATTTGTGTCAGTTGCCCTGCGCCGTTATACACAGAATGACTGACACGGGCGTCACTCACCAAGGTGCCATTTAACTGGCTCGCCAACTGCGTGTAGGTCAGAGTTCGCGCGTTAAATGCCGCAGACAGTGCACTGATGTCTTT
>NZ_JAKGBI010000040.1 GCF_021530565.1 Pseudoalteromonas sp. SMS1
AGCTGCCCCTGCCGTCGCAATCGTTGCAACTACAGCCACCGCAATCATGATGACTGATGCCAGTACATTACAGCCCGCTTTTGGTGGTGGTGGCACATACGGCATGCTCGGTGTGGTATCGCCAATCACTTCGCTTAAGTTAATTGGCTTAAAGCTGTCATGACTGTTAAATGAGTTTGCTCTTGATGGAATATCAAGCGATGTGCCGGCCTGCAATTGTGCTCCAGCACCCACCCCATTTGCATCAGCGATGACATACCACAAGCTTTCACTGCCAAAGTAACGTTTCGCTAAGCTCTGAAGTGTATCCCCAGCAACAACTTGGTGTGTTGTCATTGCTGATGACTGATTTAAATTTGGTGCACTAAAGTGCTGATTTTTAATAGTATTAATACCTAATTTATTTAACTCGCCCAAGTACTGCTGGTTTGAGTAAATAAAATAGCTTCCTGCTGAGCTTTGCCCTATCTTATCTTCATTAAAACCTATGTTTTGGGCAATTGTGCTTTCCCAGTCCATCGCCTGATCTGTGTATGGATCATAGCTTGTGCCGCTGGTTATTAGATCACTGTCGGAAATAGCTTTTGACTGAGTACCCGTCACCTTAGACAGCAGTTTGCCCTCCGTGCCATAACGCATATAGCGCGATTTAATCGCATCAGCACTTGCATTTGCGTTACCCGTAACGATTTCTGTAGGGCCTTCTTCAACACGCGTACGATTGCCATTGGCATCATAGCTGGATTTGGTTGTTGTATCTTGCAGGTATCGGCTATTCTCGTGCCCTTGCGCACCTGTGCCCACTGTTAAAGTCTCTAAATATGTTTCTCGCCCTTCATCGTATGTTTTAACAAAGTTGTGAATTAAATGGTCACTGACACCTGTAGGGAGGTCTTTCATCTGCTTGTATTTATATTCGTCCAAGCGGTTCGCCACATTGTATACATACTGTTCAGAAATGGACTGGACAGTGAACTCCGATTCAGACCATTTATTATTGGCGTAGATCATAAACCGCTGGCCATTGTAGGAATTTGCAGGGAACAGATCATCAATATAAGTAGCTGGTTCATTTTCTAACGATTTGACAACACTCCGCTCTAGCTCACCCGCTAAATTGTATGCATTCTCCGTCATCGTTTTCAGGTGACCTGAAATATCAACGTAGTATCTGAACTCAGTAGGCTCAGTGTCAGATCCAATTGGTGGTCTCGGCCTGTCAGGACTCACAGGCACATCTTTAAACGCCGTACTACCAATCGAATAGTAACTTTTGTTAGATGTAACTTGTCCTAGGCTGTCATACTCGAAACTACTTTGTGCTCGCCAATTTGAATGAGTGATAGATAAAGCTGCGCGCTGTTCATAGAGATCTTGCCCATCTTTGTTTAAAAAGCCATCTACTTGGGCAAGCATACCCCAAGAGTCATAGATATACTGCTGTGCATTTTTGCCTAAGTTATCCACTACCAGTGTTTGTTGGCCAGTCCCATTGTATTCAATATATTTACCTTGAGACTTGATATCTATCGTGCCAGCGACGCTATCCATACTGCCACCGTCGATAACAACGCGATTGTTATTATCGTATGTAAACCAATATTGTTTAGCGCTATTTTTTGCTCTCGCAGTGCCTATCGGTACAGCTGATTTTGCTTGCACTGTCGCCTTCACCTTTAAAGGGGTGTCTAAATTTGGTGGCGCTATTGGCGTATGGCTAAACGCTGCGAAACTAGCCATTCTCAAACTAGGTGCCGAAACCGTTTTTATTTGACTTGTACTAGCCATTCTCAAACTAGGTGCCGCAACCGTTTCTAATTGGCTTGTACTTGCCATTCTCAAACTAGGTGTCGCAACCGTTTCTAATTGGCTTGCACTTGCCAAAGATTGAAGCACTTCTTTGCTTCCAGCCCCTCCAATCTCCCATGGTTCAAGGCCTAAATTGATCATATCGCCAATGATCTCAATATTAATTTGGACAGAGGCAGAAAGACCTGAACTATCCGTTGCAGTGATAGTCCAATTACCCTTTGAAGCATTTGTAGGCGTACCATGAATTCTATTTCCAGTCAGCGTTAAACCCATCGGTAACATCGGCGCGGAATAGGTTAAAAAGTCTCCACTGTCTTGATCCACAATAGCTGAATCAGGGATATAGTAAGAAAACGACGTACCAACTTTACCATATGCGTTTAGGTTGTGTTTGGCTTCGGGCGCATTATTTGCCTGCCCCTCAGGCTGAATGGTAATGGTCTTTCTCGCCCAGTTACTCCAAAGACCATCATCGTCTTTTACTCTCACTTCAACCGATTGACTGCTCGTCGAGTTGCCCGATATCGACACTTCGCGCCCTGAACCGGATAAAGAAAGCCCTGATGACGTTTTCCATTCATAGCTTATGATACGACCGTCACTGTCCTGGGCATTGGCAGTTATTGAATATGACTTTCCTTTTTCTATTTCTGACCTACCAATAATAGACACCGATGGCTTTACTTTTGGAGTGCCATTATTGATCTTCAATGTAAAAATGGCCGTTCCCGTTTTCTTTTCGCCACTGACCTCTGTCGCCGTTGCTGTAACTCGGTACTCTCCTGACGTATCGTACCCAGCCGTGCCAGACAAAACACCACTTGACGATACGCTGAGACCATGAGGCATTGGCACAGATACATAGTATGGCGTGAAGTTAGGCGTAATCACTTCATTTTGTGCTGACGAAATGGATGCAGACGACGCGGCGACCGAACTAGAGTTAATGACTCCGCCACCACCGCCCATATCAAAACTCAGCTTTTCAAAAGACAGTTGGTAGGTAACGGCATCGCCATCGGGGTCTTTGAAATGCGTGGCAAAATTATAATTAAAGCCTACTCCCTCTGTAATTGTTTTGTCCTGAATGGTACCTTCTGGCCTACGATTTGGGGCTGGATCTGGCGCTGGCTCAGGCGCATCTTTTACTTCAACATGATATAAAACACGTCTACGTTCGCCCAAATCACCATCGGAATTATTTGGCGGCCTTACTAGTTCTAAAGTAAATGTGTACGGTTCGCTTCGATGCACCCCTTCCTTTGGTTCCAAAATAATCGTTTTCATATCTGACGAGAGACTGACCCAAGAAGGTGCACCTTGCAAATTAGCTGTCGTGTAATTGCCACCTACACCTGAGGCAATTGTTGAACGCTGAAACTCAGATACCGTTACAGTGTTTGTGTTACGCACATTAATATTGAATGAGGAGGAAACATGAATAGAACTGTCGCTTCTATCCCTCACGGTAATTGTGACACGCTTATTGCCACTCGAGCTTAAACTTGGAGTACCAGATATCACACCTGTACTCGTATTAATACTTAAACCGCTTGGTAAGCCCGATGCAGAGTAAGACACAGATAAATTTTGTGGGTTCTTTGTTACATACCGAGATATATTAATAGGTGATATCGCAACGCCTTCTTGGGCTTCTTTTGCACTGATATCGCTTATTTTTATTGGGGATTCGAGCGAAATATTAAACGTCGACTCTGCACTGTATCTTTCTGCAGTATTTGCTTCAATGGCGGTTACAGTAACTCTATATGAATTGTCCTGATTAAGATCAGCACGCCCGCTTAAAACCCCATTGGTTTCAGACCATGACATACCAGATGGCATATCTACTGTTATAAAGGCTACATCAGAATTTGGGACAACGGCACCTGAAGCCAAGGAGGCTTGTGATACCGCACTGTTCGATTCATTTTCAGTTATTAAGCTCGCATTAGTTACACTTAACCAAGAAGGAGCCTGTTGCAGATGTGATGTGTTTGCCGTATTGCTATTACCCGAAAGAGTGACCGCCCCAGCTGTCCCCCCACCGACATTACCGCCAATCGTCTCTCCAGAGTTTGAGTTGCCACCATTGTTAATGGTGTCCACGGGCCCATTGTATACTTCAAATTGAATGTGATAGCGAAGCGTATTGTTATCAGGGTCTGTAAAGAAGGGCCTAAAATCATATGAAAATGAACGACCTGCCACCAGATCCTTATCGGCAATCTGTGATGCTGTCGGGCGCACATTAAGTTGGTGTGAATCATTAACCTGTATATGGTAGAAACGAGTGATGGTCCTAATGTCTAAGGCGCTTTTCTCTGTACCCGAAACACTTGATGAAGATTGTGGGGTTTTTTCTCTATCCGTACCAACAACTTGGATGACTGTAGTTTGACCATCTCCATCGTTAATTGTCGGCCTTAAAACCAAGCCACCGCTTTCAATATTTGCCCACGAGGGTTTGGGTGACGTAATCTCGAAATCATACCCTAGAGGTAATTCAAATGTTTTAGTTTCGTTTTCATTTATTACTTCTTTAACAGTGTCAAAAACCATAAATCGAATTGAAACTGACGCGCTGACACTTGGATCGTTTTTATCCGTTAAAGTAAGGGTTGCGGTGTAACTCGAACTTGCATCATACGTGGGAGTCCCACTGATGACACCTGTCTGTTCATTCAATGATAAACCTGGAGGTAACCCTACCGCTGATACCGATAATTGAAGATCTGATCGAACATGGCTCATAACGTCAATCGGGGTAATGCGTTGTCCTTCATACACATTTATCCAGTCAAATTCAGTAATCCTTATGGGTTGTGCCAAATCTTCGACTGTAAAGTTAACATAGGCTTGTGCCAAATGATTAACTTTTCTGTTTTGTTCCCTTGCCGTGATCATTATCCGATAAGTGCCACTGTCAGAATACCCAGGAGTACCCGAAAACGATGTGCTATTAAAAGATAGCCAACCGGGAGTGTGATTAATTGTTTCCCAACCTGGCCTATAAATTGGATCACCCGCACTGTCCTTTTCTCCTGTCGGAACAGATCCCCACTTTTGCAATACTTGCGTGTATACGATGGTGTCATTATCAGGATTATTAAAGTACTGAGTCACATCTTGAACATGTGAGGGAAAGGACTCAGTTTCAGTAATAGTAAAGTTGCCATCTCTTTTCTTTGAAATCGCAATATTAGGTTCTAGCGTATCTGGTATAAAAACATGATAAACAACAATTTCAGCTTCTATTTCACCTATTGCTAGCGAGGGGTTGGTAACTTGATTGTTTCCGTTTTGCGGCGGTTTTTCATTGTCATTATGTTTAGCAAGCACAGTAACAGCATAATACCCTGATTGCTTACCATGATCGGCTTCAGGCGCAATTGTAATAACATTATTTGTCAGGTCAATAAACGATCTAGCTGCATCGTCCACTTCCAATCGAGGCGTATTGTAACCTTGCATAAACTGCGAGATATCCAGCGTTACCTCTCTTTCTTCATGGACCTCAATTTTTAATGTTTCCAATACCCTAATAGTGAAGGACTCTGTCACAGTGTAATTGGGCTCTCCAACATGTGTTGCCGTAATGGTTACAGGGTAACTGCCGGCACTTTCATAGCCAAACGAGCCAACTATACGCTCACTATTTTGGTCGAGCGTTAACCCTGCGGGCAAGCCTTGCACTGCATAGTTAACATTGGTTTGCGGTGAGCGTTTCTCAAAATATTGTGTCAAATTTAAATCAAACGCTTCTCCCTCCCTGAGCGTCGTTGAACCTATATTAATACTTGTAAAAGGAGGGGGGGTGTCTTCTATTACTAGCGTGACTTCTGCTGTATAGGTTTTATTTGAAGCAGGATCCGTGGCTATCACATCAATCAGGTAAACACCTTCCGACTCAAAACTCGGAGTCCCAGTAAAGAAACCAGCCTGATTAAGTTGAACAGGTGGCTCAACAGCAAACCACTCGGGGCTATTTGGCTCGGTCTGTTTGTAAAAAGTCCCAGAAAAAGTGAGGTTGTTATTGTTCAAAGATTGAAACAATTGTGCGACATTTCCCGTCATTTCAGTGAATGATGACATTTCACTGATTTTGAATACACCACTAAATTGGCTAGGTGCGTCTTCTGGTAGACCATCTTCCAAGCCATTTTCAACCTGCATCTTGCGCCTGTTGCCCACTGCATCATATTGATAACTCACGCGGCTAATAATGCGTTCAAAAACCCAATTAGGTACATCTGTTGTACTGATGTTTTTTAATTCATTCGTGGTCACAAACGTAATACGACCATGACTGTCATATTGTGTCTCGGTGCGATGGCGCATGACTCTGCCTAGGTCATCTCTGGCTTGTTTAACCTCAACAATACGTTGGCCATTACGGTTGTATTCAAATTCTGAGTATGCGCCAGTTGCCTCATCTGTAACCGTATGTAGCCACCCATTAGGGTAGTAGGTGTAATGAATGTCCTGGCCGTATTCGTTCGTTCTTCCCATAACGCGCGCTGAGTTAGCAATTATTTCAGCGCCATCTTCCGCCAAGCTTGTCGCCTGAAAATACGTCGTGGTATGGGTTTTACCACTTAAATCGTTCATAGAAACCAAACGTCCAAAACTATCAAAGTTACGAGTAACTTCATCTCTTAATCCGGAGGTATAGAGCTGATTGAAACGCTCTTTGACTTGTAGACCGTTTTTGTCATTTTCGTAGGTTCTAATGCGATTCATTTCATCTTTTCTGAAGACCACATTTCCTAAAGAGTCATACTTGTATTGCTTTATCCCTTCTAACGCATTGACCTCATGTGTACGGTTTCCAAGTCCATCATACTCATACGCATTAATTTTTCTGTAACTAAATGACTGGCTACCTATGGTGCCATATTGCCCAGCTTCAGTTACTTGGCCCAGTTTGTCGTATGTACTTGTCGTGATACGAGCTTCAGCGTCTTTCGAAATGACTTTACGACCAAAAATGTCGTAATAACTTCGATGAATATTCTCAAGCGCGTCTTGAACTCCCACTTGCTGACCTGACAAATTAAATGTGTAAATGGTGGTATTCAAATTACCATCTGTTTTGCTAACTAGGTTCCCTGTCGCATCATATTTGAATATGTTTTCGGGGCGTTCATACGTCAACGTCCCACTTTCAGATACAACCATAACCTGAGGTAACACCTCCTTGGTTACCTGATCCCTATGATTATATTGGGCTTTAATGGTGTTTTGCTCAGCATCTACCGAAACGATGATATTGTCCCATCTATCGTATGTCTGATGCGTTACAACGGCTTGCGCTGCATAATCAGGGTGAGTAATTTCAATGGCACGTCCTAGATTGTCTCGCGTGTACTGCGTACTTCCATTCAACGCATGAACTACCTCTCTCAATCGCCCAGCTTTGTCATAATGATGGGTTTTGAGGACGCCGTCTCCTTGTGTAGATTTTTCGATAAGCCCATTTGAATTATATGAGAATATAGCCCCATGCTCATCTTTGGTTACTTCTCCAAATCCGTTGTAATTCGTATGCCAATTAAACTCAACGACATCGTCTATACCCATGCTCTTTTGCACAACATCACCAACATTATTGTACAAATAGCGCGTAAAGTGGGTCTTTGACCCTCCTTCGCTGGTGGCCTGCCAACTATTAATTGAACGTGTTAACGTCGTTTCATTAAATGTCACAGACTGGGTGCGTAAATGTGCCGGTTGAATATGAACGCCCCTAGGGTCTTTAATCGTAATGGTTATACTCGATGTAATGCCAGTATTTGAGGTTTGCTCTCTATGGTTTGTTATCACACCCGTTTTGCTATTAAAAGAGAAGCCTGTAGGTAACCCCTCACCAGTATATGTATTCTGGTGGCCCTCAATTGTCGTCGTCTGCGAATATGAAATCTGGTAGTTGCTTTGCTCTGCAACTTCAATATAGTCTTTTGTCGTTTCTGTAAGTTGACCTAGCGCATCATAGGCATGTGATGTCATCTCCCCTAGCGCGTTCACCTCTTTAACTAACAAACCCCTTAGGTTGTAGTGATGACGAGTTACATGATCACCACTTTGCTCCGCTGGCGCAGTAATATTGCCATTTGTTCCATCATGACCCGTTAAGCGAGTTGCATGCACACGATGTTCGACAACATTGCCAAAAAAATCGTATTTATAGGTAGTGGCTTCCCGTCCTAACTGTGTCGCAATTGAGTTACTGGAAAGTGTCGTAGCATCTGCGGTAACATTTCGAACATACTCTTGGGCAGAAGTTACTAAACGCCCGAGTGCATCATATTCAAATAATTGATAACTTTTCGAATCATATTGCGTTGATTCCGGGGTTAGTTCATTAGTGGATTGGGTACTTTGAGTACGCACTTTACCTAACGCATCATACTCTTTAAACTCCACAACCTTATTGTGGTCCACATACTCAAACTCTTTGTTTCCAGTTGTTTGCACTGTCACATTGTGATGCACTTTATGGGTCAATCGACCCATATTATCGTAGTGGAACGAGATTTCACGGTTGTGTCCAACCTCATCATCCCCCGCTAGACCCGTTGGCTGAATTGACTCAGATATTGCGCCAGTGACTGCCTTTGCATATTCGATTTGCTCAGCTAATTCACCATGTTCATTGTACTGATATGTTGTTAAGTAACCCGCCTCATCTACATGACCGCTTCGTTGTCCTAGTGCGTTGAAGTAGGTATATGCCTGAATCGTTTTTTCATCTTCCTTACCCCAAGTACCCGAAACCAACTGCGTTTTTTTAATTTCCTCACCAAACGCGTTATAGGTGAACTCCGTATACTGCTCACCTTGAGAGACTGAGACTTTCTGACCACCTTGGCGGTATTGCCTATCAATTCGTCTATCATCGTTTGACGCAACGACAGCAATCTCGCCATTCGAATAGCTGCCCGCATTTGCATACCTGATTAGCGTCGTTTCTCGGCCCAATGCATCAAAGGTACGTTCGGTAACATAACCTTCACCATCGCGTTCTCGATATATACGCCCTGCATTGTCATAGGATTTGTACGTTGTGATCCCTGCACGTGTATTTGAAATGGCCTGCCCTAGCGCATTGTATTGTGTCGTGACTGTCAACTCTGGTGTATTCACTGCCTCTGGCTGCGTGATACTTGTTTGACGACCGGCTAAATCGTACCCAAAGGTGGTTTCTGTGTGCGCGCCACTCAACCAGTTGCCATTGACCTTTATCCCTTCTTTTAACGTAATTACATTGCCCATATCATCGTACGTCATGGCTTTTGTCATTTTGCCAACGGATGTAGACTTCAAGACACCACTATCCCAATAATGGTAGCTGGCCTCTGGCCCCGACTCTTCTGTCAAACGCCCTTGATTGTCATAGGTATAATCCCACGTTGCCCCTTTTTGGTTGGTGTAAGTGGCTTTTAACCCATTATCATAATAGGTGTAAGACTCCGTGTTGTTATCTGCATGAGTGATTTGCGTCAGTTGGCCGGAGCCGTTATACACAGAATGACTGACACGGGCATCACTCACCAAGGTGCCATTTAACTGGCTCGCCAACTGCGTGTAGGTCAGAGTTCGTGCGTTAAATGCCGCAGACAGTGCACTGATGTCTTTGGCTGACGTGCCATACGACAGCGTGCTAATCACCTCACTCACTGCGTTGTAACGCTGCTCGGTA
>NZ_JAKGBI010000041.1 GCF_021530565.1 Pseudoalteromonas sp. SMS1
ATCCGCTGCGGTTTTAACCGAGGCGAGTAACCCTGCTGCGTTGTACGTGAGTGTGGTGGTTTCGGTGCCTGTTTCTGTTTTGGTGGTAATGGACGTGACCTTACCCCCCGTATAAGACAAGGTGATGCCCTGGTCGTATTGATTGGTGATCGCTGAGAGTGTTTTATCAGCATTAAAGTGGTGCTTTACCCCTTTGTTACCATCGGTTTGAAGTACCGCGGTGCCATCGGCATTGACCGTCAACACATCATGAGCATCGCTGCCCTGCATACTTACATACTTCTTTGCATTTACATTGTAGGTAAATGTTTGTACAAACCCATCCGCACGCACTAACTCAATATTACTACCAGCGGTATGCAACGACCCAGCACTCACTTGCCAGCTACTGACAAAGCCCAAACGCCATTGGTCGTTATTGTCACCATCAAAGCCACCTTGGCTGTTATAAGTTCTGACCATACCCAAGCCTTGTCCGAGGCCTGCTATGCTTTCATCCTGTCCCTGAATAACTAAATTACCCGTTGCGGCATTCACAAACACCGATTCGTAACCTCTTCCACACTTTTACGAAAAAGTTTAATTTTATTTATAAAAAAAATATAAATAATTAGAAATTGACCATAAAACAATGAGTTTCCGCTTAATGCCTCTCGTATCATTTCACATTACAAAACAATCATGGAGTAACTCAGCACAAAGAATAACCTTACATTTACCAGTCACCCTGTAAGTATCCCGTAAAACGCGCATATTTTGTTATTTGACAATAAAAGTGGGCAGGCTGACCATGAATGAGAAATAAAACGCGATACATCATATTTTGCTCAGTCATGAACTTTACTCATGGCGCTGAAGGCAAGATAAGGTGAATTAAGACTCAACAGGCTTTTAGCATACTGGAAGAGAAAATCATCCTGATTGGTAGCTTTATTATGACAATTAAACACATTTGTCAGGCGAAGCTCACCGCCTGACAAAATCAGCATAAATACAGTTGGGGATCTGATTCTTTAGACATTCTTCTCGCTGTGTGCAATGCCACGTCTTTCGCCTTCACCTCACATGGTGTGCATCACTAGGCTAAAAATGGGTAAGTGAAAAAACTAAAGTGCATAAGATTAAATAAAAAATGTATGTATATTGGTACCAAAATATTATTCGTTTTTTGATAACCATATGCGCAACCTATCCCTAACAGCGAGGCAATCACGGTATAGGCCGCACCGCCTGGGAAGTGAGCAATACCAAATAAAAGGCCAGAAAACACAATGCTGAACCACTGGCCAAAATGAGGGTGTACTATGACATGCTGAAGTTGTGTTTGAATAAACCCGCGAAAAAAGGCTTCTTCTGCGTAGCAAGTAATAAATAAGTTGGTGACCACCCAGCCGAATAAAATTGGGCTCAGTTTAGGGTCCCATTCAACCAATCCAAATAACACCCCGCCAGCTAAACCCACAAGGATAACAAAGGTTGAAACCACGAATACCTTGGCTGCGGTTTTATTATTTGGCATGTGAGAGCGCGGGACTAACAGTGCTATGAGTGCAATGCCAACCATCAATTTGTCAAAGTTCAAATGTTTTGAAAACGGCACCGCGTTTTCACTCACTAAGTAAGACTCAATCACTAGAGGATTGTTAAACCCGGGAAAAGCATGCACAAAGAAAAGAATTGATAATACAAATACCCCACTACCTAACATCACACGTAAGGCACGATGTTTAAGATTAGTAAAACCATAACTCATTAAAAACAAACTGATAATACCAGCCAAGCCCGATATGCTGATCACATTAAAAGTGTATGCAAATAAAACAGATAGCAGCGTTAAAAACAGAGCACTACGCTGCCACGAAAACGTGAGCGCGCAAATAGCGAGCAATGCAGGAAGAAAAGAAATAACGGTAGTTGTAGTCAGCGTTAAGCCAAATAATTCAAAAGGTGAATTCATCTTGTTTACTACTTTAAATTGGAGTTGTACGTACTTGCGGTAAAATTGCCTTAGTTTACAGCATTGTACGTTGAGACACTTGGCTCATTCTATAAAAATTTGTGATTGCCTGATATGGATCCACTTAATGATCACGCAATACTGAGATCTGTTAGCAATTGACTTAACCAAGTAGGTGCGGATTTATGACTGAGCAAATAAACATGTTCGGTATATTTTAGGTTTTCAGGGCAATTATTTAGTTCGACCAGTTGCCATTCTCTAATTATATAATCTGGTAAATATGCCAACGCTAACCCACTTTTGACGAGTTGACCCAGTACAGCATAATCATTGACCACCCATTTTATATTTCGACCTACTTTTGGCAAAAGCCAACCATCGCACCCTACACCTCTTTGTTCTCCACAAAATGGCGAAGTATCAGGTGCAGCAAAAGGGTATTTGACCAAATGCGTTAAGTTGGTGCTTTGACGTTTACACAAAGGGTGACTCTGCCCCATTGCAATCTGCATGGTCAGGTTTCCCAGCTTTGTTAAATGGATGTCATTTGGTAACTCTTTTATGACGTCACCAGTGACAAGGGCTAAGTCCACTTCACCTGCAAGTAATTTATGCAATGCATTTGATTCATATTGTGTGTCGAACACCAATGTTACATGTTTGTTTGTATTGGTTTGACGTGCTAATACACTCGCCCATTTGAACTGTAAAATACTAGAAGCTGCAATCACACAGTTAATTGCTTTACTTCCCTGTTTTAACATGGCTTTGGTATCTTCAGCCAAATTTGTCAAAGCGACAGCCTTAGGTTGCAACATCACGCCATGATCGTTTAAACGTAACGACTTTCCTATTCGGTCAAACAGCTCAACCTGCAAAGAGTTTTCTAACCGTTTTAATGATTTTGATAATGCACTGGGAGAGGTATCAAGGAGCTGCGCTGCTTTTTGCAAACTTTGTTGCTGCGCAATCACTAGAAATTTGTGTAGGTCCGCTATTTCCATTTTGGAATTTAATATCTCAATTTAGAAACGATCTTGCAATTAAAATAGCATACTCTCGTCTGTATTCTACACTTTTTAATTTAATCACTTCCTATGAAAAATACGCTCATTCTTTTATTACTTGTTTGCTTTTGCGATGCAGCTCGTGCACATGACCACTCCATAGGCTTGCATGGCATGGCTTTATTCACCATAAACGATCGTATATATGCCTCACACCTACCGATGCCACATGGAATGCATGCCGTACAGTTTATTTTTGAAACACAGTTACCAAGTCAATATAAAGCACAGTTAATGCCTTTATTGAACGACCGAACGCTTGTAACCGTGCGCCCAGAAACACTGTCTTTAAACAAGCTGAGGGCTGGTCAACTCACACAATTTAAAGGAGATGTTTTTATCGGCCACTTTGAACGTTCTGGCAAAAATAAGTACCCTGCTATCACGCTTACTGTACAAAATATTATATTAAATGAACCGGTAAACGCGTCGCAGAAAAACGGACAGTTTTACGCCTTAAGACTCGATAATAACACATGTTTACTTGTACATAAGATTGGGAAGTCCCCCAGCTTTGATCGCATTGAGACAGCGCCTTGTAATAATCGACAACAATACAAAACACAAAAAAGCAATGCTCTAAGCGAGCCAGTTGAAACATTTCCATTGACTGATTTTGTACATACTGAAACTCTATACCTAGAAACTAAAGATTTTAAATAAGGACACGTTATGCCTTCGCTAGAAGTACTCGCCGCCTTTTCTGTTGTTTGCTTTTTACTCAGCATTACGCCTGGCCCCTCAATTTTGTACATTATGGCACGCAGTATGAGTCAAGGACCAAGCGCAGGTGTCTCGGCAGCAAGTGGAATGGCAGTTGGCTCGTTTGTATATGTCATTGCTACAGTATTGGGGCTAGCGGCAATTTTTAGCTATTCTCCAATTGCGTACACAGGATTAAAAGTTGTGGGCGCTGTGTACTTAGTCTATCTCGGATGGCAGTATTTTAAACCAGCAGATCAACCGATGGATAACCCATCGCTGTTCAAGGCAAACAACTTTGCCATCATGAAACAAAGCTTGGTGGTTGAGCTGACAAACCCAAAAACCGCTCTATTCTTTTTAGCTTTTCTCCCCCAGTTTGTTAATAACGAAAATGCACATGTATCTACACAATTACTGGTGCTTGGTGCGATATATACCTTAATCACCCTATGCTGTGATATTTCGATTGCGCTGCTCTCCGGTAAGTTAGGTAATTTACTTAACCAAAAGCGTAATCAAAGTAATTGGCAAGACAAATTAGCTGGCAGCGTCATGTTTATATTAGCCGGCGTGATTGGTTATGAGACCCTTAAATAAACACATTCACAATTATGCTTTTAAGGCATAGCAAGCAAAGTGGTATGAAATGAATAAATTAAGACATACAATTAGGTTTAGAGCATCAACCGCTGAACTATCATCTGATCTAGCTCTAAGGACGCACGGCGGCCGTCGATGTCGTCTACCAAGCTGAGCCACATTAACTTAGCTCAGCTTGATAATTGAAGGCACCCAATGCGACACTTGCTCATCAGCAATGAGTGTTAACGAATTAGCGCAAACGCGGGTACACTTCAGGAATTACCACTTCATCTAACGCTATCATTTGGTAGTAAGCCGCTATTTCTTCATCAGTAAAGTCTCCTAGCTGAATTTCAACGTACATTTCATAGCCATGAGACTTTTGCGTACTCGGCACAGCGCCAAGTTGATAAATGTAATCCAGGTAATGAATTGGGTCCACATCAGACCCTAATAATGCGTCTTCGAGAATAATTGGGGTAATACCCGCTTCAATTAATTTATAGACTGCGTCATACAAGCCTAACTGAGAAACCACACCCGAAATAACGGCTTGCGTCTTACCCGCTGCTTTAATGTCAGCAATTACAGGGTCTATATTTTTATAGCTAACGACATCCGTGTTTTTACGATATTGAGAGGTGTATTCTTTACCTTTTTTATTTACATGAAAACTCGGCATATAGCTAAACAAAAACTGCTGTTCTAAACCTAAAAACGTGAACCTAGGCGCTGTCGCGGGTTTATTGTCATGTTCGGCCTTTGCTAAGCTTGCATCATCCATATTAAAATTAATCATCGCCATCTTATGGCGATCGCCTTGGTACAAATCATCACGTTTACCAACTGCGTAGCGTGGGCTATAAACTAATTTGTCTTTGGATTCCATCGATTCAATGATTTCACTGGCCTTAGCTAATTTGACGCCAGCTTGTTGTAAACGCTTAAAAGTGGGTCGCTCATATATTTCGGTAGAAAAAGTCGCATCGCTCGCTAAATAGACATCAAAACCCATTTTCTTTAGCCCCAACACCGTTTGCATAACACATACATCGGTTTCTGCTCCCGCAACGACCACCCGAGTGATCCCTGCATCGGACCAAGCATTCATTGCGGCATGTATGTCAGTTTCCAACGTTGAGTTAAACGTTTGTTTAAAAAAACGTTGTGTATTTTCATCCAGTGCTTGAGCAATACGCGTTATATATGGCGTATAATCTAGGCCCTGTTCGGTGTTGAAAGCCTCATACGTAATGGTTGTTGACATATTCAAATCATTGGCTTTTTGCGCCAATTGCGCAATCCGATCGATACTGGAATGTAATTGCGGATCTACATTTTGCGGCGGTATTTGATATTGAGGGTAAAAAACCTTAACCCAAAAGTCATCACTGTCCATCACATATCCTTGCTGCGCATCAATAATGAGCAATGCTGTATTTTGCGCACTCAAATGAACCTGTTCACTCTTTTTTGTTTCTGATGCAAATTGCAGCCTGTCATCAATATTACAAGCTGACAGTCCAAACGCCAACGAGAGCACTAATAGAGTTTTTTTCATAAATCACCTGTTAAATTATCCTTGTGTCAAAGTAAATAAGAGACTATTTTTTGTGCAAAAATCGATGGTTAAACGTTTTGTTAACAAAGTCAAGCGAGTATAAATCACGTACTTTTTTTACATTTGTGCTTGTCGAAGGCCAGATGAAATTCAAAGATCAAAAGACATTAACGTGCACTCTATTTGGCTCGATCTTGTTTTTTATTCATTTGAGTCTGTTACAGTTCATGATGAACCTGTGAGCTTGCAACTCTGCTTTTGGAAGTAACCAATATGGTTATTTTAGTGCTGATAAAACGACCTAATCAGTCTGATTTTTGCTTGTAGCTACATTACGTTAAATTGCCCTTTGGATAATAAAAGTGGGCAGTGCCCTTAAAATATAAAGGGTAAAGTGCACTTGTAATTAAGCTAATAAACATGACATCAAATTATGACGCTAAGTTGAACTGGCAAACTCAGTATGACTATGTTCCACATTTTCGATGTAATTTAAGTACATTTAGAAATAAGCTATAGCTTTAATATAACCTAGATATATAAAGAGTTGTAAAAAGAGCGGCTCAAAACATAAAGTTTTTAAATTTTGTTGAAAAGCACTCTAAAAATTTAGACACCTAGACAGCCACTGTAAATAAATAAGCTTTTAAAACAGGTAATTATAATTAGTTATATTACCCACTTTTCACCCCACCTCGAATAAATTAATTTTTATTATCTTGATACTTGCAATATATTACTCATGAGTGCTATTAATGTTAACTAGCTTTTGCAGAGCAACTCTGCCCAAGTCACTTAAAGTTAAAAATTAGTTAATATAAGGAAATGAGCAATGAAACTTGCAATTAAAAAACAAAAACTTAAAAAGTTAACCAATGAGAAAACGCTAGACAACAATGCAACACCTAACATCGTAGGTGCAGGTAGCACGTATAGATGTCGCCCAGGCGTATCTCAAACTGCCAACGGACTCTGGGCTTGTATGTGCTAACAGCCTCTTTAAAAGATTAAGAGGTGAACTAGCACCTCTTTATTTCGGGATGTTTAAATTAAAAAGATCATTAAAAGGCCTGAAGCACAACGAACTTGACGACAGAAGCACTTTTTCTTCGTATAAACGCCCACCTTTGGCCTCTGGAGATACAAGAGTAATGCTTGGAATTCACCAATGTTGAGAACTACACGCCGATCAATTTTGCCAAAATTAAATTGGTTGTCAGCTTAAACTCTATTCTAACGTTAACTATTTTGAGCCAAGGTGATACAGCTCTATACAATCCTTAGCTAAGCCACCGTCATCAGGCAACGGTCCTACCCAGCCACCGGGCATACCACCTAAGCGGTAACAATCCAAGATTCTTTGCGAAATTGGAGAGTTCTCAAGCCCGCCAAAAATTGCGGCACCCATCATCATAATAAAGTTTGCATGGATGAAATACGGCACGCAGTTTTCCATTAGCCACTGAACGTAATGTATTGGTATATTGGCATGTTCAGCAATTTTCAAATAGGTCGCACTACTCGCTAGGTTGGCAATTACTTTATCAACATAATATCCAAATTCTCCAGAAAACCACTTTAACTGGATGCTTAAACAGTAGTTAAAGAACCTAGTTTAAACAATAAATTTGTGCCGGTTCCATCTTAAGTTTTTATCTAATTAAGAATCCAAACTTGCTACTTCTGAAATTAATAACGTAAGAGCTAAAACTTGATCAATGATAGTTTCATCATACCTTATTCCACTCCAAGGTTTATAAGGAAGAAGCTTAAATTTCAATAGACATTTTAAGGCCCACGACAGTCTATTTTCAGAACCAATATATCCAACTAGCCTTTCATCAACAAAAAAATTAGAACCACTAAAACTTACCCTCAAAGTGCCATCCAATAGATTGATATATTCTCTTCCAAAAGCTACTTTATTCAATACTGGTTCCAAACCTTTGAACCATAAAATCCGTCCACAAAATGTTAAAATAGAAACAATATCTTTTCCGTTAAAAATATAGTACTTGTTGTCGTAAAAACACTTAAACACCCTATAGCCAATAGCAATATCAGGAATCAAAAATTCCCAAACTTTTCCTCTTAGAGGTTTAAAATCAGGCAGTCGCCCAGCGTCCAATTTTATATGTTTATTCCAATTAAAATTAATAGTACGCAACTTAATACCTCACATCGTATCCAAGGGATAAGTTAATCCCGAATAGTTACCTTATCCTGACTTTAGTATTTTCAGAAATTCTGG
>NZ_JAKGBI010000005.1 GCF_021530565.1 Pseudoalteromonas sp. SMS1
GCGCTGCCTGTTCTTTGGCTACACGCTCAGCTTCTTCACGCGCTGCCTGTTCTTTGGCTACCCGCTCGGCTTCTTCACGCGCTGCCTGTTCTTTGGCTAACCGCTCGGCTTCTTCACGCGCTGCCTGTTCTTTGGCTAACCGCTCAGCTTCTTCACGCGCTGCCTGTTCTTTGGCTAACCGCTCAGCTTCTTCACGCGCTGCTTGCTCTTTGGCTACCCGCTCGGCTTCTTCACGCGCTGCCTGTTCTTTGGCTACCCGCTCGGCTTCTTCACGCGCTGCCTGTTCTTTGGCTAACCGCTCAGCTTCTTCACGCGCTGCTTGTTCTTTGGCTACCCGCTCTGCTTCCTCTCGTTCTGCCTGCTCTTTCGCTACACGCTCGGCTTCTTCACCCGCTGCCTGTTCTTTGGCTAAACGCTCGGCTTCTTCACGTTCTGCTTGTGCCTTATCGGATTTCCCAAAACCCAACCAAGACAAAAATTTATTCTTTTTTCCCATAACCAACTAATACCATGAAATTTTTGAGTTGCGATTCAGTGCTCATCGCTGTGTATGAACCACCGCATAAAAGCTCAGCATCACACTATTTTAAGCATAAAAGTCTGATAGCTTATTACAGCGCTAGCTTTAGAAACTTTGCAAAGACATTAATAATCAACTTAAACACTCAGCAATCGTTGTTATAATCACCGAGTTAACGCCATAATGTGCGCTTAGTGTATCATGTTCCAAGTAGATGAAAAATTTATAATCGTGCACATGCAACTCGATAGTGAAGTTATATGAGAAAAAAGAAGCCTCAACACCAAAGTAATGGTCATATCCGAATAATCAGCGGGAAATTTAAAGGCCGCAAACTCCCAGTCAAAGATGTTGAAGGTCTGAGACCAACAACAGACAGAGTAAAAGAAACGTTATTTAATTGGTTAATGGCTGATATTCGAGGTGCGTCAGTATTAGATTGCTTCGCTGGTTCAGGTAGTTTAGGTCTCGAGTGTCTGTCCAGGTTTGCGCAAGATGCAACTTTTATTGAGTTGAATAAGGGCGCTGCTGAACAGATCAAAACAAATACAGTCACGCTCGGATTAGAAAACGCAGCTGTTTTTAATACCAGTGCGCTCGAATTTCTAAAGAACAATCAAAATAAACAATCTTTCGATGTCATTTTTCTTGATCCCCCATTCAGAAAAAACTTACTTTCGCCATGTTGTGATTTGCTAGAGCAGCACCAATGGCTGCACGAAAACTCTCTTATTTATGTTGAATTCGAGAAAGAGACTCAACCCGAATTTCCAGATAAGTGGCAGCTTTTGAAGGAAAAACAAGCAGGGCAGGTCACCTGCATGTTATTTAGTAGGCGTTAAAAGCTGCGCTTCATTTTTACTGCTCCAATTTGGGGCATGACACAATAATTTAGATCCGCTATAATTTGGTCTTTACACGCGGTCTCGCTTCGGCTTACAATACCGCACCATTTTTGAACCAATTGACCATTTTTCGGTCAATTTGAGCCAAGCTCATAATTTAGGTAGGTGAATTTTTAATGCCAGTAATTAAAGTAAGAGAAAACGAACCGTTTGACGTAGCACTTCGTCGTTTCAAGCGTTCATGTGAAAAAGCAGGTATCCTTTCTGAAGTTCGTCGTCGCGAGCACTACGAAAAGCCAACTGCAGAGCGTAAGCGTAAGAAAGCTGCAGCTGTTAAGCGCCACATGAAAAAGCTTTCTCGTGAAAACGCACGTCGCGTTAAACTATACTAATTAACATTTGGTCTTGTACATATGAGCTTATTAGCGACGCTAAAAGACGCCCAAAAGGAAGCAATGAAAGCCAAAGACAAACCTCGTCTTACGGCTATCAGAGCAGCTCTAGCTGAAGTCAAGCAACGCGAAATTGATAACCAGACAACGTTAGACGATGCTGGTATCACCTCCGTGTTGGTCAAGCTGGTTAAGCAACGCAAAGACTCTTTCACTCAGTATACTGATGCAGGAAGAGAAGACTTAGCAGACGTTGAAGCTGGTGAGATAAAAGTGCTTGAATCATTCTTACCACAACCTCTTAGTGAGGAAGAAGTATTAGCAATGATCGATGCAACCATTGCTGACACAGGCGCAGCTGGTATGCAAGACATGGGTAAAGTAATGGGTGTGATTAAAGCGAAAGCTGAAGGTCGTGCTGACATGGGCAAAATCTCTGGTTTAATAAAGCAAAGATTAAGCGCATAATACCCACATACAAATGTATGAAATTAGTAAACCGAGCCTTGCGCTCGGTTTCTTCGTATAAGCGTTAGGAAAATTATGGCAGGCAAAATTCCACGACAGTTTATCGATGACCTATTGGCTAGAACCGATATCGTTGAGTTGATCGATGGGCGTATTGGCTTAAAAAAAGCAGGTAAAGATTATCAAGCCTGTTGTCCTTTCCACAATGAGAAGTCCCCTTCTTTCACCGTATCTAGAGATAAACAGTTTTATCATTGCTTTGGCTGTGGGGCCAATGGCAATGCCATTTCTTTTCTAATGGAGTATGACAAACTCGAATTTGTTGACGCCATAGAAGAACTCGCAGGACTCTACAATTTGGAGATCCCAAGAGAGCAAGGGTTAGGTGGGCCTCAACGTAGCTTTGAAGAAAAAAAATCTGATTATGATTTAATGATGCACACAGCTAATTTCTATCAACATCAGTTAGCGAACCACAATAATGCGAACGCTGTTTCAAATTATGTTCAAGGTCGAGGTCTATCTGAGCAAACCGTAAGTAAATTTTTGATCGGGTACGCCCCTCCAGAATGGGATGCTCTACTCTCTCGGTTAGCTAAGACACCTGCGCAGCGCCAACAATTATTGGAGTTAAAGCTTGCCAGTGAAAAGTCGCCAGGACGTCAGTTCGACTTTTTCCGTGATCGTCTCATGTTTCCAATTAGAGATAAACGAGGCCGCGTAATCGCATTTGGCGGGCGTGTCATGGGGCAAGACCAAGGACCCAAATATTTAAACTCACCAGAAACACGTATCTTCCATAAAAGTTTTGAACTTTATGGATTTTATGAGGCCAAACAAGCACACAAGTCCCTTGAACAAGTTTTAATTGTTGAAGGTTATATGGATGTCGTCGCTCTTTCTGAGTATGGCATTGACTATGCGGTTGCTGCACTTGGTACGGCCACCACCATAGAACACATGCAAACACTTTTTCGAAATACTGACAAAGTGATTTGCTGCTACGACGGTGACCGAGCTGGTCGAGATGCCGCTTGGCGTGCACTTGAACATGCATTACCTAACTTAAAAGATGGAAAATCTCTCGGTTTCGTGTTTTTACCAGATGGTGAAGATCCAGACTCTTTAGTACAGAAAGAAGGAAAAGCGCAGTTTGAGCAAAGGCTCAGTGACGCCGATGACTACAGCAAAGTGTTATTTAGTCGTCTATCTGAACAGTGTGATCTGACAACTGATGCCGGAAAAGCGAAGTTATTGGCTGAAGCCATTCCTTTGATTAATAAAATTCCGAGTGAATTTTACCAAGAGTCTTTACTCACAACATTGGCGAGACTTATTGGTAGAACACGAGAGCAATTAAGTGCCAAATTGGCTACACCAAAAAAACAACATGCGATTGAACGCAAGTTTAAGGTGACGCCAATGCGAAGAGCAATTGGCTTGCTTCTTCAGCATCCAAAATTGGCACAGAGTGTCGATTATTTACCTGAATTGGCCCATATGCAGCTACCAGGTATGGCGCTGTTTCTAAGGTTGCAACATACTTGCTTAGAAAACGGACACTATACGACTGCACATATTTTAGAATCGTTTCGTGAAACACCAGATTATGAAGCGCTAAAAAAGCTGGCAACTTGGCAGCATAATATCCAAGATGAAGCACTAGAAGACGAGTTTAAGCACACTTTTAAATTTATCGAAGATCAGTGTTTAAATTTGCGGTTAGAGACCTTACTTATTAAGGACAAAACGGAGGGCTTAAGTAGCGATGAACGACTGGAATGTGCGTTATTAACGCAAGCTTTAAGCACTCGTAGAACTGGCCAAAATTAAATTTTGGTGTTATAATGTTCTATTCACTGCGTCAACCAAAATAACGCTGTTTTTAGCTGGCGCCCGTTGTATAAACTTTATCAGAGTGGAAGCAAAAATCTCTATGGATCAATCTCCTCAGTCACAACTCAAACTTCTGATTCAGAAAGGTAAAGAGCAAGGTTACTTAACTTTTGCAGAAGTTAACGATCACCTTCCACAAGACATCATAGATTCGGATCAAGTAGAAGATATCATTAGCATGATCAATGATATGGGTATTCAGGTTTCTGAAGCAGCCCCTGATGCCGATGAGTTGATGATGCAAGAAACCACCACCGACGAGGATGCGGCAGAAGCAGCGGCAGCTGCGCTAGCAACGGTAGAAAAAGAAATAGGCAGAACAACAGACCCTGTGCGTATGTATATGCGTGAAATGGGTACCGTTGAGCTACTGACTCGGGAAGGCGAAATTCTAATAGCAAAAAGAATTGAAGAAGGGATTAATCAAGTACAGATTTCTGTCGCTGAGTACCCTGAAGCAATTACTTACTTACTTGAACAGTGGGATAAATACGAAGCTGAAGAGATGCGCTTAAGTGACATCGTAACAGGCTTCTTTGATTCATTAGAAGACGATGAAGCAACAATTTCAGCGACACATATCGGTTCAGAACTAAGTGAAGAAGACTTAGATGATGAAGATGATGAATCTGAAGATGATGATGATTCAGAAGAAGGCGATAATGGTCCTGATCCTGAAGTTGCGCGTGAGCATTTTGAAGAACTGCGTACCCTGTATACAAGTGCACGCCAATGTTTCGAAGAAAAAGGCCGCGGTCATCCAGACTCACAAACGGCTATTCAAGAAATCGGTGAATTATTCCGTAAATTCAAGTTAGTACCAAAACAGTTTGATCGCATGGTTAACAACATGCGTGAAATGATGGATAAAGTACGTGTTCAAGAGCGTATCATCATGAAACAAGCTGTACAAATTGCAAAACTGCCTAAGAAAACATTCGTTAAGCATTTTGCCAACAACGAAACGGACGTGGCTTGGATTGATGCAGAAATTGCATCTGGTGAAAAGCATTCAGAAAAGCTACGTCAGGTAAGACCTGAAATCGACCGCTGTATCAATAAGTTAAAAGCAATTGAAGAAAGCACAGGTTTAAGCGTTGAACGTATTAAAGACATCAACCGTCGAATGAGCATTGGTGAAGCGAAAGCTCGCCGTGCAAAGAAGGAGATGGTTGAAGCTAACTTACGTCTAGTAATCTCAATTGCGAAAAAATATACCAACCGAGGCTTACAATTCTTGGATCTGATTCAAGAAGGTAATATCGGCTTGATGAAAGCGGTAGATAAGTTTGAATACCGTCGTGGGTATAAGTTCTCAACTTATGCTACATGGTGGATCCGCCAAGCAATTACTCGTTCAATTGCAGACCAAGCGAGAACAATCCGTATCCCAGTGCATATGATTGAAACGATCAATAAACTGAATCGTATTTCTCGTCAAATGCTACAGGAAATGGGGCGTGAACCAAGTCCTGAAGAGTTGGCTGAACGCATGATGATGCCTGAGGACAAAATCCGCAAGGTGTTGAAAATCGCCAAAGAACCAATCTCAATGGAAACCCCCATTGGTGATGATGAAGATTCACATCTTGGTGATTTCATCGAAGATACGACGATTGAATCTCCGATTGACTCAGCAACGATGGAAAGCTTACGTGGCGCAACAAATGAAGTGCTTGCAGGCCTAACAGCAAGAGAAGCCAAAGTACTGCGCATGCGTTTTGGTATTGATATGAACACCGATCACACGTTAGAAGAAGTAGGTAAGCAGTTTGACGTAACACGTGAACGTATTCGTCAGATCGAAGCAAAAGCGCTTCGTAAATTGAGACACCCTTCTCGTTCAGATTTACTGAAAAGCTTCTTAGACGTAAAAGGCTAAGCGTAAAATTTACTTTCAAAGGCCGCATAATGCGGCCTTTTTATTTGAATCAACATGAGCGCATTAATATCCCCGCATTAGCTTATGTAGGTGTACAGGCAAACTATCTCGCTCGTTACCTCTAGCGCTCAAAATTAAGAGTGTTCTTCACTCTTAATATGAATTGCAAGAACTTAATAGGAACAACATTATGGCTTGGATCCAAATCCGAATTGATGCTAACAAAGACACAGCCGATCATATTAGTGATTTGCTGATGGACATCGGCTGTCCTTCTGTGACTTTTATCGATAGCCAGAACAACCCTGTATATGAGCCCAAGCCGGGTGAAGTGATCCTATGGCCGGAAACAACCGTCATCGGCCTTTTTGAAGCAACTCATGATATGCAGTCTGTTGTTGACTACCTGACGAAAAACATGCCACATGCTCCTAAATACAAAATAGAGCAATTAGAAGACAAAGACTGGGAAAGAGAATGGATGGACAACTTCCACCCAATCAAATTCGGTGAGCGTTTGTGGATCTGCCCTAGCTGGCGTGATATTCCAGATCCGGACGCAGTTAACGTATTACTTGACCCTGGCTTAGCGTTTGGCACAGGGACTCACGCGACCACCTCTCTGTGCTTAAAATGGCTTGAAGCACAAGATCTCAGTGGTAAAACCGTTGTCGATTTTGGGTGTGGCTCGGGTATCCTAGGTATAGCGGCTATTAAACTGGGAGCTGAGCGTGTCATCGGAATTGACATTGATCCTCAAGCTTTAGTAGCTAGTAGAGATAATGCTGAGCGAAATGGTGTGGCTGACCAGCTCGAAGTTTACTTACCTGAAAACCAGCCCGAGTTTAAAGCCGATATTGTTGTCGCCAATATCCTTGCACAACCTCTTCGTGAACTACACGAAATTATTCTAGGCTTTCTTAAACCAAAAGGGGCAATTGCTATGTCTGGCATATTAGAAGAGCAAGCCGAATCCGTCGCAAACGTGTACGCACCTTATGTTGATTTAGACGCAATAAAGCAAGAAGGTGAATGGACCCGAGTTAGCGGAATTACAAAAGAATAACAACTGTAACGACGAAATACTGAGTTAGTAATCTATTACGCGTAAAGCCACCAATTAACAGGCTTTACGCTTTTTTTACAGCATAAGAAATAATTTAAAACTGTCACATAAAGTTTTTTTGTTTATTTTTAAAGCAATTTTTTCCCACCTTCATATTGTTACCAAAAGTCAACCCAAAAAGTTCAAAAAAAAAACACTTATGTTCAATTTATAGCCTTTGATTTTTGCAAAAAAAACCGTAAACTTAGCGCCCCTTGAAATGAGGCAGATTAAACAGCAGTGCGTATAGGCCCATACCAACTTGAAAACAATGTAATCGTCGCGCCAATGGCGGGGATCACTGACCGTCCATTTAGACAATTATGTCGACGTCTAGGTGCAGGACTGGCAGTGTCGGAAATGTTGTCTTCAAATCCGAAGGTGTGGAAAACTGATAAATCAATGAACCGTATGGATCATTCCGGTGAATCAGGCATACGCTCAGTGCAGATTGCAGGAGCTGATCCTGAACTCATGGCACAAGCTGCTCAGTTTAATGTCCAAAATGGCGCGCAAATCATAGATATCAATATGGGTTGCCCAGCCAAGAAAGTGAACAAGAAACTCGCAGGTTCTGCACTATTGCAGTATCCGGATCTAGTTGAGGAAATAGTACAGGCCGTGGTTGGCGCGGTTGAAGTACCTGTGACCTTGAAAATTCGTACAGGATGGGATCCAGAAAACCGTAATGGCGTTGAAATTGCGAAAATAGCCGAACGCAATCGTATTGCATCACTGGCTGTGCACGGTAGAACACGTGCTTGCATGTATAAAGGTGAGGCAGAATACGACACTATCAAAGCGATAAAGCAATCGGTTTCTATACCTGTCGTTGCAAATGGAGATATTACATCTCCTGAAAAAGCAAAGCAGGTTTTAGATTATACGGGCGCAGATGCCATCATGATTGGTCGAGCCGCTCAAGGTCGTCCTTGGATTTTCCGAGAGATAGACTATTATTTGCGAACTGGAAAACATCTACCGAACCCGGAAATATCCGAAGTACGTAGTATTTTGATGGAGCACCTGCTTAACCTCCATCAGTTTTACGGTGAACCAATGGGTGCGCGCATCGCACGCAAACATGTATCTTGGTATTTGCAGTCCCATGACCAAGAAGGTCAATTTAGGCGAGTATTCAATGCCCTTGAAGAGCCAGAAGCGCAAATCGAGGCATTAGAAAACTATTTTGAAACACTAGCAGCTAACTAAGAAAGAGACATAAAGATGTTTGAACAAAATGTGACTTCTCCTTTTATCACTAACGCTCATGTTCAGTCACAAGAGAAACCGCAACCATTACGCGATGCAGTTAAAAAAGCTGTCCACCACTATTTAAAGCAGTTAAATGGTCAAGACGTACAAGATGTTTACGAGCTAGTTTTATCTGAACTAGAAGCGCCATTACTTGAAGAAGTAATGACTTACACTCGTGGTAACCAAACACGTGCTGCGATCTTACTAGGTATCAACCGTGGTACTCTACGTAAGAAACTTAAAAAATACGGCATGAACTAATCCGTACTTTTAAATCCTCGAAAACGCCTCCCATGGGCGTTTTCGAATTTGCCTCTTCACGCTCCCAACTTCGATTTTTTTAATAGCACGCCGACCCCTTTTCTAGCTACAAATTTCCATCAGTGACTTCCTCAACGACAAAGTTCAGTTTTTCTCAACCTCGTTAACATGATTTCCATCGTTTTCTCATCCTAGTTGAGCTAAAATACAGCCTTTCTAAGCTAGCCCTTAACTAATCATTGAGGAAATCAAAACCATCATGGATATACATCGTCCTATTCGTCGCGCACTATTAAGCGTGTCAGATAAAACCGGTATCGTTGAGTTCGCTCGTGCTCTAGCAGAGTCAGGCGTTGAACTACTTTCTACAGGCGGTACTTGCAAACTCCTAGCCGATAACGGCATTCAGGTAACGGAAGTATCTGACTACACAGGCCACCCTGAGATCATGGATGGTCGCGTGAAAACCCTCCACCCAAAAGTACACGGTGGTATCTTGGGACGTCGTGGCCAAGATGAAGGCGTCATGGCAGACAATAACATTTCTGCTATTGATATGGTTGTAGTTAACTTATACCCCTTTGCACAAACTGTTGCAAAAGCTGACTGCAGCCTTGAAGATGCGATCGAAAATATCGACATCGGTGGCCCAACAATGGTGCGTGCAGCAGCTAAAAATCACAAAGATGTGACGATTGTGGTGAATGCGAGTGACTATGACCGCGTAATTGCTGAAATCAAAGCTAACGAGGGCTCAACAACGTACAAAACACGTTTTGACCTCGCTATTGCAGCGTACGAACACACAGCACAATATGATGGCATGATCGCAAACTACTTTGGGAAACTGGTTGCTGACTACACTGAAGAAGCGGCTGAAGAAACTAAATTCCCGCGTACGATCAATATGCAGTTCACTAAGAAACAAGATATGCGCTATGGTGAGAATTCACACCAAGACGCAGCTTTCTATGTTGAAAACGATATTGAAGAAGCGTCAGTTGCAACTGCTAAGCAACTTCAAGGTAAGGCGCTGTCATTCAACAATATCGCAGACACTGACGCAGCACTAGAGTGCGTTAAGAGCTTTACCGCACCTGCATGCGTTATTGTTAAACACGCCAACCCATGTGGCGTTGCTGAAGACAAAGATATCTTAGCGGCTTATGATAGAGCATTCAAAACAGACCCGACATCCGCGTTTGGTGGCATCATTGCATTCAACCGTGAGCTAGACGCTGACACAGCGAAAGCCATCGTGGAGCGCCAGTTTGTTGAGGTGATAATCGCTCCTAGCATTTCTGTCGAAGCAGCTGAAATCGTTTCTGAGAAGAAAAATGTACGCCTTCTTGAATGTGGTCAGTGGGATGTAAAGTCTACTGGCGTTGACATCAAACGTGTGAATGGTGGTGTACTGATCCAAGATCGCGATCAAGGCATGGTGACACTTGATGACCTCACTGTCGTATCGAAGCGTCAACCGACAGAGCAAGAGCTGAAAGACCTATTGTTCTGCTGGAAGGTTGCTAAATTTGTAAAATCAAACGCGATTGTATACGCCCGTGACGGTATGACCATAGGTGTAGGTGCTGGCCAAATGAGCCGTGTTTACTCAGCCAAAATAGCCGGCATTAAGGCTGCTGATGAAAACCTTGAAGTAAAAGGGTCTGTGATGGCATCGGACGCATTCTTCCCATTCAGAGACGGTATTGACGCAGCGGCAGAAGCCGGGATTACAGCGGTGATTCAGCCTGGTGGTTCAATGCGTGACGAAGAAGTCATTGCAGCCGCTGACGAAGCTGGTATGGCAATGGTATTCACAGGAATGCGCCATTTCCGCCATTAATCGAAAAGCGCGAGATGTTTAACGTTTCGCGCTTTTTGTTTGCACCAAATTCAAGTATTCTGACCAAAAGACAATCACAATAACTTGAAGGAACTGAATAATGAAATTAGGTATTAAAGCTTTAATTGCCGCGGGCATCGTTACTGCATTAGCAGGTTGTAGTAGTACAACGAGTTCTGATAGTTCAACTGCCAGCATTGCCAAAGCAGCGCAAAGCAGTGAACGTGCAGAAAACAATCGTGCACGTGATAAATACCGTAATCCAGTCCAAACATTGGCGTTTTTTGGTCTAAAGCCGAACATGACGGTCGTTGAAATCTCACCTGGTGGCGGTTGGTATACTGAAATTCTTGCTCCAACAATTAAGGGACAGGGCACCTTATATGCTGCACACTTCCCTGCCAGTTCAGAGCGTGAATACTTCAGAAACTCACTGGCAGCTTTTAAAAAGAAAGTCGCTACAGACTCTCGTTTTAGTGAAGTTAAAGTCACTGAGTTTTCAGCGGCTTCTCACCACGATGTGGCCCCCGCGGGCTCTGCAGACATGGTTCTAACTTTCCGTAATGTGCACAACTGGTATATGCGTCCAGGCGACGAAGGCGTTCTAAAGTCATTTCAGGCATTTCATAAAGCCCTGAAACCAGGTGGTATTCTTGGTGTTGTAGAGCATCGCTTACCTGAACACCGTGACACGGAAGATCAAAAACGTTCTGGTTATATGAAGCAGAGCTACGTCATTGAAATGGCGAAACAAGCAGGCTTTGAATTGGTAGCAAGCAGCGAAATCAATGCTAACCCACTGGACAGCGCTAACCACCCACGTGGTGTTTGGACGCTACCGCCTAGACTTGCGCTTGGAGACGAAAAGTCGGCGCAATACAAGGCAATTGGGGAAAGCGACCGTATGACTTTAAAGTTTAAAAAGATTTAATAGGAAACTTTGCCATGAATGTACTTGTCATTGGCAGCGGTGGCCGCGAACACGCACTCGCGTTCAAAGCCGCTCAAAACCCATCTGTAAAAACTGTATTTGTTGCACCTGGTAACGCAGGCACGGCACTTGAGCCTAAGCTTGAAAATGTAGCAATTGGCGTTGAAGATTTAGACGCATTAGTGGCATTTGCAAAAGAGCAAAAGGTTGAACTAACGATTGTAGGACCTGAAGCACCGCTTGTGATTGGTGTTGTCGATCGATTCCGCTCAGAAGGATTAGCGATATTCGGACCAACTCAAGCAGCTGCGCAATTAGAAGGCTCTAAGTCTTTCACAAAAGACTTTTTAGCCAGACATAACATCCCAACAGCAAGCTATCAAACATTTACGGAGATAGACCCTGCGATTGCATATGTTAAAGCGCAAGGCGCTCCAATTGTTGTTAAAGCAGATGGTTTAGCAGCTGGTAAAGGTGTGATCGTTGCGATGACAGAAGCCGAGGCTGAAGAAGCAATTCGCGATATGCTTGCAGGTAACGCATTTGGTGATGCTGGTAGTCGTGTTGTCATTGAAGAGTTTCTTGAGGGTGAAGAGGCCTCTTTCATCGTTATGGTTGATGGCAAACATGTTTTACCATTCGCCACCAGCCAAGACCATAAACGTGCATACAATGGCGACCAAGGTCCAAATACCGGTGGTATGGGTGCCTACTCACCTGCACCTGTCGTTACTCAAGAAATTCACAATCGCATTATGGATGAAGTAATTAATCCAACTGTTGAAGGGATGGCAGCTGAAGGACACCCTTATACTGGTTTCTTATATGCAGGTCTCATGATCACAGCCGACGGTACACCAAAGGTCATTGAATATAACTGTCGTTTTGGCGATCCAGAAACTCAGCCTATCATGTTACGTTTACAATCTGACTTAGTATCATTGATTGAAGCGGCAAACAGACAAGAGCTTGACCAAACCGACATTCAGTTTGATCCTAGAGCTGCGGTCGGCGTAGTGTTGGCTGCAAAGGGCTACCCTGCAAGTTACCCTAAAGGCGATGCAATTTCAGGCCTTCAAGTTGAGTATTCTGAAGGTGAGAAAGTATTCCATGCGGGTACTAAGCAACAGGGTGATGATGTGGTGACGGCTGGTGGGCGCGTACTTTGTGCCACTGCGTTAGGACACTCAGTTACTGAAGCACAAAAACGCGCTTATGCACTGGTAAAAGACATCCATTGGGACGGTGTTGAATACCGTACAGATATTGCTTATCGCGCGATTGCACGAGAGCAATAAACCCCAAGTACCTTTAAAAAGCGGTTGATTATACAACCGCTTTTTTTATGCGCCGACCACAAGTATTGAATAAAAATAAAAACCACTATCAATTTCAAACATATGAAATATATGTATTTTTTATTTTAGCCATTGGTATTTTGTATCTGACTTGCTAGGATCTCCTTTTGACTCATCTTTAGGGGCGTAAAGATGCAAGGTACTTTGAAAAAGCTCAAAGCCACACTCACAAACCCAATTCAGTATCAGTTACCCGTTGGTGATGAACTCATCAACCTCAACGAGTATTTTGGCCGCGAAATCACCCTCACGTTCAGTGGCAATATTTACTGTTGTAGCTGTGGTAAAAAAACGAAAAAAAGCTATTCCCAAGGCCACTGCTTTGTTTGTATGAAAAAGCTAGCTAGCTGTGACATGTGTATTATGAAACCTGAGACCTGTCACTTCGATAAGGGAACTTGTCGAGAGCCAGAATGGGGGGAAGCAAATTGCATGATCCCACACTACGTATATTTAGCCAATACCTCCGGTCTGAAGGTTGGGATCACCAGACATACCCAAATTCCCACTCGCTGGATAGATCAAGGTGCAACGCAAGCATTACCCATCTTCAAAGTACAAACACGTTTGCAATCTGGTTTAGTTGAAGTGGCTTTGGCTGAGTTTATTGCCGACAAAACAAATTGGCGAAATATGCTCAAAGGTATCAACCCTGAGCTTGACCTAAAAGCAAGTGCTCAATTATTAATTCCCAAAATAGAAGAGAAACTAGATGAGCTCGCTCAATTATTCGGCGCAACCGCAATAGAACGCTTAGATGAAGAGGTCGTTGACCTCTCCTTCCCCGTGGGCGAGTATCCAACTAAAATCAGTTCTTTCAATTTTGACAAAGAACCGACTGTCACTGGGGTACTAAAAGGGATAAAAGGCCAATACTTAATCTTCGACAATGGCGTTATCAATATTCGTAAGTTCACATCTTATGAAGTTAGCTTTTCGGCTTGATAAAAGCGCTGCCAAGCCGCTTGAGAAAGCGGCTTACAATACAAGTACCCCTGCATCGCGTGGCAGCCAAGCTTTTGTAAAAACTGCATCTGCTCAAGTTTTTCTACTCCTTCCGCGACCACAAACAATTTGAGTGCCTTTGCCATCGCCACGATTGCACTGACTACTTCGCTATTGCCATATTCATCGGGAATTTTAGCGATAAAACTAGGATCAATTTTGAGGATATCTATGGGTAGCTTAGTCAAGTAACTAAGTGCAGAGTAACCGGTACCAAAGTCATCGAGGGCAATGCTGATCCCCAACTCTTTTAACGCGCCCAGTACCCTTTTAGCTTTTTGGAAGTTACCGACAAAACAGCTTTCAGTCAGCTCTAGTTCTATCTGACCCCCTTCTATACCATACTCATTCAATGCCGATTGTATCGTTTCCACCAGCCCCCCTTGGGTAAGATGTTGGGCAGAAATATTAATGGCGATACGACGAATTTCACACCCTTGTCGTTGCCAGTCGGCCAACTGCGCACAGGCCCTGTCAATCACCCACTCGTCGAGTTTAACTATCAATCCGAGCTCTTCGGCCAAAGGAATAAACTGCCCAGGAGAAATGATACCGAGGTTAGGGTCTTGCCACCGTAATAAGCACTCTAAACTCATTATACGCCCACTGGCGAGGCACTTTAACGGTTGAAAGTAGAGCTCAAACTCGCCATTTTCTAATGCGCTTTGAAAGCGACTCTGCATTGACAATCGCTCTAGCGAACGCGCATTCATCGAAGCTTTGTACATTTGAAACGAATTTCGCCCTAGCTCCTTCGAGCGGTACATAGCGACATCAGCATGCTTAAGTAAACTCTCACTGTCCAAACCATCTTCAGGATACATCGAAGCACCTAAAGAAGCTGTCGCCGCGACGGATATTTCTCCAAGGTCAAAAGATTTATTAAATTGAAGTAAGAGCTTGTCTGCAAACGTTACGACACTGTCCATATCATGGACCTCTGTGAGTAACACCACAAATTCGTCTCCTCCCAACCTTGCTAAGGTATCTCCTTCATTTAAGATCGACTTGATACGTTCACTGACTTGGATAAGTAATTTATCGCCGGCACTATGGCCCAAGGTGTCATTCACTTCTTTAAAACGATCTAGGTCGATAAACATGATACTAATTTTGTCTCGATCACGATGAGCAGCAGCAAGTGCCATCGCCAGCCGATCGTAAAACAAGCGACGATTTGGCAGCCCTGTCAACTCGTCAAAATATGCCAAACGTGCAATCTTTTCTTCGGCATTCTTGCGCTCGGTAATATCACTAAAAATGGCGGCATACAGGACTTCATCACTATAGGGCTCGTTGATTTCAATGATCGTCAACCACTCGACGTAAATTTCGCCACTTTTCTTTTTGTTGCAGATCTCCCCTTGCCAGACACCTTTATTTCTCAGCTCGTCCCACATCGTGTCATAGTAAGGCTTTTTATGAAGTCCTGAACTCAAAATACTGGGAGTTTTACCAATGACTTCATAATCTTGATAGCCTGTTAGGGCACTAAACGCGGGGTTGATTTGAATAATTTCACCACTGCTACGCGTGATCATAATACCATCTAGTGAAGCATCAATAATGCGATTAGCGAGGTATAAATTTTTTTCTGACTTTCGCAGTGCAATGTCCCTTTGCGCTAGGACATTTTCTAATTCGCTACAATAGGCTGTTTCAATCTCAGTTAAGACATTTTTCAGTGCTAATAACCCGATTACTTGGTGCGTATCATGGGTCCTAACTACCAAATGCCGAATCGATTTGGCTGTCATCTTTCGATAAGCATCAAACAAGCTTTCTTGTGGCGTCATGGATAACATAGGGTAACTGGCCAGCTGCCAGCACGGCATTTGCCATTTCGGCTCCAAGATAGCATAAGCTACATCCCGTTGCGTGATGATGCCATACTCTTCAAGTTGTTGGTTGTACACCAAAACAGCGGTGGCTCGCTCAGCACGCATGACTTCAATGGCGTCACTCACACACTGTTCACTATCCAGTATTTTTACATTGTCATCATAGTGATCTTCAATAGGTCGAAAGTGCAGGTAGTGATCGAGGCCTTGGTTTCGCACAATATCAGACAAAGAAACCACCCCAATAGGCACAAAGTCCTCATCTTTTACCAACAGATGCCTGATCCCAAGCTGGTGTAGCTTGACTGTTGCTTCACTTAGGGTCTTATCAACGAGGATATCATGAACAGGGGCTGTCATAACCTGCCCGATAGGCAGCGCTACAATATGGACATTTTTTACATCTAGTTTTACGCAATCCGACTCAGTCCAAATTCCGACAATTTCATCATTACGCTTGACAAAAATTGAGCTAATACTATGTTTTCGCATAATGCAGAGCGCATCATACAGGCTGGTCGAATAGTCACATGACAGCAAGTTAGCCGAAAACACGTCTTTGATCTTCAGTTGACGTGAATCACCCATCATAAGCACTTTCCTCGCAATAACACAATCAACTCGAGTATACTTTGACCCTGATCGCTGACTTTGACTGAGAACAAATTATTATGATTAATTCGTACCCATTAGTGCTTATATTCGACCAAAGTATAGAGTATGTAGACAGTGCAAAAAACCTTGAAGAGAGTTTGTTCTATTTATCAGAAAAGCAATTAAAAACAGTTATCTACATTAACATTCATGGAGATGTTTATGATCGTGACGGCCACCCCACCCACTTACCAAACTACTCTGATTTAACGAAATTAGTGCAACAAAAGTTGGTTTCAGAAGGTCAATGTTGTACTGCAAAAATTCAAATAAGTCAGTTAGACCAATTATTTAACCTATTAAAAGAGACCAATTAGAATTCAGCCAGTGTTCGTAGGTGAGTTTCAACGCTGCGACCTAAAGACGACAGGTCGTATCCCCCTTCTAAATAGGAAATAATGCCTAGACAGTTCAACTCTGTGCTCAACGTCGCAATTTGCTCAGTAAACCAAGCATAATCGCTCTCAACAAACTTTAAACCGCCCATATCATCTTCGAGGTGCGCATCAAAACCAGCGCTGATAAAAATAAGCTCAGGTTTAAATGCACGTATCCTTGGTAACCACTGTTGGGTGTAAAGTGCTTTTAGATCATTTCCGTCGCTGGCAATAGGTAAAGGTGAGTTCACAACAGTGTCGGAATTTTCAATTTCACTGTTCGGATAGAAAGGGTACTGAAATAAGGAGCAAAAAAGCACATCAGTATCATCTTTCACAATCGCCTGAGTACCATCTCCATGATGCACATCAATGTCTAATATAGCGATCCGCTTTACCCCCTGCTGCTTGGCGTAAGCCACCGCAATGGCGACATTATTAAATACACAAAACCCCGCTGATTGAGCTCGACTAGCGTGATGACCTGGAGGACGCACAGAACAAAACGCCGCATCAAGACGCCCTGCGAGGACTTCATCGACAGCCAATATGCCTGCGCCCACAGCCCGTTCAATGGCTTTCAGTGAGTCGCCACACAGCGATGTATCACCATCTAACTCAGCTAAACCTTGCGCTGGTATCGCAGCAAGCACTTGCTCAATATGCGCGTTATCATGTGCCAAGGCAAAATGCGCTACCTGTGCTTTTGGCGCACTGAGATGCGTAAGCGCGATATCTAAACCTGACGCGAGAATACGATCAGAGATTGCATCCAGTCGATTTGGGCATTCTGGATGTGCTTCATGCATTTTATGCTTACGACAATGTGGATGGCTTATGATGGCTGTACGCATAACGATTCCTTGATAGAGTCTGTGTCCAGTGTATCAAAGCTTACAGCGGTGAGCTTTGATACTTTGGTTTTAGGCCCTGCACCTAGTTTTTGGGTGCCGGGAATGCTTTAAGGTTCAGGTTGTGAAAGTCAAAGCTAAAGTCTGTGATTTGTGGGTTGACCCACTCCATTGTCGCACTTTCTACATGATTTTTATCGTTCAACTTAAAATGAATATAAGCATCCGCCTCGAGCAATTTCTCATCCCACTTCACGACAAAGCTGTGACCGTCATGATGGTGTAACGCGCCCTTTAAAAGTCCTGTATGCGTGAAATCTATGCGCATCTCTCCAGCGATCTGTTCAACAATGACATCACCATACCACGGGCTACGCAACGTGCCGGTGTAATGGTCACTAGAAAGGCCCATTTCCTTTTGCTTAGGCGTTGAAGGCCCAAGCGCACCGTATTTTTCGATACGACTTGATTTATACATCTGAGCACTGTCTGTCACCCACTGCTGAGGCTCCAACCCAAGGGCCAGCTCAAACACTTCATTGGTAATGGCTCTGAGTGCTGGGTAAGCTTGTTGATTCGACAGCAACACCACTGCGACCCCTTTTTCTGGGATCATTGCCACTTGTGAGCCCATACCAAGGATCCCGCCCATGTGGCCCACTTTTTTGTAGCCAAAATAGCTTTCTACAGACCACCCCAATCCATAGCCTTTAAAATGCTGTCTAAACTTTTTTAAAGCGCGCGGACTAGGTTGGCGCATAATATGAGGCAGCCACATCATATCTTGTGACGACGCATCAAATAGCTGCTTTCCGCTGGGGGTTTTACCTGCAGACATTTGCGTCTGCATCCACTTCGTCATGTCTACGGCATTAGACGCGATAGAGCCTGCACCTCGAAAGTCTTCTAAATAGTCTCCGATAAACTCTTCAAGTTCGCCTTGATACTCAATGGTGCCAGTGGCAAAGTTAGAATGAGTATGTGGAATACGCGAAAAAGCCGCATATGACCCAGTCATACCCACTTCTGAAAAAATATGCTGCTCAATAAATTCATGCCAACTCATACCACTGGCTCGGCTCACAACTTCGCCGGCAACAACAAACATCAAGTTGTTATAGTTATACCCACTTCGAAAAGGAGAAACAGGCTTAAGATACTTGAGTCCAGCTAATATGTCCTGCATAGATTTGTCGGTATCTGGCCAGATCATCAAATCCCCCGCTCCAAGGGCGAGTCCACTACGATGACTTAACAGGTCACGGATGGTCATCTGCTCGGTCAAAGTTTTCGTGTGTAATTCGAACTCAGGAATATGTTTAATAACCTGGTCGTCCCAATTAACTTTGCCCTTTTCAACCAATATGGCTAATGCAGCGGCAGTAAACGCTTTACTATTGGAAGCAATGCCAAACAACGTGTGCGCATCAACAGGCGTGTCATTGCCATGGGTCTTTACACCAAACCCTTTTGCCATGACCACTTCCCCGTTATTGACAATGCCGACTGCCATGCCAGGTATCGCAAAGCTTTTCATTGCCTGCTGTACTGATTTTTCGACTTCTTTTAGTTGAGCACCAGTGAGCGCGAATACGTTGCTGCTTAATAAAAGTGCTGAGCTGGCGCACAGCGCTTTACCCCATAGTGTTTGCTTCATTTCCATATTGCCTTGTTATTTATATATTTCTAATTCTCGTTGCTCCCGACCAAGGTCGAGATCTTGCGTGCATAGTTGCATATCTATCAGGTTTACATATTCCTTCGGAAAGTCATGTTCATTAGCCCCGTTTAGCACATGTTGCTTATACCAGCAAAAAGGCAACACGCCAGTATGATGGGTATTTGCAATGTAACAAAATGCCATCGTGCTTTGACCATTTTTTAACTGTACTGACATCGCAATCCGGTCATACCGTGCCCCTTCAATACTGTCGAGTTGACTCAACTCTTGCTCCGAAAGTTGATAAATGACACCGAGCACCATGGCTTCATTAGATGGATCGCTTTGAATATCACACTTTGCAGAGCCGTCCGTACTGAGCATTGCAAACGTCAATGAATACCCCATTAGCTCTGCAACACCAACACACTTTGCTGTAGGTAAGCGTTTTGTGAGCCGTTTGGTTGACAAATTTGAGCCATATGCAAAGTAGTAAACTTGCTTATCCACCTTACCTCCTAAACCACAACTCTGAGCGCTAACAGTATCAGAATCACACCAATCCCTCGGTCAAACCAGTGACCTGCACGGTGGAAAAATTGCCTAACAGCATCTTTTGATAAAACCATGGATAGAATTGAAAACCATATCCAAGTGGCAAGCGCCATGTATACACCATAAAAGATCTGTACCTGCTGTGGTGTTTCGGGGTCTATCATGAGAGTAAACAAAGATAAGAAAAACAAGGTCGCTTTTGGGTTTAGTGCGTTTACTAAGAACCCACGCCTCAATGCCTTGATATTTGACTCCGCAGGCAGTGTTTGTTGAGCAGCCTGTTGTGCCTCTGTTTGCTTAGTAGAACGCAGGGCTTGTATGCCCATATAAGCCAAATAAGCACCAGCTAGATATTTAAATGCATTGAACAACTCAGGAGATTGCGACAGCACAATGGCCACGCCCAGTAAACAATAGCTCACGTGAACAAAAATACCCAACCCGACCCCAGCGCTGGTATACAGTGCATTTTTTCGGCCTTGTTGCACACTCTGTTTTAGAACAATCGCGAAATCTGGGCCAGGACTGGCGACTGCGAAAAAATGTGCAAGCGCAATTATGATAAATTCATCAAGATACTCAAACACGGCTGCGCTCCTCAAGGGCCAATAAAAGCGGATCAGGTGTCGTATTTAGGATCTGCTTGAGCTGCTTTTCGGCTTTTTTATACATGCCTTTCAAATGAGGTTTCAAATGCTTGCTACCGTGGCTGGACGGTTTAAAATGACAAACCAATGCGTGTAAGAATACACTTTCTTGTTCACTCAAGGCTGCTTGGCGATTTGCATATGGATTGTAACAAGACCCACAGCCCCCTCTAAAATGGTAGGCGGTATTACATAACATCGTGCCAAATCCCATAAAAATAGCCAACACATCAGCCGCCACTGCTAAATTTTGCTGCCCGCCAGGAGGCAATTTGCCTACTTGATGGATCAGCATGAGCGCCATACTGCCGGCCATACTTGCGACTAAATCTTGTGGCTGATTAATTTGGTTAGGGTTGTAAGAAATCGACACCGGCTGTAGGGGGGCTTGGGCTAACTCAATATTTTCCCCCCTTATCCCGTTGACAAAACTAAAGTGAGGGAAAGTCTGTTGCAGCTGCATAAGTTGAGGTGGCGTCAACTGAATAGGCCATTTTGTCAGACCCGCATACTCCTTTACCCTTTGAAATACTGAACCTGCCATTTCTTCTACGCTACTGACTCTGTCTGGAAAAAACTGCTCCGTAGGTTGGACGATCTGGGTCTGTTGTAGAAAGTACTCACTGTCAAAGTGCTCTGCAGCCCATAAAAACAATTCCAGCACCGAGTGAGACTCAGCATCCTCTAATAATGGCTTTGACTTAAAAATAGATAACATATTCAATCCAACACGACTATTTAGACATACAGACTCACCTTACCAAGGTGGCTTCGTGTGAAGCAAGCTGCTCGACTGATAAAATGAATTAAACTCAGTGTAACATTATTTAACTATTAATCATTGATTTACCAACCTACCCTGAGTTGGCTTTCTACCTCAACCGATTTATCATAGGGCTCTTAAAAATAACCCATCGAACTGTCAATGCCACATATCATCATAGAACACTCCCCAAACCTGAATATATGTACATCTGAGCTACTCACATCAGTACATCAAAGCGTTGTCGATTCAACATTATTTGACATCACCACAATTAAAACCAGACTAATAGCATATCAAGCCTGTTTATTGGGCGATGGCAAGGAGCACTTTGTTCATGTCCAAATACATTTGCTTGAAGGCCGGACTCAATCTCAAAAACAAATGCTGAGTGAGCGTGTGCTATCCATGCTGCAAAATTTACTGCCAGATGGTGTCAGCTTAAGTGTTCACCCATACGATTTAGACCCGACTATTTATCGAAAAAATTAAATAATTCATAACTAGTACTTTTTTATAATTGATTACCCGAGAAATACCATGAAATTCCCATGCCGTTTAGACAAGTTTGTGAGCAATATTGGTGAGCTACCACGCACTAAAGTAAAGTCATTAATTAAGAAAGGCAATGTCACTGTAAATGGCCTAGTTTGTAAAAAAAACGAACAACAGATCACCGCTAGTGATGATATTAAACTTTTAGATAAGCCACTGAAATACCTTGGTAAAAGATATTTCATGCTACATAAGCCATCAGGCTATGTATGCGCTAATCACGATGATTTGCACCCTACGGTATTTGATCTGTTAGACGAACCTAACTTAAAAGATTTTCATATTGCTGGGCGATTAGATATCGATACAACTGGCCTAGTCCTGATCACCAATGATGGTGATTGGTCGCACCAAATCACCTCGCCTAAGAAACAAAAGTTCAAGACATACCTTGTTGAAACAAAAGAAATAATCACAGAAGAAGCACTACAAAATTTACGTCAAGGCGTCGCATTGCATAACGAAAAACAGCTTACTCGCCCAGCCCAAGCTGAAGCAGTAGGCAAGTATGCACTGAGGCTTTCAATTTGCGAAGGGAAATACCATCAAGTGAAGCGCATGCTTGCCGCTGTGGAAAATCATGTTATTGAATTGCATAGAGAAAAGATTGGAGATATCACGTTAGATCATGACCTAGAACCAGGCCATTATCGACCCCTTACAGAACATGAAATACGCATAATCAATGCAATTTAATGGGGGAAAAAGTCGTCATATGAGGAAAAATCATCTAATTTTTATTCATATACAGTAATCGGCTACTTACATACTCTGCTTAAACATGATAAATCATAAAAGTGGAGTGCCATAAATTATTAACTCGATCTCTGTTAAGGTGCATATTGTGTTTTCGACCCTGACTTTAAGACTTAAAATCATCCTATTCGCTGCCGCCATCTTTATTTCACTTATCTTGGTTGCCGTGCTAGGACTACAGTCACTGCGCCACGCCAGTGAAACGGATAATATTGCCCGTATCAACCAGTTAATGAAGAGTACGGTTAATATTGTTGAGCAGTTTGAGCAGTTTGTTCGAGCTGGACAACTTACAGAACAAGAAGCTAAACGACTTGCTGCCAATATATTACAAGAGAATAAATATCACGATTCAGAGTATGTCTATGTTGTTGATGAAAGACTAAACTTTGTCGCAGCACCACACGACCCTCAATTGCATGGTACCAGTTTTAACGACTTTAAAGATGCCAGTGGCAATAGTATTGGTCGTTTAGTGGAGCGGTTGGTGGGCAATAAAACCAACCGTATTATCACCTACCATTGGAATTCGGAACGCAATGGTGAGGTCGTTGATTTAACGTCTGTTGTGCAAAAAACGTCGCTGTTTGGTTGGTATGTCGGTACGGGGATCAGCTACAAAGAAGTCGATGCGAGATACTGGGAAACAGCCAGTTGGCTATTATCCTTATCATTGATAATTGCGATCGCGCTCACTTTCGCCATAGCAAGGTACGGTTTATCACTGTCGAACAAGTTAGGGGCTGAACTGAATGATGTACTCAACATTGTCCGACAGGTCTCGCAGGGAAATTTGACCTCTCAGATTGATACTTCTACAGCGAAGGATTACAGCATCATGGCTGCAATGCGTTATATGCAGGATGGCCTAAAAGGCGTTGTCGGAGGATTGATGACTGTCAGTGACACACTCAAGGAACAGAGTTACGATGGTGAAGCCCGCTCAACTGAATTAGAGAACTTGACGATGAGCCTCAGTGAAGAAACCCAGATGGTCGCTTCAGCAATCACCGAGCTAACCGCTTCAGCGCAAACCGTTGTTGAGCATGCTGAGCAAGCCGCCTTTTCGGTTCAAGAAGCAGAGAATCAAGGTCAAAATGCAGATCGCCTAACGAGTGATGCATCTGAAGCCATTGCCTTACTTGAGCAGCAAATTGATAGCGCAGGAAGTAATATTCAAGCACTCGATGAAGAAGTGAATAATATTGCGAATGTCCTGAGTGTCATACAAAGTATTGCTGAGCAGACTAATTTACTCGCTCTGAATGCAGCAATAGAAGCTGCGCGCGCGGGTGAGCAGGGCCGAGGGTTCGCTGTTGTTGCGGATGAAGTTCGTCAATTGGCACAGCGTACCCAATCTAGTACTGAAGAAATTCATACCATGATAGGAAACTTACAATCGGCTACTCAAGAAGCAAAATCATCTGTTTCTTTAAGTATTTCAACCAGTGAAAAGACCGTGACCATGTCAAATGAAGCAAGCGAAGCGTTACGTAGCGTAGCCAGCTCATTAAGCGCAATATCGCAAATGAGCGATCAGATAGCTTTAGCAGCAAAAGAACAGTTGGCAGCAGGTGAAGATACCGCGCAAAGAGTTGTGACCATTTCTGATACGGCTGCTCAGACCGCTAACGTATCTCAGCAAGCGCACTCCGCGACAGACAGTATCAAAGGGTTGGCGTCTCAGCTAGAAACTGAAATGGCAAAATTTAAGCTTTAATATCATTGTATTACCAAACAATAAGTTACCCAGAAAAGTAGGGACTAAGTCTACCTGCTTCTTTGGGTAGTTTTTTTCACAAATTGGCCTGAATTTAGCATCTTATTTTTTTGTAAAAAAATGTTTAACTCCAAATTATTTGGTGTTAAATTCATTGAGTCACCCACATTAATACAGACTTTAAGTGCTATCCAAAGTATGTGTTTTGGTTCTTTTGGATGAGTATTTGGTGACACCTCTTCACTGGTAAAGCAGTAAGGCTTTGCGTTGTGCCTATTGCCATTGGAAACTATCGAGTGTCGTATATTAGTTAGCTGACTAGACAACAATGAAATAAGGATAATCACTATGAAGATGATTGCTAAGAAACAATGCCGTTTAATCGTAGGCGGTTCAGGTTTATTAGGTCCAGCAGACCCTTTTTCAAATAACTGTGACCCTAAGAGAAATAAACACACACAAAGCAAGCCCATTGTTAAACCATAACAATGTCATTTCTTTAGTTTATTTCTTAATAAAGTACTATTTATGGCAAAACAATTTGCATTCAAAGATCTACTACTACCTTATGTTGTAATGGTAGTAGTGATCTTTATCATCCAAGACGCGACGTACTTCTTTTTTCTCGCGTACATATCCATCGTCTCTCTGGTATTCTTAATTGGGCACAGACTTAGAGACGTCAATATTTGTTCCATCGCTTTTTTGGCCATGATGCCTGTTTTGTTTGAGAATATCGTTTTCACTACGGGGCTCATTAGCCTTGTATCTGAACCTGGAGACCGTCTTATTCAAAATAGCCTGATATATGGTATTCACCTCGTCAAAGAGTTGATGATCTTGGTTCCGCTTACATATCGGGTAGAAATATCAAAAAAACTATTTCCTAAACATAAAATTAAGTACACATTCGCTGATAGCATCTTGCCATGGTTATGCCTTATCAGTGCCGCAATTAGCTTTTTCGCACTCATAGAAAACTACATGCGCAATGGAAAAGGCTACGATATCACGTTTTTTTACTATGCGTTTGACGTGACTGGCCACCTAAATTACTCCATGTTTTGTGGTGTATTAGTTGTCCTCACGTTTTTCAGCTATAAAGAGGCCTATGACTTTAAAGTCCCGTCAATTAGGCGCACGAAATAAGCTAGTAAAAAGGGTTTGATAGAGGCAACATATGGCTATGAGAGAGCATATCAATATCAAAATAACGGACAAGTAAGGCGCGATATGCGCCACTTTCCTTTATTTTTCTCAGGCCTTGCTCCAACTTAGCCGCCAAAGCAGGATTTTCTTTGTTCACAAAAAAGTAAAACCTAGCAGGGTAAGACAAGTAATAATCTGGCACAATCATTAAATCAGGGTTGTTTTGACTCGCCAATTCAGATTGCGCTTCAACAATTGAACGCGGAAAGTAATCCGCTCTCTTTGCCAAAACCATGTCGAACATCGCTTGATAATTGGCAATTGGCTTCACCTGTAATCCATTACTTGCCAAAATCTTAGTATCTGGCCAATCATGTCCCTGAACAGCTGTATACCGGCGAAGTTGAGTCAATTCTGTAATCGATTTAAAGCGCTCATAATGCGCTTTATGAATGATCAGGACGCGCTTACCAATTAGGCCATCAAATAGTGGAAACTTAACAGCAATCGCTAACTTCTCACGCGCGGGGCTGGTCATACTCCAGTGCAAATCGACACGCCCTTTATTGAGCGCCATTAAAGTCCTTTGTTGGTGTGGATGCACCTTTACATGCTCTATGTTGACGTCATATTCCGCCGCCAATAGCGCTTGCTGCAACAATTCATACAAAAACAAATCACGATCATAAAGCGGTCTTTGTTCTTTCGCCACATAAATAGTGGGTTTGCTCTGGGATGCAAACGTATAGGAAGATAAGACAATCAAACAAACATACAATAATATCTTCATCATGACAGCGTCCCCCTAAAGCCCTTTTGGACATGGTAATTGCATACGTAATTATAAATATATATAACCTAGCAAATAATTTCTCTTCGCCTTAAGTATATATATTTCATATTTTGTCGTCACAAAGCAAGATGGTTTCGTTGAATCACCGTTAAATCACTCCCTCAGATAAAATTACCCTTTTGGAGTGATAACACGGCATATAAGAGAAAACTAAGGAAGATTTGCAGCGGCTTCAAGCCTAACCATCGGTGCACTTGGTTTGCGACGATTGCATACAAACAAGTAGCTATTACGATAGCGCTTCGCTTCTTTTTTTGCATCCGTCGCCAAGGCAGCCACCTGATGGCTATTGTGACATGAGTGGACATCTGGACTCACCAGACCAATAGACAAGGTCAACAACGGCACAAATTGTTTTTGTCCCTCTCTGTTAGTTGCCCAATAGCCGCCTGCCGAAACATGCTCTGGCGTAAACAAGGATTTAGAACGTGCTTCAAATTGCTCTATAATCTGGTGGCAAAGTACCTCGGCATCTGCACCATCAAACACCACCATAAAATCATCTCCGCCAATATGACCCACAAAACACACGCTTTGCTTACATACTTCTAATGTCACATCTGCAAGCAATTTAATGACACTGTCACCGCTGGCGTAACCATAGAGATCATTAAACTGTTTAAAATGATTAAGATCTATATAGGCCAAAGAGAATTCATGTTTTGCTTTTAACCTCTGCTCGATCGCTTCATTAATCGCGACATTGCCCGGTAACATCGTCAATGGATTTGCGTGCTGCGCATGGCGAATTTTTTCTTCGGTAATGTGTTTTAAAATGTCTCTTAACGGCGCAAGTCCTAAATATTCACCTTCTTTGGTGATGACAATATGGCGTCGAATGTCAAACTCATTTTCAGTAATCATTTGGCTGACATAATCCAGCTTTTGCTGTTCATCGACAATCAAAGGCTGCTTATCCATCAACTTTACGACGGACTTTTTATCAAATAGTGCATGCCCATAGGGAGAGGCGAATACTTCTGTGAGTTGATCTCGATGCAGCAAACCAACAGGCTGTCTAGCGTCATTTAACACGGCGATACTCATCAATTGCTTATTTTGCTCAAACCGCCGATGCGCATCTAAACATTGTGTGTTGGTATGAATAGCAGTGACATCTGTCGCTAACCAGCCAATTGCCATAGATTGTTCAAATTGACTGGAAGAGGATGTAGACTGGCTTATTGGAGCTGGTTTATCATTAAGTCGATTCAATGTATTGCTTGGCTGGCAACTCGGTCTTGCCAATAGAAAACCTTGCGCATTTACAATGCCTAGCTTTTTCAATAGCAGTAATTCTTCTTCACGCTCTATGCCTTCTGCAATGACAGCGGTGTTGGTTGCTTTAGCGAGGTCAATAATTGATTTTAAAAACTCTCGCTTCACAATACTTTGATCGCAGTAATCAATAAAGTATCGATCCACTTTTACAAAGTCAGGACATAGCTCAGACCATTGCTTCAAGCCTGAATAGCCAGCTCCTAGATCATCAATGGCAATTTTGAACCCCAACTGACGATAATGCGATATAGTTTTCAGTAACAGAAAGCCGTCGTCCACTTTATCTTGCTCAGTGACTTCAATGACTACGCGATTGCAGTTGAGTCCCGCTTCTTCAATTAAATGTAAGGTTTCGCCTTTTGGGTGATGGGGATCCAGCAATGCCTTTGGACTCACATTAAGGAATAGTTTCCCGGGCAAGTTAAGTAAAGCAAACTGCTCTATCGCTTTTTTTCGGCACAATAACTCAAGTTCAGATAGTCGGTCATATCTACTGGCTGCAGCAAACATTTTATCTGGCATCACGAGATCATTGTCCAAACTCCCTCGACTCAAAGCCTCAAAACCAAGTACCTTTTCTTTGGCAAGGTCAAAAATAGGTTGAAACATTGGATACACAGCTTCATTGCTGAGAATGTCATCCAACATGGATTTTATAGGATCCACAGGTACAGCCAATCTAATTAATATGTTCAATAATCAGTCAAATTATCAAGGTTTTATGACAATTAGATTGCAATCAGATGGAAATTACCAATTATGGGGATGAGAAATATGCATGATTACATACTAAAGTGATGAAATTAAGAGGATTTCGGTGAGAGCAACGCTCTCACCTGTGTGCGTTTAGTTTAACGCTCTCTCAACTTGGTCAAAGTGTGCAATCACTTCTACAATTTCAAGCTCGGCATCTTGGTACTGTGCATTTTCCGTAAAGCCTAGTTTTGCAATTGCTTGAACTGTTGCTGGGTGCACTAATAAGTCTTTGGCGTGATAACACACTGGATCACTGTATTTAGGCAACTTGCCATCCTCATGATAGCCACTTTCAATTTCTGCCAGTGGTAAAGATGGGATCAGATCTGCCGCTTTATCTAGTGCATCTAAATAGTCTTTACATTGAGGGTATTTAGTCACGAAATCAGAAAGTACATTGCGTGAAGTAGCAACTAAATTAGCAGACTCTTGCTCAAGTTCAGATGCCGGCTTTTGCTCTCTGATATTGGCTAAAAGTGATTTTGCTTGTGTTTTATACTGATTTAGCGCGCTTTCAGTCGCAGGGGCTTTTGCCTCTGGCTGAGTAGTTTGCGTGCTTTCATTTTCTGAACATGCAATCAAAGCCAATGCTGCACATGCAATTCCTAGCTGTTTATACATACTATCCTCAAAATCTTTATTATTGATAACAATTCTCATTATACAGTCTTGTCATCATTTTGAAATAACAAAGGCCACATAAAATGCGGCCTTTTTGATTTTGATCTAGCGGTCTTACGTTATTTTATTCAAAGTAAAATACGCAAACCAGAAAGAAGCCTTCACTAAGGCATCGCGTCCAGATCTGCGCCTTCTTTTTCAACCTCAACTGGGATCAGATCTTCTTTGCTTACCCCCATCGCAACTGCGACAGAGCTTGCAACATAAACGGAAGAGTAAGTACCAATGAAAACGCCAAATAGTAGTGCCGTAGCAAAACCGTGGATAGTTTGACCACCCCATACAAATAGCGCGATCAATACAAGAATAGTGGTAATTGATGTCACAAGTGTACGGTTCATTGTTTGTGTCAGCGATATATCAATGATTTCGATCGTATCGTCGATACGCACCTTACGGAAGTTTTCACGAATACGGTCAGATACCACAATAGTATCGTTAAGCGAGTAACCTATTACCGCCAAAATGGCCGCTAAAATGGTTAAGTCAAATTCCAACTCAAGCAAAGAGAATAGTCCCATGGTCAAAATCACATCGTGGAATAGTGCGGCAACCGCCCCCACAGCAAAACGCCATTCAAAACGAAATGCTACGTAGACCAAAATACATAGCAGTGCAGTTAGCATCGCCAAACCACCCTGCTCTTTAAGGTCTTCACCCACGCTTGGGCCAACAAATTCGATACGACGCATCTCTACGCTGCTGTCAGCCAGTTTCAGTGCATCAATCAACTGGTTGCCTATTGTCTCTGCTTTCACATCCTCACGCGGGGCAATACGCACTAACACTTCTTGGCTTGAGCCAAATAACGTCACTGCAGCGTCGGCAAACCCATTCTCTGCAAGTACTTTACGAATTTTAGGTAAGTCTGCTGGCTGTGAAAAGCCAACTTCTACCGCTGTACCACCCGTAAAGTCCAAACCAAAGTTAAGGCCTTTAATCATAAATGATGCAACAGAAGCCAAAATCAATAAGGCAGAAAAAGCCATCGACAATTTACGTGCCGACATAAAGCGGATAGTGCTTGATAATTGTAATAACTGCATATTCGCTCCTAGATAGACAACTTATTGATGCGCTTACCGCCGATAAAGGCGTTAATCACTGCACGAGTACCGATGATAGCGGTAAACATCGACGTTAGAATACCAATCGCTAATGTCACGGCAAAACCTGCTATAGGGCCAGTTCCTACCGAGAACAAAATAACCGCAGCGATTAAAGTCGTGATATTCGCATCAAAAATTGTACTAAATGCACTGTCATACCCATGATGAACGGCTTGCTGGGGGCTACGACCATCCGCAAGCTCTTCACGAATACGCTCGAAAATAAGTACATTCGCATCAACTGCCATACCCACGGTTAGTACGATACCTGCAATACCAGGCAGTGTCAGTGTTGCACCGCTGATCATCGACATCACACCAATAATCATCACAAGGTTTGCAGCCAGTGCTAAATTAGCAACAAGACCAAACCCTTTGTAGTACATCAACATAAATGCAAGTACAAAAGCAAAACCAAGTACGACAGCGGTCATACCTGCTTCAATGTTTTCTTGACCAAGGCTTGGACCAACCGTACGCTCTTCTACAATCTGGATTGGGGCAACCAATGCGCCAGCTCGTAATAGCAAGCTCAAATTATGCGCTTCGGCTGGGTTATCAATGCCAGTGATACGGAATGAGTTGTTTAAACGTGATTGAATGGTGGCCACGTTGATCACTTCTTCCACTTTAATTGGAGGAAGTGCTTTTCCTTCAGCATCCACTTTGCCCGATGGCTTGTATTCAATAAATACCGTTGCCATGCTCTTACCAACAGCGCGCTTGGTAAAGGCACTCATCTTCGCCCCCCCTTTGTTATCAAGGTTAATACTCACTTGAGGACGTTGGTATTCATCCATACCAGATTGCGCACCGGTAATGTGTAAACCTTCTAAGATCACGCGCTTTTTCAATACAACTGGGTAACCGTCTTTATGATATAGAACTTCACTACCGCCAGGCACTCGACCTTGTGCAGCTAAACGTGTATCAGCACGTTCATCAACTTCACGAAACTCTAAAGTCGCTGTGGCACCTAAAATTTCTTTCGCAAGGGCAGTATCTTGTACACCAGGTAGTTGAACGATAATACGTTCAGAACCCTGACGCTGTACATTAGGCTCTGCAACACCGAGTTGATTGATACGGTTACGGATGATGGTTTCGTTTTGCTTGATTGCATAATCGCGCAGCTCTCGCTGTTTTAAATCACTTAAACTTGAGAAAAAAGCGAGATCATTGCTGCTGTCGTTGATAAATACATTACCAGGGTAGCGACTCTTCAAGAAGCGCTCAGCAGCCTTTTTATCTTCTTCTGAACGCATAACCACTTGGATACGTTCACTGTTAGCAACTTGACGCACTGAGCCATAACGCAATTTCTCTTCACGTAAGTCACTCTTAAAATTTTGTTCCATCTGCTCGAGCGCTTTACTCATCGCAGTAGCCATGTCCACTTCCATTGTAAAGTGCACACCGCCGCTCAAGTCCAAGCCAAGTTTCATTGGGTTCGCACCAATGTTTTTTAGCCAATCTGGCTGAGCTGGAGACATGTTAATTGCTGAGATGTAGTCTTCGCTTAGAGTGTCACGTAGGATATCCTGCGCCTTGAGTTGATCTTCAACATTTTTAAAGCGAATAAGCACTTGCCCTTCTTCAAGAACGGCAGATTTAATTGGTAAGTTGTTTGTTTGAAGTGTTTTATTTGCTTGATCAAGCACGCTTAAATCAGCGTCAGCTCCTTTCGTACCAGAAATTTGTATGGCCGGATCACGACCATACATATTCGGGGTAGCATAGAGAATGCCAACGGCCAATACAGCGAGTACAAGTAAATATTTCCACATTGGATACTTGTTTAGCACTGGATTATCCCTTTCTTATTGTTATAGCGACTTCATTGTACCCTTAGGTAAAACTGCTGCAACCGCTGATTTTTGAACTGTTACTTCAACTTGGTCATTCAGGGCAATCACCACGAAATCTTTGTCTTCTGCAACTTTCGAAACTTTACCGACAAGGCCACCTGAAGTAAGTACTTCATCACCCTTGCCCAAAGCACCCATAAGGTCTTTATGCTCTTTAACACGCTTGGCTTGTGGACGGTAAATTAGGAAATAAAATACCAAACCAAAAATTGCCAACATAATAAGCATTTCCATACCACCACCAGCAGGGGCCGCAGCCGCAGTGCTTGCATGGGCGCTAGAAATAAATAAGCTCATTGCTATTCCTCTTTTAATTTTGAATAAAACGGTTACTCTGCTTCTACGTCAGCTAGAGGGGGTACAGGTAACCCCCTACGCTCATAAAAGTCAGCGACAAATTCATCAAATGTCCCTTCACTAAGGGCATTTCTCATACCTTCCATCAAACGCTGATAGTAACGTAAGTTATGAATGGTATTTAATCTTGCGCCTAAAATTTCATTACACTTATCTAAGTGATGTAGGTAGGCACGAGAGTAATTTTTACAGGTGTGGCAATCACACTCTGCGTCCAAAGGACTTGTATCTGTTTTATGAACTGCATTACGGATTTTAATCACGCCATCCGTTACAAACAAGTGCCCGTTACGCGCATTTCGTGTCGGCATAACACAGTCAAACATATCGATACCACGACGCACGGCTTCCACTAAATCTTCTGGCTTACCCACCCCCATCAAGTAACGAGGCTTTTGCTCTGGCATTTTGTAAGCGCAGTGATCAAGGATCTTTACCATCTCTTCTTTTGGCTCACCGACTGACAGACCACCTAAGGCATACCCATCGAAACCAATATCTTCTAAGCCTTTTTGCGATTCAGCACGTAGTTCAGGGTACATACCGCCTTGGATAATACCGAATAATGCTGATGGATTATCTCCATGGGCTTCTTTTGAACGCTTCGCCCAGCGCAAAGACAACTCCATCGAGTCTTTTGCTTCTTTTTCTGTCGCTGGATAAGGAGTACATTCGTCAAATATCATCACGATATCTGAGCCCAAATCACGCTGCACTTCCATTGCCTTCTCAGGAGAAAGCATAATTTTTTCACCGTTAACCGGCGATTTAAACAGCACACCCTCTTCAGAAATTTTGCGCATTGCACCTAAGCTGAACACTTGGAAACCACCTGAATCGGTCAAAATTGGTTTATCCCAGTTCATAAAATCATGCAAATCGCCATGCTGCTTAATAATTTCTGTGCCTGGACGTAGCATTAGGTGGAACGTGTTACCAAGACAAATGTGTGCACCCGTTTCTTTCAACTCGTCCGGTGTCATACCTTTGACTGTCCCGTAAGTACCTACTGGCATAAACGCAGGGGTTTCTACAACACCGCGATCAAACACCAAACGTCCACGACGGGCTTTGCCATGCGTACAATCTAATTCAAATTTCATATTTACCTCGTGTCGGAAAAACAGTCCAACAATTCTTAACCAATGACTTTTTCCCATGTAGGGGTCATATAAACCGTCAGATTCTACCAATAAAGGCCGAGCAATTCTAATATTGGGGCTAAAAAGCGATAAATAAAGTCACGGTTAAAAAAGCCACACACTAAAAACAAAAAACCCGGCTTAGTGCCGGGCTCTCGTATTATTACTTACTTTGTCTCGTAAGGAACATCGCATCACCGTAGCTAAAGAAACGGTAGCGCTGTTCAATGGCCGTTTCGTAGGCATTCATAATGTGCTCTTGCCCTGAAAACGCACTCACCAACATAATCAACGTCGACTCAGGCAAGTGAAAGTTTGTGATCATCACGTCCACCACATTAAATTTATAACCTGGATAGATGAAGATCTCGGTATCACCATAGAACGTTTTTAATTCTCCACCATGCACTTTAGCAGCAGACTCGAGAGAGCGAACTGACGTTGTACCGACAGCGATAACTCGACCACCACGGCTCTTACAACGTGCCACTGCGTCAACGACGTCATCGGGAACTTCGATGTATTCTGAGTGCATGTTGTGGTCTTTGACGTCATCTACACGCACAGGCTGAAATGTACCAGCACCGACATGCAGTGTCACAAACGCCATATCCACACCTTTATCTTTCAGCTGTGCCATTAATGCATCATCAAAGTGTAAACCTGCCGTCGGTGCTGCAACTGCGCCTGGCTTTTCACTATAGACCGTTTGATACCTTTCTTTGTCTCCCTCTTCATCAGGACGATCAATATATGGTGGCAAGGGCATATGACCGATGTCATCTAAGATGGTCAATACGGAGTGTTCACCTTCAAATGCCAATTCAAATAACTCACCATGACGCGCAACCATTGTTGCCTGAGCTTTGCCTTCTAAAATCAGCTCTGCGCCTGGTTTGGGAGATTTACTTGAGCGAATGTGGGCAAGTACTCGATGCTCATCGAGAATGCGCTCGACCAATACTTCTACTTTGCCACCGGTCGCTTTTTGGCCGAACATGCGAGCCGGGATCACTTTAGTATTATTGAAGATGATCAGATCTTCTGGCTCAATTAGATCAATAATATCTTTGAATATCTTGTGTTCAAGCTCACCACTGTCTCCATCAAGGGTAAGCAAACGACTACTCGTACGCTCCGCTTTCGGGTGACGGGCTATTAATTCATCTGGAAGTTCAAAACTAAAGTCAGCTACGCGCATGTAGACCTCATATTCGTGCAAGTTGGCGGCAAGTCTAGTGCTGCACGCAAACGAAATCAAGCGACATAAGATATCTATTCATACTTTTTAGCCCCTTGTAAGCTGCTGCAAATAGCTTTACTCTACAGGCTATTATGCGTGTGTATACGCGACAACTAGCCATAGCAAAATGAATGCGATATTGTCAAAAAGGCAATATAAAACAGTCTTATAAATTGATATGGGCAATAGAATACGAACTAGAAACATGGGTTTGAGGTAGTAACGCCATGGCAAAACAGCTGACTTTATTACTTGTCAATGCGGATCATATCGAGCGCCAGACCGTAATAAGAACGTTACAAAAGCTCAATGTATTCCAAATAATAGAGCTCAGTGACACTCAAGAAGCACTTCAGTTGTTGAAGCAGCAGGCTGTCGATCTTGTGATTAGTGGACTCAATGTAGGCAAAATCGATGGGTGGCGTTTTTCACGTATGATTCGCTCAGGGTTGCTGAAAACGCCAAAAAACACGCCCATTGTACTGATCCCACCGACCTACTGTGAGCGTATCGCAGAAACAACTGCACGAAGTTACAGTATTGACGCAGTGCTGCCTCTAGAGCGCCATGATGTTTTGCCGCAGGTTTTGGCTAACGTTTTGTCCACCCATTTGCACAAGAGTAGCCGCCTTAACCTGTTACTGCTTGAACACAATGAAAAAAAAGCCGCTGATATCATTGATCACCTCGCGTTGAGTTTTACAACTAAGCATGTGATATCTGCCAATACGGCCCTGTCGGAGTTTTTACAAAACGATTATGCCATTGTTTTATTAGACGCCACCTCGACCAGAGCTGAAACAACCAAAGAGCTGGTTGCCAATATTTTACAACACAAACCCAGCCAAGCGATTGTCACCATCATAGATAATCAAGATGCGGACTATGCAGAGCAACTATTACTCTTGGGCGTCACTGACTTTGTACGTACACCCTATAACTTATCGTTATTAAGCAAAGTGTGTGATCATGCAGCACGCCGCGAAGATTTCATGGTGAGCTACGCCGAATTTGCGCATAAAGTAGAACAGCTAAGTCGCAGTGAGCAAAGCTACAAAGAACTATTCTCAGCACACCAGAGAATATTATTACACCTCAACACCGTCGTATTAGAACTAGATGGCAAAGGCACAATTCGCTTTATCAACCCAGCCTGGGAGCAGCTCACAGGCTACAAGTTAAAATCAACCTTATCGACTCAACTGTGCGATTATGTCCTGCCCGAGTATTTACCTAAACTTCAGCTAGTGGTTGATGACATTTTAGGCGGCGCCCAATCTTCCACTTTTGAACTACAAATTAAGCATCATACTGGCGCTGCCATATGGGTAGAGTGCCGGTTTCAGTTGATTAAGAACAAAACCAGCACAACCACCATCACCGCGACGATTGACAATATTCACGAACGCAAAGAAGCAGAGTTACAACTTAGGCACCTCGCACTTCACGATACCTTGACGGGCTTACACAATCGTTATTACTTTGATCAACAGCTCAACCTATTTTGCCAGCAAGCCAAGCAGCAACAAGAAATAGAACATGCATTAATATACATAGATTTAGATCATTTTAAGATCATTAATGACAGCAAAGGGCATCAGCAAGGGGACATTGTATTACAAGAGGTTGCTCAATTATTCGGTGAACATATTAACCAAGAGCATCTTATCTTTAGAATAGGCGGTGATGAATTTGCGGTGTTGCTCAAGCATCAGTCTCTTCTTGAAGCCCACATGATGGCAGAGAGTATTTGTAGCGCTATCGAAAACCATCGCTTTCATTCGGAGGAGGCCAGCTATACCATCAGTTGCTCCATTGGTCTTACGCAGATCACCCATACAAACAGTGATCCCAATGAATGTTTAAAACAGTCTGATATTGCACTGTACATAGCGAAAAACCTCGGCCGCAACTTGGTACATTGTTATAGTAAAGAAGATGATAAAAACAGTACCTTACAAACTGGCCTTGAGTGGGGACATAGCGTACGAGAAGCTCTCAAGAACAACCAACTCGAACTGCACTATCAGCCCATTTGGGATTTTAAAAACAATAACATCGCATACTATGAAACACTGCTGCGCCTTGTAATAGACGACAAGCTAATCTACCCCAATCAATTTATCCCAGCATTGGAGCTGTTGAACGATACCTATTTAATGGATCAATCAGTCATTAGAGAAAGTATTCGCGCTGTATCAACGTACCCAGAGCTGCACCAAGTGTCATTAAACCTGTCTGCTCAATCATTTTTAGACGAGCGTTTGATGCCGCACATTCAAAGTTGTCTGCGAGACTTTCAGGTTCCTGCACACTGCATTATTTTCGAAATCACCGAATCAGCCAGTATTAACAACTTAGCGGCAACACAGGCGATGATCAAAAAGCTAAACCAGTTAGGGTGTCACTTCTCAATCGATGATTTTGGTACAGGCTTTAGTACGTTTAGTTACCTAAAGCAGCTTCCAGCGCAGCATGTTAAAATCGATGGTTCTTTCGTTCGTGATATGCTCAATGACCCTATTGACCTCGCCTTGGTTAAGGCAGTCAATGACATAAGCCATTCTTTAGATAAGTGCTCTGTTGCAGAGTACGTTGAAAATAAAGAAATTTTTGAAGCATTAAAAGAGATTGGTGTCGACTATGGGCAGGGTTACTTTATCTCTCGACCATTGCCAATTGAGCAACTCAAACTGGCTTTAGAAACTATTTTATCACTAAAAACAGCGTGCTAACCAAAATGGGTAAAAAAGTCACTGCAGTTCAATCAAAACTCAACTATAATTAAAGCTCGCAACAAAATGTCACCTAGTTTAAGTTACTTACATAAAACTAGACGACATCTAATGGATTTGAGCACATCTCGCAATGGAATTCGAGGAGCTAAGTATGTTTCAGTTTATTCTGTTTTTATCATTGGTACATTGTATGATCGCTTTACAGTGTTACCGCTGCGCTAAACAAAAAGGGTATCCAACTAAGTTATTCACTTTTTTGGGGTTTATCCCATATTTTAATTTGGTTGTTTGGGTATATTTGCTGTTTCTACCTAACATCATGTCACAGAGTAGGCTCAGCTCTACTTAAACATTCAGTGCTTAGTCTGCAAACTAATTGTACCAACATCAAAAAAGCAGTGTCATTGACACTGCTTTTTAATGAAGTCACCAACCTGATTACTAAACATTTTAAAATCACGTATGCGACCTGTGGTTTTGCGCCACAACAGCCCTATTTCACGATAAGCCTCAGCTTGTGGAGACAAAGTCACCATGGGCTTCCCCTCCAAAATGCCTGCATTGAGTGCCATTTGTGGCAAGAATGTAACTCCATTTTGATACTCAACCATACTTAATAAAGTATGTAAATTAGCCGCCTCAAATGGATTGATACACGCACTGCGATTCAAATGACAGGCGCTCAACGCGTGCCCCGTCATACAGTGTTCTCGCTCTAGTAAAAACACACTGTCATCAGGCAACAAATTAAAGTCTTCTAAGATTTCTGGAATGTGGTAATCCTCATGGCGTACCAATGAGAAATGATCTTTTGCTAATACTTGTGTATGGAACTTTTCCGTTCTGTACGGTAATGCCAACATTCCCATATCAATATGACCTTGCTCAAGCTTATCTAGCAGTCGGTCACTGGTGTCTTCAACAAGGACCAGCTTTAAGTCTGGAAAAGCCGTCTGGCAAAACTGGTAAAGTGGAGCCGCTATAAAGCTTGCAATGGTTGGGATCATACCCAAGACCAATTTACCAGAAAGCGGATTTTTATAGCTTTTAGTCAGCTCCACCACACTAATGGAGTCATCAATGATTTTTTTCGCTCGCTCGACGACTTCCTCTCCAACGTCAGTAAACATCAAGCTGCGATTCTCACGCTCTATGAGCTGGCAACCAAGCGTTTCTTCCAAATTCTGAATTGCACTACTGAGGGTCGACTGGCCGACAAAACAAGCCTCTGCCGCTCGGCCAAAATGCTGTTGCTGATGCACAGCAATAAGATATTGTAATTGTTTTATACTTGGTAAGTTATTCACTTGCGTACCCATAAATAAAAAGACCCCAGCACCAAAGGCGCTGAGATCTTTTCAAGCTAAAAGTCTGTCTTCTATTAAACGCCGAACGCGGTTCTTAGAATATAGAATATAACAATAGCAAGGGCAGCACCGACTGGCAATGTAATCACCCAAGAAACCACAATGTTTCTTATCACACCCATGTTCAGTGCTGCAATACCACGTGCCATACCAACACCTAAAACAGCACCTACTAACGTTTGTGTCGTCGAAATAGGCAAACCAGTGCCTGATGCAATAACCACTGTAGAAGCTGCTGCAAGCTCTGCTGCGAAACCACGACTTGGCGTTAAGTGCGTGATGCCTTCACCAATTGTTTTAATTACTTTCTTGCCTAAAACAGCAAGGCCCACAACAATACCAAGGCCACCCAAAGGTAAGATCCACCACGCAAGCGCCGCTTTCTTTGCCATTTCACCATTGTTTTCAACGATGTTTACTACCGCAGCAAGTGGACCGATAGCATTAGCGACATCGTTTGAACCGTGTGCAAACGCCATACAACATGCCGTTAGTACCATCAGTACAGCAAACACTTTTTCTACGTTGTTGAACTGCATTTGCTTGTCTGCATTCGGATCCATCTTCATGCGAGCAATGACGACTTTACCGATAAGTCCAATTAATACTGCAATACCAATCGCCAATGCATAACCTTCAACTGTCCCCAGGTTAATACCGATGTGCTTTAGACCTTTTTTGATCGTAACTAGCGACATTACAAAACCAGCCAAGCCCATATAAAATGGTACAAAGCGCTTTGCATTATTCAACGGTTTATCCGTGTCAAAGATCAGCTTTTGCGCACTCATAAATATCAAGTAAGCAATAAACCCTGAGATAGCCGGTGTCACAACCCAACTACCTACAATACCAGCTACTTTGCCCCATTGAATTGCTTCACTACCTACTGCAACTAACGCAAAACCAATGATCGCGCCGATAATTGAGTGCGTTGTTGAAACAGGCCAGCCAAGCAAAGAAGCCAATAGTAACCAAGTACCAGCCGCAAATAATGCTGAGATCATCCCTAAAATCATCAATTCAGGGATTTCCGCAAATGGGGCTGCATCAATAATGCCTTTGCGTATCGTCGACGTGACTTCACCACCGGCAAGGTATGCACCTGCAAATTCAAAAATCATCGCGATAATAATCGCTTGCTTAATTGTCAGTGCTTTTGAACCAACTGACGTACCCATTGCATTGGCAACATCATTCGCACCAATACCATAAGCCATAAAGAAACCAACTGCAGCTGCGATGATGACTAGCATCGAGCCATAGGAAGCAATGAATTCCATTGAAAAACCTTTAGTGCTGTTTCAGCACTGTTTTTGTATTTGTGTGTACGTTTTATACTTTAATCGGTTGAACGACCCACAAATAACGATTAAACAAACACAACACTGTGCTCTCTAGCATTAACTCGCTTGGAGAGTAATCACAGTGTACAACTAGTTAACTCGTTTCGCTGATTAAGAATCAGCGTGCTAGCATCACCTCAAGGCGAGCACCAACACGTTCAGCGATATCGGCAAGCTCTCCTACCCATTCAATGATCTTGTACAAGAACATCACATCAATTGGGTTAAGATCGGCTTCCACCTGACGAAGTTCTTGGCGAATTTTTATTTGCATGTCATCGGTATCTTGCTCAATCGCATCAAGCTCAACTAACATTTTTTCGACCAAGGCAACTTCACGACCTCTGAACCCTGTTTCCAGCAGTTCATCAAGTTCGTTAATCGCTTTAGAGGCTTGTTTCGTTGCATCTACACAGCGTGATAGATAAGCAACAAAGTCTTTTTGAATAGATTCGGGGATCGCCATTTCACGGCCAACAACTCGTCCTGCGATGTCTTTGGCTTTATTGGCAATTTTATCTTGATGGGTAATAAGTTCCAGTAAATCAGTCCGTTCAACTGGCATGAATAAACCGCGAGGAAGTTGTAAACGTACTTCTCGTTTTAACGCATCCGCTTCACGTTCTAGGTTACGAATATTAACGCGAAGTGCATCCGCTTCAGTCCACTCCCCTTTGAAGACATGTTCAAAGAACGGGATCAAGCTTTCACTGGCTTGATGCACTATCTTAATGTGCTCTTCAATCGGCTTTATAGGAGATTTTGCAAACACTCCTAAAAACGCATTACTAGGCATAACTGACCCTTAAATCATATTAATATGCATGTGCAAGGGCCAAGTTTACAGCATTAACCGAATTTGTGAACGATTTTTATCATGAACAAGGGATTAATCGTGCGCTTTTATTCAATTAACCCCTGACCAAGCTATAAAGATTTTTCGATATCCTCTTGAGAGGTATGACGAATATCTTTGCCGTTCACGAAGTAAATAACGTATTCCGCGATATTTTGACAACGGTCGCCAATTCTTTCCAATGAACGTACAGACCAAACCAAATCCATAATTTTTGGAATAGAACGCGGGTCTTCCATCATGTAAGTCATGATTTGACGCGTCAGTGCTTCATACTCTCTGTCTACTTTTGCGTCTTCTTTGTGTACTTCAAAAGCACGCTGTGCATCCATTCGAGCAAATGAATCAAGCACATCATGTAACATCTTAGATACCAGTCTGCCCATGTTCTCTACATTCACAAGTAGGTGCTGCTGATCTTTAGTGAATGAATCCAATGCCACTTTGGCGATGCGCTCAGCTTCGTCGCCTATGCGCTCCAAATCCGCAATGGTTTTTGCAATTGCGACAACTAACCTCAAGTCACTTGCAGCAGGCTGCCTTTTAGCAATGATGCGTGTACACTCTTCATCAATGTTTACTTCCATTGCATTAACTTTGTAGTCATTCTCACTTACTTTACGCGCTTTTTCCGCGTTGCTTGTACTCACCGCATCCAATGCAAGGTTTAGTTGCTGCTCAACTAACCCACCCATGCTCAATACATGGTTTCTTACGTTTTCCAGCTCTTCATTAAAGCGGCCAGAAATGTGCTTATTAATATTGTGTTCCATCTAAAACCTACCTTCTTATACCAACCCAACACAAAGTTGCCCTTTTCAGGGCAAGCGACACCTCGCGACGTTAACCGTAACGACCTGTGATGTAGTCTTCAGTCTTTTTCTTTGTTGGTGTGGTGAATAATGTATTTGTATCCGAGTACTCAATGAGTTCACCCATATACATGAATGCTGTTTGATCAGATACACGTGCAGCTTGTTGCATGTTATGTGTGACGATAACAACAGTATACTTATCTTTTAGGTCATTAATCAGCTCTTCGATTACCAATGTTGAGATCGGGTCTAGTGCTGAAGTTGGTTCATCAAGTAACAATACTTCCGGTTCAATGGCTATCGAGCGTGCGATAACCAAACGTTGTTGCTGACCACCTGACAAGCCAAATGCACTGTCATGCAAACGATCTTTAACTTCATCCCAAAGTGCTGCACCACGCAATGAACGCTCTACAACTTCATCAAGCTTACGCTTGTCTTTAATACCTTGTAGACGAAGGCCGTAAACAACATTTTCATAAATAGACTTAGGGAAAGGGTTTGGTCTTTGGAATACCATACCCACGTTGCGTCGCAGTGCTGCAACATCCACGCTCTTGTCATAGATATTTTGCCCTTGAAGGTTAATTTCACCTTCAATACGACAACTATCTACCAAGTCATTCATGCGGTTGATACAACGCAATAATGTTGACTTACCACAACCTGATGGGCCGATAAACGCGGTGACTTGGCCCTTTGGGATCAACATGTTGATTTTACTCAGAGCCTGCTTGTCACCATAGTAAAGGTCAAGGTCTTTGATCTCTAAAGCTGTTTGCTCTGGGCTCAAGTTTGCAAGATCCAATTTGTTGTTAGCATCTGCGTTATTTACTTGTGGCGCTACTGTAATCATAAAGGGATACCTATTTTAAATCTGTACTATTAGTGCTCTAGAGCTCTGAATTTTTCACGTAAGTGGTTACGAATACCAATTGCGGTAATATTAAGCGCAATGATCACTGTAACAAGTAAGAACGCCGTCGCATACACTAACGGACGTGCCGCTTCTACATTCGGGCTTTGGAAGCCAACATCATAGATGTGGAAACCCAAGTGCATAAACTTACGATCTAAATGAATATATGGGAAGTTACCATCTAACGGTAGTGTCGGGGCCATCTTCACTACGCCCACCAGCATTAGAGGCGCAACCTCACCCGCTGCACGTGCTACCGCAAGAATCAATCCCGTCATTATGGCAGGGCTTGCCATTGGTACAATAATACGCCATAGCGTTTCAGCTTTTGTTGCCCCTAAAGCTAAAGAGCCGTGACGTACAGAACTTGGAATACGTGATAAACCTTCTTCGGTAGACACGATAACAACTGGCAAAGTCAAAATCGCCAGTGTTAATGCTGACCAAATAACACCCGGAGTACCAAATACAGGGCTTGGTGCAGCTTCTGGATAGAATAATTGGTCGATTGAGCCACCCAGCATATAGACAAAGAAGCCAAGACCAAAGACACCATAAACAATTGAAGGAACACCCGCTAAGTTAATAACGGCGATGCGGATCATCTTAGTCACTGCATTTTTTGCTGCATATTCATGTAAGTAAATTGCAGCAACAACACCAAATGGGGTCACGATAACAGCCATCAGCATCACCATAAATACAGTACCGAAGATTGCAGGAAATACCCCACCTTCCGTATTCGCTTCACGTGGATCGTCGCTAATGAACTTACCCGTTTGTGAAAAGTAATGCCCCACTTTAGAGAAGAAACCCATATTGTTCGGGAACCACACATCCAATACCTGATAAAGTGGCAACGTTACTTCTTCACCGCGCATGTCTCTCACAACAACATAGTCACGCTTTGCATCAGCGCGCAACTCGAATAAGCGCTTTTCATATACTTTATAGTCTTCTCTTAGCTGCGCTCTTTGCGCTTCTAGATCCGCTTTAACCTCATCAGTTAGTTCGTTATCTAACTGGTAACCACGTTCTTTCAGACGAAGTCTTTCTAATTCATAGTTAATGTGGCCAATGTCACCATTTTGAAGATCCAAAGCCTCTTCATTTAGCTCGACCGCGCGTTCAACAAGAAACTCTAATCGCTCAACAGGCTGCTGTGTAACGGCTTTGCCATCTTCTATGACACGGACAACATAGCCATAAAAGTTACCATTTTTGCTACGTTCAAATACCGCCATGTTTTCTGGCACTGTACGGCTTTGAATATCTGTCGTCAAAATCCAACGAAAATCCAGTTCGACGTATTCACGGTTACCCGTTTTGACCAGTAAACGCTCAATGTACTCATCTTGATAGTCAGATAAATCGTAACCTGCAGCCTCTAAACGCGTTCTAGGTACCATCTCGCGGTCATAAATCTCACCAATTACAGTTTGCTTTGCAACGGATCCTTCTAACTCAAATTCTACAACCTCAGTTGGCCAAAAGAAGCTAAGCCCCTTCCAAGCAATCATTGCCAACAGGCCAATTACAGAGATTAAACTGATGCTGACTGCACCACCTGTCATCCAGATCCACGGAGATCCTGACTTAAACCATTGTCTTACCATGTCATCTCACTCCATTACATTGAGCTGTACTTTTCACGTAGCTGCTGACGAACAAACTCAGCCACAGTGTTAAAGATAAATGTAAAAATAAACAGTACAAATGCAGCTAAGAACAGGATCCGGTAGTGTGAACTACCTACCTCTGACTCTGGCATTTCAACCGCAATGTTCGCAGCTAACGTACGCATACCTTGGAAAATACTCCAGTCCATAATTGGTGTGTTACCTGTTGCCATTAATACAATCATGGTTTCACCCACCGCACGACCCAACCCCATCATCACGGCGGAGAAGATACCTGGACTTGCTGTAAGCAGTACAACACGCACCAATGTTTGCCATTGTGTGGCACCCAATGCCAAAGAACCGTTAGATAAATGCTTGGGTACGCTAAACACCGCATCTTCAGCGATTGAGAAAATTGTTGGAATAACGGCGAAGCCCATCGCAATCCCCACGACAAGTGAGTTACGTTGGTCAAACGTCAAACCAAGTTCATTTGTTAGATACTGACGCACATTACCACCAAACATCCACACTTCGATGCTGTCACTGATGGCAAATGATAACCAGCCCACAATCAGTACAACTGGGATAAGTAACACTGAATGCCAGCCGTCAGGCAATAAGTGGCGAATTTGTTTAGGCAATTTGGTCCAGCCAAATGCAGTACCAATAATCGCGATAGGCAACAGTACGAGGAGAGCCACAATCGCAGGTAAATGTTCCTCGATAAGCGGGGCAAGCCAAAGACCCGCTAAGAAACCTAAAATAACCGTTGGTAGGGCTTCCATAATTTCAACTGTAGGCTTAACTACTCTGCGTAATTCCGGCGACATAAAATAGGCTGTATAGATTGCAGCTGATAGAGCAATGGGAACAGCAAATAACATAGCGTACATCGCGGCTTTGATCGTACCGAATGAAATGGGTACCAAAGAAAACTTAGACTCAAAGTCATCACTTGCAGAAGTTGACTGCCATGTATAAGCAGGTTCTGGGTAGCCTTCATACCATACTTCTTGCCAGAGCGCTGACCAAGTCACTTCAGGGTGTTCGTTATGTAGCTCAACGACATTTAGTGTGTTACCTGATAACAGCAATGCAGCATTCGCACGTGGAGACACAGCAAACTTTTCAATTGCGCCGTCCATCACTTTACCTTGCCACAAATGCGCTTCACTGGTTGTGTAATACAAACCGAGTTCGCCTGTGTCCGTCGTTGTGAAGAAAGTACGGCGATAAAACTCACTGAAAATATCGACTTTTGCACCTTTTACACTTTCGAAAGAACGGATTTTGGCAAACTGGCGACCCTGTTCCGTGTTTACTTCAAACCACTGAGAGACTTCCCCATTATCATTACTCAACATCAAAGAGTTAGCGCCTGCGAGCAAACTCATATTGACTAAGTTGGCATTTTCTTCATTTGCCGCCAGTAGTTGGATCTGCTTGACATCGTCTGCAAAACGCGTGTCAAAGACATAAATTTGATTCGCTGAGCGAATGAAAACTCGCGTTGTATCGGGCGAGATCAGCATCTCATCAACACGACCTTCTATCGGAAGCTCACTACGCTCGACACTCCACTCAATTTCACCACTGAACATGTTTTCTTCTGCGCTAAACGATGCAAAAAGCACACGTTTATCTGCCATTTGAGCAACAACAGCCGTTTTATCTTCGTAGTGACTAAATACAAACTGTTTAATGGCCTGACCTTGATCATCAACCAGTAGCTGCTCACCATCCAGCGGGTAGCTCAACCTTGGTTTCATAACGCGTTGATTGCCAGGAAATGAAATTAAAAAACTTGGCTTAACCAGCTGTACTTGACCGTTGTCCAAACCATAGGCATAGATACCTAAAAACGGTGCACTTTGAGAAAAGCTTGTCACTTGACCATTTAAATCAACAGCCAACGCGCTGAGCTTATCGCCAGCGTTTTGACCCTTAATTTGATAAAAATCGACTTGGCCGTTGTTATCAAGTAAATATGCAATTTCGGTTTGCTCTTCCATACCCAAGCCAAAATAGGTCTTGTCACTTTCTAGGGTTATGTCATTACGCTTGGTGACGCTAGCAGATTCGAAAATTGGCTGCACGACGTAAAGTAAATAGAAGAAGATCAATAGCAAAGCAACCAAAACCATTACCCCGCCTGAGGTAATTCCGAATTGGGCAAAGCGGTCTTTAAAGAGACGGCTTCTATCCGTTTTGAAGGACGGTTTTTGCGGATTGGAAGTCATCAAAACACCTTTTTATTATCAAGTTGCGGCGCATTATATTTCATCAAGATGACAGTTATGTTACATGACCCATGATGAAATTGTTGCTTTTTTTAACTTTAACTATTAACACTAAAAGGTTTTTTTAATGTATCTAGTTTTCATTTGCATTTGTTTACAAAGCAACTGTCATCTTATTGGAAAATTCCCCCATGTTTACTAGGCTTAACAGGCGATAAATCGCTTTTCCACCACCGCCGTAAAGGCATTTAATAATAAGAGACATGTGATATGAAGCAGTTAGTATTAACACTTATAGGTAAGGACCGGCCTGGTCTCGTAGAACAGATATCTGCCACTATTTTGCAACAGCATGGTAATTGGGCAACCAGTAACCTCAGCCATTTAGCAGGTCAATTTGCAGGTATTGTACTCGTCGAAGTCGCTGAAGAGCATTTGCAATCATTGCAAGATGCCCTTCACGAAATACCAGAGCTAGAAGTCCGAATTGAACATGGTGAACAAAACCAAAATGAAGTTAAGATAGAAAAGCTTAATTTAGTGATAACGGGCAATGATCGCCCAGGGATAATTCAAGAGCTATCAAGCGTTATTCGCCATAAAGGCGCGAATATTACGCACCTGAATTCACGACAGCAAAGCGCCCCGAATTGGGGAGTGCCCATTTTTAGCGCATTTGCGACGGTAAGTTTGCCTCCAGGCACACACAAAGAAAACGTTGTTGACGCATTAGAAGCTATCACCAGCGATCTAATTGTCGACGTTGAACCTGACTAAAGTTGATATCAAACAACGTATTTCGTCAAATCTAAGTTACTCTTATATGGCAGAGGAATGGAACCACTGCCATATTACCTTTCCTCTTCGCATATTTACGCACCTTGTACCTATTGTCATATAAGTGTCACATCGCAGACATACTCTAGAAAAAGCTACTGTTACGACGGAATGAAAAATGCACGCATTATCTAGTGACCCACAAGCAATCAGTTTTTTTGCAAAAGAGCTCAGTTGGCTCTCGTTTAACGAACGTGTTTTACAAGAGGCTAAAGACAAAAATAACCCTATAATTGAACGCATTCGATTCTTGGGGATTTTCTCAAACAATCTAGATGAGTTTTTCCGTGTTCGAGTCGCAGACGTGAAACGCCGAATATTACTGAGCAACTTGCCGGATGCAAACTTTGAAGAAAACGAAGCACTACTGAATCAGATCCAAAAGAAAGTACTGTCGCTTGGTAAAAAGTTTAATCACATTCACAAGCAAATCTTTAATGACCTAAATGCGCATAATATTCATGTTAAACAGCCAGAAGAACTTTCAGAGTTTCATCAGGCGTGGCTTCACGACTATTTCAATGATCAAGTTTTACAATACCTTTCGCCTATTTTAGTCACTGAAAGCAAAGATTACTCTGATCTGATCAATGACACCATGACCTACCTGTTCGTAGAAATGCGCAGTGAAAACGAAAAACACCATCATGCCCTATTGGAGCTCCCCACCGATCGGTTGGAACGGTTTGTCATACTGCCTCCAGAAAAAACGCGCCGGCAAAAAACCATTATGCTTTTGGACGATGTGGTGAAGTATTATTTACGTGATGTATTTAGCAACTTCCTTTCATTTGAGCATATCGAGGGCTACGAAATTAAACTCACTCGAGACGCCGAATATAACCTGGATGACGAACTTGAAGAAGGTTTGTTGGATAAAATGTCCAGAGGCTTAAAACAGCGCCTGTATGCTGAACCGGTCAGGTTGACCTACGATGAGGCCATGCCTGATAGCATTATGAAAGTCATGAAAAAGCGTTTAGGCGTGACTCAGCAAGATGCTCTGATCCCAGGAGGCAGCTATCGGAATTTCAGGGATTTTATTGCTTTTCCCAACGTTGGTAGAGGCTATTTGGAAAACAAGCCTCTGCCCCCATTAAAAAGCAGCGCTTTTGATCGACATGACAGTGTTTTTAAAGCCATTTCACAACAAGATATTCTACTTTATTACCCTTATCACAGCTTCAACCATATGTTGGAGTATGTACGCCAAGCGGCATTCGACCCCAAAGTGACACACATAAAAATCAACATTTACCGTGTTGCAAGCCGCTCTCAGTTGGTCGCTTCGCTTATAAACGCAGCAAAGAATGGCAAAAAAGTGACCGTTATGGTCGAGTTAAAAGCCCGTTTTGACGAGCAAAATAACATCGAATGGGCCAAGATGCTGAGTGAATATGGCATCAAAGTCATGGTGGGCCTACCTGCACTCAAAGTACATAGCAAATTATGTGTGATTCATCGTAAGGAAAAAGGCAAAATCGTCAAATATGCGCATATCGGCACCGGTAACTTCCATGAAAAGACAGCACGTATTTATACTGATTTCAGTTTATTCACCAAACACCCTGAGATTTGTAATGAATGTGACGATGTCTTTAAGTTCATAGAAACCAGCTATAGACCTTTTAAATTTGACCATTTAATGATTTCCCCCCTCAATGCGCGCGAAAAAATATACTCGTTGATAGCGCAAGAGGTGAGTCATGCCAAAGCGGGGAAAGTTGCTCGAATCACTGTCAAAGTAAACAACCTTGTGGACAAAGAGCTGATTGATAAACTCTATTGTGCTGCGCGCTCTGGTGTTAAAATTCGCATGATAATTCGGGGCATGTGCGCCTTGGTCCCGGGGTTACCTCGTTTTAGCGAAAATATTCGCGTGATCAGTATAGTAGACCGCTTTTTAGAGCACCCGAGAGTTATGGTGTTTGAAAATGCTGGCGAACCTCAGGTCTATATTTCCTCGGCTGATTGGATGACACGAAACTTAGATCATCGAGTAGAAGTCGGCGTTCCCATTTATGATGAAGCACTAAAACAGTTGATCATTGACACATTGGAACTACAATTCCGAGACCGTGTTAAAGCACGACTAATTGATAGTGAACAGAAAAATAATTATGTGAACCGAGGAAATAAGAAAAAAATCCGCTCACAGATAGCAATTTATGATCACATAAAAAAATGGGAAAGTAGTAGGACATAAAATGACAAAATACCCCTCTTTTGCTGCCGTAGATTTAGGCTCAAACAGTTTTCACTTAGTGGTGGCAAGGGAGGTCGATGGCAGATTACAACTGTTACACAAAGAAAAGCATCGCGTTTACCTTGCAGCTGGTTTAGATGAAGATTTTGTCCTAAGTGAAGACGCTATAGTTCGAGCGCTTCATGTACTTAAGCAATTTGCAGCAACATTGGCAGGGTTTGAAAAAAAACATGTAGAAGTGGCTGCAACTTATACCTTGCGTAGTTGTCAAAACTTACGCCATTTTCTTAAGCAAGCCAAAGCGGTTTTTCCTTACAAAATTAATGTCATCTCGGGGCAAGAAGAAGCTCGATTAATCTATCAAGGTGTCTCTAATTATGTCCATGACGATAACAATCGCTTAGTGGTTGATATCGGCGGCGGCAGTACAGAAGTAATTATTGGTAAACACCAGTCTCATAAGCTGCTGACAAGTCGCGATGTGGGCTGCGTAACTATGAGTAAACTGTATTTCCAAGACGAAAAGCTCACAGAAAAACGATTTAAAAAGGCGATCATTCATGCCGAACAATATATCGAACCTGTGACCGCGATATACCAAAAGACCGGCTGGCGATCCTGCCTTGGTACCTCTGGTACAATCAAAACACTGAGCGCAATTAATGACGAACTGTTTGCATCCAAAGTGCTTACCTTAGATTCTTTAAGAGATATCCAAGCACACTTAGTTTCTGCTGGTGAGCTTAAAAACGTGCACATAAAAGCGCTACCTGACGAACGAAAGGCCAGCATTGCTGGGGGACTGGCGATTTTAATTGCAGCGATTAACCAACTCGGGATCGAACAACTTGAATACTGTGACTACTCCCTTCGAGAGGGCTTGCTCCACGAACTTGCACAAAATGAAGAGTTTGATATTCGTACACGCACGATCGACTCATTTGCGGAGCAATACACGGTAGATGAGCAACATGCCAAACATATCTGTCAAACATTAACGCAGTTCTACAACGCCGCAAAGCCAATTTGGCACTTGGAGGAGGGAGATCTCGCACTTTTAAAATGGGCGGTCTATCTTCACGAAGTCGGTATTGCCATTAATTCATCGGGTATTCACAAGCATAGCGCGTACATTGTGCTGAATAGCCAGTTACCTGGTTTTACACAAGAACAACAACAACAGCTCGGCGCGCTCATTCGCTTTCACCGCAAAAAAATTAAAACACAAGACCTCAATGAACTCGTTGACGCAGAATCTAAACCGCGTTTTTCTCAGCTGTTAACGCTAATGAGACTGGCTATCTTATTCCACCAGAAGCGCCAAAAAACACAGGTTCCGAAACATGAAATGCACATTTCTAAACATAATATCGCTTTAAAATTCGATTCCACTTGGTTGGAAGAGCATTCACTGTTCGCAGCAGATTTAGAACAAGAACAGCACTACTGGAAATCATTAGACATCGACTTGTCTATCGACACGACAATGCACTTAATATAAAGGCACAATACAATGCGTAGACGAGCGATTACTCGTCTACCTCTGTTGCAACCGCAAACATCTCATCGCCATATGCACGACTTTGAATGATCAATTCAAATAAAACTTGCACTTCAGTTGCTGGTCGAATCGCATTGAGTATCAGCTCAGCTTCCGTTAGATTGTTACGCTCTACCTCAATTGCAAGGCGAAGCGCCCCCCCAATAAGCCCTTTGTAGTTTAGCAACGCACTACTTAAGTTGGGATCGAGGGAAAACTCATCAACAATCACCGACAGTTCAACATCTAAAATAGCGTCTAATACAGACATTAATCCGATTAAGTATCCCTGCTCCGCCATCTCATCGCCACCAGGGGCTAAGAACAACTCTAGAAACTTCGCCCGATTTAGCCCCAGCTTCGTTAACTCGGTAGGCTTATCTGCACCCAGCTCACTAAGTGCCAACACTTTCACAAACTGACGGATCGCATCTTCGCCAAGATATATAACGGCTTGGGAAATCGAGCGAATTTCAATACGGTCTTCACCCGCTTTGGCATTGGCAAGTTTAAGTACGCGCGCGGTGAGGCTGAGATCTTTTGCCACTCGCGCCTGCACTTCTTTAAAACACAGAGATTTTTTTGCAGTACAGCGAAGTAAATCAAAAACCGCTAATTTTGAAGGTTCCACATTACCGTGATTGAGCATCTCGGGCTTGGCAAAGAAAAAGCCTTGGAAATAATCCGCCCCAGCGCTGCGAATAAAATTAAACTGCTCGAGCGTTTCGATGCGCTCAACCACCACTTGGATATGCGGATATTGCCTTTTTAGCTTTTTCACCATCATCGTAGTTTTGATAATTGGTAACTCGACTTCGATTTTAACAAAGTCCACGACTTCAAGAAGCGGCTCCCAACGCGCATCCCCATCATAGTCATCTAGTGCGAAGCGGTACCCTACCTTGCTCAGCTTACTGACCGTTTTAGTCAAGCTTTCAATGTCTTTTGAACGCTCAACAATTTCCACCACCAATCCTTGCGGACTGAGCAGTTTAGGCAATTCTTGAATCAGTGTCTCGTCAGAAAAGTTGACAAAGGCAAGCGACCCTGCGGCAAGTCTGTCCAACCCAATGAACAATAGAGAATTAAAAAACAAACGTCCCGTTGCCAAGCCGTCGCTAACGCCACTAGGAAAAACGTTGTTGTGAGAATCTCTGTACAATAATTCGTACGCATGCACTTGTTGCTCACGATTCAAAATGGCTTGGCGGGCAATATACTGTACGGCATTATTTTTTACCTTGGCAGTTTCACTACTCATTAACATCCTTCACTCTGTGCACGCAATCGAGGCATCCATAACTTCAGCATATGAGAAGTTGCTCTGCGGGGCAAATAAAATACATAGAGAAAATAAACGCGTTCGAATTTATTCTACCCCGCTTGTTCGACCAAGATAACGTGCAATAAGATAATATCAGCGACTCAATAGACAAGAAGCCAGCCATTGCTGACTCCCTCATGCTAAATTATTCCGCGACCAACTCTTCGCAACGGTAAAAGCCACCCTGTTGTGCTAACGCCTTAACTAACTCAGGCAAAACTTGCTCCATGGTTTGCTTGAGTATGTATGGAGGGTTAATCACAATCATGCCTGAAGCGGTCATACCGCGTACGTCTGTATCTGCTGATGTCGCTAATTCAAATAATTGAATATTTCGAATCCCCGATGCCACCAGCGCTTCTTCCATCTGATCGATTCGCTCTCTATCTACTACTGGGTACCAAATCATGTAGGTGCCAGATGTAAAACTTTTATGCGCCTTCACAATGGCTTTTACTGCTTTTTGATAATCTGTTTTTATTTCATAAGGCGGATCCATAAGGACGACGGCCCTTCTCGATTGAGGCGGTACCAGGCCAATTAAACCTTTAAATCCATCTTCACCTTTAACCCGCAAAGAACGTTTGTGCTCAGTGTTTTTTTGCAGCAGCGGCAAATCTTGTGGGTGAAGTTCAAAAAACCATCCTTTGTCTTGCTTTCTTAAGAATTGTTCAGCTACTTTTGGTGACCCAGGGTAAAACGCCAATTTATCTTTATTAAAGCCACGCACCATGTCAACATAACGCAAAATAGCGTCGTTACTGCCGTCATAATTCATTAACTTACCAATGCCATCTGCAAACTCTTGTGTTTTTTGTGCATCGTTGGATGCAAGCTCAAACAAACCTGCACCGGAGTGTGTATCAATATAATCAAACGGCTTATCTTTACGAGTCATGTAAGATAACACCTCAGCCAAAACTAGGTGTTTGATAACGTCAGCCGGATTACCAGCGTGAAAAGAGTGTCTATAACTAAGCATAAGGCGCCTTATATGCTGAACATAATTGCTTTTTGAAAATTAGTCTCAATTCACTATGCGCGAAATATGACCGCTTTAATGAATGACAAATGAACAAAATACGAAGTTATCGGAATTATCTCTCAAAACGGCGCAAAAATCAGTATAAAGCTACGTAATTACTGGTAATAGAACCCACTTTGCTTTACATTTGCATGACAAATCACAGTGATAAGAGCGCATTTAAAATGAACGATATTCTTCCACAACTCGAACAGCTGATAGATCAACTCATTGGAAAAAATGAGCAACTTGAACAACAAATTGCGTCGTTAAAAGAACAAAACAGTAAGCTAGTTGATGAAAATGAAACATTGCAACTAGAACTGCTAGAACGAGAAGAAAAGCAAAAAGAAACGAGCACTACGCTGAGCAGCTTACTTGATAAGTTACAGAGTGCCCATCAGGCGAGCTAATGACGGATAAAGTAAGCCAGGTGGCAGTTACCTTATTGGGTAAAAGCCACCAGTTTTCATGTTCTGAAGGACAAGAGCAGGCCCTTGTCAACGCGGTTGACTTGCTCAATAAGCGGGTTGATGAAATGAAGCGCAGAGATACGGTCCGTACCGATCAAAATGCATTGCTTATGGCTGCGTTACATTTATGCCATGAATATCAAGCCTTGCAACAAGAACAGCAGTCTGCAAAGCAGTATAGCCAACAACTGGCCCAACGACTTCGCACTCATCTAGAGGATAAGTAAGATGCTGCATGTGATAAAAGCCAGCCTCTTACTTATCACGATAACGCTCATCCCGCTTTCCACTTTTGCTAACAGTTGGCATACGATAGACAAGCACACCATTTTACTCGAGCCGCACAAAAATGCGCAGTTCCTTATTCCAAATCAAGCGCTCATTCAAGGTGATAAATGCGCAGCTTTGATTGATAGTCACGGAGACTTTGTCGCTTTAGAATTGTTGATTGCGAAAATAAGAGGAAGATTAACTGTTCCATTGTGCTATCTCATTGCAACTAATCTAGATATCAAGCAACTTAGCGGGATGAGTTTACTCAAGGGCGCCTTTCCCAATGCGCAAGTACTCCTGCCACATAGTACCCATATCACTACTTCCACGGTGAAAGATGCAATCAATTTGGAGCTTTCGGAAAAGCTATTTGGATTTGAACAGAGCTTAACCTTAAGTAAGAAGCGGGTCGCACAGGCCGTTCCGGATCAACAACTTCACTGGCATGCCAAGCTTGAGCAAGCAGAGCAGCGTTTAACACGTTGGCGCGCACTCCCCTCAATTGAATTTCAATCAGTCTCGGTAAGTACACAGTTAGACCTGGGTGCTTATACTTTACGCCTGACCCCTGAAAGTGGTTACAAAGGTGCGACATTAAACGTGTACAGTCCAAAAAATAACGCGCTGTATGGCGGACACAGTTTGGATCTCCTGCCCTATATTGCGCAGCCAAATACCCTTGAATGGCAAAAAAGCTTGGCAAATTTGTCACAGCGTAAAGACATTAAGTGGGTGCTGCCTGGATATGGCAAACCCTATAAAGCCGACCAACTTATATTACCAGCCACTTTTTTAGCACTTGTCAATACCGCCCACTCATCTCAAGCGCTCGATAAATTGGCTTACCAGTATCAACAACAAAAGGTCGCCCGTGCGCGTTTTGATACTCACTATCAGCAAGCCACAAAACAAAAAAGTCCCAACAAGGTTTTGAACAAATAACCACCAAAAGGTATAGTGGTGGACATGAACTACTCCATCTATTTTATGATGAAAATAAATGCTGTCCAATGCGTCTGTTTATTAACGAAAAAGTACGCATTAACGGTATTTGCGTGTGTCACACTCACGCTGATGTTGTCAGGGTGTAAGCAAACCCAAACTCAAACAGCGAGCAAAAAAGAAGTACTCAATGCCCTGTTGATCGAAGTTTCTTCGGCAAGCAACCCTAAACCCACACTTGCAGTTCAAGCGGTGGCGCAACCTTCCATACCTAAGCCTTTTATAGAAAAAGACTTGTGGCAACATATTGCTCTCAACTTACAGTTTGAGCTCTCTCCGCATCCGAGGCTGAAAAAGCGCATTGATTGGTATTTGTCTCAGCCACAATATTTAATTAAGGTCAACACACGCGCAGCTCCGTACCTATACCACATCGTAAAAAAAGTTGAGCAGCAAAAACTCCCATTGGAACTCGCACTCCTACCTTTTGTCGAAAGTGATTTCCGACCACATGCCGTCTCCAAACAGCATGCGGTTGGAGCATGGCAGTTAGTTGACGCGACCGCTTACCATTTCGGCCTTCAGAGCAATGATTGGTATGATGGCAGAAAAGATGTCTTAGCAGCGACAGACGCGGCACTGGCGTATTTAAAATATCTTCATAAAACGTTTAATGGTAACTGGCTACATGCCATTGCGGCCTACAACTCAGGTGAAGGGCGGGTAAAAAGTGCCATCAAAAAAAATCGTAAAGCGCGCAAAAATACCCACTATTGGCATTTATCACTCCCCAAAGAAACATCTGAATACGTTCCAAAGTTACTCGCGCTAAGTTATCTGTTACAGCACCCAGAGACTGGCTTTAAAAGGCCGACTCTGCCAAATCAAGCTACAACGACAATTTTAGATGTCGGACAGGAGTTTAACTTTGGCATTTTGGCGAACCTATTACAGATCAATAAACAACAGCTCCATGCTTTAAATCCGGGCTATTTAAGACATCAAAGCCCAACCGACGGCCCCCACAAAGTACTTGTGCCTCTAACAGAAAAGGCATTGATGCAAAGCGCTTTTTATCGTGAACAGTTTAGTCGCCGCTACACCGTAAAACAAAATGATACCCTCTATGGGATCGCTAGGCGCTTCTCGACTTCTGTTAACAAGATTAAGCAACTCAATGATAAGCAAAGCAACCTCATTATCGTTGGTGAGCGCATCCTTATAAACCAAGCAAATATAGACCGCTCATTAACAGTGGACTATCAAATAAGCCCCTACTTACAACAACAAGTCCCCACTCAGCAAGCCACAATTGAGCATCACCATACAATAGAATCCGGTGACTCACTATGGGAGCTTAGTCTATTTTACAAGGTCCCGCTCAAAGACTTACTCGACTGGAATAACCTCCAAGCTGCCAGTATTTTATCACCCGGTAATGTTTTAATTTTGCACCTACCCGCAAAACAGGCTCCACAGCCGACACAACCACTGAATACGCCAAGCTACTTGGATAAGTTAGAAAATGCGGTAAATAGCTCAGAAGTGCCGAGTTCAAACGTCCCTAACTTGCCCCAATGACAGGCTGTGACGTAGAATACAGGCCCACATGATAGAGATATAAATAAGAGCAGATATGCAAATAGCAAAAGACACCGCAGTGGAGTTTCATTACACACTCAGTGAGGGCACTGAACAAATCGAATCAAGCACTAAGGGTGAGCCTCTCAGCTACCTACATGGACAAGAAGGGATGTTACCAGGGCTTGAGCAAGCACTTGAAGGCAAAACTGCGGGTGATAAGTTTTCGGTGACACTGGAACCAAAAGATAGCTACGGTGAATATCAAGAAGGCCTAGTACAACGCATTCCAATCAAGCACTTACAAGGCTTAGGAAACAATAAAGTATGGAAACCAGGCATGAGTGCCATTGTTGAGTCAAACCAAGGTAGACACCAAGTAACCATCGTAAAAGTGGGACGCTTTAATGCAGACTGTGATCTTAACCACCCGTTTGCAGGTAAGACGTTAACATTTGCTGTTGAGGTCGTGAGTGTAAGGCAAGCGACAGCTGAAGAATTATCACATGGGCACGTGCACGGTGCTGGTGGTTGTGGAGCGCCGGCTCAAGAAGAACAAAGCTGTTCAACAGGGTGTTGTGATTAATTAAAAGGAAAATATATGCAACCCGTTGCCATCATAACTGGTGGCAGCTTCGGTATTGGCAAAGCCATTGTTGAGAAGCTGCAAAGCCAAAATTATCACGTCTTTAATCTTGATATTCAGCCTAGCGACGCTGGTGAATATCGTTACTGTGACGTCAGTGACGTTGAGCAGGTCAAAAAAGTGATTGCTGATATTATAACTGAAGCAGGCCGAGTCGACGCTTTAGTTTCAAATGCAGGTAAACATTTGAGCGCCACGATAGAACAAACAGATGAGGCGACACTTGACGCAATGTTCGCACTCAATGTGAAAGGGGCCTATAGCGCCATTCAGGCCGTTTTACCCACGATGAAGCAACAGCAAGACGGTAAAATTGTACTCATGTCGTCTGATCAAGCGCATGTTGGGAAACCCAATTCGTTCGCATACAATCTAACTAAGCATGCGCTCGCCTCCATGGCCAAAACCACCGCCTTAGATTACGCACCCTATAACATCCGTGCTAATGCTGTTTGCCCTGGTACAATCGAGACCCCACTCTTTCATAATGCCATTGATAACTACTGTGCAAAAAGTGGAGCAGATAAGGCACTAATTGTCGAAGAAGAAGCTGCATTACAACCACTTGGCAGGTTAGGCCAGCCCAATGAAGTCGCCGCATTAGTCGCTTTTTTACTGAGTAACGACGCAGCCTTTATTACGGGTAGCTTACAGACAATTGATGGGGGCTACACAGCACGCTAATGAATATTATCGACCCCCATCTACATTTTTTTGATTTGTGTAAAGGCCAGTATACTTGGTTAAAAGACAGTCCACCGAGTTGGCCCAATATTTCCAAAATCTGCCAAAACCACCTGCCAGAAGAGCTATCTGGTTCGCCAGAAGTCGTGCTGCACGGCTGTATTCATGTAGAAGCGGGATTCGATAACCGGCATCCCATTAAAGAGCTTAATTGGCTCAGTGAGATCTTGCCCAATTTGCCATATAAAGCCGTTGGCTACGTCCCTATTGATGCCGAACACAACACCTTTTGTGATAAATTGAGTGCACTTTCACATCCAAGCTTGGTTGCGGTAAGGGACATTACGGAAGGTCATGACGCAACACGCTTATTGGCTGATACGGTCGCCGATAATATTCAGCATTTGGACCAATGCGGCTATCACTTCGAAGCGCAGTTTGAGTTCACCCATCATGCTGTTATAGATAAAATAGTACACATATACCGCGCGCTACCTAATGCCGTATTAGTCATCAATCATGCAGGCTTCATGGAAGCGGGACAGTCATGGCAACACGCGATTAAAGCGCTCGCTAGCATAGAAAATTGCGTCATTAAATTTTCAGGCCATGAATTGCTCACCACCCCAATGAACCTAGAAAAGCAACTTAGTCTCTTATTGAATACATTTGGAGAAGACAGAGTCATGCTTGCCTCTAATCATCCTGTGTGCTTGATTGAGCGAAGCTTTGTTCAACAATGGCAACATTACTTTGACCTTGTTACCCACGTCGCACCACATGCGTGGCAAAAGCTAAGCTTTAGTAATGCAAAGCGCTTATACAAATTAGGGAGTTAAGAGCGGATTTGGACTAAATCAAAGGCGGTTAAACTCGGTACAATATCCTGCAGTCGCTTTTCAGTATTATCTAGCGAGTTTAAGCACTCACAGTACTCATTCGCCTTTTCTTCTAACTGATACGCTTTTTGCTGTAGTGACTTATCGATCTCTTTGGAGATGATTTCCATTCGTTGGCCCATATCCGAAAAACGGCTTTCAATATTACCTTCTCTGGACTTAAAAGCGTCTCCCACCGAAACCAATATTGCACCAAGTGAGCCATGCACGGCAGAGTGAATTTTCCCGCTGATTTCTTTCGTAAAAAAATCATCTATTTTTGATAAAGACTGTGGAGCAATAAAGTAAAAATCTTCTCCGCGTTTAAATTTATCCATCAACGCGCGCTCAACATACTGAAGTTGGGTTTTCAACACTTCAGGGTTGTTGTCAGACATCCCTTCAACAACCTGTTCAATGGCGCTCAGCCCTAAATTAACACCATCCGTTGCTAAGTTCACCAGCTCAGGAACTGTGTCTCGAATCCCTTTCGCATACGCTTGTAACACCCGTGTTTCTTGATCATCTAACTTAATCCAACGTCCTTTTACCAGCAATTGATTATCGTTATTGATTTGTACCCGAGTTTGGCCATTATCAAGAATACGAATTACGGAGTCAGTGATAATTAAGCCATGTCCCAATTCGACATCACACTTCTCGTCCGCAGAAACATGCAGGGATGTGCCGATGAGCACACTGAACAATAGAGACTTAATTTTAGATGTGGACAAACGCATACTACCCCCAAATTCGATACTATGAGGGTAGCAAATTTTAATTTTTAACCAAACCTATTTTTTCTTACTCACACGCGGCATAACGCATTAAACGCACAAAAGCATCTGACGTTTTGCTACTCGAGCTATCATTTAGACCATCTTGAAATTGATATGTCCACGCTCGGCTTGGATCTTGTATGCTCGTTGTGCTGCTCCAATAGTTACCACTGTGGTTACCTAAGAAAACAGTTTCGTTAATGGCAGGATCTTCACAGCTGCGTTCCACAATCGAAGAAAGTTCTTTGACATTGGGTAACTGCCAATTGTCAAAGTTAGCCACACGACTATTCTTCGCGGCCGACAACGCTTCTTGCCAGTTTAATTTTTGCTCGGCATTGTCACAAGACTCGGTCTCAGCATTATAAACAAACCCAAACGTGCAGCGTTGCCACATAATGTCGGTTTTTTTATCACATACCGTACCGTCATTATTCACCACAAAACGGGATTCTGGCGTTGTATAAGGTACTGAAGTTTCGGTTGCACAGTCTTGTGCTAGTACTGAACTACTCAACAACACACAAGATAACGCTAATTTAGTTCGCATCTTCATCTCCTCTTACAAGCCTTACATAAGCGGTATTACCCTTGGATTCATGCACCGTATTACCTGTTGCCATATCAACAACGTAGGCACTCGTTAGCTTTGCATCTATGCCTTCTGTCCCCCCAACATAGGTTTGAATCGTCCAAAAATGTAAGTGATTAAGCAACGTCACATCTGGCATATTGGGGAAAAATTCAGGATCCAGTACATGTGCACCTTGTCGTCCAAAGTCCACGATACTCATTAACTCGGAATAACTAGGTAAGCGCCAAGTACGACCACCACAATATGGATCGCCAGCTTGCGTGTTAACAGCACTGATTAAGTTTTTAATACCGCAATGATCTGAATGAGGGCATGGTACTGGATTTGGCATCACCGTATTACTGTGAATTAAATCATCCATGTCGTCAGGATCTGTGACCGCCCAAGTATAATGGTTTTGCGCATTTCGAATCGAAGTAGCTGGTAGGGTACCTGCTGTCGGCTCTTTGACTTCCCAGATCAATCCAGTGATATTATCACGTACACAGCTAAACGTGGTGGCGTCATTACTTAACTCTTTACCATCGGCGTCCAATTTAGTGAAATCAAACGCCAGCTTGCCCTTACCCTCTTTGGCAATTAATTGCGATACACTGTCCCGACCAAGGTCTGCATCTTGACCCGGGAAGTCATCATCTGAACATGTAATGGACTCGGTATTGTTATAACAAAGCCCTGCGCCGCTATCGTTAAGATTACTGAGCGGTTTTTTAGAAATCGTCACTTTGACTTCATCGTCACCCGTTCGATTCGCCGAATCAGTCACTGTCACTTTAAAGGTGGCCGAAATCACATCGGTGATATTAGGTGCTTGAAATGTTGTTTTACACGCTGTGTCGTCGGCAAGTGAAATCGTCGAACCAGCACTGGTTTGCTCCCACTTGCAGTTGTATTGTCCATCTACCGTTACACTACTGGTTGCGTCTAATGTAACATCATCAAACTCCAACACTTGTTGATCCGTCCCTGCATTAGCAAGCACGACCTGTGCATTTTTTGCTAACGCAACACTTGTGTCCGTCGAGGTACTCCCACCTTCATCGTCAGTGATAGTAAGGCGCCATATCGCAGTTTGATTTTCTGCCAACAGGGGATGCACGAAGCTTAACGTCACCGCACTTGTATCTGTCACTTTGATCGTGCTTGGACCTGATATCTGTTCCCACTTGTAGCCAACTACTTGACCGTTCGCATCAGGGTCCGAAGAGTCCGCTGCGGACAGGACAACCGTGTCTAGATATTTTGACGGCAGCGTGTCAGGACCTGTTTGTGTGATCACCGCAACGGGTAATTGATTATTAGAGGTAATATTTACGTTTAAAGTATCACTAACAAGTGCCCCTGCGGGGGTTAGATAATCTACTTTTAAAACGGCAACGCTATTTGCTTTAACATCAGGAGCAGTGACCGTCAATTCCTCTCCAGCTTGCGGAAAGCCATCAATAGAGGGGCCAGATACTATTTGCCAATTAAAGGTACCGCCCGATGGAGAGGCCACAGCCTTGAGTGTAAAATCGTTTTTTTCTATTACTGTGACATCTTGTCCTGCATTGATGCTGGCACCAACCACTTCTTGATCCGAGCCGCCAGATCCGCCGCAGCCGCTAAGCATGCTACTCACGGCGAAGAATACGAGCGATTTTTTCAACATTACTACTCCTAACTGACCACCTCCATGTCATGTTAGAGGTAGCTATCTTGGTGAATTCGAACAAACAATTTAGTGCCAACTTTACTGTAATCAACTTTATATTCGCGACCATCCAACGATTGAATGAACAGCAGCCTTTTGACTTCGCTGAAAACATCGGCACTTGATATTTGCACCACCTCTAAATAGCGCTCTTTAGCTTCCCGTCGATTTCTAGGTAAATCTTCTTTAAACGGAATCAAGCCCGTCGCCGTTACCTTAATCTTGGGGTGTGTTTCCCCATTCACGATCACTAAATCGAGCTTTTTATCTTTATGGATAATGGTATTACGACCACTTTTAATAAAGGCTCTATCGAAGCTCATGTATATATCCTGTTACTTCACTTAGCGGTGGCGACTTGATCATGCAAGTCTTTTACCACCTTTTCTGGATTTGATTTCCAGTGGTTTAAAATGTTAGCAAATTGCCAAATATCCCTGTCCAACACGTTCGCTGGTAGAATTAGATCATAGCCAGTCACTGTCTTTAAATTTTGCATCCTATTTGCAAACATAGCCATTAGACCTGTGTATCTACGCCCTGTAGGCGACTGAAAACTGGTCTCTTCAATGAGCCATTCTGATGGACAATTGCCATTTTCGCAATGTATTTTAACAGCTTGTAAAAAAATATGCCGCTGTTCAATTAGCAGTTTCCCAGCCAAACGGGGGGTTAGCTCTGCTAAAAACTCATCAATACTGTTTAGTTTAATACCTACAGCATTTAACTCAAGGTTTTCAACTCCTTGAGTTACAAAAGGAACGCCACTTGAGTGAAAGTTACTATGAGAGACTCGCATTACGCCAAATTTGTGAACATAATGAAGCGCCTCAGTACTTAATTCAATACTAAAATATGGTTGCTGACTTTTTAAAAAGCCCAGTAATATTGAACAGATAGCGGCAGCAGCCAATGCTAACTCTAATATGGTTGGCGGTGTCGCCCTAAGTGTCACAAACACCATAACAATTGCTAAACATATCGCGCCGGCAAGCATAAACTCAATACTGTGACGGTTTGCCTGCGCACGCAAAGACACCTTATGCATAGTAAAACCACCAATAAAAAATTAGCATAGCTATCAGCCATACTAATAATTTACGCAACTGCATACACCTTTTGCAGGGCTTCGCTTTACTCATTTCAGTAACCTTTTAGGTACACAGGGAAAATCTCTGTTAGATTTTCGTTTAATACACAAATATACAGGATATCCGCGATTTTCTCATTCTGGAATTTTTGTACACTAATCATCTACATTTAGTGAGATTAATTTATGCGTGCAAATCAGTCGGGCAAAGCCCTTTTTCCTACTTTTATTTTAATGCTAATAGCATTATGCGGCTATCTCTATTTTCCCAGTTCGCAAGGGAGCAATGAAAAACGCCCAGATCGCGCAGTGCAAGTCACAGTGCACGAAGCAAGCACTCAAGATCGCGCCGTCACTGTCAATGCCGTAGGATCAGCACGAGCCAACCAAGCGATTGATATCACAAGCTCGCACAGTGACTACATTAGTGAGATTTTATTTCGTGATGGTCAAACCGTTACGCAAGGCCAAAAGCTAGCTCAACTACGAAATGATCAAGAATTACTCGCTGTCAAAGAGTTGACGATCAACCTCAAAGAACAACAGAGACAACTTGTTCGCCTAACTGAATTGGCTAAAACGCAGTCTACTGCACGCTCTCAGCTGGATGCACAACGCTCTGCTGTAGAGGCGTTAGCAACTCAATTACAAGCGACAAAATTAAAACTCGCAGAAATGGAAATATCCGCCCCGTTTGATGGCATGCTCGGTAAACGCCTGATCTCGGTCGGTAGCTATGTTGATGACAATACGCCACTGACGACACTAGACGATATCCATACCATCAAAGTTGATTTTCAACTACCAGAGAAATACCTCGCAAAGATTTCATTGGGCATGCAAACTTCCGTGACCAATGACGCTTATCAAGGTGTGATGTTTTTAGGTCTCATATCTCATATCGACCCACGAATTGATGAATCTACTCGCAGTATTCAAGTCACCGCAAGCTTTAAAAATACAAACTTACAATTGCGTCCAGGTATGCTACTCAATGTTGCGGTACAGCTTGAACAGCTGAATGCCATCATGTTACCGGAAAAGAGTATTATTCCTAGACAGGACCGCCACTACGTTTATGTGGTTGAAGACAGCAAAATAAGGCAACAGCAAGTAACCCTGACTTCTCGATTCAAAGGCTGGGTTGCAATAGAAGGTTTGCAGGCTGGTCAACTAGTGGTGACAGAAGGTACCACCAAAGTGCGTAATGGCAGCTTAGTTACGATAAAGGGATAGTCCGTGAAAATAACCGATACAGCCGTAAAACGACCCGTTTTTGCTATCGTCATTAACTTACTGCTACTCACTTTTGGTATCGTGGCGTTTACGATGTTACCACTAAGAGAATATCCTGACATTGAAACCCCGATAGTCAATGTCAGCACAGATTATACCGGTGCATCTGCCGCGGTTGTTGAAGCGAAGATCACGCAAGTACTTGAAAATCGAATATCCGGTATCGAAGGTATTAAAAGCATTAACTCTTCGAGCCGCAATGGGCGATCGAACATCACCATCGAGTTCAACATCGACAGAGACATCGATGCCGCAGCCAATGATGTCCGTGAGCGGGTATCCCGTGCCCTCGATAGATTGCCTGAACAAGTTCGTCCGCCGGAAGTCTCTAAATCCAGCGATGATGAAAATGCCATAGCATGGTTTGTTTTGAACAGCACCTCTATGGACACTTTGCAGTTATCCGATTATGCCCAACGTTATATTGTTGACCGCTTGGCTGTGGTCGATGGTGTATCTCGTGTGATCATTGGCGGCGAACGTAAATACGCCATGAAAATTTGGCTAGACAGACAAGCCATGGCAGCCAGAGGTATAACCAGCACTGACATAGAGAATGTGCTTCGCCGTGAAAATGTTGAGCTACCCGCCGGCGAAATAGAGTCTCAAGATCGAGATTTTGCAGTACGTATAGTGCGTGGTTATACCACCCAAACTGACTTTCATAATCTCGTTATTAAGCGTGGAGAAAATGGCTACCAAATTACTCTTGGTGAGGTTGCAAAGGTTTCATTAGAAGCACAAGACGACGAGAGTACCTTCAGGGGTAATGGCATTAATATGATTGGTTTGGGGATTGTTAAGCAAGCCAAAGCAAATACTCTAGACGTGGTTGATAATGTTAAAACTGAGCTTGTTTCGATCAAACGTAATTTACCGGATGGTACCCTGATACAAGATAGCTATGATTCATCGATTTTTATTCGCGAATCTATCACCGAAGTTTACCGTACCCTCGCAATTGCCATGGGGCTGGTGGTTTTAATTATCTTTATCTTCTTGGGCAATGTTCGCGCAACACTTGTGCCAGCAGTGACGGTGCCTGTCGCACTGATTGCAACGTTTATGTTTTTATTGGCGATGGACTACTCTATCAATTTACTTACCCTACTCGCTTTGGTATTGGCGATTGGTCTAGTCGTCGACGACGCGATTGTAATGCTAGAGAACATCCATCGCCGAATTGAGCAGGGGGAGCCTCGACTACTGGCGGCATTTAGAGGCGCTCGTGAAGTTGGTTTTGCCATTATCGCCACCACCCTAGTGCTGGTGTCCGTGTTCGTTCCTTTGGTGTTTATGGATGGACGTATTGGCGCTTTATTTACTGAATTTGCACTGGCAGTTAGTGCTGCGGTCATTTTCTCAAGTATCACAGCGCTCACCCTGTCACCGGCCCTGTGCTCAAAGGTGCTCAAGCAAGGTCAAAGTGCTGGTCGTTTTTCACATTGGATGAACAACAAGTTTGCTCGAATCGAAGAAGCATATAAAAATGTGTTAATTCGCAATATTCACAGCCGCATTGCGTTACTACTCATCCTACTACTAACAGTACTCGCCAGTTATGGGTTGTTTAATAAAATTCCATCCGAGCTCACACCGAAAGAAGACCGTGGCACATTTTTCATCATGATGAGTGGTCCTGAAGGTGCAAGCTATGAAAATAACGCTCAAAATATGGCCGAAATTGAACAACACCTAATGCCATATGTGGAAAGTAAAGAGCTTAGTAGAGTACTTATTCGTGTACCAGGCTGGGGTAACATGGGTGGCGTAGCCATTGTCGGTATGCCAGACTGGGACGAGCGAAAACGGTCGACCTGGCAAGTCATGGCCGAGATCAGTGGAAAAATGCAACAGGTCACCGATGTCCGTGCATTTGCCATAATGCGCCGAGGTATTGGCGGAGGCGGTTCATCACGTCCTGTTGAGTTTGTTATTCAAGGTAATGATTATCAAGAGCTGGCCCAATGGCGAGATAGAATATTTGAACGTGCCCGCAATAACCCTGGGTTGGTCCGTTTAGATCATGACTTTAAAGAAACCTTTCCACAGTTTCTAGTCAGTATTAGCAAACTCAAGGCTGCTGATATGGGGGTTTCAACCGAAGATATTGGGCGTACTCTCGAAACGATGCTTGGACAAAGGCGCGTCACAACTTTTATCGATAGAGGGGAAGAATACGACGTCATACTTAAGGGAACGAAAGCAGACTTTACTGCACCGACAGATATCAATGATGTCTTTGTCTCATCACGAACTGGGCAACTCGTTCCGTTAGACAGCCTAATTAGCATCAAAGAAGAAGCCACTTCGGCTCGATTGAATCGCTACAATCGTATGCGTTCAATTACCATCACAGCAAACCTTGCAGATGGATATACGTTAGAGCAGGCCTTAAGCTTTTTGAATCAAATCGCAGATGAGGAAAACCTCACCGATGGCGCCATTGATTATAAAGGTGAATCACAGCTTTTTTACGAAGGTGCTTCAGCTATGACTTATGTATTTATCTTAGCTTTGGTGGTTACTTTTTTAGTACTAGCAGCGCAATTTGAAAGTTTTGTCCACCCATTTGTGATCATGCTTACGGTGCCACTTGGCCTTATTGGCGCAATGCTTGGCCTGTATTTTAGTGACAGCTCACTCAATATATACAGCCAAATAGGGATTGTTATGTTGATCGGATTAAGTGCCAAAAATGGGATTTTAATTGTAGAATTTGCGAATCAGCTGCGAGATAAAGGCGTTGCTTTTGAGCAAGCTATCGTCGAAGCCGCTTCTCAACGCTTAAGACCCATTATTATGACTTCATTAACGACGGTGATGAGTGCCATTCCTTTAGTGCTTGCTACCGGGCCTGGTTCTGAAAGCAGAATAGTTATCGGCGTGGTCATTTTTGCTGGCGTTAGCCTTGCTACCATCTTAACCTTGTTTGTAATACCAACTGCTTATAGCATATTGGCACGGCGCACACGCTCACCTGAGCATACCGCTGCAGCGCTTGATTCGCAGCACAGCGCCCATCCAATCCTAGATCATAACGAGGGAGTAGAACGATGAGTAAGAGTCAAGTTGCCACCTTTGGTGGAGGCTGTTTTTGGTGTATCGATGCCGCTTTTCGAAAAGTTAAAGGGATCCACAAGGTCATTTCAGGGTACAGTGGTGGGGAAACATTAGACCCCACGTACAAAGATATTTGTACTGGTACAACCAAGCATGCAGAAGTAGTTCAACTGGAGTTCGACGCCAAAGAGGTGTCGTTCGACACGTTGCTGTCAATGTTCTTCGCACTGCATGATCCGACGCAGTTAAACCGTCAGGGTAATGATATCGGTACCCAGTACCGCAGTGTCATATTTTACCATTCAGATGAACAAAGAAAGCAAGCAGAGCAAGTTATAAATGCGCTAAAAGATAGCTTTGCAGACCCTATCGTGACAGAGCTCAGCGCAATTGGGGAGTTCTACAGTGCGGAGCAATACCACCAAGATTACTTTAATGAAAACCCAAATCAAGGGTATTGTAGTATTATGATTGCTCCCAAAGTTGCCAAATTTGAGCAACAATTTGCGCACTATTTAGAATAAAAAAGTGGGCAAATGCCCACTTTTTTAGAAACGATACTGCAGGTTCACAAATACGCGGCGTTCCGGCGTATTATAGTAGTTTACAACAGTTGGGTTGCTTTGCTCATCGGTGACTAAGCTAGAAACAACCGCGTGATAGCGTTTATCGAACAAGTTTTCGACTCTTGCTGATAACTTCAGTTGATCAGTAAAAGCGTAATGAGCAACTAGGTTGGCTAACGTATACGAACTCAGACCAAATACCTCACCGCTTGGGTATAACGTTTGCGCGCTATCTCGTCCACCACGGAATTGAATTTGCGTAACGACTTGAAGATCACCCCACTCTTTTGCAAGTTGCCAGTTTGCAGTGTGTTTCGCAACGCGTGGAAACGGCTTATTCTTTGACTCATCTTTTGCATTGACGAAAGCATAGTTAAAGCTTGACTCAATCCCATACATCAATGTTTTTGCAATACTGATTTCGAGGCCTTGATGCAGGGCATCATCCACATTCGCTGGTGCCCACTGACCTTGCGTATTCGGTGCCCAAGCAATTTTGTTCGTATAATCCGTTCTGTAAATAGCAAAGTCGATGCTGGTCTGAGCAAGCTCAGCCTTCAAACCAATTTCAAAATGTTGAGACTCTTCGGGCTCTAAGTCAGGGTTTCCAGAGCCTGGGAAATACAAATCATTAAATGTCGGAGCTTTATAACCTGAGTTGTGCGCAATTCTGAAGGTCGCATCACGATGAACTTTATAGCCCAATGCCACACTGTGAGTTATTTCACTGCCAAACTGTTCGTCATCATCATAACGTACCGTCGCTTCTAACAAGGCTTGCTCATACTCGTATAGCGAGCCCACAAAAATACCGAGCGAATCTCGTTTACCTAATTGATACATAGTGGTCGATTCCGAGACATCATCTTCTGATGCAGTCACACCGCCATGTAAAATTAGATTTTCCTGAACATCGAAGCGCCCATCATAAGCAAACGTTGTACGCAAAGTCTCAGTGTTGCTGGTGCTAAGTTCGCCCACATTGACTGACTTATCTTTGGATTGAGAAGCGCTAAACAAATGTGAAGTATTCTCTAGCTTCATTTCATAACCAAGGCTTAAAACTTGATTATCAAATTTGCTGAGGTATTCAGTTGCCAGATCAGAACCAAATGCGTTGTCATAGGCCGTATCCCCCTCGCTGCCCTGAAAAGCAGCAAATACTTTGCTATTTTGTGCAATCTGATATTCTGCTTTTAAGCCAAAGCTGGTATTTTCGTGCGTATCTGAATCGGGTTGTTTACCTTGCAACACATCGAAATTATCCGTTTCTTCAAGCCCTAAATTTGCGCTGATTGTTAAGTCTTCATGTGTATACGAAGTCGCTGCTTGTGCACTTCGATAACGATTACTTCCCAACGCGACATCTATTGTCGTATGTTCTGATTTTCTAGTAATGATATTAATTACACCAGCCATCGCGTCTGAACCATAAATGGCCGCACGCGAACCTTTCACCAACTCGATGCGCTCGACACTTTGTAGAGGGATGTTCTCAATAGACTTATAACCTAAAGTGGCAGAGCCAACACGGATACCATCTATTAATATCAAAGTATGTTTTGAGCTTGCACCTCTCAGTGATAAGCCAGTCGCATGACCAAAACCACCATTTGAATTTAGTTGAATGCCCGCTTGTTGAGATAGTACTGAGGCAAGGTCGCGTGCACCACTGCGCTCTATCTCCGTACGCTCGATAACTGAGACAGAAGCTAGGACGTCTTTTTGCGACTGTTCAATCTTATTCGCTGTTACGGTAATGCGCTCTATGTTTTGAGTCGCTGACGTGTGAAATGAAACCGCCGCCAATACAGCAGCACTTAGCGCAGATATTTTTAACATGAAGATCCCCTACTTTGTGCCCACCGCACAAAGTTAATCAAGTGAGTCAAATTCAAGGCCGGTCTCCGGGCTCAACCATCTAACTGTAGTTTTACCGTTGCGGGGGCAGCGTTGGGTTTGCGAATAGGCGCACCAACTTCCCGATTATCCAATTTGTCTACAGGTTTGCTGTAGCTTTTGGCACCTCGAAAATCAGCGCATATTGTCGGAGATCTTTAGGGGGAATGTCAATGGACGTCTAGAGTTCCAGAGCAGATTTAGACCTGAAACTCTAGCGAGATCAAAGATTAGTCTCTGAAGTTTTTAAACTGGAAAGGCTGACCCAATTCAGCGGTGCGAATTAATTGCATAACTTCTTGCAAATCGTCACGTTTTTTACCCGTCACACGGACTTCTTCGCCTTGAATTGCAGCCTGAACTTTCAATTTAGAATCTTTGATAAGCTTCACGACTTTTTTAGCCATATCTTTGTCAATGCCCTGCTTTAGCGCGACCTTACGAGCGAACGTTTTGCCGCTGCGCTCAACATCTTTAAGCTCAAAGCTGCCAACATCTAAACCACGTTTTGCTGCTTTACCAACAACCATGTCAAACAGCTGCATCACTTGCTGTTCTGACTCAGATTTTAACTGGATCACTTCATCTTTTAATTCAATAGAAGCTTCTACACCACGAAAATCATAACGCGTCTCTAATTCTCTGTTTGCGTTATCTACCGTATTTTTCGCTTCTGTCATTTCTATTTCAGATACAATATCAAAAGAAGGCATTGCTTTCTCCTCAAAAAAATTTGATTTGGATTATAACAACGCTCATTGGCAATAAGATACCGTTTTATTAACGAACTAATTATTGAAGTGAGATCGTGTTATATCAGTGCGTTTAGAAGACTCAATATTTCGCAATTTTACGTTAATCCATTTTTCAGTTTTCAATGTTATACTGAGTCTCCATCAAGTTGAAGTTGGAGTGCTTGTGACAAGACGAGTATATCAAACACTATTATTATTATTTTTGATAGCCTTTACTTATCTGTTTGCCAGAGAGGTGCAAGTTCAGAGTATTCGTATTTCTCATTTGGATAAAGTTGCCCATTTTGCGGTCTTCTTTGTGCTCGCCTTTTTTTCATATCGAGCGTTTAAATTTAAACCTTGGTTTCACATGGTATTACTGACCAGCTATGGTGCGTGTATTGAATGGATGCAGTCTACGCTGCCATATCGCCAAGCTTCATTGGGTGATTTTGTTGCCGATGTATTAGGTGCTTTTAGTTACTTTGTGTTCCTTTGGTTAATACGCAAATACCGAGCGCGAAAAAGCCCACAGGTAGGCGATACTCAGTGAGTAGCGTCCATATACTAGGAATGGGGGCCGTAGGCCTCCTATTCGCTCATCGTTTAGCACAACATCAAACTGTCACCCTTATTACTCGTACACCCGCTGTAGATAATTTCCATATTATCGAGCACGACCAAACAACACAGCTGGCTGTAGCATCAACAACCTTAAACACATTAAATAGTAAAATTACCGATTGTCTGATCCCCGTAAAAGCCTACCAATTGCGTCAAGCGATTAAAGACATAGCCCCTTATTTAAGTGACGATGCCAACTTAATTATCAGCCACAATGGTATGAGTGACATCACAGAAATAACGCCGCATTTAAAACCACATCAAGGGCTATTTTTCCTAACCACTTCAATGGGGGGGATGAAACCAAAGAACGATACGGTCAGATATACGGGGGCGGGACTTACTCAGCTTGGTGCATGTAACTCCGTCGCCAAAGAGCGTCAGAAAAAGGTCTTTGATACGCTGTTCAAACCTTGTATTACCCCTTTGGAATGGGTGCCAAACATATCAGAAGTTCGCTGGCAAAAATTATGTGTCAATATCGCCATCAACCCGCTCAGTGCGCTACTACAGTGCAAAAATGGCGAGCTCAGATCCCCCAAGTATTCACATCAAATTTTAGCCTTATTAAATGAAGCATGTCATATTGCGCGATTGGAAGGTGTTAATTTGACGCTCTCTTTAGAATTGGCACGCGCTTATAATGTCATGACACTCACCGCCAATAACCATTCTTCCATGGCACAAGATATAAAGCATCAGCGGCAAACAGAGATCGATGCAATTTGTGGTTTTATCGTGAGACAAGCAAAAAAACAGGGTGTCAAGGCACCAGAAAATGAACGTATTTGGCAGTTGGTAAAACAAAAAGAGCGGGCTTAAGCCCGCTCTCTTATTATGGTCTGTACACTTTAACCTTTGTATAACCATTCTCATGGAGTATTAAGGCTTGGAGCTGACTCATTACCCCTTTGTTACAATACAAGTAATAATCCTTGTCCTGAGGTAGGTCACCAAACTTGGTGGCGAGCCGGAAAAATGGCAAATGGATCACCTCAACGCCATCCAACTCAAGTGGTTCTGCATCTTCTTCTTCAGGTGAGCGAATATCTACAACGACGGCATTGTCTGGAAGATCAGATACATTTTCTGCTTCTTTCACCTCTTCTTTTGCTTCTTCTTCAATATCGCGAATGTCTTTAATTGTCGCGTTATTTACCACTGTCTCTAAGACATCAAAGTCAAACTTAGCTTCTTCAGCTTCAATTTTTTCCAATACCGCTTTCACAGTCGGCTTTTTGGAGATAACGCCACAATATTCAGGCATAGCTTCTGCCATTTCACAGGTGCCGATATCTCTGGCAATACGAATAATCTCTTCTTTATCGTGTTGAATAAGCGGCCTTAATATTAACGTCTCGGTCACCCGGTCAATCACACTTAAATTAGCCAGAGTTTGACTAGATACCTGACCAATGCTTTCGCCTGTTACCAAAGCTTGAATACCCAGTTTTTGTGCCACTGAACTTCCCGCACGCATCATCATTCGTTTAAGAACGACCCCCATTTGGCTGTTTTCGACATTTTCCAAAATTTCAGCCACTACAGGCTCAAAGTCAACAGTAATGAATTTAACGCGGTGTGTTGAGCTGTATTGCTTCCACAAATAATGGCTGACCTGTTTTACGCCAATTTCATGCGCTGCGCCGCCTAAGTTGAAGAATAAAAAGTGTGTACGCGCGCCTTTCCTTATCATCTGATAGGTGGCGACACCAGAATCAAAGCCTCCAGATACCAGAGACAATACATCTTCTTGTGTCGGCAGCGGGAAGCCCCCCAAGCCTCTATGTTGACTTCTAACGATATAAGCAAACTGATCTTTGATTTCGATTTTAACCGTTTCTTGTGGCTTGCTTAGCTTTACTCCGGCGGTGTCAACATTTTGGTTTAACCCGCCCCCCACATAACGCTCAACATCACTAGAGGTAAAGTCATGATTACCTTGTCGTTTAACTCTCACACAAAACGTTTTATGTTCAATCTGAGATTTAACCAAAGGTAAAGTATGCTGGTAAATATCATCTAAGGTCTCAAAGTGTTCTTCCTGCACCTCTAAAAACAACACGATACCGGGTACACGTTTAAGACCGTCGATTAAAGCCAATCGAGTGTTGTCATCATTGAGCTTACTGACAACCGTAATATTGTCCCAATTATTTTTAACGGTTATAGCTTCGTCTACACGGCTGAGTAGCAACTTGATGTTTTTTTCCAAAATCTTTGTAAAACGCTTTCGCACCGATTTGCTTTTAATAACAATTTCAGGATGCAGCTTGACGATAAATTTAAGCATAAGAAGTCACTCTTTGGTGTGAAACTACAAACGTATTAAACGTCCAATCATTTTAAGGCGCGGGATTATAACAAACTTATTAAAGACTAGGAAATAAACAATTAATTTGGCAAATTTATAGGTCAAAAATAGGCAGAGACCGCATAGCAGTGGCAGTCTCAGGCCCCTCAATCAACAAACGCTAAGCGATACTGGGAAGCGCAGTATCGGCCTGTTCCTGATAATAATTTAGCAACTGGACAACTTTGTCTCGACTTAAATCCGTTGCATAAGGTTTAAACAACATCAATACTTTCACAATGCCATTGTAAATGTCTTTTTGCTCCAGAACCCCAGTCATTCTGCGGGCTTTAACGTAGGGTGTCCAAAAGCTTACGACCATTTTCAACATGTGTGCTAATTCGTCGGTATCCGTATCTTCAATATCAATTACACCAGCGTCACGCAGTCCAACCACAACGGCTTTTACCTGTTCAAACAAGTGACTTTGAAATTCTATGTAGTCGTTTTTAAGCCCCTTGTCTCGCGCTAGAATGTCAGTCAAGTTGTCGTAAAAGAAGTGATAGCGCCACATCAATTCAAATAGAGAGTCCAAATATTGAGTGAGTTGCTCTAGCGGCTCATGTTCGATACTGAGCGGTTTAAAGTGCGTTCTCAAGTGCTCACTATACAAGGAAAAAATATGCCGAATAATGTCTTCTTTATTTTTAAAGTGATAATACAAGTTGCCAGGGCTTATCCCCATATTGGAAGCAATATGATTAGTTGTGATTGCTCGCTCACCATGCAGGTTGAACAGGGCAATGCTTGTACGAATTATTTTTTCCTTGGTATTCATATCCAACTCTCTTTACACGCTAAAATGAATTTAGCGGGTCTAATGACCCGCTTGGTTAACAGAAAATAGCACTAAACATATGCAAGGTTAAATGAGCAAATTTGAAAGCAGACCAGTGAATTTGCTTGAGAAGCTTGCTAACATAGCAAAAATTTTTTTTGTGTTGCCATAATCCAATGAAAGTTATAGCGCTTTATCCAGGAACATTTGACCCACTCACTAATGGGCATTCAGACCTTATCAAACGTGCTGCAAAAATGTTTGACACAGTACTACTAGCTATTGCACATAACCCATCAAAGCAGCCATGCTTTACATTAGATGAGCGTGTAGAGCTTGCAGAGCAAGTGCTTGGCGAGCTCCCTAATGTCAGAGTAATCGGTTTTTCTGGCCTGTTAGTCGACTTAGCCAAAGCACAAAATGCCAATGTCCTCATTAGAGGCATTCGTGCAGTCTCGGACTTTGACTATGAATTTCAGCTTGCCAACATGAATCGTCGACTTTATCCACAACTCGAAAGCGTATTCTTGACCCCCTCTGAAAGAAATTCATTTATCTCGTCGACGCTCGTAAAAGAAGTAGCACTACATCATGGTGATGTCAGTGAATTTGTCGATCCAATCGTTGCAAAAGCACTGATGGAGAAGTTACATAAATGAAATTAAAGCTTATTTCAGCAGCTTCTCTCTTAGCAGTGTCTTTGCATACTGTGGCGAGTCCCTGGATTTCAGCCCAAGACAGTACAACAAAACACTCTATTGATTTATTGGTAAGTCATGGGCTTATTAACCGCCCAGTCAACCAGTACCCATTGCTGTGGCAAGGCATTGCCCATGACCTAAGCCAAATTGATTCAACACAACTGTCGGAACAAACCGCTTTTGCAGTCAGTCATCTAAGACATGTATTGAATAAAGATAAAAGAGCCGCTCACTCCGGTATAAAAGCGCATTATCATGGAGAACCAATCACACGCTCAGGTATGGGCGAAAACACGCGTTCGAAATCCGGCATTCAAACATTTGGGGCGTTGACAGGCAGCAACATCAGTGCGCGCGTCCAAGTCAATTATGCTGACGACGCATTAGATGGAAAGTATATCAACCATCACGGCAGTCATGTGGCGGTATTATTAGGTGATTGGGCACTCAGCGCAGAACGGTTAGATTATTGGTGGGGGCCTGGTAATGAGACCGCACTTTTACTGTCTAGCAACGCCTCACCGATGAAAGCCGTCAGGTTGAGCCGCGCCAACACTAACTACATGGGACCGAAATTTTTATCATTCATCGGACCATGGCAAGTCACAGCGATTGCAGCGAGACAACAACCACATAATGCTTCAGGCGATTTTTGGGGCGCGCGTTTTTCCGCTTCACCTATACAAGGGCTCGAATTAGGCTTTGCGACAACGGGCAGTGACTTTGTTTATCTAACTCAAGAAAACAACGAAGAAAGCAATAAGCAACGCATCACCAGTATTGACTTTAAATACTCGTCCCTCATTGGCGTGCACCCATTCGCAGTTTATGGTGAATATACCGGTGACAACAAGAATGGGCTCCTGCCAGATCAACCACTATTTACGCTAGGTGTTGAAAGTTATTGGACAAGCATAGATAGCAGAACTAAAGCGTTTATTGAATACAGTGACACCGTTACCGATTGCACAGCGCAGTCTCACAGTTTTCAGTGCCACTTTCAGTCACCAAATTTAGGCTCTGACTATCAAGAGAGAGGCCAATGGCTTGGTGCAGCCATTGGGCCTCAAGCAAGCAGTTTGACCATTTCAGCGGATTACTTTCAGACCGATGGGGTCGGTGGGTTTATTAAACTGAAGCGCATGGAATTTGACGCACTCCAATTGGACCGAACCTTTCTTGAGGTTGGTTATCAGCAAGGTGTTCTGAGTGGGCTAATGAAAGCGAGCTTTAGCATTTGGCAAGATGAAACCCGCCAGCAGAGTGACACGGAAAGTGCAGTGTCATTTAGCTGGGAATATCAATACTAGATAATACATATTGGGCTGCTATACTCAGCCCAAATTCTATGCCTGTTTCGCACGCCAAAGCTTTTTTGAAGCCAATTGAATACCTAATAAATCTCGGTTAAGAATCACCACGCCCACCATGATTAAATCAATCACATTGACCGTCGTAGAATAGAAATACCATAACCCCCACGGTTGATAGTTTCCTAACATATAAGAGTCGATAAACATTGCAAGAAACAATGCAGAATTAATTGATAACCCGATGCAACAGTAGGTGAGTACTGGTTGTATGACTTGATGCTTGAAGAGGCATTGCCGCGCAATTAACAAACAAATAATTGTCATAACATCGTATGCGAGCAAAATACCAAAGTCACTGGGTTGAAATTGGGTAGATAAGGAAAGATCGCTTACGCCATAAGACACAGCCAAGATAACGGAGCAAGAAAGCGTTTGTAAATTTTTATTGATGGCTAAAACATAAAAAAATATGTTCAATAAACTCGCCATTACGAAGCCCCAGATAACAAGGGCTCCTATACTTAGTCCGAAATAATCGTATGCCATTAGCCTTGTTGCAGCTAGCCCCCATAGGGTGGTTTAGGGTAAATACCACTTCCACGAGCGCCTGAAACTGCTCTTAAATTTGCTTCACTTTCAATAACATTACCAGAAAGCACCTTTGCTTTACTAGTACTATTAGATGTATTGGTACGCTTACGCTTAAATATAGACATTGTTTTCCCTTTATTAATATTTACGTCACCTACTGATATGAAAAAATTCATATAGATAACCATATTGATGGGCTTTACACTGCAACACCCGGGCCACATGATATAGAAAAAAAACAAAAAATTCACCTAAGTTAAAAAAAACACCGAAATATTTAAAAAGCGTACAAGAAAGACTTCTTTAGTTAGGGGAAGCAGATAGGGATATGCGCGGAGGTGGATTGTAGGTTGCTGTATAACAGATACTTTCTTTGGTCTGTCGAGAAAAAATGGGGCCCGCCGAGTCAGGCAACCCCCCACTTAATCAAAGTTCCATTCTATGGCGAAGAAAAAGACTTAGCTGATTTGATCGCTTCCGTCACTTGAGGCAAAGATGTGCCGCCCAAAGCCTGACGCGCGGCAATACAAGCGGCAATTTCTAGCCGCGGGTAGACATCATGGTCAATTTGTGGACAAACACCTTGGAACTCCTCCAGTGTGAGCTCTTCTAGGTTTTTGCCCTGAGAAATCGCATGTTGCACTAGTTGCCCGACAATGTGATGACCTTCTCTGAACGGAATATTTTTCGCTACGAGGTAATCTGCCAATTCCGTCGCATTGGCGTGCCCACCTTTCGCTGCCGCTAAAGTTGCCTCACCATTGACCTTCAGCCCCTTAATGCACGCTTGAGCCATATGCAATGACGCAATCCATGTGGGTAAAGCATCAAACAGTCCCTCTTTGTCTTCCTGCATATCCTTATTGTAGGCAAGTGGAAGCGCTTTTAAAGTCATCATCATGGCACTAAACGCTCCAAAAACACGCCCTGTTTTACCGCGGATCAGTTCCAATGCATCTGGGTTTTTCTTTTGTGGCATTAATGACGAACCTGATGTCACATTGTCTGATAACTCGATAAAGCCAGACTCACCACTGTTATAGAAAATCATATCTTCAGCTAATCTTGACAAATGCATCATGGATATTGACGCACAACTGAGCAACTCGACAACGAAGTCTCTGTCGGAGACGGCGTCCAAACTATTTCGCGTGGCGCGGCTAAAGCCCAGCTCATGCGCTAGCTTCTCTCTGTCAACCGGATAAGCTGTGCCAGCTAGCGCGCCACAGCCCAGAGGACATTCATTTAACCTCTCGATTGCATCTTGCAAACGAGAAAGGTCACGGTTAAGCATTTCCACATATGCCAAGCACCAATGGCTGAACAACACTGGCTGAGCGCGTTGCAAATGTGTGTAACCTGGTAAAATAGTGCCCAACTCACGTTCAGCGAGCGCGATGAATTCATCTTTTAATTGCGTAATGGCCTCAACAACCTGCTGCGCGGTTTGCCGACTCCACAAGCGAAAGTCAGTAGCAACTTGGTCATTGCGGCTACGTCCCGTGTGTAACTTTTTACCTAAATCACCCACTTTATCGATTAATTTGGCCTCCACATAAGAGTGGATATCTTCATATCCACTTTGTGCAATGTCCTGTGGCGACTGTAGCGCATCGCCTAAAAGTGCATTCAACCCATTGACAATACGCTCGTACTCTTCATTAGACAGCACTTCTACTTGCTTTAATGCACCCGCCCACGCTATCGAGCCAACAATGTCTTGCTCCACTAATTGATAATCAAAAGGCAAAGAGTCATTAAATTGCTTAAATGCTTGATCAGGCCCCGTTGAAAAACGACCTCCCCATAATGCCATGTCCGTACTCCTCTCGCTCAATGCTATGACTTCTGTTTATTCAGTGCTGCAATTCTACTAGACAGTGAAAATAAACGAATAAACCCTTCCGCATGAGATTGATCATATACGTCGTCTTCACCAAAAGTTGCAAAGTCTTCACTGTACAGGCTGTTTGCCGATTGTTTTTGAACCGCCACTACCTGGCCTTTATAAAGCTTCAAAACAACTTCTCCTGAAGCATCCACAGCGAGGGCTTGTGCAGCGGCTAAAATGGAGTCTTTCAGTGGCGTAAACCAACGGCCATCATAAACAAGGTGAGAAAACTCACTCGACAGTGTCTCTTTCCATTTTCGACTGGATTTATCGAGTACTAATTCGTCAATGGCCTGGAGCGCGGCCATGATCACTGTGCCACCGGGTGTTTCATAACATCCTCTCGACTTCATCCCAACTAGACGATTTTCGACAATATCAATTCTGCCAACACCGTGTGCAGCAGCAATATCATTCAACTTCACCAGACATTGGTAAGGGCTGTACCGCTCACCATTCACACCAACAACCTGCCCTTGTTCCACTAAAAGCGACACATACTCCGCTTTATCTGGCGCCAGCTCTGGAGATGTGGTTAATGTCCAAACTTGATCACTGGGCTGGTTCCATGGATCTTCAAGCTCACCACCTTCATGGGAGATATGCCAGATATTCGCGTCTCGGCTATAGATTTTTGTTGCAGAGGCTGCACAAGGGATCTGTCTGTGTGCCAGATAGTCAAGTAACGATTCCCGACTAGATAACTCCCATTCCCGCCACGGCGCGATCACGTGTAGATCGGGCGCAAGTGCTGAAAAGCAGGATTCAAAGCGAACTTGATCATTCCCTTTACCGGTACAGCCGTGTGAGAGTGCATCAGCACCAACCTTACGTGCGACTTCAACCTGCGCTTTAGCAATAATAGGACGTGCCATCGAGGTACCAAGTAAATAAGTACCTTCGTAGACAGCACCAGTTTGCAAAGTTGGGTAAATGTAGTCACTCACCAACTCTTCTTTGAGGTCAACAATGTGGCATTCGCTCGCGCCAGAAGCGAGTGCCTTTTCTTCAACCCCCACCAATTCCTCTTCACCTTGACCGACGTCTGCGACGAATGCGACTACTTCGCATCCGTAATTTTCTTTTAACCAAGGCACGATTGCAGACGTATCCAAACCGCCGGAATACGCTAATACCACCTTTTTTACTTCTTTCATAACTGTGAACCTTTATTGAAATTGGTTGTTTAACAAGGTAACCAGTAGCGCATTCTGGGCATGCATCCGGTTTTCTGCTTGTTGGATAATTTTAGAGTGTTTGCCATCCATTACCGCAGAAGTAATTTCCAACTCTCGATGCGCAGGTTGGCAATGTAAAACTGTTTGAGCACCTGTTTGCTCTACCAGCTGTTGGTTTATTTGATAGGGCATAAAGACTTCTTTGGCGTGCTCTGCAGTAATTTGACTGCCCATAGAAACCCATGTATCGGTATATAAAATATTAGCCCCCGCGGCAGCTTCTACTCGATCACTGACCATAATGCTGGCACCATTTACCGCGGCCATTTGCTCTGCTTGCTTAACAATTTGAGCTTCTGGAGAATGCCCTTTAGGACACACAGCCACAAAATCAACCCCTAAACTCGCAGCAAGTAGCATCAACGAATGCGATACATTGTTCCCTTCACCGAGATAAGCGAGCTTCAAACCGCTTACATCGCCATAAACCTCTTGTATCGTCATAAAATCAGCTAAAGCCTGACAAGGGTGGTATAAATCACACAAGCTATTAACAACAGGCACTGAGGCGTAGTCAGCCAAGGTCGTCAAAGTACTGTGATGATTAACTCTGGCTACGATTGCATCAGCCCACGTTGAAATGTTGAGTGCAAAGTCTTTCACCGACTCCCTGCTACCCATCGCCCCATTTTGTTGATCTAAATAAACAGCATGTCCACCGAGTTTGTTGATCCCGATGTCAAACGACAGACGCGTACGTAAACTGGGTTTCTCGAATAAAGTGACAACTGATTTACCAGCAAGTGCCTGCGCAAAATCTTGTGGTTGCGCTTTGATTTTATGTGCGAGTGAAAGCAACTTTAACAATGCATCTTGGTTATACTCTAAACCAGTAATAAATACATTTTCCATGATATGTCCTAAGGTAATATTTGAGTTCCAACATGTTCGCCTTTTATTAGGGCGACTAAGTTTTCTGGCTTTTGCCAACTGGAAATGTAAACACCTCGTCGTAAGTGTTGGGCAGCGTGAAGACTGGTCTTAACTTTGACCTCCATCCCGCCCACAATCACCTTCTCATCGATTAATGCCGTGATTTGCTCTGAATTTAAAGTGTGTAATGGCTGTTTTTGCCCATCTAATACGGCCTCAACGTCGGTCATAAAAATGAGTTCGCCTTGCACTGCTTGCGCTATCGCTGCTGCGGCTTCGTCGGCATTCACATTGTAAAGATCGCCATTTTCACCAAGCCCGACCGAACTAACTAAAGGGATCCTTCCGAGATCTAAAAGTTGGTCGAGTAACCCCTGATCTTTCTCGGTGTAACACGTACCTACTTGTCCCAACGCTTTGAGCTTTTGTTTCGTCATCAAGCCCGCTTCGTACAAACATGTACCCACGGGTTTTAGGCCAGCTACAATTGCCTGTCCCATAAGCTGCTTATTGGCACAACCAGCTAACGCGCCGACAATGTAAGGCATTTGTTCTTTTGGGCTAATTCTTAGTCCCTGATGCTTCGCTGTTGCAAACCCAGCATCTTGTAACCAGCTATCAACCAAGGCCCCACCACCGTGCACAATGACAAACTGTTTATCACCTTGCTCACTTAACCTTGCCAGTACTTTGAACAGCTCCAATGCAGCTTGTGCTGTATTAAGAACTGCCCCGCCTACTTTCACTACCCATGTTTGTTTTGCTGTCATGATTAGTCCTTTAATCCCTTAGTTGCGTTGAACCCGCTAACAATGTTCATGCATTGTAAAGCCTGTCCAGCCGCCCCTTTTAAGAGGTTGTCAATTGCCGAAACAATGATAAGTTGTGTGCCTTGCTGCTGCCAACCGATGTCCACATAGGGTGTACCAGCCACCCCTTTGATTGACGGTAACGTGTTACCTTTCAATCGGATCAAAGGCTCGTCGGCAAGCACCTGATAAGCAGCAGCAACATCGTTTTCGCTGACATCATCGCTAAGCTGTACATAAATAGTTTCAAGAATACCGCGAGAAAAATTACCTAAATGCGGAGTAAACAAAACGGGGTGATCTAAATACTGCGTTATCTCGGGGCCATGGCGGTGATTAAACAAGCCATATGGCGCTAAGGACACCTCACAAAATTGTGTATTAATGGCTGCCTTTCTGCCTGCGCCGGTGACACCAGACACCGCATTGATAATAACTTGGCTGTCCGCAAGTAAACCTGCTTGCTTTAATGGTTTAAGTGCATTGAGCGCCGCAGTAGGGTAACAACCAGCCACTGCGACTAACTGAGCGTGTTCAATACCTGCTTTGTTCCACTCCACCAGACCATATTCCGCGCTATCAAGTAAAGCTTGGTGAGGGTGAGGAAAACCATAGTACTGTTCATACAGGGATGAGTTGGCCAATCTAAACCCACCAGATAAGTCAAATACCTTCACACCCAAATCAAGAAACTTGGGTGCTAACTCAACGCTTACCTTATGATCTGTGCAAAGACACACATAATCTGATGCGTGTGCTATTTGCGCAAAGTGCGCATCACATAACGGTTGCAGCGCGATATCAAGCAATCCAGTGTGTTCAGGATATAAATCACTGAGTAATTTGCCCTTGTCTAAACTTTGTTGGGAAACGTAACACCCGATGAGGTTAAAGTTGGGATGATTGGCTAGTAATTTGGCTAATTCTGCACCACTATAGCCACTGGCGCCTATGATAGAAACATTCAACATCGATAACTCTTCTATTTGATTATGGTAGGGAGTCAAATTTGCTAAAGATGAAGTGTTCGTCGCATTTGCCAACCCCAAATAATTATTCTGTAAAAATGAATTGATATTCATAGTAAACACATATAAATTTTTACGCAACATCTTTGGATAAATATTTTGGAGAATTATGTCTCTTCCGAGTTTTATTGATATGTACAAAGGTCTAATTGCACTCCCCTCAATCAGTGCGATTGATAAGCGATTGGATCAAAGTAATAAGGCGGTCATTGAGACTTTAGCCGCATGGTGCAGTGAACTGGGGTTTACTGTTGAAATCACAGAGCTAGAAAATGGGCCGGGTAAATTTAATCTATTGGCTAAACGCGAACCGCTCTCCGGTCCATCATCAGCCGGAGGACTTATGCTTGCTGGGCACACTGATACCGTGCCGTACGATGAGTCCAGATGGAATTCAGATCCGTTCACTTTAAGTCAAAAAGACAACAAGTTATTTGGCCTCGGTAGCATCGATATGAAAGGATTCTTTGCTTTTGTAATCGAAGCTATCAAGGCCTTTGAGCATAAAGACCAAACCGCGCCTATTTTGATCTTAGCGACTGCTGACGAAGAAACCACCATGGCTGGTGCCCAACAAATTGCCAAGCATCAGCAATTAAAACCAGACTACTGTGTAATAGGTGAGCCAACCGATATGGTGCCGGTGTTTACACACAAAGGACATATGAGTAGTGCGATTCGAATAACGGGTCGCTCAGGCCATAGTTCTGATCCAGAGAGGGGGCTCAATGCGATTGAAATCATGCATAATGTGATGACAAAACTGTTACATTTAAAAGAAGAACTTAAGAATAAATATTCAATTGAACATTTCGCTGTTCCTTATCCGACAATGAACCTTGGTCATATTCACGGAGGGGACAATGCCAACCGGATCTGTGGGTGCTGTGAGCTCCATATCGATATACGCCCGCTGCCCGGCTTAAGTATCATTGAACTACAACAAATGCTCTTGGCTGCGACACAGCCCATTAATGATCAATATCCAGGCAGTGTAGACGTCATCGATCTGCATGAACCTATCCCAGCTTTTAATGAGCAACCAGATGCCGGGCTTGTTAAGCTTGCCGAAAAGATATCCGGTCAAACAGCAGTCGCCGTGAATTACTGCACTGAAGCGCCGTTTTTACAACAATTAGGATGTGAAACTTTAGTGATGGGACCTGGCTCGATTCAACAAGCCCACCAGCCTGATGAGCATTTAGCGATGGAGAAAATAAAGCCTAGTCAACAGATGATCACCGAACTTATTAGGCGGTGTTGTTTTACAGAGAAACAAAAAGCAAGCGAATAGCTTGCTTTTTGTACTGTATCGACACCATTTTGCAATGTCTTACTTTAATGTTTCCTTGCGCGCATTGTAGTAGTCAATCAAGTCATCAATCGCTTGCTGGCAGTATGCTTTGATGCCAGATACCAGCATGTGCTTTTCACCAAAGCCTACCTTTTTACCTTGGCTCAACAGTTCGAAACGCAAGATAATCTTTCCTCGTTTACCTTCATAGCTAAATTCAGGCTCTGCCGCTTCAAGTGTCACCTCTGATACATCAAGCGTATCTAAATGAATAGACATAGACTCATAGATCACCATAGGACGAGCAGGGTTAATCATCACTTCCTGCTGGCCCATCAGTGGAATGATTACGTGCGGGAATGCTTTACCGGAAAAGGCAACATAACTTTTTATTAAACTTTCTACTAATTCAGCGCACTGTTTACTTTCCCCTGAGCGCTTAACAGACATCATCACCTTATCGTTAGACACAATATCAAATGCTTCTGCGCCCTGCGGGAACTCTAAAAGGGATGTTTCGTCCACCATACCAGAAAAGGTAAAGTGCATCTCTTCACTCACACCATACTTATCTAACACCAAAGAAAACAGTAAATCTCCAGGGACACAGAACTTCTTGGCATCAATATCGTGCAAAGGATTAAAATCATCTGCCACTTGCTTTGCAAATTGACTGCCTTGTTCACGGCTGATCACGAGTTTATTGGTTTCTTCTTGATAGTAAGGTGTAAGCATAGTTAACTTCTTTCTTGCATGAAAATCGGGCTATATTAGCAGAATTAAAGCACAGAGAGGTCATATCTGTGCCTTTGTATTGTAACGTCAAGTTTCAAAAGGCTTTTTAAATAAATATAAAGTGCTATCTGTCACTATTTACCGACATTACCTCATGTCACTTGTCGCTCTGTAGACGAAAGAGACTGCTAAAATTACAGTACTGCACTTAAAGGTTCTTGGCCCCAAGCAAATAAAATTAGCACAGTCAGAAGTACAAAAATGCCATAGCCTATCCAGCCTCTTCTCATTTTTGGCGACTTTGCTTCAATATCACTTTTTCCAGTTAAAAGCGTTTTGAGTAAATTAACTCCTTTAATGCGATACATCACTATCGCTGTAATATGCACTGCAATCGCAACAAGCAACAGATCAATATTGAGCTGATGAATATCGCCAGCTAATTCAGCAAGCTCATAACTGATATAAGTAACCAGTGGACCTTCCATTAAAATGTCGTCCGTGGTCATTAAACCTGATATTAGTTGAATAAAAATCAGTATGAAAAACAGCAACACCATAACGCTCCCCGCAGGGTTATGCCCAACGTGCGGAGACTTTGATTTTAATGCTTGAATGATATGTCTTGGTCTGTGAAACAAACTGCTTAGTTTGGCGGTATCACTTCCGAAAATGCCCCAAACAATACGTGTCACCATAAGTGCTAATAACAAATAGCCAACAATAAAGTGCAGATCTAACCACCCTTCTTCACCTGAAAAGTATAAAACTGCGATACCAATGACCAATAGCCAATGAAACCCTCGAATAAAGCCGTCCCAAACTTTCGTCATAATTGCCCCAATTACTGTGTTTTTGTCAAAGATTACCTGAGCCATGCCACAAAAACGATGCTTTTATGCGTTTTGATGCGATTTTATTGAGATAAGCCAAAAAAGGGAGAAATCATATGACAATGAGATCTCCTCACCCGTTATCAACGTGTAACTAGTGTCAACTGTACCAGATTTACAGGCTGGCCCGAATTATCTTGCTGCTTTTATCAAGGGTCACTGCTTGCTGCTCACCTAGAGCGGTCATACCGTGCCTTTCTAGTTGATGTGTGATTTTGTCTACCGCATCCTCACCAATACCATAATCACTTAAGCGCGTTTTCATATTTACACTTTGGAAAAATTGTTCTGTACGTGCTATCGCGGATGAAATAGCACTGTCCTCATCTGTAATGTCTAGCCCTAACACACGCTCAGCATACTGCAACAGTTTATCGCGTTTTAGTGCTTGTTGCTCCGCCATCACTCTAGGCAAAATAACAGCCAACGTCTGCGCATGATCTAACCCATACACTGCTGTGATTTCATGACCTATCATATGCGTTGTCCAATCTTGCGGTACACCCGCCCCAATTAATCCATTCAATGCCATCGTGGCCGACCACATCACATTCGCACGCACTTTATAGTCCACGTCCTCAGATATTAACTTAGGGCCCTCTTCCATTAATGTCATAAGCAGCCCTTCAGCGAACCGATCTTGTACTTTGGCATCAACAGAGTATGTGAGATATTGCTCCATAGTGTGGACAAAGGCATCAACAACCCCATTCGTTAACTGCCGCTGTGGCAAAGTCTTCATGACTTGCGGATCAAGTACCGCAAATTTAGGTTGTACTTCAACTGATGCGAACGGCAGTTTATCTTGAGTTTCACTATTTGACACTACACTAAAGCTATTCGACTCTGAACCTGTTGCCGGTAAAGTCAGCACTACACCGATAGGTAACGCCGAAGTAACTTCTGCACCTTTGCTTAGAATGTCCCAGGGTTCACCGACGAAATTGGCTGCCGCGGCAATAAATTTACTCCCATCAATCACGGAGCCACCGCCCACAGCTAAGATGAAGTCGTACCCTTCTTGTTTTATTTTTGAAACGGCCTGCATACAAGTTTGATAAGTTGGATTTGGCTCGATACCCGAAAACTCCCCCCAACTAAAGTCACTGAGTGCTAAGCTAACTTGTTCATAAATGCCATTATTTTTAATGCTGCCTCCACCATAGATCACAATGACCTTGGCGTTTTTTGGTATTGCTTTAGTGATTTCAGCAATTTGGTTTTCACCAAAAAATATTTCTGTCGGATTATAAAAGTTAAAATTCTGCATACTTGCCCCTGTTATGACTACTTAGTGATAATACGCTCAGTTTAAAGAGATAGCTCTGCAAGATCATTATTCAGGTCGCAAATCACTTTTGCACAGCTGCAACAATACATTAAAATAAACCTTTATATTTGCGATTGAGGAATTTATATGTGGCAAGGTCTGGATATTTTTCTGGCAGTGGTAGAACAAGGTAGCTTTAGCAAAGCGGCGCAAGCTCTTGATGTATCAACCTCTCACGTCAGTAGGCAAATTCAGCGATTAGAAGAGCGACTTGGCACAGTACTGTTGCAGCGAACAACCCGCAGTATCAACCTCACCGACGAAGGCGCGGCCTATGCCAATAAGTTAAAAGTTATCCAGCAAGAGTTAATCGACGCCAACAATGAATTACAAGGTGTTCAACACACACCAAAAGGACCAATTCGTATTACGGGCGCAGGGGATTTTATGGCTAACCGCGTGGCCCCAGCGATTGCGCTGTTTTGCAAGCGTTATCCTGAGGTTAATATTCACATTGATTTCAATGCTAGAAATGTAGATTTAATCGAAGATGGGTTTGATTTAGCCATTCGCTTTGGCAGGTTGCAAGACTCGCGACTGGTCGCGAGAAAACTTAGCGTACGTAACATGATGCTACTTGCTAGCCCGGATTATCTGCGTACCGCTCCCCGACTAGAAACTCCCTTAGACTTGCTTCATCACAATTGCCTAATCGCCATCTCAAACCGTTGGCGATTTACTCTAAACGGCGATATTGAGGAAGTGAAAGTGAATAGTAAGTGGCGTAGCAACAACCCACAGGCCATCATTCATGCTTGCAGAGCGGGGTTGGGCATTGCACATTTGGCCGAAGATATTGCGGCAGAGTACGTTGACTCTGGAGAGTTGATTTCTTTACTACCTGAATACCAAGTAGGAGACAATGCATCTTGGCTTATCTACCCACGTAAAGATCTTATCCCATTGCGCGTCAGGCTGCTCATAGAGTTTTTAATGGCACAGTTTAAATAAGGCACCGGCTTGCACAGCTTGATTAATTCATATACCATTTAAATCGCACACGATTAAATCTAGAGAGATTAAAATGTTCTACGAATTTACCGCAAATACGCTACAAGGTCACCCTTATCACTTTTCAGATCTACAAGGAAAAGTCGTGCTTATTGTCAATACCGCCAGCAAATGCGGCCTCACACCACAATATGAAGGTCTCCAGCAGTTACATAAAGAATTTGGCGAAAATGGCTTAGAAATCATCGGCTTCCCTTGTAATCAATTTGGTCAGCAAGAACCAGGCAGTGCCAGTGAAATTCAGCAAGGATGTTTGATAAACTATGGAGTAGACTTCACGATGATGGAAAAAATAGATGTAAATGGTCAACAAGCACATCCCATCTATCAATACCTAAAATCGGCTTTACCAGGATTAATCACCAATAATATTAAATGGAACTTTACCAAGTTTCTCATTGGCAAAGACGGTCAGCCATTGCACCGCTATGCCCCAACCACCAAGCCCGAGAAAATCAAGGCGGATATCTTAAAAGCGTTGCAGGCTTAATCATGAGTGCAACATTCCCTGAATTAAATTTAGACAAGCAGCTATGCTTCAGCCTATACGCTGCATCCAGACAAGTTACGCGCTTGTATCAGCCATTGCTCAAGCGCCATGACATAACCTACCCTCAGTATATTGTGCTATTAATTTTGTGGCAAAATGATGGATTAACGGTCAAAGATATTGGTCACCAATCTCAGCTCAAAAGCAACACCCTTACCCCACTTTTAAAGCGCTTGGAGCAAAATGAGCTTGTCGTCCGTAAACGTGCGAAAGATGACGAAAGACAGTGTCACATCTTTCTGACCGACAAAGGTAAAGTACTGGAGCGTGAATGCGCTTGCATTCCAAGGGAAATGATGGACCAAACAGAGATGTCAGTGGAAAAACTGCTGCAGCTAAAAGCGCTGCTAGATGAGTTTTTATACCTTCAGGAAAAGCATGGCGAGTAATCACCCGCCATGCATTAGATGACCAACGCTACCCAATCGTTGGGTAGTCGCGATAAGCTTTCTCTAGCTTTTTCGCCTGTTTTTTCGAGACACCAACATGATTTAGTGCCACCCTCAGACGTGCTCTTGAAAGATCTGAGCCAAGGACTTCCATGGCATCAACCACTGATGTTGAAGACGTTTTACCCGTGATGGCAACGAAAATTGGTTCTAAAAACTCTTTAATCTTTAACTCATGGAACGTTGCCACACTTTTAGCGATGGCAAAAATCTCAGATTTATTCCAACTACGTAGCTTTTCTAATTCCCAAATAAAGAACTGGAGTGCTTGTGTGATCACGGCATCATCCGCTTTGCCCGCCGTCAATAGTGCAGGATCATAGTTAGGAATTCCGCCAACAAAGTGGCCCGCTAAGTCAACTAAATCAGAAAGCGTATTAATACGCGTTTTCGCTTCTGGTAAAACGCGTGACAATGTGTGTGAATTAAACTTCCAATCAACAAAACGTTGGATCAGTTCTTCGTCAGTTAAGTTTTCACGGATCCACAGACCGTTCAACCAACTTAATTTATCAACATCAAATACCGGGCCGCCAAGTGAAACACGCTTCATATCAAAGTGCTCAATCATCTCAGCCAATGTGAACTTTTCTCGTTCATCCGGCATTGACCAGCCCATGCGGCCTAAATAGTTCAATACAGCTTCTGGTAAAAAGCCCATTTCTTTGTAGTAATTGATAGAAGTCGGATTTTTACGCTTCGATAGCTTAGACTTATCAGGGTTACGAAGTAATGGCAGGTGACCCAATACCGGTGCTTCCCAACCAAGATCTTCATACAGTTTAAGTAGTTTAGGCGCTGAGTTAATCCACTCTTCACCTCGGAAGATGTGACTGATCTGCATGTGGTGATCATCGACAACATTTGCCATAAAGTAAGTTGGAAAGCCGTCTGCTTTCAACAATACTTGCATGTCGACATTTTCCCAAGGTATCTCAATTTCCCCTCGTAAGTAATCGTTAAATTTGAACGAACCTTCTTCAGGGATCATCATACGGATCACGTACGGTTTTCCAGCATCTAGATTTGCTTGTATTTCCTCTGGCGTCAAACGTAGACCACGGCCGTCATACTTAGGACGCAGCCCTTCTGCCATTTGCTCTTCGCGCATCTGATCCAGCTCTTCAGCCGTTGCAAAACAGTAAAAAGCGTTACCTTGTTCAACGAGCTGGTGCGCAAACTTTTGATAGAGCTCTGTGCGTTCAGATTGACGGTAAGGACCAAACTCTCCGCCCACATCTGGACCATGATCCCAATTTAGACCCAACCAACGCAAGCTATCCATGATTGCTTGCTCAGATTCAGCCGTACTTCTTACTTGATCGGTGTCTTCAATACGCAATACAAATTCGCCACCTTGCTGCTTAGCGAAACAGTAGTTAAACAATGCAATATAAGCGGTTCCTAAATGCGGATCACCTGTTGGTGACGGTGCAACACGTGTACGGATCGTCATGTTATTTCTCTTAAATTTTTCTCAAATATTTTAGCTTCAATGCTAGCTTTGCTTGCTATAAGGCAAGTTAATAGCATCAATAGGCGCTTTATTAAGCCGTCTGCTCTAAGCGCTGTAAGTAATTCACAATATCGCTTGATTCATATAACCAAGTTACATTGCCATGTTCTTCGATTCTTAAGCAAGGCACTTTAATTTTTCCACCTTGCTCTTGAAGCTCTTGACGATGCACTTCATTGTCTTTTGCATCGCGAGTCTCCAATTTCAGACCTTCCCGTTTTGCAGCTCGCCTTACTTTCACACAAAATGGACACGCCTTAAATTGATAAAGCTTCAGGTTTTGTGTCAATGCATCTAACTGCTGCTGCGCTTCATCCGTACGCTTCTTGCTGCGCGGGGTAAAAATAAAATCAAAAAGCAGGATAAGTCGACCAAGCAACCATCGGATCAATTTCATCAGTATTCTCCCAGTCAAAATTGCTGCTAGGATACCACAATCCTGTGTAACATACGCACAAAAGATGTGCTTAATCGTTGCTTGCTATTTGCATAATGAACGGTACAGATGGCAGTTAGAATAATTCGATGTCGGTCTCAGCCTTAGCTTGACCTGCGATGCCCAACTCTTCAAAGTCGACCACACGATTACGGCCATGTTTTTTTGCATGATAAAGTGCAAGATCCGCTTCATGTACGAGTTCCGATACCTGACAAATATCATCTAAAAGCGTAAAGCCGATACTGATGGTTAAATGGTTCACTTGAGGAAAAATGTAATGCGCTATCACTGAGCGGACACGGTCCAGCAGCCGTTGCGCTTCATGACTATCATGACTTTGAAAAAGCACGGCAAACTCTTCTCCACCGTAACGAAAAACGAAATCCTCAGCACGGAAGTTATCCTTTAACTGCTGCGCAACCAACAACAGAACTTCGTCCCCGATAACATGGCCAAAATTGTCATTTACAACTTTGAAATGATCGATATCGAACAACGCTAAGAACCAGTGTCTGATACCTTGTTGCTCACGTTCTGCGATAAATCCTTCACCGGTTGTGATCTCTATCACTTTGTCATCAAATGTCTGACGATTGAGTAGCTGTGTTAACGGATCAATTCGACTCAATGCTAACGTGTTGAGCTGATGATAGAACACATTGATTAAATGGCCCACCAAATAACACCTTGACATCGGTATCTTTTCACCAATCCACAATAACCCCATCACCGCTTTGTTTTTTCTAAGCACAATGCAGTAATGGTTATCTCCATGCAGGATTTGTTGACTCTTGAGGGTTTCAGCCCTTGCTATCAAATAATTGATATCTGGTGGGTTTGAAGCAGATGATATCGTCAAAAGCTTAAGCGACTCTTTCTCAGATAAGCTGGGAGCCAAATACATTGCAGTCGGAACACCTGGCAGCAGTGCACCCAATACATGCTCAATACGTTTGTATAGGTCGTTTTCACTACGCATTTGCAGCAAACTAATTGAGAACTCGTGTCCGCATGGCGATATATCCACACTCTAGCCTCCCAGTATCTTTACATTGTAAAGCTTAGCCCCTCATAACTAGGTTGCAACGTTATCCAATAGGACCAAGTCATCTCGATGTATCACCACATTTGCGCCTTGATACCCTAACGCTGTACTGATCTGTGCACTGTGCAGACCCTTAATACTCTGCATCTCTTTGTGATCAAAAGCGATTAACCCTTTTGCAATCACTCGCCCATTTAAATCTTTCATCTCAATTAAGTCCCCGCGACAAAACTGACCACATACATCTGTGACACCTTTCGCGAGTAAACTTGCACCTTGCGTGGTGACGGCTGCCACAGCACCGTCATCACAGATGATGGCACCATTACAGCGGGGCCCAGACAACAACCATTTTTTACGACCGTCAAGAGGCGCATTAAAACGAATGACTTTAGTACTTTTGAGAAGATCATTTTGGATATTCAGAATCACATTGGGTTCAGCGCCTTTTGCAATGACTGTTTCGATACCTGCACGCTGCGCAATTTGCGCAGCCTGTAATTTTGTCGCCATCCCACCAGTCCCCAAGGAGGTTCCAGAGCCCCCCGCTAGCGCGATGATCTCTTCGTCAATCTCATCCACACGTTCTATTAATTTAGCATCCGGATCACTACGCGGATCTGCGGTGAACAAGCCGGATTGATCCGTTAACAATAACAATCGGTCAGCATTGGCCAAGATGGCGACTAGCGCCGACAGGTTATCATTGTCGCCGACTTTGATTTCAGAAGTAGCGACCGCGTCATTCTCATTCACTATTGGCACCGCACTATGCACCAGAAGCTGATCTAACGTATCGCGTGCATTAAGGTACCGACTTCGGTCTTCGACATCAGCACGCGTTAACAGCAACTGTGCAACGGGTACATCAAATAAAGAGAACAAGCTCTGCCAAAGGTGAATCAGCTGCCCTTGACCGATGGCTGCCAACATTTGTTTTTCAGCAACGGAATTACCGACCTCTGCTTCTAACACAGATCGCCCTGCGGCAACCGCGCCACTCGAGACAATCACTACATGCCATCCTAATTTCTTAAGCTCGACACACTGACGTGCCAAATCAACTAATCGAGGTTTATTTAGGTACAAACTACCTGCGGTCAATACACTGGTTCCAAGCTTTACTACTATGACTTTACGTTTAGCCATTAAAAACATCCGCAATTACATTGTGACTATTTTTATATCATGGCAATAGACAATTGAATACTTTACAAACAAGATGAAGTAAATTTATTCAATTAAAAATGCGTCATTTACCAGTGTTCATAAATTTGCGTGCTAAAATCCGAGTACTTGAATCATATGATCAGTGTCAACTTACCACGCGATATTGCGTGTCATACTTAGACGCGGAGGTCGGTTATGAAAAAGCCAAATTACAAGAAGGAATTAATCATGTTGCCTTTACTGCTCATCAGTATTGCAATGTGTATTGGTGGGCATTTTATTTTACAGCCTAGCTATCAAGACAATCATTGGGCAGAATACAGTTTAGCCGCCTTGCCTTTCTTAATGTTTGCTGTCGTCATCATTGCTATCAAGTTGGCCATCAAAGCTGACAAAGAAGAATAACTTTAAACTCGTCGATATATGCGGGTTGCTCGACAACAGAAAAAATCAAAAATAGTAAATTCTAACCTTGATATAAGATAAAAATAATGTATCTATAATCGACTTAATAATAAATAAAAATAAGGCACAGTGTGAAAAAGTTACTTTTATTTTGGCTTTTGGCTACCAGCCATTGGTGTTACGCACAGTTTACCATCATACATAACGTAAATGGCTATACACCTACGCGCGAAGGGGCAATTAAACAGTTCTCAACCCTCGTCATCAAAGATGGCAAGGTGGTGAAAACGGGAGATGAAAGCACACTCAAACAGTATCCTCAGACCAGTCCGATTGATGGTCAAGGCTTAACGATGTTGCCTGGCCTAATCGATGCTCACGGTCATATCATCGGCTTAGGCCAAAATTTATCGCAACTGGATTTAAGAAACAGCCTGTCTGTGGGCGAAGTAGGTAAAAAACTCACCAGCTATGCACAAGAGAACCCGAAAGGTTGGATTCTGGGGCGCGGGTGGGATCAATCCAAATGGACGCCAAGCACATTTCCCACTGCCGCAGATTTAGATAAGTACGTTGCAAACCGACCCGTCGTGCTTACTCGAGTCGACGGCCACGCAATTTGGGTTAACTCCAAAGCAATGGAGCTTGCTGGTATTACGCCTACCATAACCTCTCCATCTGGTGGCGAAGTGATCAGACTACAAAGCGGCCACCCGAGTGGCATTTTCATAGACAAAGCAGAATTGCTGGTTACCAAACATATTCCATCCCCGTCGCAGCACCAAGTTAATAAAGCACTGGATGCCGCTGGCCACCATTTATTGAGTCTTGGTATCACCTCAGTGCATGACGCAGGGATTAACTATACAACGTGGCAGCTATATAAACAGCGTGCGAAACAAAAATCTCTGCCACTACGCATATATGCCATGCTAAGTGCTTCGGATGCACAGTTAAGTACCATGCTAAAAGCTGGTATCTACAAAGAGCAAAATGATTATTTATCGATTCGGAGCGTTAAGATTTATGCTGATGGCGCACTCGGTAGCCGAGGTGCCGCACTCATTGAGGACTATAAAGATCGACCAGGCTACAGAGGGTTAATGCTTGAACAACAACCTAATTTAGAAGCGTTGATAACTAAAAGTGTGAAGCATGGATTTAGTGCCCATACGCATGCAATCGGCGACCGCGCCAATCGCATCGTGTTAGACAGTTACCAAAACGTCTTTCAACAGACTGGGGGGAAGCTCCTGAGAAATCGAATTGAACATGCGCAATTGGTTGACGTGGCAGATATACCTAGGTTTAAAACGTTACAAATAATCCCTTCTATGCAACCGGTTCACGCCACCTCAGATATGCACATGGCCGAAAAACGGTTAGCACAACCTCAACTGCGAGGTGCGTATGCTTGGCAATCATTTATACAGCACGGCGTAAAAGTCGCTGCGGGTTCCGATTTTCCCGTAGAGCTTGCGAACCCCTTTGATGGGCTTTATGCCGCCATTACGCGCATGGACAAAAAGGCACAGCCTGCAGGAGGATGGAGACCTGCAGAACGTTTAACAAAACAACAGGCACTGCAAGCCTTTACCTTAGATGCGGCTTATGCTGCTTTTCAAGAGTTTAAACTGGGCAGCTTAGAGCATGGGAAATGGGCTGATTTTATCTTGCTTGATCAAGACTATTTTAAAGCCGATATAGACGCGCTTTTAAACACTCAGGTACAGCAAACCTGGATTGCAGGAGAGCGCAAGTTTGTGCGCCCTTAGTCTTTACTTTTGAGTAGTTTAATCAAATGATAAATGTTGACCAGCGCGAGTAAACCGTTGGTCAATACGACAGGCCAAGCACTGATCATTGCGCCATACACGGTAAAGCAGATACAACCAGCCAAGTTAAACCAACGTAGTTTGGTCACATTGGTCATCATCAATGAAACAACTAAGAATACGGATGCGAGATAACCTAAATACTCCCAAGTCATTTGTTCTCTCCTCTCAGTTGGGTTAGCATTAAATATAGCGACTACAGTAACCAGTTAAGACTCCTTGAGTTAGGGCCTTAATGTGTGTGATCACATCGTTTTACGATAGGCTGTTACTTTAATCTACTCAGCACTCGAACAATCGAATGCGTTAGATCTTAGTTCACAGAATTACAATTGATAAAATACTTATCGCGTTAAGGAATCAATGCGACTAAAACTCACAAAGAAGTAACGCGCATAGCACTTGAATAACGTCGTTCATGCTATCTTTATAATAATTTAATAAATAGGACAATTGTCCGAGAGCTAACCAGATGTTCCAATATCATTTTTCAACCACTTTGGTAGAGCAACTATTAAGTTTTGCTGGCAACAGCTTTCAACATCGCAAAAAAGAGATTTTGATCCATCAAGACGAGCCGTTGAGCAAACTCATTTTGGTAAGAAATGGCACGGTATCATTTAGCTATGATGTCGGGAATGGCAGACGCTTACTTCTCGGGCAACTAGACTGCAACAATACACTAATTGGCGAAATTGAAGCTCTGAACAATCAACCTTGTATATATACAGTGAGTTGTTTGAGTGATGTTCAATATAATCTCATCGAACTAAAACATTGGCGCCAACTTCTACTTGAACAACCCGAGTTAAGTCTCTATACCGCACAGACTATTGCAGCTAAATTTACCGAGAACCAAAAAATCAATCTGGATAAACTGCTCTTGCCTCTTAGCTATAATATTGCGAAAGATTGCCTTTTGAGAGCTGAAAATAGTCACCCAACTTTACTTCGCGCCTACTCGACAGTAAGCGCTGAAGCAGAAAGGTTTGCAACCACAGAGAGGGCCTACAGAAGGGTTGTTAGTGAGCTCGTAGAAAAAGGTCTTATCGAGAGAACTAGCGCAGGCTTAAAACCCATAAATTTGGGGCTTTTAAGCGATTTTGTCGATAGTTTTTCGCAAATTTAATGACTGCAATATTATTGTTTTTTTAACATTTTAAAGCTCAGATCCCAATTTGAGATCAATGTGTTATTATTAAAAGTGAATTTTTGGATAAAGTTAGAACTGTTCACTTGACGAACATTTAATGTACGCTTATCCTCTAATCACTAATTTGCGTGCAGGGCAAGGTTGTCTTACATCTGCAATTGATTAGTTTTAAACTCTCAGTTTACTTGTATTTAAAGGAAAAGGTAAAAATCATGGGAAATAAAAATTTCAAGCTAACTAAACTTGCCCTAGCGTTGGGTGTAACAGTGAGTTTAGCTGGCTGTTTTAGCGACAATGACAACGATGTAACTGTAACTCCGCCAGATCCAGATCCGGGCACAATTACAGTTCCTTCACCGGATACCCCTGCAGCACTTTCATCATACGTTTCTGTAACTGTTACTGACAGTGCGACAGGCAATGTAGTAGACAATGCAACTGTGACATTTTTTGAAAACGGTGCAGCATCTACAAACGTAACTGATTTAGACGGCGCGGACATCGCTTCACAAACATCGGCTGACGGCGCATTTGCATTCAAGACTAAAGACGGTGTTACATCTTTAACACTAGCAGTGTCTGCTGCTGATTACCTTGATGGCTCAGCGGTTGTTGCCCTAAGCGGCGATGCAAGCGCAGTAAATGTGGCTGTTAACCTAGTAAGCAAAGCAAACCTAGCTGTAGCATCACAGGCGGATTTAGCAACAGCAGAAGGTAAACTTGCTGCTGCACTTTCTGTTGAAGCTGATTCAGCGAACGGTGGCGCGAAGCTTGATATCCCAACAACCGTAACTTTACAAGACGCTGACGGTAATGCGATTACAGGCGCTGTATCTGTTGAAGTTGCAACTGCTGACCTATCTGCAGAAGCAGGTAAAGCAAGCGCAGCAAGCATCATTCCAGCAGGTCTAAATGCAGGCAACACGACTAACGTACTTGTTCCAGCTGGTATCGTAACTGTTAACATTTCTGCAGGCGACACTGCGGTTAAGCAGCTTTCTGAAGCCGTTACTTTAACAACTAACTTCCCAGAGACTTACAAAAAGTCTGATGGCACTGACCTAGCTCAAAATGACGCGTTCGACGTATATGCTTACGACGAAACAAAAGCATCTTGGAGCAAACTAGACTCACAAGCTGTTGTGGCTGCAAAGTCTGGTACAGTTTTCCCAGCAAGCTTCGAAACAACGCACTTCTCAAGCTTCGTACCTGTTGAAACAGTGACTGGCTGTTCTGAAGAAATTTCATTTGCGTTCACTGGTGATGCCGTGCCAGCTTCTGGTTTAAACATGAAGATCGTATCAAGCGCAATTGATAAGACTAAGATTGTAAACAGTGCATCAGGCGTTTTATATGCTCAAGGTACAGCGGGTGCAGCAGGTATCACATCTTCAGCAACTGCTGACGTTCAGGTATCAGATGCAAACGGTAACGTTTGGGGCACAGCTTCTAACGTAGCACTTTGTAACAACAGCGCAACACAAGCAGACATCGAAATTGCTCTTGAAGCGCCTGTAACTTACGTAAACCAAGACTTCAGCCTAACTTACACGTGTAGTAACACTGACCAACCTACGAACCAATTAGCGTTCACTGGTGCACTAGTTCGTTACAACCAAGAAGGTAAAGCACCTCTAATTGCAGCTGAAACAGATGGTACATACGCACTAACAGGTCTAGTTTCTGGTGCAACATATGAAGTATCAGTAATCCCAGTAGGGGTAGATGTAGGCGACGCATCGCTAACTGTACCTACATTCACTGCGGCAGCTGGTGAAGCAGTATCGTTCAATGTTGGACGTAGCAACTGTCAGACTAGCACAGTGACTGGTAGCGGTAGCTAATTATTAAGTAAACTGAACATAAAAGCTGCGATAAATCGCAGCTTTTTTTTTGTATATTCGACACGTCTCTTTTTATCTTGAATGAAGGCTTTAATAGATGTGGCCTCTTCTACATTGTCTATGCCCTTAAACTTTCCGAAGTACGGATACAAAGCTATATTGGTGACTTTTGAAACCATCTGTACACTAAAATACAGCGATATAATCATGAAGATTGGCGCTGCCTGAACGTACCGTAAGTTCTACATAGCAAATTATGCTCACTGAAATACCAAAGTACTTACTGTAAGACCCAAATGTTAAGTGGATGACGATCACTTCAAACCATCTGCACACTACAATACAGCGAAGATTGGCGCTGCCAGAACGAAACATAAGCTCAACATAGCAAATTATGTGAACTGATATACCAAAGTGGTTACTTTAAGATCCAAACGCTAGATGAATGGCAATCATTGGGAGCTGCGAAGTGGTTTGAGGGCGAGTCTTTGCTAGGTGGCAATTGCCCTCATGAAATCCATTGGTGCTGAAAACTCAGAGTAGTACGTAAAACCTCAGAACAGCTGATAAAAATGACGACCAAGCCGAACTGAGGAAATAACATTTCAAATATGCAGCCTATTTGTAGGTTAAGTAAGCCTCTCTTAATCTCTGCAAATTACTATAAACATAATCAACAGACGTACGGCCTTGATTGAAGAAAGTTCTATCTAAAGACACTGACGTCTGAGGCATGTAAGCTTGCTGGTACACTAAGTAATTATTGGATTCACCAATTTTAGTTCCAACCTGATGTCTCCAAGCGTGGTTCCCTTTAACTTGTCCAAACTGAGTAACATTCATACTCTTACGCTTCGACAAAGGTATACTGATTGCGATACCAGCTAGTTGCGCATTGGTCTCTTCACCATATAGTGCAACATAGCTGTCACCAAACCAAAAACGCGTTTCAACTCTAACACCACTGTCTTTTCGCCAGAACTTGCCGCCAGTTACATGGAATGTAATATCTTTCTCGGCCCAATTATATTGATACCCAAGTGTGTGGTAATCCCTATCAGAGTCATAATCTTTGTAGTCAAAGAAGCCATAAATATTTGTGAATTTATGATTCCCATCGGGACTCACCCAAGCTGTTTCATTGATGATACCAGTGTACTTATGATGTTCTTTGAAATAACCAATTTTTGTTTGGTTATATATCCCCCAAGGTAATTGGAAGGTCTGATAGAAAAAAGCGTTATTAATACCATTGTCTTCAGATCGCCCATCAAACGCTTGACCATTTTCAAAATCTGAGCTCTCAGAAACGACTGTCTGCGCAGAAACATTGAAACCGCCCCCTTTCCACATTGGCACGGTGATATCGGCTTTCAAAGCCAGTGAGTAGTCGAAAACACCTAATTCAGTAGCGTGTGTCGAACTCAATTCAGGACTTAACGTTAATCGCGGTTTAAAATATGGCTGATTTGCACTTTCTAGCCCAACCCAAGATACACCGCCTACACTAGGCATCACTCCCATCTTGACACTTAATCTGGGGCTCTCACTGTGGGAGATAAACCTACCATAACTCACCACATCTCCTGAAACAGACAGCATCGGTAAACCGTGGTTCTTTAGTTGTATAACGAACTGAGCTTGGGAGTCCTCAAATAGCGTTGTGATTCTACCTGCAACTAAGCCAAGTGCATCGATTTCATTTCGGTTAAATACCGAGTTTTCAAACGAAACAACGACGACAGGCTGCTGATTAAAGCCAACTCGAACTGATTCAAAACCATCCGCAATTAACATGTTTCTCAACTTTCGAGCAGCTTTATTCATGCTTGCTTTTGCTGCCACTTTTTCATTGGCCGCAGCAACTTCTGTATGTGTGTGCAACGTCTTACTGGCGCGTTCGGAAGGGGGAGCAGTTATCGCACCTTGATTATTGGTTATTACCGGAGCGGGGGCGGCCAATATTCTCTTCTTGCCATTTTGGTACTCATCTGAAAATGGCGCTTTAAAATTCACCCCCCAATATATGTCATCTTCAGAATGGTCCGTATTACTGTAAAATCGACTTGTGAGGGTAAGTTCACCTAAATCAAATAACCATTCTTTTGGCACCGTGAAACGTGCTGCCGCATTCACAGCCTCTGCATCATACTCCACCTGCAGCGCAAACCAGTCTAATGGCAACCACTCAACCCCACCAAATGCGCCATCCATCATGCCTGTAACATGATCGCTGGTCGCTAACCCGACAGAAAAGCGAAAATCCTCCCACTCCTTTGATGCCACGGCAAAGTAAGTTTCATATTTATTGGATGAACCTCCAATATCTTTGGCGCCAAGACTCAAACTAAACCAATCTTTTGGTACCCAAGGTATCCTGTATTTTGCATTAAAGGATAAGTCTCTTATTTGTTTTCCTTCAGCTTCCGAGTTTGGGTCAAAAAGATTGTCGTTCATGCTATTAGACGCGGAGAAACCACTGACTTCTAACCCATCGAATATACCTGCTGAAAAGGCAATATTATGCCCATCGACATAATTAACACCTGCAAAATCAAGCATGTTGTTGTAGCCAATATCCCAATTTCCACGCTCTAAAACTTCAGCGTTTGATGTGTTTATCAGCCCAGTAAAACCTGTAAAAGTACGGTATGTGTCCAGGTGCTCTTCAGAAGCAAAACTTGGTGCAGCAACTACCGCAAAACTAGATATAAATAAGGGAATAAATTTAGACATGTTCCAAGGTCCAAGGGGTTATTATTTATTGTTAATAAACGTATTAAGTAAGTTAATCCATAAAGTGTGACACGTATAAAAGGTTAAAGTAGCCAATATCAAACTGTGGCTTTCAGCCCCTAATACAAACACAAGGCTTATTGGTAAGAATAAGCCTTGTGATACAAAATCTCTTTTTCAATATTCTGTTGGCAACATTATTTATATAGGTACCCGATATTAGAGACACCTTTATTTAAAACTAACAACATTTCGCTCATCAAATGAAATATGCTCTTTTTTAGCGTTCCATACCAAATCACAAATACCATCTGTAGGATTAAACCCTGTCGGGGCATCCAACAGTAGCTGTCTTATTTTTTCATGTTCAAAGTTATGACAAGCAGTGTCTAATTCATCTAAGAAAACGTTCAACTCAGGTAGCGGCAGCATCACCTCTTTCGCAGTCATTATCCGCTGGTGGCTTGTTTGTTCGACATTGTCCCCAATCAACAGCTCCTCATAAAGCTTCTCGCCAGGTCGAAGGCCCGTACACTGGATTTCAATGTCACCGTGTGGGTTTGACTCATTCTTGATTTCCAACCCAGATAAATGAATCATTTTTGTCGCGAGATCCTTTATTTTGACGGACTCACCCATATCAAGCACGAATACGTCTCCACCCTTACCCATTGCACCAGCTTGTATGACTAACTGCGCAGCTTCGGGAATAGTCATGAAGAAACGAGTAATCTCAGGGTGAGTAAGCGTGATCGGTCCTCCTTCTTTAATTTGTCGACGAAATAGAGGAACCACTGAACCAGATGAACCAAGTACATTCCCAAATCGCACCATACAAAAGCGCGTATTATGTTTGCCTTTTTCTTTATTCTGAGCCAACCCTTGCAGACACAATTCCGCCATCCGTTTTGACGTTCCCATGACATTAGTTGGTCTGACCGCTTTATCAGTGCTCACTAGCACAAAAGTTTCGACCTTCGCGTTAATTGCGGCCTTTGCAGAATAATAGGTACCAAAAACATTATTACGTACCCCCTCCACCACGTTATGCTCAACCAAAGGAACATGTTTATACGCAGCGGCGTGATAGACCGTATGAACACCAAAAGCGAGCATACACGTTTCGAGTCGGTTAATATGTTGAACAGAGCCCATAATAGGGATGAGCTCAATATCAAGCCCCTTTTCATTGATCACTTCACTCAGCTCTTTTTCAATTGAGTAAAGCGCAAACTCCGTCAGTTCAAACAACACAAGTTTAGATGGACCGTGCTTAATAATTTGGCGGCATAACTCTGAGCCAATAGACCCTCCGGCGCCAGTCACCATAACAGACTTGCCTTTAATATTGGCATTTAAGAGCTCTTGTTTAGGCTCAACAGGATCTCTTCCTAACAAATCTTCAATTTCAACATCTTTAATTTCATCAAGCGTCGCTCTTCCCTCAACCACGTCAGCCATACCAGGAATTGTCATTACCTCTACAGGCAAATTTTCAAGTTGAGCCAGAATTTCTTTGCGTCGTACTCGACTCTCGCTCGGCATAGCTAAGAGTATTTTTCTAACTCTTTTACGCTCAATCAAACTGAAAATCCCTTCAAATGCGATGACAGGGATCCCTTGTAGAATAGCGCCTTGCTTTGATTTATCATCATCAATAAAAGCGCTTACATAATATTCTTCGCCGGCACCAATTGCAGGGGCTAATTGCCTTCCGGCAGAGCCTGCACCATATATAACGACAGGGGTTTTATTGACCGTTGCTAGCCTGCCCACCATTGCTCGAACCATAATTCGAGAGCCACCAACAGACAAAATAAGCAGCCATGCATAAATAACCGGCATAGTTCTAGGAATAGTGACTTGAGTAAAAAATGAGGCAACTACCAATACAATTGTACTGATAACAGTACCAATGACAATTGCGCCAACAGCATGGGCGCCGACAAATCTTAGCACCGCTCGATATAGCCCCAAATTAATAAAAGCTAACAAACTCGCTGGTAATACTAAGGCTAGAAGAAGCCAGTTTTTGCTCTCGAAAAAAGGCGTCAAGCTATCAAGCCTTACAATAAGTGCGAGCCAAAAAGCACTAAAAATAAAGATAGAATCAATAAATAGCGTAATAAGTCGCTTTTTTGAACGAGACGTATTTAGAAGAGTTCGGAACCAACTATCCACTGTAAATCCTTGAGAAAACAAATTTCAATCGCTTAGATTGATGATTTAGTTATAGAATACAAATATACACAAAATTTAAACAACTGTCATTTTGGATCTTCGACTTACTTTCACGAAGATCGAGGTGAACAGCTTTCATAAAAACTATCTAACTCATTAATAAAGCTATTTATATCACACTTTTCTAACTCGTTAATTCCACCAGCAGCGGCACGCCCCCCTCCGGTAGAAAATTTTGAACATATGTCAACGGCCCCCTGTTTATTATTCAATGGCGCCCTGACACTGACGGTAAAACTACCTTGTTGATTGTGAGAGACGACAGCATGTGCTCTATTGGGTGACTGATTTGCCATCATATTGCCCAACACACCGCTCACCCTTCTTGCCCACGGCGCGTCTTCTAGTATGATGACCTTTGAAAAGCGACTCTCATACAAAACCTCTGCTTTGGCAGCCAACGCCATATCTCGCTTATACGCCTCTTTTAGCGTATGGAAAATAGAACCTTGTTGCTCAATGACCTCAAATGGGCTTTCATAGTCCAATAATTCATGAAGCAAGTGTTCTGGAGTAAAGTGCAGCTCTGCTATGTCACTTCCATAACCGTTATAGTTTATGTATGTACCAAGCTCTTGTAACTGCGCTTTCTGATATTCAGACAAACCGAGTGAATTAGCTTCTCTGTTCGCTCTCTCGATCAAGTTATCACCATAAGCAGCTGTAATTGCCCACAAATGATACTTTTTATCAAGCAAATCACTAATAATTAAACTAGTGCAAACATCGGGAGCAGTATCAATATGCGGATATAGATTGACATGCTTAGGTATCACGCCCGCTTTATGGTGATCAGCATAAAATACACGTGCTCCAACACTTAAAGCATCATGTAAATAAGGCATGTTTTTATCCATCGAAATATCAAATACTCTAAGTAAATCACCTTCTTCAGGTGTCACTTTCTTCATTAATTGAATATCTCGTTTCACACCCGTGATCTTGACGGTGTCAACAGGATTAGCCAGCTGCATTTGCAATACTGCAATAATACCATCTGCATCACCATTAAAAATATCGTACTTCATTCTGGGCTCAACTTACTGTTCACGCTTTATAATATTATTTTGAAAAAGGTATGAAATAACCTGCTCGACACTTTCATTTATTGATTGCTCTGCAGTTTTCAGATGCACCTCAGGTAAAGAGGGTGCTTCATAGGTTGAGCTTATCCCTGTAAAGTTAGCAATTTCACCTGCGCGAGCTTTCTTATATAGCCCTTTGGGATCACGGCTTTCGCATACCGCTAGAGGCGTATCCACAAAAACCTCTATAAACTCTCCCTGTGGTAATAAGTTTCGAGCTTGATCTCTGTCTTTTTGAAACGGGCTAATGAAAGCAGTTGATACAATGATACCCGCATCGACAAATAATTTGGCAACTTCACTAATTCGACGGATATTTTCAACCCGATCTTCATCGCTAAAAGATAGCCCTTTGTTCAAGCCATGGCGTACATTATCACCATCGAGTAAGTACGTGTGACACCCTAATTCAAATAACTTTGCTTCAACCGCATTCGCGATTGTTGATTTCCCAGAGCCACTCAGACCTGTGTACCACAAAACAACAGAGCGATGCCCCTTCAAAGCTTGCTTTTTTGAACGTGAAACAGTTTGTTCATGCCATACAATATTCTCATTATTCATATTTCTACGTACTTTACCTAAACATTAAAAAGGGAAAAAATGTGGTAATACCGTAAGCACAGTTATGCCATAGGTTAACGATACGGGAATACCAAATTTGATGAAGTCAAATAGCTTGTAGCTACCTGCATTATAAACCATAAGATTTGTTTGATAACCATATGGGCTAATGAAACTACCACTTGCAGCAAAAGCAACGGCTAACACAAATGGGTATACACTGACATTCAGGCCAATGGCGGTTGAATATGCGATGGGAAAGACCAAAGCCGCAGCGGCATTATTCGTAATCAACTCTGTGAGTAATAAAGTGATTAAGAACACAGCAATAAGTGCAATATAAGGACTTTGGTCTGCTAAACTACTTTTTGCTATTTCAGAAATAAGTAACGTGACTCCTGTCGCTTCCAAAGCAGATGCTAGGCTCAGCGCACTGACCACTATAACCCAAAGCTCAATAGGAAATCTGCGCTTAACTTCGTTGACTGACAGACATTTACACAGTATGAGTGAGGCTAGGTAAAATAGAAAGCATTTAAATAGTGGCACATCAAATAACACCGATGATGTAATTGCACCTAAGAATCCCCATAATGTAAATTGCTCTTTCAGTCCAGTAATCATATCGTCGGCTGTCACACCGCTGAGTATAAAAAAGTTTTTACTCAAATTGGTCCGTTTTGCAAAATCATGCCCCACTGCTAGAACCAAAAAATCACCGCTTTGAATCGTGATATCACCAAGCTTACCACTTAGTTTCTCACCGTCTCTGCGTATTGCAACTACGGCAGCATCAAAACGAGCACGAAAGCCTGCGCTCTTCAAAGTTTTACCAACAACAGCGGCACCGGGTTTAATAACCACTTCGGTCAAATTCTGCTGCAATAGACCGTCTTGTTCAGCATACAACTTTAATCCTTTGTATTGTCGCAGGCTTAGTACTTTGGTGATGTCCCCAGAAAAAATGAGTTTATCACATGGCGCAATGACATCCGTCGGAGACACCGGGCTAATCAAACGACCATCGCGGATAATTTCAACTAAAAACAATGAATCGAGACTACGTAACCCATTTTGCTCAATGGTCTTTCCCACCATTGGGGAATTCGATTCAATAAATGCTTCAACGAAATAACTTTCTGAAAACGCTTTATGATGCACTTGTCCCTTTAATGCCGGTAAGCGCAGTACTAAAACACAAAGACAAGCGAATAACGCAATTAACCCCACAGGTAAGAAATCAAAAAAGTGAAAGCCTGCATCCCCTTTTTCTAATAGCATGGAGTTTATAATTAAATTGGTTGAGGTCCCCACCAAAGTAAGCGTCCCGCCTAGAATTGCTACATAGGACAGAGGGAGCAACAACTTGTTAGGAGGGATCAATTTATTCTTTTTCACAGGACTGATCAGCGTTGCAATAACGGCTGTATTATTCAAAAAAGCAGAAGACAATGCGGTTGCAGAAAAAAGCTTGAAGTATGATTTTGAAATTGAGCCATTAAAGAGCATGCTCGCTAATTTGCGTAAAAAACTCGTGCGCTCCAACGCAAAACTGCACAACACCAGCAACATCAGAGTGAGCACCCCCTGATTAACGGCATTCGACAATAGCTGCTCTGTCGTGATTAGATTGGTGCCTAGACAAGCCAAACAAGCAAAAGCGAAAACCCGCTCTGGCTTTTTTTGATATTTAAATAACGAGAAAATAGTTGCTATAAAAATAGCAACTATTATCAATTGATGACTATCCATGAATACAATATAAAACTACAGACTGATTGCTTCTGCGTTCCACTCCGGATAGTGCTCTCTGATATACTGATTTAATGCAACTTCGGCTGGCGTATAAACGCGTGTTGCAGTCTCCTGACTTGCATCCCCAGGCTCGGAGATCATACCCGCACCAACGGTGACATTAGTCAGTCTGTCAATAATGATAAATGAACCTGTACCAATCACTTGGCTATATTTATCAATCACAACTGGCGCAGACGTTTCAATGGTACAATTAGCAATTTCATTTAATTGCAACTCATTTGCTTCCGTCTGTTCAAGTGTGTTTACGTCGATACGATGGTTAATATTCGCAATTCTACCAAACGTATTTTTCGTGCCTACCTTCAACTCATACTCTTTACCAACTTGCATTGCCGCATCAGCCATCCATACTATTGTCGCAGCAAATTTGGATGTTGTCGTAGGTAGTTGCTTATCATCATTGCTTGACTTAACAATGACGTCACCGCGAGAAATATCAATTTCATCTTTCAACGTTAACGTAACGGCTTGACCTACAAACGCACTATCGAGGTCACCATCCGCAGTCACGATTCTTTCTATTGATGACTCTTTACCCGATGGAAAAACAGTCACTTGATCACCCGTATTGATAATGCCACTCGCTATCGTGCCGCAAAACCCACGGAAATCTAAATTCGGACGATTAACATACTGTACCGGCAAGCGGAATGTATCTACATTTTTGTCGTCACTGATGGTGACTGTATCCAGTAACTTCATTAATGTTGCGCCTGGGTACCAATCAAGGTTATCGCTTTTATCGACAACATTATCGCCTTTCAACGCAGAAATCGGCACAAAACGTATATCTGGGATATCAAGCTGTTCCGCAAACGCTTTGTAATCAGCCTTAATTTTACGGTATACATCTTGGCTATAGTCCACCAGATCCATTTTATTAATTGCGACAATAATGTGTTTTAAACCTAGCAGCGAAGCAATATAACTATGACGTTTCGTCTGTGTTTGAACGCCTTTACGTGCATCGATCATAACGATCGCTAAGTCACAATTAGAGGCGCCCGTAGCCATATTACGCGTGTATTGTTCGTGTCCAGGGCAATCAGCAATAATGAATTTACGCTTTTCTGTCGCAAAATAACGGTAAGCGACATCAATAGTAATTCCTTGTTCACGTTCAGACTGAAGACCATCCACTAACAGTGCTAAGTCGAATTCTTCATCCGTGGTATTAAACTTTTTAGAGTCATTTTTTATTGCCGCCATATGATCTTCGAAGATCAATTTTGAGTCATGTAATAGGCGACCAATTAAAGTAGATTTACCGTCATCGACATTGCCACAGGTCAAAAAACGCAGCATGTCCTTATTTTCATGCTGCTTTAAGTAACCTTCGATATCGGTTTCTAATAAATTTGATTGTGTTGAAACTGTCATTATGTTTCCTTTGAAAATGGTTGGGTTAATTAAAGTTACAAAAGGTAATTACCTAAAAAGTTACTTTTAGAAATAACCTTCCATTTTCTTTTTCTCCATAGAACCGGATGAATCGTGATCAATTACACGACCTTGACGCTCAGAAGTTTTCGTTAACAACATTTCTTGAATGATTTCAGGGAGTGTTGTTGCATTTGATTCGACAGCCCCAGTCAGAGGATAACATCCCAAAGTTCTAAAACGTACCATCTTCATTTCAGGCTTCTCACCCGCTTTTAAAGGCATACGTTCATCATCAACCATTATCAGTGCGCCATCGCGCTCGACGACTGGGCGTTCAGCAGCCAAATACAGAGGAACAATATCTATGTTTTCAAGATAAATATATTGCCATATATCAAGCTCCGTCCAGTTACTCAAAGGAAAAACTCGAATGCTCTCCCCTTTATTCACCTTACCGTTAAAGGTATTCCATAGCTCAGGACGTTGATTTTTTGGATCCCAGCGATGATTTTTATCGCGGAACGAATATACACGCTCTTTTGCACGTGACTTTTCTTCATCACGGCGTGCACCACCAAATGCAGCATCAAACTGGTATTTATCTAGTGCTTGTTTTAATGCCTGTGTTTTCATGACATCGGTATGCTTAGCACTGCCATGTGTAAACGGACCAACACCCGCCTCGACGCCTTCTTCATTGATGTGCACCAACAAATCAAAGCCCAGCTTCTTCGCCATGTTATCTCTAAACTCGATCATCTCTTTAAACTTCCAAGTTGTATCAACATGAAGTAATGGGAATGGTGGTTTAGCTGGGTAAAAAGCTTTCATCGTTAAATGCAACATCACTGCGGAGTCTTTTCCAACAGAGTACAACATCACGGGGTTATCGAACTCTGCAGCGACTTCACGAATAATATGAATAGCTTCAGCCTCAAGTGCCTTTAGGTGGGTAATGTTTAAATTCATTTTATCCCTCTCTAATTAAATTTCTCTATTTGAAGCAGAAGCAAAAACTTGTTTAATAACATCTACTGTCTTGTTAATTTCGGCTGTAGTTAGCGTTGGATGAACCAAAAACATTAATGAGGTTTCACCTAACTCCACAGCATTTCTCAAACGCTCATCTGGTCGCCATGGCGTGTTATCAAACGCTTTTTCTAAGTAAACTTCAGAACAACTTCCTTGGAAACAAGGTACTCCTAGCTCAACAATTTCGTTAACGATGCGGTCCCGAGTCCAGTCTGTTTTTAATTCCTCAGGTTTCACAAACATATAGTGTTTGTATTCTGCGTGTTCACAATACTCAGGTACATCAACGAGTCGAATACAGCTAAACTCTCTTGCTGCATCATCGAGCTGTGCCGCATAATTTTGACGTGTGGCCGTCCAGTTTTGCATTCGAGTCAATTGAATTCGACCAATTGCGGCCTGCATTTCTGTCATGCGCCAATTGGTACCAAAACTTTCATGAAGCCACCTAAAACCAGGAGGATGTTCTCGATTATAAACGGCATCATGGCTCTTGCCATGATCTTTATAGCTCCACATTTTTTGCCAAAGCTCTTTGGAGTTTGTGGTCACCATGCCACCTTCACCGCCGGTGGTCATGATTTTATCTTGACAGAAACTCCACGCACCAACGTGACCTATACTTCCAACCGATCTACCTTTATATTTTGCACCGTGCGCCTGCGCACAGTCTTCTATTACATAAAAGCCATATTCTTCACTTAATGCCATAATGGCATCCATTTCAGCAGGCATTCCAGCCAAATGAACAACAATGACGGCTTTAGTCTTTGGTGTTAGTACCGCTTTAATTGACTCAGCAGTTATGGCCTGACTATTTAGATCTACATCAGCAAAAACAGGGGCCGCACCCGCGGTTACAATACTGCTGGCAGAAGCTAAAAATGTACGAGGTGTTGTGATGACCTCATCTCCAGCTCCAATATCCAAAGCTTTTAAAGCAACATCTAGCGCAAGTGTTCCATTCGCTAATGCAACAGCAAATTCTGACTCAGCCCATGTCGCAAATTCCTTTTCAAACTCTCTGCCTTGTGTACCAGTCCAGTAATTCACTTTATTGGACAGTAAAACGCGACTTACGGAATCAGCTTCTTCTTGTGAAAAGCTTGGCCATGGTGAAAATGAAGTATTCAGCATAATTAGTACTTATAAAAACCTTGTTTTGTTTTACGACCTAAATAATTTGCGCGCACCATTTTTCTAAGTAGTGGATGAGCACGGTATTTAGGGTCTCCAGTCTCTTTGTATAGCGTATCCATAATAGAAAGGTTGACGTCATTCCCTATTAAATCAGCTAGGGCAAGTGGTCCCATAGGGTGATGCGCCCCATATTTCATTGCTTTATCGATATCCTTAGCCGTCGCTACGCCTTCGGCTAAAATAGACACAGCCTCATTGATCATGGGAATTAGCATTCTATTGACTACAAAACCAGGAGCTTCATTTACAAGAACCGGTTTTTTCCCTAAAGATTGAGTAAATGCGGTCATCTTCTCAATGAGCTCTGAGCTTGTCTCATGACCAGCTACAATCTCAACAAGCTCCATCAGGGGGGCTGGGTTGAAAAAGTGCAGTCCAATTACATTTTTTGGATTAGGAAGGACACTCGCAAATGCTGTTATTGAAAGTGAGGAAGTATTTGTAGCGACAATAGTATCCTCATTCACAAATTCAGAAAGCGTGCTGAATAAACTCATTTTTTCAGTAAAGTCTTCAGAAATAGCCTCAATCACCAAATCAGAATCAGCACACACACTATAAGTATCATGTAAATGAATGGCATCAGCAGCAGCGACAGCTATTTCTTCAGACAAATGTCCTTTGGATACGAGCTTCTTAAGCTGTCTGCTAACTTGCTGTTTTACAGATTCTGCTTTTTCTAAACTACGCGCAACAATATTCACTTCAATTTGTTGCTCTGTACTAGTTAATACTTGGCATATTCCTGCCGACATTACCCCTGAACCGATGATTGTGACTTTCATACCTCTGGTAACTCCTTCAGTTTTTTCGCTGGATTTCCTGCAAAAATCGTAAAATTAGGAATGTTCTTAGTCAACACTCCCCCCATACCTAACATGGCGCCTCTACCAATATCTACACCTTGTCTTATAGACGCACCAGTTCCTACCTCGGCATAACACTCTAACTTGACATTGCCAGAAATTGCAGCCATTGGTGCAACAGTTACAAAGTCGCTAATACAAGTTTCATGGCCCACTGTGACATTCAAGTTTAAGATGACATGCTTGCCAACAGAAATATCTGTAGTAAGAATAGTGCCAGCACAAACCATACAGCCTGCCTCAAAAGTAACTGTCTTTGAGTATCTAACGGAGGGGTGTATCAAGGTAGCAAAAAGTGGTTTGCCTTGCTGTTCTAGCTTTTCAGCTACGATTGCTCTCACACGAGGGTTACCAATGGCAATCACTATCTCGGCATCATACTTAGTCCATTCATCCACTGCCCCAAGGACTTCAATGCCTTGAACTAGTGAGCCATGTGTCTCGGGATTATCGTCAAGGACTCCTATGACATCTCGGTCGCAATCTTGTGCAAGCCATACGATCTCTTTTGCAAAACCGCCCCCACCAATTATTAAAATAGGCTTCATTATTTGCTTCCCTTAAAATCTTGTATCGTCATTGAATCACTGCCCGTGATCCCCTTTTTAAAACCGTTTTCTTTCTAAATAAAAACAAGCGCCAACTTAAGTTAACACTTTTATTCATCTATCGCCCTAATTACATCAAAACTCTCAGCATAACGTGCGCCAACATAACATCCTCTTAAGCCTGCAAGGTGTTCAATCGCTTGGATAGATCGAGAATTTGGAAATGGCTTTAACTGACTTTCAAAACAACCCATTGCTTTGATTTTTTGGTTAAAATCGGCGTCGCTTACTTTGTTAAAGAAACGAGGAACAAAAACAGCTTCTGGTGTAGGGTGTCCCCACTCAGTTTCAGAGAGTGTTTCATAACTATAAATGTGAGTCACCGATTGCCCTGGTACTGGCCTCGCAGCAACAAGCGCGGCATTATAAATAACGCCATGATCTAAATGAAGATCACCTTTATGTGGGATGTACAATATATCGATTCCTTTTTCCTTTATCAAAGTGTTGATCAAGGTGGCGATTTTGTACTGAGGGTACTGTTCAAGTTGAGGAGCTGGTAAATCAAAAAAAACGGTTTCTTTGACACCAAGTAGCGTGTGTGCGGCCTTCGCTTCTGCTCTTGCTAAATCTACGGCGGTACTATTAAACAATTCAGGCGCGCCTACTGACGCGTTTGTCATAATTGCAACATAGACATTATCACCATTGCGAATATGCTTTGCCATTGTGGCGCCGCACCCCAATATTTCATCATCTGCATGGGGAGCTAAGACTAATACATTTTTCATCGATTCATTTCCATACATTTTTTAAGCTCTAACATCTCTTGCTTTAATTGATAGAGCTCTAATTCCACATCATATCCTAACTTTTGGCCGACACGAATGGCACTGGCATGTGTACTTATCACGACCCAAATCAATCCATTTCCAGTTTGAACTAATAATTCGTTATCACACGCCTTTAGGACTCTGCCTACAACCCCTTTGATTTTAAGCGTGTGCTCTGGTCGTGACTCAAGTACTTCAACCTTTTGGTTTTGATAGAATGTAAATGCACCGGGATGGGGCGCAGATGAAGCTTTGACAAGTCGGTCAATATCACTGGCACTATTGTGCCATTCAATTAACCCATCTTCTGGGCGTCTAGCACCAAACTCTGTTGCATATGCTTCATTTTGAGCAACCGGATGCCATTCACCCGCTTTCAAGGAAGGCAACATATTGTCTAAAGCAATATGCATCGCATCTAAAGTTTTGCTTTCAACGCTCGCCGCAGTGTCATGCGCTTCCACTGAGAAGTCTTGTTGCGCGACAATTGCGCCCGCGTCAGCTTCCTCTTCTAATAAAAAGAATGTGGCGGCACCATCCTGAACTTCCTTTACTAACCAAGCAATTGGTGCTCGGCCACGACCTCTCGGCAATTTTGTCGGATGAAAGCCAATTGCACCTACTTTAGGTGAGTCGATAATGCGTTTATCAACCAATTGAGAAATGCCAACAACAAACAAAAAATCAACCTCAAGTGCTTCAATATCAGAAATGTGATCGTTGATTTTCTTGAAAGGTGTAAACGCAATACTTTTAGACTCACATATTGGGGCCAAATTCTGGTATCCACTGACAAGTTCAGTATTGTCTGGGCTAAAGCCAAATACGTGGGATATTTCTAATTCATGCTGAACTAACTTTTCAAGCGTCACCAAGCTTGAGCTGACTCCACCGATTAAAGCAACTCTCATTTAGACTTACCCCACTTCTCGCCAAGTAAGACGATAAGAATTGTTCTAACGATTATTTTAATATCCATAAAAAAGCTATGATTCTCGGCATAGAAGCGATCATACTTCCAGCGCTCTTCCCAAGTGAGGTGGATATTGCCATTTACTTGTGCCAACCCCGTTAAACCAGGTCTTACAGTAAGCCTAGACCGTCCATCTTCATTAAACTCACCAACTAGCGCTGGAAGGCATGGCCTAGGGCCGACAATTGACATTTTTCCACTCAAAACATTAAACAGTTGTGGCAACTCATCAATTTTCAATCGCCTAATAACTCTGCCTAAACGTGTAACATCACTGGTTGCTTTGGTAACTTGAACGTTAAAATCTCTTTTAACATCGGTCATAGTTCTAAATTTGTAAATTTCAAACTCCTCACCATGCAACCCGATTCGCTTTTGTTTAAACAATATCGGCCCTCGACTTGTTAATTTAACCAACAACGCAGTGGCAATTAACAATGGAGAAAGCAATAATATCGCTAAAAAGCTCAGCGAAAAATCAAAAATATGTTTCATAACTGATTACTCTGAAAAGAAGCTCACTAACTAGCTTCTACATTACTCAAAATCTCTGTGTACTGTTTAGAAAGTTGCTCATAGTTCCTATTTTCAATTAACCACTTACGACCCTTCCCTGTGTAATTAGCTAGTTCATTAGGCTCCATTTTTGCAAAACGTTCTATCTCTGATACCAGCTTTTCTACTGAGCCTGACTCAACAAACTTGCCACAGTTTGCCTCGTTAATCATAGATGGATAACCACTGTAGGATGCCAGTATTGGTTTATCTGACAGCATATAGTCAATCACCTTGTTTAAGGACTGACCATATTTCCAGACTTCAGAATCAAACACCGAAAAATAAAGTAGATCGCCATAAGACAAGACACTTTGTACCTGTGTTTTTGGCACCTTAGGCGCAAAAACCAAGTTCTCTAAGTGTCCGTATCGCGCTTTATACTCGGATTTTAATGCACCATCCCCGACTAAAATAAAGCACACATCTTTGTTATCTTTCATGGCTTCGGCCGCTTCAAAGAATGGCTCCAGCGCATTGGTAATACCTATTGTTCCGGCATGCACTACTTTAAATACATCATCTCTAATCAGGTAATCTTTTGCATATGTGTCCGACACACTTTCCTGCTTCGAAATCACATCCAAATCAATCCCCATCGGGATGCATGAGACTGCTTTTTCATAGCCTAATGATTTAGTGACGTGCTCAGTTAGATTAGGCATCGTACCGACTATATGATCTGCTTTCTTATAACCTAGCTTTTCGATATATCTCAGTAGCAATACAAAAGGGTGCTTCGGGTTGACCCCTCCTTCCTCTGTAATTGTCAGTGGCCAAATATCTCTGACCTCGAAAACAAGTGGACATTTATATTTTCGGCTCAGTCTCAAACCATTCAAGACCGTTAGCAACGAGAGACTCGATACAATGATCACATCCGGCTTTTTTAGCTGCTCAGTATTAAAACGAAATAAATTCCATTCAAAATGAAACCAAGTTAGGATTCTTTTGGAAGACTTAGCAACTGAGTATTTTAGCGTTTTAAGCCAGACAACTTTGACGCCATCTTCTTCAATCACCTCATTGCTATTAACCAGCTCGGGAACACTCGTCAGATTATTAGAATCTGAAACAATGGCGATAGGCTCAATACCTTGTTTACTTAAATTTTTTAGAAGCAGCCAATCACGGCCGCCTCCTGTTCCTTTAAGAGGTGGTGAAAAGTATTTAGATATATACCAAACAACTTTAGGCATTATTAATCGACCTTATAAAGTTTTGGAATTCGATTGATAGTACCAATCACGTCTTTGAAATCCATCCCTAGTGCATCTAAATACCAACGAATATTTGGATATCTCGGACGGTTTTCATCTTCAACTAACCTAAGGGCTTCTTCTCTGGTAATTTCACCTTCACGAATTTGGTTACTTCTAAACGTATCATGCTCAGAAAAACCAGCCACGGTGTAATACATATAGTTATAAAGCGCAGCAGTACCATCACCAATTCGCCATGTTGTACTAGTATCAACAGCAACTTCCCAATCGTATTGGTTTATTAAGGTGTCATCAATAGTGTGCTCATCCCAACGCCAGTAATCAAAGATATGGTAATAATCTTTTTTCTCTGTAAAGCTGCGGTAGTATTCACCAGATAACGTGTCCCATAAAGAGCTATTAAAGTACCCAGGACTCTTCATCATTGCTTTTGTTCTTAGGTAGTGATAGCGCATCTGCTTAGCGATACCATGAGAGTATACTTTTTCTTCTTCAAAATAAGGCGGAACACCTAAGAAGCCAGCTTTAAAGTGAGTTACTTCGAGTGGATTAACACCCCACAGGTTCAAATTAATCCCTGTTTGCTTTTTAACCGACTCAACGTATCTGAAGAAGTGCTTGTCACCGGCGGTTAGTATAGAAATCATACCTAGATGCGGTGCTTTTAACCATGCTTTTAAGTTCTTCGCAATATTTTGTCTTTTCTTCGAAATATCTGCCGCTACAATGATATTTTCAACACCCAATTCAGCACACATGCGGCTGATATTGCGCCTACCCAGATCCGTTACCATACCCCAGTCATACGTGTAGGTAACAGGCTTCATTTCGAGCTCTTTAACAATCAGGTGTAGACCATAACAACTGTCTCTTCCCCCTGAGAAAGGAACGATACAGTCAAGTTGACTACCAGGACGACGATACGGCTTTATTAAGTCAAAAAGCTCTTCTTTTGGCTTAGGTATATTGCGCTTTTTGTAATTGTGGCAATAGTTACACACGCCATCCTTATCGAAGTGTATAAATGGCATTGTTTCAGGGAGTATACAACGAGTACAGCGCTTGATTTCAGGCTTATCATACTCGAGCATATCCTCTTCTTCTTTTATTGACTTGAACTCTGGAATCAAATCTTCAACACGATGATTATCATCAGAAACATTGCCAACTTGATGAGATGGTACATCAATAATTACTTCGTCTTCTTTGATCTGCTCAATGTTAGAACACGCTAACTCTGAAAGAGGGAAACGCTCTGATGAGAAGTATTTAGAACCCGATTTTTCACCTAGATACAAGCTGCCATTATTCGAAAATAGCACAAGCTTGCCAATGTCAGCGAATAGCAGAGCGCAAGAGATGACACCTCTACACTTTTCAAGAATATATTGAGATACACCTTCAATCGAATCGTTTTTAGCTTTATATTCTTCAGCTAAGGCTACAATAATTTCAGAATCTATCTGCAACCTTTTCTCTAGGCCTGTTTCTTTCCAAACATCATTGTCATTGACTATGATGCCATTGTGGATTGCTACAACATTATCTCGAACAACTGGCTGATTATCACTTAGCCCATTGGTTATTAGACGGCTATGGCCAAGTAAAATGCTTGAACGTTCAAGCTTTGTTTTCTTTAAAAGTACGTTAACATCAAAATCTGCACGCTTTACTTTATATTGGCTTTCATCAATGAAGACAAACCCGCTTGAGTCTCGGCCCCTTTGTCTAGCGTGGGAGACAAGCTCTTTAACTTCGCTTCTAACCACTTCCCCGGTTGAAATAACACCAAAAATTCCACACATAACGCTTCCTATTTCCTACAATGCAAAGCATTCTTATTCGATTGAATGTATTAATAAAATTTATTTAATTGTTTTATAAAACTCAGTCAGTTTTTTAAACTCAATGTCCCAAGAGTATTTTTTCTCTAGTATTGCTTCTGAGTTTTGACTCATTAAATTAAGTAGCTCGGGATCAGTGGCTAACTTCTCCAAGGCTACTTCAAATTCTTCGTCGTTTAGAGGGTCAACGCAAAACCCGACATTGTTGTCTTCAACAATTGGTTTATAAAGCTCAAAGTTTGAAGTAATCACCGGCATTTTCATGCCTAGGTATTCAAAAAGCTTCGTTGGGTATGAGCCAACATAATTTGGCAGAGGGAGAAGCATTGCGACACCCACATGGCACTTAGCGATAATTTCCCAAGCTTCCTTTGGCGGTAATTGACCATAAAAGTTAAAGTTTGACAGCTTCTTTTTATACGCTTCTATACACTGCTTACTCTCTTCAAAGTAGACAGGGCCGATACAATCAAACCTTACTTTAATGCCTTTCTTTTCAAGTTTTTCGATGGCCTTTAGGGTGCCATCTAGGTAGCGCTCTTTACAGACCCCACCAACGTAGCCAATACTAAACTCTTTATGTTTCGTTTTATCGATGGCACTCAGTTCGCCCAGTAACGGCATGTTTAACAGGTCAATAGCACTGCGCACATACTGGTAATCTTCTTTGTAAGAAGTTTCGGCATAAACAACATTTATTCTCTTAAATACGAACTTTTCGATTGCTGGCCAAATTATCGACAGAGACTTTTTGACGAGTGGGTGCACGTTTTTAGTTTTAAGCTGCCTAGGAAAGTTTTCATGCATATCATACACGACCGTTCTACCAAATAGCTTGAGTATGAACAAAATTGGGATAAGTTCTGGATCATGCGCATGGTAAATATCGAACTTATTCCTTAAAGTAAACATAAGCACTGCTGGTAGCGTAAACAACAGCCTTGCCAAGCCATTACTGCGCTTTTTCAGCGCTTTAATGTTAACACCATCTCGCTTTTCATCGCTGTCTTCTTGCACCAAAAAAGTAACGTCGACTCCTGAACTTGCTAGTGAAACGCATTGCTTTTTAAAAATTCGTATGTCCTTAGAATCATGGACTGATGATATATGGCAAACTTTCACAAGGCTCTATTCCTATATTAATATTTTTCAAAAAAACGCAACAAAACAAATTAGGCAGTAAAAAAACGTATTTTTCAACTTAAGTTAAATTTCTTTTCTGAATTTGAACTGCTCAGCAAAACAAAGACCGATAAAAACGCAAACAAAAACTTTACTTCAGCAAATGATGACGACTTCAATGCATTCAGTAGGATATAAATTAGAATGCATACAGCAGGAAACCCTATTTTGCGATAAGTTAAGCCAAGGTGATAAAAACAAAAAAGCGTAAAGGCTAGCAATCCCAAAAGGCCAATTTCAAACCATATTTCTATAAATATATTATGTGGATATGACCTGATATCCAATCCAGTGGTCACCATTCCATAGCTTCCGAAACCATAACCTAATAACGGATTACTTTTAATATGCATCCAAGAGTCAACGATATGATTTATCCTTACGTTCGCTGACGACCCCATGTCATCGCTAAATAATAAGAATAACCTATTAAGGCTCCCTTCTAACATATCTTGCATAAACTCTACCGTGCCAATCAAGCCGATGAACACAAATAGTAATGCGAAGAGAGAGATAAGTACTTTTGGCGTAAATATTCTAAAGAATCCATACATGTTCAACCAAATTAAGATGCTGACCAACACGGTAAAAATAATTGGCCCCCTCGCTCCCGTCAGAAACAGTACCAGCGCAAAACATGCCAATTTAAGGCTGATCCCTTGTTTCAAGGCGAACAACAACAAGATATTCAGACCACATAGATAGCCAACGACTAAGTAGTTTTCCCGTATAATTCCAAAATCAGAACTGCCCGAAACCAACGGGTAAAGCAGAATAAAAATGATCGTTAATACAAGCGATACATTGATAAAACTCTTTAGAAAAGACTGTATATTAAAGTCTTTATAGATCTGAGGTAAAAAATAGATGTACACACATACGAAAAAGCTCAGCAGTTTCTGATAGAAATATTGTTCAGAGTGAGTGTACAGTAGTGATAAAAATACAAAAAAGAGAAATGACCCTAAACTGCAAAGCCCAATCAGTGAGTAATTACTCACCATCTTCCTCTCATAGCTAGTCAGATACTCCTTGAAAAGCAAAAGCAATAGAATACCAGCCACAGCTAAAGTGAAATCAATACTTCCAAAATTCAATATGTTCAGGTATTGCTTAAAAAACCCTGACAGCAACAATAGTACAAACCATAACTCTTTAGCAGCAAACGTATTTATTATTTTCATGCTTCCAGATAGTTCCTAATCAATTAGCGCTTTTCCAATAGTAAATCTAACTCTCTGTTAACCCTCACATGCCAAGGATCAACGTAGTTTTCCAACGCATCTTTTCCTTTGGTACGTATATCAGATTGCAGTTCAGCATCTTCTATCAGGTTAGAGATCAAGTGTGCTGCTTCGTCATTCTTATTGATTAGCAATGCAGATTTTTCATGTTCTAAGAAGTTGCATAAGGCTGGTTCACGGTAGCTTAATATCACCGAGTTACAACTTAGCGCTTCAAGAAGCACATTGCTCAAGTTTGATACTTTCTGAATACTGAGCACGCAGATAGCGTCATGCATATACTTGAAGAGCGACGCTTTGTCCATCGTCCCCAAATACTGAACGTGCTCAGACAACCCAGCGGTGTCTACGTAACGCTCGATTTTTTCCCAGTAATTTTTATCCGTCAGGTGGCCAACAAATAACAACTTGACGTCTTGATGGCCCAAACGATGCAAATCCTCTAGGATCTTAACAGCCTCTAACTGTTGTTTTTTCTCGGATATTCTAGAAGGATAAATAAGATATCGAGATGTTTTGGCCGTCGTACTCAAGTCAACATCAGAGTAATCAAAACCATTTGCCCAGTATTTAAACACATTGTCTTTACGACCAATCTCTTGATTTAGGAGATCAGATGGAGAGCCATCATTGGTAGCAAGAATAAAATTGGAACGTAGCTTAAACATCAAATAGAACAGAGGTGATTTTAAGGCAAACTTAAGCTCCCCCTGAGCTTGATACTTTTCATAGTACGTGTTTATACCAAAAATCCGAACACCAACTGGCGTATTGGTAATTTTGGCAGCAATCGTCCCCGTGACACCTTTCGGTCCAAGAGAATAAACGAAAGATGGCTTCACAGCTCTAATTATCGAACATACCTTATAAACAGTATAAGCAATATCATAAGCGGCTTTTAACGACTTTGAACTTGGCCACGGCAATACAGTGATATTGGTATTTGAAAAATAATCACTCGATATATCACTTTGTTTAAATTCGCTCGTGAGAACAATCAATTCTACTTTAACATTACGGCGATTAAGCTCTTCTAGCGGTTTAAAAAATGCAGGCATGCCTTTTGGGGTAGCGCCTTTTTCCAGCAAGACATCTTTTAAGCCGGACCAATCAGAAGTCACATAGACAATAGAGTCTCTTGAGTGCGTTAAATTATTCATTCCAAACATAACCAAGCTGTTCTGTCACGCCTTTCAAGATGGGCTCTATTGCAGTGATTTGAGCATCAGAGAACTGGTTTCGCCATCGTCCAAATGATGAGCTAGACAGTTTAATTTGCTCCATCGCGTTGCTTCTGCGAACGCCCGCAAATTCTAGCAGCTTATCCACATTTGTCTCTTTATTATTGACTAAGCTTTCAAGCGACATGGATAAAAACTGTTCTCTATTCAAAGATGCGGTTTGTTCAAGAATTTTAACGTATAAGTCCCGACATATAATGGCTGATTTCACGACATCACTCGGCATCCATCTTTGCTTACAAAACGAAGCAACAACATCTCTAGGATCTCGATAAATATGTATAAACTTGGCATCATCGAAGAGTTGCGATAGTTCCCGACAAAATAGTAAATTCCACGTATTGTCTTCGACTAACACGCTTTTGTTACGCAATTTGAAGGCACCGTCAAATAAGCGCTGTAAAAAGCCTTTGAATATTGTGTATAGCGCTTCTTCTGAAAAGTTTCTTCCGTAAACAATTTCGTGTTTAATATCAAAGCTTTCTGCGCCGGCCCAAGAGCCCCTGTAAGTTAATTCCGTTAAGTCCTGTATTAAACGTTGTACTTCAACCTCATAGGTTGGGAAATGTTTCTCAAGCTCCCACCCATGATATGAATCCGCATTAATATTCTTCTTTAACCATGCATTGGAACGGATCAACTCACCAACAAAGTGTTTCAATGCGGACTTTGATTGAAGCTGCTTTAAAAAGCGCTCTAACCTCTTAATTTTACGATCTGCCATGTAAGGAGACCAAGCGCTGGTATACGATTGAATAAAATCAACAATACCATCAGGATCGATTATAAAACGATATTCGAAAGGGAAACCTAAGACTTCCTCTCCTTTTGTCAGCAACTCCCTCGTGATAGAAGTACCACTGCGGCCAACACCTCCAATAAATACATATTCGGCCATGCTTACTTCCATATCCAACGGATTACATTGAAGGCTTCCGCATAGGGTACACCAATTTGCATACCTCTGACCTTAGCGAGGTTCTCTAAGTCAGATGACTTATAAGGCCTCATACCTTGAGATTTGTACTGATCGAATGCCGCTTTTTTCGCATTAATATTTTCTTGGTCAACCTCGACAAGTAGGTTAGCTTCAAATTTTATGTTATTCCAAGCAACCTCGTAGCCTAACATCGTACAACCTTTAAATGCACGAACACCTTCTTCATAAATCGTAAAGTGATCTTGGTGACAATCGAATGAAGCGGGCATCAACACAAGATCAGGTCGTATCTCTTTCCTTTTCTCAACCATTTTTTCAAGTATTTCTTGGCGAAACTTCGGAAAGTGGCGTACAGGAAACTTCCATGCAGCAACCTGCGCTTCTTTGATACCGAGCTTGGAAGTCGCTTTGACAACTTCTTTCGCTAAAATGTCCTTCGGTAACCCTTCTGGCACAGACTCTTCACACGTTGAAAATGCAATATAATGCACATCTGCGCCTTCATTTATGAGTTTATTGATTAATGCACCGGCACCAATTTCACCATCATCCGTATGGGGTGCAAGCACAAGCACCTTTTCAAATTTAATCATTTATCCCATCCCTAGTTTCTTTCTAACGCTCAACAAAAACTCAATCAAACTTTCATCAGATTTGTAATCATAGTGAGAAACTCTAGGCGCTTTGATATAAGCTTCAAATTCAGCTTCTGTAAACTGGAGCTTCTTAATCAAAAACTCTTTGTCAGCATTGAGCATTTTTTCGTTATAAGGGCTAAGCTTCATTCTTTCTAACGCTTCGTCACGTGACAATTGGCCAGCGCAGACCAAATTAGAATAGTGACAACGCCTTTTATCTATATTGAACTTCTCTGGTAAGATGTAGCCTTGATAAAAACGAGTGAAAACAGATTCATGGTGTTTACCTCCGTACTCTTCCCACTCTAATTCAGTGATAAGCCTGTGGATCACATCTTTTCTTACAAAGTTGATGTAGTTGAGGATTTTAACGTTTTCGATGCCGTAGAATCGCTTATAAAACTGCTGCTTGATAATACCTGCCATCGGGTAGGTTTTTAGCTTGGTTTTACCAAATTTTTTGTGGATGTCATTGAGGTTAGACTTATCCGCCTTGGTATGTCGCCAAGACACCGGCATGATAGCCTCTGTAATGACGTTACCACCATTCAGTAAGTACTTGACCCCAAACTTAGCAGCTACTTTAAATATTACGGCTTTGATAGCGTGGTCGGTCGCTAGCTCAATGTCTACCACTGAGGCAGCAAAAAGTGAGCGCTGAATGTCTCGGAATTCAGTCCAATCGATAACATGCGTATATAGGTCAAACCCCGTGTTTTTAGCGATATTTTTCACGTTTTTCACGGCAATATCACTATTCCAGCCATTATCAAGGTGTACAAGTAGTGTTCTTAACCCAAGATCTTTCGCAAGTAACGCAACATAAGAACTATCAACACCACCACTGATGCCAACGATACAATCGTACTTTTTGCCTTTTCCTTTTTGCTTAACTTTAGCAACGAATTCAGACAGTTGTGATTCTTTCAATTCATCAGGAATGAGCTCAAATGCCACTTTTTTGTCATAATTTTTGCAGTGGTTACAAACACCTTGTTCATCAAACTCAATGTCAGGATCGGTCGTATCCATAATACATTTTGTACAAATTTTATAGTCCGTGTTTTGCATTTCTATAGCTCTTACTCTATCGGGTTAATAATATTATATTCAGACTGGTTTAAATAGTTTATTAAGACTGCTCTATGAGGGCCCTCATAAATAAATTTAGCACCGCAGGATACCGCAGAAGCCCCGCCTTTAAAAGCAGATTGGATGTCGGAAATTGTACTTCCTCCGCCATGAGCAATAACAGGCACATTTACGACTGAAGAAACTTCAGCAATCAGGTCCAAATCAAAACCGGATAAAGTTCCCTCCTGGTCCACACTAGTGAGTAAGATTTCTCCAACTCCTGCCTCAATACATTCTTCTATGTGCTTTATGTATGAGTGCGATAACTTCTTTTTATCTGTGTGCGAAAAGAGCTTATAACTACCAAAAAAACTTTTTTTGATATCAACACCAAGCACGATACTTTGGCTACCAAAAACTTTTGCTAAATCCGTAATTAACTGTTTGTTATTGAGTGACTGGTGATTAATCGCAACTTTCTCAATACCTGTTTGAAATATACGCTCGGCATCTTCCAAGCTTCTTACGCCACCGCCATAGCATACGGGCATAAAGCATTCAGAAGCGATTTCTTTGATTAACTCAAAGTTAGGACCCCGGTTTTGCTTAGATGCATCAATATCTAAAAGGATTAATTCGTCTACTTCAAGGTCATTAAACAACCTGACAGTATTAATCGGGTCACCAACATATTTTTTATTTTTAAATTTAATAGTTTTATGAAGCCCACCATCACTAAATAAGATACTGGGAATAACGCGTTTAAATAACATTTAAAGTCTCAACATTTAAAAATAGTTGTCAATCAATAACAATTGAGTTCAACTTATAACTTTCACCATCAGATTTAGATATAAAAACAAGGTTGTTATTTTTACGTTTAAACTGATATATCGGGTGGTCTACACTGCTAGTCATTGGCTCTGCCTCACCAAAGTCAAAAACAACTTTCCAGTCTTCTTGTGGTGTGGACAAAATATCATCTAGTAGCGGAACGTACCTCAGCTCTATATCTAATAATGCTTTTTGGTTTTTAAGGCTTTCACGAATAGAGCTATCAAACTCTTCTAAAAGCAGGCCGACGGACAATGGGTCTAGGTCCATTGTTTTGCCCTGTTTATAAGTCTTCAATAGCAGCTCCAAGTCTAACCCTTCATGAACACCAATGAAGTGACTAAAGAACGCAAGGTCAATTCCCGCATAACCACTAGATGCCCTAGATTTGGTACCTGGTGAGCTAGGGGTATTAAGTGAATATCCATCCTCACTATTCCATCCATGAAACCCTGTTCCCCACCAATAGTTCCATGCATAACCACTGTCTAGTTTTTCCATATGACGAATAAAAACGTTAGCTAACATTCTAGCATCGCGTGCCAAGTCGCTGTCTGAACTATACTCAGAGTAATTTAGTAGCAGTGAGCCAAACTTATTTTGAAAATTAAATGGCACATTAATGCCATCGTAATTTTGCGGGCTTGCAAACGGAAGCCTAAGATACGCTTCGTCCTCTAAGGCTATCCCTAAAGGATCATTTTCACTGGTTATCCAATGCTTTTTAGTTTCATCAATAATACACGCGACAGCACTGTCCACATCTTGCTCTAAAGCGATCATTTCTTCGCTCTTGGACTCTTTGCCTGACACCAACTTTAAAAATTTGGCCAATTCAGTGCCCACCATACTATCTAAAACACTGATTCTCTGAAGGCTGGTTTTATCAAGGGAGTATCGATTCGCGCTCCAACCACATGTTGACACGCCTTGATAATCTGAAATACCGCTGCGCTGATCCATTGTATTTAACACAGACTGGACATGGTTTGTGTATACATGTTCAATGTGATTGTCACTAAACTCGCTTGCGGCATTATATAAGAACTCTAATACCGAGGACTCATACCAAGAGACTCTGCCCCAATGGTTGGTATAATCTTTGTACGTTGATGTGCTATTCATCAAGTCGTTCCATCTCATCCATGACATGTGTTTCGCGTCTAGCATGCTTCCAGCATCGATATACGCCAAGTTACCCTGCTCGCCTAAACTTGGCTTTAGCTTGTGGCTATTACTAAACGTAACTTGCTCAATTGAATTGTCTTTCGTGTTTAACTTAAAAATTTGATAATAGCTATCTTTAAAAGAGGTGAACAACCCATCTTCGTTCATATAGTGAATGTTAGCGTCAATATCAATGGTTGCTAACGTGCTACTCACCAAGTTATATAAATAAATGTGACTGCTATCTGAGAAACCAAGTATTTTTGTTCCCGTAAAAAACACCGGCGAAAAGTTTTTTCGCCCCTTTGGTGTGCCTGCCAATTCATATGTATCACCTTGCTCTTGCAGAGGTTTCACATAAATACTCTCTGTACTACGGTCACTACTATAACCAACAAAAGAGATATAAGACGACTCTTCATCTAAAGAGAAATTTAATATATTTCCATGTGAAGCATCGCTCACTTTCGTTTTAATATTGTCTTCCAAGTCATAGGACCACAGTTGCGAAAAATAGCCTTCGGATGAGAGCTGCAGATAATAAAAAGATTTTCCGTCTGCTGATAACTTAGGAGAATAGACGGGGTTTGAAAACGTATACTTACGCAGAGCCAATGTATTCATATTGAGACTAAAAATTTCATAGTCACTATCTTGCATATAAAGGGCTTTTTCTGCGTGTCTATCAAAAGAAGCATTCCCACGTACTTCTATGCCATCTTCAATCAGTACATGAATAACTTGGATTTTTGTGTTGTCTGTAAGGTAATCGAAAGTGTCTGAAGCGCGAAGCTCAATGGCTTCTTCCCCTTCAAAAATAAAGTCGTTGACAATATCCACGATAATTGACGATGACATTTCCCCGCTTGGGATAGTGAGTAAGTTATCGGAGACAATGAAATCCTCACCGAGTGTGGCATCACCAATGGACGTAAATGAAAACGCAATATCCTGATCAGCTGCAACATGAAGTTTTGCTGTTATTTCAAAGCTACCACCCACCTCTTTTACTGTGGTTTTGCTCACCTCAAAGGTTACATCGTATTCATCCTTTTGTACGTTGTCATCAGAACAACCACTTAAAAAAATAACAGTCAACAACAGTAAAAAAGTAAGGTAGTAGCGCTTCATATGTTAATTCCTTATAACTGTGCAAAGCTTTTTAGCAGTTTTTTTCCAAACTTATGGCTTTTCTCAGGGTGAAATTGCGCGCCGATAATGTTCCCTTTTTGGAACATAACATCAAAATCAGTGCCGTAAGTTACTTGAGCAAGCCTATCGTCTGCATCTAGACATTGTACACAATATGAATGAACAAAATAATACCTTTCATTCGGCAGTGGATCTTGGTTGATGGCTTCCTGTTTTTGATAATTAATTAAGCTCCACCCCATATGCGGTACCTTAATATCATCGACAACTGGAATTTTTACAGTCTTAGCATTGATCCAACCTAACCCAGGTAATGTGCCCTCTTCACTGCTCAATGTCATAAGTTGCATGCCTAAACAAATGCCTAAAACAGGCGTGTTTAGTTCTAACACGGCTTTATTTAGGGCTTCTACCAAGCCTGATTCATTGAGCTTTTTCATACCATGGTCAAACGCCCCAACGCCCGGCAATATAATATGTTTAGCAGTCAAAATATCTTCAGGTGATGCGCTCACTTTTGCCTCGATGCCAACATGCTTACACATATTCACCAATGACCCCAAGTTCCCGGCACCGTAGTCAACAATTACCAACATTTCTATACCTCGACTTTAAATGTATCCATCCATTCAGCAAAAAATATTATCCGCCAAAAAGAGTGATCAAACTTCTGCTCGCCTTTTACCATACGAGTAAGTCGGTTTTTTGCTTCCTGATTCAGGATGCCTTTAGATTTTTCAACAGCCGAGTCAATGAGTTGAAGGTAATGCTCCGGATCATCTTTCACCCAGATCTCAGCAGGCGTAACAAAACCCATTTTATCAATTCTATCTTTAACCTTCGTCGGAAGGTAATTTTTCATGGACTCACGAAGAACGCGTTTTGTGATGCCTTTTTCAAGTTTGTAGGTACTCGGTAAGGAATATAGGAATTCAACGACTCGATAGTCTACGAATGGAACTCGCGACTCCACAGAAAAAGCCATAGAATCTCTATCACACCAACGAAGCTGTTTAGGCAAGCTGTGCTGAGTCATTTGTTGAAATGATAGCTTTTTCAAATCAAATACATCGGGAACAGCGGTTTCACTTTGGCTGTCAACTTTAAGCCGATCCAAATCTATCCAATTTACCTGTTTAGTCGGTCGATTGGTTATTTTAAATAAGAACTGGTTCAACGAGTCAGGTAATATGCCTCTAACGATTTTTGGTAAAGAGTACCCTAGACCATATCCATGGAGCTTTTTGAGCGCCTTGATTTCCTTCACCAATTGTAACCACTGACCTTTCGCAAATAAAGAGTACAGTAAAGGTCCGTAAAATGTGTGGTAACCACATAACTGCTCATCGGCACCATGACCGTCTAGCGTTACTTTCACGCCATTTTGACTCACGGTCTCGAATACCGACCATTCAGCAAAAACCGAAGGAGATAAAAACGGCTCATCCTGATGATAAATGATCTTAGGTAATGTGCTCGAAAACTTCTTATGCTCTAAATTGAAAAGGTGAGGTTCGATATTTTTGGTTTTATTTAACACTTCATGGACGAACTCGCGCTCATCAAAGCGTTTATGTTCCGAGCAACTAGAAAATGTTTTCTGTACTTGTTTCTGTTGTAAGAGGTCATTCACAACACACACAATTGATGATGAGTCAAGCCCACCTGACAAGCATGTGCCGATGGGCACATCAGCCCTCAGGCGATAGTCAACCGAACTCACAAACAATGATTCGAACTTTTCCACAGCCTCTTCAAAAGTACCAGTGAACTCTGGCGTATCCCAGTTGTACCAACGAATAGGATTCAATGTTTGCTGCGAATTTTTCGCGGATAAATAAGCATAATGCCCCGGCGGTAAATGCAATACCCCAGCAAACATGGTTTCGTGTGTGTGATCTGTCTGCCCCCAATTCAGGAAATCAAACGCTCTTTCATGATTTAGTTTTGCTTCCCAATTAGGCAACATTTGCAGTTGCTTAATTTCAGAAACAAATGCATAACCACCATCTTCTAATTGCCAATAATACAGTGGCTTAATGCCAAAGCGGTCTCTGGCAATAAACAAGTTTTGCTCTTGAGCATCATAAATCAGGATTGAGAACATACCGTTGAGTTTGGATAACATTTTTTCTTTCCACTCAACAAAAGCGTATAAAATGACTTCTGTATCGGTCGTCGACTCAAAGTGGTAACCCAATTCAACTAACTCAGATTTAATCTCGTCGCTGTTGTAAACTTCGCCGTTGTATATGATATTAAAACGCTGCTTGTTACAGGTCATAGGTTGATGACCTCGTGCTGACACATCACGGATCGCCAAGCGACGGTGAGCCAGCAACACATTGCCCGTTTCAGAAACACAGCTATCAACATCCTCTAACTGGAACATCTGCTGAGTTTCTACAGGTGACGTTTTACCAAACAGGTGCTTACCTGAATTGTTATCCCAGCTTGACAGATAGTAGCCCTCATCATCAGGCCCTCTATGCAAGATAGGTGTATTTAAATTGACTAAGTGTTCGAGTTTCATTCCCTTTGGGGAAAATATTGCCGAAATGCCACACATTTTCTTAATTTTCTCCGATACTATCTAGACCGTACTTGCTTCTAATTTTGCTATAGGGTTCTATCGCCAGTTTTTGCGCTGAGAACCTTTCAAAATCTTCGTGTGAAATATAGCCATGAAACTTGTTTGCATTTTCGAATTTAACGACCTCTTGTGGGTCTAGCTCTTTAACGACCTTTGCAGGTACGCCTGCTAAAACACAGTGACCTTTTGGAAAGCTTTTTGTAACTACGGCACCTGCTGCAACGATTGTATGATCACCAAGTACCACTTTAGGAAGAATCATCGAATTCATGCCAATCCAACAGTAATCACCAATGACAACTGGACTGTCATTATCAACGGTTTTTCTCGAATCGTAGACATCGTGATTTCCGCTCATTATACCTACATTAGGGGCGATTTGCGTGTAATGCCCAACATAGATACCCGCAGTGCCATAAATGTAACACCCAGGCATAAAGCCAGGGCTGGCATCTATCCCAACAAAAATCTTTTCTGGGCTGGACACTTTGCTTGCAAAGTGAACTGGCCAATACACTGAGCTATTAAACCGCAAAACTTTTTGCCAGAGAAAAAACCTTGCTTTACAAGGAGATTGTGTGCCCCTTGTGTAGTACATAGGTGAGAGTATTTTAATTTTTTTTATGAATAACCAAACTAGGTTTTTAACAAAGGTTTTCATTTGTTTTCCTTCGTGTTCACCGAAAACTTTATTGACAAGTAAATATATAAAATATAGATAAATGAATAAGCTACAGAATATAACTGTAAAGCCAGTAGTTCATTGTCATAGACCTGGTAGCCAACCAAAAAGCAGGAAGTCAGTATTATTACCATAAATATATGTATGTAAAAATCTACTTGCTGTTTACCTGCAATATGGAAGACAAAAGTAATAGGGCTGGTGATAAATTGAAAAAAGAAAATAGGCACTAGTAACTTTGCGAACTCACCTGCTTTTTTCCACTCTTCGCCAAAAACCAACCCAAACAAGCTTTCTGCATAGAAATACAGTATACAAAACGGCACAATGCTCATTGCTGTCAAAACGAGCAGGACCTTTAAGACAATTGGTCTACAAGAACCTTGTTCGTTGTACCTCTTTACAGCTTCGCCTCTAAATGGCAACGCGACAGCTCTACCAACTATGGAGAGCGGTTTACTCAACACCCTATCTACAAGCGCAAATAGTCCCACAGCATAAGCACCGGAAAATAATCCCATGAGAAATATGGGCATTTGCTTAGTGTAAATATCTAGTGCTTCAGAGGGCACTGAGTACACTGGGTATTTTCTAAACCTTTTTATTAAAAAGGCATTTTTGCGCGATAAGACCCTTTTAGCTTTGAGTCGCTTAATTTGTTCAGACCACTGAGCTGAACTAAGCATTTTAAAACAACTAAAAGCCCTAGAAATAATAAAGCTATAAATTAGGCCTAGCGTACTTAGAAAACCCAAAGCGATTGATGAAGAATTATTCAGCAATGAAAAGTGTACAGAGTTTAATGCAATCTTTTTATATTCACTATTGGCGTTCGCGACACACGTCAGAATGTTATAAAGACCAGTAAAGAATATAAATAAAAACACAACGAAAGCAGCGATTAGTGAGTTCATTCCTATATCGACATCAGGGAACAAAAAAGATGCTGCGATAAGCATAAACAAAATAACTAAAGAAAAAATAACCAACAGCTGTAAGCATAAGGTAGTTAAGCTCTTTCTTTGCACATTATTTTTTGCAACGATGATCGCCAACTCTAATTTCGCTGACGCAAAAACTGCGAGAAACGCAGCGATCGATGTGATAGTTGCAAATAGACCAAAATCTTCTGGCGCATACAGTCTAGTTAAGACTGGAGCAGCCAGAAATGGGATTATTTGTGCGAAGATATTCGCTGATAATATTGCAGCAAATGCTTTTGCGAACGAATTACTAGAAAGTGTTCTCACGCTAAAAGACTACTGTTCAGAGTTTGCATCTAAATTTAAATAACCATGCATTGGCAAGCTGAAGACTGACTTTGCGAGCTTTTCAGCTACGGGGAAGTCCCCTACTTGATATCCCAAATAATTGAAAGCGGTTTGTTCGTGCATACAAGTGCCATAGTACACCACGGTTGGCACACCCTGCTCTTTGTACTTTGCCATTTCCGCGTTTCTATCTTCAGCAACCAGCGTATATTGTGCCCATGAGCTAACATAACCTTCTGGCACAACAGGCGTTTTATACGTTGTATTGAGCTCCTGAGTATACTTTTCAGCCGCTTTGTTTCTGTTGATGAGCTCTTGTGGAAAAGCGGCTAGCTTTTCTAGCAAAATCGCAGCTTGGAGTGTATCCAAACGAGAATTCATGCCGATACGTACATTATCGTACTTGTCTTTACCTTTTCCATGAACACGGTAAGACCTAAGTAACTCAGCATATTCGTCATTGTCAGTGAAAAGCGCTCCACCATCACCATAACAACCCAAAGGTTTTGCAGGGAAGAAGCTGGTTGTTGCAATGTCACCAAAGGACCCTGCACGCTGACCATTAATTTCACCGCCAAAGCCCTGTGCAGCATCTTCAATGATTTTTAAGTCGTACTTATCTGCAATTTTCCTGAGTGCAATATAATCTGCCGGTAGTCCAAATAAATCAACGGCAATAATTGCTTTGGGTTTTAATGTACCATCAGCAAGAACAGCTTCGATTCGCTTTTCCAAATCTACAGGGCAAATGTTAAATGTATCTTCATTCGAGTCAACAAATACTGGGGTTGCACCTTCAAATGCAATTGTTTCTGCTGTCGCAAAAAAGGTAAAAGTAGGACAAAAAACAGCATCACCTTCTTGCACATCCAGAACCATTAATGCAAGTGTTAATGCATCCGTGCCATTGGCACAAGTAATCGTATGGTTTACACCGACATAATCAGATAACTGCTTTTCAAGCTCTTGTACTTCAGGCCCCATGATATATTTACCATGGTCTAAAACTGTTTGGATACGCGCATCGATTTTATCTTTTAGATGTTGATATTGCGCTGCTAAATCTATGAATTGCATTTTTGTAACTTCTAAATATTATTGTATTGAAACAAAGCCATTTTCTAACTGATACTTTTCGCCTGTGTGTTCACAGGTCGCGGTACCATTTCCCTCTAATGGCAAATCAAGTTGTTCACCATACTTACTTATCCAACCGATTTGCTTTGCAGGTACACCTACCATTAATGCAAACGGTTTTATATCTTTATTAATTACAGCACCAGCGCCTACAAGTGAGTACTCACCAATGGTAACACCACAAACAATTGTACAGTTTGCACCAAGCGTTGCGCCACGCTTAACGAGAGTGTCTCTGTATTCTGTTTTGCGCTCTATAAAAGAACGAGGGTTATACACATTAGTGAATACCATGCTCGGCCCACAAAACACGTCATCTTCCAAATGCACATTATCGTACACAGACACATTGTTCTGTACTTTTACGTTATTGCCTATAGTGACTTTATTACCAACAAAAACGTTTTGTCCTAGCGAGCATCCTGTGCCAATTTTTGCGCCGCCACAAACGTGCACAAAGTGCCATACACGTGTGTCAGCACCAATTTGTGCACCCTCGTCTACAATCGCACTTTCATGCACATGGTAGTTCATAAATTAAAGTACCTTTGTTAGTAATGGGTGAGCTTTTTCACCAGCTTCAACAACATCTTGGATACGGATGTTTTCTACTGTTTCAATTGCAATGCGGTTTTCATCCACACCGAAGCCATTGCCCGCTAAAATATTTTGATAACTTAGAGTGTGAAGATCGGTAAAACCTCCTGAAAACTCTAGTTCTTCCGCTGAATCACCATCATTAATTGTGATACTACGATAAGTCAGCTTTTCACCTTTCACCGCGTTTTCTGGTAGGTTATTGGCATCGATTGATAAAAACCACTTAACGCGAGCTCTTTCATATTGAAGGTAACCACTGGCCGTTTTTTCATCACGATAATGCACTTCGTTACTTTGTAGCTCACCAAAAATAAAGTGCAACATATCGTAGAAATGTACGCCGATGTTAGTGGCTACACCACCTGATTTATGATCAAAGCCTTTCCAAGACTTCATGTACCATTTTCCACGTGAAGTCATATAAGTAAGGTCAACATCAAAGACTTTGTCAGCGGGTGCAGCTGCTACTTTCTCTTTTAGTGCAATGATTGAAGGGTGTAAACGAAGCTGCAAAATAGAATTTACTTTAGCACCGTACTTCTGCTCATAGCCCTTGAGAATATCCATGTCTTCTGAGTTAAGAACGAGTGGCTTTTCACAAATCACGTCAATACCGTTTTTAAGCGCATATTTCATGTGGGGAGCATGGAGATAATTCGGGCTACAAATTGCGATATAGTCGAGCTTCTTCCCCTGCATATCTTGATCTTCAACAAATGCAGTAAAGTCTTCAAATTCAGTAAAGAATTCGGCTTCAGGAAAATGGCTATCCATAATGCCTACTGAATCGTTAATATCCATCGCCGCAACCAAGTTGTTGCCAGTGTCTTTGATAGCGCGAAGGTGGCGTGGTGCGATATAACCCGCTGCACCTATCAATGCAAAATTTTTCATACTACGGCAATTTCCTTAAAGTCTAATGTCAGCTTCTGATGGTTTTAATACGTGTTTAACATCGTATAGTACGTGATTTTCTTTACCAAATGAGCGTAACTTTTGCTCACCTAACTCTTTTAGCTCAGAGTGGTCTACAGCAAGTACAATCCCGTCGTACATCCCTTCCTCTAGTTCAGAAATAAGGTCAATACCATACTCATGTTTAACTTCATTCGGACAAGCCCAATCGTCGTACACGTCAACTGACATGTTGAAATCTTTTAACTCTTTTACAATGTCAATGATCTTAGTGTTACGCACATCCGGACAATCACCTTTAAAAGTGAAACCAAGGATGAGTACTTTTGCTTCGTCAATGTGAATTTTTTTGCTTAAAAGCTTTTTCACTAATTGAGTCGCAACATATTCACCCATGCCATCATTGATACGACGACCTGCTAAAATAACCTCAGGGCGATAACCCACTTCTTGCGCTTTGTGCGTTAGGTAGTATGGGTCAACACTAATACAGTGGCCGCCTACTAGACCCGGTTTGAATTTCAAGAAGTTCCATTTTGTACCCGACGCTTCAAGAACCTCTTCGGTGTCGATACCTAAGCGATTGAAAATTTTTGCAAATTCATTAATGATGGCAATGTTCAAGTCACGCTGCGTATTTTCAATAACCTTTGCTGCTTCAGCAACTTTCAATGAACTCGCTTTGTGCGTACCAGCCTCTACGATAGACCCGTAAAGTGCGTCAACAAAATCAGCAACCTCAGGTGTTGAACCCGAAGTGATCTTCATGATTTTTGTAAGCGTATTTACTTTATCACCAGGATTGATTCGCTCTGGAGAGTAACCTGCGAAAAAGTCTTCATTGAATTTCAAACCTGATACTTTTTCAATGATAGGCAAACACACTTCTTCTGTAGCGCCAGGGTAAACAGTCGATTCATAGATAACCACATCACCCTTTTTAACAAACTCGCCGATCATTTCTGATGCTTTTTGCAAAGGTGTTAAATCTGGTGCGTTATTGTCGTCTATTGGAGTCGGTACAGTGACAATGTAGACTGTACTCTCGGCAAGCTCTGCCTTATCAAATGCAAATCTTAGTGATGTCGCAGCTTGTAAAGCGTCATCAGAAACTTCCATTGTTGAATCATGACCAGATTTAAGTTCATCTACTCGAGCGGTATTAATATCAAACCCTAGTACATTGTATTTTTTCGATAACTCGACTGCCAAAGGCAACCCTACATAACCGAGGCCGATAATGGCGATTCGCGTATCTGAATTTGGAGACATCATTACATTATTCCTAAATGATTTTTTACTTGTCTGATTTATATTCATAGTTGTAGTAGCCATAATACCCATAGGCATTACTTGCTTTCTTTACAACACCATTAAATACAACACCTTTCACATCAATCCCATTTTGTTCAAAGCGGTTACAGGTTAGCTCTAACTCTTTAACATGGTTTTGACCAAAGCGTGTTACTAGCAATGTACTGCCTGCATGGGCACTGACTATTGCAGGGTCTGTTACCGCTAAAATTGGCGGTGTATCTATAATTACTAAATCATATTTTGCGCTAACTTCTTCAACGAGCTTGGTGAAGTTTTCATGCATTAATAATTCAGAAGGGTTTGGTGGAATTTGACCTCTTGTAATAACATCTAAGCCTTCAACTTGGCTGTGCTTCGTCGCTTCCTCAAGACTGATCCTTCCCGATAAGTAATCACTCAATCCATTGTCCCACTTCATACCAAACTGAGTTTGTAAGTAGCCTTTACGCATATCTGCGTCGATAATTAAGACTTTCTTGTCACTCTGAGCAAGCACCGTTGATAAGTTTACGGAGATAAATGATTTACCTACGCCTGGACTTGGGCCAGATATCGCAATGACATTATTTTTAGCTTCCATCATCGCAAAATGTAAGCTTGTACGAAGACTACGCAATGCTTCAATAGAAAGGTCTGCGGGGTTATCCACTGCTAATATCGATTTTGCTTTCGCAGTCTTACCTTTTCGCGCTTTCGCAAATCCGGTTAATTTAACCTGATACTCCGAGTAAGGTACGCTTGCATAAACAGGTAAACCTAACGCTTCTATTTCACTTGGATCTTCAATGCCCTTATGAATCGCTTTTTGAATTAACACGATCGCGATGGCAAGCAAGCTGCCCAACAGCGTCGTGATGATAACAATTAACGCTTTCTTTGGTTTTACTGGTTGTGACGTATTCACTTCAGCAAGGTCGATTACACGCACATTTCCCACAGTGCCCGCACGAACAATATCTAGCTCTTGAGTTTTCGCAAGTAACAACGTGTAGATTTCATTGTTAACCTCAACATCACGCGTTAAACGTAATAGTTCTTGCTGTGTTTCTGGTAAAACTTGAACTTGCGCAGCCAAACGTCTCTTTTGATCCTGAACAACTGAAATTTGCTCAACGGCGGCTTGATAGCTTGGGTGGCTTTGTTTGAACTTGCGTCCCACCTCTAGTTTCTTAAGCTCTAGCTCTTGAAGTTGGGTTTCTAGTTTAACAAGCTGCTTTAATACACCTTCCGTTTCAAGTGAGATATCTACTGATTGCTGCTTAACTTGATAATCGTTAAAACGCTGCTCAGCGGCCTCTAGTTGCTTTTTAACTTGTGGCAATTGATACTCTAAAAACTCAAGTGATTTTTGTGCCTCAGCACTGTTGCGCTCGACGTTTCTTCTAACGTAAATACTGGCTACTTTGTTTAAAACAGTTTGTGCATACTCAGCGCCTTCACTTTGAAGGCGTAGATTAATGATGCCAGAATCTTTTCCTTTTTCGCTCGCACCGATTGCAGCTTGTAAAGCTAAAATTGTGTTTAAACGATCACGCTTTGTTAGCACGAACTCAGTGCCCGGGCGAGCAATCAGTGTTTTAAGTGTTAACTTGAAGGTACCGCGGCTAATTTCTTCGCCGACCTTGCCCTTAAGGATACTCTCGTCGTTTCCGTTAAATAATTCAAATCGATTATTTTCTAACGCAACCAATTTAAAATTTGAACCAATTGCGTTTCTAGGAACATCAAACTTAAACACTTCAATTTTCTCACCGCCCCAGGCATAACTTGAAGCACCAAAGCTTGGTTCAGCTAGGTCTCCCTCCTGTACTGGTGTATATTGCCTGAATGCTCTATTACCGATAACAGGAAACAATTTTGGTTTAGCGACAATATTGAGCTTTAAGCTATCAACCGCTTCGCCAATAATGCTTCGTGATTTGAGTAATTCAATTTCAGTAACGGCCGCTGACGTACTTTCAAACATGCCGCCAAGCTCATCAAAGCCGGGAACAGAGCCTCCCTTTTCTTCGACCTGAATCATAGAAGTCGCTTGGTAAATAGGTGTACTAAAAGTGGCAACAGCAACACCAATAATCATGAATAATGTTGTCACAAATAGAATAAAGATTTTTCTATCTAATAGGGCGCCGAACAATGCCATTAAATCGATTTCACTTGCTTGCCCTAACGCTTGTTTATTTTGCGCGCCATTCGGTAGGTTTGATTGAGCATTCATTAACTCTTTCATCCTTATAAATACTTCTGCCAAGCGCTACATGCGCCTTCAATTAACTCATACACGTGTTCAAAAGCCTCTCGGCTTTGTCTGTATGGGTCTGGTATTTCTTTATCTCCAAGCCATTTGCCAAGCAAAAACGTTTTCCCGCGAGCTTCTGGGTAACGCGCGCAAAGGTCTTGCAAGTGTCGTTGCTCCATCACGAGAATAAGTGAATTGCTGTTAACTAAAGATGTACTGATTTGACGTCCTCGGTGGGGTGACATATCTACATTTTTTGCACTTGCAAGCTCTTTAGCTAATGAATCAGCTTCTTTCCCTTCTAGGGCCGTGAGCCCAGCAGAAGACACTTTGATACTCGTGTTTACTAGCTTATCTTTTAAGATGTACTCGGCAGTTGGACTTCTACAGATATTCCCGGCGCAGACAACCAATATACTATCAAACATTTCTTTATGTACCTATCTACTGATTATCTATGTCTTGAATCGCATCAACTGTAGTCAATGAAGGAAGTAACAAGCTGATCACTTTGTTCCAGCGTGCTATTGGCGCGCTCGTTACATAAACAATATCTTGTGGCTTTAGCTCAAATTGCTCAGCAAACACCAACGCTGCGATGTTGTTCGCTCTTAATTGATATACATCTGCAATTACGCCATCTTTCTCGAGATCTCTTTTTCTCAAAACGAATATGCCGTTTGCATCTGCACTACGCTCATTGATACCACCGACCTCAGACAGCGCTTCTGCAAGGCTTAACCCATAACGGTTCACTTCAACAGTTCCAACCTTGCTGACTTCTCCCATCACATAGACATTACGTTTGTCATTACGAGATACGTGAATCACGTCTCCATGCTTTAACAATCGGTTTTGAGAAATATCGCCTTTGGCATAGAAGTTGTCTAATTCAATTCGCTCAACGACGTTCCCTCTAGAAAAGGTTACAACTTGCCAGTCAGCCCTTTCAGATAAGCCTCCTGCTAAATTAATTGCATCGACAAGCGTTAATGGCGTTTCAGTGATAGGGTAAACACCTGGTTTATTCACTTCACCAGTTACATAAGCTTTTTGGCTTTTAAAGCCAACCACTTTAACGTCTATTTGGGGGTCTTCAATCACGCGACTAAGTCGTTTTGTTAATTCTTCTCTGAGCTCAACAACCGTTTTCCCTGCCGCTGGCACTTTAGGTGCATAGGCATAAGTCACTGTGCCATCTGCCTGTACTCTAAATCCATCGAATTCGGCTGTTCTTTGTACCGCAGCTGGAATGGTTAATTCTGGATGATCCCAAACCCCGACAGTGATGACATCACCGATACCAAGACGGTACTCATAACTCGAAACATCTACACCTTGGGATACAGGTTTGTTAGCAGGTTTAGATTTGCTTTTTTGCTGCTTAATTAAAGTAGAATCAATAAGCTGGATATTAACTTTTGAAAGGTCCTGCTCCAAGCTTGTTGTTTTATCACCTGACGTAATTCCTTCGTAATGCCCACCTGGGATTAAGGTGCAGCCACTCATTACCAAAACACATGCTGCAGCAGATGCGGCAATGAAATTTTTACAGCGTTGGGCCATTTGTTATTCCTAAATATTTTAATACTTATTCTTACCATCTGAACTCAGAAAGGCTCAGAAACATAAGTGCTACTTATGCGATGGCTAATTAAAGCATGCGACGAAATCAATCGCAAGTTTACATTGCGTTAATGTTACATGAGTTTTACTAAAGATTTGTTGCAATTAGTACCAATCTAGAATTGTACAAAAATGCAGCTCAACACATAAAAAAAAACCTTCTTTAGGTCTGCAACTTGAATAAATACAAACTTAAAACGGCTATACATATTTCCGCCAGTCCACGTTGCAAAAAAAACAACACTAACTCGATTCAAGCAATTGCGAAAGCATATACCTTCGCCACAGTCCCGTACTTCACTTTTTACTTTTGAATCTTAAGCTAACCAAAAAATTGAGGGCACACGAAGAAGTTTGAAGTGATTCTAAACACACATAAGTCCCTTTACTCAGTTTAGCTATTGTCAATGATTCCATCGAAGCTCATTGTATACCATAATTTATACATAGCCAATTATAACTTCGAATTAAGCGGTGCCCACCTTTGCATTCTCACTAAGCACCTAAATCGTACATTTCTATGACCACAGCACAGCGCATTTTCCTGTCTATATTTCGCATCAAAATACATACGACATATATTTAAAGATGGGTATGAATATACACAGCATTTCGCAGCTGTCATCTACGACCATTTAGCTGCGAAAACCATGAATAAGCGCACATCATTTTACTTTACGTAAAATGCTTTATACCACTTCACAAGTTGCGCGACACCTTCTTGAACACCAACTTTAGGCTTATAGCCTGTTGCTTCAAAGAGGTCCGCTGTATCTGCAAAAGTTTTATAGACGTCTCCAGCTTGCATCTCTCTAAAGTTCTTTTTGGCTTCTACGCCTAACGCTTCTTCGATTGCTTCTATGAAGCTCATTAAGTTTATTGGACTGCCATGGCCAATGTTGTATACAGCATAAGGAGCGGAGCTCGACGCAGGGTTGCCACTTTCGACTTTCCACGTTGCATCGCGAGTTGGCACAACATCTGCGATCCTAACAATCCCTTCTACAATATCGTCAATGTACGTAAAATCTCGCCACATGTCGCCGTTATTATTTACGTCGATGGTTTCTCCATTCAGTATCTTTTTAGTAAAAATATAAGGCGCCATATCTGGTCTGCCCCATGGCCCATACACTGTAAAAAAGCGTAAGCCTGTGGTAGGCAAGTCATACAAATGAGAATAACTGTGTGCCATCAGCTCATTTGATTTCTTCGTTGCAGCATAAAATGAAATGGGATGATCCACTGAGTCACTTGTCTCAAATGGGGTTTTTTCATTCAACCCATATACAGAACTCGATGAAGCATAGATCAGGTGAGCAACCTCTTCTTGTCTACACCCTTCGAGAATATTAAGGTGACCCACTAAATTACTGTCGGCGTATGCATGTGGATTTTCAATCGAATACCTCACACCGGCTTGCGCCGCTAGGTGAATAACACGGTCAAAACGCTGCGCTTTAAATAAAGCAGAAATAGCATCTCGATCTGCAATATCCAACTCAACAAAAGTAAACTTATTACTCTCAATCTTATTCAATCTTGCATGCTTTAAATCGATATCGTAGTAATCGTTAATATTATCAATACCAACAACTTCAAACCCACCCTCTAAAAGCCTCTGACATACTGCTGCGCCGATAAAGCCAGCAGCACCGGTAACTAAGTACTTCATTCTTTCACCTTTAACTAATCGTTACCAAACAGGTCACGCGTATAAACTTTGTCTGCCACATCCAAAAGGTTGTCATCCATTCTATTGGCAATGATAACATCCGAAATCGACTTCAACTCTTCTACATCTGAAATCACTCTTGAATTAAAGAAGGTGTCTTCATGTATAGATGGCTCATACACCACAACTTCTATTCCTTTGGCCTTAATTCGCTTCATAACACCTTGAATAGCTGAGGCCCGGAAATTGTCTGACCCCGTTTTCATAACCAGTCTATAAATTCCCACAACTTTTGGATTGCGCTTTATGATTGAATCCGCGATAAAATCTTTTCTTGTTGAGTTCGCATCAACTATGGCTCTAATCATATTATTGGGAACATCTTTATAGTTAGCCAATAGTTGTTTCGTATCTTTGGGTAAACAATAGCCGCCATATCCAAAGGAAGGGTTGTTGTAATGATCACCAATTCTAGGATCTAAGCTCACACCTTCAATAATTTGCTTTGTATCCAACTGATGCGATTCAGCGTAGCTGTCTAATTCATTAAAGTATGCTACACGCATCGCTAAATACGTATTTGAAAACAATTTAATGGCTTCAGCTTCTGTCGAATTAGTCAATAAGATTTCAATTGAGTCTTTTTCGGCACCTTGCGCTAGAAGCTGTGCAAAAATGCCTGCCCGCTCACTTTTTTCACCCACGATAATACGCGAGGGATACAAATTATCGTACAGGGCCTTGCCCTCACGCAAAAACTCGGGTGAGAAAATAATCTTATCGGTGTTGAACTTTTCTTTTACGGCCTCTGTGTAACCTACAGGCACTGTTGATTTGATCACCATAACAGCGTCTGGATTAACATCTAATACGTCTTTAATTACACTTTCTACAGACGAAGTATTAAAATAATTTGTGTCCGGATCATAGTCCGTAGGTGTAGCAATTACGACAAACTCTGCACTTTTCAGCGCTTTAACTTTGTCTGTTGTTGCAATAAAGTCTAAAGCGTCGTCTTTTAAATACTCTGAGATGTGTTGATCTTCAATCGGTGATTTTCTGTCACACAGTAAATTAACTTTTTCAACATCTATATCTAGAGCGGTCACTGAATTATGTTGAGACAACAATAACGCATTGGATAAACCAACATAACCAGTTCCCACAACGGTAATTTTCATTTAATCATTCCTAACAAATCGTGATATAGCACACTGTCTATTCGTATAAAGCCAAACATCGATAACATCATTAATAGACAACAGGCTACAAAAGAACAACATCTAGAGTCTCGTTAATAAAATTGATCACTGAAAAATTTTATTCTTTATAACGCACTCAAGAAGCACACCTACCTAAAGCTCGAGATAAAAAGTGTGCTATCTAAATCTATAAAACGTAAATTCGCATACAATTTTTTATGCAAACCCCAAATACTTTCAGAAGCTTAGATACTTTCAGGAGCAATTAAATCATTTAATTGCTCTAACCTGTTTCGCACAGTGTGATGATCTCGTATGAGTTTCAACCCCTTTTTCCTAATATCGATATATAACTCAGGCTGCTCTTTAAACGCACGAAGCTTCTCATGAAAATCATCCTTATTCACAAAAACACAATTTACGCCATCTTCAAAGCCAAATGCTTCTATATCGACAGTTGGAAATGCAAATAGCAAGATCCCCTGAGATGGAACTTCAAAAAATTTGGCCACTGTATAATTGTACAGCGCAATAGAAGACATCCCCACAACACATGCATCGAATGTAGATAACCAATTATAATAAGCATTTCCTGTGAACTTTTGATTTCCAGACCCCGCATAGTCAAATGAAACCAACTCTCCAGTTTCGAAAGACCATTGCCTTAAGTCATAAACTTCTGTTCCTGTTTTACCAAACCCCAAAACATCTTTTCTTCTGACTGTGGGTGTTTCTGAACTCACGATGCTGTCATTGACACACCAGGGAAAACTATGAATATTTGCTTCCGATAGATTCGACACGAACCCTGTTTCAATAAGGGTCTTTTTATAAGGCGTTAAAACATCACTTACATTCGATTTTAATAAAAATTGATTTAACCACTTTTTACTATGAGAATCGCTGATAAATGCAATCACTTTTTTATGATTCTTTGAATATGAAATAAAACAAGGCGCATTATATTTAGGTTCAAGAGACACAACATACTTGGAATTTCTGCCATAAATGAAATATGACAAAAAAGAGCCGCAAATCACTACATTACTCTGCTTAGAAAACGTTTTCCAAAGCTCTACTTGAGACACGACTTGCCACTTTTCTTTCTCATAGAAGCTCAACGAACAGACGAAAACTACGCCATTTGAAGCTTGCTCCCTTAACGTGGAGATTTTTGAAAAGTTTTTACATATATTTCGAACATCACATAGAATGCAGGCCAGTTCAAAATAAAAACCTTTCAACAATAAAAAAATCTTTCTAATCACTTCATTTACCTAAAAAATAAAATTATTTACACTCATATTCCAAGCTAAGCATCAAGGCGCTTTTTCCAGTCAGTTCTGTAAACTGGATAGACCCAAATAAAAATAACCATACGAGTAAATATTAATGAAAAAATACTCCCATAGATCCCAAAATAATAAACCACTGGGAAGGTGAGAGAGAGCGACAGCAAAGAAGTGTATAAAACAACCTTTTTGAAGTACGCTTCTTTATCTACAAGCATTAGGTAGTTATTACCGAATGTTAGATTTAAGAATATAAGAGGAATGCATATCGACATTATCTCCATATACTTAACAACTTCTTTTGCTGAATCAGCGAACAACAAACCTGCTATAAAATCCGAAAGAAGCAATAGAGCAACAGCTAAAATAACACCTACAGAAATCATAATATTGCTAAACATTTTATGATTTTTTATTTCTCTAGAAATAAAGGGTAGAAAGGCATTTGAGAAAACATAAGCTAAAGAACCAAGCGCATCAATAACTTTACTTGCTGCCGTAAACACCCCAACAGTCACATTATTAGTAAATATACCTAACAAAAAAACTGAGGTATTAGTATATAAGTTAGGTGCAAACTGAGTGATAAATGCATCTTTTGAGTTTGCTAAGTTTTCTAATATACGATTTATCGGTACAAGCTTAAACTTTACCTTTTGGTATTTTGAAATAACAAAAAGTGAAAGAACAAGAGAAATAAAATAAAACACGAAATTTAGAAGAGGAACCAATATATAATCAGACTCTTCTTTTACAAAAATGAACAAACTAACTAGAAATGAGATCTTGGAAAACAACCCAAAATAGGTAATAAACTTCATCTTTTCTATCCCCTGGAAGAACCAGATGGGAAAAAGAGCGGACGTTATAACCGACAAAAAGGTTAGGAAAAACAATTCATAATCAACTCGAAACTTCTCGAAAGACATTACGATGACAGAATAAGCCATCAAACACACAATCGAAAGAAAAACCGAACAACTTAGGGTTACAGAGTAGATTTCAGATAGTTTCTGTTCATTACTTCTATTTCGGGCTATGTCTCTAGTCGCTGTCACTGAGAACCCATACTGCACTACTGCTGAGAAATAAACACAAAGTGCAATTGCAAAGTTAACTAACCCAAATTTTTCAACACCAATCGCTTTCAACAGATATGGAAAGGTTAATAGCGGGATCAGAAAATCTAACCCTCTTAAAACCAACAAAGAAAGAAAGTTTTGAAATACAACTTTTGAGTCTTGAGAGCTTAACTTTTTAAACATATGGCCAATTTTCGGTAGTTAAGACAATAATTTGCATATAGTCATTTTCTTGGATCTTTCTGCCAGAAGCTTCCAAACCAGATATCATCTTCTTTAGAACTAAATTTAGCTTTGCCTGACTCGTGAGCGAATGTTAACTCTCCAAAATATATCTCTCCGCCTATATTGTAGAGATCAACACGTACGTAGCTAAATGGCTCTGATAGTTTAATGGCAATATCCACCATTTTTTGAAAATTAACAGGTTTCGAAAACGCTTTATTTATGCAAGGGTAATCCAGTTCAATATCTATGTGATTGAGGTTAGAGTCAAAAAGACTCCTATTGTGGTTAGAAGAACGGTTGTAGTCTACTTGAAGCACAAAGTTTCTGTCACCATCATGACCTTCAAAAACATGGAACTTATAGTCTCGAAGTTCCCCATTGTCTTCACTAGTTTTCAGTTGCTTTTCAATTAACACCTGTCTTTTAATTTGGCTATACCATGATTCATTTTGAATATATCCAAAGTCAATTTTTAATTGCTTGGCAATGCAAGACAAAATAGTTGCGATTTTTTCTTCGCTATCACCTACGGATAATTTATATACCGGCCCGGAGTTATGATTAGCTTTTATAAAACAATCACCATGCTCTTCAAGTATACCTTTTACGATGGACATTGATGGTAAATCACCAACATATAGGTTCGGAATAATAATCTCCTCGCCTATTATTTTTGACACGTAATTCTTGCTTTCTATCTTGTCTGAGCAAACGGAAAATAAGCTATTAGACCACTTTCTTTTTCTATATATGACCTTTTCATTAAAAGACTTTCTAGAAAAGAATGAGGGTAAATACTTATTTTTAACCAAGAAAGAAACATAAAATCTCAAATCTCTATATAGCTTGTACACGTTACTCACCTTTGAAAAAAAGCACTATGAAGTTAATCATCATGCAAACTCTCTATAAATACGCTGATACTTCTTAGACATAGAGCGTGCATCAAAGTGACTCTCAACATACTCAAGCGTGCTTGATGAAAGCGTCTCATAGTCATTTACCACGATGGAATCCAACGAGCTTATGAGTGAGTCGATGCTTTCTAAACTAAACGTACTTCCTACACCATTTTTTATATCAGAAACTTCTAAATGCGGTGGGATGTCAGATAAAATACATGGCAGCCCAACAGCCATCGCCTCCATCACTGCATTGGGTAAGCCCTCTGCCTTAGATGCTGATATATAAAAGTCAGCACCATTTAAGTAAGCATTCACATCATTGACTGAACCCAAGATATGAATGTTGCTAGAACCTTTAGATAAGCTTTTTAATTCTGATTCGAGTTCCCCGCTCCCCACTAAAACTAGGTGCTCGCTCTCTTTTCTGGTTTGAAAGGCCTGAATTAAAAACTTTAAATTTTTACGTGGTATTAGTGGACCTGAGGTAATAAATATAGTGTCATCACGCTTGATCGAAAGACCGTTTCTAATTTTATCTTTATTATCTGAAGGTAGAATACTAAATCTTTCCCTGTCTACTCCATTATGTATTGTTAACGTATTCGTAGAATCAATTGTATTTTTAATATTTTTGGTTACTGCGTTAGATACACCCACGACTTTTGTGAACTTTCTCATTGCGTTAAAATGCATTACAGAAAGAGCATGGCCAAATAGCTTTCCATATTGCATGGTAAAGTCTAGTTGAGGAAAGCTTCTGATTGAACAAACCTTATTAGTCGTTATTTGTGATGACGATACTAGCCTATCTGCTCTGAAACCCTGACTATGAATAATATCTGGAGAATACTCTTCTATAAATTTGTTCAGCATTTTCCCTGCAAATAATAAACCTTTTAGTCGAGATAACCCAAGAGAGCTCGTACTGACACGATGCTCATCGAATAACGGCTTTAACGAGTCGCTTGGCTCATCAGAAAGAGTCAATACATGGCAAGAAAACTCACTTTTATCTAAGTTTTTTACAATATTTAAAAGCTGGTTTGTCGGACCGCACTTTGACAATGTGCTAACAACGTATAGTATCTTTTTCATTATAACCCAATGATAGAAAATGACAGCTCATATCCTACCCTTCCAGTTCTTACAAATAAGTTTAGATATAGAATCAAACTCGCGTACGATAAAATAATAATTGTAGGAATTAGTTTTTCTTTAAATGCCAATAGAACGCATGGGATTAAAATGACTTCAACAATACTATAAAAAGTTGCGATACGTCCCCCAATTGCTCCAAAGTCTGAGAAAGTAAGCCTCCAAAATACACCGAAGGAAAGAAAGAGCATTAATGTTTTATAATAAGGCACTTTATATACAAGCTTTTCCCAAAGGAAAATCAAAAAGAAAAAAACAGTTAGATTTTTAATATTTGTTATATCAAACAAACTAGTAGTATTAACTACTCCATCCACTGAATAATCGTTTAACTTCTTCGTTATTACTCCCATGTTCGGTAAAACAGCCATTACGATACTTGAGATACCAACAGCGCCGAGAGCAATTCCAAAGCTTACTAACAACAATAACCTTCTCTTCGTTACTTCAAATGCTGATAGAAAAACAACTGCTAGATAACTAAGAGATGCCATATGAAAAGAAACAGATAGAGCCACTACTAGCATTGCGCGGAAAAACTGTTTATTCGCTAACGGAATAATTAAATATAATCCTATAGCGGCAGCTACAGCCGAGCGTACCTGATTCAAATCACGATATAAAAAAGTATGTACAAAAAACAATGCTACAGTTATAAAAAAATATGGTGAAAGTTTATAGTACTGTCTTGATGCTAGGCCAACTGATAATAGAGACATGCCTAAAAAAAGAATTATATAAGACGAAGAAAACACCTTTAAAATAGAGCCAAATATTATATAACCTGGCTCCATCCATACATCGAGAAAGTTGTAACTATAATCACCTATAATCCAGTAGCCAATATGTGGAATATTATTGTAAATATCCACATAAGCTAAATCATCCTGGCCAACTCCAGCATTTCTAAGGCCTGCGAAAAAAACCAAGGTCAACACAGATAGTAAAGCAAAGGCTTTCTTAACATTTCTCGAAAAACCTTTTACCTCGAGCAAGGATAAAAAGCTAAAAATAGCAAAGACTAATAAATAATGAAGGTACACTTGAGTCTACTTTTAATAAAAAAGCTTAATTACCTTTACCTAAAACCACAGTCAGTATGGTTTTAAGAACAATTTTTACATCTAGTAATAATGAATAGTGCTTAATATAGTAAACATCATATTTATGCTTCCATATGGCATCTTCAACTGAAGCTCCATAAGGGTAGCTCACTTGAGCTAAACCAGTAACGCCAGGTTTAACAGCATGCCTAAATCGGTAGTAAGGGATTTCTTTCTCTAACTCACTTACAAATACATCACGCTCCGGCCTTGGTCCTACAAGTGACATTTCTCCTCTTAATACATTTATCAATTGAGGAAGTTCGTCTATCCTTGTCTTGCGAATAAGCTTACCTATTTTCGTCACCCTTGAGTCATTTTTTTTAGCCCACTGCGCTCCATTAGCCTCAGCATCAGAGCGCATTGACCTGAATTTAATAACCTCGAACTCTTCATTATATAAACCAACTCTTTTTTGTTTATATAAAATTCCACCAGGGCTTTCAAACTTAATTAAAATCGCGGCAATTACCATAATGGGTAAAGTTACTATAAATATCAGAAGAGCACTGACAATATCGAATATTCTTTTAAAGTTTAAATTTCTTCTTTCAGATAGGATAGAAAAAGCTTTTTGATGCAAAAAGTAATTGCTACGTAAAAGTCGTACTTCAGTATAGCCTAAACGCTCATCTAAATAGCTAATTAAAGGCTCAACCCAAGCGCCGAATTCAGTAGCCCTAACCAAAAACTCTCTCGCATTCTGATCTAAATACTCAAGGCCATAGTGACAAACAACTTTCTTCCCAAAACAATTCAATTCATAATTGTTGAATTCAGCATCGAAATCATAATGACTAAAAAGTTTCTCTAAGAAAGCCACTTTATCTTCAGGACAAAAGACATAAATTGACCTTTGTTTTAAAGCTTGAGATTGAGACTTTAGTCTCTTTTTAACTTTTACTGGCTTAACTTTTGACTGCTCTAGTAAGGTTTCTATCATAAATTTCTCACTCACCTTTATAAGAGTCCTTACTCATTGAAAATGATATAATAATAAAAGCACAAATCGATATTGCGCCTAGTATTAAAGACAAAAGAACTATTAAAACTGTTTTTGGCCACTTTGGATATAATGGGCTTATCGCAGGGTCGATTACTTGGAATACATAGTCTTTCTGTACATCTGCAAGCATTTTCTTCTGAAACTCTTTTTCAATTAAGCCAAATAGTATTTTTCTCATATCGTCAACATGAGTATTTTTTAAGGTATCTTCTAAATATGAAATAGATCTTGTTGCAGAAATCGTGTCCATTTGTCTAATAGTTTCATTAATATCAACTATTAACTTTTCAAGAACTAATTGTGCCACCTCAGGTGAATAGTGCTTCATCGAAATCTGAATAAACTCAGAGCCTCGTTCCTCCTGAATTAGAAGTTGATTCTCCAGAAAGTTTATATAAGCTTTAGATTGAATCTCTTTTTCATCTTCAATTAACCATGCTTGATTTTTTGCATCATATATTTTTGCATCGTAGAGTAGCCCTGCCTTTTCATCCCAGCCCTCTGCAGCGAGCAAGGCTACTGTTAAGTCATTTTTTTTAATAAACTCAGAGATAAAAGCTCGACTCTTTAATATTTGTACCGCAAGTTCTGCCTTACTTATTCCCTGCGAGCCTAGCGACAAACCTGCTAAAGAAGCAAATCCACCCAACTGACTATTTAGCGCCCCTACCTTACTTGCATTTGACTCAGCCGGCGCAACTAGCACTGATGACTCATAGACATCAGGAAGTGACTTTGCAACAACCAGTCCCAAAGCGGCGGTTATAGTAGAAAAAATCACAATTATAATTTTCTTAGACCATAACAGTTTAAAAGTCATTAATAAGCTTATCTGGTCATCTGTAATACCATAATTAAATGACTTTGTATTATCATTGCTATTATTCATGTTTAACCTTTAGACCTCAAACGAGTATATAAGACTTTAAGTATTGTGCTTGGTAATAAACGAGGTAGCAGTCTTAAACAAAAAATAAAGGCACCATCGAAAAAACCTGTTAATTTATATCTCATTTTGATTTTGAAAAGTTCGTATTCAGAACCGATATACTTTAGGCCTTTTCTTTTTTTATGCATCCCATTACCGATACGAACATGCACTAAGCTTTTGTCGATACTAGCCAGATTTTTCCCAGCTCCTATCATTCTTATCCAAAGATAGTAGTCTTCCATAAAATAGAGGTCTTTATAACTTCCGACCTCTAGAACGGCGCTTTTCTTGAAAACTACCGCCACATGATTAATAGGGTTTCTATATCTGGCCAATTTTGTGAGTTCATTATTACTACAAGGCACATTTCGAAAAGAAGATATATCACCAACAGTGGTTTGGAACTCACCAATATTAGAAGTGATTAAGTCCACGTTTGGATTTTCTTTCATGAACTCAATCTGTTTTTCAAATCGGTCTGGAGTATTAATGTCATCGCTATCAAATCTGGCAACTAGATCATAGCTACATGCCTTTAATCCCTGATTGAGCGCTTCACCCAAGCCAACGTTTTCATCAAGGATAACTTCCTTCAATGGTAGCTTGTGCTTCCAATTATCAATTACACTGTACAATGCGTCAGTTAACGGCCCATCATGTACAACGACCACTTCTGTCGCAGGCAATGTTTGGATATATAAGCTTTCAAAAGCCTCATTCAAATAGTCGGCTTGCTCACCTTGATAAATGGAGCACAACACTGAAAAACACTGACTTTTCTGCATCACTAAATCCCCGATATCGCTGCGATACCAACACCTAGCTGATAAAATATTTGTGTTGCAGTACTCCAGAGTGTGAGATTGTCCATATGCGAAGCATCCATGGGCACAACAATAGTGTCTCCCGCTTCAAGCTCAATACGATTGTTGACCGCGAACCAACTCGACTGATTTGGTATATACACACCGCCATTGGCTTTGATTACATATATCTTACCTTCATCTGCACGATCTTTTGCACCGCCGCTTAAGTCGATATACTCTTGTATCGAGATGCCTTCTTTAAACAAGTGAGAGGAGCTGTAATTCACTTCTCCGATAATTGAAATAGAATCCTGCTTTCCAGGGATATACAAAGTATCGCCATCTTGTAACCGCAATACCTCTCTGCTTTCAATGATGTTTGGTAAGTCGATAACAAGCCGCCCCAACGCTTTAACGCTCGCTAAATCTCTTAGTAGTTTGTCAGTCTCTTCATATGAAAGTGACGTATTGGAGCCTATCGACTTTTGGAAGCTTTTAGAGGCAATATCTTTTCTCAGCTCTTCTGATAGTTTTTTCAATTGCTTCTGTTCTTGCTCTTTTATTGATTCGCGAGTGAAAATAGCAGCCTTGGGCTCTGCAAATTTTGTCAATCCGCCAGCCCTGATAATGACTTGTTCCAGTGTATCTCCACGCTTAATGGTGTAGGTTCCAGGGAACTTTACTTCACCATTTAATTGGACCTTGTAACTTTCTTGCCAATTGGGTTGCATCAAAATATTGAGAGTATCTCGACTTTGTATCGTTGTTCTATTTTCTCCTGAGAGTTTGCTCGTAATTTCATTTATGCGAATATGACGAACTTCCCCATCAGACTGTATCCGTGTTAATTCTGCAAAGTCAGTAAAAGCGGATTCAAGTAAACCACCTGCTGCCAAAATAGCCTGCTGCGACGTTGCGTCCTTTGCCAGAGGGTATACTCCTGGAAAACGGACTTGACCATTTATTTCAAAAATTGCCGCGGCTTTACCAACGGTGGATTGATATTTAAGGCGAGCAATGACCGGGGCTAAAAGCTTATCACGACCAAAGATCGTAGGCGTTACTAACAAAGTTTGCTTCTCTTCTTGCTCGAGGTTTTCACCTACCAGCACTTTTTCTAAATCAGCTTTAAACATAACTTTTTGGTCGAACAGCCTACGTTCATATAAGTGCCAGAGTTTCACTTTTTCTTGTAACTCCCGCTCCTCAACTGTAAGCGCCAAGTCCTTTAATGCCGCTTCTTCCTTTTCTTTGTCTTTGAATTTGCTAAATACATAGAGTTCATCATTTTTTTGCAGTGGTATTTTCGTGCCACTGAGCGCATCAGAGATAGAGAACTGAATAATTTCTATATGATTTAAACTTTCATCTGATTCTCTGACGATAATTGAGTAACCTAAATCAGCTTGAGGAAGGAGATCAGCTCTAGCGTTGCCAATTAGTTGGTCAAATGACATCCCTTTTCGCCATTGATAATAGCCAGGCCTAGCGACCGCTCCAATGAGTGTTAAAGAATCGACAATTTCGTTATTTACGCTTTGAACTTTAAGGGCGTCTCCACCTTGTGGCACATAGTCGACAACCTTATCGCTAAAATCTACTGATACAACAGATTGCTTGGCGTTATCGATGACTCTTTTAACTTCTACCTTTTCAAGGAAAGCTTTCTCTTTAAATCCACCAAACATATTTACCAGCGCTTCTGCTGATTCGCCTTGCTTCAGCTCAAAGATGGCCTCTCGTTTAACGAAACCCTCGACCGAAATTTGTGGCCCAACAGATGGGATAAAAACCACATCTCCAGATTGTAATGTGATGTCTCCAGTATTATCCCCTTTGAGTAACAAGTCATATAAATCGAGCTGAGAAACAACCTCACCTTTTCTTTTAACCGTAATATTCCTAAGAGATGCTATTTCGGTTAATCCACCACTGGCAAAAAGCGCGTGAGTGACGTTAGACAGCGGTGATAAGGCATAGCTGCCAGGTTTATGCGCCTCACCGACGACAAGGACTCGTAGACTTCTCAGCTCGGAGATAGACACAAACGCCTTCAACCCGATAGCTTCTGTCGATACCTTATTATCAATCAACTGTTTTAGTTCTTTATATGTCAGCCCAGCAACATTTATAGGAGAAAAATTAGGAATACTTAATCGACCTTCACGATCGATTACCAAATCATGAGTTGCCGCTTCCTTACCATATAAACTTATGGAAATGGAATCCCCACTTGCCATTACATAGTCATTTGGTACGGCAATTTGTTCTGTTGGAATAAAGCTTGTTGGCTCACCTGCAAACAACTCATAACCGAAGGGCTGAAGTTGCTTTAATTCAGGCTGTAAAGGGTCCTTTGGGGTATCTTCAACTTGTTCAAATGACCTAGGTTCGACACTTTTTAACGCGGGGCCTTGTGGCTCTTGCGTCGTGCTCAAACTTTGTATCGCTGAAAGGTCAATACCATATTGTTTGGCTAAAGCTTCCTGCTGTGACTTAGGTAACTTTTTAAACTGTTCTATTTGCTCTGGTGTTGGCGTAAAAGCACTAACAAAAGCACTCATTCCCAACAAAACTATTGCTAAAACACGCTTAAAAGACATCAAATTGAATCTCGCTAGTCAGTAACCAAAAAAAGATTGCGTATTCTACACGAGAAAGACGAGATAGAAAAAGGGCTCAAAGCCCTTTTTTTGTCATATCTTTGTTATATTTTGCTGCTATCTGTTAAAAACTGTAAACTAGCGTCAGAGACGTTTCTGTGTCTGTTTTTTCCTTTCCAGCATCCACATCTGAGTTGTGCGTAATGTTGTAACCAACCTTCATTTGTAACGAACCATTGATTTTAGTCAAAAGCGCCGTTTCGGATACAGTTTTTGTATTGGTATCACCATATTCTAAAGATACAACTTGAGTGAACTTTGCGTTGTCAGATATCTGCCATTCATAATCGAGTTTACCAACGCCGATTACTTCACTTTCGGTCTCACCAGCAAGCGGGTTACCATCTGTATCAACCTCAGTGCTGCTATCTTGATACTCGAAACGTTTGATACCTGGACCAACTTCAAAGTCCAAATACATGTTGCTCTTACTTAACAATCTCAGGCCGTAACCCACTGATAATACTGTTTCACTTCGATAAGCGCCAAAGTAGTCAGAAGCATATGCACCGTAGATGAACAAGTGACTGTGATCTTCGACTAACTTGTAATTACCCTGTACCGACAATGAGTACTTTTCATTTGTACGTTCTTTGGTCTTCTCACCGTCATCGTTTTCGATTTCATCTTCTTTGAAAATGCCATCAATTTTATATTCATTGCGCCAGTTTTCTAAGTTATGCTTGGCTTTTATCTCGCCTTTGAGCGTGGTTGTTTCCGTGTTACCGCTTGTGACAATTGCACCTACTTCACTAGTGATGTCCCATACTTTTTCTGCTTTTGTAGGTTTCTCAGAGCTTGCTTCAGCCATAGCTGTATACGAAGACATCGCTGTTAAAACACAGAGAGAAATCAGTTTCATTTTCATTATAAAAGTAACCTTTAGATTCAATCTTTTTGTAAATGCACATCCATTTGCGGATATGGAATATTTATACCAGCGTCGTCTAACGCCAGTTTGATGTTTTCCAACAAATCGAAATAAGTTGGCCAATAGTCTGCTGTATTAACCCAAGGGCGAACAGCAAAATTAACACTCGAGTCGGCTAACGCCAAAACAGCTATCGTACAAGCTGGGGATTTTAACACGCGTGGTTCTTTTTCGATCACCTCTTCAAGTACTTTTTTCACTTGCTTAAGGTCAGCGTCGTAACCCACCCCAATTACAAAATCAATTCTACGCGTTTTCTCTCGAGAATAGTTTACTATTGCACCAGACATAATGGAGGAATTGGGTATTATAACCACTTTATTGTCTGGCGTTAAAAGCTCTGTAGAAAAAATTTCTATGCGCTGTACGCTTCCAGACTGCCCTGCTGCGTCGATATAGTCTCCTGACTTAAACGGTCTAAGTATGATGATTAAAACGCCTGAGGCAAAGTTTGAGAGCGATCCTTGCAATGCTAATCCAACAGCTAGACCAGCGGCACCTAAAATAGCTATGAATGATGTTGTCTCGACACCAACTTGGGAAAGCGCCATTAGCAGAGTCGCGACAAAGACAATGCTGTAAACAATATTTGAGACAAACGTGCCTACCGCTTTATCGACTTTTCGCTTACTAATCGCTTTTTCAGTTAAAGAAGCCGTTAATTTGGCAACTCTGATCCCGATAAAGAAAATGACCAGCGCGATAACGCCTTGAATGAGGTAGTGTGACAAAATATCCGAATTATTATTTAGCCAATCCATAAACACTTCCATAAACTCTCCTATGATTTGCGTACAATGTGTTAATTCTGAGTATAAAGTATTAACTTTAGCTGTATGAATGAAAATTTCTGCAAATCTATTAAAAACGATAAAAAAATAAAAAAAGGCTTTGCAAAAATAAAAAAGTTCTGTATTATGCGCGCCACACCACAAAGGTGTTACACGAAATTGTGGCGGCTGTAGCTCAGTTGGTAGAGCCCTGGATTGTGATTCCGGTTGTCGTGGGTTCGAGCCCCATCAGTCGCCCCATCTCCTCTTTTTGTATCTTAGTATGCAATGACTTATCTGATGTTCCTCCCTTTTTATTTTTATTTAATCTGACTAATTTTTATATTTATCGCCTCTCCATTATTTGTATTTTGATACAACCAATTCGCTAAATATCCTGAATAAACCAAACAGCTAAAAATGACATAGGTATGTTACTGACTTCTCCTTCTGAGGCAGTCTGTGCTAGTGGGATTGCTTTTTGATTGGAATGATGAGCTTTTCATCTCAGCAGGTTTTTGTCTAAAAAAAATGCCACCTTAAAGGTGGCATTACACACGGGATTATTTCTACTTTGAAATAGAAATTCTGTTTACTTCCAGCTTCTCATTTTGTGACCTTTAAGAGCATAGAAGAGAATAAAGATATAACTCGGTATCATGAGGCTATAGGCACCTTGAGCTCCCAGACCTGCAACATTACCAAGTCCTATTAGCAATGGTCCTAACGCACCGCCAGCAATACCCATAATTAACAGGCCTGACGCAGTGCCAGTCAAACGGCCTAATCCATCTAATGCCAACGGCCAAATAGCAGGCCACACCATCGCATTAGCAAAGCCTAGTAATGCGATACACAATAACGGATCTGGCAGCTGAGGTCCACCAAAAGGCACCAACAATAGGTTAGAAATTGCGAAAGAAGCATTGTCTCCCATCACCACGGCCAAAACCGTGATAATACCTGCGATACCAGACATCACAAGTGCGCTTTGCTGAGACATAAAACGAGGGATCAATACAATACCAATGGCATAGCCAAGTAACATACAACCCATTGTGTACGATGTCATTATCGAATAATCAGCAATTCCTAGATGAAGGGCATAAGAACCAATGGTATCCGCTGCAATTACCTCAACAGCAACATAAAGTGCAATACCGACAACACCTAAAACTAAGTGAGGATGTTGTAGAGCTTCTCTTAGCTCACCTTTAGATGTTTTTCCTTCTTCTTCAAACACAAGATCCGGCAAAGGCGCAAATTTTGCGAACAAAGCAAATAAGAATATTAAGCCGGCAATCGCTAAATAAGGCGCTATCAAACTATTCGCCATGGCATCTTTTTGTTCTTGCGATAGGCTTTCCCCACCTTGTACTACACCACTGACAACAACCGCAGCAAATACAATTGGTACAATAACGCCAGCGGACTTGTTTAATAACCCCATAATACAAACACGTACTGCGGCCGATTTCTCAGACCCCATTTTAACAACATACGGGTTCACCGCCGTTTGCAAAACGGTTTGACCTACCCCAATGAGTAACTGAGCCAGAAGAAAGACTTCAATCGCCTGCATTTTTGCAGCAGGAATATACAACAAAGCCGATAGTGCCATAATGACACAACCGACAGCCATGCCATTTTTGTAACCAACACGCTTAATTACCATGGCAGATGGAATACCTGCAATCGTTACGGCAATATAAAATGAGGAAATAATAAATGATGCTTGAAGGGGGGAGAGCTCAAGCATCTGTTGTAAAAAAGGCGTAATGGCACCGTTTAGCCATGTAATACAGCCCAGTATAAAAAACATAGAGCCAGCCAGTGTCATTGGCAACCAGACACTCTGCTTCGCTTTTTCATTCATATCCACTGTTGCTTCCATAATACTCTTCTTGTTTGCAATTAAAGCTTATTACAATTTTTGCTCGTGACCTATTTGGCCACAAACTCTCAAATCTTGTTATTTTCTGCCGACATGCGGCGAATCAGGTCTTTGCCAGAGTAAAAACTCTGTCATAATGCTACTTAAACTTAAAATGACAGCGCTGACATTTAACTTTACGTTAAAATCTACTTGATTACTAGTTAGAAATTATACTAAATAGTATTGAAAAAAGGGGCAAACGCCCCCTTTTTACATTAAAGGAATGTAAATAATCAATCTAATCCAGTGATACGGCTATACTTTTTGCCATTCAGCGTTGTTCTCAAACGGACCGCTGTTGAATCTGTCACTGACATCGGACCTGTGTACTGCTGCCACGTCTTGCCACTGTCAAAACTAACCTCTATTGCCAGATAGCGAAACGCGCTGTTTGCCAATAACTGACCATTTTCGATCACAGCACCAGGCACTGGTAAATTAATATTCACTCCCGCATTAACTAACCGTGTCAGCTCTTTTAGCGCTAGAGTAGCAGAAAATTCCTGCCAATCCGCTGCGAGTGCTTTTTCATCTCGTACGTCTCCTTCCCATTTGGCCTTGTGCCAGGCACGTTCCGCAACCGTTAAAACTCGCGGAAACATCATCGCCATCACCTGATCTTCAGTACGTATTGTTTCAGTCCACACCTGGCCTTGCATACCTAGAATATTTTCCGGTTTTTCCAGTTTAGGTAAAGGTCGACCTACAAGGGCTTCTAGATTTTCAATTGACTCACCATTTCTCGTAAAGTCTGCGTTGGCATATACGTTATCGGGCATATAACCAAATGCTTTTTTAGTATCGGTATAACGAGCCGCCCAGTAGTAGCCTCGTTCTTCTGGGTGCGCTTCATAGGGGTGATCAAAATATAGATGTGTTCCGTGGGAGAGTATTACTTGATACCCATCATTGGCCAAACGATGTGCTCTATCAGCAACCCCCCACTCCCAAATATTGTCCCACACGTTTGCGGTGAACACTTGATTTGGAAACTCATCGCGTTTAAAAGGGTTCACGCGGTCGTACATTAAACCGTCTTCCCAAGCACCTGGGGCGATCCCCCGTTTTGCGAATATTTTCGCCACACGTTGCGTGAAATACGGTTTCAAATCGCTTGGCCCAGCAATACCATTATTGGCATCTTTAAACAAAGCCTGACACGCTGGGGATTTTTCCCACGACCCTGCACCAACTTCGTCACCCCCAAAGTGCAGATTAGTTAAGCGTGTACCTGCTTCTCGATACATGCCCTGCAGCTCATACGTTACTTTCTCAATAAATGCATAAGTCGAATCCATACAGACATTTAAAGAGTTATCCGTATAGTTTTGTACCGTGAGATACTCTGATTTATCTTTAAGGTCACTCAACAGATAGGCTTGTGCTTCTGCATCCAGCCCTTGCTCTTTTAATCGGTAGTAACGAGCCTCCATCGCTTTAATAGCGGCACGTGCATGACCTGGTCCTTCAATCTCCGGAATAATATCAATATGCCTTGCTTTGGCGAACTTTAATAATTCAACAAAGTCTTCGCGCGATAAATAACCATTTCCTGACCCTGATTTGAAAGGACCTGTACCGAGCTGAGTTAACAAGCAATCGCGTTCTTGCAAATCAAAACAGCGATAGCCCCCGATCTCAGACAATTCTGGCAGACCCGGGATCTCTACGCGCCACCCCTCATCGTCCGAGAAGTGCCAGTGAAACTTGTTCAGTTTGTACCGCGCCATTTGTTCGACGAGTTTGAACAATGCTTCTTTGCCATGATAATTACGTGCATTATCATAATGCATACCACGCCAGCCGTAACGAGGTGTATCCTCAATTTCTACATTTGGTACTGTGATGGTCTTCTTTTGCTCCGTTGGAAACAGAGCCAACAAACTTTGAATACCATAAAAAACACCCGCATTATCCACGCCGATGATTTCTATTTTGTCATCATCAATTTCCAGCTTATAACTACCAGAAGCGGCCTGCTCACGATCATAGTCGCCCGATTCAACCTTTAAGAAAATTGTGGGAGTTTTGCCGGCTTCTATGTGGTCAGGCTGGGCATCAAGAGATAACCCATGTGCCTTTAAATCCTCATTAAATACAGCGACTTCTGACTTTAGTCTGCCAGCAAAACGAATTTGCCAATTGCCATCGAGTTCAGCGAAGCCTCGGTTAAAGTCCACACTATATGGTTTTGGAACAATGCGCTTTACGGCCGCTTGCTTGTCTACTTTGACCGCGCTTTGATTGTGCATATATCGCCATTGTGCTGTGGCCAAAGGTGAATAATCCAAGGGCTCGCTATGTCGCTTGAGCTGGTTCTCTCGCTCAAATGGCGCAACAAATTGCGTCATATCTTCCGTATTTGTGTTGGCAAAAATTGCAGGTTTTTGGTCTTGAGAGACAATAAAAGCGCGCGGCATAAAATCAGTGTATGCGGCAATCCAAGCAGCGGCCTCAAATTCAACTTTGAGTGATTGATTCGGCGCCAACCCAACAAAACTAGTCGTGGGTATTAATCGATGTAAGTCACCATTAATATGTTCAACTTTCAACCCCGACGTTTGCTTTGTCTTTATTTTACGCACTGAGTGAATATAGATTTGCCAGTCACTCTTTCCGGCTGGCAAAGCAACATTTGATTTATTTTCGAGAGATATTGAGCCAATAAAACTGCCAGCACCGCCGTGAAAGTTATTTTCAACTGCAAAAGTGAGTTGTGTATTTTGTGCAAATGCATCTAGCTGTGACTGTGATAGTGCCGCGCTTGCACCAACCGATGTCGCGATCAAGGTTGTTGCAAACACTTGCTTCAGCATATTTTTTCTAAAATTCATATCAGCTCCTAAAGACGACTCTCTGAAATCACATTTTAGCAAAAGCTTGTTTGTGCTGCCGTGCACACCTATTTGTACTGTTTAATGGTATAACGTATGCGCTACCAAACACGCTTTTTAAGGTGTTCAAAGAATAGTACTAACCAACTTATTGTTAGTTTTTCATCATATCGAAGAAAAAATGACAGCGCTATCAAATTTTAATAAACCCCGTTTATTCCACAAAAAAACCTGCTCAAGCAGGGCTCAAAGCAGGTTTTTGTATTGGCAACTTTAAAGTCTTACCAGATTTTCACCCGGTCCTCAGGTTTGATATACATACCATCCCCTTCTTTGACATCAAACGCCTCATAGAATTGTGGCATATTGGATAGAATACCGATGACCCGATACTGACTCGGCGAATGAGAATCCGTCATTAAACGATTTCTCAACTCTTCATCACGATATTCTCGTCGCCAAATTTGGCTCCATCCCATGAAGAAGCGTTGTTCACCCGTATACCCATCAATTACGGGCGCAGTTTGCCCGTTTAATGACAGCTGATACGCTTTGAAGGCAACGGTAAGCCCACCAAGATCGCCAATGTTTTCACCAAGGGTTAGCTGACCATTTACATGCGCATCTTCGAATGGTTTAAACTCATCAAATTGTTCAATCAGCTTTTGACCACGCGTTTCAAATTGCGTTAGATCACTATCCGTCCACCAATTGCGTAAATTGCCGTCACCATCATATTTCGCACCTTGATCATCGAAGCCGTGGCCTAACTCATGGCCAATCACCGCACCAATTGCACCGTAGTTCACCGCATCGTCTGCCTCTAAATTAAAAAATGGCGGTTGAAGGATCGCTGCCGGGAAAACGATTTCATTATTGACTGGGTTATAATACGCATTGACAGTTTGAGGGGTCATGTACCATTTCGTTCGGTCGACCGGTTTGCCAACTTCATTGATCATGTCCTTGTATGCCCACTGGTTATAACGTGCAAAGTTACCCACTAGGTCGTCAGCATTTATCTCTAAGCTAGAATAGTCACGCCATTTATCAGGGTACCCTATTTTTGGTGTAAATTTACTTAACTTTTCTTTCGCTGCAATTTTAGTTTCAGGACTCATCCAAACTAAATCATCAATCGATTGCTCAAAGCCGGCAATGAGGTTCTCGACCATCTTTGTCATACGCGCTTTTGCTTCGGGTGGAAAGTGTTCTTTAACGTAAATTTTGCCAAGTAACTCGCCAAGTACGCTATTGCTTGCGTCTACTGCCTGCTTCCAAATTGGAGCTTGCTCTTCAACACCCCGCAACGTCTTGCCATAAAACCCGAAGTGCAGATCGACTAACTTACGTTCTAGTAGCTCCGCATAATTGCTCGCGAAGTGAAATGTTAGATAGTCACGCCAAACATCCACATCACTCCCTTTAATGATGTCTGAGAGGGCAGTAAAATAACTCGGTTGAGAGACAATCACGTCATTCAAATCCGCCCCTAGCGTGCTTAGATAAACTTCAATGTCGAAGTCATTCAGTTGTTTATTAAATTCTGCGACGTTGAGCTTATTGTAAGTCTTAGACGCATCTCGACTGTCCACACGACTCCATTGCGCTTGTGCAATCTGCGTTTCTAGTGCGATGATGGATTGGGCCGCTTTCTCAGCCTGTTTTTCGTCATACCCAAATTCGAACAGCATATTGGTGATATAGGTTTGATACTCTGCTCTAATAGATACAAACTTATCGGTGTCTTTCAGATAAAAATCTCTATCTGGCAGACCTAAACCCGATTGATAAAGGTACATTGCGTTAACGCTAGAGTTTTTAGCATCGTTATTCACATACCACGCCATCGGCGTTGTACCACCTTGCATGATTAACCTTGCCATCAACTGCGGCAATTGCGACTTATCTTGCAACGCACGAATCGGTTCTAGGTATTTATCTAACGCGGCCACACCCAGCTCTTCACGCGCTAACTCATCAGTGTAGCTTTTATAAAAGGCGCCCAGTTTATATTCGTCACTACCAAACTCTGCTGTGCTATTGCCAGCTGCGCTTTCTAATATGACACGAAGTGCCTTTTGAGATTCATCGTATAGTTCGCTAAATGAGCCATAGTTAGACTTATCTGCAGGAATTTCGGTTCTTTCAAACCACTTACCATTGACGTGATAATAAAAGTCATCCTGTGGACGAATTGAATGGTCGATATTTTCAAGTTCGATACCAGAACTGAGCGTTTGCTTTTGAACAGTTGACTTTGATGCTTCAGGCTGAGGTTGCTCACTACAGCCAGACAGGCCAAGCGCCAGAGCAACCCCAAAAGCAGCGATGGATTTGCGCATACTAATGACTCCATTATTGATATACGCAAATCATACCTTGCTTAACTTGGTTTTTACACTAACCAGTGAAAACAATTGTCAGTGCTTATGAAAATGCTGCGAGTGCTTTGATAATGGCAATATTAGCCTTCGGGAAGGCGAGAGCTTTAAGACCTTCATAGTCAACCCATTGATTAGGTTGACCTTCAAGGCCTGTGGGTTCACCATTAAATTGATCGACAACATGCACATGTAGGCAAACTTGCTTGTCTCCATAGTCATGCTCAATGGTCGTCAAGTGCTTAGACGCCAGTACATCAATGCCGATTTCTTCTGATAACTCACGTTGCAATGCTTGTTCAACACTTTCTTGTCGTTCAACTTTACCTCCAGGGAACTCCCATAATCCCCCTTGATGCTGCGCTTCATTACGCTTACATACGAAATATTGGCCTTGTTTAAATATGACGCCAACCGCCACATTCACGACTTTTTTAGTCATGTCACATCCTCAAAAAAAAAGCGACACAAGGTCGCTTTTGTCGTGTTATTTATTCTGTTTAGCTAAGCTTGCCACAACACTGTTTATATTTTTTGCCTGAGCCGCACGGACAAGGCTCATTACGGCCAACTTTAGGCTCAGCTCGAGCTGCAACGGCTGCACCTTGAGGTGCCTCTCCGCCTACCTTTTCAGCCTCTTCATGTTGGTACTGCTTTGGCACTTGTTCGCTGCGACGATGCTGCTCTTCAACTTTCTCAACATCCTCTTCTGCACGAACTTGCACTTTGCTAAGTACACCAACTACATCAACTTTTAGAGTTTCAAGCATATTTGAGAAAAGCTCAAATGATTCACGCTTATACTCTTGTTTAGGATTCTTCTGCGCATAACCACGTAGGTGAATACCTTGGCGTAAATGGTCCATCGCAGCTAAGTGATCTTTCCAGTGCTGATCCAAGCTTTGTAGCATAACGGCTTTTTCGAAGTGGCGTAGCACTTCTTCGCCAACTAACCCTTCCTTTTGCTTGTATGCTGCTTCTGCTTCTTCGATGATCCGCTCTCTGAGCGACTCTTCATATAACTTGCTGTCTTCTTCTAACCACTTAGCAATAGGCATCTCCAGTAATAGATCGGCCTTCAAGCGCTCTTCTAACCCAGGAATGTCCCACATTTCCGCGAGACTTTGAGGCGGGATAAAGCGATCAATAATACCATTCACAACGTCGCTGCGAATTGCATTTACCGTTTCTGAGATATCACCTTCTTCTAATAGTTCATTACGCTGCTCATAAACAACTCGACGCTGATCGTTTGCAACATCATCATACTCAAGTAGCTGTTTACGTATATCAAAGTTACGTGCTTCTACTTTGCGTTGCGCATTTTCTATCGCCCGATTTACCCAAGGGTGCTCAATTGCTTCGCCACGTTGCATGCCTAGTTTACGCATCATTGTTGTCATACGCTCACCGGCAAAAATTCGCATCAATGCATCATCCATTGACAAGTAAAAACGGCTTGAGCCAGCATCACCCTGACGCCCTGAACGACCACGAAGCTGATTATCGATACGACGAGATTCATGACGCTCGGTGCCAATAATATGCAGGCCGCCAGCTTCAAGGACTTGATCATGCAACTCTTTCCACTTGGCTTTCGCTTCTTCGACCTGTGCGTCTGTGGGGTTCTCGATCTTAGCAAGATCATTTTGCCAGTTGCCGCCGAGCACAATATCTGTACCACGACCAGCCATGTTAGTCGCGATAGTCACGTGCCCAGGTAAACCTGCATCGGCAATAATGTCCGCTTCTTGGGCATGGAACTTGGCGTTTAGAACGTTATGTTCAATTTTTTCTTTACGCAAGAAGTGTGACAAGTACTCTGAGCTCTCGATCGAAATAGTACCAACTAGCACCGGCTGTCCACGCTTTTGACAATCTCTGATGTCGGCAAGAATCGCTTCAAACTTTTCTTCTTGCGTGAGATAGACTAAATCGGCACGATCATCACGGATCATTGGTTTGTTCGTTGGAATAACAACCGTATCTAACCCGTAGATAGATTGGAATTCAAATGCTTCAGTGTCGGCAGTACCAGTCATACCCGATAGCTTGTCATACAATCGGAAGTAGTTTTGGAATGTAATCGAAGCTAATGTTTGGTTTTCATTTTGAATGCGCACACCTTCTTTTGCTTCAACCGCTTGGTGTAAGCCCTCTGACCAACGACGACCTTCCATTGTACGACCAGTATGTTCATCAACGATGATTACTTCATTGTCTTTCACAACATAATCTACATCTTTCTGATATAGCTTGTGTGCTCTTAGTGCTGCATAGACATGGCTGAGAAGCGTGATGTTACCGGCTGAGTACAACGAATCGTCTTCTTCAATTAAGCCATGCTTGATTAACAGCTCTTCAACTTTAACCTGACCGCGCTCAGTAAGGTGCGCTTGCTTAGATTTTTCATCGATGGTGTAATCACCATCTCCTTCAATGCCCTCTTCATCTTCTTTTTCTTGCTGAGTTAACTCAGGCACAATTTTATTGATCTGAGAGTATAATTCAGAGCTGTCCTCTGCAGGTCCAGAGATGATAAGGGGCGTTCTCGCTTCGTCAATTAGAATTGAATCAACTTCATCCACAACGGCATAATGCAGAGGTCGTTGCACGCGCTCTTCTATGCTGAACGCCATGTTGTCACGCAAATAGTCAAAGCCAAATTCGTTATTGGTACCGTAAGTGATATCGGCCGCGTATGCCTCTTTTTTCTGTGCAGGCATCATACCAGGGATATTACACCCGACTGTCAGCCCTAAAAATTCAAAGAGTGGACGGTTATTTTCAGCATCACGCTTCGCAAGATAGTCGTTGACGGTGATTACGTGCACGCCTTTGCCTGTCAAGCCATTGAGGTACGCAGGCAATGTAGCGGTAAGTGTTTTACCTTCACCAGTACGCATCTCAGAAATACGACCTTGGTGAAGCACCATACCACCTATCATTTGCACGTCAAAGTGACGCATTTCAAAGACTCGTTTCGATGCTTCACGAACAGTAGCGAATGCTTCAGGAAGTAAATCGTCTAAGCTGGCTCCCTGCTCAAATCTTTGTCTAAACTCTGCTGTTTTTGCTTTTAATTGTTCATCAGATAGCTTGCTATACTGCTCTTCTAAAGCATTAACTAAAGCGACCGTCTTGCGTAAATTTTTGATCATCCGGTCGTTACGGCTACCAAAAATTTTGGTAAAAATTTTAGTTATCATGTTTAAACCATTTCAATCTTATATTTGTAAGCCCGTGCATTCGCGTATTCCCAAAAGGCTTACTAGTCCTGTTGGCGACAAAGTCGAATTTGTGCAGTGTGCCGAGTTAAATTTATACCCTATCATACCAGACTATGCGCATCTGCAAACCACCAAAGCGAAAACTGTTCCTATTTAATAAAATATGGAACTATAAGCAGCCTGAAAACTCACACCGATTCCACCGCTGCGCCTGATACTAGCCGTGGGATATGACGATAATGTGCGTGTTAGCATAATATGGGGATTGTGACTTCATAGATCAAGTGTATGGGCTTCAGCCGACAACATTCGCGCAAACATGTTACGCTTAATGGGCTATTTATATTGGTACGCCCGATATATAATTAATACAAAGTAGGCGCCAGTGAATGCGGCACGCTAAGTGCGGACGAGCATCATTTGGGCGCAGTTTTAGTGATAAGAGCAGACCATGGCAAAAAATCGATTTAACCCCAAGCCCCTCTCAGAATTGGCACCCAAGTGGTCTGACAAACTCACTAACTACGTCGAGAAATCTCAAGATATCAACGCACTTCAAGCTCCCTTAGAGCAAGCGTTAGGGCCCATTTTGAGTAAAAAGTGTCGAGTTGCAAATTATTCACAGGGCACCTTGTTTATTGAGGCAGCCTCCGCGACGTTGGCAACCAGATTGGGTTACCTGAAAATGGAAATCCTGTCTGCTTTTCGTCAATCAGGCCTACATGATTGCGGACAAATAAAAATAACGTCAAATCCTGAAGTCCAGCAGCGTTTACAAACAGTCATCAAGCAAGCGCCGTCACCAACATCAAACAAACCTGGATTAAGTGAAGAAACGGCTGCTCAGTTATCTCAATTAGCGGAGGGCGCTCCCCCAGGCTTAAAAGAAAAGCTGCTAAAACTGGCAAGTCACCTTAGAAAAAACAAATAAGCACTCTTAAGTTACTGTTAGGCAAAAAAAATGACGCTTACGCGTCATTTTTTTATACTGCTGAAAGTTGCTGACCGGCTTCCAATCCTGGCGCTGGCATCGTGACAGGTTCATCAAACGTGACCCACTCCCAAGCGCTTTCATTGGCCATTATTTCTCTCAATAACTTGTTATTCAAACCGTGGCCTGATTTATAACACGTTACTTTACCAAGGATATTGTGGCCAGTCATAAATAAGTCGCCAACACAATCTAAGATCTTATGCTTCACAAACTCATCTTTATATCTTAAACCGTTCGGGTTGAGCACTTTAAAGTCATCAAGTACCACTGCATTATCCATACTACCACCCAATGCAAGGTTGTTCGCATGCATATACTCAATATCTTTCATAAAACCGAAAGTACGCGCTCGACTGATTTCTTGAGTAAAGCTCTGAGCTGTAATATCTAGCCCAATGCGTTGACGACTTGCATTGATAGCGGGATGGTCAAAAGCGATCTCAAAGTCAATATGAAAACCATCATATGGCTCGATCTCAGCCCACTTATCGCCATCTTCAACACGGACGGTCTCTTTAATGCGAATGAAGCGTTTGGCAACATTTTGCTCAGCGATACCGCCTTTTTGAAGTAAATATATGAAAGGTAATGCACTACCATCCATAATGGGCACTTCTGCGCTATCAAGCTCGACAATCAGATTGTCTATACCTAAAGCTGCCACGGCCGCAATTAAGTGCTCTGTGGTAGACAGGCGAACACCGTCTTTGTTAGTCAAACAAGTACACAATTGCGTATCACCCACAGCTTCAGGCGTCGTCTCAAAATCGACAATGGGGTCTAGATCTACGCGACGAAATACAACACCTGTATTTGCGCTCGCAGGTCGGAGAGTGATCGTGACCTTTTCACCTTTGTGTAAACCTACACCTGTGGCTTTAACAACTTCTGCAATTGTACGTTGTTTAATCATATATTCGCCCACTTTAAGTTAGATAGACGGCGGAGTGTATCACAAAACGAACACTCTGCCAATCGTCTATTTTTTAACCTTGTTAAAATTACTGCTTAATCTGACTGCTTTCTTAAAAATGCAGGGATATCGAAGTAATCACCTTTCTCTTTTTCACCCGTTTCTTTTTCAGATGACTCGGCATCTTTAGACGGTTTCACGCCTTGAACACCAGCGATACTGCTACCGCCGTCTTTATTGGTCGGGGCCTCAACCGGTTTATTCCCTGCACCACCAAAACTAGGAATAGTCTCTTCACTGATATGGCTTGGTCCATGTGTGCCTGTCCCTGCTTGGCCCGAGAAACCTTGTAATCCAGTATCTACAATGCCAAATTGAGGCTTGCGCTCACCACCAAGCCCAGTTGCAACGACGGTTACGCGTAATTCATCACTCATTTCAGGGTCGATAACAGCACCCACAACAACTGTTGCATTTTCAGAAGCAAGTGCTTTGACATGGTTACCAACAACCTCAAACTCTTCAATGGTAATATCCATGCCAGCGGTGATATTCACCAAAATACCTTTCGCACCTGTCAGGTCCACATCTTCAAGTAGTGGACTTGAAATCGCTGCTTCAGCAGCCTCTTGTGCACGATCAGGTCCAGATGCAGCAGCCGTCCCCATCATTGCCGTGCCCATTGCCGACATCACTGTTCTTACATCAGCAAAGTCCACATTAATTAAACCTGAACGCGTGATCAGCTCTGCGATGCCTTGTACCGCACCATATAAGACGTCATTCGCTTTCGCAAACGCGTCTAATAATGTAGTACCTTTGCCTAAAACCTTCAGTAACTTGTTGTTAGGAATTGTAATAAGCGAGTCTACAATTTCCGACAACTCACCGATACCGTGGTCAGCCGCCGCCATACGTTTCTTGCCTTCTAGGTCAAAAGGACGAGTCACAACAGCAACAGTTAGAATGCCTAATTCTTTTGCAACTCGTGCAACCACAGGCGCCGCGCCAGTACCTGTGCCGCCGCCCATACCTGCAGCGATAAAAACCATATCTGCGCCTTCAAGGCTGGCTTTGATAGTTTCGACATCTTCTTCTGCGGCTTTTTTACCGACTTCAGGATTGGCCCCAGCGCCTAATCCTTGCGTAATTTGTGTGCCAAGCTGCACTGTTACATCTGCCGACGACTTTCTTAGCGCCTGTGCATCTGTGTTAGCAACAATAAAGCGCACACCTTCTATTTCTTGTTTTACCATGTGCTCAACAGCATTGCCTCCGCCGCCGCCAACACCAATTACTTTAATTACGGCCTCTTCGCCGTGTTGTTCCATAATATCAAACATCTTCACTCTCCGACTTGAGCTTTAAAACTCACCTTGGAACCATTTAGTTACTCGGCTCCACCAACCTTCTTCGGCATCAATTTTCGCCTTTTGTGCATTTTTGGCTTGCAGCGTTCGGCCGTATTGTAACAAACCTACCGCTGTTGCATATGCCGGATCATCAACATAATCAGTTAATCCTGTGATCCCAACAGGTTTTCCTATCCTTACTGGCATCTGAAAGATGTCTTCTGCTACTTCCAGCGCCCCTTTCATTTTGGCGCTGCCACCTGTCAGTACAACACCAGCCGCAATCTGATCCTCAAAACCAGAGCGACGAATTTCTTCTTGAACTAATTCAAATAACTCTCTAAACCTTGGCTCAACAACCTCTGATAAAGTATGGCGAGACATAATCCTCGAAGGACGGCCACCCACACTTGGTACTTCAATAGTCTCTTCAGCACTGGCCATTTGGCTACTTGCAAACGCGTATTGTACCTTCAAAGACTCAGCATGTGAGATAGGTGTTCTAAATATTTTTGCAATATCTCCTGTTACTTGATTTCCAGCAACTGGAATTACAGCCGTATAACGCAGTGCACCATTGACATAAATGGCAATATCCATAGTCCCGCCACCAAGATCGACAACCGCTACACCAAGCTCTTTCTCATCTTCAGTCAATACCGAGTAGCAAGATGCCAGCGCCGTGAAAGTGAGCTGATCCACATCTAAGCCACAGCGTTCCACACACTTCTCGATATTTTTGGCCATATCATTAGAGCAGGTAATAATATGCGCTTTCGCTTCCATCCTCACGCCGCTCATGCCTAACGGGTTCTTAATCCCCTCTTGCATGTCGATGCTATATTCTTGTGGCAATGAGTGCAGCATTTTACGCTCAGCAGAAATCGGCACAGAGCGTGCGATATGAATTACATTGGCAATATCGTCATCCGTTACTTCTGCATTATTAATCGCAACAACACCGCTTTCATTTTGACACTGAATGTGTTTACCAGAAATTCCTAAGTAAACCGAACTAATACGGCAATCAGCCATAAGTTCAGCTTCATCAATAGCACGTTTGATCGAGTCAGATACCAAGTTAAGGTCATTTACGCCACCTTTATCCATACCATGTGCAACTTGGTTGCCAACGCCAACAATACTTAACTGATTATCTGGTGTGATCTCACCCACAGTGGCAACCACTTTCGCGGTCCCCACATCTAGCCCTATCACTAAGTTTCTTTCTGCTGACTTGGTCATGCTTTACTCTTTTCTTTATTCTCTTGAAGCTGAGGGTATCTCCAACTTACCGCCAGCCCCGTATCATATCGCAAATCGATCACATCGAGCAGAGCCCCTTCAGGGCGTTGTAATAATGGATACACATCGATGAATCGTTGCACTCTTTTTGCTTTTTCTTGTCTACCTAAATTAAGCTCAATGCCATTTTTTAACCATAACTGCCAAGCAAACCGTTCTGATAACGCTAAGCTTGTTAATTCGAAAGAGTTTACAGCAAGCATTTCTTTTAGCTGTAAAAAAGTCTCCCATGCTTCTTTTTCACTTCCTTCAGGGCCGTACAACTGTGGTAACCCTTTGGGTAGTTTGTCGCTACTTGCTTGAAAGATAAAACCACTTTCATTGAGCAGTGAGTCGCTATTCCAAAACGCCACAGGGTTATGCTCTGTGACATAAATTTGAATTGTATCTGGCCAGTGCTTACGAACCGAGACTGACGCAACCCAGGGCAGCGACTTGACCGATGCTTGAACAGCTTTCACATCCAACTTAAAAAAACTGCTTAACTCCGCTTTACTAATCGCGGATATAATGTCCCGCTCACTTGTATAATACGGTTCTCCAAGCACAGTTAAGGTCTTAATTTGCGCATCTCGGTGTGCAACTAACCAGTCACTCACCCAAAAAAAGCTACGTGACAACATCAATAAAACACAAATGAAAAAGCCCATTCCTAGTATCACGGACCAGTTCCAGGTCCTTAGATTTGCTATGGCTTTTTGCAAATTTGGGCGCATCTTAAACCGTTTGCTCCAAAATACGAATAACTAACTGGTCAAATGTCATGCCTTCAACTTTCGCAGCTTTTGGCACTAATGAAGTCTCAGTCATACCAGGAACTGTATTTACTTCTAATAGATAGAATTGACCGTTCGCATCTTGCATCGCATCCACTCTGCCCCAGCCTGTCGCGCCAACCAACTCAAAAGCATGACTTGCCATAACCTGTAACTGCTCTGTAAAAGCAAGGCTAATATCTGCTGGGCAAATATACTCGGTTGTATTTTCTTTATACTTAGCCTCATAGTCGTAAAAGCCACGTGGAGTACGCATCTCAATAACAGGCAATGCTTTTCCATCGAGCACTGCGACCGTAAACTCACGGCCTTCAATCCACTGTTCCACCAAAACTTGGCTATCAAATTTAAAAGCATTGTTGAGCGCTTCGGTGAGCGCGATGTCATCATCTGCTCTGGCCATCCCGACACTGGAACCTTCATGGCTTGGCTTCACCATAACAGAACCCAGTTCTTTAATAATGGCTTGCGCGTCAAAACCACTTTGCTTGTCTACCACCGCATATTTAGCAGTGCTCAACTTAGCCGACTGAAATAAGTGCTTACAGCGAATTTTATCCATCGCTAATGCACTGCCTAATACGCCACTGCCCGTATACGGTATTCCCATAAACTCTAGCGCGCCCTGAACAGTGCCATCTTCTCCCCCCCTGCCATGTAAAGCGATAAAGACTCGCTCAACTTTCAAAGACTTCAAGTCCCAAATATTTCGCTGGGCGGGATCAAAAGCAATGGCATCAACACCTTCTCGTTTTAGGGCATCAAGCACCGCTGTCCCCGATGCCAAAGACACTTCTCGCTCAGCTGAGCTACCACCCAGTAAAACAGCTACTTTACCAAACTTGCTCATAAATTTTCTGACCTTAGTTTTTCTAGAGATAGCTCCGTCGCGGCCAATTTTTTAACTATTTGACCAATGTTGCCCGCCCCCTGAGTAATCACTAAATCATTGTCTTCGACTACATCAGCCAGTACGCTAAATAACTCGCTATGCTCGGCAATATGAATAGGCTCAACACCCCGCTGCCTTAAACTGCGACATAAAGCTTTACTATCTGCGCCAACAATTGGACTTTCACCCGCACTGTAAACATCCAGTAAAATCAGTTGATCGACTTCAGCCAAAACCTTTACAAACTCTTCGTATAAATCTCGTGTACGAGTGTATCTATGGGGCTGATATAGCATCACTAAGCGTTTGTCAGGCCAACCAGCCCGTGCAGCTTGTATCGTCACAGCGACTTCCGAAGGGTGATGACCATAGTCATCAACCAGCATCACACATCGCTCATCGTGAGTGAAAGTGCCATAATGTTGGAAACGACGCCCGATACCCGCAAATTCTTGTAACGCATTTTGAATCGCAATGGTCTCTATATCATGGTCTTTAGCAATGGCTATCGCAGCAGTGGCATTCAATGCATTGTGCTTACCCGGCATATTCAACTGGATATCAATACTCGACCCCGACTTATGTACTACAGTAAAACGACAGCTGCCGACATCTTGGACATAGTTGGTCATACGGTAGTCGGCATCTTCACTTTCACCATAGGTAATCGTAGGCCTTGCGAAACGGGGTAAAAGCTCACGTACAACAGGGGAGTCAATGCAAACCACAGCTAAGCCATAAAATGGTAAATTATGGATGAATTCAATGTAGGTATCTTTCAGCTTTTCGAAGTCACCACCATAAGTATCCATATGGTCAGCTTCAATATTTGTAATTACAGAAGCCATCGGTTGCAAGTGTAAGAAAGATGCGTCACTTTCATCAGCTTCCGCAATTAATACATCACTTGTGCCCACTTTAGCATTACTGCCTGCACTATTAAGCAAGCCACCAATGATAAAGGTCGGATCAAGTTTTGCTTCCGCAAAAATACTCGCAACTAAGCTGGTAGTCGTCGTTTTTCCGTGGGTACCTGCAACGGCAATACCATGCCTAAAACGCATCAACTCCGCTAACATCTCGGCTCTTCTCACCACAGGCGTGCGCGCTTGCTTGGCTGCAACAATTTCTGGGTTTGTCAGGTCAATCGCACTGGATACAACCACCACATCGGCATCTTTAACATTATTTGCATCGTGGCCAATAAATATCTCAGCACCAACTTTCAATAACCTTTGCGTCATCGCGTTTTGCGCAATGTCAGAGCCTGTGATTCGATAGCCTTCATAAGCTAACACCTCTGCAATACCGCCCATACCGGCACCACCAATCCCAATAAAGTGAATGGTGTTAATTCGTCTCATAGCTCGGCGATACTTATTTTCTTTCACAATTTTCTCTTTGACTCGTAATTTCTTTAATTATTTCCACTACAGTGCTCGTCGCTGACAATTGAGCACATAATTTTGCTTTTTGCGACTTTGCTTCAATAAGTGTTGGGTCACATAAGTAGGGCTCTAACAACGTCACCATATTTTGTTCATTTAATTTTGATTGGGGCATGATTAACGCTGCCCCCTGATCTACCAAAACAGTTGCGTTAAACGTTTGGTGATCATCAACCGCATGAGGCAAAGGCACAAATACAGCCATTTTTCCCGCAGCCGCAACTTCACTCACAGTAAGTGCACCAGCACGACAAATTATCATATCAGCCCATTCATAGGCTTGGTCCATATTTTCGATAAATTCATCCACTTTATATGCGAACTGACAATCACGGTAAGCCGTCGCAACAGATTGCGCATTTCCTTTTCCACTTTGGTGCCAAATAGATAACTCTCTATGGCCAAGCTCTCGCAACGAATCAAAAATACTCGGCAACATTTCATTGAGTACTTTTGCACCCAAAGAACCACCGACAACAAGACAATTCACACTTTGCGAGACAGGCTTAGGTCTAATTTGAGTCACGGAGTTACGAATTGGATTCCCCACGACGTCACACTTGGCTTCCGGAAACGCCCCTTTAAACGCACACAAAACACGGGTCGCTAGCTTTGCCAGCAATTTATTACTCATGCCAGCCACAGCATTTTGTTCATGGATTACGAGTGGCACCCCCGATAACTTGGCCGCAACACCTACTGGCCCAGTCACATATCCCCCCATCGTTAAAACAACATCAGGTTTATGCTTGGATAAAATTTTTTTTGCTGCAAATACAGCTTTCAAAATCATTAGTGGCGCTTGAAACAACCTTTTTAGTCCGTTGCCTCTAAGCCCTTTAACCGTTATAAAGTCAATGTCAAAGCCGTGTTTAGGTACTACTTGCGCTTCCATTCTATCGGCAGTGCCAACCCACGAAACTTCCCAACCAGCATCTTTTAATTGCTGGGCTACAGCGATCCCTGGGAAAATATGACCGCCCGTACCGCCAGCCGCAACCAATATTTTCTTTGTCATCGTTTACCGCCTCTTGATGTTGCTTGTCTGGTCGACATTTTTGTTTCGAAATCGATTCTTTGCAGCAACCCAGCCGCTATCGTCATAACCAGTAAACTAGAACCACCATAAGATACAAAGGGTAAGGTAAGCCCTTTAGTTGGTAACATACCCGCACTGGCGCCCACATTCACCAAAGTTTGAAATGCAAACCAAATACCAATACCAAGTGCTAGATAACCTTCATACTCTTTGTTGGATTTTAATGCCTGCTGGCCTATTACCAATGCCCTAAACACTAAAGTACCTAGCATTAACAGCACACAGGTTACACCGATTAAGCCAAGCTCTTCCGCAATCACAGAAAAAATAAAGTCATTGTGTGCTTCGGGTAGATATTGCAGTTTTTGTACACTATTGCCCAGCCCTTGACCAAACCAACCACCTTGGCCATAGGCCATCAATGACTGGACTAACTGATAACTTCTGCCAAACGGATCTTTCCAAGGTTCTAGAAAACCCACCACCCTCGCCATACGGTACGGCTCAAAAATAATAAGCATAATGACTAGGAATACCCCTGTCAGCATCAGGACAAAAAACTGCCATAGCTTTGCACCAGCAAGGAACAGCAATCCAACTGTTGTGACAAAAATCACCACAACGGTTCCTAAATCAGGCTGCATTAAAATTAAAAATGCATACACAGCAAAAACCACTATTGGCTTCGCGAAACCTTTGATGTTTTCTTGCACTTCCTCGCGCTTGCGAACCAAGTAGCCTGCGATATAGCTAATAAAAAATAGTTTTGCTACTTCAGCTGCCTGTATACCAACAGGTCCCACTGGGATCCAACGTTTGGCCCCGTTTACTTCACGGCCAATAACTAACACGACAATCAGCATGACCATGCCAAGTAACAACAAGTAGGGGTTAAAACGCTTCCACCACATCATTGAGACAGAGGTACTCAACCAAAACAGGACCATTGCCATAAACAGAAACATGCCATGTCTGATGATAATATGGTAGGGGTTGTCATAAATGCGCTCAGCAACCGGCATTGAAGCACTCGTTACCATCACAAAACCAACCCCAACCAGGCATAGCATCGCGTACAGCAAAGGCAAATCAAATAATGAATCGGAGCTTTTAAGTTGGAATGTGTCTTTAAAGTTGAGCGTTGCGAGCATCAGAGTCCCTCTACCAATTTAGAAAACTCGTCACCCCTCACCATGTAATTAGGGTACATATCAATACTTGCACACGCAGGCGCTAATAACACAATATCACCTGCAATAGCGTGCTTATTAGCCGCAATGACGGCTTCTTGTAACGTTGCCACTTTCGTGGCGTCATCATGTAAAGGCATAAATAAATCAGCATCTTGGCCAAAGCACACGATTGCACGGCAATAGGCCTTCAGTGGCACCACCAATGGTGCTGTATCCGCACCTTTTGCATCTCCGCCGAGTATCAAAACAATTTTGTTGCATCCATCAGCGAGACTTTCGAGTGCCGCGACGGTGGCACCAACATTGGTCGCTTTAGAATCATTAAAATATTGAATGCCATTCACTTCTGCGACCAATTGGCAACGGTGAGAAAGGCCCCCAAATTGACCAAAAGCCTGTTCAAAGGCTTTTTTGCTAATTCCAAAAGGGCTCAAAAGCGCGATCACCGATAGCGCATTAAACTGATTGTGCTTACCTGGCATAGATAAACAGTCCACTGGTAAAAATGCTTCACCCAAAACACAGAAGTATGATGTGCCTTCTGACGAAGTACTAACACAGTAATCGCCTGTACTTTGTCCTACACTGCGTAAATGCTTGTGGGCCTGATAGGTTTGTGGATCATCTTTGTTATATACCAACAAATCGGTTTGCTGATAAATACGTTTTTTAGCCGCACAGTACGCATCAAAATCGGGATACCTATCCATATGATCTTCAGTGATATTCAAGATCATTGCACTTGCACACTTTAGACTTTGGGTCGTTTCCAACTGAAAACTAGACAACTCCAACACAATAAGGTCCAAATCCTGATCCAATAAATCGAGTACCGAAGTTCCGATATTGCCACCCAAGCCAACATTAAGACCTGCGGCTTTACATACTTCTGTTGCTAAACTAACCACCGTCGACTTGCCATTAGAGCCCGTGACAGCCACAACCGGTTTGTCGTTAAGGCGAGCAAATAACTCCACATCGCCAATGACTTCTGTCCCTTGAGCTATCGCGTGTGCAACATATTGGTCGTACAGCGGGATCCCCGGGCTGATGATAATTAGATCAGTACACGTTAGAGCCGCTTCCGCGAGTGGTCCAAATACGGCTTCACATTCAGGAACATTGTGAGCGAGCCAGTCAGCACCGGGCGGTACCGCTCGCGTATCTACCACTTTTGGGGTAATACCGTGCTGTACCATAAAGCGTACAATCCCAAGCCCAGTAATACCTAGGCCGAGGATTGTTATATGTTGCTGCTTAAGCTTGTCTAAGTAGTTCATTTATCTGATCTTAAGTGTTGCCAAACCGGCCAGTACCAAAATAAAAGAAATAATCCAAAAACGTACAATTACGCGCGGCTCAGGCCATCCTTTTAACTCATAATGATGATGGATCGGTGCCATTCGGAAAATCCGTTGACCACGCAGTTTATAGGAGCCGACTTGTAAAATGACCGATAACGCTTCCATAACGAAGACGCCACCCATGATCACAAGCACTAGCTCTTGCCTTACTAGAATCGCAATAATGCCCAGTGCGCCGCCCAGTGCCAATGAGCCCACATCTCCCATAAAGACTTGTGCAGGATATGTATTGAACCACAAGAACCCTAAACCAGCCCCGACAATGGCCGTGCATACCACAACCAGCTCACTCGCCAAGGGTATATGAGGAATATGGAGATAATTTGAGAAATTTACGTTGCCCGTTAAATAAGCAATAATGGCCAGTGCCGCTGCAACCAAGATGGTGGGCACTATGGCTAACCCATCCAACCCGTCGGTCAAATTTACCGCATTTGAAGTACCCACAATCACAAAGTAGCTCATTACGAGGTAAAACAATCCTAATTGAGGCAATACATCTTTGAAAAAAGGCACCACTAACGACGTTTCTGCATCTGAATTCGCGGTATAATATAAAAATGCCGCCACAGAGATTGCAATTACCGACTGCCAAAAGTATTTCCACCTCGCGATTAACCCCTTGCTGTCTTTTCTAATTACTTTTCGGTAATCATCAACAAAGCCAACAACGCCCAAGGAGCCAATAACAAACAACGTTACCCAAACATATTTATTACTTAAATCTCCCCACATTAAAGAGCTGGTAAAGATCGCCGCTAAAATCAGTAACCCACCCATTGTAGGTGTGCCAGACTTTGATAAATGCGATTCAGGGCCATCATCTCTAACCGTCTGCCCTATTTGCATACGCTGTAACGCACGGATCAATTTAGGCCCAAAGTAGAGCGAAATGAGCAACGCTGTTAAGATCCCCAAAATCGCACGTACCGTCAGATACGAAAAAACATTGAAACCACTGTAGTATTGCGTTAAATACTCTGCTAACCAAACTAACATTATCGGTCCCCATCTACGGAATTTTTGTGGGCAGCTATCAGATCTGAAACCAATAGCTCCATTCGTGCACTTCGAGATCCTTTTACCAATACCGTACACTTTTGCGATTCATCGCGAATAAAATCAAAGAGCGCTTCGAGCATATGTTCTCGTGTCGAAAAATGACGGTTGGGTTGTTCAAACACTTCACTGGCATAGCGACTTAAAACCCCCAAAGAGAACAAGGCATCAATTCCTAATTGATGTGCGTATTCACCAACTTCTTGATGATAAGCTCTCGCATCTTCTCCCAATTCAGCCATATCACCTAGCGCCAAAATCCGCATTCCGGGCATTTCTTTTAGTAATTCAATGGCCGCTTTTACCGACCGAACATTCGCATTGTAGGTATCATCAACAACACGTAATTCTTGCGACACATCAATGACGTTCACTCGCCCTTTTACGACATCCATATTCTGTAAGGCGGAGGCAATATCTTCGAGGGAGGCACCCAAAGGCATCGTAACTGATGCTGCAATTACAGCATTCATGACATTGTGTTTACCAGGCAGGGCTAACTTTACAGCAATAGAAGCTGTGTTCGTACACAACTGAAATGACGCACTTCCCGCATCATCAAGTTCAATGTTTTCAGCCCACACATCGTATTGTGCGTGCATTGAAAAACGTTTGACCGATTGCTCGCTAAGACCATCAATCCACATATCAGCAAACTCGCTGTCATGGTTAATGACAGCCACACCATTTGGCTTTAGCCCACTAAATATCTCACCTTTGGCTTGGCCAATGCCTTCTATCGAACCAAACCCTTCTAGATGAGAGGGTGCCACATTACACACCACAGCCACATCGGGATTAGTCAGTTCACTGGTATAGGCAATTTCACCAATGTGATTTGCACCCAATTCAATCACCGCATACTCATCGTCCTCAGACAACCGTAGGAGAGTCAGAGGCACACCAATGTCGTTATTAAAGTTGCCTTTTGTTGCAAGCACTTTACCGCGCTTTGAGAGAATTGCGGCGGCCATTTCTTTTACGGTAGTTTTACCTACACTCCCCGTAATCGCGACCGTTTTTGGTGCAACTTTTTGCATCACGCTTTGGCCTAGCTTACCGAGCGCGATGCGTGTATCCGCAACGATGAACTGTACGATATCGACATCAACAGGACGTGAGACGATGGCGGCAATTGCACCTTTCGCTTTTGCCTCTGCCACAAACTTGTGGCCATCGAAATTCGCGCCTTGTAATGCTAAAAAGACTTCATTGTTCGTTATTGTTCTTGTGTCTGTATTGATGTTGGCCACAGCCAAGTTTTGCCCACTGAAAGGGGCCTCAAGTACTTCTGCAAGCCAAGAAAAATCCATCTTGATCATGCACTTTCCCCCTCTAAAATTGCCTTAACCAAGCTTCTATCACAAAAGCTTAATTTTTGATTTCCGATAATTTGATAGTCTTCATGTCCCTTGCCTGCAATCAGTACAACACTGTCTGCATCCGCCCCCTCAATGGCTGTGCGAATAGCTAAAGCTCTATCAGGTTGCACAACAGCATACTCAGGGTTACTGAGCCCAGCCTTAATATCATGAATAATTGTTAATGGTGCTTCACTACGAGGGTTATCACTTGTAATAACTATTTTATCGGAGAACTGCTCCGCAGCTTTGCCCATGAGTGGCCGTTTGCCTTTGTCTCTGTCCCCACCACAGCCAAAAACACAAGTTACCTTGCCGGGTACATGCTGCTGTAGTGCTTGCAATGCAAGCACCAGCGCTTCTGGCGTGTGAGCGTAATCAACTATGCAGGTTGGTTTTCCAGCAGATTTAAATGCCTGCATGCGCCCATCTACAGGTGCTAGTTTTGTTGCCGCTCGTTGCAATTGGTCGAGGTCATAGCCCTGCACCAATAGACTAGCAAATGCAGCGCACAAGTTGTAAAGGTTGAAGCGCCCATACAACGGCGTAGACATGGATACATTTCCCCAAGCAGTGATAAGTTCGAATGCCATCCCATCTTGGTGACAGGTTACTTGATCGAAAAACACAAACCGCTCGTATTCAATATTTCGGGGGAGTTTGCCAAATACAACGCAGTCATTTAATTCAAGTTCATTCAACCACTGCTGAGCATACGCATCATCGAGATTTAACACTTTGTGCTTGGCAGTGCTCTGCGTGAATAAACGCTTCTTAGCATCTGCATAGCTTTGCATATCGCCATGATAATCAAGGTGGTCGCGACTCAGATTGGTAAACACGGCCACATCAAAGTCCACCAACGCCGTGCGGCCTTGCACAATGCCATGAGAAGATACTTCCATAGCGACTAATTGATACTGGGCTTTTAAATCAGCAAAAATTCGTTGCAAGTCAATGGCGGATGGCGTGGTATTGTTGAGTGGGGTTAACTTACTCGGACAACCATAACCCAAGGTGCCAATCACGGCACTGTCATCGCCACATAAGGTCGCCAAATTTGCAATCATAGACGTCGTTGTCGACTTGCCGTTAGTCCCCGTGACCCCTACTACCGCTATATTGTGACTTGGTCGCTGATAGAACTCAGCGGCAATCTCGGCAAGCTTATTTTTGAGGTTTGGGATCCTAACCACAGTGACTGCGAAATGGCCTATATCGGCTTCGCTGTCAACCAAAATACAGACAGCACCATTATCTATGGCTGCTGAGATAAACTGGTTACCATCAAGTTGATGTCCGCTTATTGCGACAAAACAATCCCCTTTGCAGACATCACGGCTATCCAGACGCAGTGTTTGCACGTGCGTAGTTGCAATTTCAACCCCAAATTTTGCGAGCACGATGGCCAAATCACGCATCATTCTTTGACTCCGATATATAAGCAACCCGTTCTTTGTCCGGAGCAACATTTAACATTCTTAACGCATTTGACACTATCTCTGCAAATACAGGACCAGCCGTATCCCCCCCATAATATACGTCATCACCAGGCTCGTTCACCATCACAACCACAGCCAACCGAGGGTCACTCGCAGGTGCAACGCCCGCAAAATAGCCTACATATTCGTCACCATATCCGCCAGCTATTGCCTTTTTCGAAGTCCCTGTCTTGCCGGCTGCTCGGTAGCCATCTACTTTTATGTTGGACGCTGTGCCACCTTTTTCAAAAATGGATTCCATCATCGACACAACCGCTTTGACATCTTGCTCTTTAAATATCCTCGCTCCTGGCTGGGGCTCTGATTGTTTCAGTATTGTCAATGGCCGGGATATTCCACCCGCACCCAGCGTGGCATATAAACGAGCGACCTGCGCTGTGCTGACTGAAACCGCGTAGCCATAGGATAAAGTGGCTATCTCAAAGTCAGACCAACGTCTATTCGGATAGAACAAACCAGAACTCTCACCTATCATCAACGTGCCGGTATCTTCGCCAAACCCCACTTTTTGATACACTCCAACAAAGTAATCCTTCGGCAATAGCTGACTGATTTTGGCAACGCCCATATTGCTCGACACTTTCAAGATCTCTCTCAGTGACATTTCACCATGGTTGCGCGTATCTTTGACGAGGCTCCCCCCTAATCTCATCCACCCTGGAAATGTATTGATACTATCTTCGGCTTTGATGACACCATGATCTAAGCCCGCGAGTATCGCCAATGGTTTTAAAGTAGAGCCCGGTTCAAATAAGTCTGTTATTGCTCGGTTTCGGCGTTTGTATGGCGCCGCGTTACTCATATCATTGGGGTTAAAACTCGGGCTATTCACCATTGCCAGTATTTCACCAGTATGTACATCCACCACGATCGCGGATCCGGAGGTCGCTTGGTAGGTTAATACTGCTGATTTTAGCGCGCGATAAGCAATCGTTTGAATTCTCAAATCAATACTGAGGTGAATATCTTCAGGCGCAACGCGCTCTTCTTCCGATAAAACTTGTACCTCGCGACCTTGAGCGTCTTTGCGAATAGTTCTAAGTCCTTCGGTACCCGTTAGTGCTTTATCAAAACGCTTTTCAATCCCTTCAATACCGATACCATCAATATTCGTGACACCTAAAATATGTGCGGCAATTTCGCCACTAGGATAAAATCGTTTTGATTCATCTAAAAGGTGAATGCCAGGTAGGCGCATTTGTCTTATATACTTAGCAACTGCCGGTGTAACTTGGCGCTTTAAATAAACAAACCGCCTTTTAGGATTTCCACGTAGTTTGTTATTTACCTGTTCTGAAGGTAATTGGAGTACATCGGAAAGCTCTCGCCAACGAGCTTGTGTTTGGAAGAGCTGTTGTTTTCGCTCAGCAAGCAATGCAGTATTATCAGCTAATGCGACATGATCCTCACCATTTTTCCTCGCTAACCTTAATACTCGAGACTTGAGCGCTTTGTCTAATGCCAACGGATCGACATACACACTGACGACAGGTACGCTCACCGCAAGCTCTTTGCCATTCCTGTCAAAGATCATTCCACGCTGAACATGTAGTTTTTCCATGCGCACTGTACGCTTAGCATTTTCAGCTCGGGCTTTATCCGGTTCAATCACTTGCAAATAGGCAGCTCTGGCAATCAAAGCGACAAAAACAGACACCAGTAAAACGCACACTAGAATAAAGCGCCAAGCTATTAGGTTTTGTGAAGGTTTGCTGCTTGTTTTCATGGCAACTCGATTACCTGCTCTTCTTTACTCGTTGGGCGCTGCATTTTTAACTGCGCTTTGGCAATTTCTTCAATTCGTGCATGCTGAGAATAAAACTCCTCTTCTACAAGCAAATAACGCCACTCTAGGTCCAACTCATCCCTTTGTTGCAGCAGTTGATCTTGCAAGATCAACTGCTGACGAGTTGAATGCGTCACTTGCACGACAATTAATGCCGATATAAACACACTTACGAGCAGCAAAAACGTCAGCTTGTTTGCCAAAATCACTTGGCAAATCTCTAAAAATAGCTGGGGTTGGCGCTGCGTCGACTTAGCCATTTATAACTTCTCGGCAATACGTAAAACCGAACTACGCGATCTCGGGTTGGCATCAATCTCAGCTTTGCTTGGTTTGATTGCTTTGCCTATCGCTTTCAAAGTCAGGTTTTTGTTCAATTGTGCATCGGTAAGAGGAAGGCCTCGAGGCACAGCCTCTCCCTTACTCTGTTTTTTAATGAACTGTTTAACAATGCGATCTTCTAAAGAGTGGAAAGAAATGACCACCAGTCGACCGCCTGGTTTTAACACATCAAGCGCTGCCGTTAATGCAGTTTGTATCTCTTCTAATTCACTGTTGATATAAATTCGAATAGCCTGAAAAGTACGCGTAGCAGGATGCTTATGCTTGTCTTTGACTGGCACCGCCTCATCAATAAGCTCGGCAAGCTGTTTTGTGGTGGTGATCTCGGTTTCTGCCCGCGTTTCAATAATCTTATGCGCTATTCGCCTAGCAAATTTTTCTTCGCCATATTTTTTTATGACATGCACCATATCTTCAAGCTCGGCTTCAGCTAACCACTGCGCCGCGCTACGCCCTGCTTGCGGGTTCATACGCATATCCAAGGGTCCATCTTTCATAAAGCTGAAACCACGATCTGCGTCATCTAGTTGTGGTGAAGACACGCCGATATCCAGCAAGATGCCATCAACCTGACCTGTCAAACCCGCCATTTCTGCGACGGCTGAAATATTAGAAAATCGGTTGTGGGCTATCGAAAAGCGACTGTCTTGCGCAAATTTTTGTGCAGCTTGGATCGCCTGCGGATCTTGATCAATCGCTTGCAAACGACCTTGCTCACCCAAGCGCTTCAGAATTTGCCCTGAGTGACCACCTCGACCAAAAGTGCCATCGATATAAATGCCATCCGGCTTAATCTCTAGTGCATCGAGCGTTTCGTCCATTAACACGGAGATATGTTCTAATTCTGAACTCATAATTGTGAGCTACACCTGTACTCTATAAAGAAAAACCATCAAGATCTGAGCTCTCTTCTACGTCACCACTGCGCTCAATTTCAGTATCAAGACGCATCTGTTCGTTCCAACGAGCTTCATCCCAGATCTCAAACTTATTTAAAAGACCAACCAACATGAGCTTCTTCCCAAGGTTGGCATAATTGCGCAAAGACGGGGCCAACAAAATGCGGCCATTTTTGTCCAATTGGTATTCTGTTGCATGACCTAAAAGCATGCGCTGCCATCGCCTAACACGAGGGTTCGTATTAGATAGCTTGTGTAAACGCGCTTCAATATCTTGCCACTCTGAGAGTGGGTATACCCACAAACAAGGTTCATTTATCGCAATGGTACAAATGACAGTGCCCATTTCTTCAGACAGCAGCGATTGGCGATACTTCATCGGTATCGAAAAACGCCCTTTGTCATCCAGACTGATTAGGTTTGCACCGCGGAACATCCCTAAGTCACCTCAATGAGTGAGAAATGTACATTTTGATCCAATTTGATCCACTTTAACCCACATTCTACCACAGTTGACAAGTCTAGGGCTTGACAAGCCTTTTTGTCAAGCTAGATAAGGAGGTTAACATCGGCTTAAATCCAGAAAAAATGAGGGTTTCAAAGAAGTTTTTGAAATGAGTGGGAAAAAATGGGAAGGCTTGAAAAGTAACCCCCTATAAATAAAAAATTTGCGCTCTTGTGAAATTAAACGAACAAAAAATACAGATTAAAAAACACACAACCTTGAGTGAAAACCACCTATTATCAATACATCAATTATGTAACCCAATACGAAGTTTGGTGATTTGAGAACACGCGGTTATCATATACATGTATTTACAAATTGAGATTTGATTATTCTTTATTCGACAATAAAACAACGCTTTTCTAGGTTGATGCTGTTACTGTCTTTGCCCGGTTTCACGCTGATACTGGCGTTATTATTTGCACAACGAGCAGACATCCTGCATATCAAAGAGCAGGATGCGATATTTTATGCCAATCAAATTACCACTCAACAGCGTGTAGAAATTAAAGAAGCGCAACTGCTACTCGGCCAACTTGCCGCAAACCACACATTGCTCTCATCATCGCAGCAGGCATGCCCTCAATTGCTCCATCACGCACAATTGCTCAATCAAGAATTTGCGAACTTTGGACTGGCCACACCCAGTGGTCGCGTTTTCTGTTCATTGTACCCGCTAAAAGCCCCCGTAAGTATCGCGGATAGAGCCTACTTCTTGCAGGCGATCAGAACGCGTGACTTTAGTATTGGTGAATATCAACTAGATCGCAGTGTACAGTCTGCAACCCTTAACTTCGCCCAACCAGTGTATCAAGATGATCAACTCAAAATGGTGATCTTCGCAGTACGACGGCTTGCACACTGGAGCGAGTCTTTGTCTCATTTACCATTGCCAAATGGGACTCGCGTGATGATTGCAGACCACTTTGCGCAAGTTGTCGCAGAGTATCCCTATTCAACAAAGCCATTAGGACGCGCGGTGAGCGAAGATTGGCCCGCTAATTTATCTCAAAAAGCCGTTATTCTAGAAGATCAAACTGGTCACCACCATGTTTACCTGCGTCAGCCACTACATCAACCCCAATCTGAGCTCAATATTTACTTTGATTTTCCGTTTGATGATGCCTTTCATGAGGTAAATAGACAATTTGGATTAATTCTGTTCGCGTTTTTCGTCGCCGTGTGCTTTTTGATATGGCTCGGGCGCCAACAACTTAGAAGTACATTGTTGCTGCCGTTAACTGATTTCAGTGATGCCATCGGTGCATTAACACAAGGTAAGGCGCTGAAACTAGACCAAAAAAACATGCCAAAAGAACTGGCCGATTTAGCATCACACTTTGAGCACATGGCCAATATCCGCATCCATACTGAGTATGAATTAAATCGTAAACATGCCGAGCTCAATACTCTCATCAACGCCTTACCAGATGACTTTTTACGTCTGGATAAGCACGCGAATATTCTTGACCAGCATGGGCATCGAGTGACAGGCCGAGCGGCATTACAGGATATCTTTCCAACTCATATCAATATCCGGATAAAAGCAGCCTTAGCCTTACTGCAAGAAAAGCCGATGACGATGTTTGAATATGCCCAAAAAGAAAAAAATCAAAGTAAAGTATATGAGATCCGTATTCTCAAAATAGCGCACATCGATGAGGCTATTTTGATCATGCGAGATATCAGCAAGAAAAAACAACAAGAAGAAGCACTGAATTTAGCGGCACTCACCTACAATAACAGCAGTGAGTGTATGGTGATCACTGATGCACAAGGGTATATACTCGACACAAACCCAGCGTTTACAAAAATCACGGGGTATGCTCAACATGAAGTTATTGGCAAAACGACCTCAATCTTAAGCTCGGGAAAATATGATCCCAGTTTCTATGAACAACTCTGGCGTTCCTTGCTATCTACAGGTAAATGGCAAGGTGAGATCATAAACAAGCGGAAAAATGGAGAGTTGTACACTGAATGGCTCACCATAGATACAGTATATGATGAGCATGGTGAAGCCTATCGCCGAGTCGGTATTTTTGCGGATATTACTGATAAAAAGCGTAAAGATGAACAACTGTGGCGTCAAAGTCATTTTGATGAGCTCACGGATTTGCCCAACAGGACAAGCTTAAAGAAACAGCTGAATACATTATATGGCCTGACAAATCATAATTTCGCAGTCTTACTGTTAGATATAGACCACTTTAAAGATATTAATGATACGTTAGGACATTATTATGGCGATCTTTTGCTCGCACAAATTGCACAGAGACTGAAAAAAGCCACAGAGTCCGTTGCGCGTCTAACGCGGATTGGTGGCGACGAATTTGTCCTCGTTTTTGATCACTGTAAAACCCAAGAGCAAGCAATTGAACTAGCAGAGAAAGTACTTTCTACTATTAAAGCACCTTTCACACTTGCGGACGAAACCAGCCATATCGCGGCCAGTATAGGGATCGCATTGGCCCCCCGTGACGGCAAAAACACTGAACAGCTGTTAAAGGCTGCAGATCAAGCGATGTATAAAGCCAAACAACTTGGCAGAAACGGATTTGCCTTGTTCAGTTCTGAGCTACGTGAACAAGCCGAACAACGCATCTTATTGCTCAAAGATATGCGCCAAGCTCTGTATGCAAATCAGTTTGTCATGTATTTCCAGCCAATTGTTACCATGCAAACCATGGCAATCACAAAAGCGGAAGCATTAATTCGTTGGCAGCACCCGACGAAGGGGATCATCAGCCCAGCGGAGTTTATCCCATTGGCTGAAGAGACCCAGTTAATTCATCAGCTGGGTGAATTTGCATTCACTCAAGCGGTCGATGTACTTAAACAAACACAACACTTGAATAATAAACTACAATTGAGCATCAATGTGTCACCAGTACAATTTAGTGCCAAACACACCACATTGTTAGCGTGGCAAAGCCAACTAGCCAAACACCAGTTGACACCTGATATGCTGGTATTAGAGATCACTGAAGGGCTCATGATGCAAGGCGAAGGACGCAGCCAGAAAAGACTGACAAAACTCATTCAGCAAGGGTTTGCCATTGCACTTGATGACTTTGGTACCGGCTATTCATCGCTTGCCTACTTAAAGCAAATGGATACTGAGTTTATTAAGATCGACAAGCGCTTCGTTGATGGTATTGAGCACAATGAAGACGATTTAGTACTTTGTGAGACAATGATTTTGATGGCACATCAATTGGGCTTAAAAGTCATTGCAGAAGGCATTGAAACAGCCACCCAACACGAATTGCTTAAACAGGCGGGATGTGATTTTGGGCAAGGCTATTACTACAGCAAGCCTTTACCAATCGCAACATTTATCGATCATGTACAATCGCAAGAAAACCCCGCGTAAAACGAAAAAAGCCATTCTATTGAATGGCTTTGGTTGTTTGGATTGAACAGCTTCTAGTTACTCGTTAACACCCAATGCAGCCATCATCTTGTTAGCAATGTCTACGTGGTGTTGCAACGTCGAGAATTGTTTTGTTACGCCTTCTGGACCGAATGCATACACTGGTACTGGCGCCGCTGTATGGGTACCCGTTCCCCAAACCACATTTTGTTGCGTCGCAACAACGCGCGCAATCTTACCTGTAAAATCTTCTGTGCCGTAGACATAGAAATCAGAAAAGTCTTCAAAGTGCGGTAAAGGGTGACCATCGTCATTTGTTTCATGAGACTCATGAATTGTAGCGGCTTGCTCAAGCGTTACTGTATATGGCGTATGCTTGGTAATGGCCGTTTGCCACTGCTCTGCGCTACTATTGGCAAAGTTGTAACTGCCATCTACATCACCCATGATGTCGTAGAACGTACCTTCTTGATTGTACAGCGTATCGAGTAGACTTAACGCACCAAAGTTAAATTTTGGTTTATACAGTGAATCACCCATACCATTACCAGGCAGCGCCACTGCCTCTGGCGTGTTATGGTTTGAGTAGCTGAAACCAAAGCTGCCAGTTTCGTGATCAGCAGTCACGACAACCAAAGTATCATTGCGATCTTTCACCCACTCATGGACAGCTTCAACGGCTTCATCAAACTTAAGCAATTCGTTTAGCATCCAGCCGGCATCATTTGCATGTCCAGCCCAATCAATTTGACCACCTTCAATCATCAAAAAGAAACCATCCTCATCTTTCGCTAGGATATCCAAGGCTTTGACGGTCATTTCTTTTAGTGAAGGTTGTGTACAACTATCGTCTTGCTGGCACTTTCTGTACGCAATGCCATCGTCCATACCAGAATTAGCGAACAAACCGAGTAATTTGTCACCTTCAACATCCATCAACTGTGCTTTATCAAACGCCAATGCATAACCATGCTGATCCTTAGCTTCTAACACTAGGTTGTCGTTATCGCTACGCTTAGATTTTTTATAGACGCTACTTGGCATACCAAGCGCTGCAAGTTCCTGCTGTACCGATTCATTGGACGCAACATCTTGTGGTAAAAAGACACGTGCGCCCCCAGATAACATCACATCGACATTTCCTGAAGAAATTAATTCAGCGGCAATTTTATCCTCATAAGAACGGTGCGGCTGGTGTGATGCAAACGCCGCTGGGGTTGCGTGAGTGATACGCGTATCCGATACTAAACCGGTCGCCTTACCCATCGCTTTAGCTTTCTCTAGAATAGTCGCAACTTTGTTACCCTGAGTATCGAGCCCGATCATTTCAGAACCAGCGGAAATACCCGTCGCTAGCTGAGTCGCAGAACAAGCCGAGTCTGTTACTAGGCTACCAGACGGACCATGAGGGGCATTCAATGACAATCCTAAATGGCCCGCATTCGCGAACTTTGATAGTGCAGTTTGGTTGTTTTTATCTTTATATACTGAGTTTGGTGCACGTTGCGCATACTCTTCAAGTAAACCAACTTGCTGAGGTCCCATACCATCACCAATCATCAAAATCACATTCTTCACCGAAGTGACTGGCGTTGGAGGTACTTCTTTCACGACCTCTTTTACTACTTCAACTTCTTTAATGACTTCGACGGTTTGTGTGTCGTCATCGTTGCAACCGGAGAGCAAAGCGGCAGATACTGCGAGCGCAAGAAATTTAATTTTCATTTGAATGTTCCTAAAACGTAATCAATTGTGAGCACGCGCAAGTGTACGTACAAAAAATGACTTTTTTATTTCAGGAACATTGCATGGTGGTTACATTTTTATTCTTACATTATTGTATTAAAAGGAATTATATTACATAAGTTGTATGGCCTTTTGTACTCGCGCTGATTGCCACCAGCATATCAATTAAATTTACATCGCATCGAGTGAATACTGCTTAATAAACTGGGGCCATGTTAATCGGTATGGATTACGCTCATTCATAACAGTCCGCGTATCTCATTTTAATAAGAGTCGTTTTCAATGATAACGTGCACATGCGATTTAATATAAGGTCAAACTTATATTGTGCATACCATAAAACACACTAAGCATGTAAAGCATCGAGTAAGTGCCGAATGGCATATAAATAGGGTGTTAGCGATCTCCATAAAAGATCGACTCGTGACTAAAAGTACACAGCCAAGCAGTTTAAAACCTCACGTGCTTGAACTAGATAAAAGCCACGACACCTTGTGGTATCGCGGCTTTAAACTTTTTATGCAGGAATAAGCTTATTCAAACTCAATGGTAACAATCTGCTTGAGACTATACCCCTCGTTGTTGTCGTAAACGACATAGCTAAACGAATCGCTGGCACCGTTAGCACTGCCATTTGGTGTATAGGTAAATTCGCCAGAATACTCATTGATGACCACCTCTCCGTAAACCGGCGCATCTGCAAGCCCAAATGTAACGCCTGTACCACCAGGTAGCTTACCTACAAAAGATGTATACTCAGTCGTCGTAAATGTCACATCAAAACCATGCTCCACTTCGGCGGCACCTACAATAGAGCCGTTGTATCTATCAATGGCCTTGTTTTTATGGGCTTCCTGTTCGAAGTCATAATAGATTAATAGGTCTTGTTCACAGCCCAACACCATGTCATCTTTACACACATTGAGCTCATCCTCAGACAAAGCGCGCGTCCATATCGCGACATCGTCAATGTGACCTTTAAATGTGTTTGAGGTCGTATTGGTATGGCTATATGCTCCTATACGAAGTGGTTTATGGTTGCTCAAGTTACGTTTATTACCTAAGCCACTGCCATTTCCACCAACTTCGCTACCATTCACATACAACCTAATCTTGCCACCTTCCCAGTTAGCTACTACCGCAACATGATACCAACGACCCGTTTTAAACGTGCCTGCTGTGAAGGTTTTTTTACCATCATTAACTGCGTCATGGTGATACTGCAAATTATTTGAGCTGTTAATGCTTAAGCTCCAGCCTTTGTAACCTGCGTTCGCTGAGATTTTTTTCGCGAAAATATTGCGGTTTGTACCATTGGATCCTGGCTCTAAATAAATCCAAGCCGAGGCTGTAAAGTTGTCACCAGCAAAGTCTATCGAACCGTCACTTGCATCAGCAATCTCGATATAATCTCCATTGCCATCAAGTGTTAAGTAGGTGTCATGCTTTTCAATATCAGGGCTATTCACCAGCGTCATCGTGCTTTGACCCACCAGATCTGCTACCTGATCATTAACCACAGTATCGAAGCTGTAATAAGACACGAGTCTTGAATCAGTTAACGAGGCACTTAATGCACGATGCGCCGCAATCGTCTGTTGCGATAGCGCTTGGTTCCAAATACGGATCTCATCAAGTTGACCATTTAACTTCTTGCTTACACCATCATTGCCGGACCCCCACACAAAATACACATTACTTGAGTCAGCAGCATCAACTTCAGAGATGATCAATTTACCATCTAAATACACAGATAACTGTTGTGTCGGTTGATCATAGCTGATGGCATAGTGTTGCCATTGACCAACAGTGATCGTTTCTGTCGATTTAAACGTGGTGTTGGTTGCTTTGATACGTAAACGGCCGTCAGTTAATACTCTGATTGCAGCCTTTGAGGTACTTTCTCCTTGTGTGAAGGTAATTAAGTTTGAATTATCATCTGGGTTCAATGCATTTACTTTAACCCACGCTTCTATTGTGTACGAACTGTTCGGATCAAAGCCCGCATCCATAGTTTGAACCATGCTCTGATCAGTGCCATCAAACACAATAGATTGACCGAAGCCATTCATGATAGACAAATCTTTATGGAATGGACTTTCTACATAAGCCCACTCAGAACACACAGGATTACCAAAGTCTGTGCCATCATAAGGGGTGACACAAAACGCTACATAGTTATCAATGTCGTCTAATGCCAAGGTATATGATTGGTAAACCTCACCGTCAATGGCTTGTGCATCGGTATCATTACCAGTTGCAGAGCGATACCATTGGAAACGCGTCGCCTCTTCAATGTCGCCATCAGGATCTGAATAAACATAAGTCGCAGATACACCGGACTTACCAATAAAATCACCCGTTACAGTGACATCCGATGCCACCGGCGCATTATTTTTGTATGACAATACCGGCTCGCCACACACGCCGTTAGTATTACACAGGTCAAACGATAGGTGCGTTGTATACGAATTTTGAGCCAGTGTGACTTCCGTTTCACCGCCAAAATCCGTATCTGAGAACTCAAACACCCACTCGCTATCCATTAATGGACCATATGAGCCTTTTTCGTACTGAATGCCTTGCTTGCCCATGAAGTAAGCTTGCGCGTCAGTACACACAGCTTCTTGCACGTTATATGAGAACTCTAAGAACTTAAATGGCATTTTATACGACGCTTTCATCTTACTGTTGTTCACAAACTTAGACTGAACATCCACTGTTAATGTCGCGTCGATCATGCCATCGTTATTAACGTCATGCGCTAGCTCTGGCGTGAATACAATGTCATCTTCTGGGTCAAAATAAATTTCTGTGCCATCTTCTAGCACTAAAATTGCTGAGGGCTCAACATTCAACTCAAAGTCTTGAAATAAATCTAATGTGATACTCACAAAAGTATCTAAGGTGCTGAACTTATAACTACGATATAAATCTTCACCCACTGGGGCATAAAAATCATCAATACACTGCTCAGAAGTGCCTTCAACCGCTTCCATTCCCGCTTTGGCATGCCATTTGGTCCAATTTGAACCCCAATAAACCTCTTCAGACACCCAATCTATTAAATCATGCCCCGCAAGGAAGCGTAATTTATCTACCTCTAAATTAACCGCTTTCTCAATGGCTTTTCTGGCGCTGTTTGCGACATCAGCAGCTAACGTATCGCGGGTTAGATTTTTGATATACAGCGCAATCTCTTCGTCTGTCGTTTCAGCGCGAACAAAAGAGGTGATCGATGCCAATGGATCTGAGTGATCTGTGCTGATGATTTCAAATCCATCGGTCGCACCAAGGTGAGCATAAACAACATCTACAAGATAGTCGCCGTTAACCATACTGGTGTCGAACGTGAGGTTTGAACTAACTTGTCTTGCATGCGCAATTGTCGTTGCTAGCGATAACTCATAGTGATGCTCTGCAATGAGCGTAGCAATTTCGTCATCCGTCAGCTCACGCGTTAAATCGTAAACTTCCACACCCGCGTCCAACTTGTAACAATCGGCACGATTTAAAGCATTGGCACAGTTGTCACCATAAACCCCTGATGACTCTGAGCCCACACTTTTCTCATATGACCCATAGTCAATTTTGGTTGTGTCGTTCAAATTTGGGAATACTTCGGACTCAAAGCTCATGAAGAAATCTTCAACAATTAACTCGGCTGAGATTTGTACACCAGGTGAAGACGCCATAAAGTTAGAATGTGGGTCCACTTTAAATTGTGTGGTTAAGTTAACCGGTTGACCCACTTGAATTTCATCTGGGTATTTTAAGTCCATTGAAAGCGGAATATCCGCTTCAACCCAACCACCAAAAACATCAAGACCACCCACATAATGAATTTTACCACCAGACTGTACTCTAAATGCAGGCCATGTTGCCGCGCCAGTATCTTCATCAGGCAGCGTCCAAGTCATTTTAGTTTCAGTGGATGCCCAATCAGGTGAACTCATACCCAATAATTCAAGCACGGTATTGTTACCCCAATAACTGCCCTCACCACTTGCATCCCCTGTAAAACTAATTGTCATGGCTTCCATGTCTAATACATCAACGTTAATGTTTGCTACATCCGTTGTATTGTATTGGTCATAAACAATAACTTCTAAGGTATACGTTGCGGTGTTCTCATAGTCTAATCGAGAAATGTCTGGGCTGATGCTCAATACACCCGATTGTGCATCTAATACTAAGTCACCATCAGTGTTGCCACTTAAGATTTGGAAAGTAACAAAGTCGCCGACATCATTCGGGTCGGCCAAAATAGTGCCAATCTCAGTACCGCTTGCAGAGGCTTCACTCACTGTGAAAGATTGCGCTTCAATGGTGGGCGCATTGTTAACGGCAATACTCACACCGTCTTGCACTAACATGGTTGCAGCGCCTGCTGTAAACACTTTATAAGTGATATTATCGATAACTTGCGTTGTGCCTGAATCAACCCATTGGTTGTTCGCCGCACCAATGTAGTCATCATCATCACCTAAAATGCGCAAGTTTGAGTTGCTGCTGACACTTTTATTCAGTGTGATTGAGTTTGCACCTGAGCCTCGAATATCAAACACTTCAACGTTACGAACGCGAGATGCTTGCGCTGCGAGATTTAGGTTAATGCCCGCACCTTCAAAGATTAACGTATCGGTATTACCGCCCCCATCGATACGGGTAAACGTATTGTCAGAAATATAAACGGTATCTTCACCAGGACCTGCATACACCGCATCAGATCCCCCATTGGTGCGAATAACATCATCACCGGTTCCAGTTGCAATATTATCTGCCGTTGCTGCACCTGCGATTGTATCATCACCCACAGTGCCCCAAAGTGTCACTAAATTACCATCGCCGTTTAATACATACACAGCACCCGTGTTGCTTAAATTGTTTTTATCAGCAGAAGGCGTACCAAATTGAATATCTTTGATGCCATCGCCATTGATGTCACCGGCGCTGGCGATGAACTGACCTAACTGCTCGCCACCGTTACCTTCAGAATAAAAACCTTGTTTTGTCTCAATGATTTCGCTTAGGTAAACAGGATCTGTACCTGCACGCCCATACACGGCATACACACGACCTTTATTGTCTTCTGCAAACGGGTCGCCAATAATGATGTCGTCAAAGCCATCACCATTTAAGTCGCCAGCCCCACCTATGGAGCCCAAAATAACCTGCAAGTCACTGTGAGCAATATTGGACGCATCGTTATGAATAACAAAACCGCCGTTGCCTTGTGCAACATCCGCTAAATTAATTTCATCGGCAACATTTACCCCACCAAATAAGATATACGCACGCGGGTGGTCAATGGCAGCGCAACACCCTGTATCAGTGAGCAATAACGCAATATCGTCAACACCATCAGCATTCACGTCACCAACGTGAGAGGTGGTAAATGAAGGCAGTGTATTTAAACTTGCACGGCCAAAGTTAAACCCATAGTTACCGCTGGCTTCAGGGATGATTTTAATGCCATTGCCACTCGATTTGATGCTGTTGTACTTAATTGATTCACCACCGATACGGCCATACGTCACATAACTGGTACCAGACGTATCAACATATAAACCGTGGCTCACGATAAAATCCGTTAAGCCGTCACTGTTAAAATCACCGGTTGGTAATACTTGCGCACCGTAGTGCCAGCCACTGAATAACCTTCTGCTTGGGCGAGTGATCGCAAAACCTTGCGTGTTGTAGTCTGTCGCAACATTGGCTAACTGAACCACGTTATTGTCTTTTTTACCGTAAACAACATAGGCTAAGTTCGGGTCTGCTGTGCCATCTTCTAGCAAGTCCCTTAATTCAAATGAACCAGTCCCAGCTAAAAAACGCGTAACCGTTTCGCCGATAACAATATCACCAAGGCCGTCACCATTCACATCGCCGACAACTAACGTACCACCAGCATAGTCTTCAGTGTAAGCACCATGAATAGCAAACCCGTCATCACTGCCTCCCTCGTTCATATCAGACAGTGGCACATAATTGGTGTCTGTTTTACCAAAGACAACGTAGGTTGACCCTGAGTTCTCACCATTTGTACCTGCATAAGGTGCACCGACCACAACGTCTGACAAACCGTCACCATTGATATCAACGCCACCTGCAACCGCAAAACCTGCGTTATCACCAGATGCAGCTCCCATGATCCCAAAACCTTGCGTGCCTTCCCTCACCTCCGTTAACGACGGGAATGTGCCAGTTTCATCGCTGAAGAGCACATACGCAGCACCATTGTCTTCCAATATCAGAGAGCCATCATTACGGCGTACATCTGCTTGAGGCGAGCCGACGATAATATCGTCAAAACCGTCGCCGTTCACATCCCCTGCTGGTGCAACAGCCCAACCTGTCCAATCAGCGGCTTCCAAGCCATCGATGGATTGTGCATTGTTGTTCAGGGAGTCATTAATGTCGTTTACGTTAATAGTAACTGTCGAATCATACGTATTGCCTGCCCCATCTTTCACGCGAACCGTTAATACATACTGATTATTGCCCAACTCAAAGTCTAATTGTGTTTGGTCCGCAACTTTAATGTCACCTTTGATTGTATCAATTGAGAACACACCCGCGTCATTTCCGGACACGATTTCATAGCTATAATGTTCTAATGGTATATCCCAACGACCAGCCTCAAAGATTTGATAATGCAGTTCAAACTCACCAAAGCGATTTGGTACCACACTTTCATTATCGCCATGCAAATACCCCAGCAGCATCATAGGCGCAACGAAATTGAATCGTACCGCCGCATCAACGATGTCTTTGTCGATCCCGACCGCTTGAACAAATACAACTGGGTTGTTATAAGATTTAGAAAAAGTGATAGAAAATGGCGCATCACTGCCTGAATCAGAGACTTTAATGACGCCCGTTTCACCCACAACTGCAAAACTCTCAGTAAATAATAAGCCTGAGCCTTGCAGTGCAAACACATTGATGTTTTCAGCCATATGGGCGTCATCATCAATGTTATCAACGTGCACTTTTACACGCTTTGCTGAGATTTCATCAATCGCCACACCACTTTGAGATGTGCCATTGTAGGACGCTAAGGAGGCTAAAATCGTTGGGGTTTCTGTGATCGGCGCACTAAATGCGTGACCATGCACTTGATGCGTCACCACTGTGCCCGTGCTCGAAACTTCAAATGGTTTGTTGTTCCAAAGTGCAGAGATGGGCTCAGCAAATGCTATCCAACCAAGCGTTTCGCCCTCGCCAGTGTTGGTAAAGCTTTGGATAACACTAGTACCTTTTTTATCGAGCTCCGACTCAAGTACGGCCTCAAACCCTTGCGCACTGACATTGTCTAAACGATGGCGCATCAACAATCTATTATTGTTTTTGCTCGTTAAGCCAGCATATGAATAGGTATTGACCTCATACTCTACGGTGTAATCACTATTGGATTGGATCTGACCAAAAACAATCGGTGCTTGGGTGAAGGACGATGAAAATGAAACGGGCTCAAACGCTTCACCATTTGTTACCCAGTTTTTGATGTCCGTTTTACCGACTTCTAAACGCACCGTTTTATCTGATACGCCATCAACAAAACTTACTTTGCCAATGGTGGTGTTCGATTTTGTATTTTCATCAACATGAATTGTTAAAGGTGCAATGACTGCCTGAGCAAAATTAGGAGCGCTCACCCCCAAAGTCAGTAATGCAAAGCACAGCTTGGTCCGCATCATAATCTTAATACCCCCTATTAATTGACTGATACAGTTCAATTTAGGGTTTATGACATGCAAATGTGCCAAAAATATGGAGCGAATTAAAACATGTTTGAAACATCATTATTCTAGATATCACAACACTCCAATACACTGAAGAACTCAGTGCGTATTGTCCTAATAATGATGTAGTGCACCTAAGCATATAGGCGTTTGACAATAGTAACGCGGTAAGCACACCAGCAACGATGAACACCTGGTGTCGAATGGTTTAACACGTGTCATTTCAAAAGCGATTTAGAGCACGGTTGTGCGCCACAGCTCAAAATTCAGTAAGGTAAGAATTAGAAAGCCGCTTGAAAGTTCAAGCGGCTACTAAAATGTGTGAGTCAGCCTGTAAGCCGGGTTCTGTCCCTCTTGCGAGGTGATAATCATTCGTCTAGGCCTAAAATCGCTCTTAGGCTCAAGCAACCTACCCGGTTCCGATGTGGGCCACACCATAAGGAACCCTATTTGGTCTTGCTCCGGGTGGAGTTTACCTTGCAACCGACTGTTACCAGCGGCCCGGTGCGCTCTTACCGCACCCTTTCACCCTTACCAACCGAAGTTGGCGGTCTCCTCTCTGCTGCACTTGTCGTGGGCTTTCACCCCCCAGCCGTTAGCTGGCACCCTGCCCTGTGGAGCCCGGACTTTCCTCCCCTTGATCATTTTCGTCACAAGCAGCGATTATCCGGCCAACTCGCCGCGCATTATACCTGTTTCTAGCCTAAAGCACAGCGGATTTTTTGCTATTCTTCTCTTTGTGCGATTATTGCTTTATATAAAGCATTCTTCTTTAGGCCAAAGTACTCTGCAGCCACACCACATGCCTTTTTCAGCGGCATGTCTGCTTCCAATATCGTGATGAGTTTCTGCGCTTCAGGCGTGATAGCAGCGGTTTCTTTCCCTTTACCTGGCAGCATCAAAACCAACTCTCCGCGTTGACGCTCCGGCTCATCTAACAAGAAAGTGATTAACTCACTTACTGAGCCGCTGAAGAAAGTCTCATACGTTTTTGTCAGCTCCTTGGCAAAAACAACCGGTTGCTGTGCACCCAAAGCATCGGATAAGTCATTCAAGCTGGCCATGATTCGATGTGTACTCTCGTAGATAATACTGGTTATCCCCGACTCATGTGCAGAGACAAAAAATTGCTGCCGTGCTTGGCTTTTTGCTGGCGTAAAACCTAAAAACTGAAATTTATCTGTCGGCAGCCCTGAGCAGCTAACAGCCGCGATGGCGGCACATGCGCCAGGTATAGGCGTCACATGGGCCCCCAACTCACGACATAAGTTCACCACAGCATACCCAGGGTCGCTGATCAGGGGCGTGCCAGCATCCGATACCAATGCGATGTCCTTCCCTTCGTTTAACCACTCTACGATCTGTTGTGCTTTTTGTTTTTCATTATGATCATGCAGCGCAAAGGTTTTTGCTTTAATATTAAAGTGACTGAGTAACTTACCCGTATGGCGTGTGTCTTCGGCAGCAATTAAGTCAACGTCTGCCAACGTTTTCAGCGCCCGTTCACTGATGTCTTCTAGATTACCAATGGGCGTCGCCACGATATAAAGGGTGCCAATTTTGTTTGAGGTTTCGGCTTTTGTCATTGAGCTCTCCAAGATCAGTCAGTAAGATATTCACATACAAAGCGATAAGTGAAGGTATACGCGTGCAACTGAAAAAAATAAGTCTAATTATGGCCATATTGTCGGGGTTATCTGCCTGTGGCACAACCCCTAATAGCACACAACAATCGGTAAGCACGCAAACCGAGGCGAATACACCACCCGTTGTACAACAACTGGACGCTCAGGGACTTTTTGCAAAGGCCCTAAGTAAACAGGGTGCATCACGCATTCAGCTCCTTTATAACGCCCGAGAAGCGGCAATTAAGGAACAAAATTGGCAAGTGCTTGAACAAGCGTGTGTCGAGCTTGAATCAAAAGCGAGCGTGGATCATGTTCAAAACAAACTGTATGTCGCCTTAGCCCGCAAAGAATTAAGGAAATATGAAAGCGCCCATGAAATTCTCAGAAGTGTCAATGAAAGATTGAGACTGCCCGAACACAAGGCATGGCATCAATATCTAAAAGGCAGTATTTTTGCTTCGCAAAAACTGCCCAAAAAAGCACTGGTACATTATTTTCAAAGTGCCGATATCGCCCAGCAAAACAAGCTTGATATTGCGGGTCTTGACGCTGAAATTTGGGGCGCTTTACAGCAACTTTCCTCTTATGCACTAGAACGATTCGACCGCGGCTCTGTCATTCAACAAGGTTGGGTGAAACTGGCCAAATATCACCAAGTCTACCTCGGCTCAACCGTGCAACTGCATCAGGCCATGAACAACTGGCAACGCCGTTATAAAAACCACCCAGGCAGCTTTATCATTCCTACAGAGGTAAAGTCTGATATTAATTTCGCCCCGTATGATGCGAAAAAATTGGCAATATTACTGCCACAGTCTGGCAGTAGTGAGCGTCTGGGAGCTGCGCTGAAGAACGGTTTTCTCGCAGCAATGGATAGAAGTAAAATCTCTGAGATATATTTCATTGATGAGATGGACAGCCTTGATTTAATCGAAAAAAGCCTACAAACGGTCCAAGCCGACTTTATTATCGGCCCGTTGCTAAAACCCAATGTCGTCAAAGTTAAAAGCAGCAGTTTTGTGGCTAACTCTCCAGCAATATTCCTCAACGAGATTGACGCCTCTGACGCTGCGCAGGTGCACACAGAACACTTCTACTTTGCGCTTAACCCGGAGCATGAAGTGGAGCAAGCCATGGTACACTTTTTAGCAAAAGGCTATCAGAAACCCATGCTATTGGCACCGGATACGCCCGCAGGGAAACGCTTGATTGCTCATTTCGATAAACAGTGGCAAACATTTAGCGAAACCGACCCAGAAGTTGGATTTTATTCCAACAGTGAAGATATGGTCGAGGTGATCAGGCAGCTATTAGAAGTGGACAGTTCGAAAACGCGGATAAAAGAGATACGCAGCCTGTTCCGCAGTGAAGTAGAAAGTGAGACTCGCTCAAGAAGAGATTTGGATGCAATATATATATTGGGCGATGCAATCGAAACACGGCTGCTTAAGCCTTACTTGGACGTCAATGTGAGTACATTCTCTGAGCGTATTCCACTTTATGCAAGTTCACGTAGCTACAGTAAGCAAATTGACAAAACCGACAAAGGCGATCTTGAGGGCTTATACTTTACAGAGCTGCCTTGGATGTTGCCTGATGCAGTGAATGAACGAAATTTACGTGAAACTTACGCTAGGCTCTGGCCTGAGCAAGCCGACATAGAGCAACGACTATTTGCGATGGCCTACGATGCACTTAATCTGATCCCTGAACTCAAACAGCTCAATCGGATACCTGGTAAAGAGTTTGAAGGACTAACCGGTGCGCTGAGTATTAAAGAAGCAAATCAAATTCACAGAAAGCTTATTTGGGCACAATATCATAAAAATAAAATCAGACTTGTGAGCTTAGACGAACGCCCACCTATGCCGCTATTTATGCAACACACGGAGTGAGCGTTCACAACTATCGCAAGATATAAATGCCGTAAAAGGATACATCGATGTTAAAAGGACTTTTTAGCAATACACGAGAGAAAGGGCAGCATTTTGAAATAATTGCGGAACAATATTTGGTAAAACAGGGTCTTAAGCCAATAACACGTAATTATTTGTGTCGATTTGGTGAGATAGACCTGATCATGATGGATGCCGACACTTGGGTATTTGTAGAAGTAAAATACCGCAAAGGCGCAGCTTATGGCGGCGCAGTTAATGCACTATCGAATAAAAAGCAACAATGCCTGAGACGCAGTATTTATCAATACACGCAAGATTTTGCCTTGCATAATCGTGCTCTACGCGTAGACTTTGTTGCAATACAGGGGCATAGCCCCCACGCGATACAATGGATAAAGAACGTTTTTTAATATGCAAGAATCTATCAAAGCCATCTTTACCGAGAGCATACAAGCACAAATCGCTGCTGGAGAAGCCGTTGCTGAGCAACTGGAAACCGCCGCCTATGTGATATCACAAACACTTATTAATGGTAATAAATTAATATGCTGTGGCGTGCCCAGTAGTCACATGCTCGCTGAGCATTTTGCAAGTTTACTCATCAATTTCTATGAAACAGAGCGACCATGCTTGCCAGCGATGACGCTCAGCCAATCTAACATTAATTTAAGTGGTCAGGCGCCTAGCACGCATCATGAGCTATTCGCCAGACAAATTAGGGCGGTCGCACAAGAAGGTGACTTACTGTTTGCTATAGCGGTCAATGGTAACGAAAAAGAGGTCATTAGCGCCGTTGAATCAGCACTGACAAAAGACCTGAAAGTCATCGCTTTAACAGGTAATGATGGCGGTGAGTTAACGGGTCTGCTAGGCCCTAATGATGTCGAGATCCGCATGCCCAGTAAACGTGCAAGTCGTATTCTTGAATCACACCTATTTACTGTACACTGCCTTAGTCAGCTTATTGATAATATTCTTTTCCCTCAGGATGATTAGTATGTATTTTAGAGCCATCTTGTTACTTTCTGTTATTGTTTTCATTCAGGGCTGCGCCGTTGCAGTCGTCGCTGGCACCGCTGGAGCCGTCTCCGCAGCGAACGATAGACGCTCTATCGGCTCTCAAATAGACGACAATAGCATTGAAATAAAAGCCACACTTGCACTGAAACAAATTCCACGCCTAGCAAAATATGCAAACATCAATGTTGTCAGTGTTAATGGCATCGTGTTGCTCACTGGACAAGTTGCCAATGCCGACATGCGCGAAGAAGCAACGAGGGCGGTGAATAAGGTATTTGGCGTAAAACGTTTATTGAATCAGGTTAGGATTGGCAGCAACATCGGTCTTTCAACTCAAACTCACGATACTTGGCTGACATCTAAAGTAAAGACACAATTACTCGCTAACGATAACGTGAATGGCAGTAATATCAAGGTTATTACTGAGAATGCGGAAGTCTTTCTGATGGGGATGGTTGACAAAGACGAGGCTGACAGAGCCGTTGATATCGCGCGCAATATCCATGGAGTAGAAAAAGTAATCAAAGCGTTTGAATACCTTTAACACACCAATGGTGATTGAAAAGAAAAAACCTGCAATTGCAGGTTTTTTTAATTATTTTATTACGCGTAAGTGCGCGCCCTTTTTAGGCTTATCTTCACTTGAGCTCGTCTCGGGTGACTGAGAAGGTATAGGTTCCTCTTCACTCGTTTGATGAGCTTCAGGCTCTTCAATGTCTTGGACATACTCTTCTTCAGCGTTTGCGTCTGAGAAGATTGTGCCTTCGCCATTTTCCCTTGCATAAATAGCAAGTACAGCGCCCACAGGCACAAATACCTGCATGGGTTGACCTGAGAAGCGAGCGTTAAAGCTGAGTGCGTCGTTGTCCATCGTGAAGCTATTTGCAGCACCGGGACTGACATTAAGGACAATTTGTCCATCTTGAACAAACTGCACTGGCACTTGGACTTGCGGATAATTTGCATTCACCACAATATGCGGTGTGCATTGATTATCCACAATCCAGTCGTAAAACGCCCTAAGTAAATAAGGTCGATTAGAAGTCATTAGCTGCGGATCTCGCGCTCAATGTCTGTCAAAGATGCTTGGAAAGATTCGCGTTCAAATAAACGCAGCATATAATCTTTCAACTCACCTGCGCCACTGCCATTTAGTTCAATACCTAACTGAGGAAGACGCCATAATAGTGGTGCCATAAAGCAATCAACTAAACTAAACTCTTCACTCATAAAGTATGGCGCTTCACCAAAGATAGGCGCTACAGCAAGCAATGCTTCAGTTAACTCTTTGCGAGCACTTTCAGCATCGTTTCCAGTCATAATTTTATCTGCAAGGCTGTACCAATCACTTTCAATGCGGTGCATCATCAAGCGACTGCGGCCACGCATTACTGGATATACTGGCATTAACGGTGGATGCGGAAAACGCTCATCCAAATATTCCATAATGATATTTGCTTGATACAAACCTAGCTCACGATCGATCAGGGTTGGTACAGTACCATATGGGTTAATCTCGTGTAACGCTTCTGGCAAGTTATCCTTTTCAGCCAGATGAATATCAACACTTACACCTTTTTCTGCTAAAACGATACGTACCTGATGGCTATACATACAGTTTGCACCAGAAAAAAGAGTCATAACTGGGCGCTTGTTGGCAGCTACGGCCATGCCTACCTCCATAAAATAATCACAAAGTAATCAAATCACTTTAAACAGCAATAGGGGCATGCGCCCCTATTACCTATAATCACCATTGAGTGTTCAACTTAATGAACGTCTCTCCAGTACTCTTTCTTCAATAAGAAAGCTAAGATGAAGAAGATTACCAAGAATCCGAGCACTTTGATACCTATTGCCTCAGATTCTAATCGCGAAGGTTCACCCACATAAGCTAAAAAGTTAGTGAGATCCCTTGCTGCTTGGTCATATTCATCATCACTCATCTCACCGGAGCCGTCTGTTTCAACACCCACAATCTTGGTTACAGTGTTACCATTTTCAACCACTTCCTCAGTGATTGGGGTTGGTAAGCCCTGTAATTCCTGAAGAACGTGTGGCATCCCCACAAGTGGAAATACAACATTGTTTACACCAAATGGGCGAGAGTCATCTTTGTAAAATGATTTTAAGTAGGTGTAGATATAATCCGGCGATTTAACGCGAGATATTAACGTTAAGTCTGGAGGCGCTGCACCAAACCACTTCGCAGCATCTTCCTTCGACATTGCGTTAAGGATATGCGAACCCACTTTAGAATCATCAAAGATTAATGTCTCTTTGCCAATGTCAACAGGAATACCAATGTCACGAAAAGTGCGCTCGTAACGCTGATATTGCATCTGATGGCAACCCAAGCAGTAATTCATAAACAACTTGGCACCTCTTTGCAAAGATGCATTGTCCCTCAGGTCAATGTTAGCGTCCATCAAAGGCACTGTTGGACCTGCTGCCATTGTCAAGGTTGGCAGTAATGCGAATAAACCGATCAATAGCTTTTTCATCATTTCGTCAACCTCGTTGGTAGTGGCTTAGTCACTTCATTCTTTGAATACACATACAGTAATACGAAGAACATGAAATATGTCACAGTACAGATCTGAGACAAAATCGTCGAGAATACCGTCTGTGGTGTTGCACCTGCCCACCCTAAGATTAAGAAGGTCACAACAAACTGCGCTATATTCAATTTGTGCCAAATGCTGCGATAACGAATTGAGCGAACTTTTCCTCGGTCTAGCCATGGTAACAGTGCCAACACGACAATCGAAGCGCCCATCGCCACTACGCCTGCTAGTTTATCAGGAATAGCACGTAAAATCGCATAGAAAGGTGTAAAATACCAAACAGGGAAAATATGCTCAGGGGTTTTCAGCGGGTTTGCAGCTTCAAAGTTTGGCGCTTCCAAGAAGAAACCATTCATTTCAGGCATAAAAAACACAACCCAGCAGAATAAAATCAAAAAGCCTGCGACACCCAAAACATCTTTAACAGTGTAATAGGGATGGAATGGGATAGCGTCTATCACATCTTTCTTATTGGTGTAGTATTCATGGAATTTAAATTTAGGCTTATCTTCATCAGCCACAGAGCCTTTCTTTCGCTTAACTTCAATACCGTCAGGGTTATTTGAACCAACTTCGTGCAAAGCTACAATGTGCAAGAAAACTAGAATAACCAACACGAGTGGCAGCGCAATGACATGTAACGCAAAGAAACGGTTCAGAGTTGCACCTGAAATAACATAGTCACCGCGGATCCAAAGCGTTAAATCTTCGCCGATCACGGGTATCGCACCGAATAACGAGATAATGACCTGTGCACCCCAAAATGACATTTGACCCCAAGGTAACAAATAACCCATAAAGGCTTCAGCCATCAGAGCAAGGAAGATCAGCATCCCAAACAACCAAAGAAGCTCCCTTGGTTTCTGGTAAGAGCCGTAAATCATCCCGCGGAACATATGCAAATAAACGACAACAAAAAAGGCCGATGCACCTGTGGAGTGGAGATATCGCAATAACCAGCCATATTCAACATCACGCATGATGTATTCCACAGAGGCGAATGCGCCTTCTGCAGAGGGAACAAAGTTCATCGTTAACCAAATTCCCGTCACAATTTGGTTAACCAATACCAGAATAGCCAAAGAGCCAAAAAGATACCAAAAGTTAAAGTTTTTGGGTGCTGGGTACTGTGCGATGTGCATATTCCAGACGCGCGTCATTGGAATTCGGTCATCAATCCAGTTAACCACTGAACTCACAATACCCCCTGATTTTGCCGTTGTATCAACACCAGCCGATTGTTCTTCGTATTTATCAGTCATTACGCCACCTCTTCTTCTTCACCCACTAAGATAGTAGTGTCATCTAGGAAGGTGTATGGCGGTATCTCTAGGTTCAAAGGTGCAGGCACATTTTGGAAAACTCGCCCAGCCATATCAAACTTAGAACCGTGACACGGACAGAAGAAACCATCTGCAGTGCCCTCTACTTTTTCGCCAAATCCACCATTCATAAATGTTGGAGAACAACCCAAGTGGGTACAAATACCAACCGCAACGAATATTTCCTCTCGCTGAGAACGATAAGTATTTTTTGCCGAGTTAAGCTGTTGAGCCTCATCGGAATTAGGGTCACGAAGTTGACCTTCGTGTTGTTTCATTTGTTCTAGCATTTTTGGTGTGCGATAGATAACCCATACAGGTTTCCCTCGCCACTCAACACGAATTAATTGTCCAGGCTCAAGTTTGCTAATGTCCACTTCTACAGGAGCCCCTGCAGATTTAGCACGCTCACTTGGATTCCAAGACGCAATAAAAGGAACAGCAGCTCCAACCGCACCAACGCCACCTACAACAGAGGTAGCGATAGTTAAAAAGCGACGTCGGCTGTTGTCTACAGGCGCATTGCTCATCCACTTATCTCCACTATGATCCTCAACACTTGCTATATTGAGAACATCAGTTACAGCAGGTTAATTTTAAGATATTTCAAAATAGACGCGATCATAAGTAAAACCCCTATATGTAACAGGGTTATTACTATTCTATTTTAGGTGCTATCAAAGTAATAATTACTTCAAATAACAGCCAAAATTAGAAACGACAGGTTATGATATGACGTCTTACTCAACGATTCCCTGACCAAGATCAACCTCTGCCTATATCGACAGATATTTAATCAGTTCAAATCGTGAATAATTTACTTGCCATGCAAGTGTAGCAAAGAATTTGATGGTTAAACGTTCAAAAGCTCTAACTTTTAGAATTTTTTGAAAGTTCATTATATTGAAGGATCAAAAATGCGGTTAATAGACAGTTTAAAGGTGAGCCGTTCTTGAAAAGAAAAAACCCAGCACAAGGCTGGGTTTTTGCAAATTCTGAAACGTAATAAATTAACGTTTTGAGAACTGTGTCTTCTTACGTGCTTTCTTAAGACCAACTTTCTTACGTTCAACGCGACGAGCGTCACGAGTAACGAAGCCAGCTTTACGTAGAGCTGGACGTAGTGACTCGTCAAACTCCATAAGTGCACGAGTGATACCGTGGCGGATTGCGCCAGCTTGACCAGTCATACCACCACCTGCAACAGTGATGTATAGATCAAACTTCTCAGTTAGTTCAACTAGCTCTAATGGCTGACGAACAACCATACGAGAAGTTTCACGACCGAAGTATTCTTCGATAGAACGTTGATTAATTACGATGTTGCCAGTGCCTGGGCGTAAGAATACGCGAGCACTTGAACTTTTACGACGACCTGTACCGTAGTATTGATTTGCCATGATAGTGCTCCTTAAATGTCTAGAACCTGAGGCTGTTGTGCCGCATGGTTGTGCTCGTTACCAGCGTAAACTTTAAGTTTACGGAACATTTCACGACCTAGAGGACCGCGAGGTAACATGCCTTTAACTGCTTTTTCGATGATCATTTCAGGCTTTTTAGCTTGAAGCTTCTCGAAGTTAACAGACTTAAGACCACCTGGGTAACCAGAGTGAGCGTAATACATTTTGTCCTGAGCTTTGTTACCAGTTACAGTAACTTTCTCAGCGTTGATAACGATGATGTAATCACCAGTGTCAACATGTGGAGTGTACTCAGCCTTGTGCTTACCGCGAAGGCGACGAGCGATTTCAGTAGCAATACGACCTAAAGTTTTACCTTCAGCGTCAACTACGTACCAGTCACGTTTTACAGTTTCTGGTTTAGCAACAAACGTTTTCATTTATAAAATCCAAAGTTTTCAGTTAAAACCACAGGTAGTCAGAGGACTACCGCTCTACTAATGGTGCTTCAACCCCTTCGAGTTTAAGACTTTTTTGCCGCTCAAGTCGGTGGCTAAGCCGACGAGGGCTATAGAACGCAACGTGGCAGGCCGCGGATTATAGCAAGGGTAGTTGGGAAAAACCAGCATGTGGCTGATTTTTCCGCCAGAAATATGAAAGGCCTAAGCGAGGTGCTCTCTGGATAAGTATTCTAGTGACTGCATTTCTTGTAATCGACTGATACAGCGCTTAAATTCGAAATTTAGAGTCCCTTCGGTGTAAATCTCATCGATGGGGGCCTGTGAGGAAATAATCAACGTTACGTTGCGCTCATAAAACTCATCGACCAGCGCGATAAAACGTCTTGCGGCATCATCATTGGACTGCCCCATTTGTTTTACATTGGATAAAATCACGGTGTTATATAGTCGACTGATTTCCATATAATCCACCTGTGAACGAGCGGTTTCACATAGCTGTGTAAAATCAAACATCGCAATACAATCTGACACCTTACGGGTTTTTATCATGCGCCCTTCGATTTCTATTTCTGCCTCAAGTACGCCCGCCTCCGGTGACAACTTATCGAAATATTCAAATAGATTTTGGTCGGCTTGTTCATCCAATGGACTGTGGAATATTTCAGCTGACTCGAGTGTCCTCAAGCGATAATCAATACCAGAATCCACATTGACCACTTCAGTATTGGCTTTGACCAAGGCAATGGCCGGCAGAAAACGTGCACGTTGTAGGCCATTTCTATATAGCTCATCAGGTACGATATTGGATGTCGCGACTAATACGATACCGCGCTCAAATAGCGCCTCCATGAGCCCACCTAACAACATGGCATCAGTAATATCTTGAACAAAGAATTCATCAAAACAGATGATGTCCGTCTCCGATTTAAAAATATCAGCCACCACATTTAGGGGGTTTTTCACTTCGTTTAGCTTTTTCAATTCATCGTGGACGCGGTGCATAAAACGGTGAAAATGCACACGCATTTTGCGCTCTCCAGGTAATGCTTCATAAAATGTATCGACTAGATAAGTTTTACCTCGACCAACACCGCCCCAAAAATACAGGCCTTTTACTGGTTCAGCTGGTTTTTTACTGAATAACTTTGCAAAAAACCCCGTTGGCTTGGCAGGCTGAGCAATCAGATCTTCATATAATCGCTGTAAGTGCCGAACCGCATTTTCCTGCGCGCTGTCGTACTGAAAGTCTTCTCTTTTAAGGTCTTGTTGGTACTTTTCCCAAGGCGTCATCATATTATTTTGTTGAACTGAGCAGTTTTCTTTGTCGCATATATTAACACGCATCCAAACTCAGCGTATATTTAAGCTATCGATAGATAGCATTTTTAGCAAAGAACAAAGGTGGCTTTCACCTTATACAGGAGTATGTATGACAACAATCGCATGGTTGGGTTTATTGATCATCGTGGCGATCAGCGCATTTTTCTTAGGTTCACTGTTCACTAAAAAACAGTTTAAACACGAAGAAATCGAGCAACAAGCAAAACAGGCAGAACAAAATTTAGAGCAGTATCGCCAAGATGTTGCCGATCATTTAGCGAATACCAAAAAGCTAGTTGGTAAGATGCAAGACAACTACAGCCAACTACTGCAACATGTAGAAGAAACAAACCAGCTGTTAATCGAAGAAAAAAACAAAGCGCCAAGCGAGCCATTTTTCTCGAAAGAAACAACAGAACAGTTGCAAGCCTCACTGCGTGCAAGACCTGAAAAACGTCGCAATGATGAATACACTCAAAACAATCCCCCCATGGATTACGCAGAAGGTGAAAGTGGTTTATTTTCAGGGGAACGCTCAAAAACCGAGCAAATAAATACTCCTTGATGAACTTTTTTTTGACCCCATAGTCTGTAGAAATAATTACCGAATAATTTGAGCAGGCATGCCTGCTCAAGGACTCAATCGGCATTATATACACGAATCATCACCGTCAGAGCTGCCTAGTTATCTGCCGATATTGTGTTTATGAAGCTGAGCTACCGCTGTAATTTAGGAGAATTTCCAGACTATGAAATTAAAATTAACTTTATTATCCGCAGCGCTTTTATCTTCTAGCATGCTTTTGCTACCAACCTATTCTGAAGCAAAGCTACCCGTTGCGGTTGACGGACAACAACTTCCTACTTTGGCCCCGATGCTAGAGCGCGTAACTCCCGGTGTAGTGAGTATCCAAGTATCAGGAGCTAAAGAAGTTCGACGCCGTGTTGACCCTTTCGATTTCTTTTTTGGCAACCCTGCCCCAAGAACGCAAAAGCGCCCATTTAGCGGCTTAGGTTCTGGTGTAATTATTGATGCCGACGAAGGGTACGTAGTCACAAACAACCATGTCATAGACGAAGCCGATAATATCATCGTAACCCTTAAAGATGGACGAGAGTTTAAAGCGAAGCTCATTGGCGCAGACAAAGAGTCTGACGTTGCATTATTACAAATTGACAATGACGATTTAACGGAAGTAAAGCTCGCGGACTCTGACAAGCTGCGTGTCGGTGACTTTTCAGTCGCCATCGGCAACCCATTTGGGTTAAGCCATACTGTGACGTCAGGCATTGTCAGTGCACTTGGCCGAAGTGGCCTAAATATCGAAGGGTACGAGGACTTCATTCAGACAGACGCGGCAATAAACCAAGGTAACTCGGGAGGAGCACTGGTTAACCTTAAAGGGGAATTAATTGGTATTAATACTGCTATTCTAGGTGCCTCAGGGGGTAACGTAGGTATTGGATTCGCAATTCCCTCCAATATGATGAAAAACCTCGTAGACCAAATCATCGAATATGGGCAAGTGCGACGGGGTTCTTTGGGCATCGTTGGCCGGACACTCAATGCAGGTCTTGCTGAGGCCCAAGGCTTTGATGTGAAACAAGGTGTTTTCGTACAAGAAGTGACGCCTGACTCAGCTGCTGCCGAAGCAGGTATTAAAGCCAATGATGTGATCACCCGCATTGACGGTGATAAAATTGAAAGCTTTGAAGAGTTGCGCGGTAAAATAGCCACGCTGGGTGAGGGCCGTGAAATCGAGGTGAGTATTCATCGCGATGGGAGAAACCGTAATTTAGATGTCAAATTACAAGGGCAAAATGAACGCCAAGCTCAAGCAGATAGAATACACCCTAGCCTCAGAGGTGCGGTACTTGAAAGTAGTGAGCGCAACGGCAATCAAGGTATTGTGGTCGTCAGTGTTGAAGAGCGCTCACCAGCCGCACGAGTCGGCTTGCAAGAAGGTGATGTGATCATGCAAGTCAATAGGCAGCGGGTCACGACAGTGAGAGAAATGAAACGTTTAATCGATGATATTCAAGGCAATATTGTATTGGGCATTAAACGAGGTAGAGACTCAGTCTTCTATTTGATCCAGTAATTTAGCTAAAAATTTTCTAAGATCTTCGCAGCGGCACTTGTCGCTGCGTTGTTTTATGTCATCATATCTTCTATAGCAAACAAACGTGAATAATAATAAACCGTGCTTCAAATTATCAGAACTGTTTTGCCCCCCATTGCGGCAGGGCTGGGGATTGCACTCCTCATATTATGGTTGACCCCGGAGTTTAGAACTAAAGCGGGCAACCTCAACGTGCCCTATACTGTCCAGCAAATGAGTTTTGCTAATGGGGTGAGTCAAGCTGCACCGGCGGTTGTTACTATTTTTTCTGAAAGCTTCAGCCAAGTGCCCAGATTCAAACGTCAAAACCGCATACAAGAACTGGGCTCTGGTGTAATTATGACGTCGGATGGATACATTCTGACCAATTATCATGTCATTAATAATGCAGACCAAATTATGGTTTTGCTACCCGATGGCAGGCAATACTATGGCGTACTTATTGGCTTTGATACTATTACCGATCTCGCCGTTTTAAAGGTCAATGAAGAACATTTACCAGTCATTCCAGTCAATGACAACATCGCGCCCAGAGTCGGTGACGTCGTACTCGCAATTGGTAATCCGCTTAACCTCGGACAGACCATCACGCAAGGTATCATCAGCGCAACCGGTAAGCAGTCTCTGACTGATAGTCAATATAATAGCTTGCTGCAAACCGACGCAGCCGTCAACGTGGGTAACTCAGGTGGCGCACTGGTCAATTCCAATGGCGTTTTGGTTGGCATCACTTCAGCGCAATTTACCACACGATACAATATCGATATCGAAGGTATTTCTTTTGCTGTCCCTTATAGTTTAGCCAAAGACGTCATGACCAAAATTATTGAAGATGGACGCGTGATACGTGGCTACTTGGGATTTGTGGGTTCTGCTGTAGGCAACGATGGGCAGTTAATCACGGATGTTTATACCCCAATCATGGGACTGAGGATCAGTGAACTGGATCCTCTTGGACCTGCGTGGCAAGCCGGTATGAAAGATGGCGACATTGTCACTAAAGTTGCAGGTAAGGGGATCACAAACCCGCAGCAAACTTTACGTACTATCGGTAATACCGAGCCTGGAACAGCTCTGGAATTTGAGGTGAATCGCAACGGTGAGGTGCTATTCTTTATGGTAGAAGTCGCTGAATTAGAAACCCCATTGTATTAAAAAAGCGAGCTAAGCTCGCTTTTTTTAGTTATGTTTGCGCTTAATATTTGCGCCAAGACGACTCAACTTATCTTCAATCTTCTGATAACCTCTGTCGACGTGGTAAATACGATCAACGACCGTTTCCCCTTCCGCAACAATGCCGGTTAGAATTAGACTTGCCGATGCACGTAAATCCGTCGCCATCACCTGTGCGCCAGATAAATGTTTAGTTTCATCACAAATGGCGGTATTACCTTCCAGGCGAATATTTGCGCCCATACGCTGTAGCTCAGGTACATGCATAAAGCGGTTTTCAAAAATTGTCTCAGTAATGGTTGCGCTGCCATTGGCAACCACATTTAAAGCCGTGAATTGCGCTTGCATGTCTGTAGGAAAACCAGGGTGCGGCATCGTTTTGATGTTAACCGCTTTTAGCTCTCTGTTTTTCATGCTCACGAAAATGCTGTCGTTGCTGATCTCAACCAATGCATTTGCCTGACGCAGCTTCTCTAAAACAGGCTCCAAGCTTGCGTGGTCAGTATTACGACATAGCACTTCTCCATTACTCATCGCAGCCGCCACCAAGAAAGTCCCTGTTTCGATACGATCTGGTAAGATTTTGTGCTCGCAGCCGGTAAGTGAGTCAACTCCTTGAATTTCGATGCGGCTTGATCCAGCGCCGCTTATCTTGGCACCCATCGCGATGAGGCACTCTGCCAAATTCATGATCTCTGGTTCACGCGCCGCATTTTCAAGCACCGTCACGCCATCGGCCAAAGTTGCTGCCATCAATAAATTTTCGGTCGCGCCAACTGAAACCGTTTCCATGATAATTTCGGCGCCTTGCAAGCGTCGACCCTTTGGCGTTTGCGCATTGATATAACCATTCTCAACGCTAATTTGAGCGCCCATTTTTTCAAGGCCAGAGATGTGTAGATCAACAGGTCTTGCACCGATTGCACAGCCTCCAGGTAAGGATACTTGAGCTTCTCCAAATCGCGCTAAAAGAGGACCTAATGCCAGTACCGAAGCCCGCATTTGCTTCACCAACTCATAAGGCGCTAACACCTTATCTACCGTCGAACCATCAACCTCTAGTAGCTCGCCTCGCCATGAGACATCCGCACCTAAAGTTCTAAGCAGCGCTTCTGTTGTTACTATGTCACGAAGCTGCGGCACGTTACTAAAGGTACTTTTACCGTCAGCAAGCAGTGCAGCAAATAAGATAGGAAGAGCCGCATTTTTGGCTCCAGAAATAGTGACTTCACCGTTTAAAGTGGTGCCACCTTGGATAACAAACTGATCCATTGTGGCTCCTATTTATTGTGGCAAGATGAATTTTTGTTCGCGCTGCCACTCGCTCGGAGTAAATGCCTTTATGCTAACCGCATGCATTGTGCCGTCTTTGATCACTTCCATCAAAGGACCGTAAACCATTTGCTCTCTTTTAACACGTCTTAATCCATCAAAACACGCTCCAACTGCAATCACCTCATAATGACTACCATTGGCTTTCACTTTTACCTCTTCTAAGGTCAAAGATTGTTGTAATACCGTTTCGACTTGATTAGTTTCCATTGGACTCACTCAAATAAGTTTGTGACCTGCCCCAATTCCATTAAATTTTGTAATTGTTCAGGTCTATTCTTTAACTCAAGGCGCACGCCTTGTCGTTTTAATTTGCCTAAAGAGTGAATTAACCAAGCTAAACCCGCGGTGTCAACCCTTGAGACCTCACAAAGGTCAAAATAGAGCTCTGACTGCGCATTTTCTAACAATTGATTAAGAAGTGATTCATTTACTAAGGTATCACGGGTTAGTTCACCCGTGACCGCAATCGTATCGTCAGCTGTCTTTTTAAACTGCAGATTAGGCATTGCCATCGTCCCCTCTAAACTGCACAGGCAACTTACTTTTTTTATCTAAAAGCGTAATAACATGCTCAATCCCTTGTTGACGCAAAATACCATGTAGCTCACTTTGCTTTGCATCGAGTAAACTGATCCCTTCTGCCATCATATCAAAAGCACGCCACTCACCATTTTTGTTTTTACGCACTTTAAAATCGATTTTAATGTCCGGCTTTCCCGCTTCAACAATTTTCGTTTTAACAGTCGCCACAGATTGTGAGCCCAGTGCACGAGGCGCTTCAAATTCAACTTTTTGATCCGTGTATTGAGTAAATACCCCTGCATAAGTCGCAACTAGGTAATCTCTGAATACGTCAATAAAAGCCTTAATATTCTTAACTGCTTGCGCCTTTTCCTTTGGATCTTTAATAGTCCGTACCTTTTGAATATAACTACCCAAAACACGATAAGCCGCATATTTGTAATCAATGTATGGCAGTAATTCCTGCTCTACAATCAACCTCAAATGCTCTTTGTCTTTTGTGATAATCGCCTGATCCCGCGCGACACGTTTAAAAGTATTGTCGGCAACTTGTTGTACCATTTTATATGGGTCACTCAAATCAACCGTATCAGCTTTAATTGATTGCGCCCAAAATAACAGCACCATCAAGCAGGTCACTAAGAAAGCATTGTTTTTTAATATCATGATTTACTCACTTCCTTGGTTAAATAAAAATTGCCCTATCAGCTCTTCCAGTACCAAAGCAGATTTTGTATCAGTAATTAAATCACCGTTTTTCAGTGCCTTACTTTCTACACCAAACAGATCATCTAAATCCATCTCATCTTGGTTAACGACTTCATTGCCCAAACAAGTCTGCTTTGCAGAGTCCGATGCGATTACCGGTGAAATACCTAAGTACTGTTCACCTAAAATGCCCGATGTTAAGATAGACACCGATGTTGTATCCGAAAACTGGCATTCATATGTCTTGTCAATGCTCATACTCACCACAGGGACAAATTCTTCTGGGTGGATTTGGATACCATCAACTCGGCCAATCACCACGCCACCGACTTTGATCGGCGCACGTGTTTTTAACGAACCTATATTGTCAAACTTAGCCTGTAAGGTATAAGTTTCACCATTGCCACTAATACCAGCATTAGCCACTTTCATCGCCAACATAACAAATGCTGCAACACCTAGAGCCACAAATAGGCCCACTAATATTTCTATTTTCCGTGTATTCATTACCCAAAACCCTTAACTAGAAAACATCACTGCTGTGAGTACGAAATCAAACCCTAAAACAGCCAGCGAAGAGTGCACAACGGTTTCCGTTGTTGCTTTGCTGATCCCTTCTGACGTTGGGATACAGTCATACCCTTTGTAAAGTGCAATCCACGTTACAATTAACGCAAAAACAAAACTCTTTATTAGCCCATTCATTATATCTTGCTGCAGAGATACCTGAGATTGCATTATCGACCAAAAGCTACCAGAGTCGACCCCCAGCCAATCTACGCCAACTAAATGAGCCCCCAATATAGCAACAGCTGAAAAAATAAGTGCAAGCAGCGGCATACTAATAAAACCAGCCCAAAATCGAGGGGCAACTACGCGTTTAAGCGGGTCAACGGCCATCATTTCAAGACTGGACAATTGCTCAGTCGCTTTCATTAAACCGATCTCAGCTGTAAGCGCACTACCTGCACGACCCGCAAAAAGTAATGCGGTCACAACCGGACCTAGCTCTCTTAATAAACTTAATGCAACCAAGGGGCCCAAGCTATCTTCTGCACCATAGCCAACCAATACTGTATAACCCTGAAGCGCCAGCACCATGCCAATGAAGAGCCCTGATACCATAATAATAAGTAACGATTGGTGACCTACCATATATAGTTGCTTAATAAGCAACGGTGTACCTTTGCGTACATTGGGCACATTCAATAATGCACCCAATAACATTTGAGTAGCACGACCGATTGAAGCGAATCGGCTCAGCGTTTTGTGGCCTAATTTCTGAAGCAAATCTATCACTGTATGCCTCCACTCAATAATTCTTCTTCATACGGTGCAGCATTAAAATGGAAAGGCACAGGACCATCTGCAAGTCCTTGTAAAAACTGTTGCACAAGCGGAGAGCTGTGCGCCAACATTTGCTCCGGTGTACCACTGCCAATAACACCTTGTTCAGCAATTATCACGACATGATCTGCAATACTCATCACTTCTGTTACATCATGCGTTACAATTAAAGAGGACAACCCCAGTACTTCGTTGAGTGATTTAATCATACGTACTAATACCCCCATAGAAATTGGGTCTTGACCAGCAAATGGTTCATCGTACATGATTAACTCGGGATCCAATGCGATTGCGCGCGCAAGCGCCGCCCGTCTTGCCATCCCTCCGGACAGTTCTGATGGCATCAAATCCCTCGCCCCGCGAAGACCCACCGCTTGAAGCTTCATTAGAACCACTAAGCGAATCAAGTCCTCACTCAGCTGCGTGTGTTCACGTAAAGGAAATGCGACATTGTCAAACACTGACATGTCGGTAAATAATGCTCCACTTTGAAACAACATGCTCATTTGCTTACGCGCGTGATAAAGCTCTGTGCGCGACATTGCAGGTACACTGTCCCCTTGGAACGTAATATCCCCACTGTCTGGGCGTAATTGCCCACCTATCAGACGCAACATGGTTGTTTTACCAATACCACTTGGCCCCATGATGGCTGTAATTTTACCTCTCGGTACAGAAAAGCTCATATTCTTGTATATGACCCTATCACCACGAGAAAAGGTTACATCCTTGACTTCAACGATTGACTGCGACAAGTCGCTCTCCATATATCGATTTCACCAATTGCTGAATGATACTTTTTTTTATCACAAGATGGAAAACGCAAATTGGTAAAATTTTGTAATTGAAATTGTTAAAGCTCCCCACAAAGCATAAGCAATATGTTGTTTTCTGGGTAATGGCACATATCCGATACGAGATTATTTATACATTTGATATTGCATTTGATAATATTTGTCGCACTTTAATTAAGTTACTCGGCATAGGCTTCATGGTTTTATCTTTTGTCATTCTTATCTTAGGTTTTGTCGCGCTAGTTTGGAGTGCGGACCGATTCGTATTTGGAGCAGCAGCGTTAGCTAAAAATTTTGGTGTCCCAACCCTGATTGTTGGCCTTACAATTGTCGCTATGGGGTCTTCAGCACCAGAAATGATGGTGGCAGCACAGGCGGCCTTATCGGATAAAACAGACACTGCAGTAGGTAATGCCGTAGGCTCAAACATTGCGAATATATTTTTAGTACTAGGTATCACGGCCCTTCTTCGTCCTTTAGCCGTGGGTTCAGGGATCCTAAGAAGAGAAATGCCCATATTAGTTATCGTTTCTCTTGGGGCTTGGTACATCGTCAGTGACAATTACTTTAGCTTCGCTGAAGGCGCTGCGTTACTTGCTGGATTTGCCATATTTATTTTGAGTCTCATTTACATAACGAAAAAAAGTAGCGGTGCAACAGATGACGACCCCTTAGTCGCGGAAGCTTGCGATGAGGTGCCCAATGACGTACCTACTGGGAAAGCCATTTTTTGGCTACTTGTCGGTATGGTGATATTACCAATCAGTGCTGATATTTTGGTAGATTCAGCCGTGGATATCGCGAAGTTTTTTGGCATGAGCGATCTACTCATCGGATTAACCATCATCGCAATTGGAACAAGCCTTCCTGAACTGGCGGCCTGTATCGCCGGTGTACTGAAAAACGAAGATGACCTCGCGTTGGGTAATATTATCGGCTCCAATATTTTTAATATCTTGGCAGTGTTGTCCATTGCAGGCTTGTTAAATCCTGCACAGCTCGACTTGAATATTTCCACCAGGGACATCTTTGTCATGCTGGGCGCTACAGCAGCGCTTATTTTAATGAGCCTCAATTTCAAAGGTAAAAGACAAATTAACCGTTTTGAAGGGGGCTTACTTTTGGCTGCTTTCATTGCGTATATGTATGTCATTATTTAGGTACAAAGAATGAATAAGCCGTCATTTGTCGAAACCGCAAAGCGTGTATTAGAAATAGAACAACAAGCGTTAAAAGAGCTTGAGCAGTTTATCAATGACCATTTTGTTGCTGCGTGCAACTTAATGCTCCATTGTCAGGGCCGAGTCATCGTTATAGGTATGGGTAAATCAGGCCACGTTGGCAATAAAATTGCGGCAACATTAGCCAGCACAGGCACGCCATCATTCTTTGTTCACCCAGGCGAAGCGAGCCATGGTGATCTGGGGATGATCACGGCGGATGATGTCGTACTCATGCTATCTAACTCTGGAGAGACAGGAGAAGTCGTAGGCATCATCCCGGTTATCAAGCGCATTGGTGCGCAGGTAATTAGTATGACGGGCAATGAGCAATCTACAATGGCACAACTTGCCGATATTCATTTGTGTATCAAAGTCTCTCAAGAAGCCTGTCCGCTGGGCCTCGCACCAACGGCGAGCACCACAGCGACACTTGCGATGGGCGATGCATTGGCCGTGGCCCTGCTAGAAGCAAGAGGATTTACAGCAGATGACTTTGCCCTATCTCACCCTGGCGGCAGCTTGGGTAAGAAGCTGTTATTGACGCTCAACGATATTATGCACAAAGGCAAAGACATACCTATAACCCTGAAGGGAAGCTCGATAAAGGACGCCTTATTTGAAATGTCCGCAAAGGGACTCGGCATGACCGCCATCGTCGATCCACAAGGTTTGTTATGTGGCTTATTCACCGATGGAGACTTACGTCGTGTTATTGAACAAAAAATTGACTTACACACTGACACCATTGATTCAGTTATGACTATCTGCTGTACTACAGCGATGCCTGACATGTTGGCAGCTGAAGCCCTCAACATCATGGAAAAGAAACGAATTAACGGCCTGATAGTGATAGATGAACACAATCGTCCCGTCGGCGCCTTAAATACTCAAGACTTACTGCGCGCAGGGGTTTTATAACATGCACTTTAGTGAACTATATCAACCAATTACTCCGCAAACGAGTGATAAATCAAAAGCCATTAAACTACTGATTTGTGATATTGATGGTGTGTTTTCAGATGGCCGAATTTACTTGGGCAATCATGGTGAAGAACTAAAAGCGTTTAATACCAAAGATGGTTTTGGTATTAAAGCACTCGTTGCCTCAGGTGTAGACGTCGCAGTCATTACTGGCCGTCATTCAGAAATCGTTAAGCAGCGTATGACTAGCTTAAACGTGACACATATTTATCAAGGGCAAGAGAACAAAGTTGCGGCCTATGAAGAGCTCAAAATGAAATTAGGCTTAGAAGACGCACAAATTGCCTATATTGGCGATGACGGCCCTGATATACCAGTGATGAAGCTGGTTGGCTTAGCCGTCGCAGTGGCTGATGCTCATCCGCTGGTAAAGCAATTAGCGCATTATACAACGATGTTACCTGGTGGATTTGGCGCAGTCAGAGAACTGACCGATTTACTGATGCTAAGTCAAGGTAACGAGCTCATTACGCAAGGCAGCAGCACATGACCAACTTGCGGGTCATTTTACTCATCGTATTTGGCGTCATCATGCTGTGGCTTTGGTATCCCTATCTCACACAAAAGGATACGCTCGACGCAGTAAAAGAAGAGGCGATTGCAAAGCCCGATTATGTTGCAGTTGACTTAAAACAGACGTCTTTTGCTGAAAACGGGCAATTGAGTTATCAAATTACAGCTCAAAGAATGGAACTTTATCAAGAGCTTGGCTTTAGTCACTTTGAGGAACCTATCTTTGTGCTACATAATGGGCAACACAATTGGCAACTCGCTGCGAAAGAAGCCACGTTATACGAAAACGACACGCTGATATTAGAAGGAAGTGTAACCGCCACCAACCTGATGCCGGCGGCCATGATAACGCATATCAACGCAGATAGTTTACGCTTAGAGATTACCAACAGGATAATGCGTTCTGAGCAACCAGTAGTAATAACGGGACCAAATGTAACTATCACAGGTAAGGGTCTGATAGCCGATCTGAATACTGAGATCATTGAATTAATTAACCATACTGAAACGATTTATGATAAGCAATAAACTGAGCGCCACACTATTATTTGCATGTTCTTTTGGCTTACTGTCACACACAGCCGTTGCCAATACAACACCTGAACAGGTCATCATCAGCTCAGGAAAGCAGCAGGCGCAATTACAAACCAATATCGGTGTTTTCGAAGATAACGTCGAGATTATTCATGGTAAACGTAAGATCACCGCGGATCGACTTGAAGTGCATCGTAGAGAAGAGCTTGGAGACAATAAACAGCTTTTAGTGGCGACAGGCAATCCCGCGATATTTCAAGAACAACAAGCTGACGGCAGCATTCTCAAAGCGAGTGCGCAAGAAGTACGTTATGACGTTGCAAACAAGCTGCTTACGATTAAAGGCGGCGCAGAAATTAGCCAGGCAGGGCAAAAAATTTCAGCACAAGAGATCCTCTACGATATGGAGAAGCAGTTGATAAGCGCACAACGTTCAGCACAAGAAGGTAAGCGAGTTAGAACCGTATTACTCCCTGTTGACGATAAAAAAGAGACTGATAAGGAACAACCGTGAGTACACTCAAAGCGATTGCCTTGGCAAAAAGCTATAAAGGCAGACAAGTGGTAAAAAATGTCGAGCTGAGTGTTAAAGCAGGCAGCATCGTTGGCCTGTTAGGCCCTAATGGCGCTGGAAAAACCACCACTTTCTATATGATAGTCGGCCTTGTTCCAAGTGATAAAGGGAGCATTGAAATAGACGATCAAGACATTACCTTACTCCCAATGCATAGTCGTGCTAGGTTGGGTATAGGCTACCTGCCTCAAGAGTCGTCTATTTTTAGAAAGCTTACCGTATACCAAAACCTGATGGCCATTCTTGAGACCCGTAAGGAGCTCAGCAAAGCACAACGAGAAGAGACCTTAAATGAGCTGTTGGACGAATTTAATATTCAACACATCCGCACCAGTTTGGGCATGGCCCTGTCTGGTGGAGAGCGAAGACGGGTAGAAATTGCACGCGCTTTAGCCGCAAATCCAAAATTTATTCTTTTAGATGAGCCTTTTGCTGGTGTTGATCCGATTTCAGTGATAGATATAAAGAAAATTATCCAGCATTTGAAAAACCGTGGTATTGGCGTGCTGATCACAGACCACAATGTCAGAGAAACTTTAGATGTCTGTGAAAAGGCATATATCGTTTCACACGGTGAATTAATTGCATCAGGTAGCCCTGAACATGTTTTAGCGGATCAAACTGTCCGAGATGTCTACTTAGGCGAACAATTCAGGCTATAGTTAAGAACAAGCGTAACAACAAAAAGGATTGTTAGAGATACATGAGGCAATCGCTACAGCTGCGCATGGGGCAGCAATTAACAATGACACCACAATTGCAGCAGGCTATTCGCCTGTTACAGTTGAGCACACTAGATCTCCAACAAGAGATACAAGAAGCGCTGGACAGCAATCCTTTATTGGAAGTAGAAGAAAACGAAGCGGACTCTTTTGAAAACGGTCTGAACAAAACAACTGAACAACAAAGCGTAGAAAAAGCAGACGCCAACTCGGATGACCAACTCGACACGTCGTCGAGTGAGTATGAGCAAGACACAGATACCGCACTCAATAAAGAAACGCTAAGTGATGAAATGGCCATGGACGTCACGTGGGATGAGTATATTAGTGCCGCTCCGGTGAGCTCGTCAGGCCCGATGCCTGAAGATGAAAGTGTATATCAAGGTAAAACAACGGAAAGCCTGCAAGAATATTTGATGTGGCAGCTTGAGCTGACTCCATTTAGTGCAACGGATAGGTTAATCGCACTTTCGATTGTCGAGGGCGTTGATGATTCAGGCATTCTCACTGTTCCTTGTGAAGAAATCGTTGAAAGTCTAAACATTGACAATGACCAAGAACCTATCGAGTTAGACGAAGTGGAAGCCGTCTTAAAACGGATCCAACTTTTTGATCCCGTCGGTATTGCCGCCCGTAGCCTGCAAGAATGCTTACTCGTCCAGCTCAATCAATTCGCTAAAGACACCCCGTGGTTAACTGAAACAAAACATGTCATCGAAGAATATATCGACCTCCTAGCAAATCGTGATTACCGTACTATCATGAAGAAGACTAAGCTCAAAGAACCTGAGCTCAAAGAGGTAATGACACTGATCCACGGCTTAAACCCTAAACCAGCTGCTAGCATCGTGCAGGAAGAAGCGGACTATGTGATCCCAGATGTGTCCGTGAAAAAAGTGAAAGGCCGCTGGGTAGTGGAATTAAACCCTGACTCAATGCCTAAAATTCGCGTCAATGATCATTATGCGGCAATGTCTCGTTCAGTAAAATCGAGTAGCGACAGTCAGTTTATACGCTCGCATTTACAAGAGGCTAAATGGTTCATCAAAAGCTTAGAAAGCAGAAATGAAACATTATTGAAAGTAACTAATTGCATTGTGCAGCAACAACAGGCATTCTTTGAACATGGCCCTGAGGCGATGAGACCAATGGTTCTCAATGATGTTGCTGAAATGGTTGATATGCACGAATCAACAATATCTCGTGTCACGACACAAAAATATATGCACACGCCTCGCGGCATATATGAACTGAAATACTTCTTCTCGAGCCACGTAAGTACTGAGAATGGTGGGGAGTGCTCATCGACAGCGATACGCGCACTCATCAAAAAGCTAATCGCTGCTGAAAACGCTGCAAAACCGTTGAGTGACAGCAAAATAGCAGATATATTGGCTGATCAAGGTATCAAAGTGGCAAGACGTACTATTGCCAAATACCGAGAGTCTTTGGCTATTCCACCGTCTAATCAGCGTAAAAGCCTGATTTAGGCGTAACAAAAGAAGGAAAAATGCTTATGCAACTAAATTTAACTGGTCGCCATGTAGAAATTACCGATTCATTAAGAGACTACGTAACGAGTAAGTTTGCGAAGCTGGAAAGGCATTTTGATCACATAAATAATGTTCATGTTATTTTAGATGTCGAAAAACTCATACAAAAAGCAGAAGCGACACTTCACGTCAATGGCGGTGAGCTATTTGCCTCTACAGAGCATAAAGATATGTATGCTGCAATAGACGGCTTAATTGACAAACTTGATCGCCAAGTTATCAAACACAAAGAGAAGCTAACTCGACACTAATCATGAAACTTAGCGCACTTATTTCCGAGGACTGCAGCAAAGCTGCAGTCCTTTTTAATAGCAAAAAACGAATTCTTCAATACATTAGTGAATTGGCACATCAAAAAATTCCTGACACCAATCAACATGATATTTTAGATGCGCTACTAAATCGCGAAAAGCTCGGTAGTACAGGTATTGGAAAAGGCATTGCCATTCCACATGGACGATTAGTGGGATTAGAAAAAGTACTCGCCATTATTCTCGTCAACCAACAAGCGATTCCATTTGATGCCTATGATGACAGAGATGTAGATGTATTCGTCGCACTCATCGTACCAGATGGCGAAAATAAGCAACATTTAGAGACCTTAGCAAGTATCGCTGATAAACTAAAAAGCAAGGTATTTTGTAAACGTATTCGACAGGCTAAAAACGATAAAGAGCTTTATCAAGTCCTTGTTGAATTTGACAATTAATAGGAATTAAACGTGGAACTCATCATTATCAGTGGTCGCTCTGGTTCAGGTAAATCAGTTGCATTAAGAGTCTTAGAAGACCTGGGCTATTACTGTGCTGATAACATTCCCGTTAACCTACTGCCAGCACTTGTTCGCAGTGTTTCTGATGGTTACGACAAAATCGCCGTTAGCATTGATGTCCGCAACTTACCCAAAGAGCAGCAAGAGTTTCACGATATATTGGGGTATTTACCAGGCTTTGCAAATCCAAGTGTCTTTTATCTCGACTGTGACGACCAAACGCTCATAAAGCGATTTTCCGAAACAAGACGCCTGCATCCGTTATCATTAAATGACTTACCGCTTGATTTGGCGATCAAACAAGAGAGAAACTTACTGGACGTTGTTATTCGACGTGCGGATGTCACCATAGATACAACCGAGCTAAGTGTCCACCAGCTTGCAGAAAGTGTCAGAGAAAAAATTCTGGGTCAAAAAGACAAGCAACTAATCATCACTTTCGAGTCTTTTGGCTTCAAACACGGTATCCCCAAAGAAGCAGACTACGTCTTTGACGCAAGGTTTTTACCAAACCCGCATTGGGAACCAGAGCTAAAGCCACTTACGGGACTCGATCAACCTGTTAAAGACTACTTGTCTAGCCACAGCATTGTACAAAAGTTCATTTGGCAAATTCAGACATTTATGCAAACTTGGTTGCCACACTTAGAGCGCAACAATCGCAGTTATTTAACTGTTGCAATTGGTTGCACTGGGGGACAACATCGCTCAGTTTACTTGGCACAAACACTCGGTGAACGCTTTACTCGTACACATGCAAACGTCAAAATTCGCCATAGAGAACAAGAGTGATGCGTGACACGTGGCAAGATACTTTTCTGATCCGTAATAAGTTGGGGTTACATGCTCGCGCAGCCACGATTTTAGCGCAGCTCTCCACGCAATTTGATGCCGATATTGTCCTATATCAAGGTGATAAGAGCGCACCTGGGGATAGCGTGCTTGCGTTACTTCTGCTTGAAAGTAGTCAAGGTAAAACAGTCAGAGTTGAGTGTACAGGGCCCGATGCCAAAGGTGCACTCCATGCGATTGGGAATTTAATAGAAGACAAATTTCATGAAGCCGAATAACGTATGTAGTTTTCAGACGGTCACCGATTCGTAAAGTCACACAAGTAAGATATAGTTTAAGTTTAAACGCTTTAAATTAAACAGCTATAATCACTCTATAAAGCGCTTTATATACGGGTTACTTTTGAGTGCTTTGATACACAATTTGAGACACATAAAGTTGCACAATATACAAAGTAGATAGACTGGTAGCTAAGTATCTCCTGTGTTGTTTACACAAATTTATAGCAACATCATAATTGTTTCTGCGAAAGCCAAACATAAAAAAGACAAACGTTAAAAACACTAGAACATACTTTATTGTCCGTCACACATTTTATTTAGGAAGCCTATGCCAGACGTCGTTGAGCAAGACTATACACTGGAGCAATTGCAACAAGTCACCAAAGCTATCAACAGTGGACAGTTTGTTCAAGTTAGACAGACCCTCGCAGAGATCCCGCCGTGCGACACCGCATTACTGCTTGAATCTTCACCGCTTAAGATTAGATCGACCCTGTGGAAACTGGTTGATCCCGATATTCAAGGGGATGTCTTAGAAGAGCTCTCTGAAGATGTACGACTTAGCATTATTGCTAAAATGGAACCCGAGCTTATCGCGGCAGCGACTGAGGACATGGATGATGACGACTTAGGGGAAGTGCTAAGAAGCTTGCCAGATCCCGTTTATCAAGATGTCATCAGTGCAATGGACAGCCAAGACAGAGCCAGAGCCACATTGGCGCTTTCCTATGCCGAGGACTCTGCCGGCGCACTGATGAATGGCGATACCATTACTATTAGGCCTGATGTCTCCCTCGATGTTGTATTGAGATACCTACGTTTGAAGGAAGAGTTGCCACAGGGGACGGATGATCTATATGTCGTAGACAAAGAAAACCGCTTTTTAGGCGCCTTGCCCTTGGGCATATTGTTAACGAATCCACCCGACAAGCTCGTCGAAGAGTTAATGAACGAAGAGCGAGAAACCATCCCGGTTTCAATGAAGGAAAGTGACGTTGCTCAACTGTTTGAACGCCATAACTGGATCTCCGCCCCTGTTGTTGATGATCAAAGTCAGCTGCTTGGTCGGATCACCATTGACGATATTGTTGATGTCATACGAGAAGATGCCGAGCATAGCTTGCTCAGTATGGCCGGTCTTGAAGACGAAGAGGATACCTTTGCCCCAGTCTTAAAGAGTAGTCGAAGACGGTCAATTTGGTTAGGTATCAATTTGCTCACTGCGCTCTTAGCGGCATTCGTGGCAAGCTTTTTTGAAAGCACACTGGACATCCTGCCAATCCTTGCCGTGCTCAATGGCATTGTGCCTAGTATGGGTGGCGTCGCAGGCAGTCAAACATTGACTTTGGTGATCCGTGGTATCGCCTTAGGACATGTCCACCAAACCAACCAACGCTTTTTGCTTGGTAAGGAGCTCGCAATTGGGGCTTTAAACGGTATTTTGTGGTCTCTGCTCATTGCGGGTGTCGTGGCGCTATGGCAATGGGACTTTAAATTAGGCGCAGTTATCGCCTTTGCCATGTTTATGAATTTAGTTGCTGCCGGTATTGCTGGCGCGAGTATTCCACTGATCCTCAAAAGAATGAAAATCGATCCAGCGCTAGCTGGCAGTGTGGTACTGACCACTGTTACCGACATTGTCGGCATTTTTGCATTTTTAGGTACAGCAACGTGGTTTTTACTCTGATATTAAACCGAAGTAAAAACCACGGTTGATATTATGCTCCCGCGATTTGCATACGCTCAATCAAAATAGAACCGGTTTGTACCGCCCCACGCAGCTCAACATCTGCGCCAATCGCTTGAATATTTTGGAACATCTCTTTTAAATTACCAGCAATGGTGATTTCACTTACTGGGTATTGAATTTCGCCATTTTCAACCCAAAAGCCTGCAGCCCCACGGGAATAGTCGCCAGTCACGGTATTCACCCCTTGGCCCATCAGTTCTGTGACCAATAACCCGGTTCCCATTTGTTTTAACACCGCTTGCAAATCATCATGCGTGTGTTTTACCAACCAGTTATGAATACCGCCCGCATGACCAGTTGCTGTCATTCCCAATTTTCTCGCGGCGTAGCTGGCCAGCAAATACGTTTGTAGTTCACCCCCTGTGATGATCTCACGATCTTGTGTAAAGACGCCTTCACTATCAAATGGGCTAGATGCTAATCCTTGAAGCATATGTGGACGTTCTTGGATATTCACCATCGAACTAAAGATCTTTTGCCCTAGTGAATCCAGTAAGAAACTAGACTTGCGATATAGTGCACCGCCTCCAATCGCAGATACAAGGTGGCCAAATAAGCTATTCGCGATATCAGCTCGAAACACAACGGGTACCTTCATTGTCGAAAGCTTTTGGCTATTGAGTTTTGCCAAAGTAGACTCTGCAGCTTCCACACCAATTGCTGTGGCGCTTTTAAGTTCGGAGTGTACTCTCCCGATACTAAACGCTGAGTCTCTTTGCATTACATCCCCTTCTTGACCAATTACCATCGTACTGACAGTATGGCGAGTACGAGGGAAACCAGCGAGGAAGCCATGGCTATTGCCGTATACTCTCAACCCTTGATGAGATGCCACACTCGCCCCATCTGAATTTACGATGCGGTCGTCAAATTCAAGTGCTGCTTTTTCGGCTTCTATGCATTTGTCAATGGCATGCTGAGGGCTCAAATCCCAAGGGTGGTATAAATCAAGATCCGGAATGTCTTGTGCCATCAGTGCTTTTTCAGCCAGCCCATTACACGCGTCATCCGCCGTATATTTGGCAATTTCAATTGCTTTTGCAACAACTGACTTTAATGCTTGCTCACTCAAGTCAGCGGTGGAGGCAGAACCTTTGTGGTTACCAACGTAAACACTGATCCCTAAGCTGCCATCCTGATTGAATTCAATTGTATCTACTTCGCCCATGCGTGTACTGACAGACAGTCCAGAAGTGCGGCTCATGGCAGCTTCAGCCGACGTTGCACCGAGCTGCTTGGCAAAGCTGAGAACCTCAGAAACGGCGCCTTTCACTTCATCGATTTGCTGATAGATAGATCCAACTTGGTTATCATTCATGTTGCTATTCCAAATGCTTGTAATCACTACAATCCTAACACATGAGGCGTACTTTCGCTGGGTTAGATAGCAGTTCCTTACACGCAAACCGATATTTTTTTCTGCTTCTTGGTATAATCAATGTAATTGTAATATTCAGTGTCTAAAAAGTTATGGCAAAAAAATCAGATAACCACATTGAAGATGAAGAAATCATCTACGTATCAAAAAGCGAATTAAAACGCGACGCTCAACAATATCAACAACTTGGAATTGACATTGCCGAGCTAGGCAAGAAGCAAAGAGATAAATTACCGCTTAGCCATGAATTGCTTGAAGCCATGGCATTGGCAGATAAAATTCGTGGTAAGCACGATGCCTATCGACGCCATATGAACTATATTGCCAAAGTATTGCGTACAACGGACAATGTGGAAGATTTACAACGCGCCTTAGATACATTACTTAATAAAAACAACCAAGCAGAAGTGTTGCTCAATCAAATAGAGCGCGTACGAGAAGAAGTGATTTCTCAAGGTGACGGCAAGATCAACGAATTACTTGATACGTATCCAAACATGGAGCGTCAAAAATTACGTCAGCTTGTGCGCCAAGCCAATAAAGAACTCAAAGCAGAAAAGCCTGCTAAGGGGTATAAAGAGCTGTTTCAGTACTTAAAAGATGCTATTTTGGACTAAAAAAGGAGGGCTTACCCTCCTTTTTGTTTAGGCGGTACCACCCACTGTTAGTTGATCTATCTTCAAGCTTGGTTGACCCACCCCCACGGGGACACTTTGACCGTCTTTACCACAGATCCCAACCCCTTTATCCAGTGCCAGATCATTCCCCACCATAGAGATATATTGCATGGCTTCTGGGCCATTACCAATTAATGTTGCACCTTTAATTGGTTGGGTCACTTTGCCATCTTCAATCAAGTAAGCTTCAGATGCTGAAAAGACAAATTTGCCAGACGTAATGTCTACCTGCCCACCGCCAAAGTTACTCGCAAAAATGCCTTTTTTCACCGAGCTAATAATGTCTGCTTGGCTACTCTCACCGGGTAACATATACGTATTTGTCATACGTGGCATAGGTAAATGTGCAAACGACTCTCGTCGTGCGTTGCCTGTCAACGCACTCCCCATCAGACGGGCATTGGTTTTATCCTGCATATACCCTTTTAAAATGCCTTTTTCTATCAATACATTGTAGCCAGCTGGAGTGCCTTCGTCGTCTATATTGAGCGAACCACGTCGATTAGCCAAAGTGCCATCATCCACAACGGTGCAGAGCTCTGAAGCGACCTGCTCACCAACACGGCCACTGAATGCAGATGCTCCTTTGCGGTTAAAATCACCTTCCAGTCCGTGTCCAACCGCTTCGTGTAACAAGACACCTGGCCACCCAGCGCCAAGCACGACAGGCATGGTTCCCGCGGGAGCGTCAATCGCTTCCAAATTGACCCTCGCCATTCTTACGGCTTCATGCACGTAGCTCAGCCATCTCGGTTTGCCATCAACAAACTCTTTAAAATAACCGTAATCGAGTCTCGCACCACCGCCAGCACTGCCGCGCTCTCGGCGTCCGTTTTGCTCTAGCAACACCGAACAATTCAAGCGTACAAGCGGCCTAATATCTGTCGCAAAAGTACCATCACTGGCAGCGATCAAGACCTCTTCATACACCGCAGCAATGGAGCACACAACCTGCTGTGCATCGGGCGCAATATCTCTAATCGCGGCATCAGCTTCTCTAAGTAGCGCAACCTTTTCTTGATCGCTCATACTCAGTAGTGGTTGTACCGGTGCAAATTGCAATGGCGCATCTCGCTCGCAAAATACCTCGACTGTTTGTGATTCACCGCGAGAAGCGATGGAGCGCGCAGCTTCGGCCGCTTGATTTATCGCTTCTAAATTGATGGCATCTGAATAGCTAAAGCCTGTCTGTTCACCGCTGACAGCTCTTACACCAACACCGCGTTCAATATTATAACTCCCTTCCTTGACTTGACCATCTTCAAGCACCCAAGTCTCATGGTAGCTGGACTGAAAATACAGATCGGCATAATCCACTTGGTGTTGATGGATATAATTTAATGTCTGCTCTAGCTGCTCTCGTGTTAATTGACTGTCAGTCAGCAAGTTCTTTTCAACTTGATTCATAAATAATTGCTCTTAAATCGGTTATGCGTTAAAACTGGCATAGCAGCTCTAATTTTATCAATTTCGTTTAAATCGATATGTTGCTGTATCGGCTGTAAGGATAATTTGCTATTTGCCAAAACATCGCCCCAAGGTGAAATTATGACGCTGTGACCATACGTTTCTCGCCCATTTTCGTGTTTGCCTACCTGCGCCGCGGCAATAACAAAACACTGGGTTTCTATTGCTCGAGCTTGCAGTAAAGGTAACCAATGAGCACGTCCAGTCACGGTCGTAAACGCACTTGGGACCAGTAAAATATCCGCGCCTTGGTCGCGTTGCTGCTGGTATAACCCAGGAAAGCGCACGTCATAGCATACACTTAAGCCTAGTCTACCAAATGGACTATCTACAACTTGGATCTCATTTCCGGACTGCGTAAATTCAGATTCACGGTATCGTTTTGCCGAATCGGCCACATCTGCATCAAACAAATGTATTTTGTTATATGTTGTTACCAGTTCCCCTGCGGTGTTAAATAAGCAACTAGCCGCATGGTAACGGCCATCACCTGCATAAATCGGCATAGTGCCTGCGGCTAACCAGATTTTTTGGGTTTGGCACAGTAAAGAGAGCTTTGCTTGCCACAAACTCGCTGTCTTTGACACTTCAAGAGATTCCTGACCATCTTTACAAAATGCCAGCCAAGCTTCAGGCAAACAGACTAATGTCGACTCTGATAGTGAGAGAGTCTCTAATTTCGCTGTAAGGTACTCTAAATTTTCTTCAGGTAGCCTTGTAGAGCACATTGGGATAACGACAACATTGACGTTTGTACGCATCTTTCTATTCCAAACTTGTTTTATCTTTGCACATGATTAAGCTGCCACGGTGACCCTGAGTTTAAAATCTTTGTGAAGGTGGGCCTTCCTCTGTAGCAATGTCACCTTCGGCCTGTTCGACAGCTTGATGAGTCTGCGGCGCAGTACTTTCTGATTTTTTCATTGATTGAGTCTCCTGAAGCACTGGTGAAAGCTCGCCAGTATGCTTGTCCTCTGTGACATTCTCTTGGGCCTCAGTCATGCGATTCGATGTGTCAGGTCCGCCTTGTGGATGAGTTTCAGTGCGCACTGGAGGTACCGAGTTACCCGCATCTGATTTGGGCTTCCTGTTTGTTTCAACCGGGGGCTTTTTAGCACCAGGTAACGTCACTTCACGGCTCTTACGATCGACCTCTGTCACCACCGGCTCTTTCATTGTCCCAGTTACTTTAAAGTTTATTTCAGAAATCACACGCGCAGAATGAATCACTTTGTCGATCGCCAAAGCCGCTAAACCAGTTACTGGATTGACCATCCACCCAACAATAACAGGTAAGCTCGAAGTCACTTGAGGAGCAATTGCTAAGTCATAGTTAATTTCTTGTGTTTTCAAGTTTGCATAGCCGGAAATGCTCAGATCCGCGGGTACACCATCCATTTTTGTATCTTGGGTATAAGCGATACCATTTTCCAATTGCAGACTGCCTTCCATTTGGTTGTAGAAAAAGCCCTTTGCAAACACATCTCGAAAATCTAATTTGAGTTTACGAACCAATGAATCTAAGCTCAGTAACGAAAATACGCGCGCCCCTTGATCACTGATGTCCGTTAAATGCCCCTCACCTAATCGCCACTGAATTTCTCCACCGAGGCTTGTCCACTGAAAATCATACGGTGCAGACTGCCATTGTAAGTCAAAATCAATGTTTGCTTGAGAGTCCTTAACAGTGGAGGTGATATCAAACTCCTCCATCAGATCACCAAAATCCGCACTACTGAGGTTTCCTCTGAATTCTGACGTACCATTTTGCCAACTACCTTTGGCGGTGAGGGTATGCGTGCCTTTATCCACGCTCAAATTAGTCACATTAAGACGCGTTCCATCTCCGAATAACGCAAGGTTGACTCTGTCTAGCTGATACTGGTTCAATCGACAATCATCACACCCAAACTCTATGGCGGGAATTGAAGCTAACCAGGTGTGGTCCTGCAATTCGGTGTTATTTTCTTGTGCCGTTGCCTCATCTACTTTTTTTGAGTTTAAGCGCAGATAATCTGCTTGAACGTGAATAGGTAGGTTAGTTTCTTTGTTTGGGATCTTCACTTGTGCCCGCAGCTCTTTACCTGCTAAACGCATTTTTAATGCTTGCGGGTCTGGCGTCATTCGCATTTCGAAATCATTAAACAATAACCCACCCACTTCCAACTGCCCTAAATTGGCACGAATCTCATTCAACTCAGGTAAGATCCTTGGTTCGTCAGTGTTGGCCTGTGTGCTCTTGTCGATAATCCGATCAATAAAATCAAACCAAGGGTCCAACGCAAGTTCTGGATGCTCTATCGTCACCACAAAACCTGATTTATCCAAACCCCGGTTTTGTTCGCTAACGACCAAGTGTGCCTTGTCTAATTGCCCATTTTGATTATTCAGGATGCCGTTAAAATACAGCAGGTCATGGTAATTGGCTGTGATGAGGTTGGAGATATCATCACCTCTGACTTCACCCGACAATAAATAAGTGTCTGTTGGTGTCTTTTGGTAAGGGGCCGGTAAATCGATAGACACTCCCTTCAGATCTGATTGGAAACTCGCTAGATAATTAAATCCCGCATCTTCGAAGTTCAAGGTAACACTGGTTTCAAGTTTAGTTTCACCTGCGATAAAGCCATCCATAATTCCGTGACCATAGGGTAATAATTTCTCGCTTGAAATCAGCATGTCCGTATCCACGCTGACTAAGTAACCCTGATTGTCCCCACCTCCTTTAACGGTAAAAGACATTGGCATATCTAGCCAAAAGGCTTGCCCATCTAAAAAGGCAATCTCATCATCCTTGAACTGCAACGTACCAGAAACTTGCTCGAGCTTCATCCCCGGTTGGCTGAGATAAATTGCATTATCAGTGAAATGCACAGCCCCTGTTGCAAGCACATCTAAACTGTCTAACGCAATCTCTAAGCCCACGCGACCAGAAACGGGCCCTTTCCCTTGCACAACGTCTAGCACATCCACCAAAGGTTGTGCAATCGGGGTTTGCGCAAAAAATGGCTGTAATGTCTCTGCTTCAGTGGTCTGATTAATATCCACAGTTAAGATATCTGCCTGCTCTAAGTCAGCTAAACGGACCGCAACATCGCCTTTGATATGTTGATTAGCAAGCTGGCCCGAACGCGTCGTGATGTCCATACGTTCATTGATAAAATGCAATAGCACATCAGCGCTATGAATACTGGGCCAATCCGGAGCAAAAAGAAATTCAGCGTCTTTGATCTGTGCCAGCACTTCAAACTGACCATAGGTGCTGCGATAAGGAAAGTCTTTCAAAGGGCCTGAGACAAGGACCTGTGTGCCGTTATTTTGTCCCGCTAAAATCCCTTTATTTAAATACTTAACAAGGTTGGTATGCATTAATTCTAATGGAAAATAACGGCCAGCTATTCGTGCATCACCGCCATAGGCTTCGGCATATAAGTCCAACTCAGGCTCTTCGAATAAACGCGTATGAAATTCTAATGCGACGCTTAAGTCCGGGTTACTTAACCATAGGTTGTCCGATTGAACATGCCAATACTGTTGCTCATCTGGCCAAAAATGAATATCACCATTGAGCTCATCTACGGCAATAGGGTCGATAAAGCGTGGGCCTGTCACTAGCTGTTGTTTATGTGCATTAACGCTCACCACACCGCGTCCAGCAACCCAATGAAACTCCAAGCCCAAACCTGCAAACCCCGGCGCTAACTCGGTTTCTTGCCAACTTAGGTCTTCCATAACGCCCCATACATTTAAGCCAGAGGGTTTATCCCATGTAAGTTTGGCTTGGGTCAGGCGTCCTTGAATATCACTTTTTACCAGTTCATTCGCCCACGCATAGTGCGTGAGTGACATTGCATCGATGAGCAAATCAACATTGAGCTGCTTCAGCCAAAACTGACTTTTTTCATCACGCCATTCCCCCTGAAATAACATGGGGTCATAGAGATGCGCACCATGACTAAAGAGAACCTCAGAGCTGCTAAAACGCCAGCCTTCATCGCTTCTCTTAAAGTGTAACTGGCCACTATCAAGGCCTAATTTATTATCTGAGCCTTGGCCCTGCCACTTGAAGTAACTTGGCTCAAATTGGAGTAAAACATCGTCAATATGGCCTTGTTTTAACTGCGCCCAGAGTTGCCCATTGATGCTTGCACTTATTACTTCGTGCGTCTCGTCCAAGTGCTCATCAATCAACTCAAGTACATCGAGCTCTCGAGCTTGCAGGAAAATTTCACCCCCAATCCCTTCCAGAGTTTTACCTTCTAAGCGAACCAATGTGTCTAGGCTACCTTGAGATAAATTGGGTAGGACTAATCGGCCTTCGCCATGGTGTGCTTCTTCACTATTTTGCCACACCATATCTTGAATAAGCACCGAATGCCGCTTTTGCGTTTTGGTGTAGAGGTGAATTTCGCTATTTTGAACAGAAAAGTGGCCTGTATCTCCTAGAAATAGCCCTTCAATAAGCGCTTGCTGCTCGAATTCGCCGGCGTTGTCACCCAGCGTTAATTTATCTAGGTAAACATGTGCTTTAAACCCATCAAGTACGAAGTAATTTGAGATAAGTTGCCACTGGCGAATGGACTCCACCACATTGACTTGTAAGTTGGTACTCTCAATTTGCACCGAAATAGGCGATGCTTGATTGTCTTCAAAGCTGACGTCTTTAAGTAACAGTGCCGGTCCTGTGCCTTGCCAACTCGCACTGATTGAACCAATGCTTAGTTCAACATTGAGTTGCTCGTAAATAAGTGACTCAATATTGCTTTTATAGTCATTTGCATAAGGTAACGTTAGCTTCAGCAGGGAAACAAGCACAGCAAGTGTCACCAAGGTCACGGCAAACACCTGCCAAACTTTTCTCACACAAAAGAAGCATATCGTTTTGGCTTGCATACTGGCCTACATCATTACTACATCAAACTGCTCTTGGCTGTACAAGTTTTCAGTCTGAATACTGACTTGTTTACCTATGAATAGCTCCAGTTCAGCCAAGTTATGGTATTCATCATTGACCAGTGCCTCACTGACTGCCGCAGATGCATAAACCATAAATTTATCAGCTTCATAGGCGCGATTGACTCTTACAATTTCACGCAGGATTTCGTAGCACACTGTTTCTACCGTTTTTAACGAGCCGCGGCCTGAACACGATGGACATACATCACAAAGAATATGCTCTAGACTTTCTCTGGTGCGTTTTCGCGTCATTTCAACTAAACCGAGCGCTGACAAGCCATTTATATTGGCCTTCGCCCTGTCTTTTGCGAGTGCCGCTTCGAGCGAATGCAATACCCGTCGTTTGTGTTCATCAGAAATCATATCAATAAAATCTATGATAATAATACCGCCCAGGTTCCTTAACCTAAGCTGACGCGCGATCGCTGAGGTCGCTTCAACATTGGTATTAAAAATCGTTTCTTCTAAATTTCTGTGGCCAACAAAGGCACCGGTATTCACATCCACTGTCGTCATGGCTTCAGTTTGGTCAATGATTAAATAGCCACCTGACTTTAACTCCACTTTTCGGTGCAACGCTTTTTGGATCTCAGCTTCTACATCGAATAAATCAAAGATAGGCCTTTCACCTGGGTAGTATTCAAGTGTGTTTGACAACTGCGGAACAAACTCTTCCGTAAACGATTTTAGCTGTTGGTATGTCAGTTTAGAGTCAACACGAATGCGCTCCATATCTTCACCTACATAATCGCGCAAAGTACGAAAAGCGAGTGTTAGGTCTTCATGTAAGATGCTCGCTTTGCTGGTTTTGCGTCGCTTACCTACAATTTTTTGCCAGAGCTTTTTGAGGAATTCAGCATCATGCTTTAGCTCTGCTTCAGCAGCCCCTTCAGCCGCAGTTCTGACAATGAAACCACCATTTTCATCATTGTACTGCGCAACAATGTTCTTCAATCGACTCCGCTCTTCTTCGGTTTCGATCCTTTGGCTGACTCCGACATGAGTCGCATCAGGCATAAACACTAAGTAGCGTGAAGGAATGGTAATGTCAGTCGTCAGGCGAGCGCCCTTGGTACCAATTGGGTCTTTCACGACCTGTACCATAATAAATTGACCTTGCTTTACTAGTTCGCGAATATCCTGCACTTTTTTCACTGGTTGCTCATCGACATCTTCTTCGATAGAAGCGCTGCTCACGATGTCAGAAGCATGTAAAAAAGCGGCTTTTTCTAAACCAATATCCACAAAAGCAGCCTGCATCCCAGGTAGTACACGGCTGACTTTACCTAAATAGATGTTACCCACAATGCCGAGGTTTCCGACACGCTCGACCTGAACCTCTTGTAAAACGCCATTTTCAATTAAGGCTACGCGACTTTCACTCGGTGTCACATTGATCAATAATTCGCTACTCATCTTGGCCTGCCATAAATGCTTGAATTAGTTCATCTGTTTCATATAAAGGTAGTCCGACTACTGCGAAATAACTACCTTTTAGTTGACTGACAAATCTTCCCCCTAAGCCTTGGATACCATACCCGCCGGCCTTATCATGGGGCTCTCCACTTTGCCAATACGCTACAATCTCTTGTTCTGATAATGGCTTAAATGTTACTTCGGTAGTCACTATCGTACTTAAGACCCTTTCCCCTTGCGCCAGTGCAACCGCCGTCATCACATGGTGTGTACTGCCAGATAACAGCGTCATCATGGCATTAAAATCAGCAAAGTCTCTTGGTTTTCCTAGCGTTTGGCCATCAGCGACAACAATCGTATCACTGCCAAGTACTGGGCTATCGTGATAACCCAACTCAACACCACTTTGTGCTTTCAATCGTGCTAAGCGCTCTACATAAGTACTTGGAGTTTCATTTAAAAGTTTTGTTTCATCTGCATCAACAGAAAATTGTTCAAAATCGTAACCAAGTTGTGTGAGAAGTTCTTTACGACGTGGAGAAGCAGAAGCCAAATATAATTTTACAGTCATTAACGGATCCTAAAATGCCTTCTATATTTTCTAAGTAACAAGAAAATCCAAGGCCAACAAAACATGCCTATCAATGCCGGCCACAGGTAGGCTGGATCAAAATAAATATCTAACAAAAAGTGATTTAACCAAAACTGTAGTAAGTGATATAGCGCCAAAAATAACCCGATTAACATGGCTTGTTGCCACAAAGAAAAATTACGCAGTTTTTGAAAGTTACTCACTGTAATATAGATACATACAGAATAAGTTAAGGAATTGATGCCCAACGGTGAGCCAACAGCCAAATCCATAATCAAGCCCGTACACCAAGCCCAACCGATATTTACTCGATGTGGAATAGCAATTGACCAATACATCAAAACCAGTAAAACCCAGTCAGGCCTGAATGGCTCCAAGGAAAATGGGAGAGGCATCAGCGCCATAATCAACGCCAAGAAAACGCTAAATGCGACCAAGGAAAAACTACGACTCATTGACTGCTCCTTGATTACCTTTACCTAAAATGACGAGCAGACGGATACGATCCAACTGAGCTATTGGCTCCGCATACACTTTAGCAAACGGCAATCCCTCATCGCGATCGATTTCTGTCACCACGGCCACTGGGTATCCTTCTGGGAAGCGTCCGCCCAACCCAGATGTAACTAATATATCGCCAATCCGAATATCAAGACTGTGCGATACGTGTGCTAACTGCACCAAGTTGATTTTCCCAATGCCTTCAATCACCATACTGACGTCATTTCGCAGAATACGTACTGGCGTCGCATGCGTGGTATCCGTCATAAGCAATACCCGAGATGTTGTCGTGCCCACTTGCGTAAGCTGACCAACTAACCCCAATTCATCAATCACCGCTTGCCCTTCTTCGACACCATCTATCGTGCCTTTATTGATAACAACTTGGTGACTGTAACGGTTTGAGCGCACAGATAAAACTTGTGCAATTTGACGGGCATTTGATTGACGAGACGATGCACCTAACAGCGCTCTCAGCTCGACATTTTCTTTAAGCAGAAATTGATATTGTTGGAGCTGCTCACTTTGTAGAAGTTGCTTAGCACGTAGTGCTTGGTTTTCTTGTAGCAGTTGATCGCGTGTGTTTAAGCTTTTGGCACCAACATTGAAGAGTTCATAAGGCACATTCGCCGCATACAGTACAGGGCTCACTAACGTATTGAGCGTAGTGCGCACAAACGTGCCCCCTGAGGTATATCTGTCACCAATGATCAGCACAATACTAAGCACAACTGCGACGGTAAGTCGCAGTTGTAGTGATGCACTTCGGCCAAACAGTAAATTCATCAGTCGTAACTAAAGACGTCGCCACCATGCATGTCTATCATCTCTAGCGCCTTACCACCACCACGAGCAACACATGTAAGTGGGTCATCAGCAACAACAACAGGTATCCCCGTCTCTTCCATAAGCAGACGGTCTAGATCTTTTAGCAGTGCGCCGCCCCCCGTTAGCACCATACCATGTGCGGATATATCCGAGGCCAACTCTGGTGGGGACTGTTCAAGCGCAACCATAACCGCACTGACGATACCCATCAGCGGCTCTTGGAGGGCTTCTAATATTTCATGCGAGTTCAAAGTAAATGAGCGCGGTACACCTTCAGCTAAATTACGACCTCGCACTTCAATTTCAATCGGGGTTTCGCTCTTGAATGCCGAACCAATTTCATGTTTGATGTGTTCGGCTGTGGCTTCCCCGATCAAGCTACCAAAATTACGTCTTACGTAGTTGATGATTGCTTCATCAAACTTGTCGCCACCGATACGAACCGAAGATGAGTATACAACACCATTTAAAGAAATAATGGCAACTTCTGTCGTGCCGCCACCAATATCAACCACCATTGAACCTGTCGCTTCTGATACCGGTAGACCCGCCCCTATGGCCGCCGCCATCGGTTCTTCAATTAAATACACTTCTCGTGCGCCTGCACCCATTGCCGATTCACGAATAGCACGTTTTTCAACCTGAGTTGCACCGCATGGTACACAGATTAAGACACGTGGACTTGGACGCATAAAGTTGTTGTTGTGAACTTGTTTTATAAAATGCTGAAGCATTTTTTCTGTTACGTAAAAGTCAGCAATAACGCCATCCTTCATAGGGCGGATTGCTTTGATATTACCAGGTGTTCTACCTAGCATCTGCTTTGCCGCAGTACCAACAGAAGCGACACTCTTTGGCCCACCGGCCCTTTCCTGACGGATCGCAACTACTGAAGGTTCATTTAGAACAATGCCTTCTTCTTTCACATAAATCAGGGTATTTGCCGTGCCTAAGTCAATAGACAGGTCGTTAGAAAATAATCCGCGTAGCTTTTTAAACATGAGGCTGGGTAACCTTAAAGAATTCTTTTAACAAAGCCGTGTCGACATGCGCCACGGCTGAAATATTTAAGTCTACAAAGTGCAAACTGCACTTTAACTGAATACACGCTCCTCGCGCATATTAATTTATCTTTCTCGAACCAACCTAAAACCAATGTAGTTGGCCCTAAAATCTGGTGCTAAGGCTAGGCGAGTTGAAACTCTCGCCAAGCTTGGCGCAAAGTTCCACGCCCCGCCTCTCACTGTCACATCCTCTTGTGAAGCACGCTTTTGTGTCCATTCCCAAACATTACCGACGGTATCGTATAAACCATAATTGTTTGGCGAGAACTCACCAACAGGCGCTGGGCTTTTGTTTGACCAATCACTGCCACACCAACCACAATTAGCTAGTCCACGACCTATTTCGTTACCCCATGGGTATTCTGAGCTGGTGCCAGCACGGGCTGCATATTCCCACTCAACCTCATTAGGTAGTCGGAATTGGATACCTTTTTCACCTGAAAGCCAGTTTGCATACGATTTCGCATCTTCATATGTAACACAAACTACCGGAAAGTTATCTGCTTGTTCAAACCCTGGGTTATCCCAATCGTATTCACTTTCCCAAATTGGCTCGCCATTTTTATAATGGGCACAGCCAGTGCCTTTTTCTGCTTCAGTTTGGTAACCCGTACTCAGAATAAATTGTCTAAACTCGGCAACGGTCACTTCTTTACTTTGCATCGCATAAGAGTGACTTAGTACCTTTTCGACGACGGGTCTTTCATTGGCAAGACCATTTCCGGTCAAATCTCCCATTTGAAATGTCCCGGCAGGAATGATCACAACCTTGTTTTCAACAAGATTGGGCGTCACTTTCTGCTTTACTGCGATCGGAGTGCTCTGTTGCTCGCTTTTTGGCGTCGGTGCAGCAATCGACTCAGGCTTTTTTATCAGCTTTGCATTGATCGTTCGCGCTCTGCGCACGTCAATTTGTGCTTTGTATGACTCATAACCCAATTTACGGATCTCAATGTCATACGCTCCAAGCGGTACACTGACCACTAATTTAGTAGATCCGTAACTGACGCCATCGATAAAGACTTCATCGTCATAAACGTTCGAACGTAACGTTAAATCAACTTGTCGATCTTGCGGCGCTTGCTGTAGTACTTGTGATTTTATCTCTGGCTTTGGTTGCAGCGTTGCAATACTCGGGACAGTACGCTCCACGCTTTCAACCTCATCATTGAAAGTTAACTGACTGTCACTGAAGGTCGTTGGATAACTCGCTTGATACCCCACAGCCAATGGCGTGCCATATTCACTACAGAATCGATTGTCCAAAGACAACAGGCCACACAAGCGGCTGTTATTCACATCGCCGCGCATTGTGACACTCAAATTCACACTGTAATTACCTTGGCCACTGAAGGCACTGCCGACAACGTGGCTGCTCACGACCTGAACTTGCGCTCCTGCCATGTGGCGTTTTGGTTCGACGAGCCGTTGTTCGGTTAGATTTGCAAAAATTTGGTCAATAAACCGTTTAGTGGCCTTTTGTAAGCCAAGCTGTTGACCACGTTGCTCACACGCTGCCAAAGTTTCTGTACGCTTACAATTAATCGTATGTTCAACTTCTAACGTCCCTTCGCGTGTAAACTCATTACGCAGACGCTCAACACGTGCTGTGCTAAGTTGATCTCTTAAGCTGGCAATTGTATTGACAAGTGTATGTTTGCTAACGCGGATCTGCTCAATATCTTTTCGGTGCGATGCGATGGCCGCTAATTGCATCGCGATGTCTTCTTTATTGGCTTTATGATCAGAAACAGATTGCTGATATCTCAGCTGTGCAGAAGAAATATCGATAGATGGATCATCGATTAAACGACGATATAAATCATTCATTGCGTCTAAAGCTTGGTTCTTTTCTTTATCAAGCTCGCTGGAATTGTTTCTTAATAATTCTAGCTGAGCCTGTAAACGAGCTTCTTCAGCAACATGCTTATCTAAAATCTGAGTATATCTGTCTAACTCAGCTTGTTTTTCAGAGCGCTCTGACTCGATAGCTGTCACAGTCGCAGTATCTTGTGCCCAAACACTTACAGACAATAAGGCGGCAGAGACAAAAAGAGATAAAGGAGCAATTCGCATATATTCCATTCCCAACAGCGGCAGTTGTTTTGGTCTTTGTTATTTTTGATATTTTAATGCTTAATGCTATGTACTTACGGAGTAAAACACAAGCTTTGCACAATTAATATCTGAGTTTACAACTATTAGTCACGTCGTTACCAGTGTTCTCTGCACATTTTCATGAAATAATAACCTCAAAGCGCTTATTTATAGAGAATTCTAAAATCTGATGTTCAATTCCAAGCACCTAGAATCACCCGTTCAACGTATTAACCACCCACTACTACGTGATAAAAAGGTGACATTGCTCGTGAAGAGGGATGACCTTTTACACCCCACTGTACAGGGCAATAAATGGCGCAAACTCAAGTACAACTTGATTGAACTCAAACGGCTAAATCGCAGTGCCATACTTACCTTTGGAGGGCCATTTTCGAACCATTTATATGCCACTGCTATGGCAAGTAAATTATTCAATATTCCGGCCCACATCATTGTAAGAGGACCCCACTTAGATATGCAAAACCCCACTCTACGCTTTGCCAAAGCGTGCGGTGTTAATTTGCATGCAGTCACAAGATTAGAATACAGACAGAGATCTGACAACGCTTACTTACAAGACTTGGCAACGCAATTCCCAAATACCTATATCGTGCCAGAGGGGGGCAGTAATCAGTTTGCATTGCAAGGCTGCAAAGAACTCGCGCTGTCGCTTCCCAACGCTGATTACGTATGCTGCGCAGTTGGCAGTGGCGGAACACTTGCTGGGATATTGAGCGGATTACCAACATCAACCCAAGCGCTGGGTATGTGTGTTTTAAAAGGCGCTGAATACCTATCTCAAGAAGTATGTAGATTAAATCCCAATGCCGCATCACAGCAAAACTGGCAGCTGATGCATCAATTTCACGATGGTGGCTATGGTAAGTTCAGCGATGCACAGTGGGCTTTTTGCCAACAGATGAAACAAGATCACGCACTGCCACTAGAGCCGATATATACCGGCAAGATGATGTTTGGGCTGTGGCAACTTATCGAACAAAGTTATTTCCCTGAGCACAGTACAATTGTCGCTATTCATACTGGCGGACTTCAAGGCTTAGATGGCTTGCGCTATCGCAACCTAATTTAGACTATTCTCAAGTTCAAGTAATGGCGCACTAAAGTAATAACCCTGAGCCCCATCAACACCCAACCGTTTAATGCAATTAAGTTCATCTTGTGTTTCGACACCTACGGCATATACGGGCACATGCAACTTTTTGGCTTGGTTAACAATTTGCTTTACCACAGCGCGGCGTTTTGCGCTTGATTGAATATCATGTATTAGCTCAAATGCGAGTTTTATCCCTACGATGTTATGTACTTTTTGCAGTGGAGCGACATCCAAGGGACCATTGACGTGATCGAGCACGATGCTGGCTCCTAACGGAGACAATGCATCAAAAAATTGCTCAAAATAGCTGCGATGTTGATAATAATCACAAATCATCAATTCCAAAGTGACATCTTTGGCTCTTCCAGATTCTTTTAAAATGGCCATTAACCAACTTAAAAATTCACTGTTTGACCAATTTACGACATGCAAGTTGACACTCACCGTAAACCCTTTTGGCTCCTTGCTCAACACCTTAAGCGCTTGGCGTACAATGGACTTGTCCAACTCTATAAGGTGCTCGCTACGATGGATTTTGTGAATAAACTGCCCCGCAGTGATCAACCCCAGTGTTTTATGCCTTACGCGAAGTAATGCCTCACTTTGGATTACATCTTGCGTCTTAAAATCGAATAAGGGCTGAAAAAACAGTACAAAGCGACCAGCCTTAATATCGTCAATGACATTGGTCTCTGCGTCTAACAAACTCTCCGCTAAGGTACGGTTCAATGGCAGCATATGAATGTGTTGCCACACATGGTTTTGTGCCACACTGAGCGAGGATCGCGCGATTTGATAAACCTGAGTTTGGTCTGCGCCTTCACTGTAAAAACACGCCCCACATTTAACAGCACTTCTGGACAAATCCCCGCGAAACGCTAAAAGTGCTTGATACACAACCTCATGTAGGCGTTTGACTGTTTGCTCGACTTCATCTTTGCTCAAAGAAGACAATGTTACGGCCAATGCTCCCGATGACAAGTACTTCGCAGAGCAGTAGCGATATTTGTTAAAGCATTTTGCCAATGTCACACTGAAATGGCTCTGTGGTTCAACGTGTTTAGGCAGTTCACAACGCCATTTGAACATCGCAAACATGTTCACTTGCTGACTAGTACTAACAGGTAAAATAAGCTCTTGTGCACTGGGTGGTTTGATTTTATGACCCGCTTTTTCCACCTTTCGACCATCCACACTCCCCCTTTGACTGCGCTTAAATTTGTTTTTTAACTTAAACACCAGTCCAATGAGCAACAGTGAGATATTGAGCCATATGCCTGCATTGAGCCCTTTCAATACGACCGTGTTTGGATACAGTGTCAACCTCTGCTGCGCCAGATTTATTTCATATGGGTTTGAAAACCAAGCCAATGGAAAGTTGACTGGCGCTTCCGGGCTAAATCCAAATTTCAGGGCTTCTTTATGAATGTCTTGACGGTGCACAGGTTCAACATAGTTTGATAATTGCATAGACAAACGTGTCGCATCCTCCGTCACCCAAACGTTTGTCATGTGGATCACGGACAAATTTCCAACCAGCGCTAACACACACCACGCTATCAAGAGTACATACCCTCGTCTAAACGTGTTATCTAGGAGCGCAAAGTGAAGCATAATATAAAGTAGTCGTTGGTGATTCTGTCTAAAGTTTTGTTCAATCTATTGCAAAACTCAAGGAAGGGCAGGTAAGAATCAGCAAAACTGCTGATATAGCGTGTAATATATTTTTACAGATAGTGTCTTCAGTGCAACTCAAGTATCGATCCGTCATCTAGGCGCCGCCCATCAACAGATTCACGCTCACCTCCTAGCACACGAGGTATATGTAAGCTCTCTGGATTCTGTTACGGTATTAACCCCATTAAAACAGACATGACATCTATGACTCGCTCACTTGGGCTTCCTCTCATACGCTTCCTATGGGGAGGGGGGCAAAAACAAAAAAGCCTCCACAAATAGGAGGCTTTTTAGCAAAGGCGATACCGTTCGTTGGTTAGAACGGAATATCGTCGTCAAAGTCAATGGGTGGCTCCATCGGGTTTGAAGCACTGCCACTACCCTGTTGTGGTGCAAACCCACCTTGTGCCTGTCCACCTTGTGGTTGTGCACTTTGCGTTTGGCCGCCAAAGTTATTATTTTGCTGCTGTGGTGCACTTTGCTGAGGCGCTTGCTGCTGCGGAGCAAATCCACTTTGTTGCGCTGCTGGCTGTCCATATTGCTGCTGAGTGTTTTGCTGTGGTGCAAAACCACCTTGCTGCTGGCCATACCCGCCTTGGTTGCCTCCTGATTGATACTGGCCACCTTGCTCATTACGACCGCCAAGCATTTGCATTTGACCACCCATATCAACCACGATTTCAGTCGTGTATTTATCTTGGCCACTTTGGTCAGTCCATTTACGAGTCTGTAAGCGACCCTCAATGTATACTTGAGAACCTTTACGTAAATACTCACCCGCCACTTCAGCTAGTTTGCCAAATAACACCACTCGGTGCCATTCAGTACGTTCTTGAAGTTGGCCAGTGTTTTTGTCTTTCCAACTGTCTGTTGTTGCGATACTAATATTTGCCACACCGTTTCCGTTTGGCATATAACGTACTTCTGGATCTTGGCCCAAATTACCAACCAAGATTACTTTGTTCACACCGCGTGCCATGGCACCCTCTCCTCACACAATTACAAACGTTACCAAGCTTTATCATGCTGCCTAACAGTATTTAAATTCGTACCAATACGAACGAACACACTATTTTTAAACAGCTCTAAGACGATAAAACTTGTTTCGCTTGGTTTAAATCAAATTTACTTTCATCCACTTTAAGATAAGCGCGATTTTCTTCACTGACTACAGTCGCCTCTAGCACCCCTGGTAATGTCACCAGTTTATCAGCAAGTGCTTGTGCATGCTGAGATTTATTGAGTTCCGTTACAAAGCTTAGCGCTTTACTACGTGGAGGGACTTGCATGCGCCATGCAATAAACAGCCATATTAACCCAATTCCTGCCGCCGCAGCAAATACAGAATGCACTTCGTAGTTTTGTGCAAGATAGCCGCCTAACACTCCACCTAAAAACGCCCCAAAAAACTGGCCAGACGAAAACACGCCCATCGCAGACCCTTTTTGTGTTGCTGGTGATATTCGAGAAACCAGCGCAGGCATCGTTGCCTCTAAGAAGTTAAAAGCAATAAAATAGATCGTCATTGCAACCGCAATACCAATCAGTGAATTAGACAGCCACACAAGCATTAAGGCACTCGCACTCAGCGCAGCTATCGCAGCCAAGAAAACCTGTTTTTCTTTCTGCTTTTTAATCGCAACGATCATCATCGGCGCCATTAATACAAATGCCAGAATAAGCACTGGAATATAAATTTGCCAATGGTCTGGCGCAGCTAACCCTTCTTCAATTAACTTTGCAGGTAGCACGACAAATAATGTCGTTAAAGTCAAATGCAACATTAGCACGCCTAAATCCAATCGCAATAGCTGAGGGTGCTTGATTAAATTTTTAATGTCGGCAATGGACGCGACGGTATCACCTTTAGGGGCCTTATGAATAGCATTTGGTACCACAAACATCACAATCGCAATGCCAAGTAATGCCAGTGCAGCCGTTAACCAAAACACGCCCGAAATGCCAAAGGCTGCCGCAACCATAGGGCCCAGCAACATAGCGACAGCAAAACTCAACCCAATGCACATACCGATTACAGCCATCACTTTGGGGCGCTGTTCATCACGGCTTAAATCGGAAGCCAATGCGAGCAATGCACTGGCGATCGCCCCCATGCCTTGCAATGCTCGGCCAAAGGTCACCCAGTAGATTGACTCAGCCAAAGCGGCAATCACCGAACCAAGCGCAAAGATGAGCAATCCAGAAATAATGATTGGTTTTCGCCCAAACTTGTCTGATAACCACCCCATGGGGATCTGTAGCAATGCTTGTGTCAGACCGTATGCGCCAATCGCCAACCCTATCCACAGCGGCGAGACATCTTCTAAAGACGTGCCATACACTGCCAGTACTGGCATCAGCATGAAAAGGCCTAGCATCCTAAATGCAAATACACCGGCCAGAGAAAACGCGGCACGTTTTTCAATTTGGTTTAAAGATTGATTGGACATAAAGCATGTAAAGTCAAACAGTAAAAAATCGCGGCTAGTTTAACAAAAACTCACTGTAACTGATATTTTTTTAATATCCTCTGAAACTGACCCGTTTTTTGCAAATTTTGATAGGCCGCTTCCAATCGCTCAAGACGGGCCATTGAAGTGCGTCGCTTACTGAAGGCAAAATATACCGGCGATTCATTAATGACCAGTGATGCGATCTCTATGGTCATAAAATCGGGATGGTTATCCGATTGAAATATAATATTAAACTTCTCTTCTAAAAAGCCAGCGATGCGACCATGTTTGAGTAAACTCAATTTAGTTTGGTTATCTGGCACAAAGATGAACTGGGTCTCATGTTTTTTGAGTTGCTGATAGCGATCCGTGAATTTTGCCCCGTAAAATGCTCCCTGTTGAATGGCGACAGGTACTGGCAGTGAAAAGAGGTCTTCCATTGTATCAACGGTATATCGACGCTGTGCGTTCATCGCAAACACTATCGTTTCCATACGTTGCGGCCCGATAAAGTAGGCGTAATTTTGTCTTTCCTGTGTTTTGGTCACACTCAATACAAGATCAATGTCGCCCGTTTCTAACATCTTAAGAGAGCGGCCCCATGGTATACTCACAAACTTATACTCGCAGCCTGCTTCATCCAGTAGCGCCTTTGCAAAATCAACATCCATGCCATGCCAGCCAGTTTCTTCATCCAGCCGAGATTGCGCAGCATAGTTTTCAAACCGTACAACCATCTCACAGCCCCAAGCGGGAGATAGAAATAAAATACTTAAAATCAAAAAGCGCACATAAACTGCTCAGCGACCCATCATTGATGTAAGTCTAGTTGGTCACATTATTTTGTCACTTGTGCTTCTAAAACCCGTGCACGCCAAGATGACAGAAAGTGAGCCAGTTCATAATATGACTCGTAACAAGGGTAGAATAACAGCAACTTTGATGTATACTGTATGAGTATACAGCTACCCATAGCTTAGTTTGTGCATCAATTATTTTATAAAAAATGTATCATTCAAACTTTTAATCAGGGCAGTATTGGCAAGCACATCAAGAGCTGATGCAAAAACACCCGAGCAATTGTTGCAAGCACACAAGATTCATAAAAAGGCCACTATGGATAAAATAGAAGTAAGAGGCGCGCGCACGCACAACCTCAAAGACATCTCTTTGACAATTCCAAGAGACAAGCTGATTGTGATCACCGGACTTTCTGGCTCGGGTAAATCTTCATTGGCATTCGATACCTTATACGCTGAGGGCCAGAGGCGCTATGTAGAGTCCTTGTCTGCCTACGCTAGGCAGTTCTTATCTCTGATGGAAAAGCCAGATGTCGACCATATAGAGGGTCTATCTCCAGCCATTTCAATTGAGCAAAAATCCACCTCGCACAACCCCCGCTCGACCGTTGGCACCATCACCGAGATATATGATTATCTGCGATTGTTATTTGCGCGTGTTGGTGAACCACGCTGTCCAACCCATGATTTGCCGTTGAAAGCTCAGACCGTCAGTCAAATGGTGGACACGGCATTAGCGCAGCCTGAAGGGAGCAAACTGATGTTGCTTGCCCCAGTGGTAAAAAACCGTAAAGGCGAACATGTTAAACTGCTTGAACAGCTTGCCAGTCAGGGATTTATCCGCGCTCGTATTGATGGGGAAGTCTGTGATTTATCCGATCCTCCGGCGCTTGAATTACATAAAAAGCACACCATTGAGGTCGTTGTCGACCGCTTTAAAGTAAAAGATGGCCTCCAGCAGCGATTAGCAGAGTCATTTGAAACCGCATTAGAGCTTGCGGATGGTATTGCGCAAATCGCCAGTATGGATGATCCGGATGCCGAAGAACTGATCTTTTCCGCCAACTTTGCCTGCCCAACATGCGGCTACGCGATGACGGAGCTGGAACCTCGAATGTTTTCATTCAATAACCCAGCAGGGGCCTGCCAAAGTTGTGATGGTTTAGGTGTCCGTCAGTATTTCGATCCCAATCGTGTCGTTCAAAACCCCGAACTCAGTTTAGCTGGTGGCGCAATCAAAGGATGGGATAAACGTAGTTTCTATTATTTCCAGATGCTCAGCTCCGTCGCCGAGCACTATGGATTTGATCTAGAAGTGCCTTTTGGTGAACTTCCTAAATCTGCTCAAAAAGTGGTGCTAGAAGGGTCCGGAAACACGAAGATCGCATTCAATTACCGTAACGATCGCGGCGATTTAATTACCCGAAACCACGAGTTTGAGGGGGTATTAAACAACATGAATCGCCGCTATCACGAAACTGAATCAACTTCTGTACGTGAAGAGTTGGCAAAATACCAGACCAGTCAAGCTTGTCCTAGTTGCCACGGCTCAAGATTAAGAGAAGAAGCAAGGCACGTATTTATTGGCACAACTAATTTGCCTGCAGTGACAACGATGAGCATCGGTGAAGCAAGTCAGTTTTTCCATGATTTAACCTTAACGGGGCAAAAAGCACAGATCGCAGAAAAGATACTGAAGGAGATCCGAGATCGCCTATCATTTTTAATCAACGTTGGCCTCAATTACCTATCTTTGGAACGCAGTGCAGACACATTATCAGGTGGTGAAGCTCAGCGGATCAGACTGGCAAGCCAAATAGGTGCTGGTTTAGTTGGTGTTATGTATGTCTTAGACGAGCCTTCAATCGGCTTGCACCAAAGAGACAATGACAGGCTACTGAGCACCCTAACCCACCTGAGAGATTTAGGGAACACCGTCATTGTCGTTGAGCACGACGAAGACGCGATCCGCGCAGCAGATCATATTATTGATATTGGTCCCGGCGCAGGTGTACATGGCGGAAGCGTTGTCGCAGAGGGAACCAGAGAAGACATTATCGCGAATCCCGACTCTTTGACGGGACAATATTTGTGCGGCACAAAAGAAATTATCGTACCACCCGAACGCCATCAACCGTCTGACAAATGGCTTGAACTATTTGGGGCGACTGGTAACAACCTAAAAAATGTTGATTTAAAGATCCCATTTGGCTTGATGACCTGTGTCACGGGCGTATCTGGTTCGGGTAAATCGACCCTGATCAATGATACTCTATATAAACTGGCACATCGTGCACTCAATGGCGCAACAGTCTCAGAACCCGCACCGCACAAAGACATTCAAGGCCTAGATCATTTTGATAAGGTGATCGATATAGATCAAAGTCCAATAGGTAGAACACCGCGTTCTAACCCCGCAACCTACACAGGTATTTTTACCGCCATTAGAGAGCTATTCGCAGGTACACAAGAAGCCCGCTCAAGAGGCTACAAAGTGGGCCGATTCAGTTTTAATGTGAAAGGTGGTCGCTGTGAAGCCTGTCAGGGTGATGGCGTTTTAAAAGTGGAAATGCACTTTCTACCGGATGTTTACGTCCCATGTGATGTATGTCATGGCAAACGCTACAACAGAGAGACCTTAGAAGTTCTTTATAAAGGTAAGAATATTCATGAAGTCTTGGAGATGACCGTCGAAGACGCTAGGGAGTTTTTTGATAAAATTCCAGCGATCAAGCGTAAACTGCAAACGCTCATGGACGTCGGTTTGTCATATATCCGTTTAGGTCAGGCCGCGACAACCTTATCGGGTGGTGAGGCACAACGTGTTAAATTAGCCAGAGAACTATCTAAACGGGATACTGGTAAAACCCTCTATATCTTAGACGAACCAACAACTGGTTTGCATTTCCATGATATTCAACAACTCTTAGTTGTTTTACACCGCTTACGCGATCATGGAAACACTGTTGTGGTTATCGAGCATAATTTAGACGTTATTAAAACTGCGGATTGGATAGTCGATCTGGGCCCAGAGGGCGGCTCTGGAGGTGGACAAATATTAATTTCTGGTACCCCAGAAGAAGTCGCAGACCATACAGAGTCCCACACTGGTCGATACCTTAAGCCTATGTTATAACTAGTAAGCTGTGGCAGTTTTTCTCTGAATTTACTGCCACACACTATTTAAAACATCAGGGACTATAACAACAATGACTCAACCTGCCTTGGTTACGTTTAAAGATACAGCCAGCAAGCTCACAGCCCCGTTCGAACGATTTTGGCACAGACTTAATACACCCCAACGGTTTTATTTTTCTGCGTTTTTTCTCAGTATTGCGGTCATTCTATTTACGAATGAAGACAACCACACTTGGTTTCATTTCGTCGCCATCATCGCACTCATTGCCATGCTGTTGGAATTTTGGCCCAAGTTTTTAGTGTTTTGGGAGAGTCTGCCAGGCAAAGCGGTTATCTTGCTCTTTTATGCATTCATAGCGAATTATGCGCTGGTGCAAGCATCAGGTATGATCAATGATATAACAGGTGTCAGCTCCGATCCGCTTCCTTATAGTCACAACCTCAGTGTGTTGCTTTCTTTACCAACTTGGTTTTTTATCACGACCATTGTGCTGTTGGTACTATTGCAACTCGCCCAACCTTTATACCTATTGGTATTAGTACTGCTTCGTCCATTTGGATTACACCGAATGTGGCAGCCTACTGACTACAAATACCCCGTCACAACCGGTATATTGCGTCTGGTTTTTAGTATGCTTATCTTGGTGCAAGTGGCAACGCTTATTTCTCATACCGGCTTATCTGGTGGCGTAAACCAGTTTCTGAAAGGCTGGTTTGAGATCATCGTGCCGCCCTCTAGCTATGAAAAGCTTTTATCGAGTGAACACATCAACCCAGACGGCACAACATTAACAGAAGCAGAACAAGCAAAGTTGCAGCAAGCACTGAATGAGCGTGAGAAAGACCTTCAAGAATTGACTGCAGACATATCCATAACCAGCGATAACACCGTGCAATACGAAGCACAGCTACAGCGTATTTTAAGACATTTCATCTATGAGTACGAAGCAGACTCACGCTCACGCTGTGAGCATGCACCGGGGACACGCATCATAGAGCTAAATGACTATGAAATATTACAAATCACTAAGCTCAACGACGATAACAGCGCATCCAGTTACCTGTATGAGGTCATTCCATGTATCTCAGCAGCCCTAGGGCACCAATTCAAGCATACCAATTGATGGTGTGAGTACACTGATGTGTACTCACTTCAAGTTATAGCAAATACGCCTCTAGTGCATCTCGCTCTGACTGACTTAAAGCACGAGATGTTTTGCCTGCGAAATCATAACGCACCATCACTGTGCGCCCTTCAGCACAGCATTCATTGTGTTGCCAGGCTTGCTGTAAAATCACAAAAGAGCTATTTCCAACTTTTTCAATTGCCGTTTTAATTTCCACTTCTTGACCATAAAAAAGTTCGCCTTTAAAGGTCACTTCGACCTTTGCCACAATCAATTTCCAGTTATGTGGATTTAAATCAGGTGTAAAAATTTTGAAAATAGGTGCTCTGGCAGCTTCAAACCATACCGGTAGTACGGTATTGTTTATGTGGCCAAGTACATCTGTTTCGCTAAAGCGTGGCATGATTTTTTCTGCAAGCATAATAATTCTAACAACCTTAGAGGAATGAAATGACTGATTTTATCCGCGTATACGACAATGCACTGAGTGCAGAGTTTTGTGACCAATTTATGCAAACCTTTGATAAAAGTCCACATTTAGCTCAAGGTCAAACCTCTGGTGGTGTTGATTTAAATAAGAAAATCAGTCAAGACTTGTATCTCAATAACCACCCAGAATACCAGCAACAGTTACGCGAAATTGAGCAAGCAACCTCCAAACACTTATTTCAGTACGTGGAAGAACACTTTTTTATGATGTTAGGGGCATTCGGCTTGAACGTCTACCATCCTACAACAGGTAAACCCGTTAACTTAACCGTTGATAACTTTGAGGAGGTTGGCAAACCTCAGTTGCCAGTTTTGACGCAACAACTTTTTAGACTTGGACCCATCCAAGCTCAGAAGTACCCGGTCAATAAGGGCGGATACCCATATTGGCACAGTGAAGTCTACCCACAACTACATCACAATGAAGCATTGCACCGCGTACTACTCTTTATGTTTTATCTCAATGATGTGGAGGAAGGGGGAGAAACTGAGTTTTTCTATCAAAATAGAAAGCTAGCACCGAAAAAAGGCAGTATGGTCATCGCCCCGAGCTATTTTACGCATACACATCGGGGGAATATGCCACTGTCCAATGATAAGTATATTCTAACATCTTGGGTACTGTTCCAAAGAGCTGAGCAGCTCTATGGTGCACCACCTCAGCACGCAACAGCTTAAACTTTCGACCTTCGGCTCTGAACAAATGCATGCCAGTCGTACATCAGAGCCTCAAAATCTTCAAAGCCACATCCAGCCACTAGCCCCTCTTCATCGAGCTCTAAAAAATCATCTTCATACCGAGACAAGTCGACATCATTTTGGAAAAGGGAGTGCGCCTCAAAAACGGCTTCTTCTTTCGTGAGGGTTAATCTGACTTCTTTGCCATCCAATCTCAGTTCATTGGTGCTCTGTTTGACACGTTGCATCTTTGCCAGAAATTCAGCAACCGCAGTTAACGGCAACTCTTCATTTAACCAGCGCCCAACCAATGCATGCTCTTGCGACATACGTACCTTAAAACCCGCGATTGGATCTCGAATAAACTGATATTCCATACTACTTATATATTACTTCAGACAATAGCTAAGTATACCTCAATCTCACGACCAAAGTGCACTGTCATATTTCACAAGTCGTCAACGATGCAAATATTTTTCTAATTCGTATAATGCACACTTCACTCTCAAAAAAGTAAACCCATGACGCCAATCGACATTTTATTCCCGCTTATATTCCTCGTGCTGACTGGTTATATCTGCGGCAAAACAGGGTTTATTGCAGCTAGTCAACTTGAAGGGCTTCGTCGATTTGTTTTTTACATCGCCATACCCGTTTTCTTGTTTCTCAATATGTACCAAGCGAATCTCGATAAAGTTGCTTCATCTCAGTTACTCATCGCATTTTATACGCCCTTGGTGCTATGTTACTTAGTCGTATTTAGCGCCAAGTGGTTAGTAAACAAGCATAATAAAGCTGAAGCCGCCATGTGGGGACTGAGTGGTACTTACTCAAATACTGTACTCGTTGGCTTACCCGTGATCATTGCCGCACTGGGGGCCGAAGCTGGCTCTCTGGTATTTATGATAATTACCTTTCATAGTGCATTGCTGTTTGCTTTGAGTTTTATACTCTCTAGCAGTAATCAAGGGTCTTTTTTAGATATCCTCAAGCCACTGTTTATTAACCCAATCGTATTGAGTATTTCAACTGGATTAGTATTTAATGCGCTTGATGTTCACTTACCAAAGCTTTTCATTTCAGGGTTAAATTGGTTGGCCGAACCCGCAATCGCAGGGGCGCTGTTTGTACTGGGCGTCAGTCTCGTGCAATATTCTATCCGCCAAGCTTGGAAAAGCGCTTTACTATTGAGTATGACAAAGCTGATCGCATTGCCAATGATGATATTTGCTTTTGCAACTTGGCTAGGACTGTCTGATATGCACACCGCCGTGTTAACACTGATGGCGGCATCGCCGTTGGGGGTAAATGCTTATTTAGTAGCGCGACAGCAGCAATGTGCGCAGGCAACACTCGCAGCCAGTGTGGTCATGTCGACCATTTTAAGTCCACTGAGTATGAGCGCATGGTTATATGTGCTTATATGAGCCGAGATCATCGGTGCTGTAAACTAGAAAGAGACTCAGGCAGGCTAAGAAACCTCTTAAGCCTGCCCTAAAGCTACTTATTCTAAGATAAGCTCAAACTCACCTTCGACTTTTTCTGCCGAGCCGGTGGTTTTTTGAACGGTGAAATTAAATTCACTTTTGATGTGCGAAATCGTGTTTTGCAAGTCTAATTCCATCATCCCTCTATCTGATGATGCATTCAGCTCAGGGTAGGCTAACGAGCGCATTGTTGCTTTGTTGTTTTCATCAAAAAAGCTGTTCAGAGAAACCAACAACCTATTTGGTGAATCATTAAAAGCAAATTGTAGCTCGAAGTCATTACCTGCTTGTTGTGTGATAAGGCGAATAGCTGTCGAATCTGTACTGGCTGTTTCTCGATTATCCGCAGAATATGCTTTAACATTCGCCGTCGCGACAACCCCGCACACTTCTTGCGTTTGTATGTCACTGTAGTGTTCAAAACGCAGATTTAGAGACCCAAAGCTCGTCACGTTGTCACTACTTTTCTTTTGAAATGTACTCAAGCCAACGATATCACCATCACACTTTTGCACTATCGAAAAACGATTATTTTGCTGGAATAATTGGGTGCTTATTTCGCCCTTGGAACATTCAGCCGACAAAACACTGGCATTTAACTCAATACGATTTAAATCATCAAACCCACAATATTCGGTATTCACTGTTTGCATACTTTGATCCGCGGAGTTGACAATGAAAGAACGAATGAGTGTCGCATCCACTTTGTTATAGCTGTTATCTGCTTGATTAACTCTAAAGTTGCTTTTATGTGTTTCTATCCACGTACTGCCGATGGTCAATACGGAAGTATCTATGTGTGATACCTCTTCACCTAAACCAAGATCGGAGATAGGCGGTGTCACGGTTATATCTAAATCTTTAACACTGAGTAAGGTATATTGATTCTGGAAGCCAAATGTCTTTTGAGACTGCCCCTCTTCCAAATCAACTCTGACTTCAATTGACCCCTGTTGCTCGACATCTGGGGCTGTGAAAGAGATCGTATCAGTACCTTGGCCTGAAAAGGAAATGTCTTGATTTAAATATTTCACCGTCCACTTAAACTTCAGAGTATGAGCGCCGCCTCCTTTGGTATTCAAAGATAAACGTACAACCTCTCCCTCATTTATAGACAACAAAGTAGGTAAAGCCTCATAAGTGATATTTTGCACTTCCGCCGTGCTTGGTGCATCTTCGGAACCACCAGAGCCACAAGCACTAAGAGAGAGTGCCATAGCAGCAACTACAAGTAGTTTATTCGTTTTAATTAAACGTTTAGTGAATTCATATTTCATCGAGATGCCCTAAGCAAAAGGGTGGCATCTTATTCCAACACACATACAACCTCAACGTGCGAATGTGAATTATTGTAAAAATAAGGACGGTTAATTTTGAAGAAAAAAGAGCTGAAATACACGCACTCAATTAGGTGATATGTGCTTCCATACCACCTAACTATCGTAATGCATTAGCTAAATTTGACGTTGTCAATCTTGCGCAGAGTACTTAGCAGCATCAATAATTGCCCATAAATGTGCAACAGCAGCAATGACAGGAGGAATGACTAAAAACCATAACGCGTATCCTCCCACTGTAATAATTGCAAAGATAATAGCAGCCAATAAACGACCTTGCACCAACTGCCCTAATCCCGGAAAAAATACACTACATATCGCTGCGATTACGTTACCACCAGAACCTTGTCCTGCCATAGATACCTCTCTTAGTTGTATTTCTCTCACTGCCTACATCCCAATGTAAGCAGCGTGGTAGCACTTCCTACCCAATTAATATGCCTATTACTGCAAACACAATGTATGCCAAAATTAAAAAACAATAATATCAACAACTTGATTGTTAAGCTTATTAGGGGCATTGCCGATTTTTAGTCTAAAACACTAACTTTTAGTGCTTTTCTTAGTTATATTACTGGAAATAACTCACTGGGTTAAAGGGTAAGATTACACACACTTCATTGCAGATGTTCGTGTTGTAAACTTTGCCAAGTAAGCCAAGTCGAAATAACAATAACAGGATTTTAGCATGTTAAACAAATTAACTAGGCCTTTGAGTCGCCTCGTTGAGCATTATCTGCCAGACCCTTTTGTCTTTGTCACCCTGTTGACGTTGCTGGTCATGGCAATGGCTGTGCTTTTTACGCCATCGACCCCCATTGAAACCGTACAAATTTGGGGACAGGGGTTATGGGATCTGCTCACCTTTGCGATGCAAATGTTACTGGTGCTCATTGCTGGCTTTATGCTCGCAAACACTCGGCTATGTGGCAAATTACTCAATCGCCTAGCGGCCTGTGCTAAGACACCTGCACACGCAATTTTCTTGGTAACTATCATTTCGATGCTAGCAAGCTGGTTAAACTGGGGCTTTGGGTTGGTTGTTGGAGCGTTATTTGCCAAAGCATTGGCCAGAAATATTTCCGTAGATTATCGTGTATTGGTTGCGAGTGCTTACTCCGGATTCATTGTTTGGCACGGTGGCTTGGCAGGTTCAGTGCCACTCACCATCGCATCAAGTGGGCATTTTGCACAAAATCAAATTGGTATTTTACCCACCAGTGATACCATTTTTTCTTATTTTAATTTAATTTTGTTAGCCGCCATGCTGGTGATTTTACCACTCTTAAACCGTGCTATGTTGCCGCCTAAACAAGAGCAAGTGTTGGTCGACAAAGAAAAGCTACAAGACGTGCCAAAATCCGCCTCAAACAACACACTCACCCCCGCCGAAAAACTGGAGCATAGTTACTTGCTCGGTGGGCTCATCGGTTGCTTAGGCTGTGGCTACTTAGCTCATTACTTCTTGGTACAAGGTGGGGGCCTTAACCTCAATATCATCATTGCACTCTTTATGTTTTTAGCATTTTTACTGCACGGTTCAGCCGCCAATATTCTGCACAGCCTACAGCAAGCGATTAAAGGTGGCGCAGGCATTGTCATCCAATTTCCGTTTTATGCTGGCATTATGGCAATTATGGTGAAAACAGGATTGGCAGAACAAATATCAGCAGGATTCGTCTCCATCAGTAGCGCACAATCGCTTCCCTTTTGGAGCTTTTTAAGCGCTGGTTTAGTCAATATTTTCGTGCCGTCCGGAGGAGGCCAATGGGCTGTGCAAGCGCCCATTGTTATTCCAGCTGCGCAAGCACTTGAAGCCGATATTGCACGTGTTGCTATGGCTGTCGCGTGGGGGGATGCATGGACAAACTTAATTCAGCCATTTTGGGCGCTGCCCGTATTGGCAATAGCCGGGCTCAAGGCACGTGATATTATGGGGTTCTGCCTGCTTCAACTGGTTGTCACAGGCATCATCATTGCAGCTATATTGAGTTTTGTTTAGCTCGATAAGATCTTCACAGGCAGGCTCAAGATAACATTATCTGAGTCTGCAAAGTGCCACATAACAGCAATATGCCCGACTGCGACTAAGACATATAACGCAGCAGAGACCAGTTGGCCGTAACGGTCAAGAGGCAGTAAATGAGTTTGATGGCGAGAGCGCCACTCTAATAAAATTTCGATACTGCCAATAAAGATGAAAAAAGCCAGTAGCATAAGCCCAAACGCATAACTCACCCAAAGACCCAAAGCAAGCCCTCCCAAACAAGCAAGTAAACCAACCCAAGATCGCATGGAAAAGCTAATGCTTTTTAATACATGCCCACCATCCAAAGGTAGAATAGGTAATAAATTAAATAGATTTAATAGCGCACTGAGTACCGCCACCCCTGCGAAAATGTCTGCACCTGTTATGTAGTAGAGCACGACGCCAAGCACGGAGGTAAACAATCCGAAAGCTGGTCCCATTAAGGAAATAACGACATCTTGCCAGCGCGTGGTCATCTTATCTTCACTCATCGCCAGACCACCCACAAAGGGGATTAAATAAAATCCTTTTGTTTTAAGCCCAAAATATTTCATGGCCCTCACATGACCATATTCATGTACCACTAAGCATACCACCAGCATTAATGCGAATTGCCAAGAAAATAACCATGCATAACCTGCCACTGAAGCGCCAATCAAAGCCGCCTTAACCACTTTTGCACTCTTAAACAGTTTAAAGCCGAGCGCCGCTAGTCCAAGCCAGTTACCCTTTTTTTGTTCATTGGTATCGGGTACTTCAACCCATTGCCATGGTGCGTTATCAATGGCTACCGCCAATATATTTGCTGGCAGTTGCTCGGTGTTCAATCGCAATTTACGGTGTCCAAGATCGACCACAAAGTGATGTACATCATGCTCATCTATCGGGACTGATTGCTGCTCTTTAAAAACTTGTACTACGTTGTGACGATTCACCATCACAGATATCATCATGCCTTCTATCGGCAACTCAATTCTGACCATGACACTTACAATTTAGTGAAATTTTACCCATTATCCTAAATTCAGGGTTGCGATTGAAGAGACAATGAGTGAATTATTGCCAACATGTACTACGCTTAGTGTGTCGCGCAAACAGAACCTCTTAAGACCACTTTGAAATAAAAATGTGATAAGTCTGGAGGTAAGCAAAGCAACTTGTTTGCGAATACAAACAAAGAACACTTTTACTGTGAAATTAGCCCTAGGGACAGGAAACTATGAAAGATCGTAGCCGACGTATACTGGTCGTTGATGATTCACAAGCTATTTTAATCGTAATGCAGGCAATTTTGTCTGAGCTCGATGTTGAACATGTCACCGTCGTTAATAGCGCAGTGAAAGCATTGGAAAAAATGCGCCAATCACCTCATCAATTCGACGCCATTTTTACCGACCTGAATATGCCAGAAATGGATGGCATGGAGTTTATTCGTCATTTGGGTGAATTACGTTACCCTGGTGGCATCATCATCATTTCTGAAATGGAAAATCGGATTATTGATCTCGCGGCTAATTTAGCCCGACAACACAACACGCATTTGATTGGCAATATCGCAAAACCGGTCCAACTTATCGATGTCGAAAGAACATTGAAAAAACTCGATAGCTTTGTCGGTGTTGAGGATACTTACGAACAGCCAATTACCGAAGATCGTCTACTCGAAGCCATCAGCCATCATGAAATTACGCCTTTCTATCAGCCAAAGGTGCACAGGGGAACAAAACAGATAAAAAGTATCGAGGTTCTAGCCAGAATTGTCTCGAAAGAAGAAGGGCAAGTTATGCTACCCAAGCGTTTTATCGGCGTCGCAGAAGATTTAGATCTGGTTAATTTGCTCACCTTCCAATTATTTGAAAAGGCAGCAAATGAATTTCAACGTATTCGCAATGAGCTAAATTACCCATTCAAACTGGCCTTTAACCTCTCTCCAATTCAGTTAAACGATACAAGCTGTCCTGACAAACTGGCACTGATCTTAGAGCTTAATCGCTTAAAGCCGCAAGAAGTCATCGTTGAGATCACAGAAAACCAACCCATCATTTCCAACCTGCAACTTGAAACTATTAACCGCCTGCGATTGCGTGGATTTGACCTCGCGTTAGATGATTTCGGCACGGGGTTCACTAATTTGCAGCAACTCAAAACCCTGCCATTTACTGAAATCAAAATTGACCGCTCTTTGATTACCTACATTGAGTCAGATCGTTTCTCACAGGTGCTCGTGGATAGCCTGATTGATATTGCTCAGAATGAGCAGCTGGATATTGTCGCTGAAGGCATTGAACGAATCGAAGAACTTCAGTATTTAGAACGCTATAAATTCAGTTTATTAATGCAAGGCTATTTGATAAGTAGGCCAAAAGCGCTAAACGAATTTATTCGCTGGATCCATTCTTGGCAAAGAATGATAAATTCGAACCCTTAAGAATATGACATAAAAATGGACCCAACTCAGGGTCCATTGCCCAAGCGACTTACTGCCCCTTATCTTTAACTTGCAGCTTGCTATCTGCAGCTCCCTCAGGCTCATTTTCTGTGACTATTAAGTGGCTATGATTATCAACACGCTGCTGCCACTTTTGTTTGGCCGCAGCCTGCATATCGCTGGTTTGCTCACGCTCATCAACAATGTCCATGCCCATCAATGATTCTAGTAAATCTTCTAATGTCACAATCCCTTGAATATCGCCGTATTCATCGATGACCAATGCAATATGAATACGTTTTTCAAGTAGAGTTTGAAATAATGTCGGCGCAGCCAATGTTTCAGGCACTGTGTACAAGGGTTTCATCAGCTTGCTGATTTTATAGTCTTCTCCCAAACGGTGGTAAGCGAGCATAATGTCATTTTTATGGACAAAGCCAACGATATCATCGCTATTTTGGTCAAACACCAAGACGCGCGAAAATGACACTGAACCATGTTCAGCCAAGTAGTCATGCACGGTCATGTCTTTGTGTACTTTAAATAGTACAGTACGCGGCGTCATCAAGTTTTCTAGCTTGGCATGTCTAAATTGCAATAAGCTACGAATTGTCGCCGACTCTTCTTCTTTCAAAGCCCCCGCTTGCGATCCCATCTCAGCCATTGCTTCAATTTCTTGGCGAATATAAATCGATTCGTCGCCTTTTTTACCAATCAACTTGGTCAGTTGATCTGACATCCAAACAAACGGCTTTAATACCCTCACCAACCATACCAAGGCAAAACTTACACTCGGTGTTAGGTTACGCCAATAGGTTGCACCTAACGTTTTAGGAATGATCTCAGACAAAACTAATACCAAGAGCGTCATCACAGCAGACGCAAGGCCCACAGCTGCATCCCCAAATACCACGGCAGCTTGTGCACCTACGCCAGCCGCACCCGCTGTGTGTGCGACCGTATTAAGTGTTAGAATCGCAGCAAGCGGTTTATCAATATTGTCTTTTAATTTTTGTACGCGCGACGCCAGCGTGGGGTTCTGTTGCTTCATCATTCCCACATGGCTGGGAGTGATACTTAACAGCACAGCCTCCATTACCGAACATATAAAAGAAATCGCAATAGCTAAAAACATGTAGCTAATTAACAAAAACAAGGTCTACTCCTCACGTAATAACCGTTCACTTATATCTTAGCTGTACAGCACTTAATCGCACAGCACCTATTAATTTTTATTAATATGTTATATTAACGCATATTTTACCTACAATAGGCGCACACTATGAAATTTAAATCAGCGGTAACTTTACTATTTTCCGCAATGGCTACGCAACTGAGCGCAGCGCCGATCGATCCGGCAAACATCCAGTTTATAGGCCCAATTGGTCAAAATATCCAAACTAAGCCTCACCACACCGGTCACCAGTCGGCAATTGTGGGTAACCTCGTTGGCAAACTCAGTCGCGATACCAAGTCGCTTGACGTGTTTGGACAAAACATCACATGGCAATCTTTAGCGGATGTTAATGCATTAACCATGGGCGGTTTGCAAGCACTCAAGATAGAGTTCTCTGCTGCGCGGTTTGTACAAGGCACCTTAAAACTAAATGGTATAGAGAAAGCTCACGTATTCTTAAATGGTCAGCCACTTGAGGGCAGCTCAGACTATAAACTCAATGCAGTTACAGGCGACCATCAATTGCTGATCGTTGCCGAACAAGTCAGTGATTGGAAAAAAGTCGCGGTAGCGTTCAATGGTAAAGAAGCGCATGACATTTTGGCATTCAATAACAAAGAAACCAAAGCGCTTTCAGCAAAACAATTATTTGACGCACCGACTATCAGCGCGCTCTCAGTATCGCCTGACGCAAACTACTATGTAGCAACCACCCAACACTATCAAGATAATCAAGGCAACAAAGCGCTAAGAGACACCACCATCCACAATGAAGATGGGGAGATTGTTTATCGCTTACCCGGTGTGAATGCCAATGCTGTACAGTGGCGCCAAGATGCAAAACAACTTGTGTTTGTGCAAAATAAGCAACTTAAAACCCTAGACATAAAAACCCTACAAGAAACCGTTGTCGCAGAAGAGCTTGCTGGTGCCAGTGGCTTTAAATACTTTGACGATAACAGCTTAATCTTTACGTGGACGAAACAAGCGCCTAAAGGCGATAAGATTGTCAAGCATCTTAAAGGCCTTGAAGATCGCTGGTCATACGCACGTAACAAAAGCCAGATATTTTTAATCGATATTAGCACTGGCCTTATTCAAGCTGTCACAGAGCATGATTTAAGCCACAGCCTAGAAGATTTTGATGGCGGCAACGGACGCATTCTAACGACGCGCTATCCTCAGAACTACGCAGCGCCTCATCATGGCGTCACAGAACTCGTTGAATTTGATATCAAGCGCAACAGCCAGAAAGTGATTGGTCAATACGGTACATTTAATGATGCGCGCTACGGCAACGATGGTATTTATATCTCTGCAGGGGCTGAATTTAATAATGGTGCAGGTCGTGTCATTGCTGAAGGCACGCTGGCAAACAACTACGATACACAGCTTTATTGGGTCAATAATGAGGGTGCCCAAGTTAAAGCCCTAAGTAAACAATTTGACCCATCAATTGATTCATTCAAAGTACTAAAGAACGGAGATTTAGTGCTAAAAGTGACTGATGAAGATCGCAAAAAACTGTACTTCTATGACGAAAGTAAGCGCAAGTTTAAAGCGCTCAATACCAAACTTGATGTCGTAGATAGATATAGCATTGCAGACAAGCGCAGTCCGATTGTATTTGCTACCGGTACTACCGCGTCGGCACCACAAAAATTGATTCAGCTAAACGTTAAAAACAATCGTGCTAAAACATTGTGGGACTCACAACCTATTGCATATAAAAATGCTGAAATTGCCAGTTTGGAAGAGTTTAACTTTACCAATTCAGCAGGCACCGAGATCAAAGGCCGAGTCTATATTCCGCACGGCTTAGACAAATCAAAACAACACCCTGCACTCATCTATTACTATGGCGGTACCTCCCCTGTATCACGCGGCTTTACTGGCCGATACCCATTTAATTTCTGGGCGACCAATGGGTATGTTGTCTATGTATTACAACCATCTGGTGCGACGGGTTTTGGTCAGGCGTTTTCTGCAAAACACGTTAATGATTGGGGAAATCGCGCTGCAGACGATATTATCGAAGGGACCAAAGCCTTTTTAGATTCATATCAGTTTGTTGATAAAAATCGATTAGGCAACTTAGGTGCATCTTACGGTGGTTTCATGACCATGACTTTAGCCACAAAAACAGATATGTTCAGTGCATCTATTTCACATGCCGGGATCTCAAACTTAACGTCTTATTGGGGCCATGGCTGGTGGGGTTACCTGTATTCATCGGAAGCATCTAAAAATAGCTACCCATGGAACAATACGAAACTGTACAGTGCGCAAAGCCCTGTATTCAACGCTGACAAAGTTAAAACGCCGCTTTTACTCATTCATGGTGACGCCGATACCAACGTCCCTGTTGGGGAAAGCCACATCATGTACACCGCGTTAAAATTATTAAATCAAGACGTGGAAATGATTGAGTATAAAGGCGCTGATCACCAAATTTTTGCGCGTGATCGTCGATTCCAGTGGTGGGACACAATGCTGGCTTATTTCGATAAACACCTCAAAGATGAGCCACAGTGGTGGCAACATATGTACGGTAAATAAGAAATGATAGCAGCACTAAAGTGCTGCTATTTTTTTATGTACAAATAATAAATAGCTAAAACTATTTCATTATTTTTAAAAAGTGGTTATTAACCACACAATTTACTATCAATTTTCATTAGAGTTTTTATATAAAAATAGATAACTTATGGTTCTCAGCCGAGAATTCTCGGTGCTAAGATATAGATTAATTATTGAAAAAGTTTCGAAACCATGAGCATAAACGTATTATTAGTCGAGGACGACGAGTTATTGGCTAAAAGAGTCGAAAGCCATTTTGCACAAACGGAATTCCACATCACCGTAGATAATACCGGTGCTCGCACACTTGAGCAGGTTCAGGAGCAAGCACAAACCGGTAATCCTTTTGTGATGGCTATCATCGATATCGTGTTACCCGCGACTGACGGTTTGCAGCTTGCAAAAGAGCTCAACACATTGACCGACCTTGGCGTGATAATGCTGTCTAGTCGTGACTCTCAGGCAGACAGAATTGCAGGCTTGGCACAAGGTGCTGACGACTATGTGTGTAAACCCGTGGATCTGCTAGAGCTGGAGTTGCGTATGCGTGCGCTGTATAAGCGACTCGCAGGTTCTAAAGAAGAGGATGAATCTGAAGAGTTCATCGAATATGCCGACTTTAAGTTGCATCCAGACAATCGTACACTGATCAACCCAAATGGCGACGAAGCACGCCTAACAGAGGCTGAGCACAAAGTACTCATTTGTTTAATTGCGAACGCAGGCAAAGCAACTTCACGTGCTAAAATATCCGAAGATATTGGACAGCCAGACTGGAGTCCGAGTGATCGCACCGTCGATGTACTCATTGGTCGATTACGTAAAAAACTCGGTGATGAAAAAGATCAAAAGCGCATCGTCACTGTGCGTGGTAAAGGCTATATGCTGTCGACCTAATTCAAGTGGTAAGCTGAGCGAGTAGGCGTTCAAAAGCGCGGTAGCTCAGCGCCTCCTTCAAGTCGCTCAACGTAATCTCCTCTTTCTGTGATAAGTCAGCAATCGTTCTGGAGACCTTTATCACACGATGGTACGAACGCGGTGAAAGATGCAGTTTTTCAGTTGCTTTCGCTAAAAACGCTGCCACGGGCTCAGACAATTGGCAATACCTATCAATCTCTTTGCTTGATAATTGCGCATTCACCTTCCCTTGTCTTTGTAGCGCCTGACTACGCGCTTGTTCGACTCTCTGTCGAATCTCATCACTGCTTTCCTCCTGCACAGTGGATTGCAGCTCAGTGGTACTGAGTCTGGGCAACTCAATTTGCAGATCAATACGATCGATAAAAGGGCCTGATACTTTACCAAGGTATTTAAGCACTTGCTCAGGCGTTGCGCGTTTATCCGTATGGCTACCGGTCGGACTCGGGTTCAATGCTGCTATCAACTGGAAGCGAGCAGGAAAATCGACTTGTTGTGCTGCACGGGAAATACTCACCATACCAGTCTCCATAGGCTCTCGCAAAGAGTCTAAAACCTTACGTTCATACTCGGGCAGCTCATCTAAAAATAAGATGCCATTATGTGCCAACGAAATTTCACCAGGCTTTGGATTTGACGATCCCCCTACCAGCGCCACAGCTGAACAAGTGTGATGAGGTGCCCGAAAAGGCCTTTGCCGCCAATTGTTAGGGTTAATCTCTTTGCCAATAATAGAATATACTGAGGCCGTCTCTAATGCTTGTTGTAGCTCCATCGCCGGCATAATGGTTGGCATGCGCTGTGCGAGCATCGACTTACCGGTGCCTGGCGGGCCCAAAAAAAGTACATTGTGTCCCCCTGTCGCGGCAATCTCTAGCACACGCTTCGCCGCTCCTTGCCCTTTAACCTCGCTCATATCCATGTTAATGGCCAATGCCACATCGACTGGCTGGGGATCAGTTTTATCCCATGCCAATGCCTGCTGTCCGCATAAATCAGCCCATACTTCTCGTAAGCAAGTAACAACCTTACGACGACTATTAGAAACCAGCCGAGCCATCATTTCATTGGGTTGGGGAATAAAGCAATTATGATGTGCTTTGGTGGCGGCGATTAATGCAGGCACCAAAGCTGTGATTTCTCTGACTTCTCCGTTAAGCGCTAACTCACCATAGAATTCGTATTGCTGAATGTCTGTGTGTTGAATTTGACCAGAGGCAACCAATATGCCAATCGCAATGGCGAGATCATATCGCCCTCCTTGTTTTGGCAAATCAGCAGGGGCTAAGTTAACGGTAATACGCTGGTCTGGGAATAAAAAGTGACTATTGCTGAGCGCACAACGTACGCGCTCCTTGGATTCTTTTACAGAGGTTTCAGGCAAGCCAACAATATTAAAGGCGGGCAATCCATTGCTTAGATGCACCTCAACGGTTACAAGTGGTGCATCAATACCAACTTGCGCGCGTGTATACGTTTTCGCTAACGACATTCCTTGTCTCTTTTCAGTTTTGGGCAATTTTAACGTGTTTGCCGTACATGGATTACATTCGAGTTAGTAGCGACAAATCATCACCGCCATAGGGCGGTTAATCATTGTATTTGAATACATGCAGCACCAGACGCCATCGTATGGCCGCTAACCGAAACATCAGAATACTCATCATGGCGCTCAACATGGTCACTTCCAAGGATAATCCGAGATGAGTTAACTGCGTATATACCAATCCACCAACAATACAGGTGATGGCATACAGTTCGCCTTTAAGGAGTATCGGTATTTCATCTGCCAAAACATCTCTTATTACACCTCCAAAACAACCCGTTAGCACACCCATAATAATAACGGTGGTATCTGGCATGCCAATACTCATCGCTTTTTGCATGCCCATCACAGCAAAAAATGCCAAACCAAATGCATCTGCCGTTAATAACACTTGCATCGGAACTGTTTTTTGCCGATTGAGCCACCAAATACTCATTGCAACCGCAGCAAATATTGCAAAAAAGTAGCTGCTATCATGTAGCCAAAATACAGGCGTGTCTAAAATAACATCACGAATAGTTCCCCCGCCAATACCTGTGACCGTCGCAAGTACCACAACCCCAAACCCATCCATGTGCTTTTGGTGTGCGAGCAATGTGCCAGAAATGGCAAAAACCATTACACCAAGCAAATCAAACCAATGGTAAAGTTCTGTCATAGAGATAACTCAACATTCGTAAAAAATAGATGTTAGCTGACTTTCCCTGCTCTCACCAAGCTTAATTCATTGTTTTATTGTCAATAAATTGTGTCTAATCCATGCCTTTCAGTCCAAGCTTGCTTCCCACTACGTGCATACATGTATACGGTTACTTGGAGAAAAACACACGACATACTACGCATCCCTGTGTATCGCTCTTATCTCAGCAATCCATTGCCTAGATCGAACATAAAATGGGTTACCCATATACGGACAGTTTGGCCACCCTCCCGTTCCCATACAATTCGCCCTAAAACTGGTCAATGCAATAAAAAGTAGGGAAGAGCAATACAGTTAGCAACATTAGAAAATATGAGCTTTTATAACCACACAACCACCAGTTATAGCACCTCATCCGCAAGAAAATGTATTTGCTAACGGGCACCAAACTTAGCAATTAGCATGGGAATTTTTCTTACCAGATAAAAACAAAGAAAAACACAAAAAATCATTAAATTAATAAGTTACAACTTTTCAGGCATGGTTAGGGAGCACGATGAATTAATTAATTTTGAACTTTTTATGTTTCTGTTAGGCGTGTGATTAAAGTCTAAAAAACCAACACGCCACAAAAACAAAACGAAATTAAGTGTGCGCTTTTCCATTGTAAAAGAGCACCGTAGGGTCAGAATAATTTGGTACATCATCATAGCTAAATACCGCATAGTATTTGTCTAAGTTCGGATTACCAAAGTTGTCCAATGTATATTCATCCTTACCACCATACAACTTGACTCCATCAAAAGGAGAGCGCGGGGGATGAAAACGGTTACGCACCACAAAACAACCTACAAAATCTTCATCATCAGGATTTTGCCATGTCAATTTCACAACCCCCCCTTCAACTTGGGCCACCAATGATTGAGGGGCATCTAATGGGTGTTTGCGACGATTAATGTAGCCAATTTTTAATTCCCCAGGGTGTTGATCCTGGCAAGCTGTCCAATTGACTAATGCGTTTGTCGCTTGCGATTCTGAAGTCGCACGTATAATAAAGTAAAATGGTGAATGCGCCTGATGAAGCCGCTCTAAGGCTTGTAAACTGTAACTGTCGAAAATAAAGTGGTGTTCAGCACGCTCTTTAAGCTGCTCATTGCTCACCTCATAGCCAATATATTCTATTTTCTGTCTTTGCTTTACTGCTTGAAAGTCGACATCCTGTAGCTCGACCAACTCAATGGTAAAACGCACATCTTTGGCACTGGCAATGCTATTGCAGCTGCGCAGTGTCAGGCATGCATGTGTAAACACCGTTTTTTCAATGGGTAAATCTGCATTCAGAGCAAATGCCATTTGACCATATACGATTTCTCCCGCCTCATCGAAACCTGATGCCAATCGGTTTTCAGCAACATGTTCTTTAAAAATGGTATTGCATCGTGTTGGACTCAGCGTGAGTAGCTTTTCAGGCACTTGGTATACCAGTTCCAAGTTCGGCCGATAGTGCAAACCACTACCAAATGGGCCGTATCCGATGTCAAATTGCATCACTTGCGAGTCGTTACCAAGAGGTAAAGTTTTCGGCCCTTGCAGTCGTAGTAAGAGCGAATTTTTTGCCACCAGCTCTGTAAGCAACGTTCTTTCCACACCATTAAATAACCATTTCATCCAGATCCCTTGGGTCACTTTATCTGACTCAAAAGTCTGTCCTAGGGTGTGCAAAGGTTTCGCTTCACTCACTTCTTTAAAATCATAAAGATCAGTAATGCTCTGCGCATCCAAGATAGCAACGGACCATTCTCCATATTTTTCTATCTTGGCGGCCACGCGATTCATCGGATACAAGAAGAATTCAGCCCGTTCGATTTGAGCACCACTTTCCAAGCTACTCAAGTCAAACTGCACGACGCCTATACTCACACCGCGTTTCTTATCAACGCCAATGAACATGGAGTTATAACCAAAATGCTCTTTATTTTTGCTTAAGTAGTTTTCAGACAAATAGCCAACCACCTCCTTTGAAGGAAACAGCGTACGCGCACTTTGGTGACGCGCCAAATGGGTTTTAAGTCTCAACTCTGGACTAAATGGCGACTTAATTTTGGTCACCTTGTCTACGGCGCGAATGTTGTAAAAATAGCTTTGCCCGCTATTCAATTGAGAATCTGTAAAAGACAAAGATTTCGTAATCGCAATCAGACTTTCTTCCCCGCAGGGACTCTTATTATTTTCACTTCGATACAATTCAAAATAGATGTCATCTCTTTCTGCATACTCCCATTCCAATTCAACCCCCTCATGATCCACTGACTTAATCGTAAAATTAGCCACTCTTTGTGGTGCAAGTGGTGAGTAGTTAATGGCTTCACTCAATGCGTGCAACACAGCAGGAATATTCTCAGCCACACTTTCTGACATGTTTTTCATGTAGTCAGGAATATTTCGTGTGCCGACTTCAACGACTGTTGCAATAATGCCCTTGCGATAATAGTACTCACGGCCACTGCCATGAATAAGCTGAGCTGGCGGCTTGCCACGATGAATGCCATACTGCCGACCAGTTACTTTTTTAATTTCATGGTTCATATTGGCGCACAAGATATTCAGATCTGCACCTTCAATTTCAACTTCGTGATTAAACTTATGGGCAGGGAAAAACACATTACCTTGAGAGTGATAATCAAGCGCAATACGAATATTGTCATGACTTTGTACAAAGTCTCGGATAGCACACGTTTCAGGTTCAGAAAATGCATGTGGGCCACCGTAGGTATTGGACCCTGTATTTTGATTACGCATAAACTTTGCATCAAAATTACGATTCAAATCGACCCCAAAAGTGCCATCGCCATTGTTACGACGATTTTTACGCCAAAACGAAAAGTGATTGCGTGAATACTCAAACCCATCAGGATTTAAGCAGGGCACCATATACAGCGTGTTACGTGTAAGTGCGGTCTGTAACTTAGGGTTAAATCTATAATTATCAATTACATACTCAATAAACTTGAGTGCCAACTCATTACCAATCCACTCTCGAGCATGGATCGAACCTGTATATAAAAGTGCCGGCTTATCATCTGCATAGGTAACATCCAATGACACCGTCACCAACATAATCGGTCGCCCTTCCCAAGTCTCTCCAATGCTTTGCAAGCGTATTAAATGTGGATGTGCATTCATGGCGCATTGCAGCGCATCGATGGTGTCTTGGTAAGAAGCGTATTGAATTTTCATCTAGGTTGGCTCTCAGTCTCGCTCAAAGCGACAGCTTCTGGCTGCCGCTTTGATTAATTACAGGGGTTAAAAGGCTAGTGGATATGCGCTACGTGGCTTTGCCAATACTCGACAATTTTTTCGAGTTTTTTATCTTTGAGGTTTTTTACAACACACAGCTTTTGCGGATCGGTATTGAGCGCTTCAACAACACCATGGGCACCAAATGTGGACATAATATCGTCTAACATTTTTTCCCCAATACCTTTCACATTGTTTAAGATTGCACGGATCTGCTCTTCATCAAAAGTCGGTGCCTGATAACTGTTTAAATCACTCCCTGACTCATCGCTAGCAGGTATTGGCTGTAACATTTTTGCTTCGACCGTTTTTGCTCTAAATACAAAATTATCTTGCAAGTTCCATATCTCACTTGGCCATTCTTCACCGTGTTTTAGCTGCGTATCCAGAATAGGAAAGTGTTGTTCATCCATTTGACTGAACACCTCTCCAACATCTTGGCTCGGTATGTAAGCTGAAAACCCGATATGACGCATAGTGCGTAACATACGCGAATCAATTTTGCCGAGCTCTTCCCAGTTATAGAGCGGGATCGTTGGCTTTCTGAAGTAGCCATGCGATAACAACCACATTAGATACTGACCAATCCAATCTCGGATATAAGGAAACGCGGCAAACGCCGTCGCACACTCCAAAATACGCAGCTTGCCATCTTTACCTAACGCGATATCACAAGCCCAATATTCAGCATTGGCTGCTTTCGATGCCGCAGTCGCCAATTTGAGCACTGATTTAGGCACTGCTTGATAGTCCATGCTGCCCCCTTGGCTGGTATTTGTTAGCCATTCACCTTCCGGAGGACGACGCCAAAAAGCACAGACAGGCTTGTGTCCAATTAACATCACACGTATATCAGCTTCCATTGGCACAAAGTCTTGCACATATACAGGGTAATAACGCTTTTCACCAAGTAAACTCTTCGCTTCCTCAAAACTATCTACTTTATGCACAAAATAACCACCGTAGTTAGATGGACCATAAGAGCGCTTGATGATTTTGGGGTACTGTGCTGTAGACAAATACTGCTGCGCTTTTTCAGGAATATAGAAAATTTCGGTGTGTGGGGCTGGCAATTTATATTTGCGACAAAAATGCGTGACATTTTCTTTTGATTTATTTGAAAACTGGCTATCTAAAGACGGTAAAAAGCGCACATCTGGTAAAGCTCGTGCAATGTCCCTGAAGGTTTCATAGGCCGTTGCCGGGATATTCCCAATCAGGACATCTATTTTCTTGCGCTTTACTTCAGCAATAAAGCGCGCCTTATCATTACCCCAATGATAAACCACAGTCTCAATCTTATCGGGCCAACCTTTAAAATTAGACTTGTCGAAAAAGCGAAGTACATAATCTAAATACAATAATCCAATTTTTGGAAGTTTCGTTTGTGTTGTCATAGCATTAAGCCACCTTGACTGATTGGAAGGAAGTTTTCTTTGCCACTGTTTTTTCGATCAAATTGGCCATGGCTTGGATCTTTATTTGATTGAACATGATCCCAAGTTGTTCTTGTTCAGGTGTTGCAAATGCCGGAATGGTATTGACTTCGAGTACCACGTACTGCTCTCGCTCGCGATCATAGATCAGATCAACACCTGCGATTTCTAACCCCAGAGTCTCGGTTGCACGCAATGCTAACTCTACGACTTCATCATTGGCTTCTCGAACAAATACAGTGCCACCACTGGTTACATTGGTTTTCCAATCATCCTTGGGGGCTTTTCTACCGTAACATCCAACAAATTCACCATCGACAACGTCGACACGAAAATCTGTATTGTCGTAATTGATAAACCTTTCAACATAGAAATAGCGTAAATCGGTGCGACTTAAAAAAGGCATAATCATATCAAGGGCTTGTTCACCTTCAATTTTCACAATGCCAACGCCACCCCAGCCGTCAGTAGGTTTATAAACAAGCTTGCCACCAAAATCATGCAATGCAGCACGCAGTCCAGCCATATCATTTTTGTGACAAAGCCTATAATCCGGTGTACAAATACCATGGCTATTTAACAAATGAGCGGTGCGAAACTTATCTTCTGCCAAAGCAAATGCACGATAATTATTGAGCGTTGGGATCGTTTCATTCAACGTTTCATAAAGGTATAACTGATACTGAGTTTGCTGGCCCGCGTTGTAACTCAAAAACGCATCCAACTGCGCCATTGCCACCCCATTGCACTCAATACCGCCGTCTCGCGCTCTAGCATCACGTAAGTTGAGACCTGTACTGGCTAAGATCCCACGCTCGGCAAGCGCGTGCACCAATTGCTGTTCAATTTCTTTTCCTCCGCCATTTTCGTACATCCAAATCCCAACATGAGGCGCCTGCGATACGGCTGTCATAGAATATCTCCTTGGTTTTAAAATAGGTGCTTAATCTTTGAACTGTCACAGTAGTTAAGAACATCTGTGTGACAGTATTTTGATCCTTTTAATGATCTGAAAACTGTTCATAAAAGCTTCACTGAACTGCAACCGAAAAACGCCACGATGAGGCCAAACCTTAGCAGGGAGAAGATTAAGATGAATCTAGACTATGCAGAATTAGCAGAGTTAATACGCTGTAACTCACACAGTAAAAACAAAACAGGCGTAGATCGACATGGCGAGCAAATGATCGCGTTAATAGAACCAATGGGGTTTTCATTGACGCGTTATCAAAGAGAGCATATCGGTGATCACTTGTTCTTTCGTTCTGCTCGCGGCAGTGGCAAACGGATCCTGTTACTTGGACACTTAGACACGGTTTTCCCCGACGGCACATTTACAGAGTTTCAAGAAGATGACACCTATGTATACGGGCCTGGGGTGTGTGATATGAAAGGCGGCAATTGGGTTGCACTGAACGTCTTGAGAAACCTAAAAAGTCAGTTTGGTCAATTGGAAAATGTGGATTGGCTACTTGTCAGCGATGAAGAGATTGGCAGTGATGACAGCCAATCCCTAACCCAAAAAATTGCAAAGCATTATGATGCTTGTTTCGTCTTTGAAGCCGCCGGGAAAGATCATGAACTGGTTGTTGCACGAAAAGGCATCGCTACCTATCACATTACCGTCACGGGTAAACCTGCGCATGCAGGGAATCACTATCGAGATGGGATTGATGCTAATTTCGCCATGGCCAATATGTTAATTGAAATGACCTCATTAACCGACCTTAAAAAAGGCAGCACTGTCAACGTGGGAAAAGTACAGGGTGGCATTGGTGCCAATACGATTTCAGGTAAAGCGACTTTGCAAGTTGAGGCAAGATTTACCAATCAAGCGGAGCAACTGCGTTTATTGGAAGGCATCGAGAACATCTGTATGGCAATTGAGATCACGGGTGTCACAGTCGATATTCAAGGTGGTTTACAGCGTACCGTCATGGCCCCCACCGAAGCGCAGCAAACGCTGTTACGCTCAATCAATGAGATTCTTGGCCAGAGTTTACCTGTTGAACATCGCGGCGGGGTGTCTGATGCAAATACCGCCGCTTCAACAGGTACCGCAACGTTGGACGGCTTTGGGCCCTATGGAGACGGTGACCATACGATGAATGAACGCGCGCTAAAATCAAGTTTTGAGCTTCGTATTCAGCAGATGACCGCAATTCTATCGCATCTATGTTACCGCCCGCAACAGGTCAAACACACTGTCGGGCATGTGTAATATGAAGCTGTCAGCGCTGGCACTTTTTACAATAAATTGTGCTGCGTTGACCTAACCGAATCTCCTGTAATTCGGCACCACACTGCACACAAGGCTCACCTTTTCTGCCATATACCAACAACTCTTGCGCAAAGTATCCGGGCTTGCCATCACTTTGTGCAAAATCTTTTAGCGTTGTACCGCCTTGCAATATTGCGGCAGCTAGCGTGTCTTTAATAATCGGTGTCAATTTTTGGTAACGCGCCAGAGAAATTTTACCCGCTTCTCGTTTCGGGTGAATGCCCGCTTTGAATAAGGACTCATTGGCATAAATATTACCCACACCAACGACGACATGGTTATCCATGATAAACTGCTTCACTGCCACCTTTTTACCCCGGCTGCATTCGTAGAGGTGCTTGGCATCAAAATCATCTGTCAGCGGTTCCGGCCCCAGCTTAGCAAAAACTGTATGTGCTTCACCGGGCGATTGCCATAAAAACGCCCCAAATCGACGCGGATCATTCAGTCTTAATGCCAGTCCATTGTCGAAAAGCAATTCGACGTGATCATGTTTTTTCAATGGCTCTGACTGCTCGACAACACGCAAACTGCCTGACATACCCAAATGCAAAATGGCACTGCCCACCTTGCTTTCTAATAAAAGGTACTTAGCTCTGCGATGCACTGCGTCAATTGTTTTTCCGCACAATCGCTGCACATCTTCAGGCACTGGCCAACGTAAACGCCCGTTGTGTATACGTACTTCCGTAACCACTTTTTGTTTAATGTGGGGCTCAATCCCCTGTCGACTGACTTCGACCTCTGGTAATTCAGGCATAACTACACTTCTATCGGTTTAAATAATTGCCGTGCTTGCTGCGCGCTCAATTGCAACCAGCGTTGGCTGCGTTTGGCAAACAGTACGTAGTACCCATTTACTTGATATAGCTGGTAACTGAGTGGAAGTTCTTCTGCAGCTAACCAAAATGTCGCCACAGATACCGCTTGCTCAGCACTCACCTGTGGAGGGCTGATCATCTCTAATTCACTGCTTTGCCAAAGCGTAACAATGTCGACCAAGTCTTGCTCGGTGTAAACTTGCTGACCATCACTGGGGAGCTCGGATTCTATACGCCATGATGTCCCAATACGTTCAATTTTGACGCCGGGATATGCCAATGCCAATACAAAACTTTGCTCTGGCAATACCAATACACTGCCCAATTCTTCCTCTGACGGGTTTAACTTGTGATGTAGTCCATTTAAGAAAAAGATCATGATGAGCATGGAAAAGATCACTACATTGTTCCATGCTTTTCGGCTCAACCCCATACAAGCTCCAATGGTACTCATTGTGATGTTATTTAGATCACTCTACTATACCTTACTCTGGGTATGACAACAGCCGAAAGCTGCAAAAAACCCTACGTTTTATAGCAGTATCCAAATAGGTAAGACTATTTGTTAAGATCCAAAATACCGGTTTGATGCTGTATTAATGTACTTAATTTTTGCTAAAATAGATGCCAAAATTTTTTGAGGAGTCCGTCAATGGCAATATATGTAGTGGGTCATAAAATCCCAGATTCAGATTCAATTTGTGGTGCAATCGCACTTGCTTACCTTAAAAACCAAATCGGTGAAGAAGCAATCCCGACACGTCTAGGGGATGTATCGCCAGAAACACAATTTATTCTGGATCGTTTTGGCTTTGAAGCGCCAGAGCTAAAAATGAGCTACGCTGGCGAAGATGTATATATTGTCGACCATACCGAAAAGACGCAAGCACCTGACGACATTGATGAAGCAACGGTTGTTGGTGTTGTGGACCACCACAAATTAGGCGACCTAACAACATCTACCCCACTTGAGTGTTGGATCCGTCCTGTAGGCTGTAGTAACACGATTATCAAGATGATGTACGACTTCTACAGTGTTGAGATCCCTAAAGACATCGCAGGTCTTATGCTAGGCGCGATTCTATCTGACACCGTCATCTTCAAGTCTCCAACGTGTACCACAGCAGACATAAAGTGTGTTGAAGTACTGGCTGAAATCGCAGGAATCGAAGATTATAAAGCGTTCGGTATGGAGATGTTTAAAGTGAAGTCAGCGGTTGAAGGCACACCTGCACGTGACTTGGTTATGCGTGACTTTAAAGACTTCAATATGAATGGTAACTTAGTTGGTATTGGTCAATTAGAAGTTATTGATCTAGCAGTATTTGACGAAATCAAAGCGGATCTGGAAGCTGACATCGCCAAACTAAAAGAAGAAGGTGGTCGTCACTCTGTGCTATTGCTGCTTACAGATATTATGAAAGAAGGTTCTCAAATGCTGATCGCTTCCGATAATGAAGGCATCATTGAACAAGCATACGGTCAAGCCCCTGAACAAAGTCGAGTATGGCTTGACGGTGTACTGAGCCGTAAAAAGCAAGTCGTTCCGCCGCTGCAAGACGCATTTGCATAAGCGTTGAAAAAGCCGGGGTTTCTCCGGCTTTATTATTTTATGCACATGCAACCAGGGGTTTTCGCTATTTATACCGGCGTGATAGACACAGCCCCCCATCAGCATCATCAAATTCAAATAACACTACCGCAGGTAAGCTGTGTATTAGAAGATGTTGATGGTACGTTGAACTGTGCACATATCATTCCTAGTAATCATACTCACCAACTTAAAATGGAAGCGGGCTGGATAATACTCGTCGAGCCTCACTCAGACTTGGGACAGCAATTATATCAACGTTATTCATCTACCCAAGTGAGTCCATTACATAACCTACCCACATTGGATCATAATGCATCTATGGCGGCCTTATTGGCGCGATTAGGGATAGAAAATGGTCTGGGGCATACTGCGCTCGATCCGCGCATTGCCCAACTCGTGACACAGCTTGATAACAGCCTCAAAAATGCGATTCAACTAGAGCCAACATATTGGCGTGCAAGCAAGGTTGCAGCTCAAATGCATTTATCTGAAAGCCGTTTTTTACACCTATTTCGCGCTCACATGGGCATTGCTTGGCGGCCTTACTTAATGTGGAGACGCCTAATTTGTGCCATAGGCTATTTGCAACAGCAGCAAAGCATTACAATGGCTGCTACGTACGCGGGTTTTTCAGACTCGGCACACTTTAGTCGCAGCTTTAAAAAACAATTTGGACTCAATCCAAAAACAGCCTTAAAGCAGGTTAAGCGATAAATAACATGTGTGTTTAAAATTTTGACAATAAAAAACCCAGCACATGGCTGGGTTTTTTGAATCCAAAAAGCAAAATTATTTGATTTTCGCTTCTTTGAAGATCACGTGCTTACGTACTTTAGGATCGTACTTTTTGATCTCCATTTTTTCAGGCATGTTACGCTTGTTCTTGTCGGTAGTGTAGAAATAACCAGTACCAGCAGTTGAAACTAAACGGATCTTATCACGCATGATTTAAGCTCCTTATACTTTTTCGCCGCGAGCACGGATATCTACTAATACCGCGTCGATGCCTTTTTTATCGATAATACGCATACCTTTAGTAGTAGTGCGTAGAGTAACGAAACGCTTTTCGCTTTCAACCCAGAAACGGTGTGTTTGTAGGTTAGGTAGGAAACGACGCTTAGTTGCGTTGCGCGCGTGTGAACGGTTGTTACCAACAACCGGGCGCTTACCTGTAACTTGACAGACTTTAGACATGTCTATGTATCTCCAATAACTTCGCTCGAGCTTAATTTCCCCTTAGGCCTTACACTGGTGTGCCCCGGGTAAAATCAAAGGGCGCTCTTTATACAGCATCTGCAGGCAGAGATCAAGGATCTGATGATATCCTAGTCAGCTCATGGGTAAATTTGATAGCGGCCAATTATAATGATCATGGGGCCATGTGGAAAGTAAAAACTGCATTTAAATTAAACTATTTTATAATTTTTAGGCGAAATAATGGGTTGCGGACTAAAAATCACACACAAAGTGCCTACAGTAACCCCATTTGTGCAAATGAAACGTGCCGATTTCCAGCCACAATGATGTGATCTAACACTTTGATATCTAAAAGTGACAGCGCTTTTTGCAGTTTCTCTGTCAAAACTTTATCTGCACAACTCGGTTCACAAATACCGGAAGGGTGATTATGTGCAAAAATAATCCCTGCCGCGTTGTGCTTTAATGCCGCTTTAATCACTTCTCGCGGATACACCGAAGCCGCGTTAATCGTGCCATTAAATAACACTTCGTCTGTGATAAGTTGATTCTGGCTATCAAGATAAAGTGCCATAAACACCTCATGCTCAAGCCCTTTTAACTGAATACAGAGGTAATCATAGACCCGTTTGGGGTTATCAAAACAGACTTCGCGGCAACATCCCTCTTTGAGATAGCGCTTGCACAGCTCTAAAACAGCTTGAAATTGCACATATTTCGCGTCACCCACGCCCTTTAATTTTACCAAATCGTGTTGAGAGCTATTAAATAATCGTTGTAACGAACCACTTTGTAGTAAAAGTGACTCAGCCAGTTCAATGGCATTCATTCCTGTTACGCCGGTGCGTATAAATATTGCTAAAAGCTCTGCGTCGGTTAAGGATGTTGGTCCCAAAGTCAGTAACTTTTCTCTGGGCCTAGATTGCTTGGGTAGCGCATTTATTTGCATATCAACTCCTTTGAAGCGGTTTCCTTTTGAAGTGCAGCACCATATTTATCACTTATGATGATAAAAAAACCGCCCACTAGGTGCACAATTATTCAATTTGCCCAAGCTTGGTATATGAACATTTCAAAACTGCCTATGGGCTATGATATCTTAGGGGCTGTTTGAGTCGTGAGAATTGTGAAATGAACTTATCTGGCAAAAGAATTGTGTTAGGGATCAGCGGTGGGATTGCCGCATATAAATGTGCAGAGTTAGTTAGGCGCCTAAAAGAACGTCAATGCGAAGTCAAAGTTGTAATGACGGACTCGGCCAAACACTTCATTACCCCCCTCACTATGCAAGCCGTTTCTGGCGAGCCTGTATCAGATTCCTTGCTAGATCCAAATGCAGAAGCTGCCATGGGTCACATTGAGTTTGCCAAGTGGGCTGACTTAATCCTTGTCGCACCAGCAACCAGTAACGTCATTGCCAAAATGGCCGCAGGTATCGCCGACGACCTAATCACCACGCTACTATTGGCAACGCCCGCTAAAGTGGCCATCGCGCCCGCGATGAATCAACAAATGTATGCTCATCCTGCGACACAGCGTAATTTGGCTACGCTCGCGCGTGACGGCATTGAAATTTGGGGACCAGGGCAAGGTGAGCAAGCATGTGGAGACATCGGCAAAGGCCGGATGCTTGAGCCTAATGACCTTGTTGAGCGGTGCATGACGGCACTCGTACCTGAGGAACAACCCCTGAAGGGGAAAGTCGTCACAATCACGGCAGGTCCCACTAGAGAAGCGCTCGATCCCGTACGTTATATTAGCAACCACAGCTCTGGAAAAATGGGCTATGGACTTGCCGAAGCGGCAGTTAAAATGGGGGCGACCGTTCATTTAATATCAGGTCCTGTAAAGCTCAGTGCACCATCTGGGGTGTGTGTCAGTCACGTCAATAGTGCGGTAGAAATGTGTGATGAAGCACTTCGTTTAGCCATCGTGTCAGATATTTTTATTGGCTGTGCCGCAGTTGCGGACTACCGAGCTGCGGATGTTGCGGCACAAAAAATCAAAAAACAGGGCGATGAAATGACCCTAACTTTGGTAAAAAACCCCGACATCATTGCCCAAGTTGCTTCTTTATCTCAAAACCGACCTTACACTGTAGGCTTTGCAGCTGAAACCCAAGATGTTGAACAATACGCAAAGGGCAAACTGAAGAATAAAAAACTCGATATGATTTGTGCCAATGATGTATCACAAGAAGGGCTTGGTTTTAACTCAGATAACAATGCCTTAACGTTATTTTGGCAAGATAATCAGATTTCTTTGCCAGCTTCCAGCAAAAGAGAGTTAGCACTTACTGTCATTAAAGCGATTGCAAGTAAACTTGATTGAGTTGATGTTAAAAGGCTGGAAAGAAGCTGAATAAAACATTAACATAGGCCTTTACTTAGTATGGACCTAATAAAAATACACCATACAGACCAGAATAACGATAATTATTAAAGGAAAGTTCATGCCAGCGACCAAACGCAGTAATCGCAAAGAGCAAATTCTTCAATCTCTTGCGCAAATGCTTGAAACTAGCCCAGGTCAAAGAATCACCACTGCAAAGCTAGCCGCTGAAGTTGGAGTCTCTGAAGCAGCCTTATATCGCCATTTCCCGAGTAAAGCACGCATGTTTGAAGGGCTTATTGAGTTTATTGAAGATACGTTACTTTCTCGTATTAACTTAATTTTAGAAAATGAAAAAGATACACAAAGCCGTGTCTATAATATTTTAACGCTACTTTTGACCTTCTCTGAGAAAAACCCTGGTATTACCCGTATTTTGACTGGTGATGCACTACAAGGCGAACAAGAGCGCTTGAGAGAACGTGTACAAAGCCTATTCGAAAAACTTGAAACCCAGTTTAAACAGGTGCTTAGGGAAAGAAAGTTACGTGAAGGCAAAACGTTTAATATTGACGAGGCTGCACTTGCGAATCTTTTTCTTGCGCATGTCGAAGGGAAAATGAACCAGTTTGTTCGCAGTGACTTCAAGGCCAAACCGACAACGACTTTTGTTACTCAATGGCAAGAGCTACAACGGATTTGGTTGTAAAGAAGCGGTGAAAGCCGCTTTTATCGATTTTTCACTTCCACACAACGCAGCTTGATTTTGTTTATCTGATAAAAGTGTTACAAAGACACAACGTGATAAAACAACAACAGATAAAACCATGAAGCTTGCATACTCGCTCGTCGCAGCAGCTTTGTTTTCAGGCCAAGTTATGGCCAACAAAGCGCCATTAAAATTTGACGATGTTTTCGACTTTAAATACCCCCATGCAACAAAACTTGCAGAGGATGGGAAGTTTTTAGCTTTCAGTGCCACGCCTTATCGAGGAAACGCACAGGGTCAAGTTTATGATCTAACAAGTAACACCCTTATTGCCACCGTTGAACGGGGAACCAAAGCCCAAATCAATCGGTCGTCGACTTGGGTTGCCTTTACCCAAGTACCTACTTTATTGGAATCTGAAACAGCGACAAAAAAAGAACGCAAAAAACTGGCTAATAACTTAGTTTTGGTAAATACCACAACAGGTCAACAACAGCGTTTTGACAATGTTAAAGACTATCAATTGAGCGATGACGGTCGTTGGTTAGCCTATCGCGAAGATAATAAAAAAGAAGAAAAAAAAGACCAATCGACCCCAGAAAAAGCAGCAATAAAGGCTGATAAAAAAGACACACCGCTCACGTTAGTAGTATTAGATTTACAAACAAACCAAACGCAACGCCTTGAAAATGTCGTCGCATACGGACTCAGCCCCGCAGAATACGGTATATTATTTAGCCAGCACGATGCCATCACCGCGAACAATCAGGTGCAATATCTGGATTTAAACACGCAAGCTGTCGATTCGTTGTTTAATGAACCTGGCGTCACAGTGAGTGCGATTGCCTGGCACCCGTATTCAAGCATCGTCGCTTTCAACCTCGGTAACTACGTAAATGAAGACAAGCGCCGTCGTAGCTACGATGTGACACTTTGGGACGCAAACACCAATAAAATTACCAAAGTTCAAAACCCCAGTGGGTGGTACAGTGCAAAAACAGCCAAATTGAAATGGTCAGAACAAGGTCAAAGGCTGTACTTTGAAAATAGACCCGTATTGGAAGAGAAAGTTGACGTTCGCAAATATAGTGATGAACCCTCGCTGCGACAATTCGATACCATCCGGGCACAGTCAGGACTAAAGCTGTGGCACAATCACGACCCTGAAATCAAACCACGTGAACAGCACACTTGGAAAACAACCAATCGCGACCGCCAATATCAAGCGGTCTATCATATTGAATCTCAGAAAGTCGTACAGTTAGCGGATGAAACCGTTCGCGATGTGACACTCAATACTGAAGCTGACTTTATTTTGGGCCGCAACAATCAGCCTTATCTGAAAAAGATCATGTACGATGGTTTTTATTCAGATTACTACGCCGTTAAAGTAAGTACTGGTGCAAAAGGCTATATTGTGAAAGACAGCCCAAACCGCCCTAGTCTGTCACCCTCAGGGCGACATGCAGCTTACTTTTTGAATGATCAACTTTGGCTCAAAGACCTGCACGAGCAAAAAGAGCATGCGGTAAGTAAAGCTGTGCGTGACGCCATTTTTGCCGACGACAAACACGATTATCCAGAACCGAACCCTGGCTATGGGTTTGCAGGTTGGCAACTGGATGGCAGTACACTCTATGCCTACAGTAAATATGATATTTGGGCGTTTGATAGTCATACTGGCCAAGCCAAAAGGCTGACACAAGGTAAAGAGAGTAATACACAATATCGTGTTATTAAACTGGATAATAAGCAGGTAGGATTCGATGCTGACGAAACACTTTTCTTATCGGCACATAACTTACAGAATAAGCAAACTCACATTGCCACGCTCAATCTAAAATCAGGCTCGCTCAAAACAGTTTTAAAAGGCGCTGCGCGTTTTGATTTGGTGAAAAAAGCAAAACAGGCTGACAAGCTGATATTCACCCAACAAACATATCATCAATTCCCCGACTTTTGGCAGACGACAAGTCAATTTAGTGCACCGCAAAAAATCACAAACTTGAACCCACAAGTTGCCAATTTTGCGTGGGGTCAAAAACCTGAGTTGGTGCAATACGAAGGCTATAATGGTGAACCATTGCAAGGGGTGCTGATTAAACCTGCTGATTACACACCAGGTCAAAAGTTACCTGTGGTTATCTATTTTTACCGTTACATGAGTCAGCGCATGTATGACTTCCCTAAAATGGAGTTAAATCATAGACCAAACTTCCCAATGTTCACATCTAACGGATACGCTATTTTCCTACCAGATATTCGTTTTGAAATTGGCAAACCAGGCCCTTCTTCAACGCAAACGCTGATCAATGCAACACAGAAATTAATTGATATGGGCGTTGCAGATAAAAACCAAATAGGCCTACAAGGGCACTCTTGGGCCGGGTACCAAAGTGCCTTCGCAGTTACTCAGACAGATATGTTCAAGGCGGTTGTCTCAGGGGCTCCAGTATCAAATATGACATCAGCATACAGTGGTATCAGACTCAAAACTGGGTTGGCCAGACAATTCCAATACGAATCTGGACAGAGTCGCATTGGGCAACCGCTGACAGCTGCACCAGATCTATACATTGAGAATTCACCCGTGTTTTTCGCAGATAAAGTCAACACCCCAATTCTACTTATGTTTGGTGATAAAGATGGCGCAGTTCCCTGGCAAGAAGGTATTCAATACTACTTAGCCCTGCGCCGTCATGACAAAGATGCGATTTTCCTGCAGTACGAAGGAGAACCTCATCACTTGAAAAAGTTTCCAAATCAAGTCGATTTCTCTGTCAGAATGATGGAATATTTTGATCATTATTTGCGTGGCATGCCGGCTGCGCAGTGGATAAAGTCAGGCAAACCTCATCGTCCTGAAGAGTAAACCATAAAAAAAGCCGCTGTTAACAGCGGCTTTTTTATTAATGGTGAGTTGGTTTTTTCTTATTTGGCTTACGCTTATTTTTGCCAACTCGAGGTTTGGTATTAGCCTGATTAAACTGGCTAAAGCCTGTATGCTTAGTCAATGCTTTGTTACTTCGCTTACTTGCCCCTTTATTATGCCGCTCTCGACTATTTTCCTCTGGCACTAAGCACTCAGGGCCGCGTCCAATGAGGTGCGCTTTCCCCATCTCCTTTAGTGCTTCACGGATAATCGGCCACCCTGCCGGATCATGATATCGCAAAATAGCTTTGTGTAACCGACGTTGACGAGCGCCTTTGGGCACAGGTACTTGCTCATGGTTATTTTTAATATTGCGCAGCGAGTTCATCTCGGTGTGATAGATCGTTGTGGCATTTGCCATTGGTGACGGGTAGAAATTTTGCACCTGATCTAATTTAAAGTCGTGCGCTTTAAGCCATAGTGCCATATTCACCATATCCTCGTTTGTCGTACCCGGGTGTGCTGATATGAAATAAGGGATTAAATACTGTTTTTTACCTGCCTCTTTTGAGTACTTGTCGAACAGTTCTTTGAATTTGTCATACGTCCCCATTCCTGGTTTCATCATTTTAGACAACGGCCCTGTTTCGGTATGTTCGGGCGCGATTTTAAGATAGCCACCAACATGATGAGACACTAGCTCTTTCACATAGCGAGGATCTTCAATCGCCAAGTCATAACGTACACCTGATGCAATGAGGATTTTCTTAACACCTTCAACATCCCTTGCTTTGCGATATAACTCAATTGTCGGCGTATGATCTGTGTCCATATGCTTACAAATATCCGGATAAACACATGACAATCTGCGGCAAGTACTTTCTGCTTTTTTGCTTTTGCAACGCAACTTATACATATTGGCAGTGGGTCCACCTAAATCTGAGATGACCCCTGTAAAACCAGGCACTTTGTCACGAATTTGCTCAATTTCTTCAATGATTGATTCTTCTGAGCGACTTTGAATGATACGCCCTTCATGCTCAGTGATAGAGCAGAAACTACACCCCCCAAAACAACCCCGCATAATATTAACCGATGTTTTTATCATGTCATATGCAGGGATTTTATCTTCTCCGTAAACTGGATGTGGAATCCGTTGATAAGGCAAACCAAAGACGTGATCCATTTCGTCTGTTTCTAGTGGAAATGCAGGAGGGTTTACCCAAACGGAACGATCGCCATGACGTTGAAATAGCGCCCTCGCACACCCTGGGTTGGTCTCTTGGTGCAAAATGCGTGAGGCATGAGCATACAAAGGTTTATTAACACTTACTTGCTCGAATGCAGGCAACTTAACATAGACTTTTTCCCAAGGTTTTAACCGCGGAGGCTGTACGGTGATAGGCTTAGCCAAATCAGCCTTTAAATCGATGCCAGCTTTCGCAAATTCAGACTTGCTACACCCCATGTCATCAGCCCCATATGGGTTGGGAATTGGGTCTATTTTTCCAACTTTATCAATCGCGGTAGAGTCACTACCACGCCACCCTTCCAACGGCTGCTTTCGAATAACGGCAGTACCGCGCACATCTTGGATTGTTCCAATCGATTCACCATTGGCAATACGATGAGCCACCTCAACTAAGGGGCGCTCGGCATTGCCGTATATAAGGATATCGGCCTTCGCATCAAAAATAACACTACGGCGAACCTTTTCTTGCCAGTAATCATAATGCGCAATACGGCGTAAACTGGCTTCAATGCCTCCAATTATCACCGGTACATCTTTGTAGGCTTCTCGACATCTTTGACTATATACAACCACCGCACGATCGGGACGCTTCCCCCCAACATTGCCTGGTGTGTAAGCATCATCATGGCGAATACGCTTTTCTGCTGTGTAGCGGTTGATCATTGAGTCCATATTACCCGCGGTGACACCAAAGAACAGATTAGGTTTACCCATTGACTCAAATGCACGTTTATCAGACCAATCAGGTTGAGCAATAATCCCCACCCTAAACCCTTGAGCTTCTAACACTCGCCCAATCACGGCCATACCAAAACTCGGGTGATCAACGTATGCATCCCCAGTAACAATGATAATATCGCAACTATCCCAACCGAGCGCATCCATTTCTGCGCGGCATGTTGGCAAAAATGGGGCCGGACCAAAACATTCAGCCCAGTACTTTGGATAAGAAAATAGCGAACGCTCAGCTTGAAGCGGTGCAGCTTTAGAAGTTTGCATAGAGTGACGGCTCTGAGTAAAAAAGATCCAGATTATATCTTAAATGGGTAGAAAATTCCCAACACTAACTTTTTTTGAAAAAATCATTTTATAGCAAGCGCATACTAAAAATGAAATGTGTCTTCACTACCTGAGCATTCCCTTCACCTAAGACAGGTCTGCATGAGCGAAGTATAGGAGTACAGCTACAAAGCTTATCCCACTCGTATTTTTATCCATCCCAATTGAGAGAGGCAAAACAATTCAAATTTAAGAAATAATACAAATGACAACGAAGACAAAAACAACACACCAAATAAACATTAATTTAAAATTAAAAATCAAATAACGCTATAAAAAGCTAAAAACAGTCGCCACCCCATTTTATATTTCCATTTTTAAAATAAACAGAAATAAACTTAAAAATTAATATAACATTTAAGTTTACATTTTATGTAAAAAGTAATTCAAATCCCGCTCGTGTTGTATAGTTTATGTAAAGCCGCTAAGGTATTCATATGTGGTATAAAAGCTCGACTTTCACGCCACGTACACAATTTAACTATATAAAATAAGAAGGAGTTTGATATGAAAATGATACCTTTATCAATTGCAATCGCTCTGCTCGCTGGGTGTAATGCAACAGGACCGACAGATAGCCAAGACGCTACCGCAGAAAATAAAGTAGCCGCTGAGAATGGCCTTATTTGTACGAGAGAAGCAAGAACAGGAACACGGTTTGGCAAACGGACATGCCGTACCCAAGAGCAAATAGACCGTCAAGAAGAAGAAGCAAAGCGCATGTTAGATACTCGCGGGAACAGTGTTGGCCGTCAGGGAGGGGAGTAAATTACCCCAAACATTGAGAGTTATTTGCGTCGAGATTAATCAGCTCACAATATTTACTGGTAACAGAAATAAAAAAAGCAAACCCAACGGGTTTGCTTTTTTTATTATCACTAAATGACGGGCTAAGCCCGCCAAGCGTTAAGATTTAGAACGTAAACGTTGCCCCTGCAAATAGGTAACGTCCCAATGCATCATATTGACCAGGATATGTATTACCATTCGCTTCACCAGAAGGTCCATTTGGCACCAATGGTGGTGAGACATCAAACAGGTTATTAATCCCCGCACGAAGCGTGATGTTATCTGTTGCATTCCATGTCGCTGCTAAATCAAAGTATGTCATTGCTTTTAGCGTTGTAGGGCCATTAGACACAACATTGTTTTCATCTTTGGTGTACTCATCCACTTCACCATAGTAGCGTACTGTGGCTGTGATATTTGCATCCCATGGTGTGATCCATGTTGTCACTAAGTTCTGTCTTAGCTCAGGTACCGGCTTTTCACAAATACCTCTATCCCAATAACCTGCGCAGTCATCCGCAAATTCTCCAGGATAGTTTTGTGTAGCAAACTTGTCTAACCAAGTACCTTTTAATGAGAAACGAAGAGCGCCCAAATCATTGATGTCATAACGATAAGAAATATCGTAATCAATCCCTGATGTTTCAACATAACCAACGTTTCTATCCATAGATGTAATTGCAGAACCATCTATAAATAAGCTGCCATTACTTGGTAAGCGTTGGATCAGATCACACGATTCTTGGTCGTTGTTGACAGCACAATTTCTATGAACAATGGCTTCTGGGATTTTTTGGATTGCTTTTTCAACGGAGATATCGAAATAATCAATGACAATATCTAGCCCTTCAATTGCTTCCGGTGACCATAATACACCATATGAATAAGTGTCTGATACTTCAGGCTCTAGATCTTTAAAACCACCGTTGATGGCGTTGTACTGGCCTGCCGGGTTTGCACCTATTGAACCATACTGCTCTTCGGTGACACCCGTTCTAGCACATTGCTCAAACGTTAACGCTGGAGATTCACCAGAACATGGATCTACACCATTCCACAACCCTTGGCCTGGCGGGCGGAACAATTCACGGATATTACCTGCACGCACCGCGCGCTGATAACTAGCTCGAACACCTAACCCATCGGTGATACGTACATCAAAAGCCGTTTTATATGTATCTGTTGAGTGGCCTGTTGAATAATCAGAGTAACGGTACGCCAACTCTAATGTTAAGCTATCAACAAAGCTATCTTCTAGTAATGGGATATTTAATTCTGTAAAGAATTCATCTACTTCATACTCACCATTTACTGGTAAAGTTTCACCACCTTGACCTGCTCCATCACCTGTTTGGAAGTTTCTGTCAGGGTTGAATGTGAGTGTCTCTTTACGGTGTTCCAAACCAAGCACTACGCCAACACCTGTTGTTGTACCAGGTATCATAATATCGTAATCAGTCAAATCACCGGCAACATAACCACTGATCTGAGTCGATTTAGTGCCACCGCGCGAATAAAGAGGAATGATGAGATAATCTAGTTGCTCTTGGGTAACTTTGCCGGTTTCAAAAATATTCCAAGGCACACAGTTTGTATCGTACCCTTCGACCACAGAACGACAAACGATATTACCCTGGTCATCTTTAACAGCATCCAGTGCTCTGGCGATATTTGTTTTTGATAGGTCATTCTGGTAGGTTTGAACAAAAGATACTTCGCCAAAATTCGCATAGGCGTCGTAAGTCCAGCTATCATTGATTTCACCTTTTACACCAACGACATAACGTGTAGATGTATGTCGTAAATCATCTTGTCGAGGACCGCCTTCAACGTTACGCTTACCGACAAAGATACCCTCAGCAGAATCATTGATACCTAAGCCACGATCGGTACATAGTACCTTGACTTGCTGATCAGAAAATAGCGGGTTATTACATTTAATGTCTACTCCACCTGGAAAGAAAGCACCAGAAGGCGCGATTTGTGCAACCGTGCGGTTGTCCATATAACTTAATTCAGTGTAGACCGTCGCCTTGTCATTCAAGTCATAATGAGCAATCATACCCATTGTCTTGCGTTTGTCTGGACGTTGGAAGTAGTTTAATGGGCCATAGTTAAACAATGTGCCATCGCGAGGCACAAATTCATTACCAGCCACTTTGACATCAAAGTCATCAAAGTTGGTCAATCGACCATCAGGAATGGTACCTGAACCAAAACAAGCACGGTTACCATCAGCATCTAAGTCCATCGCACAAGCACTAAAATCTCTGTTATTCTGCGTAACAGCATCGATTTCACGGTAACTAGCGTAGGCAACGACGTTACCACGACCATCTGCCGAGTTGGCACCAAACATGATAGAAAACTCTTCTGAGCGACCGTCTGTTACACTTGACTCAGGGTTTTCAAAGCCACGCGCAGCAACCGCAGCCTGCATTTCATCGTGATCATTATTGTGCTGGTAAAGACCTGTCTGGTATTCAAATTGGAAGCCCTCAAAGTCATCTTTAAGAATAAAGTTAACGACCCCGCCGATTGCGTCTGAACCATATGTTGCAGATGAACCACCTGTCAGTACATCAACACGCTTAACCAAAGCTGCTGGGATTTGGTTTAAGTCCGCCCCAATACCGCCTTGTGTTGGTGAACCTGATGGCAAACGACGGCCATTAACAAGTACTAACGTACGTTCTGGTCCCAAATTACGTAAATCGACGGTCGCAGTACCTGTTGAACCATTTGATGTACCAGATGTTTGCCCTGCAAATATTGCAGGCATGTCATTTAAAATATCTTCTATACGCGTAATGCCCGCAACTTTAATATCTTCAGCTGTTACGGTTGTTACTGGACTAGCACCCTCAAGTGCAATTCTTTTGATACGGCTTCCGGTAACTTCTATGCGTTCGACTTTACCATCTGCACCGGCCTCTTCAGCAGCCGCTAATTGTGAAAAACCTGTTGTTAAAATAGAGCCCGCGATTAACGAGGTCTTTATTGACTGAGACAATTTAGAGTATCTCATTGATATTTCCTTATTAAAAAATTACGTTTTTTTTATAGTACATGTGAAATATCTTCATCCCACGTTATAGAAGTTACTAATTTACCCACGCCCAGTCAACAGCATGTAAATAGGTACATTACATATATTACAGAAAATTTTTTGTAACTTTATAAATAAGAAGAGAAATAAAATATAAATCGGATTAATGATTATTGCAGAAAATAAAAATATTAATATAAAGATGGCAAATTATAAAAAAATTAATACTTGAAATATAAAATAAATAAAAAAGTTAATATTAATAAAAAGGGCTGTGTACACAGCCCCTTTTTATTCTTTAACATCAAGCGTTTTGCTTTAAGAACTCTAACAGTGCTTTCTCAGGCATGGGTTTAGCAAGTAAAAAACCCTGAACTTCATCACAGCCAAGCTCTTTTAACAACTTAGCTTGCGCCTGTGTTTCGACGCCTTCAGCAATTGTCTTCAACCCCAAGTGACGACCTAAAGAAATTACCAACTCAGCTATTGCACCACTGTCTGTTTCTGGTATCCCTTTGACAAAGGCGCGATCTATTTTTAATCGTGCCAACGGCAATTGTTGAAGATAACTCAGTGATGAAAAGCCGGTCCCAAAATCATCTATTGCAACTTCAACACCGAAAGACTTCAGCTCTTTGAGTGTTTCAATCACCGTCGTAATTTCATCCATGACGACGCTCTCAGTCACTTCCAATTCAATCTTGCTCGGCTCAACACCATGATTGACTATCGTGTCTTTGACCAACTCGGCATAATTACTGACCTTAAATTGAGGAACAGAGACATTCACAGCAACACTGAGATCTAGTTGTCGTTCAGTAAATTGCTGTTGCAATTTACATGCTTGCTCCAATACCCATTGCCCAATATCAACAATAAGTCCGGAATCTTCGGCTAAAGGCACAAAGATCCCTGGTGAAATATAGTCACCATTGCCTGACGGCCAACGCAACAAAGCCTCACACCCAATGACTTTATTCGAAGATAAGCTAAATTGTGGTTGATACCACACTTCCAGTTTATTTAACTCAAAGTCTTGTCTGAGTTGCCGGATCAACCCTAAACGCCAAGCCATCTTTTCTTCTAAATCTGGCGTATATCGGTCAAGTACGGTATGCGCCTGCTTCGCTTGGTTCAGTGCAATATAGGCGAGCTTTAACGTCTCTAAACCAGAAGGGTGAAAATCAGCCTGATTACACACACCAATGTGAAAGTGCATAGTCAAAACATGTTCGCCAACCTGGTAAGGAACCGTGATGGCATCTACGAACCTTTGCTCATCAAAGCTATTGGACGGTAATAACAACCCAAATACATCCGCACCGATACGAGATAATAACTGACACTCTGGAAACTCAAGTCGTAGACGCTCTTTTACTGCCAGCAATAGCAAATTGCCAACCTCTTGCCCTAAGCCATTGTTGATATCTGAAAACTGAGCAATATCAAGTAATACAAATACCAGTCCATCCTGATCAGGTTGATAATATTTTGCGATAGAGTCTACGAAATTAGCTCTGTTAGGTAACCGAGTCAGCGTATCTTTATATGCAACATCCCTTAGTTCATTTATCAACTTAATATTGTCTACACCGACACTGACATTCGCTAAGAATATCTCTGCAAACTGTAATTGAGCTGCGCTTGGAGCATGGTCTATTTCAATGTAAATGGCCGCTCTTCGGCTCTTCCCTTGTAACAAGAAAGTAATGTCATGATCAGTATGCTGATGAACTTCTCGATCAAAACAGTTTTGAACTTGCATAATCACACGTCCATTATCTAACTGCTCTAAACCATCCCCAAAAAATTCCACATAGTTTTGTGTGCCACCAAAAATAATGACGCGTGAGCTGCTTGATATTCCTGCGACAATGCCATTTTCAGGCGCCCCAATAATTTTAGCTATCTGTTGTACCACTGCATGACTAAAAGATATCATGTCGGTGTGGCCAAGGATCGCCTGTGATGCTTCTAAAATATTGGTTAAAGCAACACTTTGCTGCTCTAGTTCACAAATTTGTTGATATGACCTTATTGCAGTCATCAATGAGGTGACGAGCTTTCCTCTAGTAAGCTCTGTTTTCATCTTATAATCATTGATGTCATATTCACGAATGACTTTTTCTTCTGGCGCGTAGCCAGGTTGGCCTGTACGCAAAATGATCCGCACAGCATGATTACCTATATCTTCTCTCACTTGCCGAACAACGTTGAGTCCCGCATCATCACTTTCCATGACAACATCAAGAAGAAGTACACAGACATCCGTATTATTTTTCAATGCCGTCACAGCTTCTTGACCGGAATAAGCGTGATGAAAGCGTAAGGTTTTCCCCCAAAACTCTACACCAGATAAAGCCAGTTTGGTCACCGAATGGATCTCGGGGTCGTCATCCACAACCAACACATCCCAAAAGCCAGTATCAACCTCTTGGGTCTCGTGAGACACTTCCTGATCTGCAAACAAAAAATCTTCTTGCTCAGACGCCATCATCCACCTTATGCTAAATCACATCATTATCTGCAAGAGCAGCTTTCTCTATGGTTCATCTTATAAAATATGATAGATTTTTACTATCACGATCCGCATCCATTAACACCTAAGTAATATTATAGACGATGTTCAAATACTTGCGCTTGCTTCATGCGCAAATAAAACGACAAGGAAAGCGTAGTGCAGTTATTTAAAACAGCCCTAAAATATGCAGCTTTTACTTTAGTTTTCATACTTCTGACAATAAATACTTTACCAACCACTTACCACATAACCACATCAATTCCATTCACAAGCCACTCTGCGCAAGACTCAGCGCTAATGCTTTCAACCAAACAGTGGGTGCAGGCGATAAGCGTTTTGCAGTCTAGTGATATCAATTTAATTTCATTGGAAAACAGTGAAAATATCGGAGGGTTTGTCGCTTTTGAGCACCCTCAGGGAAAAGTGGACGCAACGCTGATATTACGACGCAAAAATGAAGTACAATTTCATTTGCGCTTCAATGAAGAGCATCAAGCTAGATTGCAAATTGCATTGCAACCGGCATTAAATCAAGTCAGTATAAATGTACATGGTGAAGTACTTACCCCTATTATTGGGAGTTTAGTTGCACTGATTACCAAACATTATTTAACACAAATACTGCAAACCGCTGCAAATGAGATGAAATCTGAGCTTCGGTTACAACAGGTAGACTCTTGAAAAATGACCATTAAAAATGCGCAAGCCAGATCCAGTTTGGCATTACTCATTGAAGAAAAGCTCGGTTACGCCATGACTAAGCAGGTTAAACCTGTTGCAAATAATACTCGATATAACACCACTAATTCGCAAAACAACTTTGCTGTACAAAGTAATCATGGAACGCTCAAACGGGCATTGAAACGGGGTCAATTACAGCGTATTCAGCGTCAGCAAAATATTGAAAGTATTATGGGCATGTCTTTGACTCTATGCCCTGATGTCACAAGCCGAGGAAGACCAGATCCAGATTGGCTTGAGCACTTTATTTCACTTGCTGAGGACATAGCAAATCACACTATGCAAAAACTGTGGGCGAAAATACTCATCGGGGAATCGATTGCCCCAGGTACATTTTCAATAAAAAGCTTGCAAACGCTTAAATTAATGACTCAAAAGGAGGCCGAGGCCCTACAAAAATGTGCCTCACTTTGCGGTTACTTAGAAAAAGAAGACAGTTATCTGATCATGCTCGGGTATTACAAAAAACCCTCAATTTTAGACTTATTACGCAAAGGTAGTACCGAAACCCTCAACCTGTCTCAAGCGGGTCTCAGTTTTCCACAAATCCTGACATTAATGGATATCAATTTAATGTATCGACAAGAAATTGAGTCTGCGAGTTTACAAAAGGGACAATCTTTAACGTTGGTCTACCAGAATAAGAGACTCAGCTTCGAAGCAAAAAGTAACGACTTAGTTTTGAGCTATTACAAACTAACTCAAACTGGGGATGAACTCAAAAAGTTGATCAACACGCCAGTCAACAAAGCGTATAAACAACTGTTGGGAAAAACGTTAGAAGAAGAGTTTAATCTGATATGGGAATAAAAGTCATTGCGCGATCTCATATGCTTGCACAGTGATGAGATCGACAACTGTTTTTTAATTCCACATACAGATTTAGAAGTGTACTTGTAAGCCGGCAAATGGACCTGATGCATCGATATCAGAGTCAAAGTCATCAATATCATCTAGTTCTAACACGAGTGAACGGTAACCAGCTCTAATTGCCACATCCACAGCTAAGTTATCAATAAATTCCCACGCAATACCAACTTGATAGTCTTGGATCTTACTGTCATCAATTGCCAATAAACTGCCCTCTGCAAATACGCTCAACCCCGTTAATGGCAGACCCACTTCCGCACGCAAGTAACCAAGAGGAACGAATCCTGAGAAGTCAACTGTTTCAGTTACTTGAGTACCATTCACTTCACCCGTGACCGTGACATCTGCATCAAATTGTTTTGCGTTGATACCAAAGTCAAACGACACTAAGTCATTGTCAAATAGTTCATAATACAGGATATAATCGATATGGCTTAAATCAGCAACTGTATTTGCTGTTGTGCCAACAGTGAAGTTACTGCCACCGAATTCAAAAGTATCTGTCAGGGTCGTATTACCCGTCAACTCTAATTCAGTGTACTTTAACTTTACATTGGGTACTAATGGTACAGGATGCTCCAACGACGCATAAAAGCTGGTGTATGTTTCATCTTCAAAGTTAAACTCTTGCAGATTCCCCTTTTCAGCAAAGCTACCCTCTGGTTCACTTTGCCAGCCTTCGGCCCCCAAATACAAACCTAATAAAGTATCAGCATGTGCTGCAGGTGTAAGGCAAGCCAGAGACAACGCTGCCGCTAAACAATACTTTTTCATTTTTTTATCCTTGCGCTAAAAGTTCACTGAGTTCTATAAGAGCTGCATTCGCTCTTGAAATATAATTAGCCATCACTAACGAGTGATTAGCAACAAATCCAAAACCACTACCATTCAAAATAATCGGACTCCAAACAGTTTCTTGAGTCGCTTCGAGCTCCCGAATAATTTGCTGTAAGCTAATTTTAGCATTCTTCTTTTCTAATACATCAGAAAAGTCATGCTCAATCGCTTTTAAAAAGTGTATCAACGCCCACGTAGCACCGCGTGACTCGTAAAAAACATCATCGATTTGCCACCATGAAGTTTTAACGATTGTTTTCTCCATTCCGGAGGTTGCTTGCAAGGCGGCACTATCCCCAGCGAGATCGGTGTTAATGCGTTCCTGACCTACACTCGCACTCAAGCGTTGACTCAAACTGCCAAGACGCTTTTCAGCCTCTTTCAGCCAACCTCTCAGATTATCTGCTCGCGCATAAAATTGACTGCCCACTTCAGCTTGGTTAGCAATTTGAGTTTGATATTCACGTAAGTAATTTATCCCGACTTGGTACTCACCTTCCGCACTGGGTAAAATCCACGCAGTGGAGCTGATATTAAACTTGGGCTGCGCTTTTTTTAAACTTGGATGCTCAGTTGACTGAGACTGCGAGCGACTAAAGTCTTTGCGCATCGACAGCGCCAAATCACGCGACATTTCTAGAACACCAAATTCCCAAGCTGGCATGTTGTCCATCATCACGCTCGGTGGCAACACATCATTTGACAAATATCCGCCGGGTTTATCTAGCAACGTCTGCATCACCTCAATCAATGTATTTGTTGTTACATAGCCGGTCACAAGCTGTGTATTATGCGCTTGCGCTTGCGTTTTAGCTTTTTCCACAACATCAAACTGTTTAGGTTCAAAACTCCAATACACCGCAAGAATATAGCCAATTAACAACAAACCTGCGAGTGCAGAAAATACCTTGCCCTTATGTTCGTTCATCCTAGCTCCTAATGATGATGATGGTGTGACTCTGATGAAAATGCATCTTTTAGAGAAACTACTTTAATGTCATTTTCAACTTTCTCACCATTTGAGAAATATAGTGTGAGTTTGCGTGTTTCGCCTACTTTTAACTTTACTTTTGGTTCGAAGGCCATCAGATGGTAACCACCTGGTTTAAATTCAATCATGCCTTGTGCTGGCACAACCAAGGTCTTCACTGGCTGCATTTTCATCATACCATTACTGTGTATATGCTCATGAATCTCAACACGCTCGAGTCCTTCAATCTTCGCTTTTACAACAGTCACTGACTCTTTACTGCCATTGCTTATCGTCATATAACCAGCCGTGGATTTTGCAGCGGGTAAAAATGCACGAATTTTTGCGTTTGAAACCTGAAGACTTGCTGAATTATGCTGTCCATGTTGATGCGCACCATGTTGGTGATCATCATGTTGATGATTATGTGCAATGCCATAACCAGAAAAAGAGAGAAGCGAGATAAGTGCAACAGTTCTAAGCATGATAGGATTCCTATAATTCTGACAAAACCAGTATTGGATATGCTAAGTATACCGTTGTTATACACTGAATTCACAGCAAAATACTTATTTCATAACCCGCTTCTTCACTCCTAGCATAACGACCATTCATCACTGATTAGCCACGCGAATAAAATCAGTAAGCACAGTGGCAATGCAATCACCACAGATCCAAATAACAGTGCTAACACTAGCCCAATGAGCACCACTAAACCAACACCCAGTATCCCTATACTGAGCAACGCAACGACCGCCAAACACACGAGGATCAGAGCTAGAAAGCCACCCAACTCCAAACCGACCCAACTCATTTCATAAACAAATTCAGGCATACTTAATAATGCAACTGGCGCTGAAAGCCATGACATAGCAGACAAGGCTAACAATAAAAATACAATCGCAACTGCCGCTTTCATATATGCTCCTATTTACTTGGCGAGAAACACAACCATCCAATTATGTAACCGACGATACATGGCCACGTAAACTTCAAAGCAAGTAAAACGAGTAACACCCTCACTAGCCACACAGGTAAGTCGAATCGCTTGGCAACTTGAATACAAACACCCGCCAATTTTTTCTTGGGTGCGTGTTGATATTGAGATTTGTAATATTGTGAATCCATATTACCCCCTAATTCGCGGTTGTCGTGCGTGATGAAGTAGAAGCCAGTTTTTCCTTTAATGACTTTAACGTAGCTTCTACTTTTTCATGTTTAAGCATTTCATTAAACGCACGCTTTGTGTGATTTGTTTGTGTTTCCGTTGTCTCATAGCTATCAACATTCGACTCGGCTTTTAACAGCTTTCTCTCCAACAATTCAAGTTGCGTAGCAACGCCTTGGATCGTCGGATTGTTCAATAGCGCTTTGATTTTAAGCCGTGCCAAAACGGCTTGCTCTTTCACCGGCTGTGATGAATATGGCTGGGTATTTAGGTGAATTTTCTCTTTAAGGTTCGAAATGTCACTGTCCAATTTCTCTATCGCCGCAGACAGCTCACTCAACTGATGCTGTAAATGGTCAATAGAGTGCTCACACTTGTGCTTTTCTACGATTGCGGCTTTGGCCAGATCTTCTCTGTCCTTTTCCAGTGCATACTGTGCCTTGCTGTACCAATCTTGTGCTTGGTTAGTATGGTGTTTAACCTGTCTCTCTAGTGTTTTCTTTTCACAGATAAGCTTTGCTGACAACGCTCTGCACGAATCCAAAGCGTCTTGTAACGCTCGATAAGAGCATTGACGGGATTTGTTAGGGCACTCAGATTTATCTAAAAGTGCGTTGAATTCCGATTTGATGAAATCTTCAATACGATTAATTAAAGCCATAACATGTTCCTTTAAGACATATAATGACTTTAATATTCCAATCATTGTGCCAAATCAACAATCACAATAATTTCAATAGCTTAGTTAAATACACTAAGCTTAATGTGGATTAGATATACAAAAATTTAGTAAAATTGGCCAATAAATAGCTTAATGGCCAATTGCAGTTTTAATTGTTCTCCGGCACAAATGTCAGTGCTTTTTCCATCACGTTGATGTCTGCATCTTTTTTATGCCCATTTTCAGAAAGATGGCGTCTAAAGCCCCTTGCACCTGGTTGGTTTTGAAATATCCCAAGCATATGTCTCGCAATGTGCCAAAAATTTGCGCCTCGGCTCATTTCCTGCTCAAAATAGTCATACATACTGCGTACAACTTCATGACGAGATTGGGTAAACGGTTTATCACCATATAGCTTCTCATCGACTTGAGATAATAAAAACGGGTTGCTATATGCTTCTCGGCCAACCATAACTCCATCAATATGTGCTAAGTGATGTTGACATTCCTCAAGCGTTTTAACGCCACCATTGATACTGATATGGAGGTGTGGGTAATCCTGTTTTAGTTTGTAAACACGCGGATAATCAAGTGGAGGGATCTCACGGTTTTCTTTGGGACTTAAACCTTGCAACCACGCTTTACGAGCATGAATGATAAAGTCGTCGCACCCGATGTCATGCGACGCTTCAATTAAATCAGTCAAAAACTCGTATGAGTCTTGCTCATCAATACCAATGCGTGTTTTTACTGTAACGGGCACTGACACTTCAGCCTTCATCGCCGCAACACAATCTGCGACCAACTTTGGCTCAGCCATTAGGCAAGCACCAAAACGACCATTTTGAACACGATCTGATGGACAGCCAACATTTAAATTAATTTCGTTATACCCATATTCTTGTGCACGTTTAGCACATTCCGCTAACGCTTTGGGATCTGAACCACCTAATTGTAATGCAACCGGCATTTCATGGTTTCCAAAAGCGAGATAATCACCCTTTCCAAAGATGATAGCACCGGTGGTAATCATTTCAGTGTATAAAACAGCATGTTTACTTAGCTTGCGATGAAAAGTGCGACAATGCTTATCCGTCCAATCCAGCATCGGTGCAACGGAGAAGCGACGAAACGCCGAATTACTTGTATTTAGTGGGCTAACGCCTGATTTATCTGAGTTATGCATACAACCTCAATCCGCCCCAACCCCCTTGAATTTGACTGAATTAGACACTACAGTCACCCTATAGTCACCCTCAACTGGGTGGGACAAATCAACATCTTAGGGATTAGAAATGGCATCGTTTAGAATTGAAAAACGAAAATTAAAATCTGGCGAAGCACGCTATAAATGCATAGTTCGCGAGAAATCCAAGGGCGTAATTATACACAACGAAAGTAAAACTTTCAGTAAAAAAGCCAATGCTTTCTTACTGAATAAGTGTAACTGACAGCCAAGATAAGGGGAACTTAAGCATCTTCCTTTAGGCATCCACCAAAAGATGCCGATAGCAAAGCAACACAGTGCAGAGATGAACTCGCTGCTTAACCTTTTTGCATTTTACCTGAGTATGCAGAAGCCTCTTCTATCACTTAACAAGTTCTTTATAGCTGTCGAACTTCGTTTTTATCATCAATTTAATTGAGTAAATAGCGATTACCATAAATGCCATAATATTAATGACCATGACAGAAAATTGGTATAGCGGTGATAATCCATTAAAGTCAAAGTAACCTCTCGCCACTAACTGCATCATATGTAAGGACACCGAAAACATGGCAAGATAACCAATACTTTTTGCCACTCTAGAGAATAAGCATCCCCTGATAGAGTGAAGAATATAAAGAGTCGCCATAAATGACGCCATGATCACTAGCTTAGAAAAGTAAAAAACACGTCTGAGTGCAAACTTTTCCATCGGAAGTGACATAATGTATGCACTGGTTTCCACACCTATAAAATAGAAGAGGAGAGTACATAAGGCGGTTAAAAAACAAGAATGAAGCTCATGGTCATCGATCGTTTTTAAACTATCTTTTCCACCGAAAAATAAACTAAATCTGTGCTTCCAAAATTTAAGTATTAAAAAGCAAATGATAAGTAGCTCAAAAAACCTAATTAACCATCCCAAATTATAGAAAAATTCATTCATGTCTTACCTTCCACGACTCCTTTCAACTCTGGACGATATGCTGACTAGGAAACCTTATTATAGTCTGAAACTTTGACTCTCATTGCTTGAGGCGGCTCAGGTGAATCTGAACTTGCGCTTCCGCCTTTTATATTTGTTAATTGCTGAGTTGACAGTTGTTTCAGCTTTACTTTTTTTATCTTCATTACGTAAGTTCCTTATAATAAAATTATTAATATAAAATAACCACATTTTTTTACACAAATGCAAAAAACACCCATAGAACCTTAACATCATGGGGAAAGGTACTGGATGAGGTATTGTACAATTCGAACCTGCAAATTTTAACAGTCGCAGGTCCAACAAAGCGATATACAGAATAGTGCAATAGCAGAGTTTAATTGTCTAATTTACGAACGATATCCCTGCGGATTATTTTTTTGCCAGTTCCAAGAATCAATCATCATTTGATCAATACCTCTTTCTGCTTTCCAACCTAATTCTCTATAGGCTTTTTCTGGTTCCGCATAACAAGCTGCAATATCACCTTCTCTTCGAGGTTTAATTTCATAGCAAATTGATTTAGAGGCGGCTTTTTCAAATGCCTTGACCATGTCGAGCACGGAGTAGCCATTACCAGTGCCCAGATTGTAGATATGGACGCCATTGTCTGCTGTCAGTTTCGACATAGCTTTTAGGTGCCCCAGCGCTAAATCAACCACATGAATATAGTCTCTGACACCTGTACCATCTGGCGTATCATAATCATCACCAAAGATACCCAAGCAGGCTAATTTGCCCACCGCCACTTGAGTGATATAAGGTAATAAATTATTTGGGATCCCGTTAGGGTCTTCACCAATCAACCCTGAACAATGCGCGCCAACCGGATTAAAATAACGCAGAATTGCAATGGACCAACGAGGATCTGATTCCGCAAGATCTTTCAAAATCAGCTCAACCATCAATTTTGACGTACCGTACGGGTTGGTAGTACCACCGGTAGGAAAATCTTCTCTAATCGGTAAACTGGCTGGATCACCGTACACAGTCGCAGACGAACTAAATACGATCTGGAATACATTCGCCGCACGCATGGCGTTTAATAATGTTAGCGTACCTTGTACATTGTTTTGATAATACTCGATAGGCTTAACAACAGACTCACCAACAGCTTTCAGTCCAGCAAAATGAATGACCTGTTCGATTTCATGCGCAGCAAAGACTGTATCAAGAAACTTTCTATCTAAGATATCCCCTTGATAAAACGTCACCTCACACCCAGTGATCTCAGAAACTCTTTTTAATGCGATCTCTGAAGAATTAACTAAGTTATCGATTACAATAACTTCATCACCTTGAGCCAAAAGCTCTAAAACAGTGTGTGAGCCAATATAACCTGCACCACCAGTTACTAAAACAACCATGTTTACCTTACTAAATTTAATGAATTTACTTACGCAATTTGTGCACTTATGAAATTACATGTGTACGTGAGGGTTCACTGACTACATACAAAAGCAAGCACACCTTCATTATAACTTAGTCGTGTGATATTTGCCGTACAATAATCTTGTAGATTCCGCCACAAATTAACACGCTTGGGCTCATCTAAAGTTCTGGTAAAAATCCGATTACCAATGGCATAGGCGATTGTGTCTGAGTCTAGCCAAGTATAATCACGGACTTGGGACGGCAAAGCAAAATGATTACTCACTGACTGCAATTGGCTGGAATAAGTCGCAAACCAGTGGGTGTTATTTTCAGTGTAAGTAAAACTGTAAATATCTTTTTGAGCATTATAAGCGAGACTGCGGCCAATCTCACTAGCAACAAGCTTGGGCAAATGTCCATTTAAATCTGTAAACTGTAATGTGTGAGGGGTACCAAGAATAAACATCATTACGTCGAGATTTTTGCCCCATACATGATAACCAACAGGTTCTATATGCTCAAAAATACGTGATGGCGGTACGGTGCCATCGCTGGGGTAAAACCAAAGTTTTTGCGCGCCAGAAGGCTCCACGACAATTGCAGATATTCCCTCTCCATGAGGATACAATGTCGGTGAATACTCCGAAACTGGTGTATTGGTCAAATTGACATGCATTTTGTCTGAAAAAGTATACAAAAATAAATCTGTTTGCGTCCCTTGTTCCCCTTTTACTTCTTTTGTGTAATAGACCCCATTAGTTGTCACCAAAGGTTGGTTATGATACGAGTCTGAAGCTGTTAAGGGCTTAACAATAAAGCTATTTTCAGACTCTGAAGCGAGCCAGATTTGACTTTTTGGCATAGCAGCCTGCACCGTAAAAATCGTAAATAAACAACTTATGCTCAGCGCCTTGAGGGTTTTTATTATCATCATGCATCCTTTTTTATTTTTGATCTTACTAGGAGGAGACGTAAAAACCAATAATTTGTCATACCTAAGTGTACAAAGGTGAAATAGGCAATTTAAGCGCTTGCGAATTTCTCCTCTTCCAGTAACATCGATGACCACTAGGTCAGAAAAACTCATCATTTTCTCGCCTAGACATGCATATTAGAAATGAATAATTTCAACACAAGAATTGCTATGTAATAATTTTTTATTTCCAGATAACTTTCATTGAGGTTTCGATGTCACAACAACACCCAATCATCGCGATTACTGGTAGTTCAGGTGCCGGCACAACCACAACAACCAATGCCATTAAGCATATTTTTCGAAGCCTTGATGCTAAAGCTGCATTTGTAGAAGGTGACAGCTTTCACAGGTATACACGCCCTGAAATGGACAAGTTAAAACGGGAAGCTCTTCAAGAGGGTAAGCATTTAAGCTACTTTGGCCAGCAGGCAAACGACTTTGAAGCGTTAGAAGAACTGTTTGCAAGTTATGGTAAAAGCGGGAACGGAAAAATACGTAAGTACTTACATACATTTGACGATGCCGTGCCTTATAATCAACTACCCGGTACGTTTACGCCTTATCAAGATCTAGAACAAAATACAGATATGCTGTTCTATGAAGGGTTACATGGTGGCGTCGTATCAGAACAACACAATGTGGCCAAACACGTTGATCTACTTATTGGCATGGTGCCAATCATAAACTTAGAATGGATCCAGAAACTTATTCGCGACACCCATGAACGTGGCCATTCTAGAGAAGCCGTAATGACGTCTATTGTTCGCAGTATGGATGATTATATCAACCATATCACACCCCAGTTTTCTCGTACCCACATCAATTTCCAACGCGTTCCCACCGTAGATACTTCCAACCCCTTTAGTGCGAAAGATATTCCCTCATTAGATGAGAGTTTTGTTGTGATTCGCTTTCGCGGAATTGAAGATGTCGACTTCCCTTACTACTTACAAATGATCGAAGGTAGTTTTATGTCTAGGGTAAATACCTTAGTAGTGCCAGGGGGGAAAATGGGGCTGGCAATGGAGTTGGTATTAACGCCGCTGATTAAAGACTTGCTCATTAAAAAACGCGCCTACGAAAATTTAGCACCAACTGATCTGCCAATTTAATTTGCATCACCCTTACAGAGGTCAGTACACTAGCCACAAACAGCAGCAATAAGAAAATACTATGATCAAGGTGCTTGTAGGGTCAAAAAACCCCGTAAAAATAAACGCCGCTAAAACAATATTCCAACGCTACTTTCCCGACACCAAGATTTTGTGTGAAGGTCTGCATGCACCAAGTGGAGTCGCCGATCAACCTTTAGGCGAGGCAGACACACTTGCTGGCGCAGAAAATAGAGTGGCCTACTTAAAAGCCAACCATCATGCAGATTTTTACTGTGCGATGGAAGGTGGTGCAGCTCAATTTAAGTATGGCGCAGCCACGTTTGCGTTTGTTGTAATTGCTAACCACCAGCAATCTATTGTTGGGCGCAGTTGTAATTTACCGCTGCCCAATCACATATATACCGCCCTTGAGCAAGGCGAAGAGTTAGGCCACGTCATGGACCGAGTGTTTAATACCTCGAATATCAAACAACAAGGTGGCGCAATCGGCTTGCTGACCAATAATTTGGCGACGCGAGAAAGCGCTTATACACAAGCGCTTACACTCGCGATGGCGCCCTTTATACACCAAGAGCTCTATAACTCATGAAATATACCCATATTCTTTTCGATGCGGATGAAACACTCTTTCACTTTGATGCCTATTTAGGTCTTAAAACGCTGTTTGCACAGTATGATATTGACTTTAGCCGCGAAGATTTTGCTGACTATCAACAGGTAAATGCACCTCTTTGGGTACAGTATCAAGAAGGGGAAATTGACGCACATACATTACAAGTGACGCGCTTTACACAGTGGGCTAACAAGCTCGCGGTATCACCAGAAACATTGAATACCGGCTTTTTAAACTCAATGGCACAGATCTGCTCTCCATTACCTGGCGCAGAAGCACTTTTAACGGCATTAAGCCCCAGCGCCTCTTTAAGCATTATTACCAATGGTTTCAGCGCATTACAAAAAAAACGCCTAAACAAAACCGGCTTTAGCCATTTCTTTGATCAGGTTGTTATTTCTGAACAAGTCGGTGTCGCAAAGCCTGATCCTCAAGTTTTTGAGCACACGTTTGAGTTGCTGGGAAATCCCGATAAAAGCCATGTATTAATGGTGGGGGATACGCCGAAGAGCGACATTCTTGGCGCCAATCGATTTGGTATAGATAGCTGTTGGCTGCAACATGAAGGAAAAGTCTGTCCTACAGATATCAACCCAACTTATCAGGTCAACTCACTTAGCGCACTACAGACTCTACTGTTTTCCTAGAGCCTGTAGTGATTTAAAGTTATAGCTGACGTTGACGCAGCACTTCAAATAAACACACGCCAGTTGCCACGGAAACATTTAGGCTTGACACAGTACCAACCATTGGAATTTTCACGAGCAAATCACAGTGCTCTCTCGTCAATCTACGCATACCGTCGCCTTCAGCGCCCATTACGATTGCAATTGGCCCTTTCAAATCAGAGGTAAATATTTCGCTGTCTGTTTCGCCAGCAGTCCCCACGACCCATACGCCCGCATCTTTTATTTCACGCAATGTTCTTGCAAGATTCGTCACTTGGATCAGAGGTACCGTTTCAGCAGCACCACAGGCCACTTTGCGGGCAGTTCCATTGAGCTTAGCTGACTTATCTTTCGGTACTATCACCGCATGGACACCTGCTGCATCCGCACTCCGTAAGCATGCCCCCAAATTATGCGGATCCGTAACACCGTCAAGTACTAGGAAAAATGGCGCTTCGTTGGCATCAATAATGGCTTTTAGATCATTTTCATTCAACGTTTTTGGAGCTTTCACATTGGCAATAATACCCTGATGTTGTTCACCCTTGGCTTTGTTGTCCAGCGCTTTTCTTTGCATAAATTGCACTGAAATACCAAACCTGCGAGCTTCATTGACAACCGCACTTAAACGTTTGTCGTCTCGCCCTTTTAACGCGTAGATTTCCAAAAATCGCTCTGGCTCTTTCGCCAAAATGGCTTCAATAGAGTGAAAGCCAAAAATTAATTCATTACTCAAATCTTATGCTCCAGCACTGTTCTTTTGTCGCTTACGGGCGTTTTTTCCAGGTCTTTTCGCTTTAGTCGCTTTTTTACCTGTACTTTTTTTAGTCGTCTTTTTCGCGCCTGAGGCGCTCACTTTTTTACTTTTTTTCACCACTCCTTTTGGGGTGGCTTTTTTACGTTTTTTTGGCTTTTTACTGTCTTTGCCCGTTTTTTCTTCTGACGTTGCAGATTTACCATTGGGTATTTTACCAGCTTTCAATTGGGCCCGAACACTCCTATTCGCAGCTTTTTCCGGAGTCGATTTTTTGCGTCTACGTGCATAGCGATCCGGCTCAGCTTCATCAGCAAGAGCCAGATTAATACGCCTTTCATCTAGGCTAACCGACGCGACCACCACGCTTAGTTTGTCACCCAAGCGATAAACCGCTTTACTGTGCTCGCCAACAAGACAGTGTTTCGCGCCGTCAAAGTGGAAGTATTCATGCCCTAAATTGCTAACATGGATGAGACCGTCAATTTGCAATTCATCTAACCGGACAAATAATCCGAAGTTGGTGACAGAGGAAATCACACCGGAGAATTCATTCCCTACATGGTCTTGCATAAATTCACATTTAAGCCAATCGGCGACTTCTCGAGTTGCATCATCTGCTCTGCGTTCGGTCATTGAACATTGTTCGCCGAGTTGATCGGCTTCGTCATCTGAATAGGCATAGGCGCCAGAAACCGTTTGTCCTTGCTGTGCCAAAATCCCCTTGATCGCACGGTGCACAACCAAATCGGGATAGCGTCTAATGGGAGACGTAAAATGCGCATAGGCTTTAAGTGCTAAGCCGTAGTGCCCAATATTATCCGGTTGATAAACGGCTTGTTTCATTGAACGCAGCAACATCGTTTGGATCAGCTCCGTTTCAGGTCGCGCACCTAATGCATTCAACGCTTCTGTCAGCTCCAATGGCGTCGGCTCATGACCAATTATGCTCTCAATCCCCAAGTCTTGTAAGAATTGTCTAAAATGACTTAACTTTTCTGGATCTGGTTCATCGTGCACACGAAACAAACTGCTCGCTTCATGCTTCTCGAGCAGTTTAGCAGCAGAGACGTTGGCCAAAATCATACACTCTTCAATAAGTTTATGTGCATCATTTCGAACGACAGGCACAATTGACTCAATTTTGCGATAGGCATTGAATACAAAACGCGTTTCAAGTGTTTCGAACTCGATTGCGCCGCGTACTTGACGCGCTGATTTCAAAGCCATGTACATGTTATGTAACTCGGTTAAATGAGGTACCACTTCGGCGTATTCATGCCTGAGCTTCTCATCTCCTTGCAAAATGCTATGTACTTTTGTGTAAGTCAGACGTGCATGGGAGTTCATCACCGCTTCATAGAATCGATATCCAGATAGGCGCCCGGCTTCAGAAACCGTCATCTCTGCCACCATACAAAGTCTATCTACTTTTGGATTTAACGAACATAATCCGTTAGAGAGTACTTTGGGCAACATTGGGACAACTTGCTCAGGGAAATACACGGAGTTACCGCGTTCAATTGCCTCTTTGTCAAGCGGGCTATCTTTTTCCACATAATGAGATACATCTGCAATCGCAACCCACAAACGCCATCCACCAGCACGCTTTCGTTCGCAAAATACTGCATCGTCAAAATCTCGTGCATCTTCGCCATCAATGGTTAAAAGAGGTAGATTACGTAGATCAATCCGGCCTTGTTTATCACGCTCCGCTACATGCTCTCCATGTTTACTAACTTGCTCTTCAACAGCCTGTGGCCAAACATGTGGAATGTCGTGATTTCTTAAAGCAACCTCGATTTCCATGCCCGGCGCCATATGGTCGCCAATTACATCTGTGACCTTACCCACCGCATTCATTTGCTTACTAGGACGTTGGGTAATTTCTATCTGCACCATTTGATTATGGCGCGCACCTTTTTCACTACCAGGTAAAATCACGATATCTTGGGTAATGCGCGGATCTTCAGGCACAACCACGGCCATGCCATGCTCAACAAAATATCGTCCAATGATGGGGGCTCGCTCGCCTTCTAACACTCGAACGATGCGCGCTTCGACTTTTCCACCGGACCCTCGGCTGGCTGCTTTAGCAAGCACCTGATCTCCGTGTAGCACCTTATCCATTTGGTGTTTAGTGATAAACCAATCTTTTTTCTCACCTTCCACTTCTAAAAAACCAAAGCCATCTCGGTGCCCAATCACCTTCCCTTTTACCAATCCGTCATCACATGGAATGACATAGCACTTAAACTTATTAAAATGTAACTGACCATCACGCTCCATCGCGCGTAGTCTCCTTTTAAAGGCAATCTGCCTGTCTTCTTCAAATACATTTAACGCTTGGCACAATTGACTAAAGCTGGTCTTTTTAGTGCTGGCTTTGATGTGATCTAGTATGTATTCTCGGCTTGGTACCGGGTTGTCGTATTTTTCTTGTTCTCTTGTGAGATAGGGATCCTGCTTTGGCATGCATTATCTGTGTAAAGGAGTTATAGCTATATTCTAACGCAAAACAGCATAATGACCTAACCCCTAACAATGGCATTTTTAAGATTAAAAGCTTCTAAAAGGTGCTGGATGACGTCTAATTACGCTACCCAGCGCCTGTTCTAACCTTCACACTCAGAAACCATGATAGACCCTTAGCAAAACGATCGAGTTTTGGAGGACTGCTTAGGGTTGCGCATTATCTGAATTCAAAGCACCGTTGAAGTGGCTAGACGTATAGCTGATAAAACTGACATCGGATGGCAAGCATCGACCAATTTCTCTATCGTGGTAGCCTCCCCAGTGTTAGTAAGTGAAATATTAAAGTCAATTTCATCCCCAACTAAATAACACTTATTCACAAATAAAGACTGAGAGGTAGAGTTAAAAGGTGTTTACGCAGCCTCGTCGCAATACTTGCTCTGGCTTGGTTACTCGCCGTATTGATATTTTACTTCATTAGCGCCCACTTGCGCATTACGACTTTGAAGGAGACGCACTTTGCCAATGCATAAAGCAGGGCAAATTATGTGTGACAACTATATTGGCGCTTGCATCAGGACCATTGTTTTTGCCGTGATTTGAAAAGTAAAGGCGTTATCTAAGTAAACAGAAGCAGGGTCCGAAACCAGAGATATGACCACTAGATTAACACCCACAATAATCGAGGTATTTTGCGTTTCGGTATTATTTAGTAATTTATTACTCGCCTCATTGTCAGTACTCATGCGTACACTCAAATGACACTAAAGGGTGAGCAAAACATCTCATTCTTTTACGATAATAAAACAGGCTATGCGACCACTTTTGAATGATACTCGGACAACCTCTTGGCACTTTGCTTCGCGATACCATGCAGCATATGCCAATCTACGTTAATCGAATCAAACAAGGTTAATCGAACATCTTGTAGCGCTAGATAAAGTGCACGCATCCCAAGTGATGATACTTCTTCTTCAAGTTGAATTAACTTCTCTTCTAGCGCTTCCAGCGCTTGAATATCAGCGAGCCCTCTCAGCTGAGCAAATTCGTAGTCCAGTCTATCACTGAGATACATCAGCTTTGTACTGAGTACTTGTGGCTCCATACTACCCGCTAAACGCTCAATGGTAGAGAGGTCTAACAACTCGTGATCAAGGCTTAAGTGCCTAGTCGATACCAGTAATTTAGACAACAACTTTTCTAAATCAGGTAATACAATGGGTTTAGCCATAAAATATTCAATACCTGCAGAGAGGTAAGCTTGCTGTGCCTGTTCATCGACATCACCTGTAATAGCAACAACAACCGGCATGTGCGTAAGGTTGAGCGATTTAAATGTCTGGCGATACCAATCTAACCCATGGCCATCACGCAGATGCATATCCAGAAATATTAAGTCAAACACCGTTGTATTAAGCTGCTGTTCGGCCTCTGTCAAAGAAGATGCTATTTGATAGTCCAAAGATAAGGATGACAAAAAGTGTTTAATGATCTCTTGGTTTAAGAGGTTGTCCTCCACAACCAAAATATTTCCAGAAAGCTGGGAAATTGACCTATTATTGAGTGCTTTAGACGCGACTTCAGGAGAGGTGTCCGTGGCTTCAACAAGCTCTATGTCAAAATAAAAAAGGCTTCCTTGAGCAATCTCACTCCTCACTTCTAGTTTTGAGCCTAGAGTCTCTAAGAGCTGCTGACATAACGCCAGACCCACTCCTGCGCTTTGCGCAATAGAAAGTTCTGGATCTGCAGAGTCAAAAGGCTGAAACAACTGCTCGATCTGCGTTTGATTCATTCCTTCACCAGTATCAGCGACTTCAAACCTGAGTAACTCACTTTGGGACTTTTTGCGAAGCATACTGACTGCTAAGGTGATCTTGCCTTGATGCGTATATTTAATGGCATTTGACAACAAGTTTTTAATCACTAACCCTAACGTATCTTGATCGATCAAATACTGTTTATGACTAGCGATGGCTGTGCTTCTTACTTCAAGTTCAACACTTTTATCTTGTACTAACGGTTTAAACTGTTCCATTAACTGCTGAATAAACGCTGGGAGCACCACAGCTACCTGTCTAGATGCCTTACCACGCGCATTCAGTAATACTTGATTCGCCAAATCTGCCAAAGACATCGCAGTAGAAATTATTACATCACAGTACTGCACATATTTCTGTGGTTCTCTCGGAGCCTGTTTAATCATCTCAGCATGACCGACGATTGCGTTTAAAGGCGTTCTTAATTCATGACTCAGCAAGGTTAAAAACTGTGCTTTCTTTTGAGTTTCCTCTTTCGCTCTTTGGGTCACATTGGCCAACAATTGCTCTTTCCTACAGCTACATAGTAAGCACAATGAAAAGCATAAGATGAGTGGCATCACAATAACCGACAGAGAAAAAAACTGGTTCATCCAATTATTCGTACCAAGTGAGTCACTGTGCTCGTAATGGCCAAGCATACTTAAACGTAAAGTAAATACACTCAAAAGAGATACACAGGCGATCGCAAAGGTCCAATGGGCGGGAGAAAAACTGACGAGTGATTTGCCTTGGCCAATCCACAAAGCGCGTAAACACAATGTCATGGCCAACAACCAAACTAAGTAATTGACGACCACCCGTACTAAGAAACTGGCATCAATAAATGTAAAATAGATAAAACTAGGGAAAAATACAGATGCAAGTAAGAACCAAGGCCAATTATAGACTCGTACAATAAAGAATCGTTCAACGCCGCGCGTCAACATAAACAGGCCTAATAAAATAAGGGTATTAGGTACCATGATTGACCAAACGGATGAAAGCGCTTGTGAAGACTGAAAAATACATGCGATGGCCGCGCTAAGTACAAACCCAAACCATAAACGAGTACCAGCAATACGCTTGTGCACCAACCAATTTACCAACATAAATACGGCACATACGCAGGTCGTTAATGCTAATATTTTGAGTAGGAGTTTAGGATCGCCCATCTAAGGTCAATTACATTATTTTAATCATTAAGTAGTATTATATTACTAATTGTCTACATGAATAAATAGAGAAATGAACTTATTGGAACGCTTTAACTCTCTATAGCCATCCTTTTTGCCTAGCAATTCTCGCTGCATCTACTCGATTTGTGGCGTTTAATTTAGCAATTGCCTCTGACAGATAATTACGGACGGTACCATCACTTAAAAATAACTGTTGTGCAATTTGGCTGGTTTTGAGCCCCTCACTGGCTAGACGCAAGGCCTTACGTTCTTTGTCAGACAAGGGATCCTTTTCATCCAGTGCATTCATGGCAAGTTCTGGATCGATAACTTTTTGCCCCACAGAGACCTTTTTTAACGCATTAATCAAGTAGTCACTGGGGGCTTCTTTGAGAATAAACCCTTTGACACTGGACTCCATCGCACGTCGAATATAACCCGCTCGAGAAAAGGTTGTCATGATCACAAACTTAATACTTGGATAACGTGCTTCAACCGCCTGTGCCAACTCTAAACCGGTAAGATTTGGCATTTCGATGTCACTCAAAACGATGTCTACTTCAACACGCGCCAGCATATCTAATGCTTGCAACCCATCTTCAGCTTGGCCTACTACCTCAATACAAGGCTCCAATGACAATAAAGCTGCAATGGCATTTCTCACTAATGCCTGATCTTCAACTACCAAGACTTTCATAACTTACATCTCCTTTTGGGGTAGCTCGGCCACCAGCCTGAGCCCATCATCGGCAAACACCTTAAACGATCCGCCTAATTCTTCAATTCGTGATTTAATCCCCGACAAACCATTGCCCCATACAATATTATGTATCTGACCATCATCACAAAATATGAGCGTGTGTTGTCCCTTAAACGTGTTCAACGAAATGGAAACCTTTCTAGCATTACTGTGTTTAAGCACATTGGTAATCGCCTCCTTAGCGACAAAGCATAAGCAACTTTCTTGTTCTGGGCTTAACGCAATTTGCTGTATATCGGGTTCAACAGCCATGCCTTTGTCCTTTAACCGTGCAGTCATTACATCCAGTTGTGCTTGCAGCCCTAATTGCTTCATGCCCGATACCGCTTCTCTCACCTCAGACAGTGCTGTGCGAGCTAACTTAGCGACTTCGTCCGTTTCATGTTTAGCCTGATCGTAATGACCTGCTGAAATAAACTTGCCTGCAAGTTCTGATTTGAGTGAAATTGAACTCAGTGAGTGACCAAGCAAGTCATGCAAATCTCTCGCGATACGCTCTCGCTCTGCAATTTTTGCAAGTTGGCTGATCTGCTCTTTGCTTTTTCTTGACTCATTTCGATGAACTCGTTCTTTATATTCCACAACACCAAATCCAAACAGCCCCAATGAAATCACCATTGCAGGACCAATGAAATAAGGCCAAAAATTTGGATGAATGTGTAAAGTGGCAACTAACGTAATTGCGCACATTAAAACGGCTAACATCAACCAACGCACACTACCAAGAAAACAAAACCCAATGAGATAACCGACATAACCAAAGAGCGTACTGGTTCCCGAAGTGAGCTGCGTCACTAAGACACACAGAAGCAGCATCAATACTATAAAGTGAATAGCATCTTTCGCAGGTTTTAATAACGCTTTGTGGTAACAAAATACAAAACTGCCATACGCCATAAATTGCGCCGCAATTTCTGCATTGGACGTCGTTTCAAAACTCCTTATCATCGGAAAAAAATAGAACACAGAAAAAACCAGCGGTCCATAGTTCCAAAAAAAGTGTTTTCCTTTTCTGGCCAGCGGCATTGTGTGTGTTGCACTTCTCATAGAATGCCCATTCATAAATTTAAAAAGACCTATCTCTCTTGATTGTTTTACCCTACCATGAGCAACAACGAAGTCGCAGTGACAAGTGTCACCGAAAATATCAGTTAAAAGCGATACTCGCCGCTAACTCAAATAAATAATTAATAATTATGCATAAAAATCAATCCGCGCTTATACAATTACATATCGCCGTACTTATGTTTGGTGGCACTGCGTTATTCTCAAAATTAATTGCCCTTTCCGCACTGGATATCACAGTGTACCGAACCGCAATTGCTTTTTTGGCGATCACTGTCATTCTCAAGCTACAAAGCAAACAGTTGCGACTTCACAACCACAAAGACTACTTTATTGTTGCTAGCCTCGGTGTCATCATAGGATTGCACTGGGTTACCTATTTTGCCGCAATGCAAATGGCCGGTATCGCCACGGGGATCATCGCCTTTTTCACTTATCCGGTCATCACGGTCTTACTTGAACCATTGTTTAATAACACAAGAATTAAACCCACCGATCTATTTAACTCGCTCATCGTTATTGTCGGAATTTACCTCATGGTGCCTGATGCAAACTTAGGAAATCAAGTCACATTAGGTATACTCACAGGCGTTGTATCAGGTGTGTTTTTCGCAACACGTAACCTGTTGCAAAAGAAATACTTTTCAGGGTACGGTGGACCGCACACCATGTTGTATCAAACACTAACAGCAGCCATTGTCTTGTCCTTTTTCATTGACACGCCACCTCAGGCACTTCCCCTGCAAGACATGTACTACTTACTATTGGCTGGTGTTGTGTTTACAGCAATACCCCACTCTCTGTTTGCGAATAGTTTACGCTATTTAAGTGCAACAACAGCCGGGTTAATTTCCTGCTTACAGCCCTTGTACGGCACTGTTTTGGCTTATATGCTGTTATCAGAAACAACCAATATGACGACAATCATTGGCGGTATTTTAGTTGTAAGTGCTGCCTGTTTTGAAACTTGGTCAATAACAAGGAATAAACGATGATCCAAGTATTTGCGCACCGGGGTGCAAGCGGAAACCACCCAGAAAACTCGCTAAGTGCAATTAGCGCTGCTTTGGATGTGGATGTAGATGGCATCGAATTGGATGTACAAAGCTGTCATGATGATTACGCGATTATTCATGACACATGGCTAGATCGCACCACCAATGGCCGAGGTATGGTTAGAGATGCTACTCGGGAAATGTTAAATGCTCTGGATGCCGGCAATGGAGAAGGCATACCGACTCTACAAAATGTATTTGATCTAATTGGTACCAACGCGACAATTAATCTCGAGTTAAAGCACACTTATTCTTTAGATAAGTTCGTCCAATACATAGAAAATAATATTAATGCAGGTGTGATAGAGCGTAGTCAATTGATCTTGTCATCCTTTGACCACCACCAACTGGTATGGCTTAAACAAAAATTGCCCTGGGTTAAAATCGGCGCCTTGACCGCTTCTATCCCTTTGAACTACGCCGAGTTTGCCCAAAAGTTACATGCCTATAGCATTCATATGGATAAAAACTTTATAAACCATGAGTTTGTATTGGACGCTAAGCAGCGAGGCTTGCAGGTATATGCCTATACCGTTGACAAGCAAAAAGACATTGAATTAGTGCTAGACATGGGGGTCGATGGGATCTTTAGTAATTATCCTTGTCACGCCAAAATGGCAATTAATAAACTTTGTGCTTTTAAAGCGTAATCGCTGAACGACTGTACCTTAAATAATCAGCTTAAAGTGCTTTAGATTCTAGCTATTTACTGATAAACCGTTCGGACTGCTTAAATAATTCCACTAAATGGTATACTTTAATAGTAATGGAAGTAAATGCTGGGTGTTTCTTGCAAGTGATATCCAAATTTACACGAACCGGCGAGTGATAAGCCTATGATGAGTTTGTACATGCGCATATATAATTTAATTGAAGAATCTCTCTTTTTTACTCTCACGAGAAAAATATTCGGCAACCTAGGTTTTTTGTTTGTCTTTCAGCTGCTCACATTAGGCTGGCTCTACACGCACTTATCTGATTCTGGTACAGAGTTAGGTGGCTTCTGGCTATTGGCATTGTCCTCCATCGCCGCATTTATTTTCACTTTTTTTTATATGCGCTATTTAATAGTGAGACCGGTACAGGCAATGCGTGATGCCTTGGAGCAAGTGAATCGCCAAGATGGCAACTTAAATGCGCGCTTGCCTCAGTTTACATACGATGAGTTTAGAGAGCTCAGTGATCAATACAACACCTTCACCGTGCATCTGAGTGAGCTTTTGGGCAATACTTACAAAAGCGCTGAAGCGGCGACACTCAGTAATCAGCAAGTTACACAGTCGATGACCAGCACAGTGTCGGCAGGCGAACAGCAGATCAACCAAGGCGATAACATCATTGCGGCCAGCGATCAGGTCACCCACAGCTTACAAAGTATCGTCGGCAACACAGACCAAGTCTATCAAGCCAACACGGAAAGCTTACACTTTGTGCGAGGCTCATCACAGTCTTTAATGACACTGGTTAGCGAAGTACAACAAATCACTTCACTGTTGGGGAATTTCTCTACTACGGTGTCTGGATTAAAAGAAAACAGTGACAATATTCGAAATATTCTCAAAATGGTCGAAGAGTTTTCAGATCAAACCAACTTACTCGCACTAAACGCCGCAATTGAAGCTGCGCGCGCAGGTGAAGCAGGCAGAGGTTTTGCTGTTGTTGCGGATGAAGTACGTAACTTATCGGTGAAAGTTAATGACGCGACACGCCAAATTAGCGACTTTATAAACCAAATGGACCACTTAGTCAGTGAGACACATCAAGAATCAGAGCAATTAATTTCGCACTCTAGCGGCGCTGAAAAAGCCATTAGTGAGACTTCTAAAGGGTTTGCGGATATGAGTGCAGATTTCGAACGCAACCAATCGCAACTTGAAGAGATTGTCAGTGCCGTACACCAGCTCGAAGACACGCAAAATCACACACATCACGCGGTGCAGCAAATTGTTGAGTTAGGTCAATCAGCCAAAGCGCAACTAGATACAGCCCTGCACGATTGCCAAAATGCGCATCAGTTAACCGCAGCAACACAAAAAGAGCTTCAACGGTTTGTATAAGAACAAGCCCAGTTAAACTCTGGGCTTTTTCGATGTCACCTCTTAACTTAGCGGCTAAGCTCGATTCACATCAAATGCGATTACTTCTTGGATTTCGCTTTTACCTGTCGCCAACATCACCAAACGGTCAATCCCCAAAGCAACACCAGCACAGGTGGGTAACCCGTGCTCAAGCGCCTTTAAAAATCGTTGATCTTTATCTATCTGAGGTAACCCCATTTGGGCTCGCACTTGGTTATCTTTATCAAAGCGTTTACTTTGCTCATCAGCATTCGTCAGTTCGTTAAATCCATTCGCCAATTCCATACCTTGATAATACAATTCAAAACGCCCTGCCACGCGCGGGTCAGCGTCGTTTAATTGTGCTAGAGCAGCTTGTGATGCAGGAAAATGATAGACAAAACATGGGGCGTCTTTGCCTATTTGCGGCTCAATTTCCATGCAAAATAGCAACTGTAACAGTGCATCCACAGATTGCTCTTGTGCGGCAATATCTTTATACCCGTATTGGCCACAAACCACTTTGAGTGCTTCTAGTTCGATTGTTAAGGGGTCAATCCTCAAATGAGCTCGAAAAGCGTCCTGATAACTCATTCGCGTTGCAACATCACATGATAAGACGGTTCGCATTAAACAATCTATCTCATCCATTAAGTCAAACTCATCGAACCCAGGGCGATACCATTCTAGCATGGTGAACTCAGGGTTGTGGTGACGACCAGACTCCTCATTACGAAAGGCTTTACCTATTTGATAGATAGCGCCACTGCCAGCTGCCAATAAACGCTTCATGGCAAACTCTGGGGACGTTTGTAAGTAAAGAGGCAGTCCCTTGGCATGGCTTGGTCCAACAAACTCGGTTGAAAATGTGGCTAAATACACATCGGTTACAGATGCTTGGCTCAAACAAGGTGTTTCAACTTCCATTACTTCACGTGCCGCAAAAAAAGCCCTTATCTTGGCCAGTATATTTGCTCTTTGTTTTAGCGTCTCAATTTGCGCACTCGGCGCCCACAATGCGTCATTCATTTCACTTTACCTGTAAACTGTGCCTATCAAAAAAAATCTCGGCATTTGCCGAGATTTTTCACACTTTCGCAATTAAACCGAAGTTATTTAACGCGGCTCACATATTCGCCCGTACGTGTGTCTACTTTAATCACTTCGCCAATTTGAACGAACAACGGAACTCTAACAACAGCGCCAGTTGTTAGCGTTGCAGGTTTACCACCGGTACCTGCTGTGTCACCTTTTAGACCTGGATCTGTATCGGTGATCTCTAACTCTACAAAGTTAGGTGGGGTGACCGCGATTGGGTTACCGTTCCACAGCGTGATCGTACAAACATCATTTTCAACTAACCATTTCACATTTTCACCAACTGCTTTTTCATCAGCAGCGATCTGTTCGAATGTCTCATTGTTCATGAAGTGCCAGAACTCACCGTCAGTGTACAAATACGCTAAGTCTGTTTCCATTACATCGGCGCCTTCAACGGAGTCGCCAGATTTAAATGTTTTTTCTAATACTTTTCCTGAGATCAACTTACGGATCTTAACTCGGTTGAAAGCTTGGCCTTTACCTGGTTTAACCATTTCGTTTTCTAGGATCGTACAAGGCTCGCCATCAATCATAATTTTTAGGCCGCCCTTGAACTCGTTGGTGCTATAATTCGCCATCGTATCCTCTAATCATCGTATTTCGAGTAATAAACCTGCTAATGATACAAATAAATGAAGTAAATTTGCATACTAACTGGCAAAAAGAATTGGCAAATGTCGTTACTTGCCCAGAAACACTCATTAAAACGCTTGGGTTAGAAGCACATTTCAATGCAAAAGACCTTGCAGCTAAGCGGTTATTTCCGCTTCGCGTACCACGCTCTTTCATATCGAAAATGCAGTATGGTAATCCGCAGGACCCCTTGTTATTACAAGTCTTACCTGTGCATCAAGAGTTTATTGCTGAAAGTGGATTTAGCAAAGATCCACTTGAAGAACAAGACGCGCCTGTGCCAGGTTTATTACATAAGTACAAATCTCGCGTTCTGTTGATGTTAAAAACCGGCTGCGCGGTTAATTGTCGCTATTGTTTCAGGCGTCATTTCCCTTATCAAGACAACCAAGTGAACAAACGTACTCTTGAGCCAGTGTTTGACTATCTTGTCGCACACCCCGAAATTAATGAAGTGATCCTCAGTGGTGGTGATCCGTTAATGGCAAAAGATGACATGGTTGCCTGGCTGATCGACAAATTAGAGCAGCTACCACAAATTAAAAGGCTAAGAATACATAGTCGTTTACCCATAGTTATACCGACTAGAATCACCGCACAACTGTGTGAAAGTTTAGCCAATAGTCGATTAAAGGTTATTCTTGTCAATCATATAAATCATAAGAATGAAATTGATCAGCACTTTATCCACGCAATGGGTAAGCTCAAACAGGCTGGCGTTACCTTGCTCAACCAAACCGTGCTATTGAAAGGGATTAACGACAATGCGAAGGCACTTATTGACCTCAGCGAAGCGCTATTTGATAGCGATGTATTGCCATATTATCTGCATTTATTGGACAAAGTTGAAGGGGCAAGTCACTTTGATGTCACTGAGGAGGAAGCCATTACACTGGTAGGCAATATCTTAGAGACGTTACCGGGATTTTTAGTACCTACATTAGTAAGAGAAATCGGCGGCAAACCAAGTAAGACGCCGATTGATTTGCATTTAAGCTAAGCCTAAATACAAAACATCAATGTACACTAGACGTATACGTTGATGTTGTTGCCCAACGATGCGGTAACTGACTTCGCGGGGGTCTGCGCAGCGGCAGCACTCCCTGCTGATTCAATTAATGCTAGGGCTGCTCGTCCATCTGCTTGCTGTTGCTTTTTAGCCAAAGAAGCGCTGTATACTTCGCCACTTGGCCCGGCGCCAGACATAGCAGGAAGGTTACTTCCGGAAATATTCATAGGCAATTACCTGACAAGTTTGATGGATCCAAGTAAAATATCGACCGATTCATACCAGACTTTAGGAAAACTATGCACGCTATCATCGAAAAGCTCAACGAAAACTTAAAAGTTGTTTACCGTCAAGCACTTGATGCTGATAAAAAATTAGATGAACTGCAACAACAAGGTCATGGAAAATTCACTGCACTGTTCACAAAGGACGCTGGCTTCGGATTTGAAGCGAAACGCTTTAAACCATATGTCTTGGATGTAGCCGCGGATGTAGATGCACTCAGTAAATCTGATCAGTTAGATGAAGCGCAGTTGAAAAAAGCAGTGTTCAAGCTGCAACAACTGCTCCAATTATTGGCAACGTTTAAATAAAAAAGAGCGCTTTAGCGCTCTTTTTTACTTTAGATTTTTGGGGCAACTTCTTCTTTGTACCAATCACTTAAAAGCCGCTTATCGTAGTAAAACTCTGAGTCTCGGCCCATTTTGATTTTGTCCATAAAGCCTAAATCTTTCAACACTTTTGATTTCGCCTCGGTGATCACATTACCGTTGTTGTCAGTCACTCGATACGATACTTTTAAACGTGGAAAGTAAATCGGTTTAATGATGCGAATATCGTTCATATTGAACCGAACATCTCCGGCTAAATCGACATCTTCAAATGTTACAGACATGGTGTAACCTGCGGGTAAATCGGCGGCTAATTTGTTTAAGTGTTGCTCAAACTTTTTAGCTATGCGTTTGTAGTACCCACCCCGCGTTTCATTTGCAGGAAAAACATCTCGATATTCTTTAAAATCTAGCCAAGTAACATTCACTTCGCCAGCACTTGCCGTCATTGGAAGGAACATCGCTGCAATCACATATTTGATATATTTCATAATAAACTCCTCTCGTTGGCCTGTATGCCCATAATCTGCTCATTTCGCTGAACGAAAACTTAAGGGTTACATCCCTTTACAGGCTTTTACCCGTGATCACTTTATCACCATCAAGAGCGCCAATTAGGCGCCCTTTTGCTCCTTTATTCGATAAAATAATGCATACAAAACTGGCACTACGCCTAGGGTCAACAAAGTTGAGAACAGTAATCCACCCATGATCCCCAGCGCCATCGGTTCCCACATTTCACCACCGCCCAAGTACAATGGAATTAAACCAAAGACAGTAGTTGCCGTAGTGAGGAGTATTGGTCTCATACGTTGCTGAGCAGCCGTTACAATCGCTTCTACTGGGTTTTCCGGCATATTGTTTAGCTCAATCTTAATTCGCTCTAACAGCACAATTGCATTGTTTATGACAATGCCTGCCAAGGAAATAATGCCCAGCAAGGTCATAAAGCCAAAGAATGACTGTCCTACTAGTAGACCGAGAATTACCCCAATAAATCCCAGTGGAATTGTCGTCAGTACAATAATAGACTTTCGGATCGAGTTAAACTGACCAATCAGGAGGATGACGATAATAAACACCGCGATAGGCATTTTATCTGCGATTGACTGGTTCGCTTTTCCTGAAGACTCCGCCTCACCACCGAGTTCATAAGAGTAGCCAAACGGCCAGTTTTTCTTTTGCTCTTCAAGCCACGGTACGAGCACATCAAACCCTTCATCCGCAGTTATGCCGTCTAATTGAGCGCCCACCGCAACTGACTTTAATCGATCACGTCTTAAAATTTGCGCACTTTCCCAAACGATTTCGATGTCGGCGACTTGCTTCAGCGGAACTGATGCACCAGTAGCTTGTGAGTAAACCATCATCGCTTCTAGCTTTCCAATATCGTCTCTATCTGCGGCAACAGATCGCAATGTAACAGGAATAAGCTCATTGCCTTCACGATATTGAGTTAACTCTAATCCACTAAAACCTGTTTGTAACGAGCTCGCAATATCTTTACTGGAAACGCCAACACGCCGAGCTCGAGTTTGATTAATTTTTATTTGTACCTTTTTGCTTGGTAACCCCCAATCATCACTCACCGCTTTAAGTCCAGGTGTCGTTTGCATTTGCAGTTTTAATGCATCAACAATTTTCATCAGGGTCTCTTTGTCATCACCTGAAAGCCTAATCTCAACGGGGTTGGCGATCGGTGCACCATTCTCTATTTTGCGTTGTTTTATCAAGAGATCTGGGTGTCTACTCAAAGCATAACGTTCAATATCAACCATCAACTCATCAATCAAGTGATAGGAAGTTGTACTCACTATCATCAACGCGTAGTTTGCACTTGTTGGCTCTGGATTGTGAGTTAACAAAAACCTCGGCCCACCGTTTCCAATGTAGCTCACCCACTCGGTAACGCCTTCAGGCCGTTCGCTCGATACTTTCAGGTCGCGATGTAAAAAGCCCTCAATGTCTTTTACCATAGCTTCTGTCGTCTGCAAACGTGTACCAATGGGCAATTCGAGCTCGACTTTAAAGTAATCACGATCGGATGGGGGGAAGAAAACCTTAGGAATATATTGCATCCCTTGTAGCGCCACAAAAAATGCAGCAACGCAAGCTATGATAGTCATCCAACGGTAACGGATCATGACCGTTAGGAGTGTTTTATAACCAAGATATACCCCGGAATTATAATCTGCCGCTTGAGACTTCACACGCGTAAAGTACACGCATAGCATTGGGATCATAGTCATTGCCAGCAACCAAGAACAAAGCAGCGTGATTGTCACCACTTTGAACAATGAGGCGGTATATTCACCTGTCGACGATTCGGCCAAGAAAATGGGAAGGAAAGCTGCGCCGGTCGTGAGTGAAGACACCAACAACGGTACTTTTAGCTCATCAGCTGAGTCCACCGCAGCATCAATCGCCGCTTTACCTCGTTCCATTTGTACCATGATATTCTCAGACATGACGATGCCGTTATCAACAAGCATACCCAGCGCGATTATCAGTGCAGCCAAAGATATCTGATCAATACTTATATCAAAAAATGACATCACTAGAATACCAAACACCATACTCATCGGAATTAAGCTCGCAACGATGAGGCCAGTTCGCAAACCTAGTGTAAAGAGCATCACTAAGGTTACGACCAAAACAGCTTGCAGCAAGTTCGAAACAAAATCACTGACTTTTTGCTCTACTTCCCTTGGTAAGAACGACAATAGTTTGAACTCAACGCCTATAGGATAAACACTTTCTAAGTAATTTAGCGTCTCTAAGACTTGCTCTCCTAGCGCAATATTGTTGCCACCCAAACGCATCGAAATGGCCAATGTGAGACCTTCTTGCTGTCCTACTCGGACTTTGGATTTTGCGGGGTCCACATAATCTCTGTAAACAACCGCAATGTCAGATAACAGTAATACTTGCTCACTACCTGGCACGTTAATAATAGTGTTGGCAATGTCCTCCACAGATTCAAAGTTACCACTCGGTTCAAGTGCAAGCGTCTCATCATTAATATATATAGAGCCGCCAGGGTTGACGATATTACGCGCCGCAAGTTGCTCTTTGAGCTGACTCGGTGAAATGCCAAGCGCCCCCAAACGCGCATTCTCAAATTCGATAAATACCCTTTGCTCTTGATTTCCGAATATCTCAACTTTTGCAGCTTCAGGTAAGCGCAACAACGTATCTCGTACTTGCTCCGCCACATCTTCCATCTCTCGGTAACTATAGCCTTCGGCAGTGAGCCCAATTACAATGCCAAAGACATCCCCGAATTCATCATTCACAATGGGTTTTTGTGCATCGCTCGGCAAGTCTTGTTCAATACTCTGAATTTTACGCCTAAGGTTGTCCCAAATAGGCCGCATCTCCTTGTAGCTTTCTTTGATATTGACACTAACAATGGAAACACCTGTTTTTGAAGTACTACTCACAAAGTCTAATTCAGGGATCTGTTGGACTACCTTCTCAATTTGATCTGTCACTAACTCTTCGACTCGCTGCGGGCTAGCCCCAGGAAAGTAGGTCACAACTTGTGCAGTACGAATGATAAACCCCGGGTCATAGTCTTTTGGCATTTTGTCAAAGGAAGCAATGCCAAAAAACAGTAGTGCTGCTATCAGCACCCAGGTGGTACGATTATTTTCTAATGCAAGTCTGGTTATATTCACTGTGCCCCCTTGTTAAATTTCACAAGTTGACCCTCACTTACCTTACTCATACCAGCAGTAACAATATAGTCTCCTTCGTTTACACCACTCATCACCGGAAATCCTAGCGTTGATACTTCCCCAATCACCACTGGTTTTTTAGCAATCTCTCCTTTACCTTTTCCTACTGAAGAGACAGTCCAAACGTAATTCCCCGACGCATCTTTCAAAACAGTATTAATGGGTAAGTATAATCCGCTCTTATTTACGTCAACACCCTTGGCTAGGACCTTTGCAGTCATACCCGGTAAGATATTGTAGTTTTCCGGGCGAGTCATACTCAGCGTCACTTCATAGGCTTTCGTTACTTCATCCGCTTGGGTACTTACTTCGACAAAATCTAAAGGGAAAGTCTTGTCTGGGATCCCAGAGAATTCTGCGATAATGTGCTTTGGCGCATCCTTGGATACTTTAATCATCAAGCTCTCTGGCACATTCACTTTCAGTGTGATGTGCTTAATATCTTGCAGTGTTGCAATTACTTGCTTAGCTTGCACTTCTTCAAAGCGTTCAATATACGTTCTTGCGACAACACCAGAGAACGACGCCTTCAAACTTGTATAAGATAAATTATTCTGCGCATTTGCTAATTTGCTTTTTGCACTGGTAAAGTGAGATTGCAACTGATCGTAGTCAGACTGCGAAATGGTACCTGACTTAATAAGCTGTTTCGCTCGGCTGAAATCAGCCTGTGCTTTTTTGTAATTGGCTTGTGCTTCGTCCAAAGAAAGTTGGTAGTCAGTCGCATCCACTTTAGCAATGACATCACCTACTTCAACCTCTTCCCCTTGCTTAACAAGCAACTCAGTCACCTCACCAGGCACTTTAAAAGACAAATCGGCTGAAGAAGCAGCATCTACCACCGCAGGAAACTCCACCATAGGTCCATCAACTTGCGACGATAAAAGCAGTGTTCTTACAGGACGTAGTTGTTCAGTGTCTTTGATTTCTACTTGTTGCTCTGAACAAGCGACTAAACTAATACAGAAAAGCGCAGCCACACCAAGTGACCTAATTCTTATTGTATGCATGAATGCTCCTTAATTGTGTCCTGAGTTACGATCTTTGACCATTGCCGTAACGAAGTTATTTACCCAAATATCTAGAATTTGTTTGACCGCTTTAACATTTTCAGTACCGTCAGCTTTTATCACCGAATCTAACTCCCTATGAGCTGTCATCATCACCATTGGTTCTTTTTTATTGCCCACATAGAATACAGATTCAAGGGATACATGGGTCAGCGCTTCTGTTTGCTCTGTTGCAGCTAGATACGCAGATTTACCTGCATTGTAAACCAGTCGAATCGGAACAAAGTCTCGTACGCCTAGTTCAATAGGCTCGAATTCTACATCTGTAAACGCCCCTTTAATCGTTAACACAGAGTCATCCAGCTTAACGGGTTGCTCGGTGACAATTTCATAATGAGGACTTAACTTGCTGACCATTTCTGACTGCATGTAGTGGCTCAACTTGGCAATATGTTGAGGGTTAACATTTAAAAAGTCTGTGTCTTTGACATTGACCCACACTTCAAAGCGCGGCAAATATAAGGTTTCGATTTTGGCCAGCGCATCTTGTCCAAACTCACGACTTACATATAGTTGAGTATCTTGATACTCATCTGAAGGTTTAAGCACTTCATAGTCCGGAAGAAAACCAGATTGCGTATTTCTACCGGTTGAACTACATGCCGTTATAAAAAAAAGAGTGGATAGAATTAGTACAGCGCGCAACGAAGTCATTGTCAGCTCCATAATTATTAATATTCCTTAGGTTGTATCATATCGCCAAATATCACTTTGTTCTCATTTGATATTAAATGTAACTCTAGAGTACACCTCTAACGATAGTTACTTACCAAGACGAATAGCTAAGACCTTAGCTAACTTAAATAGTGCAACATTAATTAAAATTTATAGTTTAACGCTTATAGCATAGCTAACTTACTGAGCTTTAGTCGTATTTGCTGACTAAAATTAGAGAATAATTGTGAGATTTACAGACTAGAAGGTGTGGAAATTGGGAAAGTATTAAGGAGCAGAGTTATAAAAACACAAATTGGGCCTTTATATAGCCCAATTATGAACGCCATTTTAATCGTAACAATCCATGGTTATAAATTGCCTCTGATCACACCAACAGCAAGTCCCTCAATATTGAACGCTTCCTGTTCTAGATCGACTTCTATTGGGGAAAAGTCTTCATTTTCAGCGTGAAGAAAAACTTTTCTACCGACTTTCTCGAAACGTTTGACGGTAACATCTTCTTCCACTCTTGCAACAACAACTTGTCCATTATTTGCGACTTGGGTTCTATGTACTGCGAGTAAATCCCCATCCATGATACCTATATTTTTCATACTCATTCCGTTGACTCGTAATAGGTAATCAGCATTGGGTTGAAACATGCTAGGATCGACTTTGCAATGATTTTCAATGTGCTCTTGCGCTAGGATAGGTTCACCGGCAGCGACTCGACCGACCAGAGGTAAACCCAACTGCTCAGGCTCTTCTTCTTCAACTAAACGAATACCACGACTGGCACCGGGCACCATTTCAATTACCCCCTTTTTTGCCAGCGCTTTTAAATGCTCTTCCGCGGCGTTAGCACTGCGAAAACCCAACGAGTCTGCAATCTCAGCACGGGTTGGTGGCATACCTGTATCTTTGATAAATACCTTTATAAGTTCGAATACTTGTTCTTGTCGTTTAGTTAACGGTCGCATATAACTGGTTTTCCATACAGTACATTTACTGTGAGTATATACAGTTCAATCAAAAGCGCAATGATCTTCTTAACATTTTCTATCGACATAAGACGGTATCGCTGTGGCAATGACCTGTAAACTTATAGCTTCCGTAAGTTACTAACGTTTATAAAGGTAAGTTAATTACTGGCGTGCACCAGATTAGCGACGGCGAACACAGTGAGCACGCTCTTTTTGCGTAAGTATAGTGCGAAAGGTTTATGACAAGCGCGAAGCGCCCACATTCTTTTCGCGCAAGGTAAAATGCGCTGGTTTAACCGCAGCTAAGAGATGTATTTAAAAGAAATAAAGAATCACAAGCGTGAAAGCGCTTCACTGCACCCAGTCGGTAGAAAGTGAAACTATTCACTTTCTTATCCCCGCCTTCACCCTACTTTCACATGGACGAAATGAGACCGAAGTGCAGCTTCGCAGTTCATTGAGATGAGCGCATGGATGCGCGATGGAACCCAGCTTCAGGGATGAATTAAGTGCGAAAGGTTAGCGACAGCGAACACAGTGAGCACGCTTCTTTTGCGCAAGGTGAAATGAGCTCGTTTAGCTGTTGCCGAGGGACTTAGACGCAAAAAAGCCCGACTCTTTCGAATCGGGCTTTCTTTTATTTGGCGCTTGGCAATGTCCTACTTT
>NZ_JAKGBI010000042.1 GCF_021530565.1 Pseudoalteromonas sp. SMS1
GCCCCCTGCTTTTAGAATACCGAGGATACCCACCACCATGTCCATGGAACGCTCCACACAGATCCCCACTAAACTGTCCGGACCCACTTGACGTGTTGTTACCAAGTAATCACTTAATTGGTTTGCTCTGGTATTGAGTTCGCTGTAGCTCAGTGACGCGCCCTCAAATACAACGGCGGTTGCATCCGGCGTCTTCTCTACTTGTGCCTCAAACAAGGTGTGGATCAACGCATCCTGTGGATACGCACACTCGGTGTCATTCCATTCAATCACCTGGCGCTTGATAGACTCTGTTGGTAGCATATTGACGTCAAACACACATTTATCAGGTGTATTAACAAGTTCTGCCAACAATAAATCAAAATGCTTTGCAAACCCTTCGATAGTCGTTGCTTCAAAAAGGTCCGTGTTATACTCCCAATCAAGAAGCAAACCTTCTTCTCTTTCGACAACAGACAATGTCAGATCATACTTGGCGATAACATCCTCTTGTTCAATCAATTGAACATCCAAGTCAGACAATTCAAGTTCTGCCATTTCATTATTTTGTAATACTAACGCCACTTGAAATAATGGACTTTGGCTTAAGCTTCGCTCTGGCTGTAAAGTCTCTACTAATTTTTCAAACGGAATTTGTTGATGCGCATACGCATCTAATAATGTCTCTTTGCTTTGAACCAGTAAGTCATTAAAACACGGGTTATTTGATAAATCGCTGCGCAACACCAACGTATTGACAAAGAAGCCTATTAAGCCTGCCACTTCTGCTTGTTCCCGATTAGCAATTGGGCTACCTACAACAATATCAACCTCATTACTGTATCGAGATAAAAGTACAGAAAATGCAGCATGCAAGCCCATAAACAGAGTACACCCTTTTTTCTGATACAAAGCTTTAAACTCATTGTAAATCAGCGCATTAGTGGTACTCCGATGAACAGCCCCAGCAAAGGTTTGTTTTTTTGGTCTTGGGTGATCAAGTGCTAAGCTATGTACTGGCGGAATGTCTGAGAGCTGCCCTTTCCAATATGCGAGTTGCTCCTCCAATATTTCGCCCTGTAACCAATTGCGTTGCCAGTGGGCATAATCAACATATTGCACTTGCATCGGCGCTAAAGGATCTGTGTTGCCGCTCACGTTTGCGTTATATAACGCACTAAGCTCTCTAACAAGGATTCCCATAGACCAGCCATCTGAAGCGATATGATGCATGGTTACTAACAACACATGTTCTTTTTCTGCTACCTTCGCTAGTTGAGCTCGAAGCATTAGATCATTTTTCAAGTTAAATGCTTTGGTGGCTTCCGATGCAATAAGCTCACTAAGCACTGTCTGCTTTTCATTTTTTTCTAATAAAGAGATATCGCTAACAGGTATATCCAAGTTTGATGCTGCATGAACACACTGTACTGGCTCGCCATGAGCCCCCTCAACAACGTTGGTTCTTAAGCTTTCATGACGTGCAATAATGGAATTAATCGCATTTGTCAAAGCAGTGAGTTTCAATTCACCTCGAATAGTCAGAGCAACTGGAATGTTGTAATGCGTACTGCCATCATCAATTTTATCCAGCATCCATAAACGTTGCTGAGCAAATGACAATTCAAGTAGATTACCTTCTCTCTCAATAGGTTTAATAGGCGGATATATAGGTTTAGAAACAGGCTTTTTGTAGCCCAGCTTTTGAGCTAGTTTCCAGGTGCGGCTGTGGAGGAAGTCTTCCTCTACCTGCTGTTTCCAAGCATCACCTACAGAACTCTTTATCTTTTTATGTCCAAGAAATTTACCATCTCCCAACATTCGTGACTCTTCACGAACACCATCTGACATTCGCTTTGCCGTGTCATCGTAAGGGTTGATTAAAGACCTGTCATAATCAATAGACAAGAATTCACACAACGACTCCATTTGGCGCGCAGGATCTTTCACTAAATCTTCGAATACCACCCTATGTTGCCGACTCTGAGGGATCTCTTCTAGGAAAGTCGAAATGTTGGAATGAGCCTCAGCCCAAAGTAGCTCTCCTAGCTCTTTGGAGTCATATTCATGTTCATCAAGATACGCCACGACATTTAATTTCACTTGTTCAGCAGACGTAATCATGCCATATGGGTGTCGTACTAAATGAATGAAGTGTGCCTCTTCAAACATCCTCTCCGCTTGCTGCAAAATCTCAGGGTGATAAGCATAAGTAGGTGATTTATCTACTAGTACTAGGTCACCAATCCACCCTTGTATCTCACGATAAAACTGTTGAATGGTATAGTCTTTTTCTTCAAATTCAGCCATCACTTGTTTGGCCTCTTCGAGACTACACCCTTTTGCTTCCATTACAGCTCTGAGCGCCCCTTCCTGATAAAAATCAAATCGGCCAGTAAAGGCTTTATTACGTTGTTTTAAAGTGTCAAAAGACAATAACTCTAGATCTGGTGGAGAAAATAATTCGGGGTGACCAGCTAGCATAACCCGAAGTAATGTTGAACCTGAGCGATGTGGTGACAATATAAAGATAGCTTTGCCATTCTTTTTGTTAGGTTCAATAATTGCTTTGGGAACTGACGGCACGAGCTGCTGAACTTGTGCAAAGTGGCTATCATTTAGCCCTCCTTCTATGCCGCTTTTCAAAGTGATATTAGCAGCATCCAGCAACCCTTTTTCTATGAGGGATTCGGTATAGTTTTTCTTAAGATAATCAACTAGCTCGGCAATTGTTGGCTTATCATGTAAAATAACAACATGTACAACTCCTCCGGTAATTGCCTGTATTTTATTAACAACTCGTATCGCTAATAAGGATTGGCCACCCAAAGCAAAGAAGTTATCAGTAACCCCCACTCGCTCAACCTCTAAGACTTCCTGCCAAATCATACATAAGCGCTTTTCGAGCACAGAAGTTGGCGCAGTATAGGTCAGCTTACGTGCGGACATATCAGGTTGTGGTAGCGATTTACGATCTATTTTGCCATTAGGCGTCAGAGGGAGTTTCGCAAGTACAACAATGGCAGAAGGCACCATGTAATCAGGTAGCTCTCTACTTAATGCTATTCTTAATGCATCGGCTGTTTCAGGTGACTGTGGATAAGCATCGCCTGTTGTTACGTAGGCCACTAGTCGCTTGCCACCATTACCACTCTCACTATCCAAAGCAATTACAACAGCTTCATTGATCCCATCTTGCATAAGTAATTGATTTTCAATTTCTCCAAGCTCTACCCTGAACCCTCTAATTTTGATTTGGTGATCGATACGACCTAAAAACTCTAGATTGCCGTCCGGCAAATAACGTACTAAGTCACCTGTTTTATACAAACGCTCGCTACTACTTGTATCTAACTCATTAAAATACGGATTGCTGACAAACTTTTCTTCGGTCAAATCGTTTCGGTTGAGATACCCTCGAGTTAGCGCTCTACCACCAATGTATAGCTCCCCAGCAACACCTATCGGCAATATTTTCATTTGTTTGTCTAAAACATACAGCTGCCCCAGACTCGGGGATTTACCTATCGGCATGGTTGGCTTGTTCAGATCTGCAGGCGTCACTGTATAACATGATGCCCAAACGGTTGTTTCTGTAGGGCCATACTCATTGACTAACTGACAATTATCATTAAAGAAGTCAAAGTGCTCTCTAGCAACTGCTGGAGGCAAAGGCTCGCCAGCCAAAATGACATATTTAAGCGACCCTATTTGCCCTTGATGGTTTTTAGCAACATAGAGTATTTCTTTGTAAAGAGATGGCACAGTTAGCAAGCTATCTACTGACTGTGCCGATATCAAATTAGCCAACGCTTGCAAATTAGACAACGCTTCTTTATTTGGAAGTATCAGCTGTCCACCGCAACTAAGCGTGCCAAAAATTCCAGCGACAGAACTATCGAAGCTCAAGGAGCTCAGTAGTAGGAATGATTGTGTTTTTTGAGTGTAATAGTTAACTCTAGCTAGCGTTGACGCAACAAGGCTATTGTGAGGCACCAAAACACCTTTAGGTTCACCCATACTACCCGATGTATAAATAACATATGCCAAATTATGAGGCTTAAGTAGTAACTCATTGTCTGATAAGTTTTCAGTACTAAGCTTAGTAAGATGCTGATTTAGTTCCTCGGAGTCTATAAAGACAGCAAGACTTTCAGGAATGGGGCTTTCCCCTTTTAGTTTGCATTGAGTCAATACAGTGGTCAGACTCGCATCATTCAGCATATAGGATAAACGTGATCCAGGATACTCAGGATCCAGAGGGACGTAAGCGCCCCCTGCTTTTAAAATACCCATTATACCAACAATCATATCAAGCGAACGCTCAACACATATCCCAACTAAAGTATCAGGGGTAACGTCTCTTTCTTCGATTAAGTAGCGGGCCAGTTGATTTGCACGTTGGTTTAATTCGGCATAGGTTAAACGATTACCATCTGCTACCACTGCTATTGCTTGAGGGTTAGCTTTTACTTGCTGCTCAAACAGCGTTTGAATACATGTATTCTGCTGATAGTTAGCAACATGATCATTCCAGTCAATTAATTGTTGCTGAGTCTCCTCTGAAGATAAGAAATCGATGGAAAATACATCCACATCAGGCGTATTCACCATACCTGTCAAAAGTAGCTCAAAATGTGATGCTAAACGCTCTACCGTTTCAGCATTAAACAAATCTGTATTGTACTTCCATTCTAACTGTAGGTTCGTATCACTTTCAGTTACAACCAACGTTAGATCATATTTAACGAAATCATCTTCTTGAGGAATCGGGTTCAGAGTTAAGTTCGGTAATTCCAGTTCACCTTCGTCGTTATTTTGCAGAACCAAGGTGACTTGAAATAATGGGCTATGGCTTAAACTACGCTCTGGCTGTAATACCTCTACCAGTTTCTCAAATGGCACTTGTTGATGAGTATATGCATCTAAAAGCGTTCTTTTACTTTGAGCCAACACCTCATTAAAACTAGGGTTGTTAGACAAGTCACTGCGCAATACTAAAGTATTTACAAAGAAGCCAATAAGATTAGCCACTTCTTCCTGCTCTCGATTCGCAATAGGGCTGCCAACAACAATGTCTGTTTCATTACTATATCGAGACAATAATACGGAAAATACCGCATGTAACGCCATAAATAGGGTACTATCAGACTGGCTATAAATATTTTTTAGTTTTTGCAGTACATCAGAGCTAATCTGATCATGATATATAGCCCCAGAAAAACTTTGTTTTTTAGGGCGAGCACGATCTAACGGCAAGCCATGCACAATGGGTAAATCCGCCAATTGATTAGTCCAATAATCAAGGTGATTCTCGAGCACTTCATCTTTAAGCCAGTGCCTTTGCCAATGCGCATAATCGGCATATTGAATAGAAAGAGGTGCTAAAGGATCGTTTTCTCCCTTTTCGAAGGCCGTGTATAGTTCACTGAATTCTTTGATCAGAATCCCCATTGACCAGCCGTCTGACGCGATATGGTGCATATTGAACAGCACAATACCCCGTGGCAGTTCTGCGTTGGTTGATAGTTTGATAAAGACGCCTCTCACCATTACATCTTTGCTCAATTCAAAAACAGTGCTCGCATTTTCACCAATTAGCTGCTTGGTAGCAGCGAGTTGTTTTTCACCCGCCAGCATACTCAAATCTTTGCAAATAAATGAGAAATCAACTTGCTCTCGGATAACTTGTACAGTGCCTTCATCACCTTCAACGAATACTGTACGTAATACTTCATGACGCTCTATTACTCGCTGCATTGCCTGATTTGCAACCTTGATATTAAAAGGTCCATCAACGTGTAACGCGACTGGCATATTATATTCAGTACTGCCCCCCTGAAGCTTGTCAAGAAGCCATAGGCGCTGTTGTGAAAATGACAACATCTCTCCATTTTCACCGCGAGTAATAGGTGTTATAGCGACAGGTTGTTCTATCAAGTCAGCTTCATCTAATACAGCAGACAGAGACGCAATTGTAGGTGATTCGAAAACTGACTTGAGCGGCAGGTTAATATTAAACTGAGCCTTAATCATGGCTACCAACCGAATAGCAAGTAGTGAATGCCCTCCCAACTCGAAGAAATTGGCCGTTCTGCTAATTGCCTCCACATCTCTATTCAGTAAATTGGCGAAAATACTTACCAATCCATATTCCGTAGTGGTTTTAGGTGCAATGTACTCACTTTGACTAACCACAACATTTTTACGAGCAAGTACCTTTTTATCAATTTTACCATTTGGCGTCAGTGGCCACTCTTCAAGTAACAAAAATGCAGATGGCACCATATGCTCTGGCAGCACTTTGCTTAATTCTTGTTTAACTGCTTGCAACCAAGCACTTTCATCGCCCACATTTGACTCTGGGATAATGTAACCAACTAGATGCTTATTTTGATATTCATTCTCGACGGCCAATACTGTCGCGGCAGAGACTCCCTTTAGTTCAGATAAGTGAGTTTCTATCTCACCTAACTCGATCCTGAACCCACGGATCTTCACCTGCTCGTCAGCTCGCTCAATAAACTCCAAATTACCATCTGATAAATAGCGAACTAGATCCCCCGTTTTATATAATCGCGCGTTCCCATTGGCTTTGTCTTGTTCCGTAGCAAACGGGTTCTCAATAAATCGTTCAGCTGTCAATTCAGGTTGATTTAGATAACCTCTCGCTAGGGCATGCCCACCAATGTAGAGTTCACCAGAAGCGCCTTTAGGCGCAAGCTGATCATTATTTAGTACATAGTATTTGCGGCCCAAGTTACTCTTTCCTATAGCAACTTTTTCTGTATTCCGATCCTTACTAAACAAATAAAGAGAGGTCGTTACGACAGCTTCTGTAGGTCCATATGCATTAAAGAGCGCAGCATCAAATGGCAATTCTTTCCAAAGGCTAATAACTTCGTAATTGAAAGATTCGCCACCTAATACAAACGTTTTAACTGCAAGCTGAGAAAGGCGATGATCAGTTTTATCCAAAGACAAGAACACTTTTTGAAAGTAACCCGGAGGGATATCAGCAAAGGTAATTTGGTTGCTATGAAGAAAGTCAATGAACTCATCAGAACCCAAATGGTCATTAGCGCGAAGGTATAGTACTGCGCCATGAAGTAAGCTGCTAAATATTTGTTCCTGTGCAGCATCAAAGTTTATTGTAGAGAACTGAAGCACTCTGTCTTTCTCTGCTATGCCATAATGTTGTTGGCAAAAGTGCATGTGTTTAGCAAAAGCTTGGTGCTCTACCATCACCCCTTTTGGCTTACCGGTTGACCCAGAAGTGTAAATCACATACGCAAGATGAGTGGATTGTAGCCCTGCAACCTTGCGGTTCTCTGTCTCACATTGCTGTAGCTGCGCAACAACC
>NZ_JAKGBI010000043.1 GCF_021530565.1 Pseudoalteromonas sp. SMS1
CTGACGATCCGCGTAAAGCGGCGGTGGCGGCGGCGATTGCTCGCGCGAAAGCGAAGAAGGCGGCAAAGGCCGCTGAAGAAGCTGAACAACACGGTGAAGGGCCAGCCTCAGAGGCAGCATCTGAAGATCCGCGTAAAGCGGCGGTGGCGGCGGCGATTGCTCGCGCGAAAGCAAAGAAGGCCGCAAAGGCCGCTGAAGAAGCTGAGCAACGAAGTGCACACACTGAGGCAGAAAGTGTAAATACGAAAACGCACTTAGACGAAGTGCCACTTACACCGGAAGAAAAGCGAAAGGCTGCAGTTAAAGCAGCAGTCGAGCGTGCTAAAGCCAAGAAAAAAGCCCAAGAACAAGAAGGAAATGACCTGTCATGAAATTAACCATGGCTTCTTCGCCTCACAACCACAGCCTCAAATCTGTCAACAAGCTCATGACCTACGTTATGTTAGCTTGCGTACCGGGCATATTAGTGCAAAGTTATTTCTTTGGTATTGGCGTGTTTGTTCAACTGGCTTTAGCACTAGTGTGTGTTAGTTTGGCCGAAGCTTGTATTTTAAAGATTCGAAATCGCCCTATATGGCCAACCCTAAGCGATGGTAGTGCATGGTTAACTGGCGTACTCATCGCGGTCAGCATCCCTCCTTTGGCCCCTTGGTGGATAGTGGTAATCGGCAGTGTTTTTGCCATCGTTATTGTAAAGCAACTCTACGGAGGGCTGGGATTCAATCTATTCAACCCCGCCATGGCTGCCTATGTATTGCTGCTCATTTCTTTCCCTGTACAAATGACTTTGTGGCAGCCCATCAGTGAACTTTTGGCGACACCACTTTCTATTTACGATCAACTTTGTTTGATTTTCACTGAAACCACATCAGCAGGTCTTAGCCTCGATTTGGCGCGACAAGTGGTAGATGGCGCCACAGGTGCCACCCCGTTGGATCACGTTAAAACTGCGGTTTCTCAAAATATGACCACGACAGAGGCGATGGCCAATATCGCTTTCAGCCGCTTTGCAGGCGAAGGTTGGCAATGGGTTAACCTAGCTTATCTGCTTGGCGGGCTGTGCCTATTAAAAGCAAAAGTGATCAATTGGCATATTCCCGTGGCGATGCTGGTATCGTTAAGTGTATGTAGCGCATTGGGATTTGTTTTTGGTGGACATACAGGTACAGCATTTCATTTATTGAGCGGTGCCACCATGATTGGCGCATTCTTTATTGCAACCGATCCGGTGTCCGCGTCGACAACCAATCGTGGCAGATTGATTTACGGGGCACTGATAGGGTTATTAATTTACTTAATTAGACAATTTGGCGGCTATCCTGATGCGGTTGCTTTTTCCGTATTACTGATGAACATGGCCGTGCCACTGATTGATCATTATACCCAACCACGTACCTACGGACACGGAGCCCGCAAATGATATTAGCATCAATGAAAAAAAATGGTGCGATCCTCACTGCGTTTGCACTCGTCACAACGGGCAGCGTCGCACTCGTGCAACAGCTCACCGCACCACGCATCGAAGCGCAAGAAAAAAACCACTTAATGCGTACACTCACGCAGGTTATTCCAGCCAACCAATATAATAATCAGCTTTATTTAGATTGCGTAGAAAGCGATGCGCCAGAACTTGGCCCTAATGGGCCTCATCGTATCTACCGCGCAAAACTAGATGATAAACCGATCGCACTTCTGGTCCAGCACATTACACCAGAAGGGTATAGTGGCAATATCAATATACTTAGCGCAGTGTATGCCAACGCCACTATCTCAGGTGTACGTATTACACAGCACAAAGAGACGCCTGGATTGGGTGACAAGGTTGAAATTAAGAAGTCTAATTGGGTAAATTCCTTCACTGCTCAGCAAGTCATGAGTGACAAGGATCCACGCTTTAACGTTAAAAAGGACGGTGGCGAATTCGATCAGTTCACAGGCGCCACCATCACGCCAAGAGCTGTCGTGAAGTCCGTGAATGCAGCAGCTTGGTACGCACACCAAAATTTTGATGCGCTGTTTGCGCAAGATAATCTATGCCAGCAGGAGACGCTATGAGTGAGTTTAAAACCTTGGCACACGAAGGGCTATGGAAGAACAATGCAGCATTAGTGCAACTGCTTGGCCTGTGTCCATTGCTTGCCGTCACCAGTACGGTTACCAATGCCTTAGGACTCGGCATCGCCACCCTACTGGTATTAGTTGGTTCGAATGTTACTGTCTCAATTGTTAGGAACTGGGTACCAAAGGATATTCGGATTCCCGTTTTTGTGATGATCATTGCGGCTTTTGTCACCATCATAGAGTTGTTGATGAATGCGTATACTTTTGGCCTTTATCAATCATTAGGCATTTTTATTCCACTTATTGTAACGAATTGCGCCATCATTGGACGAGCAGAAGCCTATGCTTCAAAAAATTCACCGTTATTGTCAGCATGGGATGGCGTAATGATGGGGCTTGGCTTTGCTGCTGTACTGGTTATATTGGGGGCAATGCGAGAATTAATAGGTCAAGGCACCCTCTTTGATGGTGCTGAATTATTACTCGGTGAATGGGCAACGGCCCTTCGTATTGCGCTTATAGACTTTGATAATCAGTTCCTAGTGGCTATCTTACCGCCTGGTGCTTTTCTTGGCTTAGGCTTAATTATTGCGGGTAAGAATTATTTTGATGAAAGAAAAAAGGCCAAAACGCAGCCTCTAACAACAGAAAAAGCACCTCGCGCACGCGTAACAAGCCTGACTTAAACACACTAAGTCACCCACTCAACCGTCAATTTTGTGGGTGACTCTAGCTAGATGTAATTACTATATCTAACAACTTGCAAGTAAACCGTCATGAACAAAACCAAACGCCTTGAGATTCTCACGCGCCTGCGTGAGGACAACCCAAATCCAAAATCCGAACTCGAATACACCACACCTTTTGAACTTTTAGTCGCCGTAACCCTGTCTGCACAGGCGACCGATGTGGGCGTAAACAAAGCCACAAGAAAGCTTTTTCCTGTGGCTAACACCCCTGAGGCAATTGTTGCTCTTGGGGTCGAAGGGTTAAAAGAGTACATTAAAACTATCGGCCTGTTTAACTCCAAGGCGAACAATGTCCACAAACTGAGTCAGATGCTTATCGACCAGCATGGTTCTGAAGTACCACAAGATCGCAGTGCACTGGAAGCACTTCCCGGCGTCGGCCGGAAAACAGCCAATGTTGTACTAAATTGCGCATTTGGTTGGCCCACCATTGCGGTAGATACACATATTTTTAGAGTGTCGAATCGCACTAAATTTGCGATGGGAAAAGATGTGGTTGCAGTAGAGGAAAAACTCGAAAAAGTTGTCCCAAAAGAGTTTAAAGTCGATGTGCACCATTGGCTAATTCTCCATGGCCGATACATATGCACGGCTAGAAAGCCCAAATGTGGCAGTTGTATTATTGAAGACTTGTGCGAGTTTAAAGAAAAAGTCGAATAAGTCATGAGAGTCCGCAGTGGGTTCGCCCACTGCGAATAGCCGACGACCACAATAAACGCTCATTTCTCATTTAATAAACGTTTTGCATCGACAACCTTTCTTGCTAGTAGGCTGTCTCCTATCCTATGGATTAATTGATTGTACCAGCCAGTAAACAATACTCTTATCAGCCAATAAAAGAGAATGCCTATCGTTAGGTATATGAGGGCATCACTATCAATAAAATCAGGCCAACTATCCGATGTGTTTGCAGAGAAAGACATCACAGCGCCAAGTAATGCATAACACGCCCTCCATGTGTGCCTCGCAATGCGGTGCTTTCCAGACAGACCACCACCTAACAGCATCTTTAGATCTAAACACGCAGACAAGGCGGCCACAGAAGCATGAATGGTAAAAATCGTTATAAAAGTTTGAGGAATATCAACAGCGGTATACACAAAACGAAAGAGGCTGAAACTCACGTAAATTATTAAACACATCGAAAGTACTTCAAAGATACCGACTGAGTTTTCTTTTCTTAACACGACAGCCCATGCGGTCGCGCCATAATAGAAAGTGAGCAGAGCCATTGTGGCGCCCCCGTTGAAAAACGCCGCGGTCCCCGTCATGATTAACATAGACAGAAAAAATAGATTCCCGGACCACCTATGTTTGGCCTTTCCTTTCGCAAAACTTAACGCGCCAATACCAAACAACAACAAAAATGCCCCAGCGACAATATGCACAGTTAGCATCACATCTCCTTGTAAAATTGTTTAATGTGTTAGTTTAATTACTCGATTTTTAAATTAGCGATACTTACACTGACTGACATTGACTTGACTTCAAACCATCAACACGTTACTAAATTGGCACAATGACATCCCAATAGATACTCGTGAAGTGTTACAAAACATTATGACTGTGCTTAAAGCACGAAGATGATGAGCACTGAAGTCACAAAGGTACAGAAAGGACCTCGGGGGAAAAGAGGAAGGCGTGACAGTGACTTTCGACTATTACCGAAAGCCACTGTCTACTTTTATCGTTGAAATTTAGCAATAAATTGATCAACTAAAGACTTCTGATCTGCCAGTGCTTTTTGTGTATTTGCCATCGTAGCTAGGGAGTTATCTGAACTCTCGAGCGAGTCCGTTGCCAACTGTGAGATAGTGACTGCATTATTGTTCAATTCATTGCTTACACCAGACATCTCTTCCGTTGAGGTTGCAATTTGATAATTAAGGCTAGATATATCGTTGACGATGGCATTGATGCTGTCTAAAGATGCCTTAGTCCCCTCCGCTTTTTCGACACACTGGCTCGACTTTTCGACGCCATTTTGGATAGCCTGAACGGCACGCTCAGCGCGTTGACGTAGATTGGCGACGATATCATCAATTTCCTTCGTTGACTCTTGTGTACGCTGCGCTAAAGCTCTCACTTCATCTGCCACCACCGCAAACCCTCGACCTTGCTCTCCCGCTCTCGCAGCTTCGATCGCAGCATTCAAAGCCAGTAGGTTTGTTTGCTCTGAGATGCCGCGTATCACATCCACTACCCCACCGATATTCACTGTTTGAGCGTTGAGATCTTCGATATCAGATTGGGTCTTTGTGAGCTCCTCAGATAGCGTGTAATTGGTTTCCATATTGTCATTCACCGCCATACTGCCCTCTTTAACCGACTTAAGCGCCGCTTCTGATTGTTGTGCTGCATTGTTGGTGTTTGAAGCTATCTCTTGGATCGTCGCCGTCATTTGATTAATGGCGGTAGCTAACGAGCCGGTTTGCGCCTGTTGATTGTTCAGTAGCTGTGCACTTTTATCGCATTCATCGACCGTTTCTTTAGCATGTCCTCGTACAGTATCACTGGCATCTTTTACCCGCCCCAACACGGCTCTCAATTCGGATTCTCGGGCTAATAACGCCAGCTCAATTGCTGCGATATCATTTACTTTATCAATATAGATCTTTTGCATTAGCGGGTTATCATAGACTTTTCGCGCTTTTTCGCTCAATGCTCTAACCGGTGAGAGGCGTTGATAAGTTAAGAATAGAGCGACAATCACCAACACTGTTTCTAATATATATGACCAAGGTGAAGGCAGTGACGTAAATACCATACTGAGGATGTAAAATACGCCGATGATCAGCATCATTTGTGTAGACAATGACATAGAGGCCCGGGTAAAGCTTTCTACAGATGCCCCACTATTGAGTTTTTGGTAAATTTTTTCAGCACGATTTATGACTTTGCGGTCTGGTTTAGTTCGAACTGATTGGTACTCAACCGTTTGACCTGAACCATTTGTAATAGGTGTAACATACGCATTAACCCAGTAGTGATCACCATTTTTACAGCGGTTTTTAACCATCCCCATCCATGGCTTGCCAGATTCAATGTAATTCCACAAGTTTTGGAACGCGGCTTTTGGCATCGTCGGATGCCGCACAATGTTGTGTGGTTTGCCCTCTAACTCATGTAACTCAAATCCCGCAACTTCACAAAACTGTGGGTTAGCGTATTTTATTTGCCCTTTAGTATTTGTTGTCGACAATAAATTATAGGAGCTTGGGTAATCATACTCCCGATTCGTAAAATTAGATCTTCCTTTAGCCATGGCAACTCACTCTAAATAAAAAAGCAATAATAAATTATTACTTCTACATGAGCATGACAATAGTGATGAAAAATTGTTCTATATCAAACAATTGAACTAAACAGAATGCGGTTCATGCGCTATATATACATGACAAGGCAGTGTTTTAATTACTCAATCAATTGGTAGCAGAACATGTTCTTCGGCATTTTGCATGAAATTGCCTTCAAGATTGCCAAAAATCTCAGCGCAGTATAAGAGTAAAAGTTAGCAAAAGTGTTTGGATTCGCAAGTTTAGCGCAAAATGAAGATTAAAAAAGAAATGAAAGTGGCGTCCCCTAGGGGATTCGAACCCCTGTTACCGCCGTGAAAGGGCGGTGTCCTAGGCCTCTAGACGAAGGGGACACAGTATGTGTCACTAGGACTGGTTATTTAGACTCTCACCATATGAGTATGTACTTACTAAAAGTAAGTGGCGTCCCCTAGGGGATTCGAACCCCTGTTACCGCCGTGAAAGGGCGGTGTCCTAGGCC
>NZ_JAKGBI010000044.1 GCF_021530565.1 Pseudoalteromonas sp. SMS1
GGTGGTTAGGTTTAACCCGTTAGGATCTGTCACCGTTGACGTGACGCGACCAATGCCATCGTAGTGGGTTTCAACCGTATTGCCATTGGCATCGGTGACAGAATGCAATAAATCATTCTTGGTGTAGGTGCGCACAGAGTGTACTTCACCATCTATCTTCGTGAGCGTCAAATTGCCTTGACTGTCGTACTCATACTCCGTCAAAGAGACTTGATTGCCACTCGCATCTAGCTGCTGAACTGACGCAACTTTATTCTGGGCATTGCGGATCGTGATAACTTGCGTACCATCTGTTTGAGTCACCGTAATTCGGTTATTGCGGTCATCGTAGGCATATTCTGTGACGTTCCCTAGCGTATCTTTAACCGCTAATTTTCGACCCAATAAATCGTACTCATTGGAGATACTGCGCATGACGCCATCTACATTGTGCGTCGTAGTGACCACTTTACCGACATGATTCGATGCTGAGTCCACACTATACTGTATGTCAGTCTGGTGTTGGTTGGCATCAATCATTCTCTGAACTCGACCAAATGCGTCATACACTGTTGAAGAGGTGAGTACCTGACCTTCATAAGATGTGGCTTGAGAGACAACATCACTGTTCGGATCCAACATTGAAATTGAACCAATTTTTCCAGAGCCTCGCACATCAAAGGACAGAACCTCCAATAACTTATTACCTGATTCCAATGCATTGATGTCAGCTTGCAAGTCTCTTTGTACCGTATGCCACTGTCCGTCTTTTGCGTGAGTTGAAAGCGGATAATGTAAATATGATTTTGAGGAACTGGCAAACGGTTGGAAATCAGCTGGCTTGTATGTTAAATAACGTTCGCCAAGGCTGGTGTTTACACGAATATAAACGTCGAAATCTGAGGAAAATTGCATGTCCCACTGCAAAGTGGTTTGTGTATCATGGCGTTGACTAAATACGTCATCTATCACCCTATAGCCGTTAGATTTTCCGTTACCTTGCAATTGTACCGCAGGCTTACCATAGGCGCTGTCACTTACGTCAGTGATAGTTGCACCTGCTGATGTATTGTCATACACATGCCATTTCAAACTGTTTTGCGTAAGTGTATTTACTCCAGCGCGCGCACTCGATATTGTTGTGGCGGTATTTAACCCCCGCTTGTCATATTGATAATGCGAATGGGTTTGGCTCGATAGCACCACATCCCCAATGCGGCCAGAGCCGCGCAGCAAGAACGATTTAACTTTCGTAATCGTGTTATCTGGCTCAAGTGACTGAAGATCAGCCAATAAATCTCTCTGAATCGTTCTCCACTGCCCAGCATGTGCGGCATTTGGTAAAGGCATCTCAATATATTCCTTGTGAACAACAGGCGCCGTTGTATCACTGTGGTATGTAATGTAACGATGTCCCTTTGGTGTATCAACACTCACATAAAAGGTATAGTCCTCACTGAACTTCATATCCCAGCGCAACGTCGTCATATCGGGCGTGGCGCCAAACGATGTTGATTCGTGTATACGGAATCCATTTTCCTTACCAAATCCCTTAAATTCTGCCACCTCTTTACCATAATCGGCGTCAAACACAGTCGAAATTTTGGCATTTTCAGGCGTTTCGTCATAGGTATGCCATTGAGTTAAGTCATCGGAGATCAGAATGCGTGTTTCGTCCACAGACTTTAACACCCGCTCTCCAAAGGCGTTGTATGCTGACTCAGTAAGATACCCTTCTTCGTCTACCGAGGTTACAACTTGCCCTTTTTGATCATAGGTATGTGATGTGATAATGGCATCTTGTGCGCCGCTCACCCCTGACAAATATGACTCTGCTGCGGCACTCATCATGCCACCTACGAGGTTAAATGCCTTATTAGCTAAATCAGCTTCTGACAGGGGTGTTTTAAATGACAATGTGGCAACTTGCTGGCCAAATTGATTATATCGATATTCTGTAACATGGCGCTCGGCGTCTATTTCAAATCTAAGCTGCCCGTTTGCATCATAAAAGTAACGTGTTTCATTGCCAGCTTCGTCTCGAATTCGAGATACGTTACCAGCTAAGTCATACGATTTACTCTCTTGTTGCAGCAACGCTACACGACCAACTTTACCGCTACCACGAATTAAAAAGGTCTTCACATCAATGATGTCATTGTCCGGCTCAACTTTGCGTAGGTCTGCGCGTAAATCTCGCTCAATGGTTGTCCAGTTTCCTGATGCAGCACTTTCCGGCAGTGGGTGGTGTAGATATACTCCATCTTTAAATGGCGTAAAATTGCCATTTGAATATTGCAGATATCTAAACCCATATTTGGTGCCAATACCGATATAAATAACGGAACTCTCACTAAACTGCATATCCCACTGAATGTCCGTTAGCTGAAGGTTCCAATAGGTTTGTCCACTGCCTCGTAACCGGAAACCATTGTCTGTGCCATGTCCTGAAGTTTGCACAACATCTGCGCCGTATTCTGCATCAAACACAGTGTCCATTGACGCACCCGCAGGAGATGTATCGTAAATATCCCAAAGGCTTAAATTAACCGGAGAATTTAATTGAATTTCAGGTGTTTTTAGTGCATCAATGGTGCCCGTTTGGCGCCCTAATAAGTCATACTTATAGTGCTCATCCTTAATCTTCCTGCCGCTAGATGCTAAATAGTTATCAATGAATACCTCTGTGCCTTTTGCACCCACACGTGGATTATTGTAAAAACGCACACTGGCATCACCCGTAAAGTCATCTGTAGACTCCGATATGGACACTGCGAGCTCAGGCTGGCCTTTTGGCGTTACCGTCAAAACAGTTTCGTTTCCAAACGTTTCAAAACGAACCACATACGTTGTATTGGTCTTAAGCGCCATTAAATTTTTGTTGCCCTGGCTTACCCCATTGCGCACAACATTCGATTGCACATATCCGCCATTAAAATACACGGCATGGCGGTCCAAGGTTTTCTCTCCCCACCCACCGAGGTTATCTAATCCACCATAGAAATAGGTATCACTTAAAGAGCTGCCTGTTGTCACTTCAAACTGAATTGTTGATTCTTCATTGAGTGCATAGCTGTCTTTGGATGTGATCTGAGGAAACAGTGATGCTGAATGGGCTAAACGTTTAAAACGTAATTTCCCATCAATGAAGGATATAGAATTTAAACCATCGCTATGCTTGGTAAATTGTGACATGAGCCCCTGATCAAATGTCTCTTCATGTACATAAACATGATTATTGGCTCGACCGGCTAATAGGTCATAGTCAGCGTAACCGTTTTCAATTTTTCTCCCATGTTCAGCTTGAAAGTTATCGATAAATATCTCAGTGCCTTTTGCACCTACACGCGGATTATTGTAAAAACGCACACTTGCATCGCCAGTAAACCCATCTGTGGACTCGGTTATAGACGAAGCGAGCTCAGGCTGGCCTTTTGGCGTCACCGTCAAAACAATTTTGTCTCCAAACGTCTCAAAGCGAACCACATACGTTGTATTGGTCTTAAGCGCCATTAGGTTTTTGTTGCCTTGGCTTACCCCATTACGTACAACATTGGATTGCACATACCCACCATTAAAATACACAGCATGGCGGTCCAAGGTTTTATCTCCCCAACCACCAAGGTTATCTAATCCACCATAGAAATAGGTATCACTCAACGAGCTACCTGTTGTCACTTCAAACTGAATCGCTGTTTCTTTATTAATGGCATAACTATCTTTGGATGTGATCTGAGGAAACAATGATTCAGAGTGGGCTAAACGTTTAAAACGCAGCTTACCATCAATGAACGATATAGAATTTAAACCATCACTATGCTTGGTAAACTGTGACATTTCTCCATTATCAAATGTCTCTTCACTTACAATATTAAGAGTGTAACGGTCAGTGAGCTCATTTTCCCCAATACCATTTTTAATATATGCAGCACTGATAGAGTCCCCTTCATTCAGTAGAGATACGTCTGCATAGTATTTGGTCGATGAGGATACCACCTGCTCAGAAACATAATATGTGGTAAATGCAGACTCAGTTGCTTGGCGGCCTTGATAGTGTGCTTTGCCATTGACAAGCAAAATCCTGAATTGAGTTCCGGTTTGATTGGCAATGTTCAGCTCTGCTTTTCTAACCCCATATTCATACACGCGTACTGTGCTTCGCGACACATGAAAGGCGAACTCCATATCAGAATAATACAGGTCTTTTTGGCCATCATCATTCAATCCAATCAGTGCATCTGAAGCCACTGGAACTTCATATACAACCTCACCTTGTCCACCTAAGATAAACTCTTTACTCGAGGTGCCAGCATTATAACCAAACCCGCCAGCCGTTTTTGTTAGTGCATCGCCTGTTGTTACAGCATTCGTAGGGGGGTGCCAAGTAACCTTGTCATTTACAGGGTCGAATTGTGCCGTACTCAGGGCTTCAGCCGCATAATCGGTTGAATCCACAACCTGCTTTGAAGAAGTATAATCACTTTGCCCGATGCCATTTTTGATATATGCCGCATTTATCGAGTCCCCTTCATTCAGTAGGGTTATGTCTGCATAGTATTTGGTAGAGGAGGATACCGCCTGCTCAGAAATATAGTACGTCTTAAATTCAGTCTCAGTTGCTTGGCGGCCTTGATAGTGTGCTTTGCCATTGACAAGTAATATTCTGAATTGAGTTCCGGTTTGATTGGCAATGTTAAGCTCTGCTTTTCTTACGCCATATTCATAGACGCGAACTGTGCTACGAGACACATGAAAGGCGAACTCCATATCAGAATAATACAGGTCTTTTTGGCCATCATCATTCAAACCAATCAGTGCATCTGAAGCCACTGGCACTTCATATACAACCTCACCTTGCCCACCTAAAATAAATTCTTTACTCGAGGTGCCAGCATTGTAACCAAACCCGCCAGCCGTTTTTGTTAGCGTATCGCCTGTTATTGCGGCATTTTTAGGGGGATGCCAAGTTACCTTGTCAACCTGAGGGTCAATGTGTACAGAGCGAAGGGCTTTAGCGTATATAGTGCTGTATTGTGCTGGTTTATCCAGTGTTTGAGTCTGGATCAGTCGCCCCATTTTATCATAGGTAAAGATGTTTTGAGTCCCATCGGGTTGAGTTGTACTCTCAACTTGGCCAGCCCCGTTATAAGACCAATACGTTGAACGTACCTCACCGGTCAATATTGCCAAAGGGTTACCTATTACATGATTACGAACCTGCCTTAAGTGCGCAGACTCTGCTATTTTCTGGCCGTTTTCATTATATTGATACGTAGTCAGTGCGCCATCCGCATCTAAACGGCCAATAACCAGCCCTTGTCCATTGTAAAACTGATGGCTTTCGGCGTCTACTTGATACTCAAGGTTGCCAGCCTTATCGTAGTGGTAAGTTTGTTTTCTGTCTGCATCCGACGTATTGAGTTGTTCTAATATAGTAGTGTTCAAACTGTCATTGGTTATGGCACCAATTTTACCCGTCCCTCTTAACTGAAAAGCATGGAAGTCGAGTAGTTCATTATCAGGCTCTAACCTTTTTAAGTCAGACGCTAAATCACGCGAAATATGTACCCAATCACCCGTTCTTGAGCTTTCACCGAGTGGAAAGTTTAAATAGCTACTACTTTTATGAGGCTCTGAACTATCAGACACGTATAAATTAGTAGGGGTATAGAACAAATATCGATGACCATGCTTCGTAGATACACTGACATATACGTGATAATCCTCTGATGGCGCAAACTTCATATCCCAAGATAAACGCGTACCCTTTGCGCTAAAGTTGTTTAACTGTATACCGTCTGATACGCCAGATGAATTAAATACCATCACATCAGAGCCATAAGTACTATCATGTTCTACTTTAAAACTTGCAGTGCCCGAGCCGTTAGCATAAATATGCCAATCATTCCCATCAGTATGGGGATTGAGGCTTGCCACCACCGATTGGTTTACCGCTTCGGATAACTGTGTTTTTGCACTGAGCTGACCTTTGGCGTTGTACTCAAAACGCGTTACATAGCCTTGTGCATCT
>NZ_JAKGBI010000045.1 GCF_021530565.1 Pseudoalteromonas sp. SMS1
AAATCAACCTTTCAATTTAACTTTGCCCTTCACTTTGGTTTGCGTTTTTCGCTGCATCCCGCCGTGTCAGTGGGTGCGCATTATAGGGAGATTTAAGAAAGGCGCAAGCGTTTTTTCCGCTTTTTTCTCAATAAATTAATTTAATGAGTTAACCTCAAAATACACATATCAAAACCACAACTTATACACATAAATCTGTGGATAACATGAACTCCTTCAATATGTAGAACAGCATATAGAAAATAAAAGGTTGAAACGCACGCTAATGGGGCCCTAATAAACAAAGCTCTTTCCACCTCGCTGCTTTGAAATGTGAACATTCCCTCCTTCTCTTAGTCTGACAAAAGCACACGATAACGACGATGCTTAACTCACTTTCACTCATAGTCACGTCAATAAAGCGCAGAGTGCCCATAACGACGCTTTAAAGTAGTACAACAATTTATGCCCGCAAATTGCGTTAGAGTCGAATTCAGACCTCTAACGTGGAAAGAAAGTATTTGTTAAATACACCTCAATTTGGTGGACTCAGTAAACTAAGCACCCACCTGCCCTAAAAGAAGTCATTCATCATTAGAACGAGTAGAGCACAATCGTTGTGGCTTTACACTATGAAAAATTATGCAAAGATTGATGTCGTCACTAAGCATTGAAGGTTACGTTAGACTGATCCTTTTTTAAATTGCTGCCATAAACGCCCATCAATTGCCAGCAGGCCTATTGCTATCAGTCCCATTCCAACAAGATGAATAACGTCTAAAGACTCATTTAAAAATAGAGCGCTAAGTAAAGAGGCAGAAACAGGCACGAGCAAAGTGACGAGTAATACATTAGTCGCACCCGCCAATGCCAATATTTTAAAATACAGTATATACGCCAACGCTGTTGACATAACTGCCAACCCAATAATTGCACTCCAAGTGGACATATTCATTAAGCTTACATTGACAGTGCCGTCTACAAAAATGGTTAACGGAAGTAAAACTATTGTTGAAGTAGTTACCTGCCCTGCGGCAGTAATTACAGGGCTGATACCAAGAGTATTAAACCTTCTCCCATATACACCAGCAAAGGCGTAAGAAAGCGCCCCGCCGATAATCGCCAACTGCGCTAATAAGTAGCCTCCCCCAATCATTACTGGCATACCTATTAAGACGGCTACTCCAAAAAAGCCAATCATGACGCCAAACAACTTTGAGCGTGTTGGCTTTTCGTCCGGCAGTAAAACGCCCGCTACCACAACAGTAAAAATTGGGGTTGCGGCATTTAAAATAGACGCTGCCCCTGCAGCGATGTGCGTTTGCCCCCAAGCAATCATCACAAACGGAATAACATTATTAAGCAAGCCCATTTTTAAAAATGTGCTCCAAACTTTGAAGTCCTTTGGGGGGCCTAGGCCAAATACCGCAACAACTGCCCATACTACGATCGCAGCTATGCCAACTCGTAATGTCACTATGGTGAGTGGAGGGAGAGAGTCAATAACAACCCCAACAAAAAAGAAGGATCCCCCCCATAATATTGAGAGCAGAATTAGCATTGTCCAAAGCTTTGCGGTCATCGTATGATTGATAGCGGTTTTCATGATTGCTATTCCATCAATGAGTTAGATACAGCAATGCTATCTAAGGTAGATTTTAAATAACATCCGATTCTTGTCTTTATTTACATAATCTGGAATATTGGTTTGTTCTCGATTATTAGGCAAGAATCGGATGTTATTAAGAACACTATTGTGATCAAGTTACAGTGATATCGACCAATTCTAGAGTCTCACTATGCCCAGACAATTTAAATCTACAAAAAGCGATAAATCGGACAAATTGATTGAGGTCGCTCGCTATATTGAAGCGCATGCTGATGAAAAACTGACGCTAGCCCAACTGAGTGTTATTGCTGGTTATTCACCTTCCCGATTACAGCGCTCATTTAAAGCACTATTTGGCATATCACCAAAACATTTTCAAGATGAAGTGCGGATGCGAAAGTTCAAACGGAGCTTAAAAAATGGTGAAAGTGTAACGGACGCCATCTTCTCATCCGGTTTTGGCTCGATAAGCAGAGTGTATGGTGAAGCAACACGTAACATTGGAATGTCCCCAAAAACTTACCGTGCTGGTGCTCAAGGTGAAATCATTCATTATGCGTGCAGAGAAACGAAACTTGGCCAGATGATCATGGCAGCAACTGAGAAAGGTGTTTGCTCAGTGCAGTTTGGAGACAATCAAGCAACCTTAGTTTCCTTACTAACAGCAGAATTTCCAAAAGCGACACTGGTGCATTCCAAAGCTCAAGATGCACCTGAACTCGATGTCTGGATAGCCGCACTCGATAACCATTTATCCCATGGCGCGCCTAAGCCTGAGCTTCCATTAGACTTAAAGGGTACAGCGTTTCAAATTAAAGTATGGAGATTTTTGCTTAACATAAAAGAGGGCGAGGTAATCAGCTATGGTGAAGTCGCACAGCATATTGGAAACGAAAATGCAGTGCGAGCAGTTGGAACTGCTTGCGGCAAAAACCGTATAGGGGTGCTTATTCCATGCCATCGAGTATTGCGCAGTGATGGTACATTAGGCGGTTATCGATGGGGGCTGGCACGAAAGAAGATGCTATTAGCGATGGAAAAGCAGACACGTTGAGCGTTGCTTTCGATGAGTAAGAAGCTGCAATTTGACAGTGGTTCCCGCCGGCTTACAGGTCTGAATTAAGGTCCATTTTCGTATTGTACTTTTCTTTTAAGCCATATTGAGGTGGTTATATTGCGCTTTACACTCGGGAAACTTGGTTTCTATATAGCTACCTCTCTTGTAGTTTAAAAACAGATAGGATTCACCTTTAATCAGTCAGGTAAGAATGTGCCGCCTTATCATTTAGAGTTGGACTCCCAATCTGATATAAACGTGCCGCAAACAAAGGCCTTCACAGTATCTGTAAAATTCGACTGGCACTTGTGAGAGTTTCAAAATGTAGGCTTTCTAACAATAAAACCGATGAAGTCGATGGCACAAACTTGATTGTATTTTTCATAGACTTTTATTGTTTAGAAAAATCCAGCATCATCGATAACTGATTGTTGGAGTCTGCAAAACTGAATGCTCGGGTTATAATTTAAAGGAAAAAGTTTAACATCAGCTTGGATATGATGCCCCCAGATACTGATTTTTGCATCGCTTTACAGATCTAACTTGCCGAGTTCATAAATTCTGAGGCAAACGTTCAGAGCATATTTACAAAACAGACTATGCGGATATGGGGCAGAGACGATAAAACTATTATAACGCGCTAAATGGCACTAATTTTAGCTTGTCAAAAGTAATCGTTCTGACCCAAATATAAATGTTCTTTCGAAGAGCAATGTAACACGAGCCACTTGATTTCAAGGCTAGACAGGGGGAGTGATTAACCGAGCAATTCCTTAAACTGTATTACCTTTTACCAACAAAAAGGGGGATTTCTAAGCGTCCTCAACAGCGCCCTGTTTTACTCGCGTTTCTGTTTTTTGAATGGTTTAATATATAGAGCTTATGCCTCTCTTTTTATAGTTCTTTTTTATTCACCCCAACACTCAACGAACACATTGCGAATATCAAACAATGTGTCAGCCGAAATCTAAAGATTCACCTTCGAACCGATAAAATCCCATTTTAACCGCATTACCTCACCTGAACGAACCTATCTCGTCAGCGGCGAAATTTGTCTTCTTCAACCATCTTAAAGGTTAGCGACAGCGAACACGCTCTTTTCGCGCAAGGTGAAATGCGCTGGTTTAACCGCAGCTAAGAGAGTGTATTTAAAAGGCATAAAGAATCACAACCGTGAATGCGATCCACTGCCCTCCCCCTAAATCTCGTGTTAGCATCTTAAACGCAAAAAACCCGTCGTATTGCTGCAACGGGTTTCTTTTATTGGGCCCTGGCGATGGTCCGGCCGACGGCCAGAGGCCTCGCGTTCAGTCGGTAGAAAGTGAAACTATTCACTTTC
>NZ_JAKGBI010000046.1 GCF_021530565.1 Pseudoalteromonas sp. SMS1
TATCGCTTGAGAAAACCTGCAGGGGAAAACTGGGATTCAACAGGCAAAACCATTGCTTGGGACATGAAGTATGCTGAAGCCTATACAGTTTATATCAGTGTCAATACCCCAAAAGGGCACCGTTATATTACCTATCAGTCCAACGTTAAAACCCCCCATATTTCAGGGGACTATGCGTATGCTGTCTTGCCATCTTCAGTGACCAATGGTCAATGGCATACCGTAATACGTGATTTAGAGGCAGACTTAAAAGCCGTAGAGCCAGATAACTCAGTGTTGAATGTCAATGCCCTATTGATACGTGGCTCTGGGAAAATTGGTAAAGTGGTGGTGAGTAACACGACGCAAGCGGAATTAGCTGAGCAAGGCATCCCTGTTGGCGCTTATCTTCATAAAGATCCGAAGTTGTCAGCCTCTTTTGCAACCCAGCGGGACAATGCGTTGGTTAGAAAAGTGTCTACATTATCTGGAGCAAATTTAAACTCTCCGGTAGCGCAGGCAAGCTGGGACGTATACGACTCAACTCCCGCTGGGGCCGTAATGCAGGCTGAGTATGATGAGGACTACGGCAGCGAGGTCATGACGTTAACAGGCAACGCCTTTCATAACGGGTATCGCCTGAGAAAACCAGGAGGAGAAAACTGGGATTCAGCAGGCAAAACCATTACTTGGGACATGAAGTACGCCGAAGCCTATACAGTTTATATCAGTGTGAATACCCCAAAAGGGCACCGCTATATTACCTATCATCCCGGCGTTAAAGACCCATATATTTCAGGGGACTATGCCTATGCTGTTTTGCCGTCTTCAGTGACCAATGGCCAATGGCATACCGTGATCCGTGATGTAGAGGCAGATTTAAAAGCCGTGGAACCGGATAACTCAGTGCTGAATGTCAATGCCCTATTGATACGTGGCTCTGGGAAAATTGGTAAAGTGGCGGTGATTGACACAACGAAAGCGGAACTAGCAGAGCAGGGTATCCCTGTTGGCGCTTATCTTCATAACGTAGATAAGTTGTCAGCTGCTTTTGCACTGCAAGGGGACAGAGCTAACTATGATGTACTCAACGTACTGATATTCTGAGACATCACACTGTATTAACTGAGTCGCAAATGCAATCTGCCAAATTGGAAGGTGGCTTGGTAACTAATAAGGTGATCAATGGCAAAACGGCTGAAACCTTCATTGCCGAGTTAGTGGCATCTGGAGGAGCATTCCATGAACAGCTTAGTTATGATACTCGTGGTTTATTGACCTCAAAAGTGGACAGCGAAGGCTATGAAACCACCTTTGAGTACAATGCATTTACGCAATTACTAAAACAACGCCAACAAACACATACAAGTATTGGCGATAAGTTATCTGGGCAAAGTGGCTTGTCTTCACTGACATCAACTTTTGAATATAATGCGCGTGGGGAGTTACTGTCGACAAAGAAAACACAAGGTGGCACGTCTTTACAAACCAGTCAAACTTATGATGCGTTTGGCCGTGTAGTAACTCAAACCGACGCAAACGACAATACAATTAATTACGCGCACTCGATAGATATTACTTCAGACAAAGTAGGCCAAGTGGTCGTAACATCGCAAAATGTGGACGGTGTTACGCGCGAAATCGAAACACGTTACGATACGCTGGGTAGAAAGCTTTCAGTTAAGCAGGCTTCTGGCAAGGTAACCAGCTATGTGTATGACGATGCCAAAAACAGTGTCACGGTCACACAGGCGGATGGCTCCTCAGTTAAAACCATACGTAATGGGCACGGTAAAGTGGCCTCTGTCACACAGTACGACGCAGATGGCAAACAAGTCAGTGTTAGCGAATATGTCTATGACAACAATGGTAATCTGAATGAAACGCACCTCAATGGCGTACGCCAATCTGCGATAGAGTACGACAAAAATAACCGAGTGCATCGCACAACAGATGCAGAGGGGCGCCAAGTTGAAACGCAGTATGACAAAGTGGGCCGTATTAGTGCTGAAATCGTCGACCCGAATGGATTGAAGCTCACCACGTCATTTGACTATACCCAGCATGGCAAAGAGGTGATAAAAACTTCTCAGGTTGAGACTTTGGGTGGTGCTCAAGTTGCACACCAGACTACTACGGTGTTTGATGGTGCTGGTAATGCGCGTTCAGTTAACACCCAGCAAGGTGGAGTAGTACAAAGCCAAACACAGTATAGCTATGACGCTGATGGCAACAAATTACGAGTTGAGTCTGGCAGCGGTGCGAATGTTATTCAAACTGACTATGAATATGATACGTTTGGTCGACTCATTAGGACCCAAAAAGGAGATGAGGTCACAGAGTTTAGGTATGACAACAATAATAACCTAACCGAAAAAGTGACGCATGCTTCAAACAGCGAAAAGCAGGTAACGCTATTTACATATAACGAAGCCAACGAGCTAACGTTTACGCTCAAATCCTTTGGCAGTAGCGGCGATAAGTATTCTGTTATTGAGCATCTTTACAACAAAGACGGTCAAAAAATTGGAACCCACCGCTACGAAGCTCCGATTGTCATTGCTGCGCGATATGCCGAGTCGCAGTATCTCATTGGTAAGCCTGTAGACACACAATATATCCAAACAGGAAGTACCCTCAATTTAGATTTATACAAACACTTTGGTGGTCAAGGAAGTGGTGGCGGGCTTGAGATTATGTCAACCCAAGGGCCATCGCAAGCTCAAACAGCTGCGGTAACACCGTCAACAAATAAAGGCGACTTTATCGGTGCAGAACCACTGGGGAATAACATCGTTATCAGTGCCTCGGGCGCGCTGCCCAATGGGATCAGTTTATCCACTGGCGGACAACTCACTGGTAGGGCGTATGAGGCAGGTGAGCATCGTGTCAAATTAGTTGTTAAGTCAATAGTGGAAACACGAGTTGGACCACAAATAGACATATCGCAACCTGTTGAATTTTTGTTGAGTGTTGGTAAGAGTCGTTCTCATTATATTGAAGGCAGCCCGATTGGTACGGTGCTTTGGCAACATGAACTTGCAGATAAGCTCACCGAGTTTAAAAAAGACAAAACGCCACTGTCTAGCTATACCGTTTTTGATGATGTGGGCAGACCTGCGTTTGACATTGCTGCAAATGGTGCGGTGACAGAGCGTAAGTATGACAGTCGAGGGCAAGTCATCGAAGTGGTTAAGTGGGGACAAAGAGTTGAGGTTAACGCGCAGCTGTTAAACTCTGTGAAAGACGGCTCTGTTAATATGTCATCACTGACTAAAGTGGGCGACGTTACCGCAGACAGTAAAATTCGTACGATATATAACGATTTAGGGCAAGCAAGGTACACGTTAACTCTGACCGATGGCACCCAAGCCTCACTTAAAGAGAGCCGCTATGACGCGGCGGGTAATATAGTTGAAACGATTGCTTATAAGACACTCGTTGCGTATGACAGCAACAGCTTCCCAAGCACAGTAAGCGACGGGGAACGTCGTACTCAATTGTATTACGATACAGCTGGCAGATTGAGATTCACCATTGACAGTAATGGTTATATCAGTGAACAGCGATATAACGCCGTGAATGATGTCACGCATACCATTGCCTATGCAAAATCAGTCTCAGAGATATCTGCGCTTGCTACCCGCAGTCAGCAAAATACATTAAGTTATGATGTGCTATTGAATGAGTTAAACGGCACATTGTTAACAGACGCGCGTGTGACGACATCCCAGTTTAATGCACAGGGTAAACTACTGACCTTGACCCATGCCGATGGTACTACGGAGCACTATGATTACTATGACAATGGTCTCAAGAAAAGCTACACCAATCAGAAAGGCGCTACATGGTCCTATGTCTATGATAACAGTGGCCGATTGGAACATGAGCACGGTCCTTCAACGACACATCATTACTGGCACAATGGCGCACTTATTCAGGTTAATCAGGCGAGTTTAACTAAGTCTTTTGACTATGATGGTGCGGGCAATGTTATCAAAATCACAGAAGGCATTTGGAAAGACAACGGTTGGGTTGCCAACGCCGAAAAAGCGGTTTCACGTTTTGCCTATGACTTAGCGGGTAACCAAACACAAGTGACCCAAGCGGCTACGACCAACGCTCAACAGGTGGTGTCTTCAACCACCTATGATGCCTTAGGTCGTGCAATTGCCAATGCAATAAATGGCACACCTAAAACGGTCAAAGCGTATGACGCTGCGGGTAACTTAGTATATGAAATGGATGTTCAATCGGTTGCGAGTTCGTCACATGCCGTTATTGCAAGTGAATACCAAGGCTATGTAACTGAGTATCAGTATGATGCATTAGGTCAGGCAACGTCGGTGATCCGTTACGCAGGACAAGGTTCATACTCTAGCGTGACCAAAAAAGTAAATATTGATGCGTTAAAGGGAAATGCAAATAACAGACAAATTGACACGACGTATGATGCTGCTGGGCGCAAACAGACGGTGTCTCAAGGTGCTCAAAAGACCACATTTACTTATAACAGCTTTGGTGAGGTGGTGCTGAGTGAGCAGCTGGCCGATGCGTCAACCGGCTTACGCTTAAAGTCCTATACC